>CAUJHS010000048.1 GCA_963204915.1 Planctomycetota bacterium | reverse complement strand
TTCGGCGACGTCCAGCCAAGCGTCGGTGGGAGCGCGACTTCCCTCGGCTCCTCCATGCCAGCGGGTGCGCCGCAGACGCACCCGGCCGTTGACCGTCACCAGCGAGTAGCGCTGCCGGCCTTTATTCCGCCACCGCGCTCCAGTCGTCGGGCTGTGCGGAGGGGGGGAAAGCGGCTTCCGCCGCATCCACCTTCAACTGCAGCGCCTTCTCGTAGGCGATCTGACGGAAGCGATCCAAGGCTTCGCGAGCCTTCTCCTCGCTATCTCGAATCACACGTCCGACCGGCGCGTCATCCACCGCATCGGCCACATCCTCCAGCACCCGCTGAAACTCCGCCAACATCTGCTGGCGGTACGCCTCCCGATCTAACGCCGGCAACTCGCTCATCACGGACTCCTGAAGAAAGGAACCTCCAACGTGAATTGCCTACGTTATATAACCTCCCTAGCCCCAGCGCCAGAGAAAATTGCCACACACACCGTACGCACCGCCGTACTTAGTCTTGACATTCGCCCTACTGGCGCGCGTGCGTTGACAATTGGCTTCACGTCAAACCTCACCGAGCCAATGCACACTTGATCAACCACTGAACCAACTGCAATATTCCCGCGTCCTTCCTACCCCACTCGGTCACGCGATCGCGCCAAGAGAAATTCGAAGAGACACTCGCTCGATTCGTTCCTTCTGGCGTTCTTTTTTGCGAGTCTCTGGTGTTGCCCGTGACGCCTCGGTGACAATCGGAAGCTAGCTTCACGCGGACCATCTCTTCCACTTCTCGTGCGACGTTCATGCATGTTTCGCCCGACGTTATTGTTGTGACGCCGGTCCTACATTCGACCTCGTTCGTGTGCTAGGCTAGCCGTTTTGCGGCATCGACGCGCCGCGTTTCTCAATAGGGAGATGAACCATGGCATCGACGCCGCGGCGTTCGTCCGTCTCGACCTCTGTGCGGCCGTCGCGGAAGAAGCGACCGAAGAAGGGGCCGCCGCGGCTCTCGCGGATGCGCAAGCCGGAAGACATGTCGCTGGAAGCGTGGCAGCGCGAGTTGCGGCGGCAGTTTGGCCCCGAACAACCGCTGAAGCTGTCCAACCTCGGGGATGCGCCGGTCTTCTCTGAATTCGAGGTCTACAATCCGCAGTCGAAGGGCCTCTACCGCGTGCGCATTCGTGGCGATCGGCCTGGGGAGAACCATTGCACTTGTCCCGACTTTCGCACGAACAACCTCGGTACGTGCAAGCACATCGAATTCACGCTCGACCGGCTGCGGCGCAAGCGGGGCGGCAAGAGGATGCTCCTCGAGGGTTATCAGCCGCGGTTCAGCGAAGTCTATTTGCATTACGGCGCCGAGCGCGAGGTGCGCTTCCGCCCTGGCAGCGACTGCTCGCGCAAGCTGGCTCAGTTGGCGGCCGCATTCTTCGACGCCGAGGGCCGCCTAGCCGAAGACGCCTTCCTCCGCTTCGACCGCTTTGTGGCCGACGCGAACGAGGCTGACCATGGCCTCCGCATTTACGAAGATGCGCTGGAGTTCATTGCCGAAGTGCGCGACGCGGCCCGGCGGAAAGAGATTCTCGCGAAGGCGTTTCCCGCGGGCGTGCGGAGCAAAGAGCTGGACCGGCTCATCAAGCTGCCGCTGTACAAGTACCAAAAGGAAGGCGTGTTGTTCGCCGCTCGTGCGGGCCGTTCGCTCTTGGGCGACGAAATGGGCCTGGGCAAAACCATCCAGGCTATTGCCGCCGCGGAACTGATGGCCCGTTGCTTGGGCGTGGAACGCGTGCTGGTGGTCTGCCCCACATCGCTTAAGCACCAATGGGAACAGGAGATTGCTCGCGCTACCGGGCGCAAAGCGCAGGTGACCAACGGCCCGCTGCAACACCGGCGCGCGTTGTACGAGCAGGACAGCTTCTTCAAGATCACCAACTACGACGTGGTGCACCGCGACCTGGAGAGCATCAACCGATGGTCGCCCGACCTGGTAATTTTGGACGAAGCCCAGCGCATCAAGAACTGGGAAACGCGCGCCGCCCGTTCGGTCAAGCAAGTCCGCTCGCCGTATTGCTTGGTGCTCACCGGCACGCCGCTGGAAAACCGCCTGGAAGAACTGGTGTCGATCGTGCAGTTCATTGACCAGCACCGGCTGGGGCCGACGTACCAATTCCTCCACGAACACCAGGTGCGAGAGCCGGAGACGGGGCGCGTCGTTGGTTACAAAGATTTGGACCGCATTTCGCAAACGCTTTCGCCAGTTCTTTTGCGCCGCCGCAAAAAAGAAGTGCTCACGCAACTGCCCGAGCGGTTGGAAAAGAACTTCTTCCTGCCCATGACCGAGCCGCAGTGGGGCTACCACGATGAAAACCAGGAGACGGTGTCGCGCGTGGTAGCCAAGTGGCGAAAGTACGGTTTCTTGACCGAAGCCGACCAGCGGCGGCTGATGATCGCCCTGCAAAACATGCGCATGTCGTGCGATAGCACCTACCTGCTCGACCAGAAAACCGACCACAGCACCAAACCCGACGAGCTGGCCCAACTGCTGGAAGAGACGTTCGAAGAGCCGGGCGCCAAGGTGGTGATCTTCAGCCAGTGGGTGCGCATGCACGAACTAGTGCAGCGCCGCCTCGCGTCGCGCGGGTGGGGCCACGTATTCTTTCACGGCGGAGTGGAGAGCCGCAATCGCAAGGATCTGGTAGGACGCTTCAAACAGGATCCCAAGTGTCGCGCGTTCTTGTCGACCGATGCCGGCGGCGTGGGCCTCAACTTGCAGCACGCCAACGTGGTCATTAACCTCGACCTGCCTTGGAACCCGGCGGTGCTGGAGCAGCGGATCGGACGCGTCCATCGCCTCGGCCAGACGCAACCAGTGCGGGTGGTCAACTATGTGTCGGAAGGCACAATCGAACAGGGGATGCTTTCGCTGTTGGGCTTCAAAAAATCGCTCTTCTCCGGCGTACTCGATGAAGGCGATAAGGAAGTGTTCCTCGGCAAGAGTCGCCTCAACCGCTTCATGGAGTCGGTCGAAAGGGCGACTACGTCGATTCCTACCGAACGCGCCGCGCCGGAAGAACCGGAAGTACGCGAACCGCTGCCTTCCGCCCCATCCGCCAACGGCCACGCCAAGCGGAACGGCGCGGCTGCAAGCGACGCTAAAGCGCAGCAGGAACGCGGCGAATTCGTCTCGCCGGCGCAAGTAACCGACCCGCTAACGGGTCTGCTGCAACACGGCGTAGCGCTGTTGGAGCAACTCGCCCGCGTTTCGCAGTCGCCTAGCCCCGAAGAAGCCACGGAGCAGCGCGTCGGAGCAGTCCACGTGATACACGATGAACGCAACGAGCCGTACCTGAAGATTCCGCTTCCTAGGCCGGAAGCCGTAACACGAGCCCTCGCCGCACTGCAAACGCTCATCCAAAGTTTCCAGTGAAAAGGCGGAAAGAACGGCTGGGTCAAAAACAAAGTTGGCGAACAGAACAACCGCGCATCTGCATAGCATGCAGTCGACATGGCGTTCCTGTGTCGGCCCAGGTCAACCTGAGAGGCGCGATTCTCTTCAGGTTCCCCGATATCGGGTAAGCGGACAAAGTGTTTGGTGAAGGAGCGTCGCAATGGTTGCTAACGTATGTTCGTCCGGGCAAGCGTACTGTTTGTTGCAGTCTGCGAATTCAAGATGCAACCTTCACTTGAACGGCCTTTTGGGGGCGCGTACCGACGTAGGTCACGAGGGCGAAACAATCGCCGAGTATCCCTGGCCCACCGACTACGCGAACAACATCGCCGGTCCCTCGACACGCGAAAACCACGTGCTGATAACGTCCGGCTACAACCTGAACCAAGTGGCCAGGCTGCGAATCACGCTCCGCGGCGCCGAGAAAGTCTGGGAACAAGGCCATGTCTCACTAATCTGCAGGCCTGTTATACACGGCGATAAAATCTATTGGTCTTGAGAACGCTTCCACTGCGTTGACGAGGAAGCGTGCGTCCTGACTGGGAAAGGCGACTCGCTCGGCGAGGCAGGAAACTGCATCAAAACATCCGACGACTGCTTGATCGGCTGAGCAGGCCGCGGAACTCTCTCCGTCGGTGAAGGTGTTAAACGCTCTCCCGGTGCCTATCAGCGCCTGTTTCAGATGAAAGTGTTGGAACAAACCGACGCTTGGCCGCAGGTTGCCCTTGCCGATGGCCGCCTGTCTTGGAAGGACTGTGCCGGTAATTTGGCCTGCTTATTGCTCCGCTAAGTGCGTAATAGGGCCGGCTGATCGCAACGCTACGGCGTCGTAAGTTTCATTGCATCAGGTTCTTTGGCCAAGGCGGCAATCAAGGTTTCAAGCTCCTTAGCTAGTGTAGACGTTGTTCTTGTCGGCCGAGACGGTGATGGTCGTCATGCGACACAAGGATTTCGCGACCACGCGGAAGTTTTACGGCGCTAAGAAGGCGGCCCAGTCCGCCGCCGCAGAGATCTACGAAAAAGTCATCGCACGCGACAAAAATATTGAATTAGTGGGGGGAATTAAAAAACCTCCTCAGCTGACGGCCGAGGAGGTTGCAAAGTTAAAGTCTTTGCTCAATTCACTTTAGGCAGATACGCCCGGAGGGACTCGAACCCCCAACCCTCGGTTCCGAAGACCGATGCTCTATCCAATTGAGCTACGGGCGCGTTGGCGAACTTTTTTGTTCCGGGTCGAATTTTAGCATATTCCCGAAGGCGAGAAAGACCGGGGAGACGCCCGAACTCGCCGTTCGATTCCCAAATAGGTGGTGTTTGACAAGTGAATGAGAATTCGGAAAATGAAGTCAATGTTCCAGATGGTGAGAGAAAGGGAATTTTGCTTATGAAAAACGACCCGTTGGTTCATGAGTCGGGACCGGGCTTAGACCGCGAAGCGAAAATTCGCGAACAAGCCTACTTACTCTGGGAAGAAGCTGGTTGTCCTGAAGGAGACGGCTCGGAGTTTTGGGTTCAGGCGGAACAAAACGTGAACTGCAGCGAAAAAAGCTGAACCGACGCACAAGATCGACCTGTCCCACCTGTTCCACCTGTCCCTTGAGCAGCTGTTTCCACCTTTCTCCGATTCTAAAATCGCTTATAATGGCATGCTTCCGCCGTGGCGGCAGCGCATATCGTACTTTTGTCGGACTTTAAGAATGTCATCAATTAGCCGAGATTTAGAGCATCGTGTTCAAGTGAAGCAAGAGTTGGCGGCCAAGTACTTTAGTTTGGCGAAACACACCAAAGCCACTCCGAAGAAGCGCAAGTTCTTGTTCCGAGCCGAAAAATATGCGAATCAAGCCGCTGTGCTAGCGCGTAAGGGCCAAGCACAATCTACGTGATCGCGCCGCGATGATGTGACTTGGTGTCACTCGTTACGTGATGCGCTAGTCGAATGCGCGGAATGTCTTATCTCAAGGGCGATCATTTGCATGTAAATGTGAGCGCCTCGCAAGCACGGCGACGTTTGCAAGGTACCGGGTTCGGCGTGCGCAAAATTCAAAGCGATGGACGCGGACAGGCGCTTATCATTCATACCGCGACGGGGCAGCACTTGCGCGAACTCCGCGCCCTGTTTGCGGACGTATTACCACCTGACAAACTTCAAACAACCGACGAATCGGACGGTAGCACGGAAGCCTGAAAAAGTTTGGTTTGCTCTCCAAGAACTGGCGTTGCCTCAGGCTGATAAGAATAAGCCTGTCGCTACGGCCCAATATTACCGCTTCTTCTTCACTTCTTTTCGCTCTGGACGATAACCTCGCCCGGGAGCGTGCCGGCTTTGTTTCCGATGCCCCTTCTTCTGAGACTTACCCACTCCTGGTACTGTGTGTACATACTCCCCGCGAAATTGAGCGTTGGCTTCGGCGCGGCGGCGCGTTAGCGCTTCTTTGGGTGGTTTCGCCGGAATCAGGCAGTCGCAGCCATCCCCGATCAGTTCGCTTCGTTGCGATTCGAGCAATGCCGCCCGCACTTCGAAATAGTTCTCAGGTTTGAAGAATTGCATCAAGGCACGCTGCATTTTACGATCGCGCAGTTTCTTTGCCGTGTACACAGGCTTAAGCGTGAAGGGGTCCAAACCGGTGTAGTACATCGCCGTCGCCACATCCATCGGGGCAGGAATGAAATCTTGCACCTGATCGGGACGATAGCCATTGCGTTTCAAGAACAGCGCCAGGTCAATCATGGCGTTGAGATCGCTGCCCGGATGACTGGCGATGAAATAGGGCACGAGGTACTGTTTTTTTCCCGCTCGCTTGGATTCCTGTTTGAACTGCTCGCTGAAGCGTTCGAAGTCGTCGCCTGACGGCTTACGCATATAGTGCAAAACTTCCTCGTCGGTATGTTCGGGCGCCACTTTCAGCAAACCACCCACGTGGTGCGAGGCTAGTTCGCGCATGTAGGTCGGAGAGCGACGGGCCAAATCCATGCGAATACCGCTGGCCACGAGCACTTTATTGACACCAGGGACCTTGCGCGCCTCGCGCATCAATTCAATGAGTGGTCCATGGTCGGTCCCAAGCAGCTTGCAGATTTTGGGATGCACACACGACTGCCTGCGGCAAACGGCTTCAACGTCGGGACGAGTGCAGCGCATTTGATACATGTTGGCTGTGGGACCGCCGACATCGCTGACCGTTCCTTTGAATTCGGGATCGGCGCCCATCGTTTGCAACTCGCGCACGACGGAATCCTTGCTGCGAGACTGAATGATGCGGCCTTGATGAGCTGTGATTGAACAAAATGTGCAACCGCCAAAACAGCCACGCATGATCGTGACGGAGTCCTTAATCATCTCATGCGCGGGAATGGGCTCGCGATAACTGGGATGCGGTTTCCGGGTGTAGGGGAGCGCGTAGATGCGATCCATGGCCCGTTGACTAATCGGGAGCGGAGGCGGATTAATTACGACGGCTTGCTTGTCGTGCCATTGCACGAGACGCCGGGCGTTAAATGGGTTCGTTTCGTTGTGAAACAGTCGTGTGGCGTTTGCAAAGGCGACCTTGTCACCGCAAACGTCTTCGTAACTAGGCAGTACGAGCGCTTCTTCCGGAGGCGTTTCCGACGCTCCCAGGGCAAAGGCGACGCCGCGCATATCTCGAAGATCTTTTACTGTTTCGCCACGGCGGAGCCGCCGTGCGATTTGGACGATGGAATCCTCGCCCATACCGTAAACGAGCAAATCAGCCTTCGCGTCGAGTAAGATCGAGCGGCGAACTTTGTCGCTCCAATAGTCATAGTGCGCCAAGCGGCGGAGCGACGCCTCCACTCCGCCTGCAATAACGGGAACCCCTTTGTACGCCTCGCGCGCCCGCTGACAGTAGGCGAGTGTGGCCCGATCCGGACGGCGGCCAATGCGCCCTCCGGGGGAGTAGGCGTCATCGTTACGGACTTTGCGACTGGCGGTGTAGTGATTGATCATCGAGTCCATGTTCCCCGCGCTGATAGCGAAGAACAATCGCGGTTGGCCAAACCGCCGCCAGTCGTCGCAGGATTGCCAATCTGGCTGACTCAGGATCGCCACACGAAAGCCCGCCGCTTCGAGAACACGGCCTAAGACGGCCATGGCGAAACTTGGGTGGTCGATGTATGCATCGCCCGTGACAAACACAATATCAATCTCGTCCCAACCGCGAAGGAGCGCTTCTTCGCGACTCATCGGCAAGGGAAGAACGGACTCCGGGGCACGCGAGGGGAGGAGGTCTCCCAGGTAGTCCGATCGAATTGGTTTATCAACAATTACAGGAAGCGACTGCATAAGGAAACAATCTTGGGTGAACGTTGCAACGTCAAAAGCCGGCGCGCCCCACCGATGTGTGGTGGTCACTCTTCACGGTTATCCGATCGATCGCGTCGCGTGTTGGACCGGCAAACAGCGAATCCTCGCGGTTGTGTTGCCGTGCCGCATCTCCGGACGATTTCCGTTTCTAGCTCGTTGTGCATCAGGTTTGAAACGAACGTACTGCCGGACCAGAGCGCCCTGGGCCTCATGAGGCTTTTGCCACGGCCTTGCTGATAGGCGTCAACAATCCGTCGCCATTATTCTACCCCCGAGGCGTTGACGAGGTCAGGGCCGTACGATGAATAAATAATGTCGCTTGGATCACCCCATTCGCATCCAAACGGCGCGTAAGTATTCGGTTTCCGGCGAATTGGACCCGATAGGATGATCCATCGCGGCGCCAGTTTTCGCCAGAATTTGCATGGAGCGCGGGTTACGGCGAGCGAATTCCTCTCCCTCAACCAAGGGCAGCGGCTCTCCTGCTTGACGAGCAGCCGAGTGCAGTACTTTGAGAAACGACTCCCAGTCGAGTAACCCGGCGCATGTACAGCTAAGCAAGACGCCGCCGGGTTTGACTAACTGCATCGCCAAGCGGTTCAGGTCAAAATGTTTCCGCGTGCCCTCGTCTAGTTCGTTTCGCGAGCGAATCAGTTTGGGTGGATCCAACACTACGACATCGAACTGCCGATCGGCGCGCAGCATGTCGCGCATAAACGGGAAGACATCGGCCTGAACGAACCGAATTCGGGCTTGGTTTAAGTCCGCATTTTCGCGGGCCAATGCGAGCGGAGCTTCATCTAAGTCGACGCCAATGACTTCGTTGGCGCCCCCCAGCTTCTTGGCTTGTACGGCAAAACCACCGGTATAGCAGCACAGGTCCAGGACGCTTTTCCCACGGCAAAACGACGCGAGCATTCGACGATTGTCACGCTGATCGCAAAAAAAACCGGTTTTGTGACCTCCTTCAAATCGAACGCGGAAGCGTGTGCCGAACTCTTGAATCGTTACCTCGCGCGGCGCTCCGGGCGACACGATGGGAGAGACGTCGAAGCCTTCCTGGGAAAGAATTTGCGGCGAGGGTTGAAGTATCACATGCCGCGTGCCGCAAAGTTTCGCACAGTGACCAAGTATCTCTTCCGCGCGTTGCCAAAGGCCCAGGCTAAAGACTTCCGCACTGAGGACGTCGTCAAATCGGTCAATGACTAATCCGCTGAGGCCATCGGCTTCCGCGTGGACCAGGCGATAGGCGTTCGTCGCGTCGTCGAGCCCTAACAGGTCGCGCCGTAGCTCGAGCGCCTTGCTCAAGGTGGCGTTCCAGTACGTCTCGTCAGGAAGTTGCGAGCCAAAACGCAAGATCCGTACGATGATTTCTGAACGCGGATTGTAAACACCGTAGCCGAGAAGGATGTCTGGTTCAGCGTAGACCGCCACCCACTCGCCGGGACGCACGCCCGCGTCAACGCGCGCTACTCGTTTACGGTAGACCAGGGGGCGGTTCGTTGGCGTCCGCAGAAAGACCGCTTTCATGCCCGCAGTCGGATCGGGGCATAATGGCTGGCGGACCGCAGGTGGAGCATTCGCGGCGTTGCGGTGAGGTGAAGGCGATGCGCGGCGCGTGGGGCGTCGGTTCTTCATACATCCATAATATTGAGCAAACAGGACTGCCTCGCCGTCCTGCGAATTATTGCTCCATCGTATGTCTCATTCACCGAATCGAATAGGCGGCTAGCGACCGGCCCGGTTCGTCGCAGGTCAATCGTTCGCCGTAACTGGCCGAAGTACGATGCGGCGAAGATCCATGACCGCGACGCCTGGCTTAGTACGGGGTTTAACTGCGATTTTGCAGTCGCCTTCGGGTAAATGAACCGTTCCAATTGTCCGCTGAATCATGTGTTGAAAATGCCCCGTCTCTTGAACCACAAACGTGAGCGTTTTCCCCGCAATTTCGATCGCGACTTCGGCGCCCCCGCTTCCATCGCCGCATCCTTGTTGTACTTCGATTTCGTAGATGCCGGAAGCAGGCGTTTGAAACTCCCATTCGGCCCAATCCTCGACCTTCGTCCAATAGCCGAGAACATTTTTGTAAGGTTCAGGTTCGTAACGCATGACCACTGCATGCACCCTCGCGTCTCTGGCGTGAAGGCGCACATCGCCATGAGCCGGTGTAACGTTAGAATTGCGATCTTGTGTAACCGTGTTCATCGCCTGTCGCCATTTTTTCCAGTGCGGCTCGGTCAGAGCGGCGGTCGCTTCGGGCGTAAGGTGCGATGGGTCCTGGTCGACATACAATGGGTTATGCTGTTCCGCGTTAAACTGGGGATTGTTTGAGGGCATTTGCGCTCCGACGCGAGTCCGCCACATGGCCAATTTCTGACGCAATTGCTCCGCACGATGTTTCTCCATCGGTGCGAGATTGTTCGTTTCGCTTACATCATGAGCCAAGTTGTAAAGTTCGACCTCGCCATTTTCAAAGTGTTCGATGAGCTTCCAAGGTCCCTGGCGAATAGCGCCCGCGGGACGACCGCCTTGATTGGTATAATTGGGAAAGTGCCAGTAAAGCGTTCGCTCCGGCAAAGTTTCGCCTCGGAGCACGGGGGCGATACTCACGCCATCAAGTGGTCCTACGGTCTTTGAAGGATCGATGCCCGCAGCTTCAAGCATGGTGGGCATCAGGTCCGTTAGAACTATGGGGATCTCGCATACGTTGCCGGGGTTTGTCTGACTTGGCCAACGCGCTATCAGCGGTACACGTAACCCGCCTTCGTAGACATACCCTTTTCCTGCACGATACGGACTATTATGGGTGGCGGGAGTTCCCGGAGATTCGAGCACGTGCAGTCCGCCGTTGTCGCTTGTGAAAATGAAGATTGTACGGTCGGTAAGCCCGAGACTGTCGATCTTGTGCAAGAGTCGGGCGACCGCATCGTCGAGCGTTTCGATCATCGCCGCGTAGACCGGATGAAAGGCGCCATCGTTTTTCTCAATGAGGTCGGACTTCGCTTGTAAAGGGATGTGCGGATTGTTATGCGGCAGATAACAAAAGAAGGGGCGGTCGCGATTCGCTTCGATAAACGCTTCAGCCGCAGCTGTTATCGCATACTCACCCTTGCCGCCTTCCTGGTCAGTTGGAGTCGTGTTTGCGGGAGGTGTAACAACCGTGTCGAATCCTTGTTCACGCGGCCCAAAACCAGCGTTGCCCAAATGCCATTTGCCGAAAAGTCCCGTTGTATAGCCCGCGTCGCGCAGTAGTTCGGCCAAGGTGACTTCTTCGAGGGGTAACTGTCCTTCGATGCGCGGCTGAAGCAGTTTTTGCGAGGGCGAATCGGGCCGGCCTGGCAGATAATTGGTCAGATGTAACCGCGCCGGAGATTTCCCCGTGAGCAACGCGGCGCGCGATGGCGAACAAATGGGCTGCGCCGTGTAGGCGCACGTGAACCGTATCCCCTGCTGCGCTAATCGATCCAAATGAGGCGTCCGATGGTCGGTACGTCCGTAGCACGCTAAGTCGTTTACCCCCAGGTCGTCCGCCAATACTAACACAATGTTGGGGCGAGAGTCGTCGGCCGCGGCAGGCAGACTGCCCATCAAGATCCCAGCCAGCACAAAAGCCAAACAAAGGAACGTGCTGTGTATCAGGCATGCCGAGCATGAGCGTATCATTGCCACGACCTTCTATTTCTTAAGGAAGTTATCACAAGATCGATTGAATCACTTGGCCGTGGCTAATTGCCAGCTTTCGCTCTTGCAGGTCTTGGATCGTTGTTCCCGGCTGATAGCCAAGACAATGGAAGATCGTGGCCGAGATGTCCTCGGGATGAACCATACCGTCGCGCGGCTCAGCGCCTAAACGATCAGAAGCGCCGTGAATTATGCCGCCACGTACTCCGCCCCCGGCCATGGCGATCGAGAACACGGGTCCCCAGTGGTCGCGTCCCGCGCGGCCGTTGAATTTCGGGGTACGACCGAACTCGGCCATACACACGACGAGAGTTTCATCGAGAAGCCCGCGTTGCGACAGATCCTCCAACAGCGCCGAGAACGCCTGGTCCATAGGAGGCATAAGCACCGTCTTCAGTCGCTCCGATTCGTTAACGTGCGAATCCCAACAGGGTGCGTCGGTTGGCTCGTCAGGACCGCGAAACCAATTGACTTGCACTAGCCGCACCCCGGCTTGCACCAGCCGACGCGCCAAGAGCGTACTTTGCCCGAATTGGCTTCGACCGTAACGATCTCGAACAGCGTCCGGCTCTGCCGTCAAGTTAAACGCGCGGCGCGAGGGACCAGAACTCAACAAATCAAAGGCTCGCTGGGTAAGTACGTCATAGTATTCGACGGCGCCGCTCCGCGCGGCGAAGTCAAGTTGCGAGTTCAGTTCATGCAATAACGACTGCCGCCCTTCCAGGCGGTCAGTATTCATCTCGACAGGCAAACTAAATTCGGGAATGCGGTATTGCGGCGAAGCAGGTTCGCAACGTAATAACCAGGGATCGGAAGTGCGACCCAAAAAGCCTGCGTCTTGTCCCGGCCAGACCGATCCGTCGGTATTGAAAATATGCATGGGAAGGCGCACTGCGGGAGGTAAGTCCCCTGCCATCCCCGATAATTGTTGCACCACAGCGCCCAGACTTGGCCAGTTATTAGGAGCGCCGGGGTTAGCATTCTCAACATTCATCGGTTGGTGCGGTTGCCCGGTCAACACGTAATAACCGCTCGAGGAATGCGCATTATCGCGCGTGGAGACGGCTCGCAGCACGCATAACTTATCCGCCATCGTCGCCAACTTCGGCATCAGTTCGCAAAACTGCACTCCAGGGACGTTTGTTGCCGTGGGATTAAAGTCGCCTCGCACGTCCGAGGGGGCGTCCGGTTTAGGATCCCAAGTGGAGTGCTGGGGCGGCCCGCCCATTAGAAACAAGATGATGCAGGATTTTGCCTTTCCCGCACTCGCCATTCGCGGCGTCGTGGGAGTAGCGAGCGAACTTCCACGCAGCAAGTGTTGGAGCGACAAACCAACGGCGCCCAATCCTCCCATGTACAACATGTCGCGGCGGTTCAAGCCATCACACAGACGAGCGCCTTGCGCGCGGATTCGCAACATATCTTTGAATCCAAATTGACGAGGACAAACACTCCCGTGAGTTGGAATTTCGCCCCGTTAGAATACCACGATCCGCTTGCCGCAACAAAACGTAACAACTGCCGATTTACGCGACGATCGCTACCATAACAGGTCTACCTGCGAACGTTACGTTTATTAGGAGACGGAACGAAACGTTCAGCAGGACGCCAGCAAAGCGTCTTTCGGCGAGTGTCACTTCAGCCGCTGCGGGTGTAGTCAAACAATACAGGTTGGCGCTGACCGTGCGACGAATTAGCTCTTTTGCGTTAACGTACGGCGCGTTCGGGCGGGCGCGGCGCAAGCATACTCGCTGTTCAAGTCAGCTGGCATTGGCGCGCGCCAGCATGTTGCCAGGTTATCGGGATAGCGTGCAAGACTCAAACAACGGCGTGAGTACGCAATGGTCGATCCACGCGATGACCGGCACACAAACCGCATCGCCAAATCCAAAGAGCATTTGACGCTCATTGGGCAGCATTACGAACCGATTGGCGCCCTGGAGCCGAGCGTACTCGATGGCCGACATCCAACGCATCTTGAGTTGTCCTTGCTCGACCACGACGACAATCTGCCGTGCACTCCCTCCACGTGGCGTGCGTAAACATCCTGCGAGTTGATCGAACCGTACTTCAAGTCGCGTAGCTCCCCCGCGTTTGCGCCGAAATCCGGTTCCAACGAAACTTTCTCCCGCGGCGAGTCGGTCGTTTAAGCGTTCACGATGCCGGTCATTAAGCATTGCGTAATGTCGTTGGACTTCGGACTCGTCCCACCAGGGTTGCGCGGGGTCGGTTTCAATGATCGTCGTAATGTCTTGCGGGAGTCGCGGAGGGACTTGTATCGGGAGCGCAACCCATCGCGTAGACAGACGCACACGCTGCATTGCGGACACAAGCGATACGGGGCGAATGTCAGGGCTTCGGTCCATCGCGGCAAGCCAGGGATCGCCCAATTGTCCGTCCTCGCCTTGCGGTATCAGACCCGGCGGTTGTATGTCTTCATGAACACCGACCAGAAAAACTCGGGGACGGCTCTGCGGCGTAAACGCCGATGCGTTGAGTACGAATGCATCCAGGCGGTAACCAAGTTCGGCGAGCGCGATCGCCGCGGTTTCAAAGTCTTTGCCTCCACGCGCTGTTAAGAAACCTACGACGTTCTCAACCAGCACTAACCGCGGGCGAGGCGCCAACCGCCGCAGCACTTCCGTAAAGGCAAAGAACGTTGACGAGTGCTTTCCCTCAAAACCTCGAAAATGGCCCGCAAGGGAAAGATCGACGCAAGGGAACGAGGCGGTCGCTAAGAAAGGAGAATCGCCGAGTCGCTCCAACACGCCTTCGATATCCCAAATGTCGCGACGATCGAACTCACTCGCATCGGCGAAATTCGCAGAGTAGATTTCCTGCTTCTTCGGATCGATGTCGTTGGCGTACACGCACCGCCAACCCGTCGTGGCGAGGCCTTCACGGACCAACCCGACACCGGCGAAAAACTCGGCAAAGGTCTTTCTCGGCAAGTCCATTTGCACGAGGTTTCGTTGCATGGGGTAGCAGCCGCGAAAGCGTCTTCGTTAGAAGTAAGAAGCAAATCCGTCCAATCCGCGGGGCGTTTAAGGGCCTGTATTCGCCAGTTGTTGCTGGATAGCGTCAACCACGGCTTGTTCAATACGACGCAGGCGGTCTACCAATTCCAGGTTCTCGGTGAACAGAGCGCGAAGATTTCCAAGCAAATCCTTATACGATGTCTGGAGCGCTGCAAGGTGTTGCTTCATGGCGTCACGCTCCTGATTGATGTGCTGGAGGTCTTCGCCGAGTTTGGTTTTCTCATCAGTGCGGTAGGTAATTTGTCCCTTCGCTTTGTCAATCGCGCCCTGCAACGTATTGTTCGCCTTGGTGACCAAGCGGACTCGCTCATTCAATCCGCGAATGCGGCGATTGCTTTCGTCGAAACTGTATGTGTAGTCCCTGAGCGGTCGACGATAAATGGTCTTGATGCGTTTTGCGATCCCCTGCGATATCAGCCGCTCCGCGGCCTCGGCGTCAAGTTCAATCTGGTCGCCAGGTTCAAACTCGCTGGCGGCTCCTTGCCGTAATTGCGGCAACAGCGCCAAACCTGCAACGTCAAACTGTCGTGTCTGCTCTTGTGTCGCCGCTTCGGGAGCATCAACATCGACCTTCCAGGGCTGCGTTAGCTCAACCACAACCCAGGTTCGTTCGGGCGGATCATCGGGCGCGGGCTCTTGGCCGTCGCGGATAAATTGACTAACCACCTCTTCGTACTTTTCGGGCGGAGCCATTGCGGGGCGACCATGCCAACCGCCTGGCATGAGAAGTTCACGAATCATAGTTTCACGTACCGCTGGATCATCCGCTAACGACGCCCATTTGAAATAGGCGTCATTGGGCATCACTTCATACAGAGCCCATGTTAAACCGTCGTTCGTCATCACTTCGTTCACCTGGTAGGGGTCAAGGGGAAGCGAGGGCGTGACGACGACCGAATCGGGTTGCACGTCCTGGACGACGAATTCGCCAAGGAAGCGCGCGGGAGCTTTCCAGCCTTCGGGACTGTCAACCTCTTTGAATGCGAATACAATTGTGCTGGGTTGCAGTCGGTGCAGGGGAGGCGGCGCATCGACCCCAGTGATATTGCGATCCGGGAAACGCAGCGTCACTTGACCGCTCTGTTGGTCCGCATTCGCCTTTTGCACATCACGCCAGACGCGTCCTCGATCGTTGATGACCCGTTCGAGTTCGTTGCGGAGACGTCGCACCGAATCGGCCTGCTCGTTGCCTGGTCCGAGCGGACCAAACCGAAGATCGCTGGTTTTCTGCAACTCTTGCTCCAGTTCGGTCGCCAATTGCTGATGGCGCTTTTGCCAAACCGTATGCGTCTTGAGAACGGAAGCCGCCAAAAACACAAACATGAGCGAACTAAAGAAAATCAACACCAGCGCCGTAACGTGGTGCCAGCGCCAGCCCTTCGCGGCCAGAAAAATAAAGAAAAGAAAGGCGAACAGGAGAAGAACCCCGAGCACCTGTGCATAAAGAGCATTGCCCATGATCTACGGCCGACTTCAAAGGAGAGCGTGAGGCACGATTGGCCCCTTGGTTCGATGATAAGCAGGCCACGGCCCTGCGTCAATCTTCTGCATAACGTAGGAGATTGGCGTAAGTAGGGCACCCTGTTCAAGTTGAGGCGTTGCAGGGGGAGAAAGCGTTCAACTTACAATCGCTAAAGTCGAGGCCGCGTATTCCCGAAATTACTTCTAACCGGCACTATCGCGCGAGTGACTCCCCTGTTTGGCGAGCGGAAGCGCGAGACGGAGCCGTAAACTTGTCTTGTTTTTCTGGGCGTTCGCGCCGTGCTGAGAAACCGCCCGCGAGGGTAACAGAATTGCTGCTCGCGTCGGCTAAGAATCGTGCCTTGATACAAGAAAATCGGCTGGGAATTCGTTCGCGAGTTCCCAGAACCGGCGTTACGCTGTGGGCCATTTTGCATGGCGCCCCTGCGTAACGTCGTGCGAACGGCCGAATCCGGTTCGTGCAAACATTGTGGGGCCATGTTGCGCAATGCGCAAGATGCACCCTGACGATAAAGTCCAGCAACGCTCGCGGCCCCCCCTGGCTTGCTGGCGTCTGCTTTGGCGCCACCTCACGAAAGCGGCGTTATGTCTGGAATGCATTGGGATGGATGCCCGTTGCTTCGGGTTCGCAACGCGACACTTGTCGCGGCATTGTGCCTCGCACCAGTTCTCCTGGGAATCGCCCCGGGCTGTTCTCGGGCGCGTTACCGGAACGCGGCGGACCGCGACGCCTATCTTCTCCTTCAAGAGAAGGCGGCGGAGCCATCGGCAGCACTGCCTGGGTTCTTGGTGGATCCGGGGAAACAGTCGCGCATGTATAGCCCGTTTCATCCTGATCGGCCGCCCATGCCGCAGGACGATCCGGCGGCGCACAAACTGATGCATTGGGTTGACAAGAAGCCTGGCTATCCATACTGGCATGTTAACGGCGACACCGACGTAGTGGAAAGTCCCGAATGGATGGCGTATCTACGAGTCAGTGAATACAACAACGGCCAACCCGTCGTGGTGATGGATGGCGACTACGCGGTGCAGTTAGCGTTGCTCCATTCGGACGATTATCAAAACCAGCTTGAGACGCTATACCTTTCGGCCCTCGACGTAAGCTCAGAGCGGTTCCGCTTCGACACTCAGTTCTTCGGAGGATTCTCGTCGTTCTTCACGACAACCGGACCGGCGCGTCGCGGTTCGGGCGGTCAATCGAGTAGCACCTGGGAGTTAAACACGTTTTCATCGAGGGGCAACCGCTGGCAGGCGGAGAAACTCTTCGCCACAGGCGCCGAACTCACCGTAGGACTCGCGAATTCTATCGTCTGGCAATTCGCCGGCCCTGATACCCAAACGGCGACCACGGTGCTCGATTTCTCGCTTGTACAACCATTGTTGCGCAACGCCGGCCGTGACCGAGTCTTAGAGACGTTGACCATTTCCGAACGGGCTTTGTTGGCGAACGTACGTCAAATGGAGCGGTTTCGCCGCGGTTTCTACGTGCAAGTTGTCACGGGGCGTGATGCCGGAGCGGGGCCGCGGCGACGCGGAGGGTTCTTTGGCGCCTCAGGTTTGGGAGGCTTCACGGGTGTCGGTGGCGGCGGCTTCGGCGGCGTCGGCTCCGGCGGGTTTGGCGGCGGCGGCGGCACCGGCGCGGCCCAGGCTGGCGGGTATATGGGACTTTTGCAGAACCAAATGCAAATCGCCAATCTGGAAGACAACGTCAACTCGCTTCGCAACAATTTACGCCGCTTGATTGACATCAACGAGGGCGCTGCGCCGGCAAGCGTGGCAGGGCAAGCGGCGGCCGGTGTCGTAAGTCAAGCGGTTCAGTCGCAACAGCAAGCAGTGAACTCGCAACTCCAAATCGCGCAGGCGAGACAAGCGCTCGTCGCCGCAGAAAGTTCGTTACTGACGTTCCAAGCCAACTATTTCCGTTCGCTCGATCAGTTTAAGCGAACGTTGGGCTTGCCGCCGCAGGTTTGCATTCGCATCGAGGATTCGATGTTTGATGACATCGACCTGATCGATCGGTTGATCCGCATTACGCAGGTCGAGTTAAACGACATGATGGGCGACGTCGGCGATACGATCGCGTGCCTGCGGGCGAAGCTTGACGACGGCGCTGGAGATCAATCGCTTGCCCTCGAAAAACTCGCCCTCTTGCGAAATCAATTGGGGACGGAGCTTTATCCCACGCAGCTAGAGTTGTTGCATGAGTCGTTGACGCGCGATCGGAATGTTTGCGAAACGTATTGTCCCACGAATGATGACCGTCCCGACCTCGACTTGGCGCGGCTGGTGGCCTTGTTGGTCGACGGTGAAAACTCCTCGATTCGCATTGTCAGCCGCGAGGGAGAAAACTTGGCGGCCAGAATTGCCGACAAGCTGGAGCCGACTGATCGCGAACGCGATAAACATCTGATCGAGACGCTCCAAAACACGATGCGCGAACAACCCGATCAATGGCCGGATGTTCTTGGCCGGTGGCTCACCCTCGGGCAAGTGTTGAACCGCGTCAATGTTTTTCGCACGCAAATGTCCGGTGCTGAATCGCTTGATCCCGCGCTCGCGCGACAGGCGACGGTCGAAACCATTAATCGACTTCAAGCCGCTTTGAACGAAACGCCGGATCTGTTCCTGCCGGATCCCGTATTGGACGTCGTCACGGCGCTTGAGCAAGAGATCTTGCTTGTGCGTTACGTGCTCGAAATTCAGGAAGAAGTAGATCGCCTGGACTGTTTGTTTTCGGCGGAGGACCTGGCCGGACTCGGCCAAGTACAGCGTGAGTTGGACG
This sequence comes from Planctomycetota bacterium, assembly GCA_963204915.1. GTDB lineage: Bacteria > Planctomycetota > Planctomycetia > Pirellulales > Pirellulaceae > JAHWKS01. The sequence continues at coordinate 145,227 of CAUJHS010000048.1, read as the reverse complement.
CGCTTCGCGCCCAACGCCAGTTGCTCATGAGCCATCGCGAGCAGTTGATCCAATCGATCAGTCAGGGGCGCGCAGGAGTCGAAGGCGCGCGCGAACGCCTGATCGAAGATATCGCGGCACTGGAAGATGAGTTGAACACTCCGCTTGCTCCGTTAGTGACGCAAGCGTTAGGACGGTTGGAAGATCTGGCGTCCTCGATGCAGGCGGAGTTGGAGTCGGGCCAACCTTGGCTTCTGGAAATGGTGGTATGGCGCGATGAAGTTCGTGAAGCGCGCATCGCCAATCGCGACCCCTGCGTGGAAGAGCCCGACAAGCTGTCGACAGAGCTCGAACTGCTCAAGCGGTTGATGGTGAGTTTAATTGATTCCGTTGGGCTTTCACACGCCCATTTTCGAAGCGTGCAATGTCGCATCGAGCGGGATTTGCAGGCGATTGATCAGCTTGAACGCTTGGCGCGCGAGATTGAAGTGTTGCTCGCTTCTGGCGCTACGGAACAAGCCGCCGAGCGCCGCGAGGAGTTCGAAAAACTGTTTAACGACCATATATCACCCGGTATTCCAACCATGTTGAGCGAGCTGTCGGATCGCGTGCTTGACCTCTCGCTCGTGCAAGCGGGCGCCCGGACAGAACTGGTGGACCTGGTTCGCGTGAATCTTGACCCCGATACCGCCTTGGAAATCGCTCGGGCCAACCGCCGCGACTGGATGAACTCGCGCGCTGCACTGGTGGATGCATGGCGATTGATTGAGTTTAACGCCGATAATCTGGAAAGCACGCTGGATGTGGTCTTTAGCGGGGATATTCAAAACGCGAGCGATCGTCCGTTCGACTTGAACAGCAACACAGGACGGTTACGCGTGGGGCTGGAGTTTGACGCGCCGCTCACCCGTTTGCAAGAACGAAACACCTACCGACAAGCCCTGATTGAATTCAACCAGGCTCGTCGTGACTACTATCTGTTTGTTGATAGTGTCGCCCAGCAATTGCGAGATGAGTTGCGCACCTTGCGACTTAATCGTGAAAACTTCGAGTTGCGTCGCGAGGCTTTGCGCGTTGCTCGAGAGCAAATCTTGCTCAATCGGGAGATCCAAACCATTCAGCAGGAAAACGCTCTTTCGTCCGGGCCGACGACTGCCCGCGACGCGGTGTCAGCCCTTTCAGACTTACTAGGGGCGCAAAACGATTTTCTAAGCGTGTACGTTAACTACGAGGTTTTGCGACGGTCGCTTGATTTTGACTTGGGCACTATGGAGCTTCGCCCAGACGGCGTGTGGATTGATCCAGGACCTCTTGGTCCGGAGGAAGGTCCGCCGGAAGTTTGTCGCGCTTGCGGCGAAATTCCGCTTCCCAACCCGCTTGAGGAAGTGGAGACGCCAGCTCCCTTACAAATTATGCCCGCACAACCGCCCAAACTAGCGCCAACGCCGAATGTGTTGCAGGACTCCTTGCCGCTTCCCCCGCCGACCCGTGGTGTGGAGACGGCGCCAGCGGTCGATGTTCCGCAACCGGTCGAGGACTTGCCGCCTGCCCCCTTGCCGGCGTTGGGCGATGGCGTGCAATTGCTTCCGCCGCAAAACGAATTGCGATTGAATCCGCCGGTTCGAACCGCCACGCGGCCCGATGCCGTACGACGCGCTTCAAATCCGCTCCGTTAGGGCTGGAGTCAGTGAGGACTCCGGACACATCCTGAGTTTCGCCGTACAGCGCTTAGGGGCATATGGCCGCATAGCGTAAACGAAATGTTGCAGCGGTAACCCGCAAGCGAAGGTTCTGTACTGGCGCCGATTGCCTGGGTGAACCTAGCGCGTTTGGGCAGAAATGACAAGCTCGCCGCTTGTTTATCAAGGCCACGCGGAACCTATGCACGGCGAAGGGGTTAGATGAAAGGCGGCGTCACCTATTTTTCTTGCGGTAATTCCGGTATTCGCTGAGGATTGGCCCGGAATTGGCGTGACAGGGGCTTCCAATTCGGATACACTACTAGGGGTCGGCGTAGAACTCGGTTTCGGGTTCTCTCCTACTCCTGCCGAATCCCCACACCGACCTCCCTCCGCCGCACGACCATTGTGGGACGCCGTCGCGATGAGTCGCCTTTTCTGGCTGATGTCGCGACGCCTTTCCGTCCTTTGAAGGAATGTTGCATGACCTCTCCCTTTCAATCCTCCCGAATCGCACACCGCAACCGTCGAAGGGGTTCGACGTGGATCCTGGCATTTGTGGCGCTTGCCATCGTCGCGGTGGTTGGCGGAGGCGTGGCCTATTATGGCTTTGGCCGTGACACCACGGTAAAGGAAATTCCGATCACGGCTTCGGTTGAGAATAAGCCTTTCGAGTACGTCGTCATCGAACAGGGCGAGGTCGAAAGCTCGGAGAATGTTGAAGTCAAGTGCGAGGTGAAGGGTTTTAACGGTTCAACCGCGATTCTGTGGGTCATTCCCGAGGGAAGTCAGGTCAAAAAGGGCGACCTCCTGGTGCAGCTCGACGCCTCTTCGTTGGAGCAACAGCGCTTACAACAAGAGGTCTTGTGCAATACAAGCAAGGCGCTGGTGATTCAGGCTCAAAACAACCACGAAGCAGCTGAGATCGCCCGCAAAGAGTATCTGGAGGGCACGTACAAACAAGAAGAACAACTTATTCAAAGCGAGATCTTTCTTGCCGAGGAAAACCTGAGGCGAGCGCAAATCGCGGCGCGTTCCGGCCTGCGCTTGGCGGATAAAGGGATTGTGAAACCGCTTCAAGTTGAAGCAGACAAGTTCACCGTCGAAAAAGCACGCCTCGAATTGGAGGCCGCTCAAACCAAACTCCGCGTGTTGCAAGAGTACACGAAAAATAAAATGCTCAAGCAACTCGAAAGCGCGATTGCGACGGCCAAGGCGCAGTGGGAGTCTGAGGTGAAGAGTTTTTCGATTGAAGATCAAAAGCTGAAAGACATCGTCGACCAGATCGCCAAATGTGAAATGCGTTCGCCGGCTGACGGCCAAGTTGTTTACGCCAACCAGGTGAGCAGTCGCGGTAATTCCGAGTTTATCGTCGAAGCGGGCGCCATGGTGCGTGAGCAGCAGTCGATTATCCGTCTGCCGAATCCTGCCAAAATGCAGGTTAAGGCGAAGATTAATGAATCCCAGATTACCTCGGTTCGCGCGGGCATGCCCGTTAAGATTCGCATCGATGCTTTTGACGACGAGCAGATACTCAACGGCGTGGTCACCAAGGTCAACGAGTATCCGGAGGCAAATAGCTGGTTCAGCTCGCCCATTAAACAGTACGGCACATTCATACAGATTACGAATCCGCCGAAGGATATTCGACCGGGTTTGACGGCGGAAGTGGCCATTCAAGTAGAAAAGCGACCGCAGGCAGTTCAGATACCCGTGCAAGCGATTTACGACCATTTTGGCACCACGTACTGCCTTATTTGGTCGAACGGCCAATGGGAGGCGCGTGAGATTGAGATCGGCTCGGCGAATGATAAGTTCGTGGTCATCAACTCGGGACTCGATCCGACCGAGTCGGTGGTCATGAATCCGCGTCGTTATCTGGATAAGGTCCAACTGCCGGAACCGCCCGAAACGGTGGTCTCGACGGATGAGCAGATCGTAGACGCTACTTCTGCGGACGGTGTACCAGGAGCCGCCCTAGGGCGAGACGAAAACGCACCGCGCCGCGGACCGGGTGGTCCGGACGGTCTTGCGCGAACGCCCGATCAGCCGCCTTCGACGGTTCCTCCGCGACTCGATAGCGACGCAAGTTTGGGCGGTCCCGGAGCGCCTGGCGGGGGATTTGATCCGGCGACGATTTTCACAACCCGCGACGCCGATGGCGATGGAAAGTTGACTGGAGCTGAAATCTCTGGACGCATGAGCGAGAACCTCGCACAAATCGACACGGACGGTGATGGTTCGATCAGTCGCGCCGAGTTCACGGCATCGATGGCCCGACGCATGGCTGCGGGCGGCGGAGGACCTACGGCGTTACCGCGCGGCGGCGAGTAACGGTTATCCGGCCTACAACCTTTCGGATCAACAACAGCTAACGGTTGGCAACATCACGGAGTGTTGCCTTTGGCGCCCTGTCTCCTCGAACGCTCGTCACGAAATACATTGTGATCTCGACCACCTCCTCGGTAAGTCTCGCGGCCAGCATTCAAGACTTGCACAAGACGTATTACCTGAAGGGTGAAACGGTGCATGCTTTGCGCGGCGTTTCGTTCGATGTGCCCATGGGCGACTACGTGGCCATTATGGGGCCGAGCGGTTCGGGCAAGAGCACTTTGCTGAATCTACTTGGTTGTTTAGACAAACCCGACTTAGACCGGGGGCGCTTGTTGCTCGGTAATGATGACATTGGCCGCATGAACGACGATCAATTAGCCATGATCCGCGCGTCGCGCATTGGCTTTGTGTTTCAGTCGTATAATTTGATCGCCCAGTTGACGGTTTTGGAGAATATTCAGGTCCCGCTGTATTACATGGGCCGCCTCGGACGCAAAGAACGCCAGCGGTGTCGCGAATTGGCCGAGTTAGTTGGCCTCGAGCATCGTTTGTCGCATCGGCCTTCACAACTTTCCGGCGGACAACAACAACGCGTGGCGATTGCGCGCAGTTTGGTCAATGACCCCTATTTCATCTTGGCGGATGAAGCCACAGGAAACTTGGACTCGGTAACCACAGCCGAGATTTTGAAGCTTTTTCAACGGTTGAACGACGAAGGCCGCACAATCATCTTGGTAACCCACGAAGACGATGTGGCGCAACACGCGAAACGCCGTGTGCGTTTGCGCGACGGCCAACTTCATTCCGATGAGCAAACCCAAAATCGCATTATTCTGTAGGGCGTCTTCGTAGTTCGTTTTACTTTATCCCTTGTCGTTGGCGTATGGCACTTTGGCTTCGAACTTGGCAACTGGGTGTGAAGAGCTTGCTCTTGCACCCCATGCGTTCGCTTCTGACGGTGTTGGGCATCTTCATCGGCGTGGCGAGCGTCATTTGGTTGCTGGCCATTGGGGAAGGGATTAGCATCGAGGCCCAAAAACAGATCGAAGGTTTGGGCGCGGACAATATTATCGTCCGTTCGGTAAAACCTCCCAGCGAAGCGACCACGGAGATTCGCGGCCCTGTGCCATATGGACTGACTCGTGCGGAATATCAAATTCTGGTCGATACGATCCCCACCATTAAGAGCGCGCTTCCCATCCGTGAGGTGCGCCGTCAGTTTAAGCGGGGGCCGCGATTAATTGACGGTCGTCTCGTTGGCACGACTCCGGACTACGCCCGCATTTTGCGCATGGAGATTGATCAAGGTCGGTTCATCACCGAAGCCGACATGCAATACAACAAAAACTTTTGCGTCCTGGCGGCGGAAGTGGCCGAGTTTTTATTCCCTTACGAGAATCCAATCGGCCGAAAGATTCAGCTTCCCGAGCACGAGCAGTTCTTTCAGGTCGTGGGCGTGCTTAAACCTCGTACGGCGACGGCCGCGATTGGCGGGTCGCTCGACGCACAAGAGTTTAACAAAGATATCTATATTCCCATTACAACGCTCCAAAAGCGCATTGGCGACCAAATCACGGTCCGTCGGAGCGGATCGTTTGAAGGCGAAATCGTACAACTCAATCAGATTACCCTGTCGGTTCATGATGTCGGTCAAGTGCTGCAAACGGCGGAAATTGTTCAACATACCCTGGCGCCACGCCACAAGGCGTACTCTGATATTAACGTCGTCGTGCCTTTGGAGTTGCTCGAACAAGCGCGAACCACGCGTCTCATGTTCATCGTCTTCATGGGGTTGATTGCGGCGATCTCGCTTCTCGTGGGCGGCATTGGGATTATGAACATCATGCTAGCCACCGTGACGGAGCGAACCCGCGAGATTGGCATTCGCCGCGCGTTGGGAGCCCGGCGCCAGCATATTGTTTCCCAGTTCTTGGTCGAAACGATCGCCTTGTCAATCGTTGGCGCTCTTGTGGGCGTCGTTGTAGGTTTAGCTTGTCCCTTTGTGATGACGCAGGTTCGCTTGGGGCTGGAGCATTACCGCCCTGACCTGATGGAGAGTCTGCCCGCGGTAGTACGCAACGTGACTCCGGTGATTGTGCCAGAGTCCATTCCTTTGGCGTTTGTCATTTCGGTGCTGATTGGCGTTGTATTCGGGTTGTACCCGGCCGTTCGGGCCGCATACATGGATCCGATTGAAGCTCTTCGGCATGAATAATCAGCACATTGCGACATAAGGCGGAATCCGTACTTCCCGAGAGTCGGCTTGCGCTGCGCGCAACATTCTGCCCGCCATGATCTAACTCGCTACAGGCGATCTTGTCGGTCTTGCGCGACGCCTTCCGGTTACTTCTGTGGTAACATAGTTATTGAATACCGGATCAAGCCAATTCGACGGACTCGTTTCCTCAACCAAAGGCACGCCAACATGCTTGCTTACTCACTTGTATTGGCCAGCGCCATGGTCTTGGGGGCGGAAGCGCATTTGGCTGTGAATCCCGTCTTTCAACAACTGGTGGGCAAGGGCGTATCGCCTGCTGGCGAAACTTTTGTTCCTCTTCCCGAACCGTTGATGACCGACGGCCTCGACGCTGCAGCGCAGCGAAAAATCATCGAACAGGTCGCCAAACCCAGCTACTCGTTTGATCGTTTTACGGCGACCTCGACCGTGGCGCCGCACGTGTTGAAGATGCAAAAGTTGACGACGGAGGACCCTAAGATCATTCTGCGAACCGTTGACGCCTACTTCGTCGCATATGGCGATATGGACGCCCTGACGAATAAGAATGTTCTCCAGGACGCGTTTGCGGAAAATCGGCAGGAACAAGCCGAGGCTACCGGCGTGGCGCTCACGCCCGCAGAGTTAGCCGAGCGCGCGATCGTCATTCCGTCAGAAAACGCCGAACAAGAAGACTTCGGCCAAACGACGATGCAAATTCTCAATAGGGTCGAGTTAAGCGTCGTCGGACGTTCGTTTTGGAGCCGTTCCAAGGACTCGGTTGTTACGGCGGCGATTGTTGATGCGCGATTTTCCGACGACGCCAAATATGCAAACGTTTGGCGCCCGTTAGTCAGAGATCAGGCCGGAGTACTGAAACGCGGCGCTCCGCAACCCTACCGCGGCGCCGGCGTTTATCTCAAGATCACGAAGTTAGCCGCGCCGCAGGGAGCCTTGTTCGTTGAAACCCACGTGATTTATGCTGAACCGCATGGTTGGTTCGATGGAAATAATTTGCTCGGAGCGAAAATTCCAGCTGTCATGCGGCAGAAGGTTCAAGAAATACGCCAGGAAATGCTCCGCGCGGGCCAAAAGCCCAAAGTTAACGCGGGCGCTCAATAGCCGCACCTCGTATTGAATTCATTGGTCAAACCGATACAAGCTGCTGGGAGAGCTCTTGCACAGTCTGTTCGAGCCGTGGTCCGTATGCGGTTACCGTTATTTTCCGGGAGTGCTCTCCTGTCGGCTCAATAAATATCTCCAATCGCTCGTTGGGCAAGCAGTGCGCGACCCGCTCGGCCCATTCAATCAATGTGATCGCCGGGGCGTCAAAGTACTCTTCAACTCCTAATTCCAGGAATTCGTCATCGTCTCGCAGGCGATACGCGTCGAGATGGTACAGCGTGCGCCGTCCGTGATACTCTTGGCACAAAACGAACGTAGGACTCACGACATCCTCGGCGGGCACGCCGCAAGCCTTCGCTAAACTTCGCACCAACTGAGTTTTCCCAGCGCCCAGCGCACCGTCGAGTGCGACAACCGCACGCTTGGGCAAAACCCGTGCGAGCACTGTCGCAAACCGATCTGTGTCATCAAGCGACTTGGCCTGGAAAACAAAAGGATGCATGCGAGACCTCAAAGAAATTCGGCGCTGAATCGAATCGCCTCGCGTCAACGGCGAATCACAAAGTCGATCGGAATATTCACGGGTCGTGGGGAGGCGGCGGGATCCGCCGCGGTCGAAAACCTCCAGTTCCGCACCGCGGCGAGCGCGGCTTGATCGAGCAGAGAGACGCCACTGGAACGATGAATCCTCGCGCTCAACACGTGTCCGGCTGCCGCAACTTCCGCGCGAATGATGACACGCCCCGTCTGGCCCGCCGCTAACGCCGCCGCCGGATAAACCGGAGCCCGATTGACGATGACCTGAGGCGGTTCCGCCGACTCCACGCCGTCGCTCGGCGCCGAGGTTGGCGAAGGCGCCAACGCGATTGTTGGAATCTCAGGTGATGTGCGGAACTGACGGCGAGCGACAGGTCGCGTTGCCGGTGTCGCCTCGATCGGGGGCGGCGCAGCTTGGCTTTCCATTCGTTGCATAGCTTGCCCGTCCATGAGGACGGGCGTTACGGCGTCTTCCTGTACGATGATCACGGGCTCGGCCGGACCAAACAGTAAAGTCGCGGCTTGAGGATCCGCCGCATTAAGTCGGGTTAGTACGGTTTCGGACCGCGGCGCGGATTCGACCATGTCTTCCAGACCTGCAAACTCATCATTCGCAGGAGCAGTGAGTTCTGCTTCAGCCAATGCCATTTCTGAGGTCGACGCGATGCTTGCCGTAAGAGCAATCGATGCGCGCCCCGGTTGAGGCGTTAACATCGTTAAAAAGTCCGGCCCCGCCCAGTTCCAGAGACTTGCCGCTACGGTCACGTGGAAGAACAAACTCGCCGTGACGGCCACGGTCCAGCGACGCGTCATGCGCAACGTCAACGGTTTGACGACGTTCTTTTTTCGGCGAGGTGCGGCAATGTGGCGCATACCACCAGGCGTGGACTTACATTCTAAGGGGCTCAAACGCCGCCTTGTTTTAGCTGGTAGTGAACGGCGTTATGCAAACTGAGACGCTGACTGCGCGAGTATTCCAGGTCAAACCACAGGATTTTTCCCTCAGCGTCCAGCAGATACGTGCGCGGCAGTAAGTCGTTGGCGACTTGCTCAAAAGCTTTGCGTTCGACGTCGACCAGGCACGGAGTCGTAATTTTGTACTCCGCAACCAAGTTCTGAACGACTTCTGGCGTGTCGCCCACATTGATTGTTACGACTTTGACCCCAAGGGCCGCATACCGGTCATAAGCTTCCTTCATAATTCGCGAGAACTGCTCCCGCGCGTACATATTATTGGAATTCCAGAACACGACGATCGTCATGCGATCGCCCATAAGTTGCGAAAGTTCGTGCGAGGTGCCCTCCTGGTCAGGCAGCGTGAGCGCAGGAAATGAGTCTCCTACCCCCACCCGGCAAGTCTGCAAATGTCGTTCGCTTAAGATGACTTCGGGTTTGTGAACTTCGGCCGGGGGCGGCGCCGCTTGCGGGAGTCCAGCAACTTGCGGAACGGGCAATTCAGTGGCATTCGGCGGTTGCTCATTTTCGTGCAACGGAGATGGAGTTGGTTCGCTGGGCAAAGCGTCCGGCGTGACTTGTTCCGAACTCGCGGAACTACCGCTCCCTTCTTCGATGCCCGAAGTCGACGGCGCCTCTTGATGTGCGCTGCCTTCTGGCGCGGAATCTTCGATGCGATCATTTGTCGCAGCGCTATCGCGCGGGTTAACAGAGGCGTGCTGTTGTGACGGCGACTTCGGGCCTCCGTCCTCGGGCGTGGTAGTGTTGGCGTTACAACCACACCACCCAATACAAATAGCTATCGCAAAGTGAAACGCCGTAAAACGGCTCCAATTGAGAAGCGTCCGCGTCCAACTGGGGTGTTGCGTCATGCCAATTCGTCTCCGTCATGCGCCAAAGGCGGCGAATTGAGGAAATTGTTGTTTCGGTTATGCTGCGTCGCTGGAATTTTTGTGCCGCCTGACGCGATTTCGGCATGGGTGCCGCAAAAACGCGGGCGAAACCCTGGCGGCCAGGCGCACCATGCCTTGTTGTCAAGTTTCGCCGACGCAGTGCGGATCGTCAACGGCAGGCAACCCTTGCTCCCAGGGCGCATCGGGTGGGGTGTCGCGCTGAACGCTGTCTTGCTACGATACGATGTCGCCGGGGAGTGTGGCTCCGGTGGAAATGTTCCTGGTGGCTACCACTTCGATGAACCTGACTGTCCCGCTGTTGGTCGGCCTGGCCAAATTGATCAGCGGCGCCACCGTGCGCTGGGTGGATTGTCAACCGGATACGTGTCAGCGGGTGTATTTCGCCAACCATACCAGTCATTTAGATGCGCTCGTCTTGTGGGCCTCGCTCCCTCCCGACGTGCGCAGCCTGACGCGCCCTGTCGCGGCGAAAGATTATTGGGATCGTGGACCATTACGGCGTCACATTGCTCAATCGTTCAATGCATTGTTGATCGACCGAAAGGACATCAAAGTTCACAATAGCCCCATTCAACGGATTCTCTCGGAGATTGGCGATACCCATTCGGTGATTGTATTTCCCGAAGGGGGACGGAACGACGATGGCCAGATCGGCGAGTTTAAAAGCGGGATTTACTATTTGAACAAGAAGCGTCCTGAGTTGGAAATGGTCCCCGTGTACCTTGACAACATGAATCGAATTCTGCCGCGCGGCGAAGTGCTGCCCGTACCGTTGTTAAGTTGCATTACCTTCGGCGCGCCCATGTGGCTCGAAGCGGGGGAGTCCAAAGAAGATTTTTTGCGACGCGCCCGCGAGGCGGTGCTGCGGTTGAAGGAACTCTGATCGGCGACAGGCCCTAGCTATGATGCAACAGGTTTCGATCGGGTTTGCGACGTCGCCCCTCTTGGCGAAGACTCCGCCCTGGCTTGACGCTCCAACGGCGATTTTGTTGTTCGCAGTCCTTGCCATCCTGGCGTTGGCGGCGCTGGGAGGCGAGATTTTGCGCCGACAACCCGATGCATTTGTCAACCCGGCCGTTGTGCGGGCGTTTAATGGACGTATCCGCGCGTGGTTGCTCATGTGCGCCATCTTGGGTATGGCCATGCTTGTGGGACTGTTGAGCGACATGGCGGGGCGAGCCGCGATGGTGGTATTGTTTTTCGGCGTCTCATTCTGGGCGCTTCGAGAATACATTACGGTTACGCCCACGCGATTCGGCGATCATCGAGCGCTATTCTGGGTTTTCCTTATCTTTACTCCCATGCAGTATTTACTGGTGGGGCTCGATGTGTGTTGGACCACAGGGCCGGACTTCTATCGCTTTTACAGCATTTTAATTCCGGTTTACGGTTCGTTGTTCATTCCCGCGCGCAGCGCCTTTGCGGGAGATCACCGCCGCTTCTTAGAACGTACGGCGAAAATCCACTTGGGCCTCTTGATTTGCGTGTATACCCTTTCCTACGCGCCAGCCATGTTGGATTTAAACCTGCTTTATGGCCCCAACCGGGAGCGCTGGAGCGGCAGCAACGCCGGCGTCTTGTTCTACTTTGTGTTGATTGTTCAGTTGGGCGACGTGATGCAATTCCTGTGGGATCGTCTGTTGGGCAAACGTCCTATTGCCCAAGACATTCATGCGGGAAGGACTTGGGAGGGCCTACTCGGAGGCGTCCTTTGCACGGCGCTCGTGGGGGGCGCCTTGTGGTGGGTTACGCCGTTTAATTTCGGCTCGGCGTTCATCATTTCCGGCGTGACGGCGCTGTTTGGCTACGCGGGCGGAATGACCATGTCGGCCATTAAACGCGATCGCGGCGTTCAGGATTACGGCACCCTGGTCCAAGGTCACGCTGGTGTATTAGATCGGATTGATTCCCTGTGTTTCGCGGCACCGGTGTTTTATCACCTCACGCGGTTCTTCTACACCGATCAATCCTTGGTCAGCGAGTTGATGTCGCACGCAAGGCTTTAATCCTCGCTTCACCGCTTCAAGCGCTTGGTTCGACCAGATCTTGCGGCCCTGTCGATTCTGCGAGTAGCCAAAGGGTGATTCGGCGGAGAAGCCACGTGATGAGAACACCGGCGAACAACGCCGAGACGAGCAGCAATCCGCCAGAGACCACAAGCGGCCAGATCGCAATATCTTCGCGGGTCAACGCGCGACGCAGTTCGTTATACCCCACGGCCAGGCTTACGCCCCAAAAGATCATGGTTGCGACCATTGCCGCTTCAACCCCGGGAAGCAGCACCAAGATCAGTACGGCGCGGCGAACCATCCCTTGGACACCGGCTTGCGACATTGAGCGGACCGCCGCCCACCACATCACCGTCAGCGCGGCACCGAGGAAGCCGAGTATGGTATAAAAAGCCCAAGTCGGATTTCTCGCGACAAATGCCGACACCAAACCTAAAGCCGCTTGAAGTTGCACTAATAACCAAACGAAATCGGTCAAATAAAACTGGGTTGGTTGTCCCCTCCGGCGCGCTGCTTTTTGCAATGGCCCAAGGGTCAACCGGCCGATGACGAGCGCCGACGCAACCGCCACGATGATAATGCCCAACAGGCCCAGGGGCGACAACCACGCATCCAGCCATCGAATCAAGGGATTGGACATGGTTTGCAAAGCGAGCAAGTTCTGCGTCCAACGACTATACGTTTAAGGCTTGCCGCGCGTGAGATACGACTTCTTTAAGACACCCCTCGACAAACGGACTGGTTAATCCGGCCGACGCGGCCAATTCCTGGAAAGGGGCTTCACCGCCGCGCCCGCACAACGCGACGTAGGCGTTCATCGCCTCGTTGAAGTCGCGCTTGGCGCGAAGCCAGAACTGGAGGGCGCAGGTCAACGCGAGCGTGTAGTCGATGTAATAGAACGGGTGCAAGTAAATATGCCGTTGGAACTGCCAAAAGCCGCCCTCGCTCACGTGGGGCATATCTCCGTAACGTAGCCACGGCAAATAGGCGCGCTCCATCTCCTGCCAAAAACGATGCCGATCTTCGGGCGTCGCCTCCGGAGCGGCATACACCAGGTGCTGAAAGTGGTCGACCGCCACGCCATAAGGAAGGAACAGGATCGACTGAATCAAATGCGTGCGGCGGAACCGTTCGGCATCCGCGCCGAAGAACTTCTCCATATGCGGCCACGTGAGAAACTCCAAACCCATTGAGTGAATTTCGCACGACTCGTAAGTTGGCCACAAATAGTCAGTCAGCGGCAGGTTGCGGCTCTGGTAGCACTGAAAGGCGTGCCCCATTTCGTGGGTAAAGACTTCAACGTCGCCTTTGGTCCCGTTGAAGTTCGCAAAGACGAACGGAACGCCATACGTCGGGAAGCCGGTGCAGAACCCGCCGCCTGCTTTCCCTTCGCGGTTCTTCAAATCCAAAAGGCCAGACTCATTCATCATGCGAAAGAACTCGCCTAGGCCCGAACCGAGCTCGTCGAACATGGCTTGAGCTTGGTTTAACATCCAGTCATGGTCGCCTTGGGGAGCCGGGTTGCCGCGCGCGTCATGCAGCGAGGAATCCCAGAACATCAGTTCGTCAAGGTTCAGGTCCTTGGCCTGACGCTGTCGCAACTCGACCGCGAGCGGCACAACGTGCTCGCGCACCGCTCGGCGAAAAACTTCGACGTCGCCTTGTCCGTAGTCCACGCGGCACATGCGCTTGTAACCAAGGCCCACGTAGTTATCGAAGCCTAACTTCACCGCCATGTGGGTTCGAAGTTTTACGAGTTCATCGTAAATTCGATCAAGTTCTGTGCGATGTTTTGCAAACCAACTCCACCGCACTTGTTCGGCGTCGTGCCGGGTTTGCCGATCTGGGTCTTCTCGAAACTTGACAATCTCGGAAAGGTTGTACTGTTCTCCTCGGAACATCAATTTGGCCGAGGCGAGCAACTCGACATACTCGGCCTCAAGCTTCGCCTCGCGCACCATTTCTTGTTCGATCGCGGGATCATAGGTCATAACGTCCGCCTCCCATAAGGCGAACACTTGAGGTCCAAAACGTCGAACGAGCTCGCGACGATGCGGGCTCGCGACGAGTTTCCGCTTCCATGCGACGTCAAGCTCCAGCAGCTTGGGACGCAGCTCATCGGCATAGTCGCGCGCCTTCTTGTAATCCTCGTTGCGCGTGTCTTGATTGAACTTGAGTTGTACGAGTGATTGCCAGGTTTGCAGCCGACGGCGCAGCACGTCCCATTGCTGAATTACCGCCACGCGCGCAGCAGGATCGGCCGCCTCGTCCCACTTGCGGTTGATTTCCTGATATTCGGCAGCAACGTCTTCATACTGAGGAGCCGGAGCCTCAATATCACAAAACTGCAGTGAATTCATGTGCGGCGGCAGCGCGGTAATGGGAAACGTATGCGGAAGGACCTTGGCGGAAATGTGGAAACGCTACAAGCCTCGAAGGTAGGACAGATACAAGTGACGCAAACACGTCATCTGTCGACACTTCGAGGCTTGGTAGGAGTTTAGTCAATCTGTTGACGCAGCCCAACTGGTCGCGCGGGTTACTTCTCCGTGACCGGTGGCGAACGTCAATCGGGGCTGTACTTTAGCAACCGACCGGTTCGACGACAGACAGGGGCGACTACAGGTTAGCCATTTTCGCCGCGAGATCGGCGGTGCGGCAGCTGTAACCCCACTCGTTGTCGTACCAGGAAAGCACCTTGGCCAAGTTACCCTTCTCACCCAACACTTGCGTGAAGTCGGCGTGGAAGATCGAGCTATGCTCATCGTCGATGATGTCGGTCGAAACGAGCGCGTCTTCCGAGTAGGCGAGTATGCCCTTCAGCTTGCCATTGGCGGCTTCTTTCATGGCCGCGTTGATATCTTTGGCGGTGGTTTCTTTGGCTAGGTTCACGGTTAAATCCACGATACTCCCTGTGGCTACCGGCACCCGCAAGGCAATTCCCGTGAGTTTGCCTTTAAGTTCCGGCAGCACTTCGCCCACGGCTTTCGCGGCCCCAGTGGTGCTGGGGATGATGTTAATGGCCGCCGCACGAGCACGATACAGATCGCGGTGAGGCAAATCCTGCACATTTTGATCGTTCGTATACGCGTGCACCGTGGTCATTAAGCCGGTTTCGATGCCGAAGTTCTCGTGCAGCACTTTCGCGACAGGCGCCAGACAGTTCGTGGTGCAACTGGCGTTCGACACGCACTTCATGTCTTTGGTTAGTTTGTCGTCGTTGACGCCCATCACAACGGTCAGGTCTGGCTTATCCTTGGCGGGAGCGCTGAGAATCACCTTGCGAGCCCCGGCGTCCAAGTGGCTGTCGTACCCCGCCTTTTCGCCGGTCTTCCGAGTCGTGAACACGCCCGTGCTTTCCACAACTACGTCGACCTTCAAATCGCGCCAGGGCAATTCCGCGGGGTTCTTGGCGGCTAAGGCGTGAATTTTCTTGCCGTCAACCGTTAGGTATTCCTCGTCATAGCTCACGGTTCCAGGATACCGGCCGTGAACGCTATCGTACTTGAGCAGCGCAGCGAGAGTTTTGTTGTCGGTCAGGTCGTTGACGGCGACGATTTCGAACTCGTTCTTGCGCTCCATCATGATGCGGAACGTCAAACGGCCGATACGACCAAATCCGTTAATGGCGACGCGAATTGCCACGACTGGGTCTCCTTGAAGGGCGAAAATTCAAAGCATTTTCTTACTTTGGGGATTATATCGGCCCACCCCCCGCCCTCGCAACGGGCCGAAAAGTGCGCGCGGCGCACGAAACTGCGGCGTGATTGCGGGTTTCGCGACACTTTGATGGTGTTGAAAAAACAACCGCTCTCGTAGATACCGGTTGCTGATGACCTGAACGCGGGATCTCGCTACTCTCGTGCCTCAAGCCACGTCAAATTGAACTTCGCAACACATAAGGACTTGGGACGATAGTGGCTCTTGTCGACAATGCCACGTTCGTAAAAACAGTAGATCGACTTGTCGGGCCCAACGGCTAGATCGGAGTAGCCGCTGACGCCCGGCTCAAGCGACCGCGAGACGGCCCAGGTTTGGCCTTCGTCTTCACTTAACTTGACCGTTACATTGATGCGGTCGCGGTTCTTGGGATTATGAGGGTTCACGAACAGAATCCGATCTTTCTCATCATTCGGACGTCTCGACAAACGAACCATCGATCCCATACAAACGGGTTCGGGCAATTGAGCGTCAAAACGTACTTCGCTCCATCGCGTGGCTCCATCGGGACTGAGCGAACCCCCCCGCAGTCGCGGCTCCGACTCATGGCGGATATTTAGCATGACGCGGCCATCAGCTAGTTGCACCGCCACCGTCTCGCTTGGATTCACCGGATGGGGATGGGCCACGACGATGTCGCCCCGATGCCATGTTTTGCCGCTGTCGTCGCTGTAGATGACCGACACGCAACTTGGCCGATGGGCGTGGCCGCCTGTCCCCGTGGAAAGCCAAACTGGCACAAGCAAACGTCCGTTCTCAAGTTGGATCCCGTGTCCGGGGCCAGTGGCCAGCACTTTCCAGTCGTAATCTTTCCGGAACTGTTCGAAGGTGGGGGTTATCTCGACGGGTTCTGAAAACGTGACCCCGTCGTCATCGCTACGCATGTAGAAGCACCGTGCGTACTCCAGGCAATACAGGAAATGAACCGCCTGTGAGTTTCGATCTGCGATGGCCACGGGATTGTTGACCGTCACTTCATCCGATTTCGCCAAGCCTTGCGCCAGGGCGACGGGGTTCTTTTGAACAGGACCTTGAACATCCACAATCTTCCGTTGTGGCGACCATGTCGCTCCGCCGTCGGTGCTGCGTCGAAGCATCACGTCAATCGTTCCCCAATCGCCGCTCGCCGAACGCCGGGCCTCGCAATACGCCAGCAGCGATCCCCGGGCGGTGGCGACGATGCCAGGAATGCGGTAGAGCGCATAACCTTCATGGCCCGCGTGAAAGAGGTCGGTTTTTTCGAGCGAAGGTTCATCGGCCAGCGCGCCCGCGGCGAAGAACAACGCAAACACAGAGATGACGCGCTTCATCGAAGTTAAACTCATGGCGATAAGAAATGCGTTGCGCAAGAAAAACCCCCGACGCATATCGGGGGTGCAGGGACTAAGAAAGAAACGAACGCCGCCTGCACCATCATGGCGTGGAGCAGGGATATCCGAGACGGATTTTATGTTTTTCGCGACTTACCGTTCGTCTGGACTTGGCTCAATAGGTAAAGAGTCCCATATAAGCGCTGCGGGCTCCCGGCGTCGACCAGCGGCTTCCTAAGCCGCGACCGTTAAAGCGTCCCTCGACGGTGACGCCCGGCACGAAGTTGTCCAACTTCTCCGCCAAGGGCGGATAGTACGCCACTTCGTTTGAGCAAATGCAATCGCCCGGCTTGGCCTTGCGCGTGCTCACGGCGACTTCCTTGCCCGCCTTCAAATTGGCGGTCAAGTCACTCAGCTCCAAGGACATCTGAATCGGCGCGTCATCAACGCGAACCACGTTCTGGCCGATTTTGCCTGACTGCCGCCGTGCGAAGTTAATCAAGGCCTCGCGCTGGGCGCTTGTCGCGCGATCATCGACCAGCACAATCGACTTCACCTCTTTGGAGTCTTCGGCTTTCTGAAACCCCAGCGTTTCGGAGGAACGAACAACGATGACGACATTCAGACCCGAGAGATCAACGCCGTCGAACTCGCCTTTCTCAATGCCCCACGCCAGGATCGCGTCTTTGCCGGCGAGTCCGGTTTCGCCGTTCGCAAAGCACGGACCGGTATAAACTTGGCACGTGCGTGTTTCCAGGTAAACGCCATTGACCGCGGCCGAAGCCGTAAGTGAACACACGCATAATCCGACAATCGCGGAGGCCGCGATCAATAGGCCATGAACTTTCATCATGCACTCCTTTGGAGAAGATGTTAGGAAGGGACTAGCCGGCAGTTTCGAAGCATTTAGTTTAATGCATGGGTTTGTCGCCCGTCTAGAGTTTCCCTAGATTGCAGGGCGGCGCTAAGCGGTTCTGGTGGGCTGTCCGAATCGTGGCTAATTCGCCTCTAAGCTAATTCGCCTCTAAACTGGCGCACACCAGTTCTCGGTCGTTCCTCGCGAACACGTGCCGATAGGCGAATGCGGGGTGGGCCCACGTGACGCCGTCTCTTCGCCGCAGTTGTTCCACGGTGGGCGCAATCAATTTTGCGCGGTCGATTTCTTCAAAGCCCTTGGGCGATAGCCGCCCGATGATCAATTCGCCACGTTCGTTGAACATCCACACGTTGTCGCCGTGTTGGACAAAATGGATATTGCTCCAGCGTTCGCGCGGCGTGGCGGTCTGATCTTCCCAAATCCGTTCGCCGGTTTTCGCGTCAAGGCAACGCAGTTCGCCGTAACTATCAACCCCATAGATGTAATCGCCCTGCATGATGGGCGTGCTGATAATCGAATGGAGTGCGTCGGTGTTGCGTTCATCGCGTCCCGCGCGCTGCCAAAGTTTTTCGACCGACGGTTGGTCTTGCGCAAGCCGCAGCATTAACGATCCGTCGTAGAAGGAGGTCACGAACAGGCGATCTTGCTCCACGACGGGCGTCGAGATCCCAATCGGCATATTGCGCGGGGTGAACGGCACACGCCAATAAACTTTGCCGTTGGCGGGGTCTAACCCCGCAACGCTATCGCCCGTCCACACTACGCACACCGTGCGTCCGCCTTGGTTGATGAGCACGGGCGCGGAATACTGAGCCCGATCATCGAGCGCGCGCCACACATCCTCGCCGCTTTTCTTATCGAGTGCGACGACACAGGCTCCGTCGCGGCCTCCTAGGTGTAGGATGACGAGGTTCTTATAGATCAAAGGCGCTCCGGCAATGCCCCAGATTGGCATGCGGTCTTCATTCGACGAAGCATCTTGAATTCGGTAATCTCGATTGAGGTCGCGCTTCCACAAGACGGCGCCGCTTCCCGCGTCGAAGCAGTGCAAATGTCCCATGGCGCCCAACGCATAGGCGCGACCTTCGTCAAGGGTGACTCCCGCGCGAGGCCCGGCCTTATACCCGATTCCGTCGTAGGGGCAAGGATATTGAAAACTCCAAATTTTGGCGCCGTTTTTCCAGTCAAAACAATGAACGCGTTCCAACGGCTCGGGTTCCGCCACACGGTCGGTTACGTAAACTCGTCCGTCCGCCACGGTGGGGCCGCTGTATCCTGGTCCGACCGGAACGCTCCAAACGTGTTGCAGCGTATCGGAGGGGAACCGCTGGATGACTCCGGTCTCGCGCCAAACGCCGTCGCGTGCAGGACCTCGCCACTGGGGCCATTCGTCCGAGAGAGCGGGACCGGTGAGGGCGACGCTCACCACGAAAACCGGGACAAACGCGGAAAGAATTGCTCGTTGTTTCACCAGGCGACTCCTTCGAGAGAAATATTTGGATTTAGGTGTGAATAGCGAGGATGGGTAAGTTGAAACACTTCCCGCAAGCCGATAAGTGAGGTATCTTAACCAATTGACCAGTCACCGCCAATTTGCCGCACTTCGCCGCGGCTCCCTCTATGCAGACAGTCGTAGTTGACGTTCCACCTGCACCCCTCCGCTATCGTTGCGTCTGTGCGATGGCGTGGGTAGGCGCTTTGATTGCCGTCTTAGCCGCAACTTGGCTCTTGGTCGTTTGGCTGGACAAGGCAGGAGTTACAAGCACGCTGCGTGAACGAGGGGGCGTCTGGGGTGCGATCGCCCTGGTGTTGGTGCATGCCG
This sequence comes from Planctomycetota bacterium, assembly GCA_963204915.1. GTDB lineage: Bacteria > Planctomycetota > Planctomycetia > Pirellulales > Pirellulaceae > JAHWKS01. Next base: position 125,752 of record CAUJHS010000048.1, on the reverse strand, counting down.
CGGTAGCCATTTCGCCGGCGCCTGGCGAACCCGTCGCCTTGGCGAACAGCGCGATGTACGGGTTTGGATGGGGCGCCGCGATGAACTGGGCGGGTTGGATGCTTGCGGCTGTGGTTGAATTTGCGCTGTTGCAGCGGGCGGTGAAAACACTAACGCCTGAGCAGTCGGCAAAGCGTTTGCCGTATTGGCTACGTCGCTTGCCGGCCGATCACCCCGCGTTTTTAATCGCCGGTCGCTGGATTCCCTTTGGTGGACACGTTGTCAATTTTGCCGCGGCGGCGAAGGCCACCTTTTGGCGACACGTGTGGTGTGCAGCGCTCGGTTTGGTTCCCGTTGCCTTATTTTTTTCTGCACTAGCCAACGGATGGCGGTTCTTTTGGTGATCAGGGCAAACGCCTCATCAGGCTGGGCATTGCCTGCCAGCGAACGCCTCGCCCGTCTTCGGGCAACCGAGGTTTACAACCTCAGCATCGCCTTTTCTCATGGGGGAGGGGTCGGCGTCGCGTGATTACGGCACGATCGCGAAGCGAATCGACGCTTGACCAAACTTGCGGCCCTTCAAATCTTCGACGGTCAACTGCAGGGTGTAGGGGCCAGGAGCAATGCGTTTGGGCATGTACATCCGGAAGGGGACAAAGTAGTCCCGGCGACGATTCCGGCACACTTCTTTCTCTGGCGAAAAGACATGATCCGCCACGCGCCGCCCGGTAAGGTCGAAGATTTGATAGCTTCCTTGCAATTCGGTTTCATAACCGTCCGGTCGCGACTCTGCCGCGAAATTGTCGATCTCCGCGTAAAGCAACACTTCCTGGTTGGGACGAAACTCATAAGGGGAAAACTCAACGTAGTTGCCAAAGCCAAATACTTGAGGACAAAACGCCAAGTTGCGCACGTCCAATCCGCTGGCGGCAGCCAGATGGTGCAAGCCCTCCTGCAACTCTCGCAAGGCAAGCCGCGCGCGACGATCCGGAACCGGCGCCCCTTGCTCATCCAGAAACACGCCCATTCCGTGAACCTGATGTTTCCAAAACTCTTGTTCGGCAGGTGGAAATGATTCGATCCCGCGGGCCGCGTCGGTGTTCCGCTGGGCCGCCAAATAGAGTAGCCGCAAATGCGCCTCTTTGTGCGCCCGTTGCCGTTGCCGTTCGGCTTGGCTACGAAATTCTTCTTCGCTAACCGCAGGAGTCGCCGTCGCTAATTGGTTGGTTCGTTCAGCCAGCATACCCTCCAACTCTTTTTCTAACGCTTCAATGGCGCGTTCCACATGCGTGCGCCATGGATCCGCCGATGCCGACGGAGGCGCTCCGCCATGCGCTGCCTCTGCACTTGGCGGGGCAGGTTTCGGCGATCCCGACTCAGCGGCGGATGGCGCTGCTGCAGGTTGTGGGTCCTTGGCCGGAGCTGGCGTAGGCGTTGACGGCGTGGCCTCGGCGTTGGCTGCCGGAGCTGCGGGCGGTGTCGTCTCGCCAGGAGGGGCCGCTGGTGCGGCGGCTTCCGAGGCGGCGACCGCCGTGGGAGTCGTGGCGGCGGCCGGCACCCCGTTGGTTGGAACAGGGTCCGTAGCGGGCTGCTTCGCTTCGGGCGGCGGCCCTGGCGCCGCAGTCCCAGGACTTGGCGCTCTCGCTGCGGCGATTTGTGATGCTTGAAAGGTCTTGTAATTGAGCACAGCCTGCAACTGCAAGGCGACGATCGGCCAATCGGCGTCCGGTGTGCTTTGTACGATTCTGGCCCACCGGTCGAACTCGGCCGCGTCGACATCAGCCCGCGCCTTGAGTTTGGCCAATAATTCCTCCTTGGTGGGAACTGCCGCGGTCGAAACCTGAACGCCGGGCGGTGTTGCAAACTCCGAAGGAGGCGCCGTAGGGGCGTCGGCTGACGGCTTCGTATCCGAACTGTTATTCGACAACGCATCAAACCAACCAAAGCCGGGCGGCTTGGCCGCCTCGTGCGAGGCCATTGTCGCGGGTGAGTTCGCCCCAGCGGGAGTCGCATTCGCCATCGCAGTCGCCGACGGATTCGACGTAGTTTCACGCTTGGGGGGACCGGTCAGACTGGCGAAATCGAGCGACGCAGGAAACTGCGCGCACCCGCACAACCCAGCCAGGCTGGCGATCAAGAGCCATACGGTTCGGGAAACGGCGCCCATCATCCCACGCGGTCATCCAATAGCGGCAGAGTTGGGGTGGGAAGAATAGCCCTCCAGCGATTTCGATGCAAGAGAAAACGAAAAGTTTTTGATGGGCCGGTTTTCCCCACTTCTCCATACGTTCGCATTTACGCCTAGGTAGAGCGAGGACGTTGCGGTTTGGGACCGAGCTTCTTGGCGAGGCGGACAAATAGCTTCTCTAGAACGAATCTTGCGCGGTCGTCTTGCGAATGAGTTCCCTTGAGGGCGAGGTCCGTTTCCAACAACCACGGATACAGCGCCAAAGCGCGTTGACGACCGAGTTGACGAATTTGGTTCTCGGCACGGGGCAGCGCTTCTTTGGGCCACTTGCGAAAGCCCGCTTCGACCAGCGCCTCATTAAGTGGAATGCGCCGGCCCTCGCGCTCGGCTTGCTCGTAGATGCGAGTCGCCGCGGCATACCGGCGGAGCGACCAGGCGAATTGCCCCAGCAGGGCCACAGGATGTTCGCCCGACTGAAGCAAATGATCTAATTGGCGCAAGGCTTCGGCAGCGTCGCCGTCCGTGGCGGCGTCCATGAGGTCCCACGCGGTCTTGGTTTTCCAGCCTCCGACCACATCGCGCACCATCTCCGGAGTGACCGTCCCCCCCTGGCCCGCGAAGAGCGCCAATTTGGCCAGGTCCTGATCCAACAACCCGAATTCCGGACCTACCAGGTCGAGCAACATGTCGGCGGCATTGGCGTCCAACTTGACCTCATGCTGTTGCTTGGCCCACGACGTGAGCCATTTGCGAAGTTTCGCCACGTCCAGTTCTTTGCTCTTGCCAACCGTTTTCTCGGGGGCGCGACATTCGATTTGCAGTCCCTGCTGTTCGACAATCTTGTATAAACGCGTATTCGACGGCCATGTGCCGACATCGAGCACGAGCAAACCGCTCGATTTGGGGCGGCTTGCGTAATCCTCCAGCGATTGCCGATGCTTGCTCACGAACGAATCGGCGTCTTCGACAATGACTAACCTTCGGCCGCCGCCAAAAAGCGCGATGGTCGCCAACTCGTCCATGACATCGCGCCATGGAGCGTCATTGCCTTGAAAGGCGACAAACGGCGCATCGGGGTCCTCGCCCAAAACACTCTCGCGAATGCCGCGGATCGCCAAGGTTTTAAGAAAGGCTTTATCGCCAAACACGACGGTCACGGGCGCCGGAGGGTATTTATCAGGAGCAGCGAGGTAGTCGAAAGCGTGGAGCGGCATGGCTGATCAAAGTTTCGGAGCGTAGAGCACGTCGATGAAAATATCTGGCCCACGAGTTCGTAGGAAGTGCTCCTCGTCGCTGCAGGCGCTAGCGCCGTCTGGTGTTCATCAAAAGAATGAAGATAGGCAAAAGCCCCCCGCAAACGCCGAGAACCAATCCGCCTGCAATAAACATGCGACCATTTGGCGTTCTGCCCCCAACCGCTTCCTCCGTTAATCCCATCACACCCGCAACGATTAAGCCAGAGACAAGTCCCACGACCAAGTACGCGATGATCACCATTTTGATCGTGCGAACTTGAGTTGAACTTTTGGTTCGCTTGAGCTTACTTGCGTGTCGACGAAGAATCTTGAGCGCGGCCGGCGCGTCTTTACGGCAGACTTCGACAACGGTTTGATTGTTAATACGCGTGGTTCGCGCGACAACGCCCCGCGCTTGTAACTCCTTCACGCAAGCCTTGGGAATCCATCGGTCGCGCTGGGCGGCAATCACAACCCAGTCGTCGTCGGAAAGGCCTTTCGCCAAGGGTCCGAGTTCGTCCGTTCGGTCATTCGCGTTATGGATTCCCTTGAGAGCCGACTGAATCTTTCCCACGGCCTTCGGTGGCCGTCCCCGGTGGTTCCACGTGTTATCCACCATCGGCATTGTCGAAACGAAGGCTTCAGGAGCCGTGGAGGATGATTCCACGCCCGAGTCCGGGTTTTCGGTCGCCGCGGCCGGTTCCTCCGGCCCATATCGGGACAACAGAAAGCGAAATACCCGGATATATGCGGCGCGCAGCCATTTCAAACGGGGCGAACTCTGCCGGTATTCGGCGTCGCTTGCTTGAAGGCGCGACCGCCAGAAATCAATGAACGGAGTGCGGTCCGACATGAGACTCTCGCGGAAACAAGCCGTCAAGTGAGGAGCAAGGCGATAGCGCCCGTAAATCGCCATGCGCATTTTACCGGAAATACGCAAGCAAAGCAGGTTTCGCACCCACGTCGGCAGTTTTTCCGCGACCCTGGCGATTCCGACTGACCCGCGATGGAGTTTTCTGCCGAAATAGTAGGATAAGCACAAGCCGCACTTCCGACCGGTGACGATAGGAATCATGCGTGTAACTTCGGAATACGACGAACCATCTTTGTCGATGTCGCCCACGGCGACGTGCGGCAACCCGCGCGCATTGCTGGAAATCCGCCGGGGGGCTGCTCGGCATCGGTTGCGGCCCGTGGTGGGCCCAATGTATTTGATCGGGGCGTCGTCCGAATGTGACCTCGTATTGGCCGATCCCCAATTCCCGGAGTTCCACGCCTATATTCTGATCACCGCCGAGCGGGTGCTGTTGCGACGTCTCGGCGTTGGTCCGGAAATCACCGTCGACGGCCGACCGGTGGAAGCCGTCGAACTGCTCGACGGCGACCGGCTGCGCACTGGCCCCTATGAATTCCTGCTACACATCGGAACCTCACCCGACGGACCGGCAGGGAAAGACGCGATCGCAGGCCATAAGCCGCATGCCGTACGGGCGCCGCACTTTCAGCAACAGAGCCCCTTGGAACAAGTGCGCGCGCTCCTAACGGACGTGCGGGCGCGATTGTCCCAAACGACTTCCTCCTGCGCCAATGCGACGGTCCGTCGCGATGCGGCTTGACCCAGAAACGCGGCATTCAGAGATTTTTTTCTAATATGGCCTCTTCAGATTCTCGCTCGATTGGCGTCATCGAAATGAAGCCGACGTCATCGCGGGTCGAAACCTTCTTTGACGAAGGGAATGAGGCCGACTGCACCAGTGATTTGATCCGTTTAGCTCGCGGATTACGCATCAAAGATCACTCGGGCGTCATGCGCGGCGACCAAGTGCTCATTGCCGATACGGAACAGCTCGCGGCTGAGCTTGAAGCGGAGTATGAAGCCGTTTGCGCCGCGATTGCGGAAGCGCGATCTTAGCATCCTCGGGTCAAATCGGCGCCGAAGGCATACTTGGTGCGATGGCGCCATTCTTGCCGAAAACCCGTGTGTCGCCTCTCGCCACGTGTGCGATCTTGTGTATGGTGGAGTTTTCATCTCCATTTTACCCGCGGTAGGATTCGCTCGACTTGCAACCAGGCGGCGATAGCACATGGGGCGGCGCTCCACCGACGAAAGCAGCGACCGCGGCGGCTTACGGACTCTTTCTCGTATGCTTTTTAGCGCCCGTGGGTTGGATCTTTCGCGAAGCGATTTTTACCCCGCGTAGCTTTGTCTTTCGCGATGCCGGGCACTACTATACTCCGCTCTACGCCTGGACCTTGCGCGAATGGGCCGCGGGACGAAATCCCCTGTGGAATCCACTAGAAAACTGTGGCGCGCCGGGGTTGGCGGATCCCACCACCAGCGTGTTTTATCCCGGAAAATTGATCTTTCTCCTTCCAGGAGATTTCTTCACGTGCTGGAAGGCGTACGTTTTTTTCCATGTTTTGTTGGCGGGGGCGACGGCGTTCTTTACGGCACGCCAGTGGCGCGCCTCACTTCCCGCAGCGACGGCATGCGCTCTGAGCTACGCACTTAGCGGCAGTGTGATTTTCCAATACTGCAATGTGGTGTACCTGGTTGGTGCGGCCTGGCTGCCCTTGGCCTTTTGGTCCGTCGACGGGTTGTTGCGCTTTCGCCGATGGTTTTGGGTGCGCGTGTTAGCAGTAGTGCTCGCGATGATGGTGTTGGGAGGCGATCCGCAGACGGCGTACCATGTGGGTCTCGTGGCGCTTCTAGGCTGGTGGATACAAGGAAAGCCGTTCCTGCGATGGCGGCGGCGACCCAGATTGCCGCAACACGTTTCCCCTGCCCTGCCCTCCCCTGCCCTGCGATGGCGTCGTCAGCTACACAGTCGTTGGTTGCTGCTCGGATTCGCTGCGGTTCTTGCATTTTTCCTTTCGGCAGTGCAAGTATTGCCGACCGGCGAATGGTCCCGCCGAACGGAGCGAGCCGCGTTTGACGCGCCTCGATCGGTGTACGAGATTCCGTCCTATTTGCTGCGTTCTCGGCCCGCCCCCGTAACGGAGATTCTGAAGGGCCTCATCGGACCGCCCTCGGCGGGGCATCATCGGCACTTGTACCAATTCAGTGTGGGGCCATGGCGTTGGGCGGAGTTCTTGTGGCCCAATGTCTCGGGACGTTTGTTCCCGGTTTCACATCGATGGATTCAAGCGGTTCCTGCCGAAGATCGGGCGTGGAGTCCGTCGTTGTACATGGGTTTGGCGCCCCTCTTGGCGGCGTTTTCGGCAGGTCGATTCTTTCAGGGCGCCCACCGAGCGCGGTGGTTGACCTGGACGGCGTTATTGGCCCTGATCGCCGCACTCGGTTGGTACGGGCTCGGATGGATTGGCCTCGAAATCCAACACGCGATTACCCCCGTCGATCCCCAAGACGCCGCCTGGGGCGCGCCGACCGGCGGGGTGTATTGGTTGCTGGTGAATTTTGCCCCGGGCTACGTCCAATTCCGGTATCCGGCAAAATGGATGACCGTCGCGACTTTGGCCCTCAGCCTCCTGGGAGCACGAGGTTGGGATCGCATGTTTGGCGGGGAGTCGCGCGAGGCGGTGCGTTGGACGCAATTCGCCGCCGCCTTCAGTCTTGGAGGGATGGTGGTGTGGTTGGCGATGCGTCCCTTGTGGAGGTCTTGGCTGAGGGAAGCGCCGATGGATGACTTTCTCGGACCTTTGGATGTAGAGGGGGCCGGGCGCGATGTCCTGTTCTCGTTGGTCCAAACAACGCTGATGAGCGGACTGGTATTGTTCCTGATGCGTCTGGCGACGCACGGCCGGCGAACTTTGGTGCGACCTGCCGCCGATGGAAACCGCACTTGGTTGGCTTGGATTGCCGTCGTGTTGACTTCCTTAGATCTGGCAATCGCTCACCACGGGCTCGCGCCAACGGCTTCGCATTCCATCTGGGAGCAGACGCCGCACGCGGCGCGCATCATTGCGAACGATCAAAAGGAAAACCCTGAGTTGAAGTACGCCCGCGTTTTTCGGGGGGCGTCCCAGGGTTGGCTACCCCCGGAGTGGAAGTACCAGGCGTCGTTGCAACGGCAAGTGGAGGGTTTGGCCTGGGATCATCATTCGCTCTTTCCGAAGCATCACTTACTGGCAGGAGTCGCCTTAGCGGAGACGCACGAAGCGATGGCGGCTGCCGATTATGCCGCTCTGCTCGATGTGGGGCGAGAACTTGGGTTTCGCCGACCAGACGGCGTGAAAGAGCCCGCACCGGAAGTGCTCGATTTGCTTGGCGTTGGTTACGTGCTGTTGCCGCGGGGCGCGTCCCTTCCGGGGGGCCAACTCTTGCCGGACCTGGCTCCGGCGGATGAATTTAACCATGCGAGCCTATGGCGCAACACGACCGCCCTGCCCCGCGCTTGGGTCGTTTCACAGTGGGTGGTATGGCCGGAACTCGATGATCGTTCGCCAAAGTCGCTGCGCGCTCGAGCGCGTCAAGTACTGTTGACAGGGCCAGAGTGGCGGAACCTTCGACGCATGGCCGTGGTTGAATCGGACGATTTCGACGCCGCGGGGTCGGAATCGGCTGCGGCGCGACGGTTCGGCGAGGTTGGGTCTGGGAAGGTTGCAGGCCATCATTCAAAGTGTCGGGTGGTCATCGCTGAACCACAACGCGTCGAGGTCGAAGTTGATGTAACCGCTCCAGGTTTGCTTGTAACGAATGACTTGTATGAATCCAACTGGCGCGCCACCTATCATACTTCCGGTGAGTCGCCGCGCGAGTTGCCGGTGTATCGAACCAACCGTGCTTTTCGGGGCGTTTTGATTCCCGCTGGAGCGGGGAAAGTGGTTTTCGATTATCGCCCCGCCATGTTCTTACGAGGCGCCGTGATCAGCGCTGCGGCGTGGTGCGGAATGTTGGCATTTCTTTTGCTGCGTGTTATCTCGCGCGCCGGCCGTTACCAAGTACGATTCCGGTAAAATCGAAACTCGGGTCCCACTCGGGAGCAAGGCGCCAACTCACGCGATGGCCGCGTTTCTCGAGGGGACGCTTGAGCACGGTCGACCACAATTCGGGTTGGGGCCCGCTTCAGGACGTAGGGCCTTTGGCCGGAATACTGGCGGTTTCGCGTTTTTCTCCCGATACGTTCGATACACCCCGTGTTTTAGGTGTTCGTGAAGACGCCAAGCCTCGAACGGGCGTCTAGCGGGCGATTCCAGAGACTTCGCAGCCGGAAGGCCGCCATCGCGCAAGTTGGCCAAGTTGTTATTTGCAATCAAGTGCGCTATTCGAGCGGAGGGCGATATGTCCGCTACCCGTCATTTCTCCATCCCGCAAGCTCGTCGCGTCTTGAGCGACTTGTTCCGCCACCGGCCGGCGATTTATTGGACCGATTTCCTAATTTCGCTGACGGTGGGATACGCCGCCGCAAGCGTGTATCTGGGCGCTCCGTTGGGCTCGGCGCCCCAGGTGTTGGGGCTGCTCGTGGCGAGTTTTGCGCTGTTTCGCGTTGGCTCGTTCATTCACGAAATTGTTCATTTTGGCAAGGACCAAATGCGGCCGTTCACCGTAGCCTGGGATATTTTGGCGGGCGTGCCAATGCTTATGCCTTCATTCTTCTACGGCAACCATATTGATCACCATAACACCCAGCACTATGGCACAGGTCAGGACGGCGAGTATTTGCCCTTAGGAAGCGGACCTTTACGCAATATCGCCAAGTTTTATGCGCAAGTGGTGGTACTGCCCATCCTGGTTGCCTTCCGCTTTTTGGTCATTACTCCCGTGTCGTTTCTGCATCCCCGGTGGCGACGTTGGGCGCTTCAGCATGCGTCGTCGTATGTGATCAATTTGCGCTATCGGCGTCGACACCTTCCCGCCGACGCACCGCGCAAGTATTGGGCATTCTTGGAGATACTATGTTTTCTGCGAACCGCGGCAATTTTCGGAGCCGTGGCCGCTGGTTTGACCCCATGGTATCGAGTTCCGCTCCTTTACCTCTTGGCGGTTTGCGTACTTGGTTTGAATTATGTACGGAACTTGGTTGCACATCGGTACCGGGGCAATGGCGACCCCATGAGCCATGCCGATCAGTTGCTGGACTCGGTGAATATTGAGGGAGGTCGCTTCTTGGGTGGACCAATTACCGAATTGTTCTTCCCCTTGGGACTACGGTATCACGCCCTGCATCATCTGTTCCCTGCCCTGCCCTATCATAATTTGTATGCGGCGCACCGACGGCTCATGGCGGAACTGCCGGCGAGTTCGGCGTATCGCGAAACCGTATACCCAAGCTTTTGGGCGGTCGTTCGCGAACTATTGGTTCGAGTGAATCGCGCGTCCGCCTTGGAGCGTCGGCGGACTCCAACGCGGGCCGACCAATGGTTTGAGAAACGCCGGCAGTTATTGTCGAATCCGGCCACGCAGGGCTCCGCGGTTTCGGTCAACCAGCGATCCGAAGCTTACGCGCGCCGGGCGTAACGATTCACATCAAGCGTATCGTTCCCACTCCGTGTTTGCGCCAACGGTAAAGTTTGCGCGACTGGCGCCAGCCGTTCGATCGTTGGACTCAATGTCCGGTTATGCCGGCTGTACGTCGCCTGCTCAAGGAATCGCTTTGCAGGGGTCGATGACGCGAGAGACGTCGCGATTACTCCTTTTGGCTTGGAGGCCGAGGGAGCCGCTGCGAATTGAGAATTGACCCGATCTTGCCGGCATCCCGCGCCCTGGGGATGAGGCTAAGACAACGACTGCAATCTTCAAACCACGGAAGGCTGGAAGATGCTAAACGCAAATAGAACCTTTGAATTTTCGAGGCGAGGCGCGGCGCCGGCCAAACGACGCCGCAATCGACTCGCGCCGGTCCGCCGCATTCGTCGCGCATTAGCGACGGGCATCTGCGCCGGCGCGGCGCTGTTGAGCGGAGCGGCAATTCCTGCTCAAGCGCAACAAGGCGCTGCCCAGCAGCCGGTCATGCCTGTCGGCTACAATGCCGCCCTACGCGGGCACGCCGGCTCTGTGACGCATGGCGCGCCGCACTGTCATTCGTACCCTTACACCTACACTCCTTCGTACGGGCCATGTTTACCGTACGGGCAGGCGCCAACGCCTGCACAACCGTCGGATCAAACCGGCGCGGATCAAGCCCAATCGGACGCAGCGCCCGATGCAGCGCCCACCCCCGCTCCAGCGCCTGTTCCGGCGCCAGTGTCTAGTTCGCCGTCGATGTCCAGTGCTTCGGGCTCGCAGTCCTCGCCCGCGAGCGCTTCCGTGAACAGCATTGGCGATTTCTACGGCATTACGTCGTATCGGGACACTATTTTGACGCCGGATCCAATTTTCGGCATTGCGCCTTACGCGATTCCCAACCCAGGCGAAAGCCTGGTGGGGCGCATTAAGGCGGCGGAAAACAATAGCCCCTTCCCGCAGGACCGGGTCTTCCTCGATTACACGGCGTATCAGAACGTGCCGTTCGGGCTCGCGGAGGTCGATGTCGAGCGGTTCGTGCCCGGTTTTGAACGCACCTTCCAAGACGGGTTGTTCTCGGTCGAAATGCGGATGCCATTGGCCCAAACGCTCGACAGCACGCTCGTGGCGGGGGCTCCCCTCGAAACCGATTCGTGGGAGGCCGGTAACCTGTATGTCGCCACCAAAATGCTGCTTTACAACGGTGAGTTCTTCACCTTTGCAGGCGGCATGGGGATCAGCACGCCCACGGCGCAAGACATCGACATTGTCGCCTCGCCCGCGTTTTCCACATCGATTGAAAACCGTGCCGTCCACCTGCTGCCGTATTTCGCGATGCAATTCGTGCCGGGCGAAACGTTTTTCTTTCAGTACTACATCCAGACGGACGTGGACCTGAACGGCAACCCCGTCTACGTGAACGGCGACTTGCAGGGCGTCTATCAAGCCGAAACGCTGCTGTACAATGACCTTGTGTTTGGCGCGTGGCTGTACGACGACCCCAGCTCTTCCTTACTCCGTAGCGTGGCCGGCGTCACGGAACTGCACTTCACCAATAACTTGAGTGATCCCGATACGATTACCGGCGCCTCGGCCGACATTGCGGGCGGAGACCCCGACCTCGATATCGTGACGGGCATCGTTGGCTTGCACTTCCTGTATGCCGGCGGAGCGCGGGTCACTCTGGGCTATGGCGCCCCGCTTGCCGATGACCGCTTCGCCGATGGCGAGTTGCGCGTGATGCTCAACTGGGGCCCCCCGTTCGGGGCGCTCGGCTCTCTGGCGGGCGTTGGTCGATAACGCCTTCGTCAATTTAAATTACATGCAGCGAGTAACCTCGGTTATTCGCTGCTTTTTTGTATCTTGACTTCATGCAAGGCCGTGAAAGGAGGGAGGCTTGGGAAACCCTTGTTTATTTTGTCGGTAATTCCAAACCTGCTTAAGATGACGATTAGGCATCGCCGATAACGAAGGCGAGAAGCGTTAATTCTGCGGAAAGGTCGGGCTGCGCCTTCGCCAGGCGTAGGGTCCTGCTCTGCAATGCTTCGCGCCATTCAGCGGTGGATGGCGGCGACCTTTGGTGAAACCTTGGAAGTCTCGACGATGCCTCAGGATTCTCGCCGGCGCCATGGTTGGAGTTGGTTCAAAGATTGCGCGCTGGCTCGCCGGTTGGCGATAAAACGAGTTCGTCGACTACTGGTCCAAGGTGTTTGCGCGGGGACAATCTTCGTCAGTCACGCACCGCTGACCGCACAGGCGGAGCCTCGCGGCGCCTACGCCCCGTATAACGCTAATTGCGTCCCGTGTCAGCCTGGCTACCAACACTCCTATTCGCCGTACTACCCCCATCGGCAAGCGCCCGCTTCGCCAAGACCGACGGAGGGCGCCACGAGCGATGCTGAGGGCCGCACGTCCGAACTTGGCGAGGCGGCGCAACCTCCTGACGTGCCCAACGCGTTTACACCGGACACGCCGGCTCCGTCGCCGAGCGCCCCGTCGCTGTCGAGTTCAACGGGGTCGTCAACGGCGCCGGGAAGCGCATCCCCCGTCATGGTGGGCGACTTTTTCGGTTCGGCAAGGCAAACCGTGGTACGCGTGATCCCGTCGATCGGGCCATCGGAGGTGTTTACCATTCCCACACCGACGGAAAGCGTGGCAGGACGCGTCAAACAGGCGGAAAGTTACCAGCCGCTGCCCACCGATCGCTATTTTCTCGATTACGCCGCCTATAAGAATGTCCCTTTGGCGCCCGCGGTGGGTACGGTGTTCAACGACATTGACGTTCAACGCTTTACTCCGGGGTTGGAACGCACGTTCCTCGATGGGGCGATGTCGGTCGAAATTCGCATGCCCGTGGCGCGCACCTTGAACAGCACGATCAGTTTCGACGAAAGTATCGACGCGGATCACTGGGAGCCCGGCAACCTGAATGTGGCCGTCAAATCGCTTCTGATCGAAACGAACCAGTTTGCTCTCGTGAGCGGTTTGGGTATTCGCACCCCCACGGCGGACGATCTGGTGTTCCACACCAACGGAACAACGTTTGTCGTGGAGAACGAGTCGGTTCACCTGTTGCCTTATGTTGGCCTGGTAGTGAATCCCAACGGCACCTTTTTCGGCCAAGCGCTCGTGCAGGTCGACGTCGACACGAACGGCAACACCGTCTTGGTCGATGACGTTTCGCAAGGCCAGATTCAAGATCAGACGTTTCTGTTCAGCTCGTTTTCTCTGGGAGCATGGCTGTATGACGATCCCTACGCGGAGAGTCTAAGCTCGGTCGCCCTGACCACGGAATTCCACCACAGTTCGACCGTAAGCGACGTGGATGTGCTGAATTCGCCCAATATCGAAACTGTGGAAACCGCCGCCGACAACGACTTTGACTCCTTTACCGCCGTGATTGGTATGCATCTCTTGTACGCGGGAGGAGCGCAAGTCACGTTTGCCTACGGTGTGCCAATTGGCCATGACCGGTTTGCTGATGGCGAATTTCGAACCTTGCTGAGCCGGAACTACTAGCCGCCGTCGAACGGGTGGCCGCCAAACAACGGTTCGTCTCCGTTGCGAATTGAAGAAAACGACCAGCGCGCCATTGCGTTGGCCGTTTTTTTTTGTCTAAACTAAATCTTTGGAAAGCCCCCCTTCTTTGCGTCGCCGTCCCTCAGCCGTGGCGTGTAACATTTCTCCGAGTTCTGCGCCAAGCCGATACACGGCGAGACATGACGCTTGTCCGATGTGACGCGGACGGCTGCCGCAAAACTTGCTTGGGCTTTTCCAACGCCGGCTCCTCCGATTGTGATGGTATTCTCGATTGCGCAACGGATAGGGGCGGTTGTTGATTGGAAATCAGGCAGATTTCACCAGGTTGACCGGTCGCCGAGCCAAATGCGGATTTATGATGTAGCGTCGATCATTTTGCGCTTTGTTCGGCCAGGAGCACCGCATGTTTGTGTCGTTAATCGTTCGCCGTTCGATCGTTGCTGGAACGACGATATTCCTCGTCTTTGGTTTCTGCGTAGCGACTGGGAGGCTCGCCGAGGCGAATGACGCCATTGCTCAACGGGCCGTGGGGGTGTTGAACAAGTATTGCACCTCATGCCATGGGCCGGACAAACAAGAAGGCGGCTTAAGACTCGATTCGTCACAGGGGTTTTCCGCAGGAGGCGAGTCGGGCGAAGCGCTGTCGGGCGCTTCCTTGCAGGAGTCCCTGCTTTGGAAGCGCGTGGCTATTGATGGAGACATGCCCCCCGCGAAGCACCCCCAGTTGTCGGACGACGAAAAACTGATGCTCAAAGATTGGCTTGCGGCAGGATCCGCCTTTCCCGTGCAACGTGGCGAGGAGGAAATGACCGCCCTGGCGAATTCCGCTCAGCAAGTGTTGCGGAAACATTGCTTCAGTTGTCACGGACAGCAATTCAAAGCCCCGAGCTTGGACGTCGCCAAGTATGAAACACTCGTTACGGTGATTGATGAAGGCAAAGACCTGTACGTGGCCGCGGGGGATCCTGACCACTCGATGGTGTGGAAACGCATGGCCAACGACACGATGCCACCTAAGTCGCAACGGGTGAGGATGAGCTTGGACGAAAAGGCCAAAATCCGAGACTGGATCGCCGCGGGGGCCCCCCGTTGGAAGTTCGTGCCCGACGTTCGCCCCTTTGTGAGTGAATTGGAGGTGCAAACCGCCATACGGGATCACCTGCGCAATTTGCCGGAGTCCGCCCGAAAGCACCAACGTTATTTCACGTTCACTCACTTGCATAACAATGCGGCGGTGCGCGATGCGGACTTAGCTTTGTTCAAAGCCGCCTTGTCCAAGGCGCTAAACAGCCTGACGTGGGAGAGCGAAATCGTCGTACCGCGACCGGTCGATACGCACCAGACCGTTTACTCTGTCGATCTGCGCGACCTGGATTGGACCGAAAAAAATCATTGGAACAAGCTGTTCGACAAAAACCGTCGTCAGAACGATGAGCAGCACCTTGGTTATCCGTACGGTTTGGAGTTCGAGGATCGCCAACTGGAAGATCTCGCGGCCGAGATTAAAACTTTGTCGCAGGCGAAGTTACCGTTGTTGCGCGTGCGTGCCGACTGGTTCGTGGTGAGAGCCTCACGCCCTCCCTTGTATCACGAGCTGCTCGAACTGCCCGCGACGGCGGCTGAGTTGGAAACGCGCCTCGAAGTAACCTCTGTTTCGGATTGGCAAACGAATGATTTAGTGCGCGGCGGCGTCATTCAAAGCAAGGTTTCCACAAGCAACCGACTGCTGGATCGGCACCGTAGTCTGCACGGCTCGTATTGGATCAGTTATGACTTCGCCACCAGCACTGGCAATGGCGATTTGACGGAAAAGCCGCTGGGACCGACGTTTACGAACCATCCGTTCGAAGAACGCACGTTTCGCCAAGACGGCGGGGAGATTGTGTTCGCCCTTCCCAATGGATTAAACGGCTACTTCCTGGTGGATGGCCAAGGGAATCGGATCGCGATTGGACCGGTGAAAATTGTGAGCGATACCAATCAGAACTCCGGTACACCCGAAGTGGTTACGGGCATTTCCTGCATGGCGTGTCACAAGCATGGGGTGGTTCGCTTCCAGGACGACATTCGCAAAGCGACGCGCCTCACGGGACTCGAACGCCGCAAAATCGAGGATTTGTTCGCGCCGGTCGAGCGTATGAACGAACGGCTTGCCAAGGACGAAACGCGGTTTCTGACCGCGCTGCTGGAGGCCGTGAAGCCGTTTCTGCATGTGAACACCGTTGATGAACTGCGCAACTTGCCGGATGAACCAGTCAGCGCCATGGCGCTGTTTTACTATGCCGATTTGACGCCGCAGGCGGCGGCTGCCGAGTTGGGATATCCTGCAGTCAAAGACTTTCAAGACGCCATTAAACAAATTCGTGACGTCCAAATCGTCGGCCCCTTGAAAAACGGCGGCGTGATCAAGCGCGAACGCTGGGAAAACCGGACCGGCGCAAACAGCGGATTCCAAACCGTGGCCGATGATTTGGGAATTGGAATTTCCGTGAATTAATCGCCAGTCCAGGAACCGAATTACTGGGCTACGGCAGACATCGCAAAAAAATAACCAAATTTGGTGGCTAGGTGTGTCCGGCCAACGTGGTGAATCTGCATAACAAGGTAGTACGGCAACCAAGATCACGCGGAAATGAACAGGGACCGGGGAGTGCTCACCCCCCCCGCCACCTAAAACAAAACAAATCGGGCCAATCAAGGAGTAGACACCATGCGATTCACGTCACGACTTTGTAAGTTTGCGATTACTGCTTTCCTGGCGGTGTTTTGCGCCGCGGCGGCCTCGCCGGTTGGGGCGCAAGGCCCAGATGACGAGGGCAAACTGTCCGCAGCGGTGCGCGAACTGGCGGAGCAAATCAAAACGTACATGAAGAATGACGCCCAGTCCGACACCATAGCACTGGGGGCCTTCACCGCCGCGGAGCCTGGCGCCAACTTCGGCGGCGGCATTAAACAGATGTTAGCTGACGAGTTGAAAAAGGGAGGAATCTCGGTCGGCCTTAACGCCAGGTTTTCGTGCAAGGGAGAGTTCACTTTCTTTAGCGACAACGGCCCGGATGGCGGTAAAGTGACGATCGAGGCCGTGTTGCGAGAAAAGAATATCAAAAAGAAAACGCTGACCGTCGACATTTTCGACGTCTCCGACATTGCCGCGCTGATCGGTGGAACGGGCAAGCTCTCCGCCAAACCCGAGAAACGGTTTGAGAGCCTGGTCACCACTACGCAAAAGCCCGAGCCCAAAATTGAAGCCACCTTGGTGAAGGGTGGCGGAGACGTGCCGGCGAGTGTTAGGGCGGCGGAAGATGGCCAGTTCGCCGTCGAAGTTTGGCGGCTCAAGGCCGACCGCTTGGAAGTGAGCACGCCGGCCGATTCGGACTACGAACCTGTTCCTGTGGAAGAGTTAGATGGCGGGCTGTTGTTCGTCGGTCTGGAGCAGGAAAATCGTTACGCGGTGCGGTTGATCAACAATACCAAGCGCCTGGCTGCGGCTACCGTGACGATTGACGGCTTGAACATGTTCGCCTTCAGCCAGGTGCCGGCTTATAAAGCTCTGGGTAAAGTCTTAGTTCCGCCAGGACCCAACGGCGTAATAATTAAAGGCTGGTTCCATACGCCCGATGAATCGTTCGCGTTCGAGGTGTGTGACGTAGGTGACGCCGCCGTGACCAAACTGCGCGGCGCCGGACTAGAAGTCGAAGAAGAAGTCGGCGTGATTACCGTGCGGTTTGCCGACGCGATCGACGTGGCCAAAGGCGAAACCCCGCTTGCCGACGAACCTCCCACCGCCTCGGTCGGCACCAAGAAGGGCCCCGTCGTGGGACAAAAGTACGGTGAAATGAACGTCAAGATCGGAATTGATCGCGAAGTCATCAGCCTCCGCTATAGTCACCCTCTGCCGGGTGCGTGATCCGGAGGGCAACTGAATGAACCAACAGGACAAGCGAACCTCACCGGAACGCTTGTCCTCTTTTTTTGATTTTACCCGAAGTGGAAGTCCCCCGACCGTGTGCTCCACCATGCAGAACCGCCCCCGTTGGATCGCCGTCGCGATCATCCTATTCGCGCCTGGATTCGTTGCAGCGCAAAACGGTGTGGTGAACATCCCCGAGAACAAGCCGCGCCTTGTGCTGGATGCCGACGGGCACAGCAATCAGGTTCGCGCGCTCGCGTTCTCCGCGGACGGGCAGCGGTTGTACTCGGGCGGAATGGATAAGATCGTTTTGGGTTACGAGATCACGGAACGCGGTAAACAATTGCGTCGGATCGAAGCCGTTCTGGCCCCAACCTTGCGTTGGCCGGTAGGCCGCGGACTGCGCGGCGCCATTTACGAGCTAGCCGTGTCTTCCGGCGAGGTCCGCCGGGTTGCCATCGCCGGATTTAGCGGATACGGACACGGCGGCGACATCTTCGTATACAACGCGGGGACGGAACAAGTCGAACGGGTGTTGGTCGATCTCTCGCGAAACGTGGCGACCGGCGGATTGGCGTTCTCGCCCGATGGAACCAAGCTAGCCGCCGTGAGCGTTTTTGGCGACACCTGGCTATGGACGTTTCCGGCCACGCCCCGCGACCCCAATGAGAAAACTCCTCCCCGCGAAGATCCCCCGATTCAACTGCGTGCCGCCGAGACTCAAGACCGCCCCTGGCGCGCGTTGACGTTTCTGGATAACAATACGCTTGCCGTGGCAGTTCCCGCAGGCCCCTCAGGCGCCGATGAATGGGCCATTGCGCTGTACGACCTGAGCCGCGCCGGCGCGCCGCCGCGCCTTCTGCGCACGCCACGCGGCGAGTTCCGTCATCGCGGCCCCGTCACGACCATCATTCAGGACCGGAACAGCCAACGATGGGCCACGGCCGACAAACGCGGCGCGGTGTACCTATGGAAAGGCCGCGGCGACCAAGAGCCCGAACTACTCCGCCAAGGTCGTGAGGCGCTCGATGTGGCGTTCGGCCCGGTCGGTTCGTTGTTCGTGGCCACGCGCTTACAACGGCAAAAGGACGTCGCCGGGGTCGAAGCGTCTCACTTGGAGCATTGGAAGATCAGCACGCGTGAGATCATTGATGAATTCGTCACTTCGACGAGCATGGACAATTACGCCTGCGCCGTCAGTCCCGACTTGAAGTTGGTCGCCTGTTGCGGCGACGATCGCGCGCCTGTGCTCGTATTCCCCTTGCGAGACGGCAAAGACGAGTTTCTTCCTAATCCGCTCCAAGAACGCGGGCAGAAAAAACTGGCGCTTCGCGGCGTTGGCTCCAACTTGGGTAAGGTCGCGTTTGTCGCGCGGACCGGAACGTACCAAATCGGCTTTGGACCGGCCGAGCAATCCGGCGACGCCCTGGGCGAACGGAAGACGTACAACAATTACGGGTCCGTCCAGCAAGTGTTCGATCTGACGCAAGGAAGGCTGTTGCCCGAGGACGACAAGACCCGCCGCACGTTTCGCTCGCCCGACGACGGCAGCGGCGGCTGGCAAGTGACGCCCGAGCGGGAAGGTCAACGCCTCACGCTGACGCACCCCAAAGGCTACCACTGCACGATTACGCTCGATCGGCAAGATCAAGGCGAGGCGCTGTCGTACTGTTTCTTGTTCGACAACAAGTACACCTACGGGCTCGCCGTGGGTACAAACCATCAAAATGGCGTTTTTATCTACCAGATCGTGCGCAACGGCGAGTGTCCTTTGTTGCGTTACTACCGCGATCATGCGAACGTCGTCACTTCGCTGAGCGTATCGCCGGACCGCAACTTCCTGGCGTCGGCCTCGCTTGACCAAACCATCAAATTGTGGAGCTTAGATGGACTACGCTCGTGGGACGAAATCGCCGCGGGAAAGACCGACTCGTTTTCCAGGGCGATCGCCTGGGGCGCGTCATTCGCCATTCACGGCGATCGGATAGTCGCCCGGAACGTGAAACCCGCGGGCATTGCCTTTGGCCGCGGCATGCGCGAAGGCGAGGTGATTTCCGCAGTTCGGCGCATCAAAAACGGACGCGAGGAGAACGCCCAAACGCCGCAAGAGATTTTGGCGATGCTTCAGGACGCCACGTTGTTCGAACAATTGACCGTCTCGGTCTTGCGCAACGGCAAGTCCGAAGATTTGCCGAACGTCGTGCCCGCTTGGGAACCGGTGGCTAGCTTGTTTGTTGACCGGCGCGACGAATGGGCGTTCTTCACACCGCAAGGCCCGTATGAGGCCTCGACGAATGGCGACCAACTGTTTGGCTGGCAGCTCAACGAGGGACGTGCGCTGAAGCCCACGTTTGCGCTGGCGTCGGGGTACCCCGAACTGGAAAAGCCGGACGTGTTTCGCGCCATTTTCGCCGCCGACACGCGCCGTATGTACAGTCAAATTGCGGACCTCGCCTCACAGCCTTTCGCTGTTCGAGGCGCCGTGGATCGGTCTCCCACGGTTCAAATCCTCAGTCCTCAAGATAGCGATGCGTTGGCGCCGGGCGAGGAATTGACGATTCGCGCCAAAGTCACCTACCCGCCTGGCGTTGTACCGGCCGACTACGTGGTCACCGCGGTGTTGAACGCGGTTGATCAAGGGGCGCCCGTTGTTCGCTCGTTGGACGCGCTCAGCCAGGTGGTCGAATGGCGGACGAGCGATGTCGGTATCGGCAATTTGCTGTCCGTGGCTTTGCGAGAACGGCCGAAGCAACCCGGAGCGAATTTACCAAGCTCGACGGAGATTCAACGAGGTGAGCATTCGGTCCGATTCCGCGCCACGGCGCCAGGATACCGGCCGCGGTTGCATACGTTCATCCTTGCAGCGAACGAGTACTCCAACGAGATCGACCTGCCGTATCCGGTGAGGGACGCGGAAGCAGTTGTGAAAGCGTTGCGGGATCATTCCAAGACGCTGTATGATCCCGGAAATCCATATCGTCTGGTCAACCACGAAATCACGGAGCAAAGCGTATCCAATGAGATTGATAAAATATCCGCCGACCTGAAAAAGGACGCCCGTGCCGGAGACTTGCTAGTCGTTTTCATCGCCGGGCACGGCGTGGCGTATGACAATGAGTACTACTTTGTGCCTCCGGATGAGCGATTGAAGAAGGACGCCGTGTCGGATCAAGAGTTCATTCGCAGCATTGGCGTACCTTGGCAGGTGTTGATGAAGCTGCGCGACGTGCCGTGCAAGAAGTTGGTGATGCTCGATACGTGTCACTCGGGTAGCGCCGTGATGCGAAGCGATGTGGTCAATCAACACAAACGCATGAATCGGCCCCTGCGCGACGCAAGCATCCTCGTGATTTCGGCCACGCGGGAAGGTCAACAAGCGATTGGCAACCGTAAGTCCGGAGGCTATTTCACGCAGTGCGTACTTGCAGGGCTAACCGGAAAAGCCGATGGGCAAGGCGATGCGAACAATCCCGACGCAAACCCCGCGGATTCGGAAGTCGAGGCGCTTGAACTGGTGCACTACGTGACGAAAGAAGTATTCGAGCAAACGCGCGGCACCAAAGCACAAACACCCATGCATTCGCCGGAGATGCTGTTTCGCAGCATTCCGATTCCGCTGACGATTTGCCCGCCGCCCGCTAGCGTGGCAAATAAATAGCTGGTTCGGCGCGGCGGAACAGCCGCATCGGCCTTGACGTCCGCGCAAACTCGGTCGGCGGGCGCGCTGGCTCATGCGGTTAAGGAGATTCCGCTCTCGGCGCCGCGCGGCTTCTTTGTCTCGCCCTGCCCCGTCGCTACAATGGCGCGTTACCCGACCGCGCCTTGACGGGCGCTTGGTTCGTCGATCAACTTGAGCGGCATTGCGTCAAATTCGCCACCCCTTACACGAAGCCAGGGTCATGGAAGTTCGAGCCACCGCGGGGGCGCTTGCCCAATCAGAATCCATCGTCGTTGTCGGCCTGTATCAGGATCAGCCGGTCACAGGTTTTAGCGCCGAGCTGGACCAGGCGACCAAGGGCTTGGTATCTCGGCTTCTCGAGCGTAAAGAGATTACCGGCAAACATGGCGAGACGCTTCCTTTGCATGCGCCGATGGGCGTCAAGTCGCCGCTTGTCTTGCTTGTGGGTCTGGGAAAACAAGAGGAAATGAACGCAGGGCGCGCGTTTCGTGCGGCGGCGGCCGCTTCGCTGCGCCTGGCCGAAAAGCCCCGCGGCGCCGTCGCGTTCTACTTCGATGGTTCGTGGTCTGCTCCTTGGGTCGAGCACGGTGTGGCCGGCGCCATGGTGGGATGCCATGGTCAAGACTTGTACAAAAAAGAAAAGAAGCTCAATCCGCATCAGGAAATCGGCTGGGCCGGAGACGCCGTAGCCGTCAATGCGGGGCGAGTTCTCGGAGAAAGCGTCAACCTGACACGCCGCTTGGTTAACGAACCGCCCAGCCGAATTTATCCCGCTTCATTTGCCGAAGAAGCCGCGCAAGTCGCCGCGGCGTGCGGTTTGGAAATTGAAATCTGGGATGAGCACCGACTTGCTAAGGAACGCTGCGGTTCGCTGCTGGCTGTGGCCCAGGGGTCAACGCAACCTCCGCGGTTGGTCATTCTGCGCCACCTCGGCGGTAAGCCCGAGGAGTCGCCTCTGGCTCTTGTTGGCAAGGGAGTGACGTTCGACTCGGGCGGTCTCTCGCTCAAGCCGAACGACAGTATGTTGACCATGAAGGACGACATGGCCGGCGGCGCCACGGTGCTTGGCGCTATGCACGCCATCGCCAAATTAAAGCTGCCGCGCCACGTGATTGGTTTGATCGGGTTGGTTGAAAACATGCCCAGCGGCTCGTCGTTCAAGTTGGGCGATATTCTCACCGCCCGCAGTGGTAAGACCATTGAAGTGCTCAACACCGACGCCGAAGGACGGTTGGTTCTTGCCGATGTGCTCGATGTGGCGGTCGAACGCGGCGCCGCACAAATCATCGATTTGGCCACGCTGACCGGAGCGTGCATGGTCGCGCTCGGCGCGGATGTCGCCGGACTGATGACCAATAATCAAGAATGGTGCGATGCCGTCGCGAACGCTGCAAAGCAATGCGGCGAATTGGCGTGGCAACTACCGATGTTCCCCGAATACGCGGAGCAAATCCGTGGTTCTGTCGCCGATATCAAAAACGTTGGCGATGGCCGTTGGGGCGGAGCGATCACAGCCGCGAAGTTTCTGGAAGAGTTCGTACAAAACAAACCGTGGACCCATATCGATATTGCCGGCCCCGCTTTCACGGATAAGCCCAAGCCCCATCAGGACGCAGGCGCGACGGGGGCGTTTGTCCGAACCTTGGTGGAAGTCGTACGGCGTGCGTGTGCGTAGGCTTTCTATACTGCGTTGTTTGCCTAGTTTTTGGCGCCGACTTGGGAATTTGCCTCGTCTTTCTCTCGGGCGAGAGCACGCGTCCGTCGCGATGTGCAACCCATCAACAATTGCTGTTGGTGAAAATGGGGTGGGCAGCGCACAATACTTCCCATGGATGGACCCCATGAATTGCCGCTAGGGATTGCCTCGCCACGGCTGCGGCCTATCTTGCGCATTGGTCGACCTCTCTTAGCGTCCTATGCAGCAACGTTGGCCCGTCTTGCCTTGAACGGTCAACCGCCCCCTCCCCTGCCCTAGGCGGCTCGCGTCTTTTGGAACCCTTGTTTAGGGGCTGTCGCTTCTTAGAACGCGCCGATTGCGCGCTGGAACCCGTCAACTCCCGATTGATCATGACATATTCGCACCCGCTTGGTCTTGTTGTCTTCTTGCTGATGGTAGGCGCCTCATTTGCCGAAGAGTCGCTAGGCTCGTCGGCATCGCGTCATGAAGGTAAGCTCGTCATCTGCGGCGGCGGCCAGTTGCCAGAAGACATTTTCGAGCATTTCATCAACGCCGCAGGCGGAAAAACGGCGAACTTGGTTGTGGTGCCTACCGCCAGCGAGTTCGCCGATCATTTTCCCGTGGACTACTATCTCGCGGCGTGGAAACAACGAGGCGTGGAAACGGTTCGGGTGCTGCACACGCGCTCGTCGCGCGAAGCGGACGATGAACAATTTGTGGCGCCTTTGCGATCGGCCACCGCCGTTTGGTTTCATGGCGGGTATCAATCGCGCCTGTCCGAAGTGTACGTGGGCACGCGTTTCGAAGCAGAGTTGCAGGCGCTGCTGCGCCGCGGAGGAGTAATCGGCGGAACTTCGGCGGGCGCTGCGATCATGTCGCGCCTGATGATTGCCGGCGGCAAGGCGGACCCGCGTACTGGGGTCGGATTTGATTTGCTTCCCGATGCCGTGATTGACCAGCACTTTCTGCAAAGAAATCGCCAGCCCCGGCTGCGGAGCGTGGTCGAACGGCATCCTGGTCGATTTGGCGTTGGCATTGACGAAGGGACAGCACTCATTGTCCAAGGAACGCGTTTGGCGGTGCTAGGGGAATCGGTCGTGACCGTATGCTTGCCGTCATCTCGCGATCGCGCCGCTCTGGAAACCACGCTTGCGCCAGGCGCCGTTGCGGACTTGAACGCCCTCCGCCGTGAGGCGCGCGATCGCGCCGCGGTCCGCATTAGCCAAGCGGAAACGATCGGCGGCTAAACATGACTAGCGCGAGGTTCGCGCTCGTGGGGTATACGGATGCCTCACAGTGATCGTTACTGCTCGATGGCGGCTAGGGTTAGGTCGCGGCTTGCGATCCTGCGCTGGATACATATCCTGGACACCGGATCACCGGTTGTGGCGGATACTTGGGAAACCGGGGATCGAGTTGCGCCAATTGGCAAAGCGCAAATCGAGAGCCTTTGCCCGATACAACGACTCTTAAGTATCGGCACGTTTCGCAAAGGCTGGTCATATTCGGTGAACCTCTTCAAGGTCAGGCGCCACAAGTGCGCCACCCGCGCTGTTTTGAGTTCATTGGACAACGGGCGCCATTTGGGTTAGAAAAAACCTGCCGAATTCCCGACGCTCCCACGTCGACCCATGTGGCGATTACTGCAGGTCCCAGGATATGCACGTTCGATGTCCTCATTGTCAAGTCGCGCTGGAGGTTATTGGCGACCAGGCCGTCGAAAGTTTATCGTGTCCCTCGTGCGGCGTCCCCATTGAGCAGGGGTTCGCTGGCGATGATACGATGACGCTCGATGTTAAGGGAATCAAGCACATTGGACAGTTTCAGCTATTAGAGTATGTCGGGCAAGGCGCATTTGGCGTGGTTTGGAAGTCGCGCGATACGCAGCTTGATCGGATTGTTGCGCTCAAGATTCCCCGTCGCGATCAGTTTGACGAAAAAACATTCTCACATTTTGTCAAAGAGGCTCAGGCCGCTGCGCGGGTCAATCACGAGAACATCGTGACGGTATACGAGATCGGTCGCGACGGCGATACGGTTTACATCGCCAGCCAGTTCATTGACGGCGTTTCACTCAAGGATCGGCTCAAGCAACATCCCTTTCCACCGCGCGAAGCGGCAGAACTCGTGGCCACGTTGGCCGAGGCCCTTCATGTGGCGCATGAGGCCGGAGTTGTTCATCGCGACCTGAAGCCCGGGAATATCCTTCTCGACGCGACCGGAACCCCGCATTTGACCGACTTTGGTTTGGCGAAACGCGATTCGCCGGAAATTACCATGACCGCCGACGGGCAAGTGCTGGGCACGGCGGCGTATATGTCGCCCGAACAGGCCCGCGGCGAAAGTCACAAGGCCGATCGTCGAAGCGACGTGTACTCCCTGGGCGTCATCTTGTACGAGTTATTGAGCGGCGAGCGGCCCTTTCGCGGAAAAAAATCGCGCTTGTTGCTTTATCAGGTGCAACACGACGATCCGGCGCCGTTGCGGAGCCGGAATCGGCGGTTGCCGCGCGACCTGGAAACCATTTGCCATCGCGCGATGGAGAAAAATCCAGACAAGCGATACGCCACAGCGCAAGATCTGGCGAACGACCTGCGCAGGCACTTAAGAAACGAAGCGATTGTGGCTCGGCCAATCACGCGCACGGAGCGCACATGGCGGTGGAGCAAGCGCAACCCTGCGCTCGCGGTTGTTTCGGTCATCGCCATTCTCGCGGTGTCGAGTTTGACGTTCGTGCTATCTCGGCCGAACCGCGACGGGGCGTGGAAGCGTATTTCCCTGGACACCATTCCCACGGGCGCGACGGTGGTGTTTCACCCGCTTGACCCTGTTACAGGCGAACCGCAGCCCGAACGATCGATCAGGCCGCGGGGAGTTACGCCCCTAAACACGCGTTTGCCCCCGGCCGATTATTTGGTGGTCGTGGTCTCGCACGTGAAGGGCTATTCCTTCCACGAGGTGTATCGTCGTGTTCCGGAAAATCGTACGGGAATTACGGAACATCGACATAACAGCACGATTGTGAAGGATGACGGAACGGTCCATTTGCCCACGATTACCATTCCGCGCGAGGCTACGATGAAGGGGATGGTCCGTTTCGAGGGCGAATCGGACTTTTTGATGGGGTCTTCCGATCGGCCGGAAATTCCGACATATCACCGCAGCGTACCGCCCTTTTGGCTTGATGCGCAGGAAGTCACGATCGATGACTTTCTGAAGTATTCACCCCAGGCGAATGTGCTCGGAGGCTACCCTCCGGACGCGACACCTGGAAAGTCCGATGCCGCGGCATTCGTCTCCTGGAACGACGCCGCCGCCTATGCGGAGAAGATCGGCAAACGGCTTCCGGAGGAATGGGAGTATGAGTTTGCCGCCACGCTAGGCGGGAAACAGAGATTTCCTTGGGGCGATCAGGTGGACGTGATCACCTCCTGGCCGTTCGGCGCGGTTGGAGTGGCGCCTTGGGACCGCTTACCGACCGAGCCGCCCGTGGTGGGACTGTTTTCCAATGTCGCCGAGTGGACGAACACCTGGCCGATCGTCTATCCGGCGCACCGTAACCTCGGCATGCCTCCGCCTGATTCTCCGCGGGACAAACGAGTCGTGCGAGGCGCGGTTTATTCGGCGGCGCGCGGTACGCCCCTACCAGCCGAGTTCCCCAGTGCGAACGCGCGCGTTCGTATCGTATTCCCGCGCGAGACAATGTCTCGCGCGATTGGATTTCGTTGCGCTCGAAGTGTTCGTCCGCGACTTGAGCCAGAAGACTTCAGTCGCGAACGAATCGACGCGCCGCCGCTGGCTTTGCAGAAGTGAACAGGATTCGCGTTACGATTTCTTTTTGTCATCTTCGGTGAGTAGCAGAATCCCGTATTTGCGGGACGTACCTTCGTCCTTATCCATTGTCACGTCCAAAGTGACGCCGTGTTCGGACTCCTCCTCCACCTCAACTTCGTTCGGGTTCTTGCTCGACCGATCCGGATTGACACTCGCTTTGATTTCGTATCCCACATTGAACGTCACGGCGGCATGTCCATCGGGCGGTGTAAAACGAACGACAAACACCTGTGCGGTGCGGTAGTTGTCTTCGCCTTTTAACTGGAATTCAACAATGTTAACCCCCGTGCCAATGATCGTGGAGCCTGGGGCGAGGCCGACAAAAGTTGGCGCTTCAACGACCAGCTTGTCGTCCTTGTGGTGTTTCGGACCAAACTTAACGGCCCGGCTTGCGGCAGTCTTGGCGGCTCCAACCTCAATTCCGTAGGGAAAACAACCTGCTTGTGTTCCTTCGCAATCGGCCATGGGTAAATTATTCGGCGCATTGTACGACGCGGCGTCTGCACAGTAACCGGGATACCGCAGCACGCAATAATATGATGTGTAACTCCCATGGAACATGTAAGGAAACATGGGACAAATATGCGTCGGGTCGACAGCCCGCGCCGAATCTTGTACCGCAAGAAGAGATGCAACGCTCAACAACGCAACCTTGATCCACCCTAAGCGCAAACCTGCCTTCATAATGCACCTCAATGAATGTGGCCAACGAATGTGGTTGAACGGAGTAGCACAGGTATGGATGCAGATGCTACCCGCAAGAAGGGGAACGTGCAGGAAGTATAGTTACCTGCTGTTTACCAATCAAGCATTATTCATGGATTTTCTGGTGAAAAACCCAATTCATGGGGAGAGTCTGCGGACTATACCGTTTCAATTTGCACGATATGACTTTGGCTCCACGCGCAAAGTCACGCGCACAACCACATAGCTAACCCCGCAAGTTGGCCAATAACACAAGTGCGGCAATTACCACGAGGAACGCGACGCTTGAAATCAGATAGCAGTAGCGCTGGAATGTTTGAGCCTTTGCGATGCGCCCCGCTTCCACTTGTTGTGCGGTATAAAGCACAGCCCCTAACCCGATGAGCACATACAAATACGCGGCCAGGTGAATCTTGTCCATGAGCACCAGGTAATCGACACTAGGCATCGTTTCGTTCGCGGCCAGTTGGATCGCCACAACGGTCAACAATGACGTAATACCGATACCCAGTCGCGCGTCGACATAGGTTGTCTTCAGCAACAGCATGAGCGACGCGCCAAAGACGACGCACAACACGGGCAGTAGCATTTTGACACTGCTCGTTAAACGCGGCCGTGAGATCGGGAGCGAAATCTGCACGCGCGAGTAGGCGTTTGGTTCGGTGCGACGCGTGTCGCCAAAGGCCGTGTTATACCGAAAGTTCTCGACGCTTAATCGCGCCGGTTCGAGGTGAAAACCCGGCAATACCAAGCGCGGGTTGACCGCGACGGGAGACTCGTCCGCCACATAGACCAGCCGATTGGTTTCATGAACCGAGTCTTCAAACTCGATGACCAACTCTTGCCGGTCATACGGAAAGTTATGGAAGAAGAACTTTCGGCTAAAGCGGCCTTGGACGCGCAACACCTGATACTGTTCGCCTGTCGGCAAGCGTACGGGTTCATCGTAGAGCACATCGGTCAGATGCCCCCAAAGTTCGTTGGGGTTGACCATTTCCAAGGTCTCGGCAGGCGCCAGTTCTTCATCGCGCCAACGAAACCAGATGTACACATCCATCGCATAACTGTGTTCACGCAAGTTGAGCGCTTGGACATCGTTAATATAGGAGCCCACAATCACTTGCGCCGGCGCTACGGAATCTTGCGCCGCACCTAACGATGTGAACAACATCACCATCATCATAAGCGCGCATGCACGAACCATACGCCAAGCGGCTGCCATAACTTCACGGACCAGCAGAGGATGAGGAATGCGCGCAGCGCCAACGGAAGATATTTCGCGAGTGTAGTCGCCGTGGGCTGATTCTTCCAGTCGCGCCCTTACGATGCGCTGGCTTCGGATCTGGCCGAACCAAGGATCACGGCGGTTTCCCCTTGAATGCGCCAAACGCCGTCTTGCTCCAAAGGAGGAGTCCCCCAACCGCCATAGCGTGCGTCTTCGCTCGTCCATAGGATTTCCCACACGCGACCGACCGGAGGCGCAAGTAACGGCTGCGGCGCCGGGTTCAAATGCACATCGCGACCGATGTTTACCACCAAAAGTCGATCTTGTTCGGACGATTCGCCAAAGAACCGCAAGACAAAAGCCTCCGGCCCAAGCACCTCGCCTTCCACGGTTCCGCGATCTTGCCGCGCAAACGCAGGGTCTTCCCGTCGGATCCGAAGCACGTCACGAAAGAAGTTGTACTCCTCAATGTGCGTGTGACGCTCATTTTGGTCCAACTTGCATCGGACAAACGTGAGCGGGTCGCCGGGGTCAGGAAGCCGCGCTTGCATCTCGGGGGTCGCGAGCAAGCGAAACTGCGCCAGGAATTTCATGCGACCTTGGGCCACGAGCCGCGCCACCTCTTCCGTGTGATCGGCGAAGTAGAAGAACGGCGCGGAGGCGGCAAACTCTTGTCCTTGAAAAAGCATGGGCGTTTGCGGCAAGAGCAGCATGACCGCGGTAACGGCCCGATGTCGACTTGGGCTGGTCAATAAGTGCGATCGCTTGCCGTTGCCTGAGTTCGCCAATTGATCATGATTCTGTGTGTAATTGATCAAGTTCGTCGGCGCTAACCGCAGCGCTGGCGAGCCCCGACGTTTCTTTTGCCACGAGTACCATTGACCCTGATACAGCCACCCCCATTTAGCCGTGGCGATAAACTCCTGCGCCGCGCCCCGATAGTCGTTGTAATAGGCGTCGGCGCGACCTGTCATCGCGACCATGGCGCAGTGATGAAAATCGTCGTTCCAAAGCGCATCTAAGGCGCATCCGCCTTCGCTGGCTGGAAGCACCCACCGGGCTTGCTGCGGTTCGTTTTCCCCAAGGACAAGTACCGAACGCGGTGCGGCGGTCTCGCGAACCGTTTGGGCGATCTCGGCGACAATATGCCGAGGCGATGCATCAAAGATTTGTTGCGTCGCGTCGATTCGCAAACCATCAAGGTGAAACTCGCGAATCCAGTAGGCTGCGTTCATCAGCACGAACTCACGCACTGGTTGCGACTGAGGGCCGTCGAAGTTAACCGCCTTGCCCCATTCGCACTCGTAGCGATCGGTCAGATAATCTTCCGAAAATTGGGGCAGGTAATTTCCATCGGGACCAAAATGGTTGTAGACCACATCCAAAATGACTGCGAGTCCTGTTGCATGGGCGCGGTCGACAAATCGGCGGAAGTCGTCGGGTGAACCGTACAACCTTGTGGGGGCGAACAGGTCCACTCCGTCGTAACTCCAACCGAAGCGCCCAGGAAACTCCGCGACGGGCATGATCTCAAGCACCGTAATGCCTAAATCGGCCAAATCGGGTAAATGCTGGCAAGCCGCTTCCCAAGTTCCTTCTTGAGTGAACGAGCCAATATGCATTTCGTAGAGCACTTGTCCGCGGGGCTGGACGCCGCGCCAGTGGTGGTCACTCCATTCAAAACGCGCGGGTTCAATGATTTGCGATGGTCCATGAACGCCCCAGGGTTGAAACCGCGAGGCCGGATCAGGATATGGCGACGGGTCATCGTCTAGCAAGAATCGATAGAGCAATCCTGCAGAAGCGTGCGCAACGGCACCGGAGAAGTAACCATTCTCTTCTGGCGAAAGCTCGATTTCGCGAACGTCTTCCGTACAGGCGAGGTCCGCGGCGAGGATCACTCGCACTCGTTGCCGGCGCGGCGCCCATACGCGAAAGTGCGCGCCGCATGAGGGCATGACTTCCGCCCCGAGTGGAAACCGCCGATGGAATCTTTGGGGGACCACGTTAACTGCGCCGCTCGCACGACAAGAGCGTAGGGAAACCGAGGTTTTTCACCGATTGTTCCTGCGCTCGGCTTAAGCGATCCGGCAGGTTGCCGTCTCGCCGGTCAGTTCGATAAAAAAGTGTCAAATGCTAAGGTGCAAACGTAGTGCCAAGCCGCGGGTGCGCGCTCCACCATTGCTCATACGCCTAACGCGCATGCTCGATCAATATTGAACGAGGCTGAAAACCTCGCGCGGGGCGATTTTCGCGCGGCCGCTTAGTTCGTGCAATTCAATGAGGAACGCGCATGCGATCACCGAGGCCCCGCTGTTTTCGACCAGTCGGCAACACGCTTCGACGGTGCCGCCCGTGGCCAGCAAGTCGTCGACAACCAAGACTTTTTGGCCATCGAGAACGCCGTCCACGTGCATTTCCAGCGTGTCGTTTCCATACTCCAATTCGTAGTGAAACGACCGGGTGTCGAAGGGAAGTTTGCCGGGCTTACGAATAGGAGCAAAGCCGCAATTCAACTCGAGCGCAAGGGGCGCCGCGAAAATAAAACCACGCGCTTCAGCCGCGACGACGATATCAATTTCGCATGTACGAAACGGCGACGCCAACCGCGCGATCGCTTCACGAAACGCAGCCGGATTGCCCAGTAGGGGTGTAATATCTCGAAAAAGAATGCCGGGCTTTGGAAAGTCCGGAATGTTGCGGATAAACTGTTTCAGGTCCAACCCAGTGTGGTCAGCCATGGTGCGGTCCTCGGCGGCCAGGAAAACAACGTACGATTCTCGACGAATATAAACACGTTCACGCGCGACGCAAAGGCATCCCGCATGCATTTGACTCTCGTCGTTCCTTTTGCCGCTTGTTTTGGCAGAGACATAACCCAGGCGCCGCCTTTATGAACGATCCGCATGTTTTGCCGCCAGGCA
This sequence comes from Planctomycetota bacterium, assembly GCA_963204915.1. Classification (GTDB taxonomy): domain Bacteria; phylum Planctomycetota; class Planctomycetia; order Pirellulales; family Pirellulaceae; genus JAHWKS01. The sequence goes on along the minus strand of CAUJHS010000048.1, from coordinate 94,452 downwards.
AATTGATTCGACTTTCCGAACTCTCGACGCGCGGCACAGATTACTGCGACGACCGCGATCGGGCGGAGGCGCAGTTTTTCGCCCTGCGTGATGAACTGGCGGAATGGCAGCATCGGCTTTATGCCGAAGGCCGCCGCAAGTTGCTTGTCGTGCTGCAAGCCACCGATGCCGGCGGCAAAGACGGCGCCATTCGACACGTGTTTCGCGGCGTCAACCCGCAGGGTGTGGTGGTCACCTCGTTCAAAGCTCCTACGAAGGTCGAGTTAGATCACGACTTTCTGTGGCGCGTTCACAACGCGGCGCCGGGCGCGGGCATGCTTGGCGTGTTCAATCGCTCCCATTATGAAGACGTGCTCGTGGTGCGCGTCGACCGGCTTGCGCCCGAGGAAGTTTGGCAGGCGCGCTACGAGCAAATCAATCAATTCGAAAAACTGCTGCACGACACAGGCACGACACTACTCAAGTTCTTTTTGCATATCTCGCACGAGGAGCAGCGCGAACGTTTTCAGGCTCGCGTGAAAGACCCCAGCAAGAATTGGAAGTTTTCGCATGAGGACCTAGTGAAACGCCGCCAATGGGACGCCTATCAGGAGGCGTACGACGACATGCTCAACCACTGCAATACGCCATGGGCGCCCTGGCGTGTTATTCCTGCTGATCACAAATGGTACCGCAATTATGCAATCTGCCGCGCACTCGTCGAGACATTCCGCGAAATGAACCCGCAGTATCCTCCCGCACTGCCCGAACTCAGCGAGGTCGAGGTGGACTAAAACCGGTGAGCGGCGCGCTAACGCGAGCCGTGTAGCAGCGTACGGAGCGCGGGTTATCGGGCCTACCTTGCGAGGTAAGTCGTCATCCACTCGTAGATTCGCGGCAAGACTTCCGGTGGAATGGAATGTCCTTTCCTGTGGTTGAGAAACCCAAGACGCGCGGGTTCGCCGTAAAAGCGATATACCGGCAGCGCCGCGTTAATGAACGGCCAACCACGATCTCCATCGGCCGATTCGCCGCCGATGAGCAGAAAGGCTCGCGGTGCGGCCAGGGCCAATAGTTCGTGGTGTTCATGATCGAACGACGGTTGACGTATCGCCTCGCCCAAATACCAAGGGTCGTGCCAGTTCGAGAATTTCGTGCCGACGCCCCCTTCGCTGCTCACCGCGGCTTTCACGCGTTCATCGAAGGCCGCCAGGTACAGCACTTCCTTGGCTCCCAGCGAATGGCCCACGGCGCCAAGTCGGCTCGTATCGACCGTGGGCAGGCTGGCCAAGAGATCCATCGCTACGAGCGAGTCGTGTAACATCTTCGCCATGCCCTTAGAACCGGGACGCCGATTGAGATACCCGGTCGCCGCCTCCCGGCTGAGAGGCTGGCCCTCGGCCGGCCAAAGAAAGTTACGCGGGCTGATCGTCACCATGCCCCGCTTGGCAAGTTGGAGACCAAAGGCTTTCTCCGGTTCGCCCTCGATGCCCGCGGGTTGACGAATCGTCACATTGGTCGTGGAATGCAATGCCACAACACCCGGCCGCGGACCGTCGAGCTCCAACGGCTGAATGAGGTACGCTTCGACTTCGATCGACGGTTCGACCTCATATGCGATCTTCTGTCGCAAGACGCCTTCGTCCCGGTCTTCCGCCAAAACGCGAAACTTGGGCGCCTCGCCCGTGCGGGGCGGCATTTGAAGAAAATCGAGCCACCAACGGCGTAGCGTTTCGCGGTGTTGCTCCCAAGGTTCGCGCGAGGTAATCTCGCGGCCTGCGTCGTCAATGAGCAAAGGTCGCAGCTTCGCCTCCGACGGTGGCAAGGTCTGCGGCGGCGACTGCACTTCCGCTAGCCAGGGCACGTCCTGCGGGTCGTCGGCGTAAAGTTGTTTGAAGCCGACGGCAAACGGAAGCACGCATGACGCCGCAATCCCTTGAACAAAATGACGGCGCGATATGGACGAACGCAACATAGACTTGCCTCCTAGGGAAGTTGGATCACGTTGGATGCGCCGCGGCGGGCCCAAGACGCCGTCCTGCTCGAGGGCGCCATGGCGTGCGCCTCCGGCCGTCCGCAGCACTACGCACGTTCATTGCCCCAGAGTTGCACCAGTTCCAGTAATACTTGCGTGGCTTCCGCCATTTCCTCCAGACAGGCAAACTCTAAGGGAGAGTGAATATTGTGCTGTCCCGTCGAAAGGTTCGGCGTGGGCAACCCCATCTCGGTGAACTGCGAGCCGTCGGTGCCGCCGCGCACGATGTCAAGCTTCGCCTCTTTGCCGATTCGGCGAAAAGCCTCTTGGGCAAAGGCGACCGCGCGAGGCTCGCGCTTCAGGCCCTCGGCCATGTTACGGTACTGCCGGGTGATGTTGACTTCAACGGTTATGCCCGGAATGGCTTGTTCGACAGCACGGCCGATCTCTCGCAAGAGGTCGGCTTTGTGCGCGAGTTGGGCTGTGTCAAAATCTCGCAGCAACACGCGCAACCGCGTTTCCGCCACGCCGCCTTCGATTTGGTAAGGATGTAAGAAACCGTCGCGGCCTGCGGTGGTTTCCGGCGCCATCGTATCGCGCGGTAAGCGATGCACGAACTCGGCGGCGGCGCGAATCGAATTAACCATGCGATCTTTGGCGATTGCCGGGTGGATGTTCACTCCGCGAATGTGGACCGTCGCCAGATCGGCCGAGAAGGTCTCGACGTCGATCATGCCTGCGCCAGGTCCGTCCAGTGTGTAACATGCGGCGGCGCCCAACGCTTTGACGTCCACATGTTTGGCCCCGCGCCCGATTTCTTCATCGCACGTAAAGAATACGCGCACGGCGCCATGCGGAATATCACGATGTTCAGCCAAGTGCGCGGCGACTTCCATGATGACGGCGACCCCAGCTTTGTCGTCGCCGCCCAGTAGCGTTGTGCCGTCGGTCGTGATTAACGTGCGGCCCACCAGTTCTTTCAGTTCGGGCGACTGTTCCACACGAATCACCTGGGACGGATCGCCAGGTAACGTAATGTCGCCGCCTGAGTAATTGCGAATGACCTGAGGTTTGACCCCCGAGCCGCTCGTTTCGGGCGATGTATCCAAGTGCGCATTGAAGGCGATCACCGGCGCCTGATGGTTGACCGTGGCGGGAATCGTCGCCGAGACGATGCCATATTCGTCTTGCAGTGCGTTCGCGATTCCTGCAGCCCGCAGCTCCTCGACAAGGATCCGCCCTAACGCGAACTGCCCCGGAGAGCTGGGGTAATCCTCGGTAGCGTCGTCGGCGGTCGTGGCGACTTGGACGTACCGAATAAAACGTTCCAATAAACGTTGCTGGTTCAACATGATGATGTTTCACAAAGGAGCCAACGCAGCAATTGGCGGCGCCGCTTTCTTCTTTCCCCGATGACTATTTGTTGTTAGGCTGGCCAATAATCATGTTCCATAACCTCTGGTGATGAAAGGGGACGCCGTGGCCGATCCTGCGGTGCGGTATTTTGTGTTTGACGTGGAAAGCGTCGCTGACGGAAACCTGATTTCCAAGCTGCGTTACGGCGAGGACCGTCCGCCCGCGGAAGACGCGATCGAACGCTATCGTTCCGAACTGATTGAAAAGTACGACTCCGATTTCATTCCCTATACTTACCAAGTTCCCGTTTCGGTGGCCGTGGCGAAGGTGGCGGCGGACTTCCGCCTGATCGACCTCGTCGTGTTGGACGAGCCGCACTATCGGCCGCAGGTCATCACGCGCGACTTTTGGCGCGGCTGGGAAGCGTACCGGCGACCGACGTTTGTCACCTTCAATGGCCGTTCGTTCGACGTGCCGTTGCTCGAATTGGCGGCGTTCCGCTTTGGCGTCAGCGTACCGGGCTGGTTCAACATTCACGCCAAGTCGTTTGAACAACCGCGCAACCGCTACAATATCGACGCCCACTTTGATATTCACGACTTGTTGACCAACTTCGGGGCCAGTCGCTTCACCGGGGGGCTAAATCTTGTCGCGAACATCTTGGGGAAACCAGGCAAGATGTCGGTCCAGGGCGATATGGTGCAAGACATGTACTACCAAAACCGCCTTGGGGAAATCAACGAGTATTGTCGGTGCGACGTGCTCGACACGTACTTTGCCTTCCTGCGCTGTCAGGTGCTCGTGGGACATATCACGCTTGAACAAGAACATGCTCTCGTGCTGGAAACCAAGCAATGGATTACCGAGCGAGCCGAGCCGGGCAGCGCTTATGAGTTGTACTTGCGCAACTGGGGCGATTGGAAAAACCCTTGGGCCGAGCCGGAGTCAACCGAGAAAACGTGACGTTTCCCACGGGCGCCAAGCACCACTTGCGCTGCGCGCAACATTCCACGGGCTCCCGCTCGTTCGACTCCTGCCTCATTGGCATGTACGCGGCGTCGGGCGCTCGCTGCGCCTTCTTAGTCCCACCACCAGGTATCTTCTGCCGGAGGATGTGTTGCTCCCCGGCGCGCCGCCAAGGCGCCGTTCTCGTCCGCCAACAGCCGTTCGCTCTCTAACGCAAGATCTGCGCGAATGGAGACGCCGCCGCCCGCGGGCGTGAGCAGCCGATTGCCCTTCCAGAGTGAAACCGCCACGCAAGGCGCTTTCTTCGGCGAAGGATGGATTTCAACGGGAAGCGCGTCTTCGTCGAGAAACGTCTTCATCGTCCAGTCGGCGCGCTCGTGAAACCCTTGCTGACGAAGGTACGCCGCCGCCACAAGGAGATCGATCAAGTTGCGCATTTGTGCATAGACAGGGCTCCGTGCGGCAATTTCGGCGTAGTGGTTGGTGAAATCCGTAGTGAATGCTTCGCTGGCTTTGCCCGGCGGAGCGCCGGCCGAAAGTTCGCCGTCTGGGCCGACGAGCTTATCTTCTGCGAGAAGTTGCACCCCTTGGCCCACTAGCTCCATCGCCAACCGATCTCCCGTGACGCGCACGCAATCGTAGTTCGGCGTAAACCACCAGCGCGCCAACACCGAGTCGCGCGGGCCGCTCAAAGCGCTTAAGAATGTGGCTAGGCGCACCGGCGGCGGCTCACGTCCGATCCCGATTAGTTTCATACGATAATCGGCTTCGATCAGCACTTGGGCGAAATGGGTCTGGGGCGAGATGGTGAACACGCGCACTTCCGCCAGACCAAGACTCTCCTCCATGCCGCGCGCCACGCGCACGGCGGTCTCGGCCCGACGCGCCGCAGGTATCACTTTGGGCACGGTTTGTTGGAATTTTCGCAGGCGGACGAGGCCTTCCTGCGGCGGATCAATCGTACAACCGATGAACGGCTTGGTCCGCGAACCAGGCGGGTACGCCCGTAGCGCCACGATCAAGTCTTGCAGTTCCAATACCGGTCGCCCCGTGGTCAACCCGACGGGTCGGCCCGCACTGTCGAGCGCCCAACCCTCGGCAGGACCCGCAATCACGATGTCGCGCGACTCGGGATAAAAGAAGACGTACTGCAAGCGCTGCAGGCCGGCCAGGTGCTGCATGGCCGCATCCGGCAGCCTCCCAGCGTCCAGTTCGTGTCGCACGGCGCGCTCCAGCCGGACGAGCGACACCTTGCGCAATTCGGACCAAGCGGCTAGATCGACCGGAAGCGCGCCATGCGCCGCGGCGATGCGCTCGGCTCGCAGTCGTCCGCCGGGATCTTCAAACGCCTTCCAAGCAAGCACGCCTTCGGCGTCAATCGCGACGCCAAACGTGGGTAACTGAACCGTGGTGGCGACCTGTTGGGCGGCCAATTTCGCCGAAGCCAGCGATCCGACGATGAGCGCCAATACGGCGCGAGTGACGAGCGATCTCACCATGAAAAACTCCGGTAACGTCCCCCCTGTCTCTCCATCTTAGATGATCCGCGTGCGGAAAATCCAATACCTCGATCGGTGCAAGAAGAATACTCTGAAGACAGCGGCGTTCCTACGTCTTCATTGCTCAGTTGAGATGATCCAACGCGGCGGCGATCTCGCGCTGCACGTCGGGGCCTTGCTCCGCCTGGGCGCGTTCCACGAGCGCGGCTCGCGCCGCAGGGTGTGTGTATTGTCCCAGCGCCCACGCACACGCGGCCCGAACGAGCGGATCTTCGTCGTTGAGTCCCTGCGTTAACGCAGGGAGCGATTGTTCCGCAGGACGGTTCCCCAAGGCAATAGCGGCATTGCGCAAGACGCCGCGCCGCTTGGCGCGCCAGAGCGGCGTATGGCGAAAACGTGCTCGGAACGCCGCATCGTCCAGCGAAAACAGCGTTGTCAGGTCCAGCGGATTGAGGTCTTCGCGGGGAGCAAACGCTGGTTCGGAAGTTTGCGGGGCCCGTCGATTCCAGGGACAAACATCCTGGCAGATATCACAACCAAAGACCCAGTCGCCCATTCCTGTGCGCAAGCTGTGCGGGACCTGTCCGCGCAGTTCGATCGTCAGATAGCTGATGCACCGGGTCGCATCCAGCACGTAAGGTTCGACAAACGCGCTGGTGGGGCAGGCGTCCAAGCATGCGGTGCACGTGCCGCAGTGGTTCGTTTCGTGCGGTTCGTCATATGCCAGGACTTGATCGGTCAGCAACGCGGCGAGAAAGAAATAACTGCCGGCGTACTTGTTTAATAACAATGTGTTTTTGCCGATCCAACCTAACCCGGCCAGTTGGGCGAACTCACGCTCCAGCAGCGGCGCGGTATCGACGACTCCTCGTGCCGCCGCGCTTGGAACGTGCGTTCGCAAAAACTGGGCAAGTTGCTTGAGCCGGTTGTGAATCAGGTCATGGTAGTCCTGCTCACCCCAGGCATAGCGCGAGACGCGACCTTCCCCGGCCGAAGGCTGGCGCGCTGCAGCCGGACTGTAGTGCATGCCGAGCAGGAGTAAACTGCGAACGCCCGTAAGCACCGAGCCAGGATGCGCATAAGCGTCGCGCCGGTCGGCAAGGTATCGCATTTCCCCATGAAAACCTGATGACAACCATTCCAAGAAGCGAGGATAACCCCCCGGAGCGATCGCAGGGCAAACACCCGACAATGCGAAGCCAAGCCGGTGGGCTTCGTCTTTGAGAGCCTGCGTTAAGTTAGTCGAGTTCACGTACACCAATAAAAACGCCGCATGCGGTTTTCACAAGCCCGCACGCGGCGAATCAAGCATTGCCGAGGATCAGGTCGCGCCCGAGGCGCCGTCTTTGCGCGGCGGCGTTGTAGGAGGAATCCGCCCGCCGTTGGGCGAAGCGGCGACCGGCTCCTTCTTTTCGTCGTCGCTGAATTTCACCAGCGAATCAGGCAGTTCAATTCCGCCGATGTCTTTCATCACTTGCATCATCGGAGGCAGCGAACGGGCCATATTGTTCAGGAAGCCGGCCGTGCTATTGTGGCCGTTTCCGTTGGCGCCGTTTTCCCACACCACGACTTTATCGAACTTGATGTTCGAAATCGCCTTAGCTGAAGTTTCGGCCAGCGTATCGAGGTGTTCGAGCATGAGCAGTTGGAACGCCTCTTTGGCGCCGCCGCAGGAATCGACGATCATGCGCAAACCTTCGCCCTTCTTGGCGAGCATTTCATACTGGCCGCGGGCTTCCGCTTCCAGTTTGGCGTAGATCGCGTCGGCTTGGGCTTGTGCGTCGATACGTTTGCGTTCGGCTTCCGCTTCCGCTGCGACGATGACGCGGGCCTTTTCGGCCTTGGCGGGAGCTTCCAACTCGGCGCGTTTTTCGGCTTCGATGCGTTCCGCTTGAGCGATAGCCGCTTTGGCCATGGCGCGGTTTTGCACTTCAAGCACCGCCGCTTCCGCCTCCTTCTTGCGGCCTTCGCCCAACTGGTACGCTTCGGCCCGTTTCACAGCCAACTCGGCTTGCGACGCAGCGACGCGCGCTTGCGACAAGTTTTCGCCGGTAAGCGCTTCCGCTTCCGCCGCGGCCACGCGAACGCGTTTTTCGCGCTCTTGGTTTTTCACTTCCGCTTCGCGCTCATACGCAGCTTTTTGCTCGCCGATACTTTGATCGCGTTGCAACTCGGCAATGCGGACCGACTGTTCCTTCTCGGCCGACCGCATACCAATCGCTTGCTCTTTGCGGGCTTCGGCCACTTGGATGGTCTTGTCGCGCTCGGCGCTGGCGACGCGCGTTTCGCCCATCTTTTCGTTGTCGGCGACGTCGGCGCGGGCCTTTTGAATGGCGTGCGAAGCAGCCTTCTGACCGATCGCGTCGATGTAGCCCGATTCGTCGGTAATGTCGGTGATATTCACATTGATGAGCACCAAACCGACCTTGTTCAATTCCGGCTCCAGCGACTGCTGAATGTGCTGCAGGAACGTATCACGGTCGCGGTTGATTTCCTCGATGCCCATCGAGGCGATGACTTGCCGCAATTGGCCAAAGATAATTTCTTCGGCCTGTTTCCGAATTTCGGGAAAGCCCTGTCCCAGCAAGCGAATGGCGGCATTGGCCATGACTTCGGGCTCGGTGCCAATGGCCACCGTGAACACACTGGGAACATTCACTCGAATGTTTTCGCTGGACAGCGCGCCGCGAAGAGGAATTTCAATTTGCAGCGGCTCAAGGCTAAGGAAGTCGTAGTCCTGAATTAACGGCACCACGAACGCGGCGCCGCCGTGAATGGTCTTGGCCACGTTTCCTTTGGTGAACGTCTTACCAGAGATCACTAACACACGGTTGGGCGGGCAGCGTTTGACGCAGCGCGCAACGAGCATGATCAAGCTGGTAACCAGAATCAAGGCAAGCAGCAGGCCGCCGACGACCCACATTTGCCAGGGCTCCATTTGACCGAATAGTAGCGGCAACGTCATTACTTTCTCTCCTTCGCACGAAGCGTCCAGGAACCTTCGTCCCGACTAAGTCCAAGTGTTAGAAATCCAGGCGCGCACACGACCCCTTTGTCGTCGCGGTGAGGTTGCGCTCTCCGATCCATCGTCGCCATGCCGCAGGCACGCACGAGCATCCAGGCCTATTGCCCTGCGACGTTTGCCGACACCGCTAGGTTTTCGCGGGAGTTCGAGCTAGTTCGACTTCGACCGTGTTCGCATTCACCACGTCGACTACGACAACACTAGCACCTGTGGGAAGTTTGTCCTGCTCCGAGGTGATGGCCCGAAGTTCAACAATCCGATTTTGCAGCTTAAGCTGAATTTTCCCGGCGCCCGCCTTGCCGGCCGGGATAGGAATGTACACGGTGCCGGGTAGTCCTACTGCGTATTCGATGTGCATATTGCCATCTTCCGCCAATCGCTGCATCGACTGGAAGAGCCATGCTACGGCGTACAGCGCTCCCGCGCCGGTCAACAGGGCGACTCCTAAACTCGTGACGGGATCCAACCCGGCGGAGCTAGCGGCCTTGCCGGCAATACCAAAGAAAGCGATTGCCGCGACCATGGATCGAAACGTGAAGACCTTGAACAAGCTGCTGGAATCATGATCCATCGCATGGTGCGCGCTTCCGGCTTGCGTGGCGTCAACCGCGTGCCCGGCGTCAACCGCTTGGGCGGCATCCATGGCGTGGGTCGCATCCATGGCGTGGGCCGCGTCGGTTGAACTGGCGGCGTCCATTCCGTCCAAACCAAGTTCATGTGAACCAAATCCGATTAACGACACCACGAATTGAAACAACAGCGTCACGCCGCCAACGAGAGCGCAGATGAGGAAGAGCGTTTCCATGAGAAAACCTCCCGAACCGGAGGGGGAAAAGGAATCGTCATCGACTAAGAGCGTTTCGCACCACCGAGAGGCGTCATTGGCGCGGCGAATGGTCCGAGCGAGGATTCCTCGCACCGACTCAAATCGAGCACACAACCCCAAGTTGGCGAAAGTCTCACTCTAGGGGCGTATTCGCTTGGCGCGCCGAAATCTTGGCCCCCCGGCGTCACCGTATCTTTACGCTAACAGGTGGGAAAGTCAACCCGCCGCCCGAGTGGCGACGCATAGCGTATGTGTAAGGCAGGAACTAATTTGCGACGGTCGACGCCTTCTCGTTGAGTAGGGTCTCTGCGAGCTGCGTCATCTCGCGAGGACTGAAGGGTTTGGGCAGCAGCGCCGCAATTCCGTACCGGAGTCGAAGCTCCTCGGCGGAAAGTTCAAAACCCTTGGCGGTGAGCATCAGAATGGGAATGTCGGCGGTTGCCGGGTTCTCTTGTAATCGGGCGGCCAACCCCAGGCCGTCCAATCGCGGCATTTGGCAGTCGGTCACAATCAAATCAGGCCGTGCATGCGCGATCAACTCCCACGCTTCTTCGCCATCGGCGGCGCATAGCACTTCGTATCCGAGCCGTTGAAACTTGAATTCGGAGGCGCGAAGGATGTGAACTTCGTCGTCGACGAGCAGAATACGATAAGCCATGGACGCCATCCATCCAACACGGGAGCCAGGGATCATCCGCCCTTGGAGACGGGGCAAGAATATCCAACGCGGCGCGACTTGCGGTTGGCGCCGCCAGCGCTACTTTCCCCATCTTGCGATGTGGTCCGAGAGTAACGCTTGTCCAACTCTACGTTACGAATGGCGCCGCGTCCAACTTGGCTTCGTCGAAACGCCGCGGGAGAGCGGGGTTTGTCGCGCTTAGGCCCATTCCATGCCGGTCCGGCGACGGATGCGGTCTTCAAAACCGCCGAGCAGGCCGCCAATGATGTCCCAGCGATCCGGCCGCCGGATTTCGATATCGCCGTGCTCGTTGACACGGACGATCGTTTCGTCGGTCACTCCGGCCGCTTCTAACTCGCCCTTGCGAGCTTCCTCTTCGGTCAGAATCTCCTTGAGCGTGCGGCCCGTCATTTCAACGAATTTCATGGGAGTTGCCGACGGATACGAGGAAACGTGCGGATGAATCCGCTGCCCTGTAGGGGGCGGCGGAGGAATGTTAGAAAAAACTTAAAGCCCAGGGCCTTGGGGGTGCGGTCCTTCTTTCTCCATCAATTGTTGGCGAACGACTTCGCACAGGTGAAGCATCGTCTCGACATCTTGTTCTTCCGAGCGGCTTTCGCCGTGCAGACCGACTTCGACCATGGCGTGATCGGCGTCGTCTTTGCTCAAACGGTCCTTGAACGCCGAGACAAGATTGGCCCGCAAAAATTTGCGACGATGAAAAAACATCGCGCGGACAAAGTGATGAAAGAACTCGGGGTCAGGTATTCGGCTGCGCTTTTCCGGAATCGGACGGATTTGCACGATCGCGGAATGCACCTTGGGCCGCGGCCAGAACACTTCGGGCGGCATGATGCGAACCAGTTCGACCTCGCACTGGCTTTGCATCCACAGCGACAGGGCGCCGTAATCTTTCGTGCGTGGCGAAGCCACGATCCGGTCGGCCAGCTCTTTTTGAATCGTGGCCGCCATGAGCACCGGCCAAGGCTCAATGCTGAGCAAGTTGGACAGCACCGGCGTAGCGATATTGTAGGGCAAGTTCGCGCACAGTTTGAAACGTCGTCCGGGTGCTTGAGCCATGGCGTTTTGCACGGCGTTCAACACATTGACGTGAAAATGGTTTTTGTTCTTGAGCGCGTCCTGGTGAAGCATGGTCACGTTCGAGAACGGCTCCAATTCCTCTTGCGCCAAGTGATACATGTGCGGGTCGACCTCGACCGTGACCACGGCTGCGGCCACTTGGGCAATTTGCGCCGTGAGCGAGCCCGTGCCGGTGCCCACCTCCAGCACGACGTCGTCCGGGCCCAACTCGGCGGCGTTGACGAGAATTTCGAGAAGGTTCAGGTCAATCAGGAAGTTTTGCCCGTACCGGGTGACCGGCTTAATGCCAACCTCTTCAAAGCGTTGCCGCAGGAAGGAAAGCGTTTGTCGAGAGGAGGTCATGATAGCGCGCTTCCGCGGAGTTGTTGTTCAACGTACTTGGCCAGAATGTCGGTTTCCAGGTTCACGGCGTCGCCTTCCCGGCGCTGGCCGAGTGTCGTGACTTGGAGCGTGTGCGGGATCAGGGCCACGCTGAAACGGCTGTCGGTGACGTCGACCAAAGTCAGGCTGACGCCGTCCACTGCGATGGAGCCTTTACTGGCCATTTGTCGGAGGAGCGGCGCCGAGGCGCGAAACCAGTACATGGCCCACTGGCCATCGGTCGTGCGCTGGTCGAGCCAGCCGAGACTGTCGATGTGCCCGGTCACAAAATGCCCGCCCAGCCGATCGCCCACTTGCAGCGAGCGTTCGAGGTTGACCCGATGCCCCGGCTGGAGCGCACCCAAATTGGTCCGGCTGAGCGTTTCGGCGCCCGCTTCGAATTCGGCCTCGCCAGGTCGTGACGCCACAACGGTCAGGCAACAACCGTTGATCGCAATGCTATCGCCCAAGTTCACCGTTTGCAGGATGTCGGCATGGCGCACGACCAGCCGCACGCCTGGCGGCTCGGGCCGCATCTCGGCGACCACTCCCATTCCTTCGACAAGTCCAGTGAACATGAATTCCTTACGAGAGCTTACAACGGACCGAGGCCGAGCGAAACGCACGAAGAAATCGAGTCTTTCGCTGCGCCGCTACCTTTGGAACATATCCCGCAATGGAATCGTGAACAAGCGGCGTTACGCCTCGACTCCAACGCGCGGACAGAATTTCCGCATCGAGCATTCCTCGCAGCGAGGCTTGCGTGCGTTACAAACGCTGCGCCCGTGATAGATTAAGCGATGGGAGAAGTTGATCCACTCCTTCTGGGGCAGCAAAACCAAGAGGTCCTGCTCGATTTTCACGGGGTCCGAGCTTTTGGTCAGCCCCAGCCGGTGCGTAATCCGGGCCACATGCGTATCGACCACGACTCCCGAGGCAATGCCGTACGCGGTTCCTAACACGACGTTGGCGGTTTTGCGCCCTACGCCGGGCAGTTGGACCAGATCGTCCAAGTTTCGGGGGACTTCGCCTCCGTGCCGCTCGACCAGTCGCTGGCAACACGCCTTGATGTTCTTGGCTTTGTTCCGAAAGTACCCCGTCGACTTGATGGCGTTCTCCAGGTCGGGCAGGTTGGCGGCAGCAAAATCGGCAGCGGTGCGATACTTTTGGAACAGCGAGCGCGTGACAATGTTCACCTGCTTGTCGGTGCATTGTGCGGAGAGGATGGTCGCCACGAGCAACTGCACAGGCGATTCAAATTCCAGAGCGCATGTAACGTCGGGATAATCCTTCTTTAGCGCACGCGTTACCCGCGCGGCGTAGAGCTGTTCCGGGGAACGAGGCGCCATAGGCAAGAAGTGTCGTGAAACAACGAAACAATTAAAGGAAGAAACTGGCGCGCGGTGCGCGTGCATCCGATTATATCGTCTTGGGGGCTTATCGCGGCCGAGCCGACGCGAAAATTCGCCCCGCGATGGGGGAACTCGAAGAAGTTGACGGACGTCGAAAACAGCGTTAGATTTTCTATTGACACATCTTGGGGGTGCGCTCCTCCTCATCGCTTCTAAAAAGGGTCTCGGACATGGGATATAACGACAACAATCCGTATCAATCGCCTTATGAGGCCAGTTATGCTCCCACCGCCGAATTGGCCGACGCGCAAGCTCGCATTGGCTTCATTCGCCGCACGTATGCCCACTTGGGTGCGGCGGTGCTGGGGTTTGTCTTGCTCACGACGTTGATTTTCACACTCGTTCCGGCAACCGCAATCCTCGGCTTTACGCATGCCGTGGGCGGATGGGGTTGGTTGGTCTTCCTCGGCGCCTTCATGCTCGTCAGTTGGGTCGCCCGGTCGTGGGCCGAGTCTTCCACCTCGCAACAAACCCAATACCTGGGATTGGGCCTGTATGTGGTGGCGGAAGCGATTTTGTTTGTCCCCCTCTTGGCGATTGCTCAGTTCTACGTGGGCGATCCTTGGCTGATTCCCTCGGCCGGAATTATCACGTTGCTTACGTTCGCGGGGTTGTCGGGCGTGGTGTTCCTGTCACGAGCCGATTTCTCGTTCCTGCGCATGTACCTCGTGCTGGGCGGTCTGGTGGGCATGGGGTTGATTCTTTGCTCGATTCTGCTGCCCAGCGGGTTGTCGCTGGGGCTTTGGTTCTCTGCCGCAATGGTGGCGTTGGCGTGTGGTTACATTTTGTATGACACCTCGAACGTGTTGCACCATTACCGTACCGATCAACACGTGGCCGCGGCGCTGGCGCTGTTCGCTTCGGTGGCGTTGCTGTTCTGGTGGGTCATTCGCATTTTGATCGCGCTCAACGGCCGCGACTAAGTTCACAAACCCGGCTGGACCGGCTGACAACCATCGTTTGAACCTTGCAAACCAACGCCCCAGCGGGCAAGATAAACCGCTGGGGCGTTTTTGTTGCCATGCGGCGAAGCAAGGCTGCGCTCCGCGCAAGGAATCACGGGCATACCAAATACGTCGCCGCGACACGCTCGCGCATCGCTTTCAAACGGCGTGGCGGCCTCTAGGAGTTTGCTGGATGGTGGAGCCGATGGTGTACGACCCGCGCTTTGTGCAAGGCGTGAATTTTTTCAACGAGTGCGAGTTTTTCGAAGCCCACGAGGTGTGGGAGGACCTGTGGTCGGACGATCAAAGCCCTTCGCGCCGCTTCTTTCAAGGGTTGATTCAAGTCGCGGTGTGCCTGCACCATTTTGGCAATGAGAACACCCGTGGGGCCCTCAAATTGTATCACGGCTGCCGGTCTTACCTGCAAGATTACCGTCCGCACCATCAGGGGGTGGACGTCGACAAGCTGCTTTTGGAGTTGGAGCGCTGCTGCGCCGAGTTGCTGGAGAGCCAAGAGGAGTTTCCCACGGCTCGAATCGTTCCTGATTTGATTCCCGAGATTCATTTGGATCCGCCGCCCGGCTGAAATGCGACGCACGGCCGAAATGGAATGCGAGGTTTGCTTTGGACCCCTTGTTTGAGCCTTTACAAGATTTTAGCGGCGTCGCGCGGCTATTCCCTTTGCCCAACTTCGTGTTGTTTCCGCATGCCGTGGCGCCGCTCCATGTGTTTGAGCCGCGCTACTGCGCCATGGTGGAAGACGCGCTGGCCGGCGATCACTTGATCGCCACGGCGTTGTTGCTGCCTGGTTGGGAGCCCGAATATGAAGGACGCCCGCCCGTTGCGCCCGTCGTTTGCCTGGGGCGTATTGTCACACACGCCAGGTTGGCCGACGGGCGATTCAATCTGCTCCTTGCAGGAATTCATCGGGCCAGGGTGCGTCGCGAGCTACCTCCGGATCGGTTGTTTCGGCAAGCAAAAGTTGAGTTGCTCTCCGACGAAGAAAACTTTGCCGACGCCGCACAACTTTTAGAACGACGCGAAGCGCTGCGCGAGTACGTCCATCGTCGCTTGCCCGCGGCCGCGGCCGTGCGAGAGCAGTTCGAGCAATTGATGAGCCGACCGCTGCCGTTGGGGGTATTGGTCGATGTCATCTCGCACGCCGTTCCTTTGCTTCCGGAAGTAAAACAGCGCCTGCTTGAGGAATTGAACGTGGAGCGCCGTTCAGAAATACTCTTGCAGCGTTTGCGCAACTTGGAAGGCCAGGCGCCGCCTCCCGACGCCGCCTCGCCCGGAGTCTGGCCGGTTCGCTTTAGCGACAATTAACCCCGCCTTGGCGCGACCCCGCTACTCGGCTGACGCGACCGCGCCACCCACACGCAGCGCCGCGCGCCGCGCCCCAACTTTCAACGGTCTTGCGACGTACCGCGACGGTCCGCCGCTTCCCCAAAAATCTCGCCTCGAAAAATTGCATGGCATCGTCAGAATTGACCCAATCGTCGGCGCTCTCGGTGTCGCAGCTTACGCTGTTGATTAAGGAAACGCTGGAGAACGGCTTCGACGCGCTTTGGGTCCGGGGCGAAGTTTCCAATGTCTCGCGGCCGCGTTCGGGGCATATTTATCTTTCGCTGAAAGATGAGGGAGCGCAAATCTCGGCGGTTATTTGGCGCGGCGTCGCCCAGCGGCTTCCCTTTGAAGTGAAAGACGGCATGGAGGTGCTGTGCGGCGGCGGAATTGACGTTTACCCGCCGCACGGCAAGTATCAATTGGTGGTGCGCGCCATCGAACCTTGCGGCGTGGGAGCCCTGCAATTGGCTCTCAAGCGGCTCTACGAGCGTTTGGCGGCTCAAGGGTTGTTCGCTGCGGAGCGCAAACGTCCGCTTCCGCCTTTCCCACGCCGTGTGGCGTTTGTCACAAGTCCCACGGGTGCGGCCATTCGCGACTTTTTGGAAGTTGCGCGGCGTCGGTGGCCGCGCGGCGAAGTGCTAATCATTCCCGCACGGGTGCAAGGAGCCGGAGCGGCGGAGGAAATCGCGGCGGGCATTGCCATGGCGAACTGTCTTCCCACGCCTCCCGACGTTTTGGTCGTCGGGCGTGGCGGCGGCAGTTTGGAGGACCTGTGGTGTTTTAACGAAGAAATAGTCGTCCGCGCCATTGCCGCATCGAAGATTCCGGTTGTTTCCGCCGTGGGCCACGAGATTGACGTCACCCTGTCGGATTTGGCCGCCGATGTTCGCGCCCTGACGCCCAGTGAAGCCGCGGAGCGGATTTTCCCCTCGACCGAGGAGGTGCGCGCCGCCGTGGAGTCCGTCGGGCGGCGTATGGCTTCGCTCATGTCGGCGCGGTTAGAGGCGGCCCGAATGCGTTTGAGCACGTTGGTGCAACACCGCGCGTTTCGACGCCCGTTTGAAGCGGTTCAAGATCGGGGGCGCGAAGTGGATGACCTTGATGCCCGCCTCCTCCGTTCGGTGCGCCGCCGGCGCACTCAATCGTACGACGCACTTCAGGCAGTCGCGCTCCGATTGGAGTCGCTCTCTCCCCTGGCGGTGTTTGCACGCGGTTACAGCCAAACTACCCGCCATGACAACGGGCAGATTGTGCAGCAGTTTTCGCAGGTGCAACCCGGCGACCAGATCGCCACACGGTTGGCCCAAGGGCGACTGATCAGTCGTGTCGAAGAAATACACGCCGAATGATTATTCGTCTTGGAAACCTTCTTGACTAGCACCTTGGCGCAGAGATCGTATTCTGTTTCGATGAATGCCGCCGGTGCGCCTTTGCGTTTCTCTCGTTGCGAGTTCTGACCTGTGAAGAAAAAGCCTGCGGGCGATTCCGAAGCGACGCTTACGTTTGAAGAAGCGTTGGAGCGACTGGAGCAAATCGTCGCCCATTTGGAGGAGGGGCAAGCAGGACTCAGCGAAACGTTAGAGAAATATGAAGCGGGTGTGAAGCTCGTGCGGCAATGCCATGAGCTTTTGGGGCAGGCCGAGCGGAAGATTGAGATACTGTCCGGATTTGACGCCGAGGGAAATCCCGTTACAACGCCATTGGCCGACGCTCCGGGAGAGACGCTCGAACAAAAGGCCTCGGCTCGCTCCCGCCGCCGTTCTCAAGGCCGCCCTGCCCCGTCGGAGAACACTTCCGCCGATGCGGACGATGACGGAATACCATTCTAACCGATATTTCCAAAACCTCCCCACAACCGGCCGAATTTTGCCACTTTCTGGTGACATAGGCGCACAACAGGGCCCGTTTTAGAATGGATCGTATGAATGTGTCGGAGCCGTCAGAGTTTAATTCGTATGCGCTAGCGCGGCGCGATGCGATTGATGCTGCGCTGGACCAATACACCCAATTTCACCACGGTTGCCCGACTCACCTGCGCGAGGCGATTCGCCACAGTTTGCTGGCGCCCGGCAAGCGGCTGCGCCCCCTGCTGGTGTTAATGGCGGCCGAAGCCTGCGGTTCATCTCCTGAGCAGGCGATGCCGGCCGCCTGTGCGGTCGAAATGGTGCATACGTACTCGCTGGTGCATGATGACTTGCCCGCCATGGACGATGACGACCTGCGCCGTGGCCGGCCCAGTTGTCATGCGGCCTTTGGCGAAGCGACCGCCATTTTGGCGGGAGATGCGCTGCAAGCTCTGGCGTTTGAAGTATTAGCGAAATACGTCCAGCCGCCGCAAATTGCGGCTCGTTGTTGCGCCGAGTTGGCGACTGCGGCCGGGGCCGAATCGCTCGTGGGGGGCCAGGCCGACGACCTGGACGCCGAATTCGCCACCCTGGGGGTGTCGCAACTCGAAGCCATTCATCGACGCAAGACGGGCGCCATGTTCCGCGTTTCCTTGCGGTTAGGGGGAATCGTAGCGCAGGCCAGCGACGAACATATCTCCCGGTTGGACGACTACGGCGCTAACCTGGGTCTGGCCTTTCAAATTATTGACGACTTGCTGGACGTCGAAGGCGACGTGAAAACCTTGGGCAAACGCGCTCAAAAAGACTCCACTCGTGGAAAACTGACTTTTCCCGCCCTGTTGGGGCGTGAGGAAAGCAGCCGCCGCGCCGCCGAGTTGATTTCCGCCGCGCGCCGCGCCGTGGAGCCCTGGGGAGAACCTGCTCGCGGCTTGGACTCCTTAGCCCACTTTGTGTTGGAAAGGAATCGTTAATCCGATGCATGCTTTGCTCTCGCAACTTGACTCGCCGCGCGACCTGGACGGCCTTTCCAATCGCGAATTGAACCAACTGGCCGACGAGATTCGCGACGTTCTTTGCAACTTACTGGCCACGCGCACGGCGCACTTTGCGTCGAACCTGGGAGTGGTCGAGCTTTGCATCGCGCTGCATCGCACGTTCGACTTCCGCCGCGACCGTTTGATCTGGGATACGGGACATCAGATCTATCCGCACAAGCTCGTCACGGGCCGCTATCACGAGTTCAGCACGATTCGCACCAAAGGCGGCTTAATGGGGTATCCCAACCCCGCGGAAAGCGAATACGACTTGTTCATGACCGGCCACGCGGGTTGCTCGGTTTCGACCGCCCTGGGGTTGAAGTCGGGCGATGACCTGATGGGCGAGCCCGAGCGGCACTCCGTGGCGGTGATTGGCGATGGCGCCTTCCCATCGGGCATTGTGTACGAGGCGATGAACAACGCCGCGGGCTTGAAGGCGAAGCTGCTGGTCATTCTGAACGACAACGAAATGTCGATCTGTCCGCGCGTCGGCGGGCTGGCCGACTACCTCGACCGATTGCGCGCCAATCGCTTTTACACCGGGCTCAAGACCGAACTGGTCAACGTGCTGAACAAGGTGCCCGTGTTTGGCGACCCGACCGAGCGGTTTCTGGCGCAATTGAAGGAAGCGCTCAAGGCCGGCCTTCACGGCGGCATGTTGTTCGAAGAACTGGGCTTTCATTACGTCGGCCCAATTGACGGCCACAACATTCCCATCTTGCGCAAATACCTGGAGATGGTCAAAGAAATGCAGGGGCCTGTTCTCCTGCATGTGGTCACGCAAAAGGGATACGGTTTCAAGCCCGCGGCGGAAGACCCCGTATTCTTCCACACGCCCCCTATGTTCCGCCAAGAAGGCGACAAAGTGGTGCCGCTGGATAAAGGCGGCGGTAAGGCGTACACCAACATCGCACGCGACGCCATCCACGACGCGATGAAGCGCAACCCCCGCGTGACCGTAATGACCGCGGCCATGTGCCAGGGCAACAAGCTCGAACCAATTCGGGCCGATTTTCCCGACCGCTTTTTTGACGTCGGTATTTGCGAGTCGCACGCCGTGGCCTTCGCGGGCGGGCAAGCGAAGGCGGGCATGCGCCCCATTGTGGCCATCTATAGCACGTTCCTCCAACGCAGCTATGATCAAATCTTCCAAGAGGCGGCGCTACAGAATTTGCCCGTCACCTTTATGCTTGACCGCGGCGGACTGTGCGGCCCCGACGGACCTACGCATCACGGCACGTACGACATCGCCTACATGCGGGTCTTCCCGAACCTGGTGGTCATGGCGCCGGGCGACTCGCACGATTTGACCGAGATGCTCGACTTCTCGCTACAACATAACGGCCCCTGCTCGATTCGCTATCCCAAGGCGACCGCCATTACCATTGACGGCGAACGCACGCCGCTGGAGTTGGGCAAGGCCGAAGTGTTGCAAACCGGGCGCGACGGCGCCATCGTGGCTTGCGGCGCGCTGCTCCAGGAATGCCTCGCCGCGGCCGAGATGCTGCACGAGGAAGGGCTCGATGTCACCGTGGTGAACGCCCGCTTCATCAAGCCGCTCGACACCGCCACGATTCTTCCGCTCGTGCGCGACTTGCCTTTTGTGGTCACGGTCGAAGAAGGCTGCCTGATGGGCGGTTTTGGCAGCGCCGTGCTAGAGGCCGCCTGCGACGCGAGCCTGGACTCCAGCCGCATCCGCCGCCTGGGCGTTCCCGACCTGTTCGTAGAACACGGCGAACGGCATGAACTCCTGGCCGACCTGCACCTCGACGCCCAAGGCATCGCCCAAACCTGCCGCACCCTCCACGCCCAAGCCACCCGCACCGAAGCCCAACACCACGTCTAAGCGGCATGGAACCAGGATTTTGGCGTCGCGTACCTCAATCCTTAGCGTGTTTTTCAACATGCTGGCGTGTCGAACGAATGGCGGCCATCGCCAGGACACCGAAAGCAACCGGCAGCCCCGCGCATACGAAGAGGAACGACACACCGCTTGTTAGCCAGACCCCCACGGTGCTGACAACACCGCCCATCAGCGCAAAGGCGGCAAGACGTATTGCGACTACCAAGTGCGGCGGCGAAGTTTGTGTTGCCAGCAGAGCGAAAAGCGCCAACACGAGCGAACCAAGTACGAGCGCCATCATCGCTATGGTCTGAACAGCAACCGGCAAACCGCAAACAGATTGTTCCATTCTTTCGACCTGACTTCACACTAAGTTGCGTGGCGTTGGCCCGCCTCGCTTGTCTGTAATCCGCCTGATGGTCCGTGTCCGGTTGAGCGATGCAGCGACCGGGCAGCCCGCGTCGTTAGTCTACCATGCGGCGATTGACCTGGGTAAAATAAGCTTGGGGCGGCCGGACAAAACGGGCGCTGGCTCATTACGACCGTTCGTTTTTGTAGCGATGCGCTTATCGCGTTTTTGCGCTCGATCTCAGGCAAGACGTCGGAAAATGTTTATGTTCAGCGCCGAAGACATTCAGCACCGGCTTAAGGAAAAACCATTTCGGCCTGTTCGCATCGTGGCGAGCGAGGGGCTGCACTACGATGTTCACCACCCCGATTTGGTGCTTGTGGGGCGGCGCGATCTGACGATTGGTTATCCGGGCGCCGACAATCCCACAATTTACGACCAGGTCGTACGCGTGGCCCTCGTTCATGTTGTGGCCTTGGAGGATATTCCAGCCTCGGTTGGGAACAGTCCTGAAAACAACTAGCGCTGCTCATGAAATGAATTAGAAAGCGGTAGCTGCATAGGTTGCTTAATGGCCGTGGAACACACCGACCACTTGATCTGATAGGTTTCCTCCAGTAGCGCCTGAATTGACCCGCGTTCAACGCATCTCACAGCGCGGCAATCCTGCGCTAATGAAAGTGGTAAAAGAAACCTGCATTGACGCGGGTCTAATCGTGGATCGGGATCGGCAGATTTTCCTTTGAGAATGCGGGACGTCGTTCATTTTGATTCGAGACGATCCCGCGGCGTTTTACGGCGTGATGCGCGCGCCGGGCAAGGCTAGTTCGCTGAGCCGGTCGGGCGGTTGGTGCGCGGTCCAGGCGATGGCGCGGAGCACGAGCACGCGGAACATGGGGTCGTCAAAGGTCCAGCTGTAGTGGCCCAAGATGGAGACAAACACGCGACCTTGCCCGCGCTCGTAGGTCCACAGTAACGGCTGCGGCTGGCCGTCTTCCACGCCCGTGGCCAGAACGTTGATCTTTTTCGGATCGCCGATGAGTTGCCAGTAACTTTCGTCGGTAAAGTCCAGTTTCGGCGGCAGGCCGGCTACCAGCGGGTGTCCCGCCGCGGGCGCGAAGTCGAGGGTCAACTCGCCGTGACGAAACTTTGACATTCCCCCACGCCACGCGAGTCCAATGCGCTCGGCCAGTTCCTCCGGGGCGCGGTCGCCATTCACGGCGTAGTGCAGGAAGACGAGTCCGCCGCCGCGCTGTTGGAAGTCGTCCACTTCCTTGGCTTTGTCCGGCGCCCAGGCGGGATTCGCCGAATAAAACACCGCCACATCGGCGCCTTTCCACTCGTCGGCTGTGGGCCAGACATCGGCCGTGGTCACTTGTACCTTCTCGCCCAGGGAGAGCAGCTTGGACCAGCGTTTTTGCCATTGCGGATAGTCGTGTTCGTTCTCGCCATGATCTTTCGGACCCGCGACCAGCAGAATCCGTAACGGCTTTGAAGCGTCGGTTGGATTTGACTTTGCGACGTCGAGAATCGTTTGCACTTCGGCTCGCTTGCGCGGAGGCGGCGCGCCGGGACGCACGATCGGCGCCGGCTGCAACTCCTCGGGGGGTGGGGCCAAAAGGAAAGTTAACAAATGCTTTAGCGACGGCTCGCCTAAGGTTTTGGCTAAGCCATCGGGCATGACCGACGCAGCCAGCGGCTGAAGTTCTTCGACGTCGTCTTTCGCCACCGTCGTTTGCTTGATTTCGGTTCCTGTCGACGTGGGCGTGGTGTAGGCCACATGCAGTTGATCGCCTTCGGTGCGTACGGCGCCAGTCAACACGCGGCCATCGACTAGGCGTACGGCGTACGTGACGAATTCAGGATTGATCGCCGCGCTGGGAGTCGAAATGTCGCGCAGCACCGAGGCGTAGTCGCGCTGCCGCAGGTTCGACAAGTCCGGCCCGACTTGGCCGCCGCGGCCGTCAATCGTATGGCACGCCGCGCATTGTCCTTGGCCCTGATAGAAGGCTTCGCGGCCTTGCAGCCAATCGCCTCCCGCCAACTCCGTCGGCAAGGTGCGCGGCGGCGGTTCGTCGGCGGCGCTGGCTTCCGGCGCCCAAGGCAGGTAGAAACGTGTCAGTTGGAGCGCACGCCGCCGGGCGTCTTCATTCGTGGAGAATGACACGGTTAATTCCGCGTCGGAAGGACTCGTTTCAAGCACAACTTCCAACGGCAGACGGCGATCCTCGGGCGCGGGGCCTTGGATCGCGACTTCGAACTCCCGCTCGGTTTGTCGCACCACGGCCCACGGCTCCGGCGTGGTTACGCCCCGCAGCAGCTGTTTCGATTGAATGTGTAACCTTGGCGACTCGACCGGCCATTCGTAATCGATTTGAGCGCCGGGTTGTACCGCAGGCCGCAACATTTGAGATACATTGGCCTGCGTACGTAACGTCAACTGGCCCGGCTGGCGAATTTGCTCGAAAAACCGCCGGTGCTCCTCGCTTGCCGAAGTTAATCGTCTCGCCACGTTCAAATCCAGGTGCGGAAGCCAGGTCGTTATCGAGTCGCCTTGTTCGTTGCGCCAGGTCGCCTCCACGCCATGCAGCGAATAGTCGAGATCCATCGCATCGTGCTGCGGCAAGTTGGGTGAAGCGGCCTTCATCGGGCCCTGGCCCGTGAGCGTCATCGCGTAATACACGGCTTGCGGATGCGGGTCCGTCGTGATCAGCAAGGTCCTGCGATCGGGCGAAATCGAAACGCCATGTACGGGCAACTTTCGTCGTGGCGCCGCCAACTGATCTTGCACCACCTGATAGCCCGGTCGGAGCGATTCGAACCGGTCACCCGCACGCACGTGTTCCCCGTACTCCAGGTTGATGCGCGCGGCGAGCCCTTGCAACGCTTGCGGCTCCAGCGGCCGATCGAACGCAAGGTGCACTTCCTGCGGACCAGCCGCCCAAGTCAAAACCGGTTGCGGCGCCTCGGATTCGGCGTAGGTGATCTTGTACAACTTTCCGTCACCCTGCGGACCGCTGCCCCAGTCGGGGTGGCCGCTATGCGCTGCTAAAAGCAAGTCGCCGCTCGGCGAGACGCAAGCATCGACCGGCAACATGTTCACGCAACCGAGCAACGCATTTTGAGCCACATAGCCGTGTTCGGTTTTCACCAGCTTGGTGCGGTAGAGCTTACCGCGCGAGTAACCGCAAACCAGTGCGTCGTCGCGCCACCAAGCGGGACCGAAACTCATTTGCCCGTCGGGCGAGCGGTTAAAA
Organism: Planctomycetota bacterium; assembly: GCA_963204915.1. Taxonomy (GTDB): domain Bacteria; phylum Planctomycetota; class Planctomycetia; order Pirellulales; family Pirellulaceae; genus JAHWKS01. The sequence continues at coordinate 70,650 of CAUJHS010000048.1, read as the reverse complement.
TTCAAACCGCACGTGCTTTGATGCTGCGGCGTGTAGTCGAACACGCTGGGTTCATCGATTACGTTCGGTAGGTGCGTCGGATGACGCGGCGGGAAGCCATAGTGTCGATCGGGTTGAATGTGCAACAATTCATCCAGCGGGTTGCCGTTGGGCAGCCACGTGGCGCCTTCCTGGTCGGTGGCGAATAAGTCCCCCTGTTCGTTGAACGCCATGGCGACGGGAAAGCGAATTCCCGTACTGTAAATTTCGCGTGTTTGGAAATCGGGCGAAATGCGCATCACCGTTCCGCGTTCGCCAGTCAGATCATACCGGGCCTTTCCGTTTTCAATCAGATACGCGTTGGTAAAGTTGGCCGCCCCCAGTCCGAAAAACACCGATCCATCGCTGGCCACGGCCACTCCTAGCGCATCGACGCCGTGCGGCAACTCTTCCCAGCCCTCGGCGAGAACGATTTCGCGGTCGGCGCGATCATCGCCATTTTGATCGACGATCAGCGAAACTTTGCCCTTGGACGCCACAAACACGCCTTGCCCGTGTGGATAATTCGGCGGCGTGAGCGCCATCCCGATCGGACTGCGCAAGGCGCCTCGATCCCAGAAGGAATCGGCGCGGTCTTCGACGCCGTCGTCGTCTGTGTCGGAAAGGAGCCAAATCCGGCCGTCATAACCGACCGCGACGAGCTTTCCATCCGGCCGATACTTCACGTTGTTGATGTTGGTCAACTTCAGCGGTAACTCGCGCACGGAAAAACCAGGCACGAACATTTGCACCGGCGGCGGGTTTTCAACTTGGACGAGGCGAACGCTCGTTCCATCGGGGGTTTGTTGGACAATTTGTTTGGCGGCTTCGGCGTGCCGCGCAGCCAGATATTTGTCCACCGCCTGGAGCTCTTGTGGATTGAGCGCTCGGTCGTAGACCAGGAGTTCGCACACATAGCCGTCCAAAAATCCGCTGAGAAACGGCGGCTCGCGCGTATTGGAGTAGCACCGGGCGCCAAGCGAAAGTTCGTGAATTTCGGTCCCTTCGGTCGAGGTTTTCGGACGTTGTCCGTTGAGCTTGCCATCGACGTACAGCGACACCTTCGCGTTGGCGGCATCGGCCACGATGGCCACGGTATGCAACGTGTTGAACGGGTGAACGTCTTGCATCAAATCGACGGCGCCGCCGAACCCTTGGCCTTCGGGGTTCAGGCGGTCCCAGGCGGGAGAACCAAACGCCGACTGATCGATCGTCAAACCCGAGGTGTAATCGTTGCGTCCTAATTGATTCATCGCGAAAAACGCCCGATATCCGCCAGGGTTCGAGCGCGGCGCCGCGACGAGGAACACGGTGAGCGCGTCGTACTTTAGTTGCTGACCGGTTAGCGTGAGGCAGTCATTCTTGCCATCGAATTCGGCGGCGGCTGTTTTACCCCAGACGCTCCAACGGGGTTGAGATTCCTGATGCGTTTGTCCGAAGTGTCGTCCATGTCCGGAACCATCGAGCACGAAACCGAGCGCGTCGTCTTTTCCCAACGGCGGGTATCCCTGCGCAGCGCGGGCCTGCGGTTGCCGGGCCATATCGAGCCAAAGTTGCAGTCCCTGCGTTACGGGCAACGACGAATCGGACCAAGGCTCAACGGCGCGCAGCGAGCGCGGCTCGATGGTCGCTTGCAACAAGGCGACGGCAAAAAAGATCCCAACGAGTTGGCGGCTGAATTGCTTGTGAGGTTGCACTGGGGAGCCTACGATCATGCTTAATGCTCTCTGTTCGCGAAGACCTGGCGCGACGGCGCTGGAGAAACGCACCACTGTGCTTGCGAGGATTTCAAAATGAGATGCCACGAGGCGATTCTAGGATTGGCGTGGGGATGGGTCGTATGCGTCGCGATTTCGACTAGTTTATCAGCCGCAGAAGCGGAATTGCCAAACATCGTGGTCATTCTGGCCGACGATTTGGGAATTGGCGACCCCGGCTGTTACAACCGCGATTCAAAAATTCCCACACCGCACTTGGACCGTCTTGCCGCCGAGGGAATGCGTTTTACCGACGCCCACAGCGGCTCGGCCGTTTGCACGCCCACGCGGTATGGGCTACTCACGGGACGTTATGCGTGGCGCAGCCGTTTGGAAAAAGGCGTGCTCTGGGGTTATTCGCGATCGTTGATCGAACCCGAGCGTTTGACCGTGGCCGAAATGTTGCAGCAACACGGTTACGCCACCGCGTGCGTGGGAAAATGGCACCTTGGTTTTCAATCGCCAACAGGCGAGCCTGCGAAACTTCCCCCGGCGGAAACGGTGTTGGCGGGCGACCACCCGCAAGCGGTCGATTACAACAAATCGCTTCGGCCGGGTCCGCTGACGGAAGGGTTTGACTATTTTTTTGGCATACCCGCCTCGCTCGATATGGAGCCGTATGTGTTTGTGGAGAACGATCGCGTGGTTGAGCCGCCTACGGCGCATACGCCGGCGTCGCAACATCGGCGCCAAGAAGGCAACGGTTTTTGGCGTGCCGGCCCAATCGCTCCCTCGTTCAAGCACGTCGAGGTTCTGCCGAAATTGGCTGAAAAAGCCACGGCATGGCTCAATCGCCAGTCGGCCGACAAACCGTTTTTTCTGTACTTTCCGCTTTCGGCGCCGCATACGCCGTGGGTTCCTACGCCCGCATACCACGGGCGCACCCCCGTTGGTTATTACGGCGATTTTGTCTCGCAAGTGGATGATGTCGTAGGACAGGTGTTACAAACACTCCATGAAAAAGGTTGGGCGGATAACACGTTAGTGATTGTGACCAGCGACAACGGTTCGCATTGGCCGGTCGGCGATATTCAGAAGTGGGGGCACGCCGCAAATCTTCACTATCGCGGTCAAAAGGCCGATATTTGGGAAGCGGGCCACCGGGTGCCGTTCCTGGCGCGTTGGCCAGGAGAGATACCCGCCGGGTCGGTGTGTCAGCAAACGATTTGCTTAACCGACATCATGGCGACCGTCGCGGAGATCGTGGGTCATACGCTGCCGCCCGACGCCGCCGAAGATAGCTTTAACTTGCTTCCCGCATTGCGGGGCGAATTTGCCGATAAGCCGCTTCGTCCGCTCACGGTACATCATTCCGGAAGCGGCACCTTCGCCATCCGCAAAGGACCGTGGAAACTCGTGCTTGGTAATCTCGGTTCCGGGGGATTCACCGAACCGCGTCAATCCCCACCTGCGGCGAATGGACCGCAGGGGCAACTGTATCATCTGGAACAAGATCCGGAAGAAAAAACGAATCGATGGGAACAGGAGCCCCAAATCGTTGCCGAACTGCGACAGGCGCTGGACGAAACTCGCACTGCAGGACGAAGTCGCCCACAATGAGCCACACTTTTATTATATGATACAAATGTACAGAATCAAGATTTCGTTTCGATCTGGCGCTCAATGAAAAATAGTTACAACTTTTTCCTTTTATGGGTTCGTAATGTAAGTCGAAGAAACGCAAGATGTTCCGGCGCGGCGGCGTTGCTGCGAACGCACGTAACTTGGCCTGAAAAAATTTGGCTCGCTCTGGCGTCCGTGTAACCAAGTCCAAAAAACTTCGCTACCGTTCCTCGATTCGCACTCCGTGGCGACGCCTGTTTCGCTCGCGTCATACCGATGACCACCAACGCCCGTCCGATTGCGCGAACGCTTGTTACGGTCGCTACTTACAACGAGATGGAGAATCTTCCCTCGTTGGTGGACGAGATCTTCCACTACGCGCCGCAATGCCAGGTGTTGGTGGTTGATGACAACTCTCCGGATGGAACCGGCGACTGGGTTGAACGCCGGACGCACGCAGATGCCCGTGTTCATTGTCTGCGGCGCAGCGGAAAACTGGGATTGGGAACCGCCACCCTGGCGGCCATGCGGTACGCCATCGAGCAAGGTTTTGATTACATGCTCAACCTGGACGCCGACTTCAGTCATCATCCGCGATATTTACCAGCCTTAATTCGCGAGATGGAAGCGGAGCCGCCCGTGGACGTGGTGATCGGCTCCCGCTATACGACGGGGGGCGGCGTGCAAGGTTGGCCGATCCATCGGCGAATGATGAGTCGTTGCGTAAACTTCTACGCTCGCTCGATGCTCGGTTTGAAAGTGAAAGACTGTAGCGGCGCGTTTCGCTGTTATCGGGTGTCGCTGTTGAAACAACTGGATTTTGACGCCGTCCGTTCCCGTGGCTACTCGTTCCAAGAAGAAATTCTCTGGCATTTGAAGCGGCTCGGCGCTCGTATGCGGGAAACGCCGATTGTGTTTGCCGACCGGCGTCATGGCCAGTCGAAAATCAATCGACGCGAGGCCGTCGAAGCGCTCCGCGTCATCGCCGCACTGGGGGCCAAAAATTGGACCGGGCGGAAATCGTAACGTATCGCCCAAGTCGCGTGGCGCGGCGCGGCAAAATTCGAGTCGCTATTCGCCGGCGCCGGGCGTTTGCGTTTTCTCCACGCGGTACAAAAATTGGTCCGTGCGCAGGATCAACGATTTCTCCACCACGGCGGGAGAAGCGTAGAAACCGCCCTCCAGGCGATTCTCGGCGAGCAGCACAAACTTCCGTTCCGGCGCCAGCACAAACGTGGCGCCTTCGCGGTTACACAGGTAAATCCGGCCGTCGGCATATAACGGAGAGGCATTGAAATTGCCTCCGAGCCGCTTGGCCCAAATCTCCTCGCCGGTTTGTGCGTCGAGGCAAGTCGCCACGCCTTGATCGCTGACCATAAACAGCGATTCGTCAATCAACACAGGCGAAGGAAGCCGCGGCGCTTGCCGGTCGTTCCGCCAGACAATGTGCGAGTCGCTAACATCGCCTTTTCCGTCATATTTCACGGCAACCATCGAAGGCGACACGAAGCACGTCGAAAGATAAATCATGCCGTGTCCCACCACGGGCCGCGGTACGTTGGAGAATCCCAGTTTGCCATAGCTCGCACGCCATAGTTCTTCCCCCGTTGCGGGGTTATAGGCGTAAACCCAATCGGCGCCGGGGGAAATCATTTGTGGTTGGCCCCGATGCTCAATGACCAGCGGCGTTGAGTAGGCTTTGCGAAACGGTTCGCGCTCGTGCAGTTTTCCGCTCCGGTCGGTTTTCCAAACCAGGGCGCCCGTGTGCTTGTTCAGGGCGATCACATACTGCACGTCAATGCCGTCCAGATGAACGATGAACAGATCGCGCCAGACAATGGGTGACGAACCTGGGCCGTTTTGGTGGTCGCAGTTCCAATCGTCCGTCGACCACACCACCTGCCCGGTCGTCGCATCGACGCAGGCCGAACCATACGTTCCAAAGTGAACGTACACGCAATCGCCGTCCAAGACCGGCGTGGGCGAGGCGAAACTGTTTTGCGAATGGACTGGGTCGGGGCCTTCAACCAAAAACAACTCGACATCGTGCAAGAGCCGTCCTGTCGCAAAGTCGACGCAAACGGCCCGCAAGGAAACGCTACCGACGACTTCCAGACCGTTGGGGTCCGGCGCCTCGGCCAGTTTTTTCGCTTTTTGCTCTTCGGTCGCGGGCGACTCAATCGCGGCCGTCATCCAAATTTTGCCATTCTTCTCTACGGGGGAAGACCATCCCCTCCCGGGAATCGTCGTTTTCCAAACGATATTCTCCTGTTCACTCCAGGTTAGCGGCAGACCCGAGGTAGCGCTGTGTCCCTGCCCGCCCGGTCCTCGAAACTCGGGCCAGTCCGCCCTCCCCCAAGAGGTGAAGACGAGAGCCATAACCAACATCAAGCGGCAAGCCGCAAGGAGCGTTCGATCCATGCGTAAAATGGGGGGGCAATAAGGCGGGGAACTGACATTAGGGGGAAGTTATCACCGAAACGTGTTCCCATCATAACACGCAAGGACGGCAAATCCATGCGTTGGTAACGCCTGCAGGCCGTGTCCGATCGGATCCCTAGGTTCGCAATGTCAAACACCCCGTTGGTATTATTTTGTCGAATCGAACGAGGCAGCGCTTGATTCGACCCGGGGAAGGCGCCAGAATGAACAAGCAGAGCAACACGCATCGTGAACGTCGTTGGATTTATTGATGATGGTCAACATACGCCGCCAACGAGAATCTTTTGAGGCCTTCCAAAATTAGACAACCTACCTTTGCGTGGGGCTGTTTTTACGCAAAGTGAGGCGCCGCAAGTAACTGAGTTGCACGAGAGTCAAGGCGAACTTGGACCTCACAAAACACGCAGCATACCGCAACTCTCGGAAACGTCACTTCGCCGAAACGTGGTTTGTAGGGTAAGAAGTGAATCGCGGCGCGAGTCTTGAGTCTGCCAGGCGCTGGGCACGTCGCAGCAACAAGGAGAATGCATGAGCGGGCGACGTATTCTAGTGGTCGACGATACCGCAAGCGCGGCAAAAATCACGGCGCGTTTGCTCACGCTGCTGGGGTATGACGTTCAAGTTGCGCACGCCGGTCGTTCCGCCCTCGAACAATGCCGGTCGTTTCGTCCGGAGATTGTTCTCCTCGACGTGTCGTTGCCGGATATGGACGGCTTTCAAGTCGCCATGCAAGTGCGGCAACTGGAAGAAACGAAAGAGGCGCTGATTGTGGCGTTGACTGGGCACAGCGAAGATACGCACCGAGACCGCGCGCTGGGCGCCGGCTTCGACGAATACCTGGTCAAGCCGGCTGATGCGAACTCACTACGACAACTGGCTTCTCACCCGAAGCTACCCGTTGTGGCGTGTATTGGCGAAGATACGCCTACTCTCTAAACGCTCGAAAGCCGGCAAACCTGATGTGACCGGCGCTGCCTTCATCTGACAGCATCGTGCGCGCGGCGCAAGTTTGGCTTCATGGCGCGCGTCGATTAAGGCGCGACGTGAATCTCGACCGTCGTCCCGAAGGAATCGCCGGGAGCGAGGACTCGCAATCCTGCGTCGATCCCTTGGGGTTGCAAGCGAAAACAATCGGGCACGCACGTGAGGGGTTCGATGCAAATGGCTTCGCGATGCGGCGGAGTAAAAACAACGCATTCACGAAAGCCCGTATCGAACCGCAAGACCGTCACGGGCTTCCCCCGCGGTGAAACGATCGCCGCTTGCCGCCACGATCCCGACAATGTCAGATCGGTAAAGACGTCGTCGTATTGCATATCGCCATACCGCACGCCGGTTTGCAAGGCGTCGGCTTGTTCGAGCGGCAACTGCTGGCCCGTGGGGATCAAGTCGATCAACTCCCAACGCTTGCGCACGGGAAGTTGAATGCGCCAGTCGGCGCCGTCGCCGCCTCCTGGCGGAACGCGAAAATAGGGATGAAGTCCCAAGCCGCAGGGAAGCGATTGTCGGCCATCCGGATTCACGATCTGCACTTCGCACCGAAGCAGGCCCGGCGTCAACTCATAGGCCACGGTAATCCGAAAGTCGCAGGGCCAGCAATTCACCAAACGTGGATCATCAAGCGAAGCCTGAAACTGCCCCACGACGCGCGATTCGCTTTGGTCAATGACGCGCCAGGGCCGGGTATACACCAAACCATGAATGGCGTTGCCCAGTTTGTCGCCAACTTCCAACTCATAGTTTTTCCCCTCCCAAACGAACGTCGTTCCGCGAATGCGTCCGGGAAAAGGAAACAAAATCGGAATGCCGCTACTGGAAGGCCGGCGAGTTCCATCTTCATAACCGGGAAGCGACCAGAGGATGTCGCGCAATTGGCCGTCGACGGGCGCCCGGTACTCAAAACAGTTGAAACCCAAGCTAACGAGGACCCGCGCCGAGGCTCCCGTTTGTGGTTCGCGCAACTCCACCACTTGTAACGACATGCAGCTTCTCCCTCGGAACGATTCCGTTGAACCAACGTTGATTCTACCGCGGAATCTCAAACGAGCGAAGCACGCCGTCGTGCTCGGCTTAGGCCGATTTCGAGGGACGGGCCGGCGGCGCGATCGGCTGGAATCGTTCACCCGGCAGCGACATGGCGGTAATGCGCAGTCCAAACTTTTCACCCACCTTAACGGCCTCGCCTTGGGCGACGCGCCGCCCGCCCACTTCCAACTCCAGCGGTTCCCCGCACGACTTGGCGAATTGAATGAGCGAGCCGGGCGCCAGTTCCAAGATTTGCCGTACGGGCATGCGACGTTGGGCTAGTGTGACCCGCACCGGAGTCAAAATGCGCAGCAAACTCCGCGAATAGACGGGAAGTTGCGGCAGCGCCGCTTCAAGATCGGCCTCCTCAAGGGTGGGGCGCCAAGGGGCGGCTGGCGTCGGCGAAGTCGCTTGCTGCGCCGCTGGGGCATTGAGCGCCTCAGGATCGGCCAACGGCCAAATCAGGCTGAGTTCGGCTTGCTGCTCGCCGTGCGCGGCCACAAGCGAAATGCGCGACGCACCGGGTAAGACGCCGCATGCCGCCAACGTCCCCGCGAGATTGTCGCTCCACTGCGCCCCGGAACGCTCGGGAAAAAACTCGGCCGGCATCAACGACGCGCCCAACTCTTGGGCGAGCGTCAACAGGCGACTCGCGCCGGTTGCATCAGGCTGTTGACACCACGCAGGAAGCCAACTGGCGGACGCGGGAAGCACAAACGCCGCGATTCCCACCGCAGAACAGGACACGAACACGACGCCGGGGCCGTTCCAACCCGCGGGCGGCGTCTTGGGGTCATATTCGAGAGCACCGCTGTTGACCGCGAGTGCAACCTCGGTATCGAAGGCCCGAGAAAGGCATGCGGCGGCCTCGGCCGCACCGGCCTGGCACGCGGCCAAGATAGGATCAACCGCTTCTGGCCCCAGTTTCATCATGGCCTTTGAGTCTGCTGCCCGCGAAACGTCCAAGTTCGCGCACCGTTGCGCATCCAAAAGGACATCGACAATGGCGGCCTTAAACTTGACTCAATCCGAATATTTTACCATGTGAAAAAGGCCTGATTGGCTTAGCGATCCATCACCGCCAACCAAGGAACAGCTCGGGAAAGTTCGTCGAGGAATCGGTCGCGGTCATTGGGGCAAATTGAAATGACGCCGGTCGATACGCGGCTTCCCACCAGTAAACGCACGTTGTTGGGAGACACCACATAGCTCCACAACCCGCGCGCCACGCGCACTGCTTCAATCGTTTCGTAGCGAATCCGTTGCTGAATGCCGCCGCTGCGGATGATTAACTCATTTCGGGCGAACTCATACCGCGTGGCGGCCAACTCCCAAACGCAGAGAACGCTGATCGAGAGCAGCAAGAATCCAAACATACGCGCCAGGCCTTCGTTCAGCGGAGTCGCCCCCATCAGGAGCACCACTCCCAGAGCCACAATCGCCGCGATAATTACTAACCGCCGCCATTCTACTTTTTGGGAGTACATCATCGCGAATCCGAAGGAGGTAGATGAGGATGCGAGCTTGCGTCCGCATTCAAAACCTAGCTTTGTTTTCGCCCTGCGGCAAATTTTGTCAGTACGTACATTTTTTGAGGCGCCCCAGGGCGCCTGAGGAGTCGCACCAGGGATGAGTCGCACCAGGGATGGTCCAGGACCGGCGTACGGGAAGTCGAGGACTACACCAGACTGTTCAGGTCCCTTAAACCGATCGGTTCGCGGCTGGTGAACGGTTCGCCGTAACGCACGCCAATGCACTTGCCCCAGTAGGCCGCCTCGGTTTCTTGCAGGTCGAGAAAGGTCGGACGGTCGGTGGGGCGCCCCGTGATGAACTGGCTTTCGTAGCAGCGAATCGCCGCCAGTTTGCGCTCCCAGTACTTGCTGATGTCGAGAATGAACGCCGGTTGCGGCGTCTGTTTCAAATGCACGCAGTAGTAATTAAAAATTCGTTGCGGATGATGCGGCGCGCCGGGCAGATCGGTTTTTGTGAGTTTCGCCCAGAAGCGCGCCGCTTCAATCAACTGCGTCGCCGCGACGTGATCAGGATGCGCGTCGACCCAATATGGAGCAAACAACCAGCGCGGGCGCGTGCGGCGAATGACGCCGGCCAACTTACCGCGCGCTTCGAGCGTCGCTTCCAAACTGCGGTTGGGAAGCCCCAGGTTCTCGCGCCATGCGATTCCCAGCACTTCGCTTGCGGCGGCGGTTTCTTGCGCACGGCGCTCCAGCGAGCCATGCGGCGTGGGCTCGCCGTTGGTCAAGTCGAGAATACCCACGCGCAGGCCCTCGTCCTGCATTTTGAGTATGGCGCCCGCCATGCCCAGCTCGGCGTCATCGGGATGAGGCGCCACCACCAACACGTCCAGCGTATCGCTCATGGAAACAGATTCCCAAAGAATCGCCAATTGGAGCGCCGCCGTCGGTTGGGCGTGACGCAAGGTTACGCGTCTTCCGGCGGGGCGAAACCGCGGCGCATCGTGTTTTCGGTGACGGTGCGCGGAATGACATACTGTAGCAGATAATCGGGACCGCCCGCCTTGGCCCCAATGCCCGACATTTTATATCCGCCAAAGGGTTGCCGCCCCACCAGCGCCCCGGTGATGTTCCGATTGAGGTAAAGATTCCCTGCATGTAACTCTTGCACGGCGCGCTGAAGATTCGCCGGGCTGCGCGAGTAGATTCCGCCCGTGAGCGCATACAAGCTTTGGTTGAAAATCTCGAAGGCATGATCCAAATGGCGCGCCTTGATCACGGCCAACACCGGGCCGAAGATTTCCTCCTGAGCCAGTTGCGCATCGGGTGCGATGTCGGCGAAAATGTGCGGCCCTACATAGTAGCCGGTTTGCGCCAGATCGCCCACGTCGACGGCCAACACTTCGCGGCCTTCGCGACGGCCGATTTCAAGGTAATGCAAGATACGCCGGTAGGCCTCCTCGTCAATCACGGCCGCGACGCTCGTATCCGGCGCTTCGGCCGGTCCGATCTTGAGCGTGCGAGCGGCTTCCACCAGACGTTGGAGGAAGGCGTCGTACACGCCCTCCAGCACGATCACGCGGCTGCATGCCGAACACTTTTGGCCTTGATAACCAAAAGCCGACTTCACCACGCCAAGCACCGCCTCGTCCAAGTCCGCGTCGTTGTCGACGATAATGGCGTTCTTGCCGCCCATCTCCGCGATCACCTTTTTAACGAGCGTCATGTTTCGGCCTGCGGAGACTTCGGCCGCCTTCACGTTGATACCCAATCCCACTTGACGCGACCCGGTAAACGTAATGAGCGACACCTCGGGATGCTCCACCAACGCGGCGCCGGCCGTCTCTCCGCGCCCGGGCAGGTATTGCAGCACGCCCGCGGGAAGTTCCAATTCGCGAAAGATGTCCATCAACTGGGCCGCGATGATAGGCGATTGTTCGGCGGGCTTCATGATGACTGTGTTGCCCGTGACCAATGCAGCAACGGTCATGCCCGTAAGAATGGCCAAGGGGAAATTCCACGGGGCGATGACCGCGACGACGCCGCGCGGCCGATATTCCAAGCGATTTTCCTCGCCGGGCGTGTTGATCTCTTGGGCTTTCTCCAGCGCCAGGGCGCAAGCGGCGTAGTAATTGCAAAAGTCAATTGCTTCGCACACGTCGCCCGTCGCTTCGCGCCAACCTTTCGCACATTCGTACACTTCCCACGCGGAAAGCTCGAAGAACCGCTTCTCCAAAAGGCGAGCCGCGTTTTGCAGGTAGGCGGCGCGACGCGCCGTTCCCAAGTCGCGCCATGCGGGAAAGGCGACCTGCGCCGCATGCACCGCCTGCGCGACGTGCGTCCGATCGGCCGCGGCGGTTTCTCCCACGATTCGATCTTTTTGGCCAGGATCGCGCGAGACGATGCGCTCCGGCGTTTCGACGTTCTCACCGTTGATGACCAGCGGGCGCCGCACCCCCAACCGCTCTCGCACCGCCGTGAGCGCGGCCGCCATGGCCTGGCGAGCTTCTTTTTGGGCGAAGTTGACCGGCGGGTAATTACTGAAGGGGATCACGTCGTCGGTAGTGGGCGAAAGGTTCATAACAATCGAAGGATGCGGCGAAGTTTCCTCGCGTTCAAAATGGGCGACAGCAACATGGCGTGCGCCGCCGTCCCCCGAGGGGGCGGCGGACGTTCGGCCTACATCGACAGGATTTCGCAGCAATAACTCGGGGGCGACATTCTCGTGAAAACCAGCCCGCAGAAACGAATCATTTGACGTGTTCTCGAGCAGGCGACGCACCAGGTACGCCATGCCCGGCAGCAACTCGCCGTAGGGCATGTAGATGCGCAAACGATGGCCGAGTTCCACCATCGCGCGTTTTTCCGAGTCGGCCATGCCGTACAACATTTGCAGTTCGAAGGCGCTCGGCGGCAACTCCAAATGCTGCGCTACCGCCAGGCCCTGGGCGAGGGACCGCAAATTGTGCGAGCCCAGCGCCGGGCGCAAGTACTGGTGGTGCCGCATGACGAAGCGCGTCGCGGCTTCGAAGTTCGCATCAGAACGCCACTTTTGCTGAAATACGGGAACCGGCCAGCCGTGGTAACGATGATGAATCGTTTCGTAATCCCAGTAGGCGCCTTTCACCAGCCGCACCCAAACCGGAGCGCCGCGGCGCTCGGCCCAGTCACGCAGAGCGACCAGATCGTCCGCCGCGTCGCGCAGGTAGCACTGAATCACAATTCCGGCGTCCGGGAAGTCGCGGAACTCGGGCTCGTTCAGCACTTGCCGGAAGATGTGCAAGGTGAGGTCCTTTTTCGCGTAGGACTCCATATCGACGTTGAGGAACGCGCCTGCCCGCCGAGCCACGCGCAGCAACTCGCGCAGGCGATCGCCGCAACGGCGGAGCGTGCCTTGTTGGTCAATCGCGTCAAACTGGCTGTCCAGCGCGGAAAGCTTGATCGACAGATTCATGCGCGGCAACGGACCTTGATGATCCCGGTCAATCTGCGGGATTTCCTCCCAGGCGTTGACCGTGGGCGCCACGTTCTCGATCAACTCGCAGTACGCTTGGAAATGGCTGGCGGCTTCGCGCTCGCTAATGACCGCCTCGCCGAGAATGTCGAGCGTGAATGCTCGGAGCAGTTGACGTTCGCGCTGTGCGGCGGCGAGCACTTCCTGCGCATTCCCGCCCGCGATAAATCGGCGTGCAAAGTCCATGGCGCTCAGCCGCGCTGCTCGCGCTACTGCGGCGCGGGTAAAGGGAGTGCGTCGCGCCACGCCCAGCGCCACGCGGAATGAGGACGGCAAACGGTCGCGCACTTCGGCCAGATATTGATCGAGATGCTCGATGAGCGCATCATCGTTGGCCAGCATGGGCAACACGTCGACGAAGCGGAACAACTGCACTTTGACCGCTTCGTCGCGCATCGACCACGACATGATCCGATCGTCCCACCAGCGCCGGTCCAGCACGTTGGGGCGTTTGCCTTCCAAACGCTCGAACAACCGCCGGCCGATTTGCTGCGTATCGCGCTCGATCGCCGCGAGGGCGGGCGAGGTGAACTCATCGGAAAAGCCGCCAATCGGCGGGAGCGCGCGGTCATTCATGGAACACGTCACCCGCAGGATGAACGCGAAACGTCGTCTTGCCCCCGGCAAGAATGCAACCCCTCTACGGTAATCGTAGAGGCGCCGCGCCTGGCGTCAAGAGAGACCTGCGCGGCGAGGCTGCAACTCAACAAAAGAGCGCGGCCTCGGCGGTTAGACCCGGACCAAACGCGAGCGCCACGCAAGGAGGCGCGGCGCCCGTTTGCTGTAACCGTCGCACGACGAACAGCACGGTGGCCGACGACATATTCCCATGTTCCGCAAGCACCGCTGATGACGCGTCGGTGGCGTGAGCGGGCAAGTTTAGCGATTCGACGACCGCTTGCACCACGCGCGGCCCGCCGGGATGAATGGCCCAGCTTTGAATGTCGCTCAGTCGAACTCCTCGCTGACCGAGCCAGGTTTCCAACCAGGGTCGAAGGTGGCTGCGAATCAACTCGGGCACGCGCGGCGAAAGCGTCATGGCGAAGCCGTGGTCGGTAATACGCCAGGTCATCTCTCGTTCCGAGTCGGGCATAAACTGCGAAGCGCAACTATTCAAGAACCAGGCGCCCGGCCGATGTTCCGCTTCCGCTGAGAGCACGCAGGCCGCGGCGCCGTCGGCGAACAGCGTGTTCGCTACGACTTGCTCCTGATCCCAACCATATTGGTAGTGCAAACTGCACAATTCGACGCAGCACAACAACACGCGGGCACTAGGCTCCGCGGCGATAAACGCCTGCGCCGTGCGTAGGGCGTTGAGCGCGCCATGACAACCCATAAAGCCCACGTTGACCCGCGCCACCGAGGGCGAAAGTCCCAATTGCTTGATGAGTGCGAATTCGACTCCCGGCGCAAAAAAGCCGGTGCACGACACCGTGACGAGGTGCGTGATTCTCTCCGGCGAGGTTGAGGCTTCATCCAGCGCGCGTCGGCACGCGGTCATCGCAAGGGGAATCGCCTCCTGGGCGAATCGTTGCAGACGAGCGGCCGTACTGGGACCGCGATCTTCGCCGTCCCGTGCGGCCCAATAAAACGAGTGCCGGGGTTCTTCCCCTTCGGGTCGCTCCAGCAGCACGCTGCCGCGCCGCTGGACCTGGGCGAGTCGGTACAGCAACGGCAAGACTTTTTCCGCCTGAGCGTTGCGATGCACGAACGATCGTGCGACCTCGGCGGCGTCGCTTTGAGTAATCGAATAGCGGGGTACTCCCACCCCGACCCCGCGCAGTGCGACGTTCATCTTCAGCTCCTTAATAAGTTCGACGCGCTCCGTGCGTTCGCCGCGAGGGGCAAGTCGGTAAATGGACGATGAATGGCCCGCACCACAGGCGTCATGAGGCGCGGCGAATATTTCAGAACACGTACCGCAAGGGCGCACCAGCGCGGACGCCGCAGCAACCGACTGACGGCGTGACAAACATGCTGTCGGCGTTGGATGAGTCCGTGATGACGCGCTTGCCAGTCCCGCCCGATGTCCTGGCTCCAGTGGGAAGCGCCCGCCACGGCGCAAGGCGCGACAGCGGCAGCGCCTGCCAGAGCCCACGCCATGCCCTCGCCGGTAAACGGTTCAATGTACCCGGCGGCGTCGCCGACGACCAATAGCCGGTCGGCGTAAAGCTGTGCAGGGCGGCGCGTTAACGGCGGCGTGCCGCGCCAGGTCGCTTCGTTCAAACCCGTCGGTACCGGCATGCCTGCCTCGTGTAAAATTGAAACGGCCAAGGCGCCCGGATGGCCGCTTCGCCGTACGGCGTCCCGATCCAACGCAGCGGCCACATCGAGACGACCGTCCTCTAGACGAACCATGCCAACATAGCCGTCATGGCCTGAGGCCATGTAAATCACGCCGTCCTCAAAGTCGGGGGAAGCATTATCCATTACGGCGCCCGCGCCCATCCGCGATCCCGCCGTAATACGCATGGCGATCTCCGGCTCGTCATGCAAGAGCCGTCCCGCCAATCCCTCGGCGGCGATGACCACGCGAGCCTGGACGGTGACGGACGTTTCATGCCGACGTAAGTGAAGAGCGCGAAACTCCGAGAGTTGTGACGAAGTTTTTCTGTCGGCGTCGGAAGGCGAGGGTTTGCTCGGCGCTAGTGCGGCCTCGGTATGCGGCAGAAACTGGGCGCCGCTGGCGATCGCCGCTTCGATCAACGCAGCGTCCAGCGCCTCGCGCGAGAGCGAAGCTCCGGCGGGTATCGAACAATCGGCCGAGCGCCCGCCCGCCGCGAGATGAAGGCGGTCAAGAGGACGTGCCCCGAGTTGCGCGGGCAAGTGGCCCAGTCCAACGTGATTCAATACCGATAGGGCCGCCGGGTTCAAACAACAACCGCAAACTTTCCAGCGGGGGAAATCGGCTCGATCCACCAGAAGCACCGCGGCGCCCTGCTGTGCGACTTGGCGCGCCGCGAGGGCTCCCGCCGGGCCCGCGCCGACGATAACGACATCCCACACGCGCGCCATGGCTTCGGACGCGTTAAGCGTCGCCGCGAGCGTCCTTTCCATGAGCACGAAGGGCATGCGAGTCCGACGATTGAATTGAATAGTTCCCGAAAGCGCCGGGTGCTTACGCGTCGGCTTTTTTCCAGGTGACCAGAAAACGGAAGGGCCAACAGCTTTCGATTTGGGCTCCCCGAAGTCCCGCCTCGCGCACCAGCGACGCCGCTTCATTCTTTGTAAACGCCGCGCGCACGGAACGCGGTCCGTCGATGCGCACCACACTGGAGGTGGTCGTCAGGCGGCACACCGCCTCGGCCGCCAACAGTCCCAACCGACTGCGATGCAAATCGTTCACCAACACCATTTGTTGCGCGGCGCCCGCCATTTTCTTAAGAAGTTCGATCGCTTGCTCCCGGTCCAGGTGATGCAGAAACAGCGAGCACATCACGATGTCATAATTCGCCGGCAAAGGCTCCTGAAAAACGTCGAGTGTTTCGAAGCGAACTTTGCCCTGCGTTGCGTTAACGCGCTGTTGGGCGAACTCAACGGCGCGCGGGCTGACGTCCAACCCCAGGATGTCCAGGTCTAGCCCCTGCCGGCGGGCGCGACGCCACAACGCCAACGGAACATCGCCGCTGCCTGTGGCGATATCAAGCACGCGCAACCGAGGGACGCCCAGTTTGCGAGCCAACCGGTATATGGGCGTCCAAACGATACGGCTGCTCGCGCTCAGCCGGTTGATCCGCGCCAAGCCTTGGAGCGCCCGATGATGACGATCTGGATCCAGCGTGGGGTCGTCCATGACTTCCGGTACGACATGACGCTCGGCCAGGGTGGCGATTGGAATCATACAAATTTATATGGAGAAGTCTTGATACGATTGTACCCGATTGGTCGACAAAAGCGACAAATCCTGCAAAGATTGCGCCGGTGCGGCGCGCGGCGCAAAGAAATCGAACGCACCCCCTTCCGCATTTGGCCACGGGTGACTATGACGGAATGTCGCCCCGATGATTCTCGCCGGCGGCGCCGGATTTCCTCCCTATTTTTATGGTGTTGTCGTCACCGATGAGTCCCGATTACGTGCGTCGTGCGGACCTGGAGGCTGCGGTGCAAGAAGTGATGGTTCGCCATCACCATCCGCTGAAGCTGTTTGGCCTTTCGTCGTCGACCGAATACGCTCGGCAAGTGGCAGGACACTTGGGAGTCGAGTTGATCCCGCATACGGAAACCACCTTCGAAGACGGCGAGTGCTACATCAAGAGCTGCGACGGCAGTATGGGCAATGTGCGCGGGCATGACGCCTTCGTGATTAGCAGCTTGTACTCCGATACGCTCGATAGCGTGAACGACAAGTTCATGAAGCTGGCGATCTTTTGCGGCTCGTTGCGGCAAGCCAGCGCGCACTCCATCACGGCGGTCATTCCCCACTGGGCTTACGCGCGGCAAGACCAAAAAGATAAGAGCCGCGCTCCCGTAACGACGAAAATTTGCGCCAAGATGCTCGAAGCCGTCGGAGTCGAGCGGTTCCTGTTTATGGACGTGCACAATCAGGCCGCCGCGCAAAACGCCTTCGCCATGACCACCAACATGGACAACCTGGAGTGCAAGAATCTGCACGCCGCCTGGTGCGCCAAAGAGCTGCGCGGCGTGCATCGCAAGCTCGCGGTGCTTTCGCCAGACGCGGGAGGTTTGAAACGAGCGAATAAGTTCCGCGCGACGTTGGCGCACCTCATGGGCGCCAGCGAGTACGAAATCGAACTGGCCGTGCTCGATAAGATTCGCGACCCCCATACAGGCCGGATCGACGGAGGGCGGATCATTGGCGATGTGAAGAATCGTCTGGTAATCGCCATGGACGATATGATCTCGACGGGCGGCACGATTGTGCGCGGCTGCGAAGCGGTGCAGCGGTACGGCGGCGAGGTGTTCGCCATTTGCGCCACGCACGGCTTGTTCGCGGGCGAAGCGAACGAAAACCTCGCCAAGATCGACTGCCGCATTGTCGTGGCCGACACGGTTTCGCCTTTCCGGTTGAACGAGTCGAACCGGATGAAGCTGCACATTGTGAACACCAGCAAAATCATGGCCGATGCGATCCGGCGCATTCACAGCGGCACCGGCTCAATCAGCGCCTTGCTGGAGAATTTGGACAACGTGTACGACCACATGTAAAACGCGGATCGCCTGGGCTGAAAACTCTGGCGCATCGAAACGTCGGGATGAAACAAAAAACGCCCCAAGCTGCAGCAAAGCGGCTTGGGGCGTTGGTGTTGCGTTTTACTCAGGTTCTTGCGCTCATTTGCGGGACGGAAACATCCTTGGACAAGGAAAGTTGCGGCAACAGGCGGTTTTCCAGAATGTCGAGCTTGACCTCCTGATAATGCAGGTTGCCCGTGGCGTAGGCGAAAAACGACGAGCACATGGCGCTGGCGACCGCCAGATTGGCGAACAGAATTTGCGGCGTGGAGAGCGCGAGTTCGCCGCAGTTCGGACCGCCGGGAAGATCGCCTTCGGCCTGAGCGATTTCCGGATGAAAACGTGTTAATGGCGCCGTCACGTCGCGGTTGTCTTTGCGAATGTGAATTTGCACATTGCCGTACACGCCGCGCTCGCGGGGAGGATCAACTCCTTCGTTTCCGCCGCTGAATAACGCAACTTCGGTCAGCGTTTGGCAATGTTCGGCCACGAGCCGACGTGTGGGATGGTTATCGACGCACAAGAACACGTGATCGCCCGACTTGATCAAGTCGCCAATGTTCTCCTCTCCCACGTATTGGTTGACCGCCACAATCGAGCCGTGAAACGGGTTCAACGACTTGAGCGTTTCGGCCGTTTTCACTTCGGCCTTGTTGCCGAGCGTTTGAAAACACATGCGTTGGTCGTTGGCTGGCTCGAAGTTGTCGCCGTCGATGAGGACGAGGCGCATGCCTTCGAGGTGACGTTGGCTTTTCAAGTAACGGCCGAGAAACTCCAGCACAATGCAGCCGATGCCCCCCAGGCCGATGATCTTCAGCCGCGCTCCTCGCGCCAGTTGACACGCCAATTCGTCTTGCACCACCGTGGGTTGTTGCGCGACGCGGCGGCTTTTGGCAGGAGCCTTCGATCTCTTGGCGGACTTTCGCGCTTTGGTTTTCGTTTTCTTGATCCCCGACACCATAGAACACTCCTAAGCGAAGAAACTGCGTTTGACGGAAAGAAGAGGTCCGCGGCGAGGCCCCGCCGCGGGGCTTACACGCCTTCGTAACCGCCGTAATATCCGCCGTACTTATACGTGTTTTGATTCGTGGTCTTGTAACTGTCGGAACTGGACATCCACATGGGTCGCTTCACTTTGACCGTGAGCTGATTCATCCATTGGCTTGGAATGTCGCGGCGCGGTTTTTCATAACCCTCGAACACATGCTCGAAGTCCAATTGGAACCGATGCCCGTCGACCGCCAGCGCCAAGTGGAAGCTGGGCTGTCGCCGGTCGATGTGACCGACCACCGCGTGAATTCCGTCGCGGTGCAATTCGTCGGCTTCATCGGTCCACGAACTGTACGCACCGTGGTCGCCGTGGCAGTGAATCGACATGGCGATGATGTGCTTGGGCGGCAACTTCGTGGGCACTTCATAAGTCACGTCCATCGCGGAGCGCGAGCCGTACGAGTTTTCCCAGACGGTTGCTTCCTGTTTCGGCACACAAATGCGGTAACGCTGTTTTTCCATGTCCCACAGCATCAGCACGATCGATTCCGAGCCGTGTTTGTCGTACACGCGGCGAAAGAAACCCACGATATATTCGAGCATCGTTCGCCGCATGCGCGGGTAGTTCAACACGAGTCGCGATTGATGCTCGGCCAGCCAGTAGGGCGTCTTCTTGGTGGGAGTGTCGCTTTGAAACCAGGGATGGGTGCGACAAAAAAACAAGCCCGACTTGCTTAGCAAGTAAAACTCCGAATCCTCCGGCCGTGGCATGTCGGGCGAGGTCTTTAGGTAAAGCGGGATTTTGGTCATGAACAACTCCAGAGAAGAGACGAGTGTTTGCAAGGTTTAACCGCTTCCCAGCGGGAAGCGCGTGGCGAGGTTGGTGCTTGTTTGTGACGCGACGCGCTCCCCGTTGGGGAGCGGTTAAACAACGTGGGCGGCGATGAGACGCGAGTTACGCTTTGCCTCCGGTCAACTTTTGTTGCGCGAAGTTGATGAATCGCTGCACGACGCCCGCCGGCTTAAGCGGCGCAGGCGTGGCCCCGGGAAAATAGTGATTCTGCTTGCCGATCTCGTCGAACATGCAGTTCATCAGCTCTCCCACGGTGAACCGGGCCGGCTTCCAAGGCACGGAGAGCGCAAAAGCGTCGTCCTTGCGCGAGGCTTCCTCCCAGCGCTCGACCGGATGCAAGTCAGGATGAACGCCTTGCGATTCACCATAGCCTGAAGCGCCTTCGTGCCGCTCAGAGCTGAGATTAAACGCGCCGTCCCAGGTATGCGTAATCAAGTTGCCAAGCTGCGTGGTCCAATCCATCTCGGCGGTGTTGCGCAAATGCTGGGTGCAAATCCAGGAGCGCGTTCGCTCTTTCGTTTTGATGGCCGAGATGTTCAACAACGCCGGGTAACCAAGCGAGTCGCTCTTGCTGCGCAGCGGTTCGTTGCGAAAATACAGCTCATTGAAACCCGTCAGCAGCAGCTTGCCGCCGCGACAAAAGTACATGGCGAAGGTGTTCGCATACGGAATGCTCAACCGCACTTTGCGGTACTTTGCGCCTGGGCCGTAATCGGCGGGCGAGTCGGGGGCGATCCAGCGGAGCGACCGGCAAAACGGCGGATGTTGATGCACGACGAGAAAGAACGGGTCGCGCCATTCATAGAACTTGACGCCGTCGGGCAACGCGCAACCGTCGATGGGCGGCCGAATCTCGCGATGAAACATATCGTACAGGTCGGCTTCGGGGCGCTCGATCGACTGACCTTCCTCAGTCTTGAGCACGACCTTGCCGTTCTGGATCGTTAAAACGTCGGACATGGGTTACTCCAAAAGGATCGGAAATGGGAGTCACAGCAACGCGTGCTGGGGAAGCGCGAAGAATGGGTGGGGCGCAGAGAGTCGCAAACCAGGCGGCGCTCTGGTGTTGCGCTCTCTACGCCCCCTTCTCCGACGTTCGTTCAGCCTTTTTCACCTGCACGCTTCACGAAGTTGAGCACCTGGCCTTCGTGCAGGATGGTGTTCTCGTCCACCTCTTGACCATCCACGACGGACACCGCATCGGGGTCGATATTCATGCGATGCGTCAGCTCGTCACGGGCTTGCCCCACGGTCATGCCCACCAGCGGCAGCGAGTGAGAGTACACGCCGTGGATCACCTCGACATGTCGTTCGGCCTGAGCGAAGCCGTCGCCGAAGGGATCTTGGCCCAGCGCTGGACCGCCTTGATTATGAAGTCTTTCAACGGGCATAGAACAAACTCCTGGAAAAGAAATGGGAGAGTCAGGGTGAGATTCGCCCACCCTAGAAAAGCTCCGAGCCGCCGGATGTTATGACATCGGAGCAAGAATCCGAGGGAAGGCGAGGCGCATTCGAGCCTCGCTGCAGTATCAACGTGCCTTGAGATCGAAAGATCGCATGGCGCTTGGTCGCCCCAAACGCTCTAGTCGATTTCGGGCGCGCCGTATAACTCGACGGCGTGGTAGACATCGTCCGGGCTGATCAAGGTTTGATCGTCCAGCGCAGCGCGCGTGAGGACCGCTTCCAGTAAACCGAGCGCGGCGCCGGGGTTTTCTCCTGGCATCCAATTCGCCTGCTTCAATATCGTGGCCAGAGTTTCCGGCGTCGTTTCGAAGCGGTCGGCAAAGGGATGTTCGCCGAGTCGTTGCCGCAAGATCATGCCTACTTCCTCGGAAGGAAGCGGCCGAGAAGGAATCAACTGCAATCGGCGCCGCAACTCCTCGCACGGCATGGCGCCGTCGTTCCAGCCGGCTTCGTCGGCAATGACAATCATTTTCAAACCCGCGTCAAGCGCATCGGCCACCAGGTTCGCCGCCACGCGGGATTGTCCCAGGGCGAGATCGAATTGTTCGAGCACCACGAGGACATCGCCCGCGTGGAGCGCCGCTTCAAGGGCCTTGCCAAGTCGTTCGTCACGCTGGGGAGGGAAGATCATACCGCAGCACACCGCGGCCCCATGGATCAGCAGCACGCGGCGCTCTACGCCCAGTTCCAACAGTCGTACCGCCGCAAGCCGAGCAAGGGTCGACTTTCCTGATCCGGCCCCACCGAGGATCAAGGCGCAATTGGGCGAGCCATGGCGCGCCACCGTCTCGACGACACACGCCACACCCTGAGCTTGGGCAGGCGTGGCGCGCGTGGGCGGCAGTCGCAATTGGTCGACGCTCAAGACCCGCCCGAACGTTTCCAACCGTTTCTGTGTGGCGCGCGGCGGGCTCAAGTGGTCTTCGTGAAAGTCGCCATACTTGCGCCAAACGTGTTGTAAGGGGCTGTCGATGAACTCCAAACCGCTCATCACGGCGCGGTCCAAGTTGCCGGCAATCGGTTCATCGGGCGCGAGGGCCAACCAACGCGACTGCCTCACCCCGCAGAACAGCTTGCGCCGGTCGGCATCGGGGCCGATGTAGTAGAAGTCTTCATCGACAAACACCTCCCACACGCCGCGCCCCCGGTCGCACCACAACATATTGGTTCGCGGCTTGGTAAAGTTCGGTCCTGCCAACACGCCATTCAGTTGTAACATTTGGGCATGAGGCTCGAGTACTTGCACCTGGTGTGCATCGAGCGCTTTGACCAGTTGGTCGTTGATTTTCTCCTTGAGCGTCATGAAAACATCTCCCGACAGAAACGCCGCGAGGCCGTTTGCGCCAGGCTTACGGTTTCGCGAGGGTGGAGGGTCTGAAAAGCGAGAGCGCGCTCCGCGTGCGAAGCGCGCTCTACGCATGGATTACTCGGCCAAGAGGTTGGCGAACGCGCCAGCGCGGGGGCGGAGACGCTTGATGTCGGCGATCTTGGCGTTCTCGGGCACGTCGATGAAATCGGCTGCGTTCTCGCGCGTGATATTGTCGGCCAGGTTGTCGACCTGCCGGTGTAGCGCCTCGATTAACATGGCCGAGGTAAGCCCCACGCCATCGACGCCATGCTCGGCGGCTTGGAAGGCGATGCGGTCAATCGACTCGCTTACGGCTTGCTCGACGACGGCGCCCGTAATCAGGTGCCGGCGATCCTTGCGAAGTTTCGAACCGTCGCGGAAGGTGATTTCGATTACCGCGTCGTCGCCGCTGGGGCTGCATAACGTGGCCACCACTTCGTCGATCAACGCGTTCCGCAACGCTTCCTTCGAGTGCCCATTGCGCGAAGCAAACGGGAATTGCGTTTTGAGCTTCTTGCTGAGCACTGCCGTGAGACCATCTCGATCTAAGCGATGGAATCGCGCCACCACCGAGGCAAGGCGCCGCCACATGGCGATGTCTATCATCGAGGGACGATTGGATGTCGCCACCAGAATGAGGGGGAGTTGCGACAAGTCATCGTTCGGATCATCCAACCGTTGCAGCAACGTGCCGATCACGCGGTCATACACCGCGGTTCCGTCTTCGCCGCCACGGCGACGAGCCAAGCCCTCGATTTCCTCCATGATCACTACGGTGGGCAGACGCACTTCTTCGCCGTCCGCCGTTCGTTCGGGCGTGCTGGCAATTTGATACACGTCGTTGAAGAACCGTTCGAAGTTCTGGTCGGTCTCGCCGAACCAGGGCGAGAGCATTTCGCCCGCTTTCATGCGCACCACGCGGCTGCCGACATTGTCGCGGCCGGTGCGTTTGCGAATCATGCGGTTGAACTCATTCAAGTACGCTTTGATCGTCAACGTCTTGCCGGTGCCCGAGGGACCGACCATGAGGATGCCGACGCGCGGCCGGACTTCCAGCAGATCGAGAATATCGGGCCGATTCATCAGCAAATCGGTGCGACGAAGCAACCACGCCAGCGACCAGTGCGGCTTGCCGATGTCGCGGTTCGCGTCGATCGTCGGAATACGGCTATCGTCGACAAAGCGATACTTGCGGTCGCTTTCATCCGGCACGGCGTGAAAGGCGAACTCGCGGCGCGGACAAATGATGACGGCGTCGCCACGTTTAATTTCGCCGGCTTCGATCACATCGATGACCGGCTGCGCCGCATGCAGCACAATCCGCTCGTCGCGCATCGCCACTTCCACACAATCGCTGTCGGGCAGTCGCCGTTGGAATTTCGCCTCTTGGCCGACCGTGGGCATCATCTTGCTGTACGCCAGCACCACGGCGCCCTCGGGGTCGAGGAAAACCGTCATGCCAGGCTTGAGGTCGTCGGAATTAATGTCCGGCGAAAGGACCGGATGCCGATGCGTCCCGTCCGGCGCCACGACCTCGACGCGTTGCTGGGGCGTGTCGAGCGGCCAGTCGATCGTTTCGATAAACGTCGCGGGCCGAACCGGCCCGTAGCGAAGTTCGAGTAGGGCCTGTTCGTACATCTCTTTGAGCTTCATGGCCGCCGATTCCGGATCGGCGGTCTTTTTCAGTTCATTCATCTGCGCGAACAGATCGGTCAACATCGCTTGCACCATCACGGGGTTGGCGATTTGCGACATGAGCACGTCCATATACGTTTTCGCGCACACGTCGGGGGGCTTATCGCCTTCAAGCAACATCTTGGCGACGCTGGCGGACGGCGATTGGCCGCCGTTGGCGGTGAGAAAGTTTTTCCAGTCCAACAAGGTCATGGGAGACTCCGGAGCAGAATGGGTGAGGATTTTGTCGCGTTGCGTCTAGATTAGCGCACCAGGCGACGTGCGGTGCGTGCTTCGAGTGTGGCGTCGTTCAAGTGGTAAAGCCGCCAATCGTCTTGCCCGCGCGCGGTGAAACCCCAAATAAGGGAGACTGCCCACGGTTGGCCGCCGCCGAACACCGAGGCATGCCATTGAAAGTCGTCGGTGCTGGCGACCGCCGTGGTGCGGCTGCAATACTTGGCTACCGTGCAAACTTCGCAGGTTCGCACGCCGTTCTTGTCTGCCGACGGCAAGAAGTTGTGCCCGTGCACCGCGCCAACAATGCGTTCATTGGGGCGGTTCATCCGTTTGCGGCGGAATCGCAAGACCTCTCGTATCTTCGCCCACGACTCGCCGGAAAACGTGACAGACAGTTTTTGTTCGTCCGCGAATTCCGCCTCAATACAAGCGTCAACGGTAAGGAAAATCTCGGGCGAGGCGGTATCGCGAAGCAATCGGCCTGTGAGCACTCCGCCCGATTCGTTCTCGCCGCCGCGCCGCGCACATTCGAACGCCGCTTCCCACACGCCCGGGGCAAAGAACACCGGCAACGGCGGTTGCGGTTCTTCCAGCGGCTCGGCGGTTTCGCAAGGAACGGGCTCACTGTTGGCTAGGAACTTGTGCAGTGGCGCTTCCTCCAGCACGAGTGGTTCGGTGTGCGAAATCACTTTGGCCGCCGACTTCGGCTCACCGTTTCCCTGGTCCCGCGTTGAACGAGGAACGGACGTGATGCCAAAGTGGTAGGCTCCGTCCTCGGGCAACGTCTCGGCCTCCAACAACACGGCGGCGCGTCGGCGAGCCACCGGCGCGAGACTATAGGTGGTGAAACGGCGTTGATAAACGTCATTGCCGTCGGAGAGCTCCAGGATATAGTCTTCCATTCGGCCGGACTTCGTCACTTTGCCCGGCAAGACGCGCAGGGCGAAGTCGCCTGGCTCGCGCTCATCGAGCTTGCCGACGCGGAGCGCCTCGCGCCATGTTTCATCACGCGCCAGCGCCAGGTCGCCGACCGTGACGGTCTCGCGGCCAAGCAACTTCGCGTCTTCCGCCTTCGAGTACAAATCAACGGTCAACGTTTCGCCATTGGTCAGGGTCACAGGTTTCATAGGAATCTTGCGGAGAGGGCAGGAATCGGGGTTTGGAGTCAGGAGTTCGTGTTGATGGTTCTCGGTTCATAAGACGGACCTGGACGCTTGAGTCCAAAATCCTGAATCCTGACCCTGGTGAATAAACCGGCGGCGCCGCCTTACGACGGCGTCGCCGTAGTTGCGGCCCCCGTCGCAAGGTTGTGGACCACAACCTTGCGTTACCCGAGATGGGACCGGGGGATCACCGTCAGACGCGCATCCTGCTCGATCTGTTGACCGAGCGGCAGGTCATCGTCCAACATGCGAGCCGATTTCTCGTCTCGCAGCGCCCAAGGGCTATTCATCGGGAGATTCAACTCTCCGGCCAGCGACTGGGCCACGTCGCTGACTTTGCGATGCCCATCGATGCCTTCCAGCTCGATGAGTTTGCTGCCCGTTACGTCCTCGGCGAACACGCGCAAAGGATCGATCACGGGCTTCGCAGGCGCATGCACAGCGCCCATAAAGCACCTCCTTCCCAAAGGAACAGGGGAAACCACGACGCCGAGCGGCGTCGAACACTCGAAGAAGCGGCGGCGAAGAACACGCGGCGCCGCCGGGCGTCCTCCCTGGCAGGACGCACGACGAAGACAAACACGCGTCTCTTAACAGGGCATCAGCCGCACCAATTCTTGTTCTTTGTCATCGGCCAATACGCCTAACTCCATGGCCAGCATGGCCACGGCGAAGTCTAAGGCCGTCATGGAAAGACTCATCATTTCTCGCCAGAAGCTTTCCATGCGACGCGTCTGGCGGGCCATGTACGGCAGTCCGCTTAGATCGACCTGTGCTTCACAGGCGTCGACATTCCCGCGATGCTCCCAAACCACGCGCGCCAACCGGCACCGCGAATTCGCAAGCGAGGCCAGCTTCTGCATGGCGTGGCGGTTTTCCGGGGGAAGCTCCGACCACCGCCCGAGCGGCATCGTCAGACGCAAACGACCCGTCTCACGCAACAGTTTGACTTGGCCGGTGGCGCCCCGACGGCGAATGCTCAGTCGCAGGTTATGATCTTCGTCCTCAGTGGGTTCGTAACCGCCAAGACGCAGCCAGGCGCTGAGCGCTTCGACAGGCGGCGGCGTCCAATTGGCCGCGTGGTCGGCTTCGGCGAATGCCTCGGCCTGTTGGGCGAACGCGGTTTCCAGCAGTTCGTTCTCGTTGGCCAGATCAGCGTCGATTGTTGGATCGCCCTCCTGGCCGAGCGACTGATCGAGGTGAAAATCATACCGCACGAACAGTTCGCCGCCGTGCGACGACTCGACGAGCTTGACCGGCCCGGCCCAAGGCGCATGCAAGGTTAACGGATGCTGCTCGTTCGCAGGAGCGAAGGGGCGGCGGTACGTGATCCAGCCTGCGCTGTGTTCCGCGCTCCAATGTTTCGCGAACCGTCGTTCGCGCGCCGGCGCCAGTTTGTGGCTGCGGCGGGAAGTTGTGGCAAGGGTCATGCGGCTTCTCCTGGAGTCCAAGGCTCTAACAATCCCAAGCGATATAAGGCGATTTCGTGTGACTGGCTGCGGAAAAACTCGGATGCAATCGGGTTGAACACGCCGTTGGGATCGGTCTCGTCCATCATGCGCGACTGCAGGCTAACCAGGTCGTGGCCCATGAGCACGAGCTGCTTGACCGAAACATTGGGTTGCAACGTGCCTAGGCATACCGCAACCCGCGGCGCATTTTGAAGGAAGGGTATGGCAACGGGCATCGGGAACGGCGCCGGTCGGCAGTTCGGGTGAAACACATCCGGCGGAAAGAACATACCCAGCGGCATCGTGGGCGGAGGCGCCACGCGGCGCCAAGATTCGTCGTACAACAAATCGAATACGGCTTCTGAGCCGACTTGAACTTCGTTCTTCACGGGCCACCGCGGCACCGGCATGATGACGCGGTATACGGCGTAGAATTCGCCGGCCAGGCGAATATCCAAGACCTCCATTCGCGGAGAAGCATCGGCCAATTCAATCAGCGACTGGGCCGCCGCTTGTTTCCACATACGCCAGTCGCGCGGTCCTGCATTTTCCTCGCGAGCGCGGGCCAACACCTGCTGGTGTCGCTCTTGGCGGTCCGCCGTGGGCGGAGGTGCAGCGGGAAGGGTCATTCGTTGTTACTCCAAAGAGTCAAAAAACTTTTTGCCGCCTTGCATTAAATAACTAAACGGACGTCGACCGTTTACCGACGGCTAAAGAGAGTGCGTTCGCACGCAATGGTTTATGACAGCACGAACCACGTGCGGTCTTCATTGCTGCTCAGGGCGACGCTATCGCCCTTTCGTAGACCGAGTTTCTTCAGCGGCGTTTTCCAAACGGCGGCCAGATCGTCGTTAGGAATGATGGAACGTCGGCCATCAAGGTCGGACCAAACCGCGCCGCCACATGCGCACGTGGCGACCTTACGGCCTAACCGAGAAAACCGCCGGATGGGATAAACCTGCCCACATGACCAACACGCGGCGCGTGTCAGCCACGGCAATTCAGCATGAACTTGCCACGAACTCAAACCGTCGCAATCGTGCGCTACGCACGTCCGTGGCGCCAAATCGGCCAGATTGACGTGAGTCAGTTCCTGCTGGACCTCGACCACATGCCATCGACGGTGTGGCGCGCGGCACGCGGCTTTTCTGGGCAGTACGGTGCGCAGGGCGCGATGCGCGAGCAAGTTGTATTGCACTTCGCTACCGGAAAGGACCATGTCATGTTGCCCTAGCAGCCATTTGACGACTTCGGCCGCGGTCATCTGACCGGCCGTGGCGCATACGTGCGGCAGGGTTTGCGTTGGCGTTATTCCTTGCAGACGCAGCGTGGCGGGGTCGCACCCCAAGCGGCTGGTCATGCGGCTCCAGTCGTCCTCGGAAAGTTGGCAGGTGGGGCAAGCCGCGTTGTGGTCGGACAGGTTGAAGCCTCGCACAATCGCGTGCTGGTTTGCCCCGAAGACGGCGCCTTGCACAACGACCTTTCCCAGCCCCGCGGCGAATTCGCCCGCCCAAACCAAAAGCTCCAAATTGTCGCCGGCCAGGACGATGACGTCCGCCTGAGTCAATACCCCAAGGGGTACGTCTTGCGCGAAGGCGGGCGCCGTGGTCACTTCGGCCCACGGGTTCGCTTGGGCGGCGAGCCGTCCTTGGACATGCGCCTTCAGTTGGCCCGTTTGTTCTGGGAGCGCAGGTTGCGTGACCCACGACTCATCGCCGTAACGATCGGGGTCGAATCCAAACAATCGGCCGACGCCGAGCTTGGCTAGTTGAGTGAACGTCACACCGCCCACGGCGCCCAAACCCATGACGACGACGCACGTGGAGTGAAGGCGCCGCCGTGTCTCACGCCATGCCGCTGGAATGCTGGCGAGGGCTTCGTCGTTCCAGCCCCGACGCGGCTTCCATTGTCGCCAACAAAGACGTGGCGGCCATACGCCTGGCGGTTTTCGTTGAAACTCTTGCAGCGAAGGAATGTTCAATGGTGAGGTCCTCGTGCGAGGGAATGGGGCATGGTAGTTACAACGTGGCGGGGTCCCACTCCAGGAATTCGTCGTAGGTCAGCCGACGACCGCAGGACAGGCATTTGTCGATTTTTCCCACACAGCTCAGGCGTTCGCTGGGTTCGATTTGCGCATGACTTTCCGCGGTTTCGTCGTGGTAGGCGGCTCCGCAGGGACATACGTAAACGCGGGTATCGTCGGTAATGGGGATTTGGCAAAAAGGACATGGTTTGTTGAGCACATGCTGCGGCGGCGGGCCCAAGTAGGCCTTGAGTCGTTGTGTTACGTAAAAGTGTCTCCCTGGTCCTAGCACGAGCGAGTCTTTGACCGACAGGACAGCAAGCGGCAAGGCGGGTGCGCCGTTCACCAACACGCCGTCGCCTTGCACGACCATGGCCAAAGCGGCGCCGAGACGGCGCCTTACGACGCGGAAGCCGGCCACGGCTTCTTCCTGATTACGTGTGCGACTGAGCCCCTCGTTCGACTTGTTGAGCCGCGCCCAGACCACGCCGTCGTCGGCGGTTAAGGAGATTTCGGCCTTCGTGACCGGTTGTACGGCGTCGGCCCAAGGGGACGCGGCGATATCGGCCGATGCTTCGCCGTTAGCGATAAGCGCGTGTAGTTCAAAACGGCCCAGGTTCAGCGGATCAAAGCTCTCGCTAGTTTTCGCAGACTTCGTCATGGCTACGGAACTCCCCAACTAACAGAGTCGAAAAGAACGATAGAACGGACCAACGCCGCTTCTATCTCAAGGCGTCGCCGACCCAGGCAATATGACAGCGGCGCGCCGCTGTTCGCCCCGCAAGATTTTGTTTGGCGAGATCGGTCAGAAAACGTAGGGCGACTCGCCACAAGGTTATGGCAATACGCTCTGCGCGTCGCGCACGATTGTGAACAAGTGTTTTTCGAAATTGTTCCCTAGAATGAGCATGGTGATGCAAGGCCTCTCTTCCGCAAACCGGTCACTCGCTCGGATGTCATGGTTTGGGAAAATCCGGTTCGGTCGAGAATCAGGCTGATGCTGCATTGCCGAATTGAACCATGGCGCACTCAATTCCCTATGTCCCACCGGTGTGCGATACGGCGCTCGCGAACGCCTTGATCGCTCGTTTCGTCGGTCATGGTTATCTCCCGCAGCGTGAAAATATCGTGTTCTTAGCGGCCGTGCAGGATCTGGCAACCGCCCACGCCGTGGTGCGCGCTGATAACGCTCCCCCGACGGCGCTTGTTGCGGCCTGGAGCCTGGGCGTGGCGGAATTCGATCCCGAGACGGCGGCGCGCATTTGGACCGAGTTTTTATGCCCGCATTATTCGCACTCCGAGCGAATGGCGTTTCGAACCGAGCAAGCACGATTGCGTCGGTTGATACCGCCGGGCGAGTCTCTGGAAGCGCGGCGAACTCGGGTGCAACAGCTTCGCGTTCAACTCTCGCTCGATGCGAGCCACGCGACCCGACCGTCATG
Source organism: Planctomycetota bacterium (assembly GCA_963204915.1). Taxonomy (GTDB): domain Bacteria; phylum Planctomycetota; class Planctomycetia; order Pirellulales; family Pirellulaceae; genus JAHWKS01. The sequence continues at coordinate 40,024 of CAUJHS010000048.1, read as the reverse complement.
GGACGGTGCGCCGTATGAGGTCTGGCGCGTACTGCAACAACTGGGCCATGTGCGTGAAGAAGATTGGCAAGAGCATCCTGCGGCGCGCTCGGCGCCGGCGAAACGACTGAGGAAACATCAAGAGAAAGAAACGCTCTTGGATTCCCTCAAACGATTTGTCGAACAGACCGAGCGCTTGCGACAACGCCACCACGATGTCGTCTGGAGCGAAGCCGAATGGGCCTGGAAAATATGGAAATACCTTGATAGCGACGAACGTTTCGACGCCTGGCTGCGTCAGCGGCTGATGCTGGCGGCGGATCGTGATGACTCGGCGCCGGCGCCGCGCGACGGACCGTTACAACGTCAGTTCGACGCATCCGCGGCGGTGGCTCATGATCTTCGTGCGGGCTTGATCCGTTTCTTCGATTTGGCGACCGTGTTGGCGGCGTACGAGCGGTCTCAGGTCTTAGAGGATGACCAAGTGTACCGGGTCGCCCGGGTCGAGGTGTTATTAGGCGGCTCGCGTTCGACGTCGTTCGCGCTCTTGCCTCCGGCCGCATACGCCTTGCCGCTTGTTCGCCGCATAGGATCCGTCTTGCGGCAATTGAGTGGCGTCAACTCGGCCTGTGCACGCCGTGCGATTTGCGTGCTTAAATTACTTCTGACGCATCTTGAGCATTATGACGTCGCGGTGGAACCGATGCGTTTGCCCCGACTTTCGCATTTTCCGACCGACGCTACAGCTCACTGGGATCATCTTTTGAGAACGCTGGGCGCAGGAGGCGTTCGCTTATTGCAACAGCGGACGGTGCGCCTGCAACTCGTGCGCGCCCTGCACGTGGCTGTGGCGCCACATGCGGATCCGCTGGCGCGATGGTTATGCGCGCATCCCGCGTTGTTGCGCCAATGGAGCGTGGAGCGAGTCGGCCTGGGACAACGTTGCCGCGGCGACTCGCGAACCGAGTTTGGCGTGATTCAATTGAAACTACGGCATCGCGCACGTCGTCTTGCGCCTGCATTGCTTCCAACGCATTTGCCAAGCGAGCCGCGCGAGGCCGCACGCCGCCTTGCGGAAGCGATTGACCAGCTTTCGGCCTTATGTGCTGGCGAGAATTCCGCAATTCTACCTTTTGCCGTGGCGGACCTTTATGATAATACTATACGGCCAATGCACGCCCATTTAGACGAATCGCTCCGGCGGCTTGTTGCGGGGGCGGGCATTTTGGGCCCCTGCGACCCACTGCATCAATTGCGGGACGCGGCACAGCGCGTGGTTTGGACCGCAGAGGACCTGACCGACGGCTTTTTTCGCGCCAAACGAAACGTAGGACTGCGACGCCTGATCGGCTTGCGCGACGGGGAGCGTTGGGACGACTTGTTTTCCCCCGCGTGATTGATCCACCATGTTGGCAGTCCGCCACGAACGAGCGGCAGGCGATATGACAGCCGAGCAGGGCAGGCAAGCGCACGAACCAACCGGACCGAGCGACTCGGCTTCGGCGGGTGATGCTGCGCCACTCACGGGGCCGCCCCTGCGGATGCTTGTCGACGAACCGTTTTTTTGGCGCATTCTGGACGCCAAAGACACTGAGTTGCGACGCTTGTTGGAATCGCCGGGCCTGACGGGTTCCGAGCAAACGCTGGTCAGGGCTGACCTTGAAAGTTTGGTCTGGCTGTCGAAAAACTGGGGCGACTTGCAGCATCAGGCGCGTGCGCTGAAAGATTTCGCCCACTGGCTGCAAACGCCTCCCAGCCGCTTGACCTTGTTTCAAAACTACTGCCGACACGCAGTGCCGGTTGAGTGGGATCGTTACGCAGCGACGCAAGAACCGCCATATATCTTTGAAAGGCGCGAAAGGTTAGTCGCGCATTTGGAGCATTGCCAGCTTTGTGGGCTTCAGCGGCAATTGGGCGAAGTCAGGCGTTGCCGTGCTTCTCAAGAGAGTTCCACCTGGGGAGAGCGCCTGGCGCACGACTTTGCCGCGATGTTTTGCCGGGACGCCTTGGCGGCCGTGTGCGATCCTCAGCCGTACCCTTCCGAATCATGCACGCTCAAGCCGCAATGGTCGCCTTCGCCGCCGTGTCGCTTGTTTGGGCCGGAAGTCGTTGTCTTGCCCCAACGAAGCGAACATCCGCTTCAGCTCCGATTGCGACTCGTTGCGCCCGCCCAATCCGGTCCGTATGAGATACGGTTTGCCGTACAGTCGATTTCGGGCCGGAATCGCAAACCGTCGAGCCTAACCGACGTTTTTCCATCGCCGCGCAGCGAACGACTCACGCAATGGCGCCCGGGCCCACACGGTGGTCGCGAGATCTCACTCGTGGCGCCTTCGCCGGGAGAACCAGGACGGCTGGTGCTGCGCTATTGGGTACGCGGCGCATCTTCTGGACCCGCCGGGCAAGCGTCCGACGGTGGTAGGTCATCCCTCTCACCAACCGCCTATGTGAACGCTCTGACGATTGATCTCGTCGCTGCACGATAATGGGAAAATCTCGCCAAGATGGTTGGCCGCGCGACGAATATCAGAGTATGGAAGTCTCGACTCTCAAAACTCGAAAAAACCAAGGAGTATTAGAACCAGCGATGGGACAAGGTTCGGCAGGCAACGTGATTGCCGCATTGTGCAGTTTTTTGTATCCCGGTTTGGGGCAGCTTGTTCAAGGCCGGCCGATTGCGGCGCTGATCCACTTTTTGCTCGCCACGGTGTTGTGGTTCGTGCTGTTAGGGTGGATCATGCACATCATCTCAACGTTGGACGCCGCATGGTACTCTCGACGCGGTAAATAAACCCCATGCGCTGAGAAAACGCATTGGTCAATGGTCGTCGCGATCTGGTTTGTCGGGTGTGTGCGGGTGCAGAACGCGACCGCATTGACTGCAATACCGGTCATTGGCCGCGACGGGAGTTCCGCATCCGGGGCAATGCATCATGTCGCCCGGTCCAGGTTTACCAGACCCGCGCACCGTCATGCTCATAGCGGCGAGCGCCATCGCGACGACGACGCCCACGCAAACGAGGCCGACCACCGCCACGATTACCAATTCGACGATTCCGATGCCCATCATCCGGCGCTCCGGGAGGCGTTTCGTTGGGAACTGACCTGAGTGTAACATGGCGCGCGGGGACCTGATACACATTTCCCGCCGCCAAGCCCCGCAAGGTGGCGATGAAACTGCCGTTGGTGGTTGCGGGCAATCGTGCTAGAACGAGGGACCCATGAGTTAGTCCACCCGCATGGACGCAAGGAGTTTCAGGATGAAACATGCGACCCACCTCGCCGCTACGGCGGCCACGATCTTGTTGTTGTCTCCCTTCTCGCTCTTCGCTGGCGGCATGGCGCACGATGAAAATGGCGTTGTCTATGCGCCCAGTGAAGCAATTGCGAAAACCGTGCTGCAAAACGCTGGGGAATATCGTCGGCAGGTTGCGCTTGAATGGCTCGGCGAGGAACTTCCGCCAAGCGTCGGCCGCGTGCGGATCCACGTCGAATTGACCGACGCCGACGCAAGCGGACAAACCTGGGCCATGGACAACCCCGGGCGGCGGTATCACACGTTGTGGATTAGCGGCGACGAACAGGGCGTAACCGGCAACGTGCTCAAGCACGAAATCACCCATGCCGTATTGGCCACGCAGTTTCCCGAAGGCTTGCCTCCGGCAATTGATGAAGGCATTGCGGGAATGAGCGACGACGCAAACCGATTGGCTGTTCGACGCCGCATTCTGGATTGGTTCGCCCAGACTGGAAACTGGCCGCATTTGGCCGCGGTGCTTGAATCTCCGCTCATTTCAGCCCACGACCAGCAGTCGTACGCGGTGGCGTCCTCGTTGGTAGAGTATCTTCTTACACGCGGCGACAAAAACACGCTCTTACGGTTTGCGCGATCGGGCAAGGCGAACGGTTGGGACGAAGCACTGCGCATCCACTATCAAATCGGCGGTGTGGCCCAACTGGAACGTCAATGGAAGAACTGGGCGGCGGAGCAGTCCGCCTCTCAGCGCACGGTGGCGCGTGACGTAGCTCAAACGAGGCCCGTGCGGTAAGTTGCTTACGCCATTCTCAAAAGGGCGCACTGCGTGCGCCCATCAAGGCGCTTCGCCGTTCTGAACGATGGTGTTAGAACGATGAGTAAACCACCACCGGCGAAGCGACGACGACCGACGACTGCCGTGGAGCAATGATGATGCCTTGACGGTAGCTGGGCGGAGCAATGCTCCAGTTCTTCGCCGACTCGCCTAATAGTTCGGTCGTGAGCGTTCCCACGGGCACCGTGATCTTGCTGTTCGTAAATGGCGGGATGCTGTACATCTGGCCGTTCACGCGCAAATACTGCACCGTCGTCATCTGATTGTTGATTTCTAACTCGCCTTGGCGTTGCAGCGAATTATGCACCGCGCCTGAGAGATCCTGTTGAAACTCCTGGCTTTGCATGCTGGAGTTCAAATCCAGAATGGGGCGTTGCTGGCTGTCGGTACGGGAAATCGCGTTTACTACTTGTTGAATCTGGGTCGCTTGATCGTTCAGTGTGGTGACTTGCTCGCCCATTTGTTGACGAAATTGATTGAGCTGGGCGGCCTGATCGTCAAATGACTCTTGCAGTGTGGCAAGCTGCTTTTTCAACTCGTCAATCTCCGTACGTGGAGCATACTCCGCCATTTCGGCCTTGGTGGCGAAGCGGCTCATGGCGGCGGTCATTTCCGCTTGAATCGCCTCATTCAACTGCTGCCGCGTGACCATGTTTTGCTGAACTTGATCGAGCCGTTGGTTGACGCTCGTTTTCAAGTCTTCGATAGCCCGGGCGATGGCTTGCGACATATCGGGCGAAACTGGCGTTGCCGTGGCGGCCGCGGCGCCAGCAGGCGCCGACGCATTGATGGTCTCCGCCGGGGGTGGAGCCGCTGAATTCAAATCGACGCCAGGATCTTGCTGAGAAAAGCCTACCGACGCGCTGGTCAACAAGACGAACACAGCGGCACCACACACTGAGAGTCGCGGTTTCATGGGTAAGTTCCCTAAGAAGGAAGAAGGCGACCCCCGTTTCCCTGGGGAACTCCCCTAGCCTCCGTGCCAATCCCTGATCCTTTTAGCTTAAAGGCTCGCGTAACCGAATCAAGCGGCCTGTTCGGTAAACTTGATGCATTCGCAAAAGTCGATGTTTGCCCAACCCCTACATTCGCTACAAATTAGGGGCTTTCCGGAAGAGCCGGCAACTTAGAGCATTTCGGAGAAATCGACGTGGATTGGGCGTCGCAGTCGCTGGCGTAAAAACAAAAAAACGCGTGGCGAAGCAATCTGCCTCAGCCACGCGCTTTTGCGCGGACCCTTTTCACACGACAACTTAATGCCACGTCAATGGTGCGGCGTGCGAACGTATGTTCCGACTTGAGCCGTAGTCGGCTCGACGGTTTGGCGAATGCGCCGCCAACTCGGTTGGACAGTGCGCGTGAAACCCGGGCGATTAGCCCAATTCATCGAGTAATCGATCGAGCGCCACGTCGAGTTTTTGGTCTGTATCATATACGCCCGCGGCGATCTCTTGCCGCACGCGATTGACCAAATCATGTCGGATTTGGCCGCTTTGACGCGTTTGACTCAGTTCCTGGGCCTCGCGCGAAAGATCCAATTGATCGACCACTTGCGGCGACGAGTTAGCCGATGCAGGCGAAAGCGAGGTCCGATGAGGTCCTTGGAGCGCCTGCGGGCCGTGAATGTGCACTGCACCTTGAATTTGCATGATTGTCTCTCCCCCAAAAGGCAAGCCGCGGGCTTGCCGCATCCAGTTGCACGCTATGAACTGGAACTGGCCAATTTGGGCCGTCCCACAACTCTAGGTTACGAACCATCGAGTTGGCGCTGCATTCCGTGTCTAAACCGGCGTTAGGGTCAAAGACAACTAATCTAAGACGCGCCCAACCGGGATTCAGCGTGTTCCGTCGCTGGGGGATCGACTTCGCAGGCGTAGCAGTATGATCTATGCCCAGTATCGTCGCCCACCTCGACCACGTTCCACGGAACTTGCCGCCAACCTCCTTGTATCAATTAGGAGCAATTCCTTACTTGTACCACGCGCACGAGTCGGACAAGTCCTGTCGAAGAGCAAATCGATGCCGACTACGTATGCCCCGATGCATTTTGCCGTGCGACAACTCCTACGCACCACCGACCCGTCCGGTTCTCCCAAAAAAGCGATTTTCTCAGCCCTCGACGCCTGTTGTGTTGAAACCGTAAGGTCCGTGAGTATACGCAATCGCGATAAACAGGGCAATGTCGTCATAAACCGCACAGGCCCTTGGGTTTAGGAAACCTCGCCCAAATTAGATCACATGGTCATTGGTAATGTTCCTGTGGGCTAGAGTAGGGAACGAAACTTGGCCTGACGTGCCGAGTTGACTATGTTGACTGTATGACGACAAGGGCGATGTACCGTTCCTTAAAGTGTCATCTAACCCCCTGGCCACTATGCGCGTCGCATTGCTTCTCTTTGTTCTGGCGGCGACCTTTCCATTTCCAACGCATGCCTGGTGCGGGGAACATGACGCGCTTTTTGAGCGGTTGGACACCAACGGCGACGGCTCTGTTTCCGTGAGCGAAATTGAAAAACCAGATCGTCGGCTGTTTCAACGTCTTTTGCGGCAGGGCGATGAGAATGGCGATGGCGCACTTTCTCGCGCCGAGTTGAACTTAGGATTAACACCTCCCGAGCCGGAAACCAACCCGCCATTCATGATGAACCGTGGTGCTGCGGACAGGACCGGACAAGCGGCGCCGAACGCGGCCCTGTTTTTTCGTCGCATTGACCGGAATCAAGACGGCGCGATCAGTCGTGACGAAGCCCCGCCCTTTCTTCAGCAAATGTTCCGTACGATCGACCTTGACCGTAACGGGCAGTTGGATCCCCGTGAGATGCGCGCCGCGCTGCTTCGACGACAGCAGTTACCGCAGAACTAATCGGGAAATGTTCACACGGCCTTGAGCCGTCGGCTGCGAACGCGGCGAGGATGGATCTTTATCGGCTACTCGGCCAGGCGCGAACGCCGTGGCACACAGGTTCCGGCGCGCGGTTTGCTTCAATTCCTGTTTGATCATTCCCTCCGATTCGTTCCGCGCGCCGGCATTGACATTGACTATGACATTCCTTCGCACTGCATGGCTAGTCATCAAAGAAGCGGCCTGGGAGGCGTTCGATCACGATGTGTTGTCGCACGCCGCAGGTATCGCGTTTTACACCGCGCTTGGTTTCGCCCCGACGGTGCTCCTTTTTCTTTCTATCGCCAGCTTGGTAAATGGCGTCGCCCAACAGTCGCTCGTAAATGAGGTTGGCGAACTGGTCGGAAAGGAAGCGGCGGACGGGATCAAACTTGTGATTGAAAACGCCGAGCGAGAAAACCGGGAGAAGCAAACGGGCTTACTTTCGAGTGTAGTCAGCGTCGTGACGTTTTTGTTCTCCTCCAGCGGCGTGTTCGCCCAATTACAACTCGCCTTGAACACCGTCTGGAACGTCATGCCCCGGCCGGATGCAGGCTTGTTTGATTGGATTCGAAAGCGATTGATCTCCATGGGAATGGTCTTAGGAATGTTGGTGCTCATGCTTGCTTCGCTTGTGGCCAGCGCAGCGCTGGGGTTGGCGTTTCCTAGCGCGGAAGGTTTTTGGCGTTGGGCCAATGGTTTGGCGTCCGTCGTGTTGTTTACGTTTTGCTTTAGTTTGATCTTCAAGTTTCTGCCTGACGTGAAAATCACTTGGCGCGATGTATTTGCCGGCTCATTGATGACCGCCGTGTTGTTTTCGCTCGGCAAATGGGGGATTGGCTTGTATTTGGGCAATAGTACGCTTGCGTCGTCGTACGGTATGGCCGGCTCGCTGATTGTGTTACTGTTGTGGGTGTATTACTCGTCGATCATTCTGTTGTTTGGAGCCGAGATGACGCAGGTTTACGCCAAGTATTTCGGCAGCGGCATTCGCCCCGACAAGTACGCGGTTCGAGTCGAACGGGCCCATCCGGTCGAAACGCCTTCCTGAAGTCGGCCCAAGCTCACGTGACGGCCGAACGCGCTGGACCACGCCGCTGCGAGAATTCACCCGGCTCTACTGGACGTCTGCTATTCCATCGGTCAAGATACAGGAAGAGTGGGGGGAGTTTCTGTACGGGTGTTCCATACTCCTGAGACGCCTTCCCTTCTCCACTTGGCTTTGTCGCCCGCCTGCGGCGTCGTGACCGGCGCTGCTTCCTCCGCCGAAGAACTCAAGCCTGAATGAATTTGGTTTCGCCCGAGTTGTGTCGGGCGACCGTGTAGGAGCTTTGCATGCAATCGAACCGTCATCGAGGAGCCATTGATGCGTCCTTCTCGGTTCCCTTTGTTCATCGCCTGCGTTTTACGGATGACGTTTTTGGCGCCGACCAGCAAGTACTGGCCAACGTGCTTGAACCTTCGGAAGGACGCCCTGCCCGCGTACAATTCTGGGTCGATCAACATGTTCTGGACGCACAGCCGAATTTGCGCGAGCGTCTGGGCCAATTCGTGAACGCCCATGAGCATCTGCAACGCGCTGGTAATGTCCAAATTGTTCCCGGCGGAGAGGATATTAAGAACGACATTCACATCCTGGAGCGCATGCTCAAGGTGTTTAACGCCGCCAACCTGGATCGGCGCAGCTACGTCGTCGTGATCGGCGGCGGCGCCGTGCTCGATACGGTTGGTTTCGCCACGGCCATTGCGCATCGCGGATTGCGGCTGGTGCGGCTTCCTACGACCACACTAGGACAAGCCGACTCCGGCGTGGGCGTAAAAAACGGCGTCAACCTGTTCCATAAGAAAAACTGGCTCGGCGCGTTCGCCACACCTTGGGCCGTGGTAAACGATGCGCAGCTCCTCACCACCTTGAGCGACCGCGACTGGGTTTGCGGGTTTTCCGAAGCGGTCAAAGTCGCGCTTTTGAAAGACCCGGTGTGGTTTGACCGACTGTGTCACGATGCGCGTCCGATCGGCCAGCGCGACGTTACCGTCGCGCTTCCGGCGATTCGTACCTCAGCGCAGTGGCATTTGCGACACATCACCGAAGGCGGCGATCCGTTCGAGATGCTCGAGGCTCGGCCCCTGGATTACGGGCATTGGTCAGCGCATAAGCTCGAGGCGATGAGCGAGTTTTCCTTGCGTCATGGCGAAGCCGTGGCGATTGGCGTGGCGATTGATACGGTTTACTCTTCGTTGAAATTCGGCTTCCCGCGACGCGACGCGACGCGCGTACTACGCTGCTTGCGCGACCTCGGTTTTTCGCTATCGTGCCCTGAATTACGCGACATAACCACGCTTTTTGCCGGGCTTGAGGAGTTTCGGCAACATCTGGGAGGTCGACTGACGCTGACGATGTTACGAGCCGTCGGCCAGCCTTTTGAGGTTCATGAGGTGGATCGCGGTGCGATGTGCTCCGCGATGGAGTATGTTGCCCGCGAGGCGCAATTACCGCACGCGGTGGCGCCGCTGGGACACTGACCGATTGGTCGGAGAATCTTCGCGCAACGCGTTCGTCGATGCGCTAAAATGACGGAAGTTGAACGTCGCGCAGTCAGCGACGTAGGGCGGGCACCGGGTCGAGCCGCGCGGCGCCATGGAGCGTCGCGCGTGCTGAGCCGTACCTTTGTTTGATTGGCGACGCTTTTGGCACGCTCCGCAACTTCGACAATTCGCACGACGGCGCCCGTCCCGACGCTGGCGTCCCAATTTGAAGCGTTGTGCCGCACATCTCGGGCTACGCCCGACGTATTCGCGTTTCTCGCCGAACACCCCCACGCCACACCGCAAGAACAACTCGAAGTGGCGCTCGTTGATCAGTTTCATCGTTGGAAGAACGATGCTCCGCGCCCGGTGAGAGAATACTGCGAGCGACTTCCTCTCTTGGGCGCGGATCCCCAACTGAAGTTAGAACTGGCGGTTGAGGAGTTCGGTTATCGTGAGGAGCAAGGCGAAGCGATTGATGTCGAGGAGTTCGTGACGCGATTTCCCGACATTGACCCGGCGGCGTTCCGGAGCATGCTGCGTGGCGATGCGCCTTCTCCGCAGCGCGAAATTGGACGATATCGCGTGGAGCGGCTTCTTGGACAAGGCTCCTTCAGTAAAGTCTTTTTGGCGCGTGACGAAGACTTGCATCGCCACGTGGCGATTAAAGCTCCGCATCGACAACGCATGAACGATCCGCGCCAAGTCGAAATGTTCTTAAACGAAGCGCGCGCCGTGGCGCAGTTGGATCACCCGGCGATTGCCCCGGTATACGATGTCGGTCGTACTCCGCAAGGCGACTGTTACGTTGTATCGAAGTACATCGCGGGAAAAAGCCTGGAGCATCGTTTGAAACAGGGTTCCTTGCCTCCGCACGAGGCGGCGCGGCTGGCCGCCATGGTGGCTGAAGCGCTCGACCACGCGCATGAACAAGGCTTTATTCATCGCGACATCAAACCCGCCAATATCCTGCTTGATAACGAAGATCGGGCTTACTTGGTTGATTTCGGATTGGCGCTCCGAGAAGAAGACATTGCGCACGAGCATGGTTTGTGCGGCACGCCCGCGTATATGAGTCCGGAACAAGCCCGCGGCGAAGGGCACTTGGTTGATGGCCGGTCCGACATTTTTAGCCTCGGCGTGGTGTTGTATGAAATGCTATCGGGGCGTCGGCCTTTTCAGGGCGGCACTTGGCGCGAAATGTTGGAAAATGTGCGCAGCGCCCCCGTCGCACCATTGCGCCTTGCCGATGACTCGCCTCTGCCCGCAGAATTAGAACGCATTTGCCTGAAGGCGCTCGCCAAGCGAGCGGCCGACCGCTACGGCGCCGCGCGCGAATTGGCTGAGGACTTGCGACATTATATTACGCACACGAGCGCGGAGCCGCAGCACCGACAAGTGACGCCCAAGGGGCTGCGCGCTTTCGATGAGCAGGACGCCAGCTTTTTTCTATCCCTCTTGCCGGGCCCGACCAATCGAGACGGATTGCCCGAAAGCGTTCAGTTTTGGAAATCTCGCCTGGAGGCGACCGATCCTGGCCGAGCCTTTCGTATTGGACTGGCGTACGGTCCTTCAGGTTGCGGAAAAACTTCGTTATTCAAAGCGGGTCTCTTGCCGCGGTTGGCGACGCGCGTACACGTGGTTTACGTTGACGCGTCATCGGAGCAAACCGAGAAGCAACTATGCAGCGGCGTCTTGCATGCGATCGGTGAGAAGCTGCGCCGTGATGAAGAGCCGCCGCGCGACCCGGGGTTGGCCTTTTCTCCACCCGACGTCGAATCGCTTACTGAGCCGGACTCCGACGAGACGGTGAAGTATCCTACTTTTCCTGTAAACGACGTCGCGACCCGCGAACACGCCAGCATCAGCGCTCCGGCCTCCGGTCTTGCGGAACTCCTCACGTCCGTGCGCCGCGGGGCGGGATTGCCACAAGGCGATAAACTGCTGATGGTGATCGATCAGTTCGAGCAGTGGCTTCATACGCATGGCGCCGACGCCGACACCGAACTAACCCGCGCGCTACGGCAGTGCGATGGCGCCAGGGTGCAATGCGTGCTTTTGGTGCGCGATGATTTTTGGCTTGGCGTAAGCCGGTTCATGCGCCAAGTCGAGTCGCGGATTGTTGAAGGACACAACAGCGCTCTGGTTGACCTCTTCGATACGCGTCACGCGCGCCAAGTTCTCGAATCGTTTGGAGCGGCCTACGGAGCCCTTCCGGCAGATCCGGCCCAGTACACCGCAGAACAAGAGGCGTTTCTTTCCTATGCCGTCGCGGGCCTCGCAGAGGAAGGAAAAGTGGTTTGCGTAAGACTGGCGCTCTTTGCCGAAATGGTCAAAAACAAGCCTTGGACGCCGCAAACGCTCGACGCAGTTGGCGGCGCGAGCGGCGTGGGGCTCGCGTTCTTGGAGGAAACGTTCTCCACGCGAACGGCGCCGGCGGCTCACCGTGTGCACGAAGAAGCGGCGCGGGCCGTGCTGCGGTCTCTGCTGCCCGACCAGGGTGCGACGATCAAGGGCAAAACACGCACCCGAAGCGAGTTGCTTGCTATTTCGGGCTATCGCAGCGACGATGCATTCGCCGAACTCCTTGATATTTTGGATGGACGCCTCCGATTGCTCACTCCGGTCGAGGGCGATTCGGTCACGGCCCCGTCGGGCGGTTCCCCGGCGCCGACCGTGGAAATGCGCTATCAATTAACACACGATTATTTGGTCCCGTCGTTGCGATCCTGGCTCACGCAGCGACAGCAGGCCACGCGCCGGGGCCGGGCCGAATTGCGTCTGGAGGAACGCGCTACGATTTGGTCGTCTCGTCCGCAGAATCGTTATTTGCCTTCCCTAGCCGAATGGGCGGCGATCACGCTTTACACGCGTAGCGGCGATTGGGGTGAGCAGGAACGCCGCGTCATGCAAGCGGCCAATCAATACTACGGGGTGCGCGCAATCTTTGCCGTTGCATTGGTCGGCCTGCTTATGGTCATGGCGGCCGGGCGGCGGTATTACGCCGATCTCCAACAATCCGAGGAATCGGCATTGCACGTTGATCGTTTAATGCAAGCGCCCATTGAGGACTTACCTCGATTGATCGAAGCTTTGAAGGACCAACGCCGGTGGGCCGATCCGCACTTGAAGCGGCAGCACGCAAAAGCCCAAGTCGAGAATGATCCCGACCGGCAATTGCGCTCGAGCCTGGCTCTCTTTCCTGTGGATGCTGCGCACGATGAGTATCTTTATCGCTGTATGCTTCAGGCGAATCCCGAAGAGTTTCGCGTCATCTGCATTGCAATGGTGCCCCATCGTCAGAAATTCATCAATCGATTGTGGGAGCACGTGGCCACGAGTGAAAGCGATGAGGAGCGCCTTCGCGCTGCAGCGGCCTTGGCGCGGTTCACCCCGGACGATGACCGTTGGAGCGATGCGGGGGAGCGCATTGTCGATGTGCTATTGGATGAGCATCGTTTCTTCCCCGACCCTTGGGTTGAAGAATTGCGGCCCGTCGCCTATGCGCTGATTGGCCCATTAGAGCGAGTCTCGCAGGACGTCCAACAGGCTGAGGTGTACCGGCATTTAGCGTCAGATGTGTTGGCCGAAGTCGCCCAGGACCGACTGGATGTTCTGGTGAAAATCCTTCTGGATTGCGATGTGTCCCAGTTTTTTGATCGTTACGCGAAGATCGAAATGCACGGAGCGACGGCAATCGCATTACTGGCTGAAACGTTGGACGAAGAACTGAACGGCTACGATGGAGCGGAATCGCCCGCTGCGCGCGCTCTCGCTTTAGAACACTTGGCGCGCCTTTCTGCGGCATTGTACGCCTTGGAGGACCCCGATGCGCACGCTCAGGTGCTTCGGCGCCTGCGAGGAGAGGCTCATTCGACGTACTTAGCTCGCTTTCGGCAGCTCAGTTTACGTGCTGCGGCGCCGCCGGGCTGAGTTCTCGTAAACGGCGCTTTCGTTGTGGCGCGGGATTTGCTGTGACCAAGCCATCCCCGCATCGCATGTCGAACGCCGCGACGACGTACTTCCCGTCGCTTATGAATGTTAAGGAAAACTGAGAATGCCCGCCTCGGACCGGTCTCGTAATGATCTTCTTTCTCCGCCGCTTCGTTCGCTGGCGTTAGTGTTCCTGGTCGTGGCGATTTTCTATTTCGCGCGCGAGGTGCTGCTGCCGTTCGCCCTGGCGGTCTTGCTCAGCTTTTTACTCGCGCCATTAGCAACCCGCTTGCAGCGCTGGGGCGTGCACCGCGTCGGTGCAGTGGTGATGACCGTCACTTTGGCGTTTGCCGTGATTGGCGGATTAGGTTACGTACTCGTCAAACAGGCGATCGAAGTAGCCGCCGAGTTACCCAAACATGAAAACCGCCTGGTTGAGCGAGTGCGCTCGTTACGGAAGACCAGCAGCAGCACCTTGAGTGAAGCGGCCGAAACGGTGGAGAGGGTTGAAAAGGAGTTGGTTAAGGCCGAAGACACAACGAAAACACCAGGAGACGACCCATCAAATTTTCGCTTGCGAGACGCTCTTTTCGGCGAAGAGCCGTTGCCTGTGCAGATCGTCGATACCGCATTTACGCCGCTGAAAGTCATGAACGACTTGGCGCCCGTGTTGGAAATTGGCGGTAGCGCCGCGATTGTAATTGTGTTCGTTATCTTCATCCTTCTGGAGCGAGAAAACCTGCGCGACCGGATCATTCGGCTGGCGGGCACCAGCCGGGTCTATGTGACGACGCAGGCCCTCGAAGACGCGGCAAAGCGAGTCAGCCGCTACTTGTTAATGCAGCTCATTGTAAATAGCACCTACGGCGCCGTGGTTGGTGTAGGTCTTTACTTTATTGGTCTGCCAAACGCCATTTTGTGGGGTCTCCTGGCGACCATCTTGCGATTCTTGCCCTACGTGGGACCGATGATTGGCGCCATTACGCCCATCGCCATGTCGCTGGCGGTATTTGAGGGGTGGCAACAACCCGCACTCACTATCGTGCTGTTTGTAGTGGCGGAATTGGTCACCAATAACGTGTTGGAGCCATGGCTTTATGGCAGCAGTACCGGTGTTTCAACTTTGGCTATCGTCATCGGCGCTGTGTTTTGGACCTGGATTTGGGGCCCTGTCGGGCTCGTGCTGGCGACTCCGTTAATTGTGTGCCTGACCGTCATGGCGCGGCACGTGCCCCAACTCGCCTTTCTGAATATCTTGCTGGCCGATGAGCCGCCGCTCGAACTCAAATATCGGTTTTACCAACGCTTGTTAGCGCAAGACTATGAAGACGCCTCGGACGTGGCGAGTGAATTTCTCCGCAACGGTTCGCTGGATGAACTTTATGAGACCATGTTCGTACCCGCGCTCGCCCTGGCCGAGCGCGACCGCGATGCCGGTCGCCTGACAGCCGTTCAGGAATCATTTGTGTACGAGTCGATTGCCGAATTGGTTGAAGAAACCCATAGCGACTTTGAAATCTCGAGTGCAAACGCGGCTCCTCCGCAAGAACCCGTCAAACCGGACGACAAGGGGCAGGCTGAGGTAACCGACGTCGAGGCCGATACCGGGGACGAGGAGACCGAAGAACCCGAGGAGGTGGAGGATTTGGAAGAGTCTGCCCCGCCGCGACGCATTTTGTGCCTGGTGGCGGAAGACGAAGCCGACCGTATCTCTGCCGTCATGTTCGCACAACTTCTTACAGGCCAAGGGTATCAGGCCGAAGCCGCGGAGACGATTGGCGCCAGCGAAGAATTAATCCGTCGGATCGAAAACGAGAACATCGAGGGGGTCGTCCTCTCAGCCATTGCCCCAGGTGCGTCGATGCGCGTGCGTAACGTGTGCCGCAAGCTCCGACGCCGCTTACCGCACCGCTTTCTCTTGGTGGGTCTGTGGCATACGCCCTCGCGCATGGAACGCATGCGTGACGCCTTGAAAAAAGCAGGAGCGGACGCCCTCACTTCGTCCTTCAAGGAAGGGATTGAATTCGTGCGCGATGCTTTGCCTTTGCCCGCCGATCCAAAATCCGATGAGAAAGAAGCCGCGCGCGAAAAAATGGAAGCAGCCAAAACGACCGTCTGAGTCGTCACAAGCGCCGGGAATCGACTCCTGCCAGTGAATCTGCATTGACGAGGACCTCCGTAGGCCATGAACACAAAAGGACGGCCGGAATGGGCCGTCCTTAAAGTTCGTTCGCGTAGCTTAACGCATCGCGTGGCGAAAGGCCGTTATCGCGTGACAGGTTGAAACGCCGACGGTTGTTGACTCAGGCTGGGGCCTTCGGCGGCAGGTTGAGCGTTGTCGAAGAACCGTGTCGTTTCTTCGGTTGCCAAGCGCGTTTCCGGATCGGTGCATTGCACGACCGCGCGGAAGATGTGGTTACCCGGCCGATCGGCCTTGGCCTTGATTCTTACGACGATTTCGCCGCCGGCCGGTAGCGAAGCTACGGGTGCGGCGGTAACTTGTCCGGAACCTAGCTCACATTGCAGACCTTCGACAGACGTCGGCTCGATTCCTTCCGAGAAGTAGCCCGCGATCTCGATGCCTGCTGCGGCTTTGGTGCCGCGGTTGAGGATGCGTACTTCATAGACGACCTCTTTTCCAATCGCGATGGGGCCGGGCGGATCGTTCACTTCCAGCTTTAAGTCGGCCAATGCTTCGACGGTCGTCGCGACGGCGGCTGTGGCTTGCAGGCCGCCGGCTCCGCGAGCTTGAAGGGCAAACCGCTTTGCGCCTTCTTCTCGCATGGTGCAGCTAAAGGTAATGGTTCGTTCGTCGCCGGGGGCCAGGCTTCCCACGCGCCAGCCGATTCCGCCACTTTCGGGCGTACCCCCGTCGTTGCCAGGTACGTAATCAACGCCGCTTGGCAAACTTGCCGCGACATGAAGGTCTTCCGCGGGCGCATTGCCGGTATTGGAAATGCGCACCTGATACTCCGCCGATGTGCCGGCGTACTTGAGCGGCGGTCCTTGTACGGCAAGCTGGATTTGCGCACGACGCACAATCACTTTTTCGGCCGCCTCAGCCTGCAGCCCGCCATCTGCCGTCGCCTGGGCATGAATGTGCAGCATTCCCGCCTCGCGCGCCGTGAGCTGAATCGGAATCTCCTTTCGCTCGCCGGCCCGCAATGAACCAATATTGCGTGGCGGCGGCGCTTCTTGGTCCGAGCCAATCGGCGCCAAGGCCAGCATGACGTTATCGACATCACCCGTGCCAGGGTTGGTCAAAATGATCGTATAGATTTTGGTCTCGCCGTACATCACGTCCTTCGGCCCGGACAAGGTCATTGCCAGTTGCGGCTCGAGGACTTCGATTGGCGCCGCTGCGGCTTGCGCAGCACACGTCCACGTGGCGCCTAACTCGAACGGCCGATTCTCCCGGGTAACGACACTCACGGTCAGTTCGGCTCTCGCGCTGCGCGGAAGCTCGCTAATCGTCCACACGAGACTGGAGCCTCCCGCGGGGTTACGGCGAAGCTCGGCTCCGCCATGCGTAGCCTGACCAATCGCCAGGTCGACGGAAGCATGGGAATGGATGTGCACTTCAACGCCGCGTGCTGCCGCATCACCCGTGTTGGAGATCACCATGGTATACGGGGTGGGACGGCCACGAACTACAGCTTGCGGGCCCACGGTTTCCAGTCGGAGCTGGGGAGCAGCGCCCACCATGATTGTATCGCGACCGCTCATCGCCGCGCGAAAACTCGGTGAGTCGGTCGCAGGCGATGCGGATCCACCAGGCACGTTCGTTGAGGGAGTCGACGGAGTCGCCGTTCCAAGCGGCCTTCGCCGTGACGATCCGATGTCGTTCCCCGCGTCTCCCAAAAACGGAGGAGGAGTGAGTTCGCCTTCCGTCGTGTTGGTAGGCGGCGTATTTTCATCCGATGCTGTCGCGGGCGCGGCGGTGCCAGGCGGGGGTGACCCGAGTTGACGCGCACCTGGAGGCGGTGAACCGAGCGGTCGGGCTCCACTGGGAGGAGCCAAGGTGGTGGCGCCCGGCGTTGGCGCACTGGTCAATGGAGCGGCCGCCGGGGAAGTTCCCCGAATTTGACTCGGCTTATCCATGGCGGCGGTTCGTACTTGCGGGGCGTCGGGCCTGGATGCTTCTCGCTTCAAAACGGAGGGAAGCCCCGCAGCGGTGGTTTGAGCGGAAATGGCGGGTTCCGGCGGCGGCGTAGGTTCACCCGACTCGGGCATGGGTTGAAGGAGCCCCGGCGCCCCGCCATCTGCGTTATAATCTTCAACGACGGTTTGTCGGGCTTGCTGTAGTCGCTCTGCCAAGCCGCTTCGCCCTGAGGCCCGAAACGGAGAGGACGCGTCCGCCGGCGCAGCGGGAGTTGGACGCGAACGCAACGAAGTCGCACCGCCAAACGTCGAGTTGTACGACGTCGCATCCTGTCCGCGAACCAAGGCCGCCGCTGCAGCCCCGCTCGCCAGCAAACCCAACAGGACAATGAGTTTCCAGCGCATGTCGTGATCCTCAGGGGGAAATGAGTACAATACGGGCGCAACTCCCGTATCGTCCAAGATGAGCCTGAGGATTTAACTAATTACAACGATTTTTCTGATTCCTTAAATTGGGTAGATTGTAGGTTTTAGGCTGATGAGTGCACCTTCCCGCCGTGCGAAAATCGAAGCCATGTTGGCTGACGATCCTCGCGATACTTTTTTGCGGTACAGCTTGGCTCTTGAATTGTCCAAGGAGGGGGATCATGACCGCAGTTTGGCCGGGCTTGGCGAGTTGACTCGCGACACCCCACCTTACGTGCCGGCGTTTTTTATGGCCGGGCAGCAATTGACGCGGCTGGGGCGAATCGAGGAAGCCAGAAGTGTTTTACGCGATGGTATTGAAGAAGCCCGTCGTCAAGGCAACCAGCATGCCGCAGGTGAGATGTCGGAATTTCTCGCAAACTTGGGTGACTTGGCGTAAGGATTGGTCTCAAATGGCTTTCCTAACGCGCACACGGGCTTCGCATCCAAACCCAGGAGATCAATATACGTTTGACGCGAGTTAGAACGAAAACAGGGCAGAAAGACTCTTGGCTACTGTCATCGTTCTTCGAGAATCTCACCCTCCTTAATTGCGCGGTCGAGCGAGTGTTGGTCATAAGTTGGATGGAGCGACATGAAAGCACCTGGTCGCGCACCCCCCCGGTATCATGACATCCGCTTCCACTCTTGCCGCAGAAAACCTGCTGTTCGGAATTCTGGCGTTGCAAAACGACTTCGTTTCGCGCAATCAACTTGTCGCTGCGACTGCGGTTTGGATTGGAAACAAAGACCGAACCTTGGAAAGCGTGCTGGTTGAGCAAGGCGCCCTGGATAACGACGAACGGCAACTCATCGCAGCGTTGGTTCGCAAACACTTGGCGAATCATCAAGGCGATCCGCAACAAAGCCTGCGCGCCCTGAGTTCGCTTGGCTCCAGCGTCCGCAACGAGCTAACGCAGTTGAACGACTCAATGGTCACGCAAGGGGTCGCCCAGGTGTCGCTCGATCGGGCCGACTCTTCAAGTGACGACTTGTACGCTACGCAGACGATTTCGCCTCGCGATTTGGGGCCGCATTTGCTCCGGTTTCGGGTGCTCAGGCCTCATGCACGGGGCGGGCTAGGAAGGGTTTCCATTGCGCTCGATACCGAACTGAAACGCGAGGTAGCGTTTAAGGAACTGCTGGACGAACACGCCGACAGTCTCGCCAAGCGCTCCCGCTTCTTGCGCGAAGCCGAAATCACCGGCGGATTAGAACACCCGGGAATCGTTCCCGTCTACGGCTTGGGCCACTATGCCGATGGCCGCCCTTTCTACGCAATGCGGTTCGTCCAGGGCGATAGTCTCAAGGAAGCCATTGAGTTCTTTCATGATTCCCGGGCCGTGGTCGCCGATCCGGGCGAGCGCATGCTGCAATTACGCCGGTTGTTGGCCAGGTTTATCGACGTTTGCGAGGCCATTGAATACGCCCATAGCCGCGGCGTGCTGCACCGCGATCTGAAGCCGGGCAACATCATGCTCGGTAAGTACGGCGAAACGCTGGTGGTCGACTGGGGATTGGCCAAAACCGTTCAACCTTCTGGCCAAGAGCGTGATCGGGAAGAACATCACTTGGAGCTTTCCGGCAAGGGCGATGCGACGGAAACGCTGAAAGGCTCGCCCCTCGGAACGCCTGCGTTCATGCCGCCCGAGCAAGCCGACGGCCAGCTCCATCGGCTCGGTCCCGCCTCGGATGTCTATAGCTTGGGCGCCACGTTGTACTGTTTGCTGACGGGGAACGCCCCGTTCACGGATGATTCGATTGACGACACATTGACTAAAGTGCGCCGCGGCGATTTTCCCCGACCTCGCGAAATCGATCACGCGATTGCGCCGGCGCTGGAGTCCATTTGCCTTCGCGCTATGGCGCTGAAGCCGGAAGATCGCTATCCTTCGGCGCAGGCGTTGGCCGACGATGTCGAACATTGGCTGGCCGACGAACCGGTGGTGGCGCATCAAGACACGGTGGTAGAGCAGGCAGGCCGCTGGACGCGGCGGCATCGCAGTTGGACGCTCGCCGGCGCTGCAGCGCTCGTGATCGTGTCGGTCGTATCTACGGTCGCGTATGTTTCGGTGCGCAGCGCCTTGCATGAGAAAGACATCGCTTTGCGGCGCGAGTCCTCCGCACTGCATCGCGAAACCATGGCGCGAAAGCAAGAAATCGAGGCGCGCCAACGCGAAAGCCATTTACGTACTCTCGCCGAACAATCTCGAAATTTTGACGTGCGGCTTCTGGAAGAAAAGCAATCTGAGGATGTTCTGCCGGAAGCCACCGTGCGGAGCCTGCACGAACAGTTGCAAGCGATGGCCGCTTTGCCGGTCGTCGAAACGAAGCCGCAGGTTGAATATCGGCGGCGGGAATTGCAGGACGCGTACGTTCGTGGATTGCTGCGTTCCCTAGAAAAATCGCCTTTTACCGATGAAGATCGCGCCCGCTTTGACCAGCGGGTGCAGTTTCTTCGTGAAGCGTTTGGACTTTCGGCAAAGCCGGACGCTACAACGCTCCTGGACGACTTAGCGCGCCGGCGCGACGCTCGGCTGGCAAGGCTGGATCCTTTGTTCGACTGGACGGCGCCATTTTCTCGTGAGGTGATGACGGTCGCGATGGCGGAGCAGGCGTCGGTGGAAGACGGGGGCGAGCGTTTACATCGCAACCGCGTGGGCGACCTCGTGACCTGGGTTCCAACAGGCGTGCCTTGCCCACCGGGCCACATTGAAATGGCGACCCGGTTCGATATTTCCTGGCGCGACGCGCCTCTCGTCGGTTTATCGCTTAACTTCTCAACGAACCATCGCTACGATTTCATGGTCACCACGCCCGCCTACCAGGACGGCTTGGCCCCCAGCGACATCGCGCGGTTGCCGACGCTTGGAGCGATCGCAGACAAAGTGGATGATCGGCAATGGACGATGATCATCGCCCAGGATGGCCAGACCCTGCGACGGGCAACGTTGCCGCCCGGGGATGGTCCGTTGCGAATCCATGGAAGGCGCGAAGGCAGTCGTCTCCGCTTGATGGTGAACGACGCGCACCGGATCGAAGTGGACGACCCGTTTCCGCTGCCCATCAGCGCTGCCGGCGAGTTCGCCGTAATCTGGCCCAAGCCCTGCTTCCTGACGCGCTGCACCGCGTCACGCCAACGCGCGGCGCAAGAAGTGACGCCGCTGGAGCGCGGCAACGAGTTATTTGCCGCGGGGGAGATCAGCGACGCCCTCGTCGCTTTCCGTCAGTCGCCCGACAGCGCCGAGGTGCAATACAAGATTGGGCTGTGCTTGCAAGCGTCGGGCGATGAGGCCGAATACGTGCGGCTCATGCAACAAGTCGCGGATGAGTCTCCTCAGGAAGCACGGCAATGGCGCTTGCTGGCGAATGTGCGTTTGATGAAGGTTCATGCGGACCAAGAAGACATGCAGGCGTATCGAAAACGAATGGAGTATGTCACAAGTCATTACGATCTGGCGGAAATTGCTCGTTTGTTGCCGGAAGAAGATCGCCAGAAACTGTTTCTTGATATTCGCCGCATTGGTCAACGTTCGCGGATTGCAATTTCACCGAAGGGAGACGTGGAAGACCTCCAACTTGCGGTCGACTTAGACCGAGCCTTTAACGCCGATGCGTTCCAGCGTCGGATGACGCGTTGGCGACTCGCCGACGCATACCGGGTTGCGGCAGTGTTTCAAAATGAACTTGGCTTCTACGAAAAGGCGGAGGAAACTCTACGCGACTTATTGAAGGACTCGCCCGGCGAAGCGCCCGTCGAGCCGCGTGAGCGAACCGCGTTAGTCTCCGATCTCGCTTGGTTGCTGGCCGAACAGGACAAGCTGGATGCAGCGCTGGAAGTCGTGGAAATGTGGCTTATCGATGAAAACATGCTGATTCGGCCCGAGTATCGCTCGCTCTTGGTCGACCGGGCGCGGTTGTCCTATATGCACGGCCAAGCCGACGCGGCCAAGCGCGACGTGGATGAGTTTCTCGACAAGGCCGACGTTCGAACGATCGCTCATGCCGAGTACGCGAGCGCCCAGTTATTGCGCGGCATGTTGTACGAGGACGCCGGAGACCTCGAGTCGGCCCACAAGGCCTGGTCGCAAGCGCTGTTGCGGAATTGGCGAAACGGCCCGCCAGCGGCCGAAGATCACGCCAAAGCGCAAGGCGTCGAGATGATTCACTTGACCGATGGATTCAATTTCGATTCTGTGGCCGCTTCGTGGACGGGCGAACTTACTCCGGAAGAAGCGTACCGTCGACTGACCGCGCTTTCGACCGGAGCCGGCATGGGCAGTCAAATTGTGGAGCGCGTGGCCAGGGCGGCGGTCACACGCGACCTGATCCTTGACGTCGCGCTCCACATGTATCGCGACGAGCACGGAAAAAAACTCGGGCGCGACACCGTTTTGCGTCGCGTTTCGCTTCGCAATGCGCATGTACTAGGAGCAGAGCAGATGTTGTACGTCGGCGTCCTGCGAAGCGCCTTTCGCGACGATAACACGACGCAAGCAGATCAAACGTACATTCGCTCGCAATGCCGCGCGCTCTTTGACGCGTATGAACAAAACCAGATTGCCAATCGCGACATGATTACCATTCTTGAGTTTTGGCAGGGTAAGGGAAGTTTTCGCGATTGGGAAAAATTGTCGACCCGAATCAGTCCCGAACTGGCGGCCTCGTTGGGCTACCTATTCGGCAAAATGCACATGATTCATGGCAAGCCGGAGTCGGCAGAGCGATTCTTTCGATATGTTTTGGACAGCCCGGAGGCGCACTCCAACGTCCGAGATTGGACCCAGCGCGACCGGGCTCGCCTTCACGCCGAGAAAAAACCAACTGGCTAGCCATGCGTTCTCCTTGCGCTTTGATGTCGTTCTTCGCCGCGTGGCTGGCGATTGCGCCATGTACGGAAGCCGGGCTCGTGCGGCGCAGCGCCCAGCGCTTGCCCGCCGCAACCAAGGCGTATGTTTCGCTTTCGCAAGAGGACGCGGCCCGCAACCAATGGAGCCGCACAAGGCTATCGGAATTAACCGACGCTCCGGCCCTTCAACCTTTTCGCGCCCAATTGCAACAACAATGGGAGCAAAAGCAATCGAAGATGGAGCGCGCCTATGGCTTAACCTTGGACGACCTGCTCGCGGTCAGCGTAGGCGAATGCGCCGTCGGTGCGGTCGAGGCCCCGGGCGAACAACTGACGCTGATGTTCCTTGTCGAAGTCGGCAATGACCTCTCCGCCGTGCATAACTTATTGCGTGATGCGGACTCTCGCCTCATGGAGTACAAGGCGATCAAGACCGAGCGAACCATTGGCGGAGTCGCGGTGGCCCACTATCAAGTGCCCCAGGCCGATGAAACCGTCGAAAACGTCCTGTACTTCGTAAGAGACGGGGTGCTTGGAGTGGGCGCTGATGTAGCGGTTGCGACTGAGTTGCTTGAACACTGGGACGCCGCCGAGGGCAAACTCGCCACGTTGCCCGCCTTTCAAGACGTCATGCAGCGCGTGATGGCGGAAGATCCGAAATGGGATCCGCCAATCGTGTTCTTTGCCGATCCATTACGCCTTGATGAATTGCTTGATCCGCCAGAACTGCTGGCCAACGGAATGCGACGCCCTACGTTAGCCGTCAAGCATGGTTGGGACGCAATTCGCGGTATTGGCGGCGCAGTGGGGCTGGCGGAAAAGAGCATGGATGTGCTCTATCGCATGGCGGTGCATGCGCCTCCGCCGTATGAGCGCGCCATGCAAATCCTTGATTTTCCGGTAGGAGATATTTTCGCTCCCCCTGTTTGGGCTCCCGATTATTTGACCTCGTTCGCCACGCTTTACTGGCGGGTTGAAAAAATCATCGAGCATATCGGTCCCGTTTTTGACGACGTCGCGGCCAATGATGAAACCGGGGCCTTTGACGATATTTACCGCGACGTCAAGACGGAGCTGAATGTCGACCTGAAGGAGTTGTTCGCTCGCCTGGGGCCGCGCGTCGACATCGCCAGCGACGCGCTCCGCGAGGTCAGCAGCACCAGCCAACGCGATTTCGTTGCGGTCGAAATCAAACCTGGTCAGGAAGCCACGGTCGCCGAGGAAATCGCGCGGCTTCTGCGCGACGATCCCACGGTGGAGCGCATCGTCCTCCAGGCCCCTCGCCGTGAAGGATCCCGTATTACCACCGAGACCTGCGTGCTTTGGCGCGTTGGCGAAGCCGGCGGCTTGGGCGATCGCAAGGGGTTCACCGCCGCCGGAGTTATGGCGGCGCGAGGCCACCTGTTCCTTGCGACGAACTATAAGGTGTTGGAAACGATGTTCTCGCCGGAAGGTCAGTTGCGCGCTCCTCGATTGGCCGACGCGCACGATTTTCAGGCGGCGATGCGCCATCTCTCAGAACTCAGTTCGCAGGAATCTTGCGCGCGTGTTTTTGCCCGGACCGATCGCGACTTTCGCACGACTTACGAACTCTTGCGACTCAACCAACTGGAAGATGCGGAAACGATGTACGCGCGGGCGATTACGCTGATTCTAGAGCAACTTGACGACAACGACACACAGCTTGAGTTCGATACGTTGCCCGCGTTTGAGGAAATCGCGCCCTTTCTAGGGCAAGCCGCGATTGACGTTCGACCTCAACCGAAGGGCTGGCTGATCGTCGGGTTTGTCAAACCCGAGTAAAGATGCTCGGTATTGGAAATAGGCAAGTTCGATAAACCTTAAGAAGTTCAACCAGACACGCGCCACTTTACGCAGGATGCGACGCCATGAGGGCATGTTGGTGCAAGGTCATCGTTTGCGGGCTAATTGCGGCGGCGTGTTGCGAGGAAGCAACCGCGTCACCCTCGGCCGCTGGCGGCGAACTGGCCAGGTTAGCGCGAGCGCTGGATGGCGCTTATCGGCCCCTTTCGGACCATGACCTGGCAAGCGCCAGAGCCGCGCTCACGTTGGCTCAAACCGATCTCGACCGATTTTTGGCTCGTGACCCACAGCAAGCTACGGCGTGGCGAACGTTCTTGGAGCTTCCTCGCCTTGAGCAAGAGCTAGCGCGCGGCAGCGACGCAGATCTGACGGTCCTGCAAGAACTGTTCGCCAAAGCGAGGGGAAATCATGAGGGATTAGAACTGCCGGTTATGCGTCGGTATCGCGCCGCGCTGGTCAATTTCATCGAGGTCGCGCAGGTCGTGCGTGAACCGCTATTGGCCGAGGCCTGGGAAGCGCAGCGTCAAGAAATCGCCGCCGTTGCAGAGCAGTACGAGCAACGGCCCACGGCGGCGCGGCAAAGCGAGCTTTTCAAGCAACTTGCCTGGCTGCATTCCGTGCGCCAGGGCGATCAACTTCTGCGCGCTGCGGAACGTCGCTTCGCGTCGCCCAACGCTGTGATTTCCATTTCTGCTTCCGTGATTTCGACATGGTCGGTTGAGGAAGTGGATCGTCCGACCCAAATCAATGAAGTGGAAGATAAGCAACGCACCTTCGGAGTCGGTCGCCTTCAGGGGCGGGCTGCGGCGTATCCCGTTCCTGGCGACTCGGGACAAGGCCGCCTGGAGATGCGCTTCAACGGCACGTTGCGCACGCGAGTAACGACGCTCCAAGACCCCGTGCGCATTCAATCGCATGGCGTGGCGCCTGTGGTCGCGCGAAAACCAGTCGTGTTAACCGAGCACGGTCTCGTTGCGGGGCCAACCTGCTCACGTGTTTGTTATAACAACCTCGTCGACTGCATTGGCACGAAATTGAAAATCCGTGTGGCTGACTCCCTGGTTACGAAACTGGCGGGCGGTTATGTGGAGCGTAACGAAGCGGAAATCGAGGCCGACGCTTCACGTAGTGCAGAGCAAGAATTCAATGCGGAGTTTGACGAGGACGTTGCGGAGCAACTTCGCGACGCAAATAACTCGCTCACGGAAAAATTTCGAAAACCACTGTTGCGACAAGACTTATACCCGCGTCAGTTCGTATTCCGCACCACGCACGAGGCGCTGGACGCGGAGTTGCGTTACGACGCGCCGGGCCATCCGGCGGCGCCCGCGCCTCCGCCGCCGCTGCAGTCGGGCTGGGATTTGGGCATACGACTACACGAGTCATCCATCAATAACCTGGGGCATACGCTGCTGGGAGGCCGCACGTACTCCGTCGAACAGTTTGAAACGATGTTCAACGAGACGCTCGCTCAGTTTGGCCTTGACCCCGACGACGTGGGGACAAGTGACGAGTCGGGAGAGTCCGAAGCAGACTTACCTCCGGGCGACATTGGCATTGAGTTCGACCGGGCCATGCCGCTCCAGGTTCAATTCATTGGCGATGTCGCTACGCTAACCATTCGCGGGCGGCGCTACCTTTATGAAGACCGGGCCTACCCGCCCATGAACATTATCATTCGCTACCGGCTCCAAAACGACGAAGGCGTGTTGCGCGCCGTTTTAGTGGGTGAACCGGAGTATGTCGCACCGCCCGGAGTCGGTGGACTGCGCGTGATTGCCTTGCGGCGCATTCTGCGCAGCCACATCACTCCACGCATTGAAAAGGAAATTGTCCAGCGCGAAATTCACCTGCCTGATAGCGATGGCGAAGATGAGATCGGTGCGCTAGACTTTCACCAAGTAGCCGCCGACAACGGCTGGATGACGGTTTCGCTGCGACGCCGAAACCGCAGCGATGGCGATTCGCTCGCCACGCGATAGGGCGCGTTAGGACGGCGACGTTGGCGACGTTGGCGGCGTAGGGGGCCGTTGTTGCTGCCGCTCCTCCCAATCGCGAAAAGCCTCCAAACTGGTGCGCACTGCCGCCAGCGTCCAGGCCAGCACGGCGGCGTCGTCGAGCAAGCCCAGGCCGGCGATCAGATCGGGAATCAAATCCGCGGGTATCACAAAGTAGAGAATCGCCGCGGTCGCGCTCACAATGGCCACCCACGGAGTCTCACGATAGCTGCCTTCGGCATAGGCTTTCACCATGCGGCAAAGGATGACAAAGTCATCCCAGGCCCCACCCAGCAGCCGACCTCGCCCCGCCTTGTTTTGAGCGTCCTCTAAAAGGCTTTTGGTTTTCGCGGGGTCGGCCAGGTATTCGCGAGCGCGCGACTCGTAGCGCCGCGCTCCGCGCGAACCAAGGGATTCCGGATTCGTATCTTGTTCTTGCGTCATTACTCTCTTGAGTTTGCTCCCCAACGATATGCAGGAAACAAGGAGAATTTGCTGCTGCAATTATTATACGCCGCCGTGCGATGAGTGCGTCGTGATTTCTTCGCCAGAGCGCAAGGTACGTCAAGAAGTTCGTTTCTACTGAGGCGGGTTCTGCTGGAGATCGAGCAGTTGGCGTTGAAGCTGAGGATTGTCCGGGTCGGCGGCAAGCTGCGACCTGGCGGCCACTACGGCTGCGGCGTGCTCGGCCAATCGTCGGCTCAGGTCAAAGTGCCTGTTCGCCTTTTCATTGAGTCCGAGTTCTCGCAGCGCAACGGCGAGCTTGTAATGTGCTTCTTTGTTGGCTGGTTGCATTTGCGCCACACGTTCCAGATCGGCCGCCGCTCCATCATATTGTTTCAGGTCAAGGCGGATGGTTCCTCGCAACATGAGCGCCGCAACCGAGTCGGGCTCGCGTTGCAATGACCGCTCGATGGGCTCAAGCGCCGCTTTGGCGTTTCCTTCGAGCCGTAGCACGTACGCTTCCTGCAACGGCGGGACAAACTCATCGGCCCCTTGCGCCTTGAGCGTTTCAATCTCCTGACGCGCCGCGGCGCTCTCGCCGGCTTGCACATGAAGTCCGATCAACTCACGTCGAATCACTCGTTGTGTTTCCGGATCACGTTCGTACTTAAGCGCCTGCCGATACGCCTCGATGGCTGAATAAATTTGCCGGTTCGTTTGATGCATCATCGCCAATAGTCGCCATGCTGCGGAATTATCTGGCGATAGATCAAGGGCCCGACGCGCCAGCGGTTGTGCTTCCTCCAGCTTGCCTTGCTGAAACAACGCTCCCGCCAGGAGTAGTGCGGTCCGCGCATCGCGGGGCGTATCACCAGCGAGCATGGCTCGTAAGACGCGTTCGCTCTCGGCGGGATCTTGTGGGAGCGCCGCTTCAGCTTGCGTTAGCAAACGCTCTCGCGATGAGCGGTTAAATTGGACAAGGCCGGCCCACGCCGCGATAAGCCCCGTGAGCAGCAACAGCAACGCCCACACACGCCGCGATCGATTCGGGGAACTCGCTCCCTCCTGGGGTTTGCCGTCGGGCGAATCCGGGGTGCGGTTGGCGACTTGGCGTCGCCCCCCTTTCTTTCTTGCTGCATTCATTCCGCACGAAGAACATCGAGGAAACCTGCGCCGGCGAACCCATCACTAAGGTAAGGCGCCGGACTGGACTTGCAAAGGCATCACGAAGCCTCCGATCTCGACGCGCCGTGCGCCGCGCCGTATACTCGCGCCATGCGTCAAAGCGGCGTTCGCCTGGTTTTGGTGGAATGTACCGCACTGAGGACGTGTAACATGCAGGGTTGCGCAAGCGCAACTCTGCATTCCCCGAGGGAGCTGTTCCCCGGGCGAGCTACGGCTCGTTGTGCTGGTGCGTCTTGCGGGTTGGGGGATATCTGGCGACGTTCACGCGGCTGCATGTCGGCCTCGTGATGTCGTCATTAACCCAACTCCCACGCGCGAGCGCATGGGGACGACGCGGGCGCTCTTAGGCGCTGCGTCGCGTAAGCTCCCTTGGTTGGTGAATCTCCAGGGCGGCCTTGCACCGCCCTGATCATCGGATATCGAGTTTTGGAATTATCGGTATGCCTACTTGGACCGTGCGCCATTACCAGCGTGGCCTGCTCTATCAGCGCGGGCGGTTTGTCGAACTGCTCGAACCGGGGCGATACCGCATTTGGCCCTGGCAGGCCAAGTCGATCGACTTGGTCGATATTCGCGAGACGAGCCAAACCGTCGAGGGACAAGAAATCCTGACCAGCGACAAGATCGGAGTTCGGGTGTCGCTCGTGGCGCAGTTTCGGGTCACCGATCCCGTGGCGGCGCGGCACAACGTGGAAAACTACCTGGCCCAGCTTTACCAGGACTTGCAGCTGACCTTGCGCGAAACCATCACGGGACAAACGCTGGAAGAATTGATGAAAAGCCGTGACGCGCTCTCGACCAACATTCAAGCCGATGTGGCCAAACGTGCAAGCAAATACGGGGTCGAACTTTCCCGCGTCGGTGTTAAGGATATCGTTCTTCCTGGAAGCGTTCGCGCCGTTTTCCTCCAAGAGATGGAGGCGGACCTGAAAGGCCGCGCTAGCCTCGTCGCGGCGCGTCATGATTTAGCCGCCGCGCGAGCCAAGGCGAACACGGCCAAGCTACTGCAAGAGAATCCTCATTTGATTCGCATGCAAGAGTTGGAAGTTCTGTCGAGCCTGGCGTCCAAGTCAGGGAACGTGATCGTGGTTCCCGGGCTGGATCGTCTGTTATCGCGGGAGCCGGCGAATGCGCCGCCGTCGGGCGTTTCGACGCCGCCCGCCGCGAGGGACGCATGAACGAGTTAGCAGCGCGCCTTCTGTCGGTCCTGCCCGCTGCCTGGTCGGCCGATCCGCAGCTGCTGGCGTTAGCGCAGTTGCTTGAACTTTCGGTTGACGAAACGCGGGCCATTCCGGACGATCCTCGATTGAATTATCGACCGTTCACCGTGAGGAAACGAGGCGGCGGCCGACGCGAGGTGGTCGAGCCGTCGGCTCGGCTGAAAACGTTGCAACGCCGATTGTTACATGGCTACTTGAACCAGCACATTCCGCATCATGCAGCCACGGCCTTTCGCGCCGGGTCCTCGATTGCCGGGCACGCCCGAATGCATTTAGGCCAGGCGATCATCCTGACCGTTGATCTGGCGGACTTCTTCCCTTCGACTTCGGCCCGCCGAGTTCGTGCTTGGTTTCGGAAGCAGGAGTGGCGCGGCGAAGCTTTGAATTCGCTCATGCGGCTCTGTGTTTACCGCGGAGGCTTACCCCAGGGCGCGCCCACGAGCCCTGCGTTGAGCAATCTGGTCAATCGAAACTTGGATGAAGCGTTATGCTCTCTCGCGGCCATGCACGGCGCCCAATACTCGCGATATTGCGACGACTTGGCGTTTTCCTGGAGCGTCGACGACGAACCGCGGTCGTTTCGCGTGCAGGTTGAGGATTGTTTGCATCGCATGGGATACCAAGTTCAACCTCGCAAAGGCTGGCGGTTGCAACGGCGGAATGAAAGACCGGAAATCACGGGGCTGGTGCTTGATGGGCCTCGTTTGCGATTCTCGCGTCGCATTCTCACACGCTGGCGGCAGGCCAGAGCCGCATGGTGGATGCGAAGGGACCCCCGCGCTTGGCAACGGCTCCTGGGATACCGCAGCTTGCGCAACCTGATCAAGTAGAGGTCGTTAAATCGTTCAGCGAAAGGCGGTATCCCACGTCAAAGAATACACCGCAAACGGCGTCGATCTCCTATCGTTTGCAAGGGGCAGGGTAATAGCAAGCCGACCGGGGGTTAAGTATTATTAACCCCATTGGCTCGTTATTTTCCAATCTCTTTGCGCGCTGTGGGTCATCATGAGATCCGGTTTATTCCTTGGCGTGTTGGCGCTGTTGTTTTCGGCACATTCAGCAAACAGTGCTGAGCCGATTCGGTTGTTATTCTTGGGAGATGAAGGGCCCCACCGGCCCAGTGAACGCTACGCTGAACTCGAACCGATTTTGGCGGCTCGCGGCATCCAGATGACGTACACAGGGCAAGTATCCGACTTGAATCCTGATACGCTCGCTAAGTACGACGGTTTGGTGATCTACGCCAACACGACGGAAATCGAACCGCAGCAAGAGAAGGCCTTGCTCGACTTTATCGCCCGCGGCAAGGGGTTCATTCCCCTGCACTGCGCATCGTACTGCTTCTTGAACTCACCGAAGTACGTTGAACTGGTTGGCGCCCAGTTTCAAAAACATGAAACGGGCGTGTTTCGGACGCAAGTGGCCGATGCCGCACACCCCGTGGTCGAGGGTTACCAGGGCTTCGAAAGCTGGGACGAAACCTACGTGCATCATCGCCATAACGACGATCGCACCATTCTTGAATACCGTGTCGACGAAACGGGCCGAGAGCCTTGGACCTGGGTTCGCACCTACGAGCAAGGCCGCGTTTTTTATACCGCCTGGGGACACGATGCAAGGACCTGGACCAATGCCGGGTTTCACAACCTGGTGGAGCGAGGAATTCGATGGGCGGTAGGCGAAGAACCGCAGAAGGCGGGCGAGTTCTCCGACCAGCCGGCCATGACGGCGCCGCGCAAGGACGTACAGCCCCTGGAATATACCGAAGCCGAGATTCCGTTCTACCCGGCAGGAGAACGTTGGGGCACCATCGGCGAACCGATTCGCAAAATGCAAAAACCGCTTCCGCCTGCCGAGTCGCAAAAGCACTACGTCACGCCGGTGGGCTTCGAGATGCGGCTCTTTGCGGCTGAGCCCGACATCGGCAAAGCGATTTGCATGAACTGGGATGAACGCGGTCGCCTCTGGGTGGCGGAAACCGTGGATTATCCCAATGAAATGCAACCGACGGGCCGCGGACGCGATCGAATTCGCATTTGCGAAGACACCAACGGCGACGGCCGCGCCGATAAATTCACCGTCTTTGCCGAAGGCTTGAGCATTCCCACCAGTCTGGCGTTTTCGCATGGCGGAGTGGTCGTTCAACAAGCTCCTGACACCTTATTCCTTAAAGACACGGACGGCGACGACCGCGCCGACATTCGTAAGGTCTTGTTCACGGGCTGGTCGACCGAAGATACGCACGCTGGGCCGAGTAACCTGCAATACGGCTTGGACAATTGGTTTTACGGCATGGTCGGTTACTCCGGATTCGAGGGCGAGGTGGCCGGCGAACAGCACTCCTTCCGCACGGGTTTCTTCCGGTTCAAGCTGAGCGGGCCCGGCGAGGAATCGGATTCGCCCCAGGTGACCAAACTGGAGTTCCTGCGCAACACCAACAATAACTCTTGGGGCGTTGGCTTCAGCGAAGAAGGAATCTTATTCGGCTCGACCGCCAACGGTTGCCCTAGCGTTCATTTGCCTATCCCTAACCGTTACTACGAACGCGTTCGGGGTTGGTCTTCGACGGTGTTGGCAAGCATTGCGTTGGACAATAAGTTCGATCCCATTACCGAGATGGTGCGTCAGGTCGATAACCACGGGGGATTCACCTCGGCGGCGGGCCATGCGTTGTACACGGCGCGAGCCTACCCTCGACAGTATTGGAACCGCACGGCGTTCGTGACAGAGCCAACAGGGCATTTGGTGGCGACGTTCACGTTGCAGCCCGATGGTGCGACGTTTTGGTCGCGCAATTCTTGGAACTTGACCGCCAGCACCGATGAGTGGGCCGCGCCCATCATGGCCGAGGTCGGACCCGACGGCAACATGTGGGTGCTGGATTGGTACAACTACATCGTGCAGCACAATCCGACGCCGCAAGGTTATCGGACCGGCAAAGGCAATGCCTATGAGACCGACCTGAGAGATAAGAAACACGGTCGTGTTTATCGCATGGTTCCGGTTGGCGGCGCTGCCGAGGAGCCTGTCTCGTTGGCCGACGCCGCCCCGCAAAAGCTCGTGGCGACGCTTCGAAATACGAACTTCTTTTGGCGCCGCCATGCTCAACGCCTCCTGGTCGAGCGCGGCAAACAAGATGTATCGCCACAATTGTTCGAGTTGACGGCCGACAAGAATGTGGACGAAATCGGCCTTAATCCGGGCGCCATTCACGCGCTGTGGACGCTGCACGGATTGGGTGAGCTGGATGGCGGCAATGCCCAGGCGACGAACGTTGCGGTGAGTGCACTGAAGCATCCCTCGGCGGGAGTCCGGCGCAACGCACTCCAAGTGTTGCCGCCGACTCCGGAATCGACGCGAGCGATTGCGGAAAGTGGCGCCGTGCAGGATGCAGACGCTCAGGTGCGACTGGCCGCCTTGTTGGCGTTGGCTGACTTGCCGCCTTCGCCTGAAGCGGCGCAAACCGTGTTCGCAGCTCTGCAAAGTCCTCACGTGTTAAGCGACTCGTGGCTGGCGGATGCGGCGACCAGCGCCGCAGCCATGAACGCCCAAGAGGTGATTCGCCTAGCGGCGCGCGAAGAATTCGCCAAGGCGCCCTCCCCTGCCGTCGTGCAAATTGTTGCACGGATCGCCGAACATTACGCACGCGGCGGTCCGCGCGACACGATCGGATCGCTCATTGCGGACATTCCCAACGCGAACCCGGCAATTGCCGCGGCTGTCGTTGGCGGGCTCAATCGCGGTTGGCCGCGCGACAGCGCTCCCGCCGTCGATGAACGGATCGATGCATCGTTGGGGGCGCTGCTTACCAAACTCCCTGCGGCCTCGCGGGGACAATTGTCGTCGCTCGCAACCCGATGGGGAAGCCAAGCCCTCGATAAGTATGCGGCGGAGATCGCCGCCGCCTATTGGGAGGAAGCGCAGAACGACGAAGCAAGAGATGAAGCGCGCATCGCCGCGGCGCGGCAACTCATCGAATTCCGCAAGAATGATGCCCAAGCGGCAAGCCAATTGGCGTCGTTGATTACCCCGCAAACTTCGCCCGAATTGAGTCTCGGGTTGCTAAGCGCCGTGGGGCGGAGCGAGTCGTCCGAGACCGCCGATGTACTCATTGCACGACTGGCGACGATGACTCCGATCGTGAGGCAGGCCGCGTTGCGAGTGCTGCTGAGCCGGGCCGACTGGACGACGGCCTTGCTGACCGCCGCCGAACAAGGCAAAGCCCGGCTGGCCGATCTGCCCTTAGATCAGCAACAACAACTGGCGGCGCATCCTGACAAGGCGTTGGGCGAGCGCGCCAAGAAGCTCTTGGCGCAGGGGGGCGGTCTTCCTGACCCGGATCGTCAAAAGGTGTTAGAGGAACTCGCCTCGCTCGCACAAACTTCGGGCGATTCCGTCGCCGGCAAAGAAGTTTTCAAAAAACAATGCGCCAAGTGCCACATTCACAGCGGCGAAGGCACGCGCATCGGCCCCGACCTGACGGGAATGGCGGTGCACCCCAAAATGGAATTGCTCACCCACATTCTCGATCCGAGCCGCAGCGTGGAAGGTAATTTCCGCGTGTATACCGTCGTCACGGCGGACGGCTTGATCATGAGCGGCTTGCTGGCGTCGGAAACGCGCACGTCACTCGAGTTGTTTGACGCGGAAGGCAAAAAACATGTGCTGCTTCGCGAGGACATTGACGAAATCGCGGCTTCGCCGAAGTCGCTCATGCCCGAGGGTTTTGAAAAACAGGTGTCGCGGCAAGAACTGACCGACTTGCTGGAATTCCTCACGCAAAAGGGCCGGTTTGTTCCTTTGGCCCTGGATAAAGTGGCGACCATCGTCAGTACGCGCGGAATGTTTTATGAGGAAGACGCAACCGCCGAACGTCTGATCTTCCGCGATTGGTCGCCGAAAGAGTTTGCCGGCGTGCCGTTTCAACTCGTCGATCCCAATGGAGAAAGCCGACCCAACGTGATCCTGCTGAATGGACCGCTGGGAAAGTTTCCGCCGCAAATGCCCCGCTCGGTCTCGCTGCCGTTGAATGCTCCTGCCGTGGCGATTCACATGCTCGGCGGGGTCAGCGGTTGGGGCTACCCCGCGCGACCCAAAGGAACTGTGTCGATGATTGTCCGTTTGCACTACGCCGACGGGCAGACCGAAGACCATCCCTTGCGCAATGGAGAACATTTTGCCGACTACATTCGCCGGGTGGATGTCCCCGAGTCGCAGTTCGCGTTCCCCGTGCGTAGTCAGCAAGTTCGGTATCTGGCGGTTCGCCCCCAACGTGACGCCGTCATCGAACGGGTAGAGTTTGTCAAAGGTGATGATGAAACGGCGCCCGTGATTGTCGCGGTGACGGCGGAAACGGGAAAACCGTAGTTCGCATCCGACGCGAGTTCCCATCGGTGAAGTTTTTGCGGATCGAACCGTTTCGGAATCACCATGATGTCAAAGGGAGAAAACCCGTATCAGTCGCCGGAAGTCTTCCCAGCCGCCTACGCCGACAAGCCCTTTCGGGACGACGGCCTGTGGCGCAAAGGGAAGCTGCTGGTCATGCATAAGAACGCGGCGCTGCCTCCGCGGTGCGTCAAGAGCAACGCGCCGACGCCACGCACCTTGCGTCGTAAACTTACGTGGCATCATCCTGCGGTTTTCATCGCGTTGCTGTTCAATTTGCTGATTTATGCCATTTTGGCGATCGTGTTGAGTAAGCGCGCGACCATTTACATTGGCCTGAGCGATCGCTGGTTTGCGAAACGTCGCCGTGCGATCCTCATCGGTTGGGGTTCGGTGTTGCTCGCCGGGGGAATGGTGGTGGGCGGAATCGCCATGGTGGAAAACACGTTGGTGGATGACTGGGTTGGCGCCGTGTTAATCATTGGCGGCCTAATTACGTTCATCGCGGGGGCAATCTTTGGCTTAGTCGGCGCACGCATGGTCACGCCCACGCGGATTACCGACGATTACGTTTGGCTCAAGGGAGTCCATCAAGACTATCTGGCGACTCTGCCCGATTGGCCATACAATCCGTAATTCGCTTTGGCCATCGAGTGCGTAAGCTCCTCGGCCGGCGCCAGGTGGTCTGCCGCATCGGTCCGAGCGATTCCATCGCTTCGCCCGGAGGACGTGCGATGCGATGCCAGGCCGAGACTTCCCTTCGCTCTTGAGCCGGGAAGTTTTCCCGCCTTCCAGAACCTAAAATCCACCCGGTTAAGGCCGCCAGAAGGCATGGTAGCCATTCAGGCGGGTTCGTGTCCGTGCTTTTGTCGCCGTTCAACAATAACAAGATTGATTTTATGCCGTGGATTTCTGAAACATCGCCGCAAATCGACCGACCGCGCATGGAACAGCTTTTGGAGCAAGCTGTGCAAGAGGCGCTGCACCGGGTTTGCCCGTCGCCGACGCGCGTCTTGTTGCTCCCGCCAGACATCACGCGCATGCACTCGGGGTCGGGCTGGATCACCGAATGGTTTTATCATCGTTTTGCCGACCAGGCCGACGTGCATGTCATTCCAACCCTTGGTCAGCACGAACCCCACACGAGGGAACAGAATCGAGCCATGTTCGGCGCGATTCCGAATGAACGCATTCATGCGCACGATTGGCGCGGCGGCGTGACGTATGTGGGCGAGATACCCGCGGAATATGTTCGCGAAACCACGGGCGGCGCCGCCGATTGGGCGTTTCCCATCTGGCTCAACTCAATGTTAATGAGCGAGTCCTGGGACTTGATCATCAACATCGGACACGTCGTGCCCCACGAGGTGCTCGGGTTTGCGAATCACAACAAGAATTACTTCATCGGTCTGGGGGGCAAAGATCTGATTTGCGCCTCCCACATGGCGGCGGCGTGCTGCGGCATCGAAAACAACCTCGGCAATCTTCTTACGCCGGTCCGGCAGTGTTTCAACAAGGCCGAAGACGACTATTTGGGCCCGTTGCCCGATTTCTATGTCCAGGTGGTTTTGGCGCGTAACGCGCAGGGCCAACTGGTGCACACAGGCGTGCATGTCGGCGACGATCTGGAAACGTATCTGGCGGCCGCGCGCCAGGCGCGCCAGGAGAATATCACCGTGCTGGACAAGCCACTCCAGAAGGTGGTTTGCGTCATGCAAGGTGATGAATTCTTTAGCACCTGGGTGGCAAATAAGGCCGTCTATCGCACACGGATGGCGTTGGCCGACGGCGGCGAGTTGCTCGTCCTCGCACCCGGCTTGAAACGGTTTGGCGAGCAACCCGAGGTAGACGCCCTCATTCGCAAATACGGCTATTGCGGAACCCCCCGTGTCATGGAGCAATACCGCGTGAATGCAGACATGCAGGATCTGGCGCACGCGGCCGCTCACCTCATTCACGGCTCGTCGGAAGGGCGTTTTCAAATTACCTACGCGCCAGGTCACGTGTCGCGTCAGGACATTGAACAGATTGGCTATCAGTATGCTGATTTGAACAAGATGCTGGAACGTTACGCCATCAATCAATTATCCGAGGGGTTTAACACTACCGCTGACGGGGAGGAATTCTTCTTCATTCCCACCCCTTCCGCCGGGTTATTGGCGACACGCGAGAAGTTGTACAACCGTGCAAGCGGTTTTGCGTGAGAACTTGCGCGGAGGCGCAAGATTGTGCGCCGCGGCTTGACTCCGCTAACGCAACAACTGCCCTTGAGCGTCGCGATCAACCTTCCCGAGCAGGATGAGCACAAAGTCGACGAGCGCCCAGATACCGCAGCCCCCGCCAGTTAACAGTTGCGCTACCCCCAAGAGGTTGTAGCCCAGATAAAAGCGGTGAACTCCAAACACGCCAAGAAAAAAAGCGAGCACCGCCGCGACCGTTTTCGATTTTGTCCCAACCTGTTCAGCATCGGCGTCTTCTGCCGACGGCTCATTCGGCGCCAAAGCTTTCGTCTTCGTGGGCTTACCCTTCTTTGCCACAGTCCCTCGTCCGCGCGATCGCGTCGACGCACGGCCTCGATCGCTCGCGTTGAAATCGAACGCCCCGCTCGAAGCGGTGCTGCTCGTCTCTGCCGGAGCAAAATCAAACGGGCCGGCTTGTTCATTCGACGTGATTGGCGAGGCTGCCTGGTCCGAGCGAGCGGCATCACCCGCGGTGTCTTCCGCCATCGCTTCTTTGCCAGCCGCCGCTTTGCTGCCTGCCGCCTTGCGACCCGTGGTAACGGATGAGGTTGGCGTGTTT
Organism: Planctomycetota bacterium; assembly: GCA_963204915.1. Lineage (GTDB taxonomy): Bacteria > Planctomycetota > Planctomycetia > Pirellulales > Pirellulaceae > JAHWKS01. The sequence goes on along the minus strand of CAUJHS010000048.1, from coordinate 2,345 downwards.
GGCGATGAGTTTTCCGAGTCGGCAACTTGTTTATTTTGCGGACTTTGTGATGTTTCGTGACGTGATGACGTCGTTTGGGGTTGCTCTTCCGTTTCCTCTAAATGGGGGTAAAGATCTGTGGCCCATTGCCATTGGTCCGACCCGTCGAGCAGCACCTGGCAGTCGGCGGTGACGCGTCCTTCGGCCGTCCATTGATCCAACTCGGCTCGCGGTACGGGTCCGTAGGTTTCTCCATCTTCCGTTTGCAAGAACCACGCTTCGAGGTCGGTTTTTGGCGTGGGCACGCGCACAATGCCCTGACATTGCGGGCATTTGACGCGTTTGCCCGCCAGGTCGTCGCGCACTTTGAGCGTCTTTCCACAATGTTCACACGTAAAGGGGATCGGCATGCAAGTCTCCCAAGCCTGGCCGGCCACCATGGCAGCGCTGGCTCTATGGTAATCCGAACGTGCGGGGGCTTCCAACCGGGCGCTTCAGGCAAAGATGACGAAGGCGCGAAAGCGGTCCTGGTGGGAGTATTCTCGCCAGGTTTCCCAGACCGGACGCGCGTCAAGGTCTGCCCAGGAATTGCTGTAAGCCAAGTACAGAAAAATACTTCCGGACGTTCAAGCGGCTTCAACGGGCCTGCCGATACGGTAGTTGTCGCTTGATGCGAGCATGATGCCGTCGGTAATACGCGGCGTCGCGTCAGGCTAACCGGAGCGGATTATCGAGTCCATGGAAGACTCGACCGTTTTCGGCGCAACCTTCCTTAAGCGGCCGCCAAGCCGCCGTCCCACAATCGCCTTCCGTTTGACCGCACACCCCGACGGCGCACCTGCCGCGCCGGCTGTTGCCTGACCCAACCCGTACCCACGGGTGAGACGTTTGGCGACCCTCGACGGCTTCCGCGACGAAGGAATCTGCGACGGATTCGACGTTACACCGTAAAGGAGACGAGTCTCAATGAAGTGCAATGCTGCTATTGCCGCGCTCATCCTCACCATGGGCTTGAGCTCATCGAGTTTTGGCGCCACCTTGCTCGATCAAATGCTCGGAACACGCAGCAGCGGCCACGGCTGCTGTGCGCCGTCCTGTTGCAACACCTGCGAGCCGAAATGCTGCCCGGCTCCTTGCTGTGAGCAAACCTGCTGCGAACCGAAATGCTGCCCGGCTCCCTGCTGCGAACCGGCTTGCTGCGAACCCGCGTGCTGCCCAGCCCCCTGCTGCGAACAAACCTGCTGCCCGGCTCCTTGCTGCGAACAAGCTTGCTGCGAGCCGAAATGCTGCCCAGCTCCTTGCTGCGAACAAGCTTGCGAACCGGCTTGCTGCCCGGCTCCTTGCTGCGAGCAAACCTGCTGCGAACCGAAGTGCTGCCCCGCTTCTTGCTGCGAATCCGCTTGTGATTCGTGCTGCAACGACTCTTGCTGCAAGAAGTCGTGCTGCAAGAAGAAGCGCACCTCGCTGTTGGACTTGATCTTCGGCGGCGGCTGCAAGAAAAAGAGCTGCGGCAAGTCGAAGTGCGGCAAGAGCAACTGCAACACCTGCTGCCACAGCCATTGCCACGCTTGCGTGTCGGCTTGCGGCGGATGTGACTCCTGCGGCGGCCACGGCGGCCACGGCGCCCCGGCCCCCGCGGTCGAAGGTGACGCGGCTCCGGTGCCCCCCGCGCCGATGGTTGATCCCGCCGCGTATGTTCCCGCTCAACGTCGCGTCGTTCATGCCGGTGTGAACCTGCTCCGTTAAGAAGCCGGCCCTCGCCAGACGGGACGACAACGGCCTGCTCGACGTCAAAATCGAGCAGGCCGTTCTTTTTTTCCTTCCGCCCTCGCCCCCTCGCCCCCTCGCCCTCGCAAACGCCCTCGCCCTCGCAAACACGGGGACGCCTCCCACGAAGCGATGAAGGGGAATTGCCGCCAGGCGAAGCGAACCCGAACCCAGCTCGCACGCTCCCATTACACAGTCGAGCGAACATCGAGTTCCCAAACCCACCGCGGAAACCCACCCCGTGGTAGGAACGCACGTGCATCCCCTTTGCCCCACGACGAGAAACCGGTAAAATCCCCAAATCACGCCCCCTTAGCTCAATTGGCAGAGCATCTGACTCTTAATCAGAGGGTTGATGGTTCGAGTCCATCAGGGGGCACTCAGAAAGCCTTGCTAGTAAAGAACTTACGGCAAGGCTTTTTTCGTCGAACGACGCGGGAAAGGTTCGGTGCTACGCAGGTGCTACGCGAGAACAAAAAAACCGGCGCAGGACAATCCCGCGCCGGTCGGCGACTGAGCAAAGTGCTAGTCGTTAACGTGCGTCGGTCTGGTTTGTTTCCAACCAACGCTCAATGTTGCGTCCGTGGAATAGGATCAGG
>CAUJHS010000047.1 GCA_963204915.1 Planctomycetota bacterium | reverse complement strand
GCGTGGGACGTCGTCGATTACAAACGGAAGTCCGATCGTTTGCCCGATGACGCGGTTCACGCAACCTGACTTCGGGATATGCGGCATCGCTCGCCGAAGGCGAGCGACCGACCGTGAGCGTACGCCGCACGCCGGCGAATACAGCGCGACACGCTGGTAGGTTACTTGCGGATGGAGTAACCTACCTTCCCGAGATTTCGCCCAACATTGCGATTCTAGGGACTTCGGCTTTTCTCATGTTCGGATTTCTCCGACCCTCCGCAGGCTGGCGGCGCTATCGTCAAGCATACGCGCGTTTGTGCCAGTATCAGCAGATCGAGTACGGACGCCTTTCTTTGCCCTTTCTCAGTTACGAAGGCGCGCTGCTCTACTTGTTCGCCACGGAGGCAGGTTGGTTTCCTGCGCCGGAAGACGCGGCGCCTGTGTGCTGCCGGTTGCGACAGGCTCCCTCGCTTCTCGAACGACCCGAGGCGCCACTGGGCCGATTTTGTGCGTCACTCGGCTTATTGTTGGCTTCGATCAAATTGGACGATGACGTGCGCGACGGCGGCTCGTGGCCGGCGCGCCTTGCACGCTGGACTTTACGCAAACGTTTGCAGTCGGCGCACCGCTATTTTCAGTCGCTGGATGAGGAATTTGACGCCACGACAAATCGCTATATCGATGAACACCTACAGTTCGAAACGGGAGCGAGACGTCCTTCCTTGCACGATTACGCCGCGCCAACGGCTCAGGCGTTTGGGTACGTATTCTCGCGACTGAGCCGCGTCGCGCCGTATCGCGCCTGTGCCGAGGCGCTCAATACCTTGGGAACGCACGTCGGCGCCGCGATCATCGCCTTTGATTGCGGCGCCGACTGGAGGCGCGATCAGCGCGCCGGGAACTACAACCCGCTTTGCGATGGTGATGACGTGCGCCGCTCGTACGCTTATTGCGAGCAACAATTGTCCGCCGCTGCGCGACTCTGTCGCGATGTCCATGGCGAACGTTCGCTGTCGGCCACAGTACTCGCGGAAGTCGCGGAACGCGTCCGACAGCGGCAAATCGAGACACCACACCTGACTTGCCGCGAGGAACTTCAGTCGTACTCGCCCTCCCGCTTGCGCCGCGCAGGGTATGCGTTTGCCGATCTAGGTTTACTGGCGTTTGCCGACTGTGCGTGTGATGGATTGGGCGCTTGTTGCGAACTCGGGGGAGGCGCAGCCGAAGGCGGCGGCGAAGCATGTTGCCATGGCGGCGCTGAAGGAGGTTACTGCTGCACCGAGTTCTGCTGCATTGGCAGCACCGACTCCTGCGGCCATCGGAATCAGAACCGCACGAAGTCGGCCAAAGACAAGGACATTGAGTTTGTCAATCCGCCCGAGAAGGTCAAGTCCCGATGAGCATTCCCTACGTGCTTGCTCAACCGACCGTTGTGTCTGCCATGAGGCGGGCAGGTTACGGCATGTCAGCGCGATGAAGCAAATGCAGCGCTTTGACGCCAAGATCATCGACCGAGGAGGTTGAGTTCGACAGCACGACCACGGCGGAATGGGAAGTTTCCATCATGCCGACAAAACTGACCGAACCGCCTGATGCGCCATTGTGCCAAATCACATCGGTGGCGTTCTCGGAAGTGATGTGCCAGCCAAGTCCCATCGCGGTGGTGCGCGAATCCGCGGGACGACGTTTTTGCAGTCCCAACCGAAGGGCTTGGAACAACGTGGGGTCGGCCGCTTCGGCTGGCGGCGCGGCAAGATGCGCCGCCAGGTACACGAGCATATCGTCGGCAGTCGATAGAAATGAGCCCGCGCCTTGCAGCGTGTAATCTTCCCAAACCGGGACGGCGCGCCCTTGGGCATGAGGCTGGGCCAGTCGAGCTTTCATCGTCTCGTCCAACGTAATCCGCGTGTTGTGCATGCCGAGCGGCCGGCAGACGCGCTCCAACACGAGTTCTTCGTAGCTCGCGCCAGCGTGCCGTTGCAACACGTCGCCGAGAAGTCCCATCGCCAGGTTGGAGTATTCATAACGTTGCCCCGGCGGAACCGTGAGCGTTATCTTCGACAAATCGGTGTAAAGATCTTTCTGCGTGTAGTCTTTGTACGGATTCTCGGGGTCGACCACGTGGGCGTTGAAATTCGGCGGCATGTTGGGCAGGCCCGACGTGTGCGTGGCCAAATCCAACAACGTGATCGGTCGCGTTTCGTGCGAGGGCACCTTGACGCCCTCGGGCAAAAATTTCTGCACGGGATCGTTCAAGTCCAACTCGCCGCGCAGGTACATGTGGGCCAGTACGGTAGTGGTCAAGGTCTTGCCGACCGACGCCAACTCGAAGACCGTGTCCGCGTCCGGGGGTTGACGCGTGTTTCTCGCCCGTACGCCGTAGCCGAACACCTGCTGGCGTCCATCTTTCCAAAAGCCGATAACTAAGCCGACGTTGTTGAGATCCGCCAGGTAGTCATTCGCCATTTGATCGAGGGATGACTTGGCTTCTTCAAACGAAAGCCGCTCCTTGGTAACCCCAAGGCTTGTGAGCGGATCTTCTGGCTTATCAAGTTCCGTTAACAGTAACCAGCCGAAGGCGAGCAGCGCTCCCCCCACCACTACCGATGCGGCCAGGCAGCCACATCCGGCGCCCAGGAAAAAGGAAAACCAACTTCCGGTCGGGGCAGGCATAACTCAACGGCGCCTCGTGGTAAGTTGAGGGCAAGCGGCGCACCCATCCGACGAGGCGCTCGCTCGTCCAATACTGGCAATGACTTGGATGATAAAGGCCATCCCCGCGCGCTGAAAGACAGTCATCCATGGAATCGACGGAAAAGATGGAGTCCGAACTTGCCTGGCAGATTCCCCGTCTGGAGCTTTGGCCAGGAGCGCGTTTATCTGGCGAAGGCACTGGCCAGCGCGTGTTCTGGTTGAGCCTCCTAGCGCCTGTCGCGGCGTATGTGGCGATCTCCTCGGCGACGCGCCCTTGGGGGGTGTGGCTATTGGTGATCTACGTGCTGACCGTGTTAACCCTGCTGGCGCGGCGGTTGGTCGCAGCGGGACAAGTTCCCGATGTCCGTTTGACCGCCGAGGGAGCATGGTGGCGGTCTCCCCAGGGCGAGTGGTACGAGATTCCACGTCGCACCATCGAAGGCTTCTACATGGCGCCGCCTCCCACTGCCGACGGGGAAGATGTGGCGCTCACGCTGCGTTTGGCCGGCGGCTTTGAAAGCTGGCCTTGGGAGCTTGCCGCGCCGGTGACGCCTGAGGTGGTGCGCGCGTTTCTCCGCACCAGGATGCACGTTGCGGAAGTCGAGGCTCCGACAATCGACGAATCGACGTTACTTCCCGCCGACGCGCCGCGCGAAGCCTGGGAGCGTCTGCTTGTGGAAGAAGCGCGCTTTCACGGTTATTGTGTCGACGTGTTGCTTGGGGATCGCACGTGGCGGTTTGAAGGATCGCGATCCCGGCTCCTCGCCTTGTGTGAGCGATGGAGAGCGGCCGCCATGTCGATGCGTATCGCGCCCCCGTATGCTCAACCTGAGCGCGTCGAGTTGGGTGGTTACGCGCTCCAAGTCACGCTTGAGGCGGATGAGGAGACGTGGGTGTCGAACACGACCTTTTGCGGGCCACCAGAATGGCATAAGCAGATTGCGCTACGACTGAGGCAGTGGATCGAGTCGATCGACGTCGGAGGAACGTTCACTATCTACCCCCCCGGCACGGCATGGAAAGTGCAAATGGTGGTGCAAGAAGAGTTTTTCGACCCCGCTTCTAGCGCGAAAAAGTCGATGCAATCACCCCAATCGGATCAAGCATTTCTTTTTCACGTCCGATATTCCTGATTAGCGACGCTCTCGAAAGAACTTCATGCTCGAGGCGTGCGGCATTGGCGTTCAACCGTCGAATCGACAGGTTGGTCGCGCTAGCGGGCTTGATGCGCAACGTGTTCCTTGCGTGGAATGGCGTAGATTGATGTTTTCCCCGGCCTTGGCGGCTTTAGCGGCTCCGTTGGTGCAGACCGTGTCGTCGGTCTCAGCCAGCGCGGTAAGCGGCGTGCAGGGAGCGTTTGAGCAGCTCCTGCAACGCGAGGAAACGACCGCGAACGAATCCAACGCGACGGAAACGATTCCAGCGGCTCCGAGCGACGATGCGGCGGAGTTGAAAAACCGCTACGAGACACTTTTGTCCCAGTTTCAAACGGCGGCTCAAGCCCGACTGGCCGCAGCAGGAATTTCGCTTAATGCTCCCTTGGAACTGACAACCGATGTATTGGGTCGGATATCGGTCGTCAGCGAACACCCGCAGCGCGCAGCGATTGAACGCCTGCTGGAGCAGGACCCCCAACTGGCAGCGCTAGTGGAGGATTTGGCCTTTGCCCAGCGCGAATTAGGTCGAATTCAGCAGAATGAGAAGCTCGAACACCTCTCCGCGCTGGATTCGGATACGGCCGGCCAGTGGCTCGACGCAGCGTCTTCACCGCAAGAACAACCGCTGCATCTGACGCTTCTGCCACAGCGCCCTTGACGTTCGAAGAATCGACAAATCTTCGCCCCTCTTGTCGACACGTCGAGAACCGAAGACACAATTCTGGCTCGAATCGTTCGCTGGCCCGCTGGATCACTTCCAGACCACTTCGGGGGGACCTTCGACCGCTTCACCAATGACCCAACTTTCCAGACCGGCGTCGGCCAGAATTTCTTGAATGGTGCGCTGGAAGTGGGGGTTGAACACCAGCACCAGTCCCACGCCACAGTTAAATACCTGCTCCATTTCGGTATCGGCGATCTCGCCCAACTTTTGTAACCAAGGAAAGACGGGCGGAACGGGCCAGCTATGGCGGTTTAGTTTGACGCCCACATTTGGGGGAAGGATGCGGGCTAGGTTTTCTTTTAGTCCACCACCCGTGATGTGAGCGATGCCATGCACCACACGCCGCCCGGAATACGATTGCAGAATGCGCCGCACCGGCTGCGCGTAAATGCGCGTCGGTGTGAGCAGCGCTTCGCCCACGGTTTGGCCGAGTTCTTCGACGTAGTGGTCGACCTTGAGGTTCGCTTTGTCAAACACCACTTTCCGCACAAGGCTATAGCCATTGGAGTGCAATCCGCTGGAGGCCACTCCCAGCACCACGTCACCGGGAGCAATCGCTTTACCGTCGATGATTTGGCGTCGCTCGGCCACTCCGACGCAGAAGCCGGCCAAGTCGTACTCATCGGGACGATACACATCGGGCATAATGGCGGTTTCGCCCCCCAAGAGGGCGCAGTCGGCTTGCAGGCAGCCGTCGCTCACACCGGCCACAATCTGTTCCAACACCGCCGGATCATCGCGGGCCATGGCCACATAATCGAGGAAAAACAAAGGTTCGGCGCCGCAACACAGGGCGTCGTTCACACACATGGCCACGAGATCGACGCCAATCGTGTTATGTACCCCCATCGCCTGCGCAACTTTGAGTTTGGTGCCAACGCCATCGGTACATGCGATCAATACCGGCTCCTGGTAACCGCGACGGAACAGCCGGTTGCTGAAATCGAGCTGAAACAATCCGGCAAAGCCATCCTCTAACTCCAACACGCGCGGTGAAAACGTACGCCGCATGAGCCGGGGCAGCCGCGACATCGACTCGGCGTAGGTCTCCAGGTCCAGTCCGGCGTCTTTATAGGTAGTGGCCATGCGCGGGGTGAGATCAGACGGACCTGCAGCCCGTCTTCAAGGGGGATGGGACTCGTTGCATGACGCCGCCCGGAAGCAACGTCTGCATGGGACTTGCTGCACCAATTTAACAGCCTTTTATAATAACGGGGAGATGCTGTCGTCCGGTCCGTCGCCCGGGCGTAGCAAAAGCTGGGCGGTTGCGCTGGTAGGAGCTTACGCAGAAACTCGTCCGAACGTAAATTTGTAGCGATGGGGCAGAGTTTTCAACCGCGGTTTAGAAGATGGGCGCTCGACAGCCCCCTCGACATGGACCGCGTTCGAGTTGAACGCCGATAACCCCAATAGCCGCGTTTTCGTTGGGCTCGGGACGATGGGAAAACCCACCGCACCCGATAGTGGTTCGCCAAGCGGCGCGGCGCGCGCGAGGAGAGATTTTTTTCGGCGATTTGCACGGTCCTGGACCGGCTCGGTTTCTGCACCGGTGATATGTTTGGCACGTGATGGTTTTTGGTCACCTGGTGGAGGAACGGATCCGCTTATGCTCATGCGTCATACTCACCCCGAGTTAGACTTCACGCACCTTTTGCCTTATGGAGCCGTGCTCCACGAGGACGGGGTGCAGTTCGTCGTCTTCAGCCGCTCGGCCACTGCCATGCGGCTGCTGCTCTACAACCGGGTCGAGGACCTGGAGCCTTCAGAAATCATCCACTTTGACTCCGACACCGACCGCTGGGGCGATGTCTGGAGCGTGTTTGTCCCCGGACTGGCGGCCGGACAGCTGTACCACTTGCAAGTCGACGGGCCTTGGGACCCGCGGCGCGGGCAGTGGTTCAACCCCAAGGCGCGCTTGATTGATCCCTACGCCAAGGCGCTGGCGGGGAACTTTCAGCCTGCGTATGACGGCGTGCTCCGTCCGCCCAAATGTGTGGTTGTCGATGACCGCTTCAACTGGGGAGGCGACCGCCACTTGCGGCACGATTTGTCCGAGTCGGTCATTTATGAAATGCACGTGCGGGGCTTTACGCAGGACCCCAGCTCGGGCGTGGAGAACCCCGGCACGTACCTGGGGGTGATTGAGAAAATTCCGTACCTTAAGTCGCTTGGCGTGACCGCCGTCGAATTGATGCCGGTCCACGAGTTTCCCACGCGCGGTTTTGATGGGCGCGTGCTGCACCGGCCAAACTATTGGGGATATGATCCGCTTGCGTTCTTCGCGCCTCACCAGGGATACGCCGCTTCGACCGAGCCCGGCGCTCATGTGATCGAATTCAAACGCATGGTCAAAGCGCTGCATCAGGCCGGCATCGAGGTGATCCTTGACGTCGTGTTCAACCACACCTGCGAAGGCAACGAGCGCGGCCCCGTGCTGAGCTTCAAAGGTTTGGAGAACCACGTTTACTACATGCTCGACAATGGCGGCGGGTCGTACAAGAATTACACCGGCTGCGGCAACACGGTGAACGGCAATCATCCCATTGTCCGCGAGATGATCTTCCATTGCCTTCGCCACTGGGTTCACAACTACCACATTGATGGCTTCCGCTTTGACCTGGCCTCGATCCTCAGCCGAGACCGAAGCGGCAACGTGTTGGCCAACCCGCCGGTCGTCGAGGCGATTGCCGAAGACCCGCTCTTGGCCGACACCAAGATCATTGCCGAAGCCTGGGACGCCGCCGGCATGTACCAGGTAGGCTCGTTCGGCGGCACCGGAACAAGGTGGGCCGAATGGAACGGCCGGTACCGCGACGACATTCGCCGCCTGTGGCGCGGAGACCGCGGTATGTTGGGCGCCTTTGCCACGCGTCTTTCCGGCTCAAGCGACTTATACGAGGGGGGCGGGCGCTATCCCTACAGCAGCATCAACTTTGTCACCTCGCACGATGGCTTCACGCTAAACGATCTGGTCAGCTACAAACACAAGCACAACGACGCCAACGGCGAAGGCAACTGCGACGGCGACAATAACAACTACAGCGACAATTACGGCATTGAAGGTCCAGCCGACAACGCGACCGTGGAAACCTACCGGGTGCGGCAGATCAAGAACATGCTGACCACGCTGCTGGTGAGCCAAGGCGTGCCCATGCTTTCCTTTGGCGACGAATGCCGGCGCACCCAAAAAGGCAACAACAACGCGTACTGTCAGGATAACGAGCTTTCATGGTTTGATTGGTCTTTAGTTTCCAAAAACGCCGAACTGGTGCGGTTTGTACAAGCGCTGATTCACTTCCGGCGCAGTCAACCGACCGTTCGCCGCGAGCACTTCCTGACCGGTTCGCCCAACGAGCGCGGTGTGCCCGATGTAAGTTGGTACAGCGCCCTGGGTGCGGCGGTCGACTGGCACGGAGACGACAACACCTTGATTTGCCACTTGGCGTCACCCTCGCGCGAGCATGACCCAGATGACAAAGGGCGCGATGTACTCATGATGCTCAACGCCTCGCCGCATCCCCGGCAGTTTATCTTGCCCCCCTTGGCCAAAGGAACGCGTTGGCGACTGTTTGTGGACACTGCGGCGGAGTCGCCGCACGACGTCTACCCGCAAATGGACGGACCGTCGCCGTCGCGGTCGCGGCGGCAAACCTTGCCCGACCGATCGCTCCGCTGTTATGTCGAATCGCGCTAACCTCGCGTTACCGAAGCGTTATGCATCGCGGGCGGCCTAAGCCGACCCGCCGAAACCACGCGCGGTGCGGAAATTTCATGGCCCGCGCCGCGCAATGCTCGATCGCGTGAGGAACCTCGTCGTCGACGGCGCGACAGCCGCCTTGTGACTTTCCCACTTGCGAAAAACCTTGTCCCGCCGGTGCGCCGCACCTAGACTTGTAATAGCCGTCGGAGTCCGTGATGTAGCGTCATCGGCTGCGACGGCGCGCGCCGGAACGTGGTGAGGCTCTTTCAGGCGGGGGCGTCATGGGCGAGGGAATCTCGATGAAGCACGATTCCGCCCGTACCTTGCGTTTACGTCGCTGGTTGATTGCAGGTACGGCAATCCTGGGCGGGGCGCTCGTAGCGTTTTTGTTCCTCTTGGTACGCCAGCAGGACGAACGCGCCATCGACGCCGAGGTGCGCCGCACCGCCACGCTCGGAGCGCGCGACCTTCAGCGGATCGTCGATCAACACGTGGAGGTTGTCGAATCAATTCGCGCGTTTTTCGCGGCGTCGATCGAGGTGGAGCGGCGCGAGTTCGCGCAGTTCTCTCGGCGCCCACTTGCGCGCCACCCGCAACTCAAGGCCCTGATGTGGGCGCCACGCGTACCTTCGTCGGAACGCGCCGCCTTCGAACAAGCGGCTCGCGCCGATGGGCTGGCCGACTATCGCATCACCCGCGAAGGATGGCAGGACGACACCGGACGGGACGAGGAGTACTTTCCGCTGCGCTACGTTGCGCCCGCCGAGATGCATCGCGCCTTGTTGGGCGAAGATCTGGCCTCCAGCGAGTTGTATCGTCCCCTCTTGAGTAAAGCGCGCGACGACAACCGCGCGGTGGCCGCCACGCGGCACGGCGGCGCGCAAACGCTTTTCCCCATTTCGTGCTGTGTGGTGTTTCTTCCAATTTACAAGAATGGCGAGTCGATCAAGACGCTGGAAGACCGCCGTGCGCACGTCATCGGGTTCGCGGCGGCGCATCTTGACTTAGAGCAAATAGCGAAGCGCGCCCTGGAACGTCTGGAAAACGAGGGGTTCGCGTTTTTGCTGCTAGACGCAGCCCCAGAGCAGCGACGTGAAACGCTTTACCGATCGGAAAATTATCACGAAGGTCCCCGCCGCGGACCGCGCGCTTCGCAACCTGGAAGCCAGATGATGACGGTCCAGCTTGCCGACCGTCGTTGGATTCTGAATTGCCAGGCCACGCCCGAACATCTAGCCGGTGCGCGGTCGTGGCGTCCTTGGGCGGTACTTGGCGGCGGTTTCATTGTGGTGTGGCTGGCCGCATCGCTGTTGTTTGTCATGCTCGGTCGTACGGCGCGGGTCGAACGGCTCGTGAACCGGCGCACCCATGCCTTACGCCGCGCCAACTATGAGTTAGCCGTGGCCAAAGAGCAGGCCGACGCCGCGAACCGCGCGAAGAGCGAATTCCTGGCCAACATGAGCCATGAAATTCGTACGCCCATGAACGGCGTCATCGGCGCCACCGAGTTGGCGCTCGATACAACCTTGACTGCGGAACAACGCGAATACCTGGAGATGGTCAAATCCTCGGCCGATTATCTGTTGGCGGTCATCAACGATATTCTGGACTTCTCCAAGATCGAGGCCGGCAAACTCGACCTGGAGCAAGTCGATTTCAGCCTGCGCGACAACTTGGACGAGACGCTAGCGGCGCTGGCGTTGCGGGCGCATAAGAAGGGTCTTGAACTGGCGTGCCACGTGCTGGGCGACGTGCCTCCCGATTTGATTGGCGACCCCGGTCGGCTACGCCAAATTATCGTCAACTTGGTCGGTAATGCGATCAAATTTACCGACCGGGGCGAAGTGGTCGTGCGAGTCACGAACGAACTGCAATCGGATCAAGACGTCGTGCTGCATTTCGCCGTGCGCGATACAGGCATCGGCATACCTGCCGACCGCCGTGATCGGCTGTTTAAGGCTTTCTCTCAGGTCGATAGCTCCACGACACGCCGATTTGGCGGCACCGGCTTGGGTTTGGCCATCACGGCCCAGTTGGTTGAAATGATGGGAGGCCGCATTTGGGTTGATAGCGAAGAGGGCCGCGGCAGCACATTTCACTTTACCGCGCGCTTCACGCTGCCCCCGGAAACCAAAACCGAAGCGGCGCCAGCCGAAGCCGTAGAACTGCGCGGGCGTCGCGTGTTGATTGTGGACGACAACGCCACGAATCGCCGAATTTTGCGCGAGATGCTCCATCGCTGGGAAATGGAGCCCATGGAGGCTCCCAACGGACCTGCGGCGCTCGAACTTCTACAAAATGCGAACGACGAGGGCCGACCGTTTGACATCGTGCTGCTTGATAACATGATGCCCGAAATGGACGGCTTCGAGCTTGCGGCGGCCATTGCCGAGCGGCCCGATCTGGCGGGCGGCTTGCTGATGATGTTGTCGTCTTCCGACCGGCGCCAAGATGCGGTGCGGTGTGAGGCGGCCGGCATCGCCGCGTACATGACCAAACCCATTCGCCGGTTAGAGCTGTTCCACGCACTCATCGAAGCGTTGCACGCCCGCACGGCAGTACGCGAAAAAAGCCGGCCTGGCGCCCCGCCCCCGACGTCGCAATCGGCTATCGGTCAAGCCGAGCGCCCGTTGCGCTTGCTGTTGGCGGAAGACAATCTGGTCAATCAGCGATTGGCTGCGCGGTTGCTGGAAAAACGTGGTCACGCGGTCGATGTCGTCGGTTGTGGACGCGAGGCGGTACAGGCCGTGAAAGAGCGTCGTTACGACGTCGTGTTAATGGATGTCGAAATGCCCGAGATGGACGGCTTCGAGGCGACGCGCCAAATCCGTGCGGCGGAAGACGAGGCCGTACGGCGCGTACCCGTGATCGCCATGACCGCGCACGCCATGAAGGGGGATCGCGAACGCTGCCTGGCCGCCGGGATGGACGATTATGTTTCGAAGCCCCTTCGTCCGGCGGAATTGTTCAAAACCATCGAAGCGTGCGCCGCGCCGGCGGACCATTCTCCCGCAACATTGTCGCCTGTGGCGAATGCTTCGCCGGGGCAGGAGAACGTCCTCAACGTAGCGCGATTGCTTGAGACCTTTGGCGGCGACCGAGACTTGCTGCGGGAAGTGATTGAGGTATTTCTCGACGAATACCCCGAATTGGTCGCCCGGCTGGAGGATGCGGTGAAAAAAGAAAACCGCGAAAATCTTCGGCAGGCGGCGCACAAGCTCAAAGGCGCCATTGCCCCCTTCTCGCGCGAGGAAGCCTATCAAACGGGCTACCAAATCGAAAAGACGGCAGCCGACGCCGATTGGAGGGAATTGGCGTTGCTTGTTCAAACGATGAAAACGCAACTCGCGCGGCTCGTGCCCGCCCTGACCGCACAAGCTCGCGCGTAGGATAACCCGAGACTCATCACGACGAGCGTGATGAGTGGGCGAACCCAAACCGCCGGTACTGGCCAGGCGGCGAAACCCGGCAGGAACTCAATTCATCGACTGGCGCGGGCCCGGTGTGGGCGATTCGACGAAGAAGTCATTGAAGTCGCCGACGGCTTCAGCGGTGCCTTCCATGTCGTACTCATCCGAGATCAGACTTCCGATATACGCCTGCATGGTGCGATTGCCGGCCGCCGTCGCATGATGCGTGGCGGTCTCACTGGCGAAGTTAATTAAGTCATACACTCGGCAACGCGCGGGCAAAATGCGTTGCCGCTTGAGGCTCAAGGCGTCTAAATTCGCTAAACCATAAATTTCGTTCAGGTTGCCGGTGGTGCGGTAGAGCGAACGAAGCAGGTCGTCGCGCTGGACGTGGCATTGCTCGCCTAACTTGAGCGTCATCTTGTACAGCTGCATGCACTCCCGAACCGAGGCCCAAGATTTTTGCGCACTTTCAAAGCGTTGCCGCAGGGCCGCGTATCCGTCGCCATTATCATAGCTTTCCAGCGCCCGCGCAATGCAGTGGCCGATATCCTTCCCAAGACTGATATCGCTGCGGAACGCCTGGCTGTAGCCGATGGCGCCATTGGCGCAAATCAAACGCAAGAACGACAGATACAACTTGGGATGACTGAAGCCGTCGATAGGCGTTTCCATGACAAAACGATGTTGGAAGCGATCGGCGCCAATCGAGAAGGTGCAATCGCCCGAACGCGGCGCATGCGTGCTTGTTACAATGCCGGCGTCATAGTGCATATCGCGGCCGTCATACTTGCGAACGAGCGTGTTGACCTGATCAAAGTCAATAACCGGCCGCTTGGGGCTGCTCACGGCGAGCAAGCGGCTGTGGCCGTTCTCGTTCCGTTCCACGCAATAGCGCACCAGATCGTCGGCGGCGCGTTCGGAGATGCGCTGGAACACTTCCGTCGGATCGAAGTAACGAAACACGTTGTCGTTCACGCCAAAACGATTGAAGAATGACTTCCAGAATCGCTTGGTGGGCAGCACCGGTTCGCCGGAAATCTCCAGCGCGCCAACACTGACTTTGCCCAAGGGCGTTTTGCGCGTTTCGGCGATGTGAATGTCTTTCACGCACGTCACACCGTAGGCGAAGGAAACGTTTGTCGTCTTCATGGTTAAAGTCCTGTCCGTGGAAAGGGGAGGAAAAAAAGGAGCTGTGGGTACTTGAATGAATCGCCAATCCGGGCCAAGCGATTCGTGAACGCAAATCAAGAGCACACTGGCCGAGGAGGCAGCGACTAAACGGCTTCACGACGCTCCCAGGGCATCGGCCGACTGCGATGGGCGGAGACAAGTTTGGGCAGCTCGGCATGGGTGCGAGCGATCACCTGTCGAGCGTTCTGCGTGATGGCTTCCAGTTTTTGATTCAGCTTGAGCGTGCGCCAGCGGCCGTCAACCCAAACGTATTGTTCATCGGCCATGGCAGTTTTGATGAAGGGATGCGGCGTCTTTTTACACTGCACGATTTGCTTTAAAGGAATGTCGGCATGCTTGCGAAAAGCCCGGCCGCCCATTTGAATCGTGCAGCTCTTGCCCGAAGGGCGACAAAACACGGTTTGCAACGAGGGGCAATCAAACCCTTCGGTCAAAATCGCCATGTTGATCAACACCTGGAAACGGCCAGAGATGAAGTCCTCTAACTGGCGGTCGCGCGGCGTTTTGGCGGTAACGACTTCCGCGCAATGTCCGGCTTGGGCAAGCAGAACACGGCATGCTTCGCACTCCTCCAGGCGATGGAAGAAAAGCAACGTCTTGCCCCAGCGCTCGGGCTCAGCGGTGTAAAAATGCGCCACGCTTTGCGGCGAGTATTGCGGAATGGTGAAGTGATGATAGCGGCTTAAATAGCCGTCCTGAATTAACTGGTGGATCCCCGCGTCGGTAATCACTTTGTCGAAGCAAAGTTTAATACGGTCGGTACGGTACGGAGTGGCTGACAATCCCAACACTTTCTTGGGGCGTATCGTGCAATGCAAATTCGCCATACTCATCGCGGCGTCATGTTGTGCCTCGTCCACGACGAGCATATCGACCGCGGGCGGGTTTTTGTCGAACATGGAGATGAGTTGCATCTCGACATTGAAGCCGCGGCGGCGATTCTCCTCCTCGGCCTGGGCGAGTAAGTTCCGCCGCATAGCGACCCAGCCCACCGAAAAACCATACTTGCGCTGCAAGTACCGAGCGACAGAAAGTCCCATCACCGTTTTGCCGCTACCGGTCGGGCTTTCGATCATCACCGAGGCGGCTTCGGGTTCGCGCTCGTTGTGTCGATTGACAAACTCGCCGCTGAACATGCGTACGGCCTTGGAAATGATGCGCAGTTGGTAAGGCCGCGGTTCGAGGGAAAGTCCAGCCGTGGCGTCGGGCAGAGGGTTTGCGTCGCCATCGAATGTCGGCGGAAGATCGTGGCTCCAGTCCATGGGGCGTGTCCTTCGTGGGTGGAAAGTTTGAGGGAAGTGAATTTCCCTCCCTCTGATACCCACATCTTCGCCACGCCGATGACACGACCGGTCACATCACGGAAAAAAGTTTCCAAAATTTTCTTAGAGAGGGAAATGCGCCTCACTCGGTCTTTGGGGCCTCGAAGCTATTCCAGGTAAATTCCCGCGTGAATTGCAGTGGTTCCAGGCGAACGAACTGCGAGATTTGCGTGAAGAAAAATGGCTTCTGCTATTTTTGGGTGATCGTATACGCGGCCCATTTGGCGGGATGCGCCGCCTCGCGTTTTTCCCGCAGTTGTGCGATCAATTGACGTTGTGAAAGAGTTAGCGCTTCCGGGTACGATTGGCCCCGGACGAGATTTTCGAAGAAGGCGGACATAAGCACGGCAGACTCTCTGTCGGGTATGACCCACAAGGTAGAAACGACCGTCTCGGCGCCGGCAAGTTGAAAAGCCTGGCGCAATCCCGCCACGCCTTCGTTGCTGCGCACTTGCCCTAGCCCCGTTTCGCACGCACTGAGAACGACCAGTTTGGCGCCGCGCAGGTCAGCGCCGAGGATCTCCAGTCCGGTCAGCACACCTTCTTCGCTTGTAGCCCCCCTTTGAGATTCGCGCTGGTTGCAACCTGCCAACAACAAACCACACCGTAAGAGTGGGTTTTGCATGTTCTCCTCTTCCAAGGCGGAGTCGCCGTTGCGGTCTTGGGAACCCTCCAAAAAGAAACCATGCGTACTAAGCACCAGAATTTCCGGTCGTCGCAACCGACGAAAGACGCTCTCAAGAGCGTTGTGTTGCGTGTACACGGTCGGAGCGCGCCCCGTTAGTGCTTTCAAACTGGGGGTGATCGCCCGGGCCTCGGCGGCCGTGGCAGGTAATCGCGGCACAGGCTTGATATCGCTGAGTTTTCCCACACTCCTCACCGCGACGGTTCGTGGCGCCGGCGCGCCGCGGTAGATGGCCCGCAGCGACGATTCCGCTTGTGTCGGGGTGAGGTCGAAATTCGGGTCGGCCATGACGACGGCCGGATTCGTCGCAATCGCGTCCGAGGGTGGGGTGGTTTGTCCTCGGATCGCATATTCAAGTTGATATTCCTCAATCGCATAGCGACCTTCCGGTGTGCGTAGCGCGGCCCACGGGGTAAGCCACAAGGCGCCATCGGGCGAGACGATCAAATGCTGTGACCCGGCTAGTTCGCTTCGTAAAGGATGGAATATGGAGCGGCTCAGTGCATCCAGAGGCCGAAGCGCGCGTAGTTCGGCTTCGGCGTCGCCGAGCTGAAAGATCGACTCCGGATCATCCGCGGACCCCATAGCCTGGGCGAGGGACTGGCGGACCGCCGCCACTTGAGCTTCGATAAGCTCGGCTGGGCCCAGGTCAAAGAGCCGCACGCGCGCATCGGATTTGCGCAAGGTCCAAGCCACGTAATAGGGCTCTGCGGCGGGTCGCGCGCCAAAGGCGCTTACCGCGGGTGTCGCACGATCTATGCGAACAAGATGGATCAGCACGCTGTTCGCGGGCAAACCATCGAGGACGTGCGACAGCTCCAGCCACTGTGGCTCAGACGCGCGCCGACGATTCATACGCGCAAGTCGTCGCTCCAAGTCGTTTGCCTGGTCGGACAACTGTTGGCTCAACTCCGGCTTATCGTCTCCTGCCGCTGCGACGGCCGCAAGGCGTTGCCGCACATCGTTCAGATCCTGCACAATCTTGGTCAAATCGGGCTGAAAATGGACATCGCGCGCTTGCAATGTCCGCTCGGCCAGTGCTTGCTGCATCAAGCCCTTTTCATTGAACACCCACTCCAACGAAGCGTGGGCGTATGTTGGATCGTTCGCGTGCTGGCGCGCCAAGGCGATGGCGTCCATGTACCGACGACGCTCTTCGGCAAGGAATCGCAACTGTTCGGCAGACGACAACCCCGTCAGCACGCCGACCATGTATTTGCGATAGATGCGGCGCGACTCGGACATTCTTTGTATCGCCGCCGCATCGTCGCCTTGGCGAGCAAGCAATAAGGCGAGTTCGTGGAGTTGCAGCGCGACATCCGTGGAATCGGCGCCGGAGCGGATGCGGTAAGCCTTCTCGGCTTGTTCGGCCAGCTTCTTGGCTTGAACATCTTTGCCTTGGCTGGAATAGACGCTGGCTAACATGCCTTGCGTTTGTGCGACCCACCGACTCTCAAGGGGAAGCCAACGCGTGCGCTCCGCCAGAGCTTGTTCGAAGCGTTGTTGTGCTTCATGGAGCTGGTTCCGCTGATAGGCGATCATTCCCATTCCGTGCCAAACTTGGGCCTTCATTAACTGGCCGCGGCGGTCGTGCTTCTGCTCCCAATGATTGAGCGCCTGCCGAAACCACGCTAGTGCGGCGTCTTGCCGGCCCATCGTCAAGTAAAGGTATGCAAGGTTGCTGGCGCGCACACCCCCATCGTCCGACAAATCGTTCGCTTCGAGCGACGCAAGATAAAGCTTCTCGGCTTCACTCCATTGATTGAGCCGGAAATACACCGACGCGAGACTGCCCTGGCAGCGGCGATGCATGGGACTGTTGCGCCCCTCCTCGGCTGCAACGGCCGCAAGACATTTTTCGTAAAGCGATTCGGCTTCGCTCAAGCGGTACGACTCGGAGTGGCAGTTCGCCAGAAATTCCGTCAACCTGGCGGTATTCATGTTATCGACGCCCTTGTTTCCGCGTCCGTAAACGCGCGGTGCAAGCTGTACCGCTTCTTCGAACGCTGGAATGGCGTCGGCGTAACGCTCTTCGTGATAGAGCGCCATACCGCGCTGGTAGGCGCTGGTGAGTTTCGATACCGCGTCGTCATCCGCCCGACTACGGCCAGGTGTTGTCCCCACCAAGGCAGCGATCAACAGCCACGTCAGTCCAAGCGAATACCCCTTGAAGGTTCGAGCGAATAAAACGCTTTGATGCATCAAAAGTTCCACGGGTTCGGATGAGTCCAATGTACCAGCGCATCACATCGAGCGATGAAATGCCGCTCCCTAGAACAAAGCCCGTTTTCCTAACCTAAACACCGCGCCGCAGACAGACGAGCAGGTCCGTCCTTTCCTAGGTCGCGGCGTCTCCGGGCGCCGAAGGTTCGAGGCAAGAGGCGCACCACGCTTAGTTGCCGCGACGGCGCACATTGCCCAAGAAGCGTCCATTCGAATCAAACGCGCGCATCGTTCCAGTTCGCTGGTCAAACTGCAGTTGTGTCCCCGCGGGTAATTGGCTGGCGTCGCCAATGGTTGGCGGACCGCCGGACGGGCGTCCACCGCCGGAAGGGAACGATGGCCGAAGCGGCGGCGGGGTGAACACGGGCGAAGGCGTAACCGAAGGCGTTTGTGTGATGAACGGTCGAGAGGGCGCCGGATTGATTGGTGGACTCGATGCCAATGGTTCGGCGCCAAGGTCCGCCGCCCGTCGCCCATTCCACGCGTACGCCGTCCGGCTTCCCGTAAATCCCCAGATACCTGAATAGCGCGTAAACGGTCGGTTCACATGAAACTTGAACCATCCGGTTTGTCCGCTCTGAAATTTCCATGAGCCCGTGACGAGGGTGACTCCCTCCGGCTGATTCTCCGCAGGACGGTATTCAATGTTGTACAACCAACCGTACGCGCCTTGATCGGTATGATAGCTGCCGCGGTCGCCGCGCAAGATCACATGCGACTGGACAGCATAACCCTCCGCCGTGTTATACGAGGTGCTCCACTCGCTGTAATCGGGGTAGTCGGCCCACGCCACGGTAGTCGCCGTACTCGAAACCAGAACCATTGTCGCCACGAACATCGCCTTCATCGTTGTTTCCTTCCTCGGAAGCGTCAAATCGACCGCGGTCTAAGGCGCAGCAGCGCCCACTTGGTTTTGTAATGCAGAACGAGTGGCAAAACACGTCAGCGGTTCGCGATTTTTCTCTTGCCACTTTATGATTCGACGCGTTCCCCCACAAACCAGCCAAATTAGGAAAAATGGGGGAGCATTGCTCTAAGAAAACAATTGTCGCTGGCCTTGGGCTTCAAAGGCGTTGCGATAATGTTCGATCCCAGGACGTTTGGCGCCATTGGGCCAGGTAATCGCGACGACGTCGAAACGGGCGCGGCATTCGAGCAGATCGTGATGTTTAAGATACGCCAACGCCAACCGAGTTAGACGGCGTTGCTTCGCTTCATCGACCGCTTCGGCGGGGTGGCCAGCGTCGTGCGAGCGGCGGGTCTTGACTTCAACAAACACCACGGTGCGTTCATCGACCGCCACGAGATCAATCTCGCCCAGGTAGTCGCGGCGATGTCGCGCTACGATGATATACCCGCGACGGCGCAGATAGCGTTCCGCCTCGCGTTCGCCGCGCTCTCCTAGCGACATGGGCCGCCGCCACCGCGTCATCCACAAGCGAACTTTCAGTAACCAACGCATGCCCCGCACCTTGTTGGAATGTCGACGCACAATATTTTTCAATTTATGGCGCCGCGACGCGCCAGGCCACACTCTTGACGTGGCGGTGAGGAGTTTCACAATGGCGTGAGTCGCGAAATTCGCCTTCTTCAACCGGAACTTTGCGTGGGTATTTCGTTCTCAGGCCGTGGCGTGCTGTTGGATATCGAAGGCACGACATCCTCAATCGCATTTGTTTACGACGTGATGTTTCCTTTCGTGCGGCGCGAGCTGGCATCGTACCTGCGCGATCATTGGGGGTCCGCGGCGTTGAGCGAGGCGTGCGAACAAATCGCGCAAGACGCCGGTCACGCCTCATCGAGCGACTGGTGCGGTACGCAGTCCGCCGCAAAGCAGCAAACCATTATCGAAACGGAAGTGCTGCGTTTGATGGACTCCGACGCGAAGACCACCGGACTCAAGCAACTGCAAGGGTTGATCTGGGAGGCCGGATTCGCATGTGGCGAACTCAAGGCGCATGTTTATGACGATGTACCGCCCGCCGTGCAAGCCTGGCGATCGGCGGGGCTGGACGTGCGCATTTACTCGTCGGGCAGCGTCCAAGCGCAACGCTTGTTTTTCGGCCACACCATCTACGGCGACATGCTTCCTCTGTTTCAAGGCCACTACGACACCACAACCGGTCCCAAAAAGCAGTCGGGCAGCTACCTCGCCATTGCAAACGAGATGCGTTTGAGGCCGAAAGACATCTTGTTCCTCAGCGACGTTACCGCCGAACTCGACGCGGCGCGCCAAGCGGGTCTTCAAACGGCTTTATGCCGTCGACCGGGCAACCCCGTTGCTCCTGCAAACCACGGCCATGCGGAAATAGCCCGCTTTGATGAAGTCGCGTGCACGTTGTCGCATCCGCAATAGAAGAGGTTGATGCCGCCGAGAGAGGCTCGGCGGCGAACGCTTTACAAGGTGTAGCGTTTACGCGTGCGTTGCGGCGGTCGGACGCGGCACACGATAATCCCGATGTCGTCCCACAGTTCGCCCGACGGCAAGCGAACCAATTCGATGCATTGGCGTGGTAGAGCGAAGAAATCGAATTGGGCGACGGTTCGGGCTAACCGATCATGTTTGACATAGTTGCAGAAACCGTCCGTCGCCACGATCAGTACGCCGTTTAGCATCGATGCCTCAAACGGCATGGGGCGAGCCTCGCGAGAACCAAGTAAGGGTTTACGATGTTGGTGGATGGTTAAATTCGTGATTTGGCCGTCGTGCACGATCCACGCCTGGCTGTCGCCTACGCTTGCGCCGAAGAGTCGGTCCGGACGCACATCAACCACTACGGCGGTCGACTCACCCGCCGTGATTCGAGCGTCAATTTGACGGAGTACGGCGCACCATTGATCGGCGGTCTCCACGTGCGCGCAGGCGGACTGGACTTCACCGAGCACGAATTCGGCAGCGGTATCGCCGCATCCGATGCCTCCGGCGCCATCGGCGACAATCAGAACGGCGCGCTCATCTCGCGCGACGACCAATACGCGATCCTCGCACCGTTCGCGATGCGCCACCGTCAACTGCGCTAGGTCGAATTGCCTCATAACTGGAACGGGTTTTGGAGCGCGCGTGGCGGCACGGTCAGTGTGCGGTTCCTGCCTTGATCGTAGCAGAATCGCACAAGCGCGCAAGGGTGAGTCGCGGAAAGGCCGATCGCGCCATTCGCCAAAAACATCACGATTCTTGCAGATTTCCCGATTGGGCTGATGTTTTTTCTCATGTGTTGGAGAAGCCGGTACGAAAAATGCCGACCGATGCTCCTGCGTTCCCCGTTGTAGGAGTTTATACGTAGGAGAACCATATG
The DNA here is from genome assembly GCA_963204915.1 of Planctomycetota bacterium. Taxonomy (GTDB): domain Bacteria; phylum Planctomycetota; class Planctomycetia; order Pirellulales; family Pirellulaceae; genus JAHWKS01. The sequence goes on along the minus strand of CAUJHS010000047.1, from coordinate 20,814 downwards.
CCGTTGGAACACAACTTGGCCCAAGAGCCGGTCAACGTCTTAAGGCTGCGAGAGGCCGTCAAGGTGAGGCCGACCACGCTCGCCCGAGACGCCGTCGCACAAATGCGTGCGCGACGACTAGGTTGCGCCATTGTCGTCGATGACTCGGATCGACCGCACGGCGTATTCACGGAACAAAGCGTGATCAATTTGCTGCGTTCCCGCCCGCGCGACTGGGGCGATCAGCCGGTTCAGGGATGCATGGATCCTTGTTGGGCCTCGATCCGACAAACGGAGCCGATCGGGAATGTCATCGCCACCATGCAGGCCGATGACCTGCGATTTGTTGTGGTGGTCGACGCCGAGGGTAAAGCCGTCGCCCTCACTGGGCAACGTGGTGTGATGGAGTACATTGCCGAACACTTCCCGCGCCAAGTGATGGTGCAGCGCGTAGGCGGACACCCTTACTTTGCCACGGCCGAAGGAGCGTAACCCATGAAGACCTCGACGCGCGACCCCCTCAAAAGCGCTTTGATGAAACGAACCGCCGCCGAGATCTTGGCGCGCCCCTTTGTGACGGCGCCGCCCACTATGCCCGTGCGGCAAGCAATTGACCTGATGGGCGAGAAAGGCATCGGCTGTTTACTCGTGGTCGAAGGCGATGCCCTGGTCGGCATGTTCAGCGAACGTGACGTGTTGGACAAAGTGGCCGAAGATTATCCCGCTTCAGGAGAACGCACCGTAGGGGAAGTCATGACTTCCAACCCCACGGTCGTGTACGATACCGACCCAGCCGCGGCTGCGTTGTGCGTGATGGCCGCTTGCGGCTATCGGCACGTGCCTGTCCTGGATTTGAATGAAAAGATCACGGGCGTGGTCAGCCCGCTACGCATGCTGACCTTCATTCAAGAACATCTTCAAGAGCCCTAAACGCGAGTTCCGCAAGACACTCGTCGACGGCTCGCGATTGCAGGTCTCATGGCGGCATCGTTTGGGAATGACTCTGCAGCCGTTACGCCGCGGCTTTCATGCGGCGAGGCGCGGAATCCGGCCCCTGCCTGATGGCGTCCACGACGTAGGGCCGTCGGCCCGAGCGCGTGTAGTACAGCCGCGTGCTCATTTCGCCAAGCAGACCGAGGCTGAACAATTGCAACCCCGACATCCAACATAGCGCCGAGAGCAGCAACAGCGGGTTGCCCGTCATGTCGATCCCGCCCAGCAATTTCATCGTGATGACGGCTGTCATGCTGCAGAACCCCGCCGCGGCCGCGTAAAGTCCTAACCGCCCAAACAATTTCATGGGGCTGTTCAACCAACACAGCAAGAATTTGACCGTGGCTAGATCCAGCACGACGCGGGTGGTGCGCGAGATGCCGTACTTCGTTTTGCCGAACCGACGCGGATGGTGCCGCACTTCCAGCTCGTAGCATCGCGCGCCGCGTTGCCACGCGAGGATCGGAATGAAACGATGCATTTCGCCGTGCAAGTCAAGCTCGCGGGCGATATCGCTGCGCATCGCCTTGAGCGTACAACCCAGGTCATGAATTGGGAAACCGGTCGTTTTCGAGATCAGCCAGTTGGCGATCTTGGACGGTAGTTTGCGATTGAGCCAGGCGTCGTGTCGAGTCTTCCGCCAGCCATGAACGAGGTCGAAGCCTTGATCCAGTTTGGCCAACATCGCCGGAATGTCGGCCGGATCGTTTTGCAAGTCTCCATCTAACGTGACAATCACTTCGCCCGCCGCCAGGTCCAGGCCCGCCTGCATGGCGGCCGTTTGCCCGAAGTTTCGGCGGAGCGTAATCACCTTGACTCGTGGATCGACTTCGCTCACACGGCGTAGTTCGTCGGCGCTGCCGTCGCGCGAGCCATCGTCCACCAACAGAATTTCATATCGATCGGTGACGTCGGGCAGCACCTGCGACAAGGCGGCGTGCAGCCGCGGAATGTTCTCTCGCTCGTTGTAAATTGGAACAATGACCGAAAGAAAGACTCCTGCTGACATTCCTTAATACTCCTACAGCGTTCCCGTCGACCAACGCCCAATGTTGCGTGCAGCGCAACGGGTGTCGCCTTCGCGAAGAAACGGGACCAGCGCTAAAGGCGGCGTTTTGTCATAATCGGTCGGTTTGTTCAATCCCAGTTTATGCACAATCAGTCAGGGTGTAGGGCTCAAAGTGATTCAGGGAAACTGGCTCTTCGAGCCCCGGAAACACACCGGCTGGCAAAAAATTCTGGAAAACGCGACGCCCCCCTTGGCGCTGACTCCGCGGCAGTTCACGCTTGAACCAGCGTCGCCATGAATGCATGGTCGCAGCCGGTTTGACGCTTGCGCTGTTTGATGGCGTGACGCGCCGTGCAGCGATGCGTTATGTCCGTTTACTTTGCCATCGCCGCTTTGCCGACTTGGATTTCCTTCCTCCCTTAACCCACCAGGCACAATGAAGCACCATTTCTCACGCCGTGACTTTTTGCGTACAAGCGCCGCGCTGGCCGCGGTTCCGGTTTTGTCGTCCGCAGGGCTGGCAGTCTCGCCCAATGGCAAGCTTCGCACCGCACACATTGGCGTGGGCGGCATGGGCGGCGCGGACCTGAGTTCAATCGCGTCGCATCCGAAAGTGGAAGTCGCCGCGTTGTGCGATGTCGATCTGGATCGGTTGAATCAGGCCAAGTCGCAACATCCCCAGGCCAAGATCTTTCGAGATTTTCGCGAGATGCTTTCCAGTTTGGGCGACACAATTGACGCCGTGGTGGTCTCTACGCCCGACCACACCCATGCGCCTGCGGCCATGAGCGCGCTAAACCACAACAAGCCGGTTTACTGCCAAAAGCCGCTTACACACGAAGTGTTCGAAGCGCGACAACTCCGGCTTGTCGCGGAAAAGAAGAACCTGCCGACACAAATGGGCATTCAAGTGCATTCCAGCACACCCTACCGCCGCGCCGTCGCGATGATTCAAAGCGGCATGATCGGCAAGGTCAGCCGCGTATACGCCTGGTCCAACAAGAATTGGGGCTACGACGGCCAGGCGACGCCCGCCGAACAGGCGCCGCCGGCCAACTTGGAATGGAACCTTTGGTTGGGCACGGCGGCCAAGCGTCCGTACGCTCCGCATGTTTACCATCCTGGCGCGTGGCGCAAAATGATCGACTTTGGCACCGGTACGCTGGGCGACATGGGCGTGCATATCTTCGATACGCCCTACGCCGCGCTGGAATTAACGGCGCCCAAGTGGGCTAAAACCACCTGCCGCAAACCAACGGGTGTGGGGCATCCCGAAAAGAACATCGTCGAATACGAGTTCCCCGGCACGAAGCACACCACTGAGTCGCTGTTGTGGACATGGCACGACGGCGCCTTCGCGCCGCCCAAGGGCGAAGCGCTCGACCTGCCCAGCCTGAACCTCCCCGATCAAGGTTCGTTGTTCCTTGGCGAGGAAGGACAAATGCTTCTACCGCACGTAGGCGAAGCCCAACTCTTCCCGCAAGAAAAGTTCCGCGATTACCAGCGACCGGAGGTGGACGGCGCCGACCATTATCATCAGTGGGTCGATGCCTGTCTCGGCGAAGGCAAAACCAGCGCCGGCTTTAGCTATGCCGGCCCCTTGACCGAGGCGCTCCTCTTGGGCGTCGTGGCCAATCGATACCCTGAGACCAAGCTGGAATGGGACGCCGAACGCTTGGAAATAACCAACCTGCCCGAAGCGAACAAGTTGCTCCGACGCACCTATCGCGATGGCTTTGAGGTCGCGGGGCTGTAAGCACGGCATAATGGCCTTGGCGCGTCGTCCGATAGCGCGACGCGCCGTTTACGATTCGCTCCATTGCGCCGCAGCGACAAGCGACGCCTCCAGCACTTCGGGCGGTTCGGCGTCGATGCGCAGCGCGTGCGGAAGTTCGGCGTCGAGCAATGGCTGACGATTCTCTAGTTGCTGCATAAGCACGTCCACGTCGGCGTCCGACGCATCGAGCCCCTCGGCTTGCCGCGCGGCCAGACGTCGACGGAGCAAGTCGGGAGACGCGTGGAAATCGAGAATCACATGCGGCGCACCTCGTCGAACCGCCAATCGGCGGAACTGCTCACGCCTCGCATGCGAAAGAAACGTGGCGTCGACAATCACCGAAAAGCCGGCGGCGAGTGCGGCGTCGGCCAGGTGTTGTAGTCGCGCGTAGGTTTGCTCGTTGGCCTTGCGCGAGTAAAGGTGGCGCTTCGTCCGCGACGGTTCGTCGGCAAGCGCCGCTCCCTCATTTTGATAGAGATCATTTTGATAGAGACGTTTACGTTCAACATCGGAACGAATCTGAACGGCTCCCGCCAATTCGGACAGTCGCCGCGAAAAGTACGACTTCCCGCTTCCCGACACGCCATGCGTCAGAAACAACCGCGGGCGCCGCGTCTGCGCGTAGCGTTCCGCCAGGGCAAGGTACCGCGCAAAGTCGTCCTCCAGTTGGCGTCGCTCCTCACGCGGTATATGGTTTTGCTGCCCGCGAATCCAATCGACCTTAGCCCGCACCAAGGCGCGATAATTTAAATAAAGCGGCAACACGGCCAACCCTTCGTAATCGCCCGTCGCTTCAAGATAAACGTTCAGAAACCGCCAGGCCAATTCGGCGTGACCGCGACGATCGAGATCCATCACAGGGAACGCAATTTCGTTCTGCACGTCGATCCAGCGCAGGTTTTCGTTGAAATCGATTCCGTCAAAGATCACCACCTCGTCGGCACCGTCGCACGACGGCGCTTCCCGCGGCAGCAGCACCGCGTTGCGAAGGTGCATATCGCCATGGCATTCGCGGACAAAGCCGCCCTGGCGACGTGCTTCCATCGTGTCACGCAAGCGAGTCAACTGATCGGCGTTCCAGGCCTGCAACGCCATCAAACGCTCATACAAGCCGTCGCCTGGCTTGGCCGTAGAAAGAAGTTCGGCGAAGTTTTCCTCAATCGGCTGTGCGACGCGATTCCACGTTCCCCAAGAATCTCCGGGTTGTGCGACCGCAATGCGCGCGTGAAAGTCGGCTGCTGCGCGAGCGAATTGGTTGATGTGCTCCCGTGTCAAAAGACCTCTTTTCGCAAGCCGCGAGAGCAACGCGTCTTGCGGAAACCGCCGCATTTTCACCGCGAAATCAACTGGCTCGCCGAAATTGGCGGACAGTTCCGACGTAAGCGCGATGCGTGGCGCGGTCGGCGGACCGGTAATCGCCACCACCTCCAGGTACAAACGCGCAGCCAACCGGCGGTTTAATCGCAACTCTTCCTCACAATAGAACCGCCGCCGGTCGAGCGTCGAAAAGTCGGCGAACGGTAACCGGACCGGCTTTTTAATCTTGTAAGCGTACTCTCCTGCCAGCAGCACCCAAGAGATATGCGTCTCGATCAGTTCAATCTGGGGCGCAGGATGAGGGTAAGCATCGGGCGATTGCAGCGCGGCTATTCTTTGTGCGGCCTCGGTCATCGCCTCGTTGTAACACACCGGCCGGTCCTTTGGTCAAGGCGAACGCCGGTTGGGCGATCGCACTAGGGTTGTTCGCCATGAGGCATGATCAATACGGAGCAAGGGGCCTGAGTAAGCAACTGCTCGGATGTGCTTCCCAGCAACAGCCGTTCGACCGCGTGGAGTCCGCGGGCGCCAACCACGACCAGGTCGATGCCATCCTGCTCAATGGTCCGGAGGATCGCATCGGCGGGGCGTCCCTCGGCCAAGATCGGCGTTTGCTCAAGAAAAATCGCCGGCAATGCTCCGCACCACGCCGCCATGCGCTCGCTTCGCACCGGCTTCTCCGATTCAGGACGAAAACGCCCCAAACCAAGCGAGTCCGTTTCACGTTCGACCAGTTGTTCCTCCAGCCAGTCGGGCGTTGGTCCACTGAGCTGCGGTTCAAGCACGTAGATAACTTCGCCCACGGTTTTCGGAGGCCAGGCGAGTTGCGACAAAAATTCTCCTGCACACCGGCTGGCGGCGGAGCCGTCGCTGGCCAGGAGCACACGAAAATTCGTTGGGCTCGTCGCGTGCGGCGAAGGTCGCGCAATCAGCACCGGCGCCGTTGAATTGTGGACGACTTTTCGCACGACGCTGCCCACACCGAACTTCCCGGGCGAGCCGCTTCCACGAGCGCCGACGACGATCAACTCGGCGCGGAGGTTCTCAGCGGCCGCAAGGAGCCCTGGTCCCGGTCGTTGCACGCCGACAAGTGTGCGTACATGGTTGCGCCACGGCGGAGGCAGCTTTTGTTGCGCTTCGCGAAACACCGCCTCGGTGAGCAGTTCTTGCATATGCTCAAGGGTACGCGGATCTGCAGGATCGCCCGACCTTACCGTCATCTCGGGCGGCGTGCAGTACAGCGTGATTTGGTTCGTACCGGGGTACAGCAGGCGGCCGGCAAGTTCAACTGCGGCGTGCGCTCCTGCAGAACCGTCGACTCCGATAAGTACTTTCATGACGAGAACTCCCAACGCAACGGCGATGCTGGCCCTGGGCCGCGACGCCTTATTCGCTCAATCACGATCGCCCAAAGGAGATCGTTCATTTTTTTGGAAATCGGCTCCTCGGTTCGTGATTCGAAGGCTTTCCGGGAGGTGGAGGAAAGCACTCCGCTGGATGGCCGAACCAAGGAGCCTCTCTGGTCGCGAGTCGCATTTCCGCCGCGACATTTTGCAAAGGACAATCGTCGCCGCAGAATTCGATTCGCCCGACGAGTGTTCTTCTAGGCGGGTTAGGGGGTGTAGCTGTATTCTGCCACACCATGAGCAAGGCAATTTATGAGCCAGGACGGTAGAACCCCGAAGAAACTGCGTTTTTTCGCTTGGTTTCCGCCGTGACAGCCCCTGCGAACCGTGCGACGACTCGCCAAGAGCGCGCATCACCGCGCGCTCCACGTCGAAATTCGCACGCAGGAATCAAGCCACGAGTCGTCAAGCGAGCTATTCGCGGTTCACCCGCGAGAGTTATCGCGACCGAGCGAGCCGAGCGGTCCAGCGTTGACCGCCCCGCTGCAAACTGATCATGGGAGGAGTAATCGACGTAACTTGGATTCCACGAAACTCTTCTCCTTCTTTGAGCACGCGGACTTTGCCGTCGATCTCCAGGATGACGCGCGGACCTTCAAAGTTCGCGAAGCCGCGAACCACCAGATCGGTTCCTTCTAACTGTGTGGGAATTTGCGTCAATGTCGACAAATCGGGCGGAATGAATAGCTCTTGTCGTTCCGGAAACGGCGGTTCGAACGGGGCTTCGACCGCAGTCGGCGTCGCCAGTGCGATCGGCGCAGGAGGCGTCATCACGGCTGCGGCGTTCTCCGCCAGCGCGGGTTGTTCGGCCGATGCCTGAGAACTCGGCGCTTTCGCGCACCCGCTCATTACAACCGAGAGGCCGAGCATCAGCGCCGCAAGTTGTCCAACCGTGCAAAAGTGGATCATCACGCAAACATAGGACACGCTGGGGCGCCGGTCCATTGCTGGATAAGCGGCCCAATGAATCGCACGCCGTTGACTTGCGGATCGAACACCCCGGCCGAGCACCGCGTTACCGATTCAGCAGAGACCGGCGCGACGAGGGCCTCATGCGGGCGCTCGACGGATTGCCGGACGTTGGACCCGTTGGCCGCGAAACGGCTGAGGGCGTAACCGGCCGAGTTAACTCCGGTCCGGCAGGCGGCGCAACCGGCGGCAACGCCTCATTGACGCCCGGCGCCGAAGGTTGGGGCGGCGGAGGCGGCGAAGGAATTCCTTCGCGCCATGGCGGCGCAAGCGTCCGAGGATCTTCCGACGGCAAGGGCAGGGTTTGTGGATAATCCATCGGAATCGATACGCCCGGCGCCGGCGCTACCGACATTTCGGCCGAAACTTCCGGCAAACGTGGAATACAAGCATCCGGCGGTACTGCCGGCGGAATGTTGCTTAGCATTCCGTAGGTCGCATCGCGCGCCATTTCCTCGCGCGGCAAGCCGGGGTAGCACGGAGAGACGATTTCCGGACGAACAAAGACCACCAGTTCGCTCTCGCGCACCGTATTGGAGCGATGGCGGAACAAGGCGCCGACGCCCCACAAGTCTTTGAGGAAGGGAATTCCGTTGTAGTCGTTGATTTCTTGCCGCTGTCGCAAACCGCCGATCACCAAAGTTTGGCCGTTCGCGACTCGGACCGTCGTGCGCGCTTCCCGGCGATCAATGATCGGCTGAGGTTGTTCGCCGGGCGTGTAGCCCGTCAGACGGCTGAAACTCGGCGTCACGACCATTTGAATGGTGCCGTCGGCGGCAATGGTGGGCACCACTTCCAACTTGACGCCGGCTTCGCGAAAGGCGGTGGTGCCAATGTTTCCGCCTTGTTGCGTTTCGGTCAATTGCTGGTAAGGAATTTCCGTCACGATCGAAATGTCTGCGGGTTCATTTTCGATCACGGTGACGTTGGGGTTGGCCAACAACCGGGAGTTTTGCGCTTGCGACAGAGCCTGCACGACGGCAGTCAAGTCGACGTGCTGACTCAAGTTCATCAGCGTCATCACCCCGCTGGTCGCGTCGGGCGCAGGCAGGGTTTGCAGCACCGTAGCGCCCGAGAACACGGTTTGCGGGTCTCCTGCGGCGTCGGGCCGGAATTTCAGTGCGTGTCCCCAGTTAACGCCCAGTTCGACCATATCTTGCACGCTCAAGTCATAAATGAGCGCGGTAATCCGTACTTGTTGGCGGGGGAAGTCAAGCTCTTGCACGACGCGGCCCGCCAGCGCCAAATGCGGGGCGAAGTCGGCCACGACGAGTTGATTCTCCAGCGGCAAGACCGCGATTTTGCCGTTTTGGGAAAGCACCGCTTGCACGGCGTCTTTCATGGCCATCGCGGGAACAAACTGAGGCGCAAAGTGAGTCACTTCAAACGAAGGGGCTTGGCCGCCATTCGCCGCAGTCGGCCCGACTGCGTCCATTTGCTCAACCAACCGGCGGATGGCGTCCACACGGTCGGGAAAATCGCACACCAGCAGCACGCCGGCTGCGTCGAGCGGTTGCACCTTGCCTTTGGGAGAGCAAAGCAATCGCAAACTTTCGGCCAGCACACTGGGCGGTCCGTAGCGGGCGCGCAAAGCCGCGGTGGTGAACATGGGGTTCATCTCGCCCAGGTCGGCCAACTTCATCACCACCAGGCTTTGCCCTACCGGGCGGTAGCCGTAACCGTTGGCGATCAATACCGCGTCGAGAATTTCATGGAGGGGAGCATTCCGGAACGATCCCGTCACGCGGCCTTCAATCTGGGCGGCGACAACCAGGTTCACGCCCCAGATCTCGCTCACGCGCATGAGCGTCTCGGCCATGGCGGCGTCGTCCAGGGTCAAGTCGCCGCGCTGCGCCAATTTGGCCGCCAGGGTGGCTTCGATCGCGGTCGGATCGGGCAAGCGAAGTTGCGCGCCGGCGGTTGTCGCCAAGACGAGCCACAGCGCACAAGCCCACGCCGCGCAACGGCGCACCGGTCCGGTACGTCCTGAGGACGCCGAACCAATTCGTGGCCCGCAAGTGGCGAGGGCGTGCTTGAAACCATCCATGGCGCGAATTTGAGCGATCCTTAAGGGAGGGCCTTCTCCTGTGCGAGATCAAACACGGTGCATTCCAGTTCCAGGAGCGCCTCCGTTTCGTTGCCCGGAGTCGGCTGCAACGTGAACTGTTGAATGTGAAGCAGCGCGTTCAACGTCAGCATACCGCCGAGAAAACTCCGTACATCGGTAAGTTTGCCCGACACCGCCATCGACACGCCATGCCAGCAAAGTTGATAACCGGGTCCTTCCGTGGGGGTGCTGGTTGGTTCGGTCTTCAGCGGGTCGTCGCCCGTTCGCCAAGGTCGTCGCCGCGGCTCGCCGACGTTCATTCGCCGAATTTGGCAGCTGGTTTCGCGCGCGAGGTCAAACATCTCGCTGCGGAACTCCGACAACCGTTCTGGCGGAACGCAGGACGCCGCTAAATTGTCCAGGTTGGTTTGGCGCGCTTGGCGTTGTTGCTCCAAGCGGGCCACGCGGGAAGCCGCAAGGCGGCTTTCCGTCAACTCGTGACGTAATTGCGCGGCGTGACTCTTGGACTGCAGGTAATGATCGGCGAGGGGCCAAACGACGCCCAACCCCAACCCCAAAGATAGGAATATGACGATCCAGCCGCGCCATGGGCTTGCGAAACATCGACGAATCGCGTGTTCGAGCATCGGACGGTACTTTCAATGAGACCAGCAACACCGGTCCTAGGGGGGGCGAATTAACGCGGCGCCGCGTGAGTAGGGCTCAGCGCGTTCGGAGCAGGATAATTTGATGGTGACTGACGTCAATGTTCCACATAGGGCGACGCTTACATCGCTGGCGCGGAATCTGTCGGTGGTGCGGCCTGGGCAAAATCGGCATGGATGGTAAACGATGTCGCCGGGCCGCTGGGAAGGCGTTGGGGCTGCATCCCTTCAATTTGCACATCTTGCAGCTGGGGGGTTTTCTCCAACCAACGGACCACTTCAAAGGCCCGCTCGTCGTCGTAGCACATTCCCGCGATCCCGAGATTCTCGGTGGCTTTCACATTCAGCCGGTTCAGCCACACGCCCTCGGGAAGGCATTGTGCGATGTTCAGGAGAATCGAATCCCACGGTCGATTGGCGATTCCCTGCCGAATACGCTGAAGATGGTCAATCTGTTCTTGGGCCTGCACGCAGGTCACTTCCAATTGCCATGCTTTAGACCGGGCAGGCTCAAGCGCTTCAATCTGCCGCGCCAATTCCGCGCAGGATCTTTGTTGTTGGATGTTCAATCCGCCCAGAATCAGTCCCAACAGCACAACCGCAGCGACGGGCCAACCAATACGAGCGACCACGGGGAGCAGATTCTCATGTTGCTCCGCCAGAATGCGCTCCAACAGGTTGGGGCCAAGCGACGAACGGGAAGATTCGCTCGCCGCAAGGCAAGCGCCCAAGGCGGCGGTTTGTTGCGGCCGGGGGCCTTCGCCCGTGTAACGCCAAGAGCTTTCCAACGTCGCGGGGTCAAACGCCTCGACCTTGATTTCGCCCTCGGGCGGAAAACTCTGCTTGGCGGCGCGAACGGCGTCGTCAGGACCGAACAAATGGAGGCGAAGCAGCCGCGCGCCCTTCTTTTGATGATTGGTTTGCGCCCAGTACCGAGCGCAATAGCGCTCCAGGCGGCTCCAGTGTTGGGTCACAATCGCCGCCACGTCCTGATTGTTGTCCTTGGCCACAGGCCGATAATCGAGCAACAACTGTCCCCGATACGAGATGCCCAAATCAAGCCCGCCCTCGGCCAGGTTGATAATGAGTTGCGGCGCTTCCGCATCGGCGCCCGTATGCCCCAGCACGCGGCAAATCGCCAGAAGCGATGGTTCTATGCGAGCCGGTCGTAAACCAGCTTGCACCAGAGTCGTGAAGAGCCCGTCCAGCACTTTTTGATTCGCAACGGCGAGCAAGCCATGCTCGTGTCGGGCGTCCAAGGCGGAAATCGTCGTCGAGGTCGCCTTGCGACCGCTGCCAAGGCCCAGATAAAGCGCTGCTCGCTGTTCGAGTTTACGAAGCTCCTGGCGAACATTGCCGGCCGCGCCTGCGACCACGCGCGTCACGCAAAAGTCGCGACTCAACGCCACTTGGACCGGAGCGCCGCGAAGTTTTTCTTCCGCCGCCATGCGCGACAAGGCGTCGCATAACTCGCTGCGGCCTAATTCGCTATTGAGCGACGCCGCGTTCTGACGCCAGGCGATGGTGCGCGTGCGCACACGCGCTTCGGGCTCGTCGGGGTTGCGTTCCAAGACCGCCAAATGTACGCGACTGCGGCAGATTTCCAAGGCGACCGTCGTTCGCGCCGCCGATCGCCCTTTGCTGCGGTTTCGTTGTTTCGAATTCATGGCGAACCCCTTAATGGCGCGGTCTTGGCGCCGTTCAGTCGACTTCCACGGTGACTTGCACCTTGCGCGTCACACCGCCGGAAACCCCTATGCCGGTGATAATCACTTCGCCTCCCACGCCATCCACTACGGTGGCGGAATAGGTCGAGCCGCTGCCTACCGGGAACTCGGTGCTGGGAACGCCGGTTCGCCAAGCGGTATCGACTTCCAGTTCGGCCAACGCGTGGTGCACGCCGGCGCCAGCCAGGTAGAGCGCGCGTTCGTAGCTGATCGTATGCCGCAGAGCGGTTAATTGCGTCCTCTCCGATTCAAGCACCGCTACCGCGATCAGCGTTGTCATGCACATCACAAAGATGCTCACGAGCAGCGCGGCGCCGCGGCGCGGCGAAGGTGCGGTCAAGCGTACGCTCTTACGGATCATGGCGATTGTGTTCAGCGGAAAAATGGGTATTCGGCGAATCGAAGGTCAGTCGTCTCCTAAGGCTACCAGGATCGCAACCACGCCCAACACACAACGTTGCGCGCGCCGCCGGTGTCATACGGCAAATCAACGCGCGCCTGACACCGGACCGCGCGAATGTCGGCAGGCGTGGTGGTTGGGGTGACTCCATCGGCAAGGTAACCAGTGAACGTCAATTCGGTAATCTGCTCGGCCAAAAGTTGATTCGCCGCGCCCGTCCCATAGTGCACTTCGCTCGAAGCGGAATTTCGCGCCCAAATCGAAGTGGAGCCGTCGGACATCGTTACCGTGATCGATCCTGCGGTGTTGTTCGACGCGGTAATCGCCGTGACCGCCTGAGCTTGCCGCGTCCGTCGCACGATGTGGCGTAAGGTCGCGTGGGCGGCGTGAATCCGCGCGATGTCTTCTTCGTGGGCCTGCCATGCCGCATGCGCGCCGCGCAACACTCCGCCGATGCACGCCACAAGCGTCGTCAGTAAGACGCTGGCGACAATCAATTCCAGCAGGGTGAGCGCGCGTCGCCGCCGCATGGCGCGATTCATTCGAGGTACCTCGCCAGGTTGGCGGCCTTGCTGGCCATCACGACCGACGGTTCCCCCGCGTCGAACGCCGTATTCCCGTTCTCGTCTGCGAACACCGTCGCGGTGACGGACATCAAGCGATCGGCTATGCCGCCCTGGGCCGCTTGATCGGAGCGTACGACGATGTACCGCAGCGCCGCGTAACCCTCAGCCGAGAAATTGCCCGTTGCAGTCGTCGAAGTCCACGCCGCGCTGGCTAGGGCAAGGTGCTCCTCCATCTTGCTAACGCAAAGCGTGGTTAACAACTCTTGCTGTTCGATCTCGCGAGTTTGCTCCATGGCGTCTCGCACCAGGCGCAGAGCGGGAACAATCGCGGTCGCGGTCAAAGCGATCGCGGCAATCAGTTCCAGCAGCATTTGGCCTTTTCGGTCTAAGAGCGCAGGCATGGCGGCGTCGGCGGGGTTAGCAAGGAGATCGTTCGCCGAAACTCTACGTCAACCGCGCCCGATGTCAAAGCCGCTCGACCAGGCGAAGCATCCATCGCAAGCATCAGAAATGACGCGCGACTTGGCCTACGAAGCGGCTAGTGGCTGCCGGGGGCATGTCCGCTCACGCGGTGCGTAACGGCGTCAATGGCGTAGGGCGCATCACTGACGGGGCAGTTGGGAACGCCTTCAGGAAACTCCGGCGAAGCGGCGATGTCGGCAATGTCGGTCGCCCATACGCCGTTATCGAACTGGTAGCGTTCCAGCGCCGCGTTGATCTCCGCTTTGTTCTGAGCGCAGGCGTTCTCTCTCGAAGTCGCCCCTGTCGTGATGATGCGCCCAATCACAACGGACGCGAGGATCCCCAGGATCACGACCACGGCAAGCAATTCCAACAAAGAAAAACCAGGGCTCGCTTGGTAGCGATGCATGCGGAGGCCCTCGAAACGATAGCGGTCACAACGGCGTCACGCGAACGGCGCCCGTCGCGGCAATGACCGTAACTTGCCAAGAGCGGTTGGGCCCGGCCAAGGTCATTTGGTACGCCGCAAGCGCTGCGCCCTCGAAGTTAAACTCGGCTTGCGCATGCGAAACCGTGACGGTTTCGTCTTGCGTGAATTCTCGATACTCGTCCACCGCTTGGACGCCGCCGCCCGATAACCGGCGATACAGCGTATAGCCGACGGCTTGTCCGCCGCTGGTGGTGAACTCCAGGTAATGATTGTCGCCCGTGGCGATGCTCCGCCGCTGCGCTTGGTGCAGGTCGAGCGCCAAACGTCGGGCGTCGGCCCGCGCCGCGAAGTTCTGCAACGGTCCTGGCCCCAGTCGCGCCGCGGCGACTGCGGCAAAAACGCCAAGCAGCACCAACACTACGGTCAGCTCCAGGAGCGTCAGACCTGCACGGGAAGGCGAAACGTCGCTTCGTCGGGGACGTGTGATCAAACCCGTGTGAAGCTTCATTACGGATGCGTCGCGCCGGTATGGCTGGTTACACGTTTCGTAGTCGCATCGAGGGCGTAAGCGCCACCCGAAACGGGACACGTCGGAACGCCGTCGGGAAAGTACGAGGCAAGCGCCGCCGTATTCGCCGGAAGCGAACCGGTGTCAAAATAGTACCGTTCCACGGCGCTATTCAACTCGGCCTTGTTCTGGAAGCAGGCGTTCTGCTTGGCGGTGGTGCTCGAGGCCGTGATGCGCGGAATCACAATCGCGGCGATCACGCCCAAAATGACGACCACGGCTAACAGCTCTAAGAGCGAAAAGCCGCTCTGACTCACGCGTCTCTTCATGGCACATGCTCTCCTAAGTAGCCCCAATTCAGTCGTTTCATTCTGCGACAGCCGGGAGCGTCCCAACCGCGCTTTCCAAGTCGTCAATGCGTATGCCCCAATATGCGATGCGTCGCCGGGTCCAAGGTGTAGGCCGAACCGTCCACAGGACAAGTCGGCAGTCCCTCGGGCAAATAGGCCGGATCGGCCGCAAGGTCGCTGAGGTTCGTCGCGGGCCAGGCGCCCTTGTGGCGGCGCCACAATTGGGCCTGCACTTCAATATTCCTCAACAACGTATAGCATGCAGTTTTCTTCGCGGTCCCGCCGGTGAAGAATCTGGGCAGTAAAACGGCGGAAATAATCGCTAGGACCGTCGCTACCGCCAACACCTCCAGCAGGCTGAACGCGCACACACGCTTGCGGCCGCCTTGCCCGGCGCGCGCCATGGTCAATAACTGAAGACTCCAAGAGCAATCGGGTATCATTGGGCGTTCATGGTCGAGATCATGTCGAACATGGGCAGGTAAATGGCCAACAGAATGCCGCCAATCAAGACGGCCAGACTGATGGTGAGCGTGGGTTCGAGAAAACCGACCATCACCTTGGTCTGATGATCGATCTCACGATGCAAGTGAACGCGAATCGCCGCGGTCGATTTCGCCAGGCTGCCAGTCTTCTCTCCTACAACAATCAATTGCCCTACGACGGGCGGGAACAACTCGCCCAAATTGTCGATCTCGCGGCTGAAGCGTTCGCCGCGCAGCACCGCCGATTCTAGATCGGCAATGGCGCGGCCAATCGCGGCATTCGTGACCGCGCCCCGAGCCACCTGGAGCGCATCGGCCACCTTAAACCCCGATTCGAGCAAGTTTCCTAACACTTCCATAAACCGCAACACGGCAATGTTGCGTAGCCAGTCGCCAATCAGCGGCAGGCGCAGGAGTCCGCGATCCAACGTGTACGCGGTTCCTGGCGTGCGGCGCAAACGACGCCAAGTCGCCACGCCCAACACGACCAGAACCGGCACGGCCCAACCGTAGGCGGCCGCCCAATCGGCCAGAAAAATCAAGGCGCGCGTAATCCACGGCAGCGGAATGTTCGCCTCGGCGTAGGTCTTTTGAAAAGTCGGAATGACGAACAACAACATGAAGACGACGGCGGCCGCACCTGCCGCCATGAGCAACATGGGATACGAAAGCTTGCGAATCACCTGGGAGCGCACTTCGTCCGAAGCCTCAAGCTGCCGGGCGACGGTTTCCAGTGTCACGCCCAGGGTGCCGGAGCGTTCTCCTGCTTGAATCTGGCAGATCGTGACTTGATCGAACGACTCGGGAAGCGCGGCCGCTCCGGCGCTAAGTGTTCCGCCGGTTTCGACTTGTCGTCGTAAACTCTCCAGCAGCGCGCTATGCCGGCGCAGGAATCGTTCTTTGGCCAGCACATCGAGCGACTTGGAAAGCGGCAGCCCGCTCTCGATCAACGTGGCGAGGTTGCGAAACAAGTACGTCAGTTCGCGACGTCGCAAGCGCGCCGGCTTTGCACGGGTTGGTTCACGAACCGTCGCGCGACCAGGTGCGGTGCTTCGCGCCGCCTTGGCCCCAAGGCGCGGACGTGTCAGGTTGAGTAATTGCATGGTTTCGGTTAATCGCCTGGCAATGGCGGACGGACTAGCCAAGCGCCTTGTAGTACACTTCCTCGACGGTGGTTTTTCCGGCGATGGCCTGGGCCATGCCCGAGTCGGCCAATTCCGACATCCCTTCGCCGAGCGCGATTTTTCGCAGGTGCGTCGAAGGGAGGCCGTTCTCAATGCCTTCGGCCAGGGACGGGGTGACCGACATCACCTCGAAAATCGGCAGGCGGCCTGCGTAGCCGGTGCCCAAGCACTTGCGGCATCCGCGACCACGGAAAAACGCCACATCGGGGCGCGGCTTGTCTTTAAGCAGAGCGCGCAACATCGATTCGTTTGGTTCGTAAGGCTCTTTGCACTCAGGGCAAATCGAGCGCAACAACCGCTGCGCTACCGCACACAAAAGCGCCCCACCGATCTTGAACGGATCGATGCCCAAGTCGGTCAGCCGGGCCACGGCCCCCACGGCGTCGTTGGTGTGCAACGTGCTGATGAGCAAGTGCCCCGTCAGAGCGGCTTGCACGGCCGTGCGCGCGGTTTCATGGTCGCGAATTTCGCCCACCATGATGACGTCCGGGTCTTGCCGCATGATGTATTTCAACGCATTGGCGAAACCAAGGCCGTGATCGTTATCGGCCGCGACCTGGTTAATGCCCGCCAGCCGGTACTCAATGGGGTCTTCGACCGTCACGATGTTGCGCTGCACGGCGTTTAAGGCCGAAAGCATTGCGTACATCGTCGTACTTTTGCCCGAGCCGGTCGGGCCGGTCACCACGATCATGCCGTGCGGTTTGCCAATGAAACCGAGCAGCAATTCGCGTTCGCGCGGGCTCAGGCCAAGGCGGTCCAGGCTGAACGACTTATTGCCGTCGTCCAGTACGCGCATCACGACTTTTTCGCCCCCGATGGTCGGAATCGTACTGACGCGCAAGCTCGCCTTCACGCCGTATTCCTCGATGGTCAAGTGTCCGTCTTGCGGCCGGCGTGTCTCCGTGGTGTCCATGTCGGCCATCACTTTGATGCGCGCGACCACGGCTTCTTCAATTTGCTGCGGAATCGTCATCACCGCTTGCAACTCGCCGTCCACGCGGTAGCGCACGCGCATTTCTGTGGTTTGCGGCTCCAGATGAATGTCGCTGGCCTGGGCGTTCACGGCGCCCATCAGGATCGACCGCACGAGCCGCACCACGGGCGATTCATCCTCTAACAAGACGACCTCGCCGGGCGTTTCCGCCACGGAGCGCCCGGCCGCCGTCAGCTCGGCCATTTTCATGTCGATGATCGTCTGCCGGGCCACGAGCCGGTCGTCATATCCCAAGTCGAGCGTTGCTTGCACGTCGTGCTGCAGCGCCACTTCGGGCGAAACGTGGTAGCCAGTCAAAAGCTCGACTTCGGAGATCGCTTCGATGTCGTCTGGCGCCACCATCGCCAGTGTGAGCGTGTTGCCCTCAAGCGCCACCGGAACAGCCTCGCGGCTGCGCGCCAGATCTTCCGGCACGAGGCGCACCAGCTGCGGATTGACGGCTTGCGGCGCCAGCGCGCGGAAGGGAACTTCGAACTGCTCGGCCAGCGCACCGCCAAGTTGCTGATGGTTAATCAACCCGCGTTGCAGCAGAATCGCGCCCAACATGCCCCGTTCCGAGGCCTGGCTGGCCAGCGCATGCTGCAGCTGGCCCTCGCTGATGAGCCCCTGCCGAACGAGGATGTCGCCTAAACGCCCCGCCATGTAAACCGCCGTTGAATTGCCGGTGAGTCTTGTTTAAGGCGCCGCTGTTTGAAAAGCTCTCGGTCTCCGGGTTTGCCGTTGACGTTGGGCATGGCCACCAAGGTTACTCCGACAACGGCAGCCAGCGCTGGAGTTTGTCTTCGAGTACCGCAGGGTCATAGGGAATCGCCAGGTAATCCTCCGCGCCTGCCAGGAAAGCGCGTTGCACGTAATGTAAGTCGCTATTGCTGGAGAGCCCCATCAAGGGAATGGGGGCCGATCGTTCGTCGTTGCTCAAACGCTCGGCAATGTGAAACCCCTTGCTGTCGTCCAGCATCAGATCGACCAGGATCAGCCCGGGCGTTTCACGCTCCAGTACGTCGAAGGCCGCTTCGGCGCTGGAGACCGTCTCGACCCGGTAACCCATCAGTTCGAGCCGGAACGCCGTAACGGCGCCCAGGGTGGGGTCGTCCATTACAAGCAGGATTGTCGGCAAGTTGGAATGCATCGGTCGCGCCTTGTCACGAGTTTTCAAGTTGCACAACCCTAGGACGTAGCCGACCGCGTGTCAAAAACGCAACAGCGGACTTTCGGTTTTGTGTAGTTACGCCGATTGTTCCGATTCGGCCGTCCCAACAACGCCTGCGCAAATACGGCGACACGCGCCGCGAAGCGTCTTCCGTGCAACGACAACCTAAGATTGCATCACGTAGAGTCTCGCTTTATGGCCGTTCCCTGTTTTTCGTGCACCCTATGACGCGCGCCGCTTCGAAGTCGTTGCTGTCGGCTTTCGCGATCGCCTGCTTCGTTGGGGTTGTCAGTGCGCCGGGAAGCGTGCGCGGGATGGATTATCGAAGCCTGATCCTCTCGCATGGACCGGTCTCGTACTGGCGACTGGGCGAGACCAGCGGCACAACCGCCGCCGACGAGATGGGCGCCAACAACGGCTCCTACGTCAACGGCGTGACCCTCAACCAGAACGGCCCCTTAATCGAAGACACGAACCCCGCCGCCAGCTTCGACGGCTGGAACGATTACGTCGGATTGGGCACGATGAGCGTGAGTGGAAGCGCCTTGACGATGCTTGGCTGGTTCCGCGCCGACGATTTCGATAACCCCAATGCCCCCATTCTGGCCAAGGGCAACGGCACGAGCATATCGAATATCTGGTGGGGACTAGGAAGCGTGAGTTCGTACGGGCAACGTCTCGCGGCCGTCTTGAAAACGAGTTCGACGACGCAGATCGCCACGTCCAGCACTACGATCACTGCGGGGCAATGGATCTTTGTCGCGGGGGTGTACAACGGCAGCACGCTCAAGGTGTATCAGAACGGAGTTGAGGTGGGAAGCGTCGCCCTGACGGGCACGGTCAGCACCAGCGGTTCGGTCGGCGTACGCATTGGTTCGAACCCTTCCAATGTTGACTTTTTTGACGGGACCATCGACGAAGTCGCCATCTTCAACAAAGCGCTGACCGCGGCACAATTATTGGAGATTTACAAGGTGGGCCGCGGCCTGGTGGGGCGCTGGCGCCTGGACGAAACCAGCGGCACAAGCGCTGCCGATAGTTCGCCGTATAACAACGACGGCACACTGTATGGCGGGCTCAGCTTTTCGTCGCATTCGGTCGCAGGGCAGTACAATCGCGCGCTGTCGTTCAATGGCTCATCGCATTATGTGTCGGTCGCCAACGCCTCCAGTTTGCAATTGACGAACGGTTTGACCCTTGCCGCTTGGATCAAGGGCGATGCGTGGGGCTCGGGCACAGATGTTGACACCATCATTCGCAAAGGCGAGGCGAACCCCAATAACTACCAGCTCTCCATTGCCGATGGCCGCGTCTCGCTCCACTTGAACCAGAACGACGACGGCGGCTACCGTGGCGACACTATACTGGAGACCGGCCGTTGGTATCACGTGGCCGCCACCTGGGATGGCGCCGAAGTGAAGATTTACGTCAACGGACAACTCGACGCCTCGCCCACGGCCCGCACGGGAACGATCCCTACCGACACACGCGCGCTTTACCTGGGCGGCCGGTCGGGCGCCGACTACTTCGACGGAGCATTGGATGAACCGCGCGTCTACAACTACGCCCTGGATCAAAACGACATCAACCGGCTGTACGGCTTGATGGCGCACTGGAAACTGGATGAGGGGTCTGGCTCGACCGTCTCGGACTCCTCGGGCAACAATTACCACGCCACGCGGTACGGCGGAGCGACCTGGACCACAGGAAAAGATGGCGGCGCCATCGACTTCGACGGCAGCGGCGACTATGTACTCACCAATGCTTCGTTTCCACCTCCGTCGGAAACGAGCCTCGCGTTTTGGCTCAAGCCCGGCGGTACGCCCGCCACGCACCAACGCGTTCTGGGAATCAGTTCGTCCTGGGAGGTGCGTCACCACACCACGGGCGAACTGCAATTCGACTTGAACGCCGGAGATGGGCCGTTAACCAACTCGGCCTTGACGGACGCGGGGAAATGGCGCCACGTAGTCGCCGTGTTCAGCTCGGCCAACGACACCTACGCCATTTACTTGGACGGCCAATTGCACAAGAGCGGCGCCTGGACGCTAACTTCCCAAAGCGGCGGGCAACTCGCCTTCGGAGTGCGTACGGGAACCACCGAATACTGGGACGGCCAGTTAGACGACATTCGCGTGTACGACCGTCTGCTGACCGCGGAAGAAGCGGAAAACTTAGGCTCCTCACGCGGCATTCGGGTCATCAAGTGGCTCGAATTGCAATGAGCGCGCTCGCCGATGCCGCCCTCTCAATCGCGTGCCGCGGACGGCGCAAACTTAGCGGGCAGGTTCATCGTCAAAGAAGGGGAACAGCTTACGCAGTTCTTGCTCGGTAGGCTGTCGACCGTATTCGCAGATCTCGAACGCTTCGGCGTACTTCACGGCCTTGCCGCG
>CAUJHS010000046.1 GCA_963204915.1 Planctomycetota bacterium | reverse complement strand
CGCCGCGCGATTGCTATGGATACAACCTGGAATGAAGCGAGATTTGCATGCGACGTTTCGTCCCTTAGGAGCTTACGATGTCCTTAAAGTTGAATCTTGGTTTGTCGAAAAAGGTCGGTCTGCCCGACTACGGCTCGCTGGGCGCGAGCTGTCATGTGGAATTCGAGGCCGATCCTTCGCTGTTGTTTCACGACCGGACGGGTTTTCAGGCGCAGGTCCGCGACGCCTACGCCGCCTGCCAGGAAGCGGTGCAGGAGCAGCTTGCCAGCCAGAACGCTGCGGCTGCAGCGCAAGGCGCCCACGACCGCATCGGCACCAACGGAGTCGGGCGGTCCGCCGAGCGTCACGCCACGGCCGCCCAGGTGCGCGCCCTTCGCGCCATCGCAGGCCGACGGAATCGCGATCTGGCGGCGGAGCTGACCCGCCGGTACGGCCTGGAGCATCCCGAAGCGTTGTCGATCCGCCAGGCCAGCGAACTGATCGACCTTCTCAAGGAAGCCGCCTCTTCCGGCGCGGCGCGTTAGCGCATCGCCGCCGTTGTTCTGATCCCGCAAGATCGCATCGATTCCTCAATCCTTTCTTTGGAGCCTGGCCCCCTCGTGACTGCCCGACGCAAATTGAACTCGGCCGCCGTTCACGGCGTGTTTGTGACCGCCGGCTTGATCGCCCTGGCGACGCACAGCTGGCTCGCCTTCGTCGTTTCGGCCGTGCTAATGCTCGTTACCGCCGCCTACGACGGAGCGATTCGACTGACCGCTCGCCGACGCGAGAAGCGACCATAACGCCCGTCATCCGCCCCGCCCGTCGAGCGCGCCCTCCAGCGCTCTCGAAGGGCGCGGAGGGCGAAGCGAATGGCCCCCTCAGGAACTTCGCATCTTCTCTACCGATATCTTTCGACACTCGCGCAAAAAACCGCCGCTCCCCAAGAGGAACGTTGCTGAGCAGGTCCGCCCGGCAGGGCGGACCTGCCAACTCTTTTTTTACCTATTACTCCTACTAAGCGGTTACTTCGAGCGCGCAACGATGAGGTGAACGCCCCCTACGGTGAACTGGATACGCTTCAGCCCCTGACAGGTTTAATTGATACGCGCCAGAAAAGTGGAGTTGCGTAGCAAACGCCTGTTTCACAAGCATAAAACTGAATGCAACTTGACCACCTTGGTAGATATGGCTGCGCTAATGCGATTGCTGAAGGAGGCATATTCCCAAGGCATCGTCTCAAGGAACTAGGTGAGAATCGCAGAGGGCGCGCAAACGCGTTAGAAGACATCTCCGCACGAAGTCTTCTTGCGTCCCACACGCACGAAATTTTCTCACGTCCCGAAAGCGTGAGGCCGCTGGCGCGCTGTTTTTGGAATTCTCGTGGGTGACAGATCATCTCGCCGCCGATTTCCCAAAAACAGGCGGCGCGGTGTGTTGATCGCTCCGTTAAATAGGTGCGCCCAAAAACGTTTGTTAACGTGGGTTGAAAAAATGGTCGGTGACGAATCTGCTGAACTCGATGTCACGCGCCTCACAGTAGGACACCAGCGTCGCGTTCATAAAGGCGCTGTCGTTGTCCGAATCCAAGCCAAGAATCGGGATCGGCAAATGTCCGCCGCTGAAGTGGCCGCTGTGTCGCTGTGCAGTTTTCTGCGCCGGCTGCAGTTTCGCGGACGAATCAGCGGCAACTTAGCCGAGGCCGTTCCCCATCTCGCGCGCTGGCGAATGGGCGATTACGGCTTGGCTCACATCGCGAGCGGGCGCGGCCTCTTTTCGTGTTCACAGAGCAGAGTGATTGTTCAGCCAAGAGGCCGCCGGTCGCGCAACGGGATACGCCGCATACCGCAGTTATTTGCCGACCGGTACACCCATAGTGCGCATCTCAAGCTGCGTTGGCGAGAAATTCGGCGCGGCCTCGGTAATCTCTTCCATGATCCGCCGGCTCTCGTCATCATGCAGCGCGACGCTCGGCGAAATCACGATCCCGTGCAACTGAGCCCGCAAATCGTCCCACCGCATCCGCAAAACCTGCCAGTTATGTTCATCGTACGTACCGCAGAAAATCACAGGACGCACCTCGATTCGAGGAAGCTGTTCTGGGCTCATGCCGTGGTCGATTGCATCCTTGAGCTGATTGCACCAGTGGCTGCCAACCCGGTCCACTCGCCCAATTTGCTGTTCGACCACCGCCGGATTCCATTCCGGATGGAGCAAGACAACGATCCGACACGACCTGTGCAGATTCAATCCTTCGCGACCAACGAGCGACTGCGCAACGAGCACTCGCGGAAAACTGTGAGGCCGGTTAAATGCAAGTTGAATCATTCGCCGTGACTCCGGTCGCGTACCACCGTACATTAGGCGGGCGAATCCGCCTTGCGGCCGGTCGTATTCTTCACTTAGGCGTTCACTGATTGTCTCCCAAAGCGCGGCGGCTTGAGCGTCATCAATTTCACGGTCGTCATCGGCGTCGTCCCGGTCGCTTACAGCAAGGATTAACTCATGGAACGCTCGCGCATACTCCGACGGAGATGGTTCGTTGCTCGCGTTCCCGAGCAACTCCGTGATTGCCCGTGCGACTAGGACAAGCAGGCGTTCTTCTGCCACTTCACCAGCAGCATCTCGCGTAACGGAATGTTTGAATGCACTGAACAGCGCCTTGAAATTTGAACCGGGATTCATTTCCTTCGATCCCTGTTCAATCTTCGCGACGAGTCTTTCGCGGAAATGTTCGCGACGCTGACGCTCTCGCTCATAGCCCAGATGCAGCCGTTCATCGAGTTTCTCGAGTGGCAGCGCAATGCGCAACTGTTGGTGTGCGGCAATTACCGCAGGCCATTCGCTGGTGTCAGGGCCAGCTTCCCGATCGCCGTGTACCTTCCGGGCTGCTGCGCCAGGTATGTCGTAACCGCCAAACAGCATCCGCGTAGTGCTGGATCGCGTGCTGCACGTGATCGAGTGCGGCGTCTGCCAAGCCGATGCGTCTCAGAATATCGTCCCATTGGCTCACGTCCAATTCTACGGGGGTAGCCGTCATTGCAAGCCGTCGAGCGGCGGCGGATGGTACGATGACGTTGGCGAGCAGTCGCGAGAGACCGCTGTCGCCCATGCGGCTCTTGTGGGCCTCGTCAATTATTGCGAGATCGAAGACCCCGAACCCGAGTCCCACCGCGTATTCAAGCCACGCGCGCAACTCGAGGTACTGCGAATACTCCGCGGGATCAAGGATGCGCGACCAGGGAGTCAACAATAGTTCATCGAGCCACGGTCGCGCCGGATGTTTGCTGTCACGCTCAATTTCTTCTGCGATGGACTTTGCCGCGTTGTGTGTCCAGTAATCGAACAATTCGTTACAGTACGAATGGTAGCCGTGCGGCAGTGGATGCCGAACGAAGACAGTCCGATGTGGGCGTGAAGGCCACCAACCACGTCACGGGAGAACGCCGCCAGTGCATGTCATTCACCTCCCGTGAGGCTCTAAAAGAGTTGTTCGAGGTCCGCAATGATCGCACCGCTGGTAATGCCAGTCGTCATCCAGCACGAATTCAGTCGCGCCCCTCGCCTCTCAGAGCCCTTTCCGTTCGCGGCTTCGTGGCGACAAAGTCCAGATCCTGACGGTCCGGTCCCGGCTCGCCGAAGCCAATCGATTCCCGTCCGGGCTGAAAGCGATAGCGCTGATGTGGTTGCGGTGTCCCTTGAGGGTGGAGAGTTCTTTGCCCGAAATCGAATCGCACAACTTGATCAGGTTGTCTCCGACCACTACAGCGAGAACCGAACCATTGGGATGGAAGGCCACAGCACCGGCCCCACGAGTCTCTTTAGCCTTGAAGAGAAGATTCCCCGTCAATGCATCCCACACACTCACGCCGTCCGTGCTGGTCGTCGCCAATTTACTGCCGTCCGGGCTGAAGGCGATGGAGAGGATCTGGTCGGAGGCTGGCATCGCAAGCAGTTCTTCGCCGCTGAAGGCATCCCAGACGCGGACGATCTTGTCGCGTCCCCCCGACGCCAACCGCGTGCCATCGGGATTGAAGGACACACATAAGGCGTCGGGACCGCCGAGCGACAAAATGTACGCACCGTTATGCCTTTCGGGATCCGTATCCCAGACCTTCACCGAGTCGGCGCCGGCCGACGCCAGCCACCGGCCATCGGCGCTATATGTCACGCTGAGCACGGGGCCTTTGTTCTGGCCCAAGCACGCGAGACAACGGCCCGATGAAGCGCTCCAGTAGTAAATCGCCTTGTCCGCTCCCGCCGTGGCCAGGAAGTTGCCGTCGCGGCTGAAGGCCACTGCCTGAACGTAGCTTTCGTGCCCGTCCTTGAGCTGGCGGCCCTGACTCTTCAGCGTCTGCAGCTCTTGCCCACTGACCGAGTCCCACAGCCGTGCGGTCTTGTCGCGGCTGGACGACGCCACGCGTGTTCCATCGGGGCTAAAGGCAACGCCAGTGACCCAATCATCGTGTCCGAGCAGGACCAGCGGATTCCGAACCGGGGCTGTGACCTCGATCGGCTCCGCCGCCGCAGTCGTCGCCGCGACTAGGAATAGAGGGATCAGCACTAACAGCCATCTGGTATTCGTGGTCAGACGTGCCGACCTATCGCGGAATTGTTGACATCGCTGGGGCAGGTCATTTTGCATGAGACTCTCCTTGAATGAAACAGGCCTAGTGCAATGAAGACCGGGCTCGACGGCCTCGCGGATCGTCTTCGCGCCTCGCGGCGTCGTAGACGTCCATGAACGTCGCCCCCCTCGTGAAACAGAGACGGCAATTCCTTTGTTCGCTAAGTCACGTCCATGGCTCGTTGGCTCTCGGCTCTGTCCCTAGCCACAACACGTTTCCGTCGATGTCGGCGATCTTCATCTCGTATGCCCAGGGGCGGTTCTGCGGCTCCTGCACGATCTTGACTCCCTCCGCACGAAATTGCTCAAACAGCGAGTCATCCTCGAGACCAATCCAAACGCACGTGTGCGGCAACGGCGTCGGACGCTTCATCAACATGATCGGATGCCCATCCCTCGACACCGAGCAGACCGAGTCATTCAGGACGTCGCCCCAATCGAGCGAGAATCCCAGGGCGTCGGTGTAGAATTTCACGCTGGCCGCCAAATCAGAAACAGGCAAGACAGGGATGGTGCATTCGACTGACAAACGGCGAGACATACGTGGCCTTCGTTGAGTGTGACGACCTGGCAACCTGCAATTTCTTGCCGCTCCTTTCGCTGAGCGGAGACTTGTTCATTCCCCGTCTCACGGTTTCTCGATGAGCAACTCGACTTCGCTGACATCCATGAACACGATCCACCCTGTGGGAAAGGGAGAGGGGGCGTCCTTGCTTCCGCCGACGTGCTGAGCCGTTCCCAAAACGCCCCGGACACGGACGCGCGCCGGAAGTTGGATTCGAGTCAATGGGCCGGGTTCACGCTCGTGTTCGCTGCCGAAGAGTGCACACCTCTGACCGTCTAGCAGCGTCAGGTAGTAGTGGTAGAGGAACTTGGGGTGAACCTTGAGTTCCCCCTCCAGTGTCCACTGCTGGACCTCAGTCGGCTCGGCGCCGGCGGCCATAATGCCAAGGTTCATTGCTCCCAGCGCCGTTGTTCCGACCGCCGCGCGGCGACTCATTGTGCCCATCGTGTTCTTTCTCTTGAAACATGAAGCCGTCGCCGGTTCTCATTGGTCATCCGGACGTGCCGAGCTTCCGCTCTCTACTGATGAATGATCAGAATTCGAGTGTCCTTTTCGTGAGCCTGCAGAAGCTCTCGAATGAGCTTGTTCTCCAAAGACTCTGTCTGCCAAACGTCCTTGGGAAACGGCTTCTTGATCTCGGTTCGCCCCTCTTCCGACGGCGGCGCCGTACAGACGGCGGCCATCCCTTTTAGGGATTTCGCGGCGTAGTTCGGGGCAATCGACACCACCTTGGCAACGCAGCGGGTCGGTTCGAGCTCCACGACTTTCGCAAGGCCGACAGGTTCCTTGGAATCGGCCGACTGAATCTGAAAAGCATGACCGAATCGAACACCGGCTTGTGCGCCCGCATTCAGCCTGATTGCTTGAGAGCTGAGATGGTGGTCGATGATCGTGCTGGAGAGCGGCTCGGCGCCGAAGACAAACACTCGTGCATCGAACTTGGGTGACGATGCCATGTTCACCCTGGCGTCCTCTGGCCGCTGCAGAAACGTGGGTTCAGGATCGTCCGCGTCGGCAGGTTGACCGTCGGTGGGCCGCGCGTCCATGGCTTCTTGAACGTCGAACTCCAGCATGCCGGTGTCGAGCATGTATCCCAAAAGCAAATTGGGGTTACCGTTTCCCGGTCCAATGACAGCTTCAATTTCCTCATACCGAACGATGTACTTGCCAACGCCTCGCAGAACCCACGTCTTGTCGGATTCCTTCGCCGAATCGGGCTGAAGTTCGATCGTTAGCTCCGCCACTTCCATTTCGCGGTCCGGCGCTACTTCATGAGCGACCAATTTCGGTTTTCCTCCAGAAAATAGGGCGTCGCCCTTGAGAGCAACCGGCTGTTCCCGGCGATCCTTAACGACGGGCGGAGTCTGAAGAAAATAGTGGCTGAGATGCCGAAACAGAATTGGCTGCTTATCAACATTGCGTACTCGAACAACGAGGTGAACCTTTTCACCGGGATGAAAGACTCGCCGCTTCTCATCCGCTCGAAAGCCGATACCGGCCTGGAGACCACCAAGCTCAGCGCCCCAAGCGGTAAACGCCGTGTTGATCTCCGGTTCCTTGACCTCCAGCTCCAGGCTCCCCGTTTTAGGGTAGTTAAGTTGGAATTTGCCAGTTCCGAAGAGCGTCCATGCCGGCCGCTGCGTACCGGCTTCAGCAGCAGGTCTCAATGCGAGCTTCAATTCCCACAGATCCACGACCCCCCGAGTGAGTTCAACGTCTACCCATCGTTTGAAACCTTTGCCTTTGACTCGGACCGGCAAACCTTCGAAGGCGACCGGCATTCCGTCACCATCCGTCACGCTAGGCGGATTCTTGTAAAAGAGATCCGGACGGTAGGAATACTTCGCCTTGTCTTCGTCGACGTTCTTGAGCCGAACAACGAGAGTGACTGTCTCGCCGGGGTGATAGACGCGATGCTCGCCAGGGCGGAAGCCCAACCCCATTTGCAATCCTTTGTCTTCCTCGCCCCAGGCGGTGAATGGCAAGGTCTCGTTTGCCGCTGGCTTCTTGAGGTCCGCGACGATTTGCGCAATCACTCGTTGTTGCTCCGGAGGCCCCGTGAGGGTCAAGATGCGGGTGTCCGGATCCATGCGAACGTCGGGAGTCCGGCCTG
Source organism: Planctomycetota bacterium (assembly GCA_963204915.1). Taxonomy (GTDB): domain Bacteria; phylum Planctomycetota; class Planctomycetia; order Pirellulales; family Pirellulaceae; genus JAHWKS01. Next base: position 49,467 of record CAUJHS010000046.1, on the reverse strand, counting down.
TTTCGGCGTCGGTTTTCTGGACGAATTGCTCAATCGCCAAACGGACGTCGTCATGAAGTCGCGACTCCTTGCCGGAGCCGGTAAACGCAAACCCAAAATCGTAGGACTTCATTGCTAGGTCGGATGTCGGATCGACAGGGTCGGCGGGCGTCGCGGGATCATCCTTGGCGTCGGACTCGGAAAGCGCCGTCGTCGCTTCGATGGGACGGTTGAATTCGTCCAGCTTCACCGCTCGGACATAGAGGTGGCACACCCAGCCATCCGGATGCGTGAGCTCGGCCAATCGAAGCGGCTCTGTCTCGCTTAGGATCATTGACAAACGCGCAACTTGATAACGCTGCCGGATGTTTGCTGCGGCCTCCATAAGCCTTGCGTCAGGAATTTCGTCTGGCAGTGTCAGCACAAGGTCAATCTCTTCGTCACCTTTGACGATCGCCGTCTTCCGTGCGGTCCACACACCGTTCTTGGGCATTCGCTTGGCTGGGTCGGGTGACGTTCCGGCGACGATGTGCAGGCTCGTCTCAATCCCCACACGAGGCATTTTCTCCCACTCCCGCCGCAGATGCACGATGAGATCATGACTTCCCTCAGGCGCCATAACGTGAGAGATGGTGTAGGCGACTAAGCCATTCCTCTTGCGATCATGTTCTGCAGCAACGAGCCGTCCCACCGCTTCGGGATCACGAGCCGTATCGAGCGAGGGAAACGCCGGGATCTGTTCCGAGTTGCCGTCAACGTGAAGCACGAACACTCGGCCAGAGCGCAGATCAAAGTTCTCTCCGTTGATCTGGAGTTCGTCCGGAGAGCCTGCCTTCCGCGAGTAGGCGAACTTGCGTCCGCTTCTCAGTTTCACGACTCCTTCGTCTACCCAGGTCTGGTCAGCCAGGTTCCTCGTGCCCGAGGAGGATGTCAGAATGTCCCCGGGGAAATAGAAGACATAGTCCAACGTCGCTTCGGATTCGTCATGCACGACCAAGACCGAGTGTTGATTACGTCGGATCGTGGCGCTGACCGGGAATCCGCGGCTCTCTGCCGTGGAAACCGACGGCGTCGCTTCTTGTCGGGCTTCATTGGCGTATTTCACGTAAAGGGCCAGCAGACAGAGCGTCGGAACGATAAAAAGGACGGCAAAGATCAGCCGAGAACTCTGTGGAATTCCCAGTTGTTCGGGTGGCGTCGTGGATGGCTTTCGCCCCGTGGCGGTAACGATCGCTTGGCGGATCGCAGCAAACCACTCCGCCACGGATTGTTGGGAAAGTTGAAACCGGCCCTCGATCGGAGAGACAAGCACCTGTCGAGTCTCCCCTTCGTCTTCATAACGGATGCTCAGAACGTTCAGCCCCCCAAGGTTCATCAGACGGGGCAGCTGCCCGATGCTCACATCGCGGATCGCCTCTAAGGGAATTGAAGTTGTCCCTCCGGCGAAGGAATGCGTCAGCGTTTTGCCGTCTAACATCAGCGGTCCCCGTGTGCGGTAACAGAAGCATTGATTCCATACGCTGGCGAGTTCTTCTCGCGACATGAGCGTGGCCGTGCCGATCTTCGGCGTATGCCCATCGTGATCGGTCTCGCTCAAGTTGTTTCGTGTCGCATCGCGAAAGCACCCGAATAGGCCTCCCACGATCAAACCGCCTCCGATCCAATAAAAGAGCCACAGTCGTTCTCGTTCGCTCGCCGCCTTTCGCAAGACCACCTGATTCACGGCAGACTCCGCTTGCGCCGCGCTTTGGCGAAGGGACTCTGACTCGCGCGTCAGCCGCGAGATCTCGGCGGCATTCTGCGTTTTCCTGGCAACGTCCAGCTTTATGGCGGCTTCCGCCGCGGCAGTCGTGACCTCGGACCACCGCTCTGAGGCGCGTTGGTGTTCTTGCCGGTAGTCGCGTGCGGTTTTCGTCATCGCAAAGTCGTCGATGATTTCATTGATGACCGAGGCTCCGAGCAGCACCGCAACGCCGGCCAGCGCCAGAAAGCTTCCCATCGCCATTCGCCAACTCAAAGAATGTGCGGACGAGGCGCCAGCCGAACTGGACCTATTGAGACGTCGCCACACGACACGCACAACGAAGAAATCGAGAAGGACGATGGACAGCAGCGTCAATAAACCGAGCCCGATGATGATGAAGGGCCAACCAGGACTGATCATCGCCGGGTAAGGTTGATTTCGAATGGGCGAAATGAACTTGGCATACGCAGCGACCATCAGGGCGTTGACCGTCAGCAACGGAAAAAACAACCCATCAAACGCGGCGAGCCACAATCCCTGAAGCCGGCCTTTTGATCGTTGAATGTCCGACACCGCCATCCAGCCCAGCACGGTACTCCCAAAACCTCCGGCCCACGCGAGTTCGACAAACGGAAGGCTGATCAGGCAAATTGCCGCCCACATCGCTCCCCCTAAGGCGAGACGTGAAATGTTGGGGGGGCTTTTGTCCAAAGTGTGGCGAGGCCCCTTCTCTCGCGTAATCGTCTCGACGCTTGTTCGAAATTCCGCCGCCGTGGCAAAACGCATTTCGGGAGTTTTCTCCAGCGCGCGCAGCACAATTTGATCGATACGGACATCGATCTGAATTCGCTGCGAAGGAGGTTGCAATCGAGATTCGGGTAACTCACCCGTCAGCATCTCGTACAGCACGGCTCCGAGGCTGTAGATGTCCGTCCGATGATCGGTCTCTCCCGCTTGCTGTTGTTCGGGAGCCATGTACTGAGGAGTTCCCGCCGGCTGAGATTCCGCAACGTCCGCATTCACCGCCTCCTGTCCCAACATCCTGGCAATTCCGAAGTCGGCGATCTTGATCTGCCCACGCTTATCCAGCAGTAAATTTTCGGGTTTGATATCCCGATGCACGATTCCATGTTCATGCGCAAACTGCAGCGCGTCACAAACCGGCGGAACGATGGCCAAGGCTTGAGCGGGAGTAAACCGCCCGGCATTCATGGCCTGCCGTAGGTTGACCCCGTCCACGAACTCCATCAACAGGTAAAACAGGCCATTCGTCTGGCCGAAATCATGGATCGCGACAATATTGGGATGATTGAGCGAAGCCAGCGCCTGAGCCTCGCGGCGGAATCGTTCCGCAAATTGCGGCTCGGCGACTCGCTCCAGAGGAAGCAACTTCAGGGCGACGACTCGCCCCAGTTGCTTTTGCCGCGCCTTGTAGACGATCCCCATCCCTCCGCGGCCCAGTAATTCCAGAATCTCAAGCTGAGGAAAGCTCTCTTCCAAATCTTCTCGCGAAAAGTCCGTAAATCCGCCGGCGGCATCCCCTGGAAGCACAGTGTCCGGAGCGAAATTCAGCACGCCGAGGCAGCGAGCGCAGAGCCCTTCCACTTGCGCGCCTTCGAGCGAGGCGCCGCAGCGGGGACAGGTGGTGGTTGCAGGATTCTCCATGCTACTTCCTTACGGAAATCGCCTTCGTTGTGGCGGAAGAACTTCGATTTTTCCCTTTGATTCCACTTAATCCATTTGATTTGCCACAAACAGGGAGGCGCCAGGCAGCATCTAGGTCGTGCTCAACGCGCTCAAAAGTTCCCGGACTTCATCTTCGACTTCCGACGGGTTGGAGACCGTGCCCGCGACTTCGTCGCGAAAGAGTTCGCGAAACCGGACTCGCATTCTGTGGACGCTGCTGCGGGCTGAAACAGGACGAACGCCCAACAGTCGGCCGAGACTTTCATAGTCGATCGTTCCGCGTTCGGCGGTTAAGCACTCCTTCAGATGCTCAAAGTCGTCCTCACGGCTCGCATCGCAGTACTCCTGCCGCAATCGAGCCATGACGGCCTGGAGCACGGTCATGGCCCACTGCCGATTGAAGAGCGACTCGGGGGATTGGCCCTTCGGGTCGGCCATCAAGCACTCCATGCGGTCGTCGATGGGAATCGTCACTGCTCCCCCGCCTCGCTTCTGGGCTTGCGAATGGTCTCGCGCATGCCCCAGGAAACGCTTCAAAGCGACGAGCAAAAACGAACGGAAACGTCCCCGCGTCGGGTCAGCCGCCGCCAACCAGTCCTTTTCCAACAATTTGGCGAAGAAGGCCTGCGTGAGATCTTGAGCATCATGCTCGCGATGCCCTCGATGTCGAAGGAAGGCATACAACGGTGGCCAATACTGACGACAGAGGGCCTCCAGCGACTGGGCCGCTTCTTGGGAATTCTTGTCTCTGGCCGACGATACGACCGACCAACGCGTCGTGTGAAATGACGCTTTGTTGGAGGGCGGAGGAATGGAGCGATCATCTGGAGGCTGCATGACATTTCCTTTACGGAAAGAATCCCCGATGTTGCGAGTTTTGTCGCTCTCCTCGCAACTTTTCGTCACCACTTGAAGTTAATCAGTCGACGACAACCATATCAACCCGCGATGGGCACCTTGCCATCTCCCCTGTGTCCGCCACAACACTGGTGGCCAATTCAGCCGGCCAAACCAATGCGTTCGCATATTCTTCTTCTTAGATCCGACGATCTTTGACACGAACGGCCAGTGTGCAGGCTATCCAAAACACGTGGCTGGAGTTGGGCGGAGTCGTGACGGCCTACGAAGGCGGGCTTGTCCGGCTTTCTGTGCCACCTACCTGAACCCCAACGCGGCAAATCGTTCGCGTTTCTCGGATATCCATGTGTCATTCGGATTATCCCGGCCAAACGCTTTCAGAAAGGCACTGGCCTTTCCGGTATTCCGAAGTTGTTCGAATACGACCACAAGGCGGCGAATGATCGCGGGACGTTCAGGAAAATCACGGTTCAACCGCAGGAGAATCTCGGCGGCCTCGTGGTGACACACGCCCCGAAGTCCGCCATCACGGAAACTCGCCAAGGTTGCTTTGACCTCCTGCGGTTCTGTCCAACGCAAACTCGCCTCGGTCACAAAAAACCGACGCTAGATTGTCACGTCGGCGTGTCCAACCGAAGTGCGCTAAAGTAACCACCTCCTGGACGAGGATCTGCCAAGCGCCGAAACGGAGAGTCCGCTGGCCGATCCGATTCGCTTCAGCATTCGGTCCGAGCACGCCGGCATTGCAGAGCGATCTCGTCGAGCAGTCGGGCGGGGAAGATCGGCTCTTTCAATTCGACCTCCTGAGGATGAAGGTCTCGACCCTGAAGCAGTGCCGCGGACAGATGCGCGATGCTGCCCGCGAGTAGGTCGGCCGCCTGCAGCAAAGGCCTCCGGCGACCCGGAGGAGCGGATTGAAACGCGAGCTCACGCTCTTGCCCCCCAGTGGCAGATCAGTGACAGTGTTAGATTCGCGTTGCGTTTGCGTCGCGGTCAAATACCGGCGGCAATGATTACGTTCAACCGTTGCCGTCACTGGGTGCCGCCATGGCTTGGTTGCAACGCGATCCGTCCAGCAATCGTCGTCGAACAGGAGGCTGAGACGGTTGAACAAGACTCTTATGAAGCCGACCGCATCCCACCGAATGAGCTGCGGACTTTGCATGTTCGGCCCGCCGACGCATGGTGGTGCGTCAGCGGCTAATGGGCTGGGAGATTCGCAAATAGGCGAAGAAGTCCAGTAGTTGTTGATCGCTTAGTCCCTGAAGCAGGTTGTCGGGCATGAGGCTGCGGCCCACGGGCGCCAGTTCATCAACATCTTTGCGCTCCACGCGAATGTCTTCACCCGCTTTGCCGCGCATGGTGATGATCTGCGTGTCCTGATCGGTCACGAAGCCGGACAGAATGCGGCCATCGACCGTGATCAGGTTGACGTACTCGAATCCTTCGCGAATCTCGGCGTTGGGATCGATCACGCTGGTCAAGAGCGTCTCCAGGTTGCCGCGCTGATACGGCGTCAGGTCGGGGCCGACCTGGCCGCCCTTGTGGAACAACTTGTGGCAGGCGGCGCAGCGCTGGGTGAAGATCGCCTCGCCCGCATAAGGATTGCCCGATCCCTCGGCCAAGATGGCGCGGACCTGCTGGATGCGTTGCTTGAGATCGGCCTGGTCAAGGCCGTCGCCTTTCCCCAGGTGCTGCCGGGCCAAACTGGCGATGCTCGGGTCCGGATGCCTTCGGAGCTGGTCGGCAACGTCGGCGGGAAGGACCGTCGGCATAATGGCGCCGCTTTCCATCCCCTCGACCAATTGGCGCGTCCATTCGGCGCGACTGAGCATCACGTCGAAGAAAGCGGGACGGACTTCCTCGGAGTACGTGGAGAACTCCTTCAGCAGCCGCGCGCCGATCGCCAGGTCGGTGAAGGCGGAAGCCGCCGTCAGCGCGGCTCGCTGCAACTCGGCGTTGTCGGCCGATACGGCGACCTTCAGCAAGGGCTGGAGGCTTTCGGGAGCTTTGACCTCTCCGAGGGTGCGCGCCACGGCGATCCGCTCGGCGGCGGGGGCTTTGTCGTTGTCGAGCAGCTTGATCGCATCGCTCGTGGCGGCGGCATCGCCCAGCCTCAGACGCAGCTCCAGCGAGGAGCGGCCGCTTTCCACCAAAGCCCGGGCGAGGCTGTCCGGCAGGCCGACCATGCGCCGCCCGGCGTAAGCCAGCTCGAACCCCTGGAGCAGCTGGTCGACTTGCTTCTGTTCCTTGCACAGCTCCAACAGTCTTGCGCACTGCTGCAAGTCCTGGTTCTTTCCCTTGAGGGCCAGTGCTCGCATCAGGCGACCGAGAATGTGCGCTACAACCATCGGCCGCTGGCGAAACTGCGGGTCTTCGAACCTTGCCATAACCGCGGCGCGATTGCGATCGAGATTGACCTCGAAAACCCACCAGCACAAAAGCGGCACATAGGGGTCTTCAAGGTCTTCGTCATGCTCCAACACGGCGCTCACCAGCGCCAACGCCTGGTCGATGGGGAGCCGCCTGGCCGAGCCGGCCATTTGCGAGCGCACCTCGGCGTCTTCTTCGACGGCGGCCTGGGAGAGCACGGCTTGAAACAGTTGTTGAGGAACTTGCGTCGGCCCGTCCTGCAGCTTGCCGAGGCTGTCTACCAGCCCCACGGTCGTCCGTTTGTGGGCAAAGCCCACGTCGTCGCAGATCAAACGGACCGCCCAGTAGCGCACGGGAGCATGCCCGTGCCGCAAGGCGGCCAGGGCCGTCTCGTGATCCAGTCCGTGCGCCTGATACAACGCCCAGAGCGCGTTGAGCGATTGCAGGCCTTGTCCCTCTTGGACAAGCCGCCGCAACTTAGGCGCCGCGGCGGGGTCCTTTCGCTCGCCGAGCAGTCGCACTGTGGTGTGCCGATGCCACCGGTTAGCATGGCCCAGCAGGTCGATCAATTGATCGGTAGACATATCGTGCAAGTTGAGACTCTGCTCCAGCGTTTCCTGCTTGCCGCGCAGCCGGTAGATGCGTCCGGTGGTGGGATCGATCTGGCTTTGATAGTGCTGGCCGTGCGCGATGTAGTGCTCGTAAAAGTCGGCCACCAGGATCGAACCATCTGGGGCGTTGCCAATATAGACGGGACGAAAGGCGAAGTCGTCTGAAGTCAGCACCTTGCCGATGTCGGTAGTCTTGAACGTCGCGCCCTTGGGGAGACGTTTGCTGGCAATCACGAAGTTGTGCAGCGGCTCGACGCTGAAAAACGAGTTTTGGTATTTCTGCGGGATCGCCGTGGACTCCACCAGCGCGGCGAAGTGCGTGAACCGCGGGATTTCCTGTTCGCTCTCCATCTTCGGTAATTCGCCGAACGAGAACGGATTGCGAGGCGGCCCGAACTTCTCGGGCGTCGTGCCTTGCATCAGGTGCATGCCGCCTTGCATGTAGTGCCATCCGCGAGTCATGCCCCCGTTGTTACCGGTGAACAATCGACCGACGGAGTCCAGCTCCAGGCCGAAGTTGTTGCCGCCGCCTTCGGCGAAGATCTCGAACCGTCGCGTCTCCGGATGATAACGCCACACCATGCAACCTTGGAAATAAACGCCTGGCGAGTTGGGCGGGTCGAGTCCCGGCCGCCGCACGTGGCAGCTTGTGGTGCTGCCCTGGGCGCCGTAAAGCCAGCCATCCATCCCCCACACCAGTCCATTGGCGACCGAGTGGGTGTCTTCCAGGCCGAAGCCGTCCAGGTGGACCACGGGAGGCCCATCGGGAATGTCGTCAAAGTTCTTGTCGGGATAGAACAACAGGTACGGCGTATGCATCACCCACACGCCGCCCCGGCCGGGCAGCGCGGCGTTGGCCATGTTCAGGCCGTCCTGGAAGACCTTGTGGCGGTCGTATTTTCCGTCGCCGTCGGTGTCCTCGTGAATGGAAACCACGTCGCGCCCCCGATCGTGGTTGGGCGGCGGCGGCGGCGCCTTGTCATAGTGCGACCGGTAATACTGATCGCGGCTGATCATCTTCAGCCTGGCGGGATAAGGATACTGCCGGTACTGCGCCACCCACAGGCGCCCGCGGGCGTCGAAGCTGAAGTGAGTCGGCTGGGCGACCAGCGGCTCGGACAGCATCAGCTCCACCGTCAGATCGTCCGCGGTCTTCATCTTGGCGAACGATTCTTCCGGCGGCAGCTTTTCGCCATGAATCAGCTTGTCGGCCTCGCCCAGCACGCGGTTGGATTGGTGAAACTCGTCGAATGCCGTCGCCTCTGGCTTGGCCTTCAAGGCGCCGCCCAGCTCCGGTTTTTCTTCTCCCAGGCGAAACCGCCAGTTTCCCTCGAAGACGCACTCCCAGAAGTAGTTCATCACAAACGGCGCCTCGGTGAGAAAGCCGCCGGGGCCGTCGGGGTTGTAAGCCTTGATCGTCACCTCATTCCATTGTTCGGGCACGAGCAGGCCGGAGGGGATCTTGTGCCGGTGGTTTCCCTCGCGGCCGTCCTCGAACTTCGGGGGGAATTGGCCGCCGCTGCCGATTTTCGTTCCGTTGATGTAAACCTCATGCGCGCCGACAAGCCCGCGAATGTTCAGGATGACCGACTCGCCAAAAAGATCGCGCTCGTGTTTGCTAAAGAAGGTGGCGTGCGGCTTGAACCAGGTTTGATACCAGGCATAGCCGGTGAAGTTCTGCTCGCCGGGAACGGGCGTCGATGTCCATTCGGCCGCAGGGGAATTCGCCGCGCTTGCGAATACGGCGCAAGCGAACACGGTGAATGTGCATCGGTTCATGAGAATCGAAACCTTGGCGAGCGCTGGGTTGGCGTTCGCGGGGAGGGTGGGATGAGCGGATAGGCGCGACGTTAGCGCGGGTTGGCGGGCGCAAGCTGGCTTGCTTGTTGGCGGGCTTGTTGCATGACGCTCTCCAGCGTCACTGGGCGACCGCCCAGGCGTTTGCTCTGATCGGCCGCCTCCATGAAGGCAAAGATCTCCAGGGTTTCCTCGGCGCTGACCGGAGGCTTGCCGGTCTTGAAGAAGCGGACAATTTCGACCAGGAGCGGCTCGTAGCCATCGAATCCGCCTCCCGGCACAATTCCCTTCGTGCCGAACACGGTCGATCCGTAGCCGCGCTGGCCATCGCGGATGCCGCGAAACGTGCCGATCCGGCCGCCCTTCCAGACTCCGACGGCCATATCCGTGCCGTCGGTATGCACGCGCGTCACCGATTCACAGCCGCGGCCCATGATCGTAAACAACGGTTCGACGCCGTGGATTCCGTACCAGAAGAAGTCGGGATGATGCGGCTCCAGAGCGCAGGGGGCGTACTGGTCGCACCCGACCAATTCGCCCAAACGCGGATCGTTGCGGACATTCAGCGTTTGCTTGGCGAACCGCAACGACGAACTGGAAAAGCAGGGCGTGTTGTGTTTTTCGGCCAGCCGAAAGATTTCCATCGCTTCGGCCAGCGAGGCCGCGATGGGCTTGTCGATGAACACCGGCTTGCCCGCCTCGAACACCGGCCGGACTTGCTCCAGGTGCTTTCGTCCGTCGATGCTCAAGACCATCACGACATCGACTTTCTCCAACAACTCCTCAATCGAGTCGACTATCTCCACGCCGAGTTCGGAGACGGGCCCCACCTGCGCCTGGAGCAGTTGCATGCTCTGCGGAATGTCGGGGCTGCCGCCCGGATAGGCGGCTACCACGTTCATATCGGCCAATTCCCCGGCGGCCTGCGGATTGTTGAGGATCTTCGTCCAAGGCAGGGCATGGGCGTCCACGCCGATGATGCCGGCTTTCAGCGGCAGGGACGGTGGCTCGGCTCGGCCGCTGGCGAGGAAAGACACCAAGACACATCCCGCCATCAAGGCAAGGCGAATCAATTGAACGCACATCAAGGCAACTCGGCTTAAAACGTAATGACGGCCCCGGTTTTCGCAGATTCGGTCGCGGCGGCCATCCACGCCACCGCGGCTCGCGACTCGGCCGGTGTGATTCGCTGCGGCGCCTGCCCGGCCCGCACACAATTGGCGAAGTAACGCAGCTCCTCCTGCAGTATGCCGACGTACCTGCCAAAGGGTCGCGGCCAGTACATCGTGTCAGGCATTCGGACGCCTTGCGCGTCGTGGATCTGAAGGCCGGCTTCTCCGCAGTTGATATACAACGCCCCTTCCGTGCCGATCACCTCCATGCGTGCGTCGATCGCGTACGGAGTACTCTCCGGAAGGTGCCATACCGATTCCACCACGGCCACGGTGCCATTGTCAAGGCGCGCGATCGACCAGCCGGCGTCGGGGTGCTTGTTCTGGCCGGGGTGGACCTCCTGGGCGTAAACGCTTTGCACCTTGGCCTGGCTGAACCAGAGCATCAGGTCGGCGTCATGAATGCCGTCACCCATCAGGGCCGAAATATCGTCGAGCACCATTCGGCCAATGGCCTTCGAAAGATTGCGCCGGGCGTGCATGGAGATGATCTTGCCGATTCGCCCCTGCTCGATCGCCTCCTTGGCCAGCGACACTCGCGGATCGAACCGGCAGATGTGGCCCACCATGAACAAGCCGCGCGCTTCCTCAGCCGCTCGAATGATCTGGTCGCAGTCCTGGCTGGTCGGCGCCATGGGCTTTTCCAGCAGCACGTGCTTGCCGCTGCGCAAGGCGTCGATGGCAATGTCGCGATGGTCGTAGATGTGCGTGGTGATGCTGACTGCATCGACCTCGGGATCGTTCAGCAGCTCGCGATAGTTGGTATAACGCCTGGCAACGCCCAGGCGGTCGGCCACCTCGCGGAGCCGCTCTGGCCGCCGCGTGCAGAGGGCGGTCAGTTCGATGTCGGGCATCTCGGCCAGGTTGTCGGCATGCACCTCGCCAAACCAGCCCAGGCCAATCACTCCCCAACGGACTCGCTTCGATTCGTTCATTCGACAACCCTGCCGATCCTTAGGTCAACTCATCCTGCCTGGTCGTGCGACTGCCTGCCGTCGGCTGGCAGCGACCCGAAGCCATAGTATATTCAGGGCCAATCCGCATTGTCACCTCCGGAGACATTGGAACAACCACGATGACCAAGATTTTTCACCATATCGGACTGCCCACCCACGACCGTCAGCCGAACGAAACCTATGTCGCCGATACGAAGGTCTGGGTTACCGATCCGGCCGATCACCCTTACCGCGTCGAGTTTCTTCGGTTCGAAGAGGACTCGCCCGTCACCGGCCCCTTGCGCGACATGCCTCACGTGGCGTATCGCGTTGACGACATGAGGGCCGCGATCGAAGGCAAGGAGATCATTTTGGCGCCCTTCGTGCCGATGCCGGGGCTGACCGTGGCCTTCGTGAAAGAGGACGGCGCCATCATCGAATTCATGAAGTTCGAAGGAACCGCCACGGAATTCGCGCATTTGCGATGAGCGGCGCCGGCGTAGTTCATCCGACGAGGCGAATCTCGCCGAAAGAAGTCGGCACGTGGAAGTCGGGCGTGGGAACCTGCGGGTCCACCCAGCTCATCCAATCTTCGATGACTGGCCCGCCGGCCGGGTCATGGCTGAACTCCGCCCGATACAGTCCCGCTCGCAAGTAATAGCCCTTCTCCTCCTGGTGCAGGCAGCCGAGTTTTGCGAGGGTGGATCGTGCGATCGATCCTTCCACGAGGTAGCCGGAAACGGTTCGTGAAGCCTGCACCGTCAGTCCCTCGCACGACCAGGCCCAATTCATTTGCCGGTGATGCCGGGCTTCGTAGTCCAGCACTTCGCCGCGCGGGTCCATTTCGAGGCCGTAATAAGGATTCAGCTCGGGTCCGGTGCTGAAGAAGATTTCGACGCGATCGGAGCCAATGACTTTCTCCTTCGCGTCGGCGCCGTCGCCGAGCACCACGTCGTCGTCGACAACGTCGAAACGGAAGACCAAACGCCGCTCATCCCACAAGGCGCGGAACTCGGTCGTGGGCGCCGTGCGCTGGGTCCACGGAAAGGAAAAGTCGGTCAGGACATTCGCCGACTGCCAGGCGGGGTCGCCGCCCCGGCCGTTGATGGCGATCACCTGCCCTGGTGCGAGGCGTTTGGCCTCGTAAACTTTCGGTTTCTGGGGAAATGACGACATAACCGAGTGATGGACCGCAAGCCCGCGTTTACCAGGGCGGTAGCGCGAGCGTGCCGCCGTCGAGCGTCAGAATCGTTCCGTTAATATAGCTGGCGTCGTCGCTGAGTAGAAAGGCGGCCGCCTTGGCGACGTCCTCAGGCTCTCCCAGCCGGCGCACGGGAATTTTCTCGGCCACCTCCGCATAGAGCTGCTCGACCGGCTTGTCCCAGCCTTGGCAGGTGGCGGCCAGCATCGGCGTGCGAATCGTGCCGGGGCTGATTCCCACCACGCGAATCAAGCCCGCATAGTCCGTGGCCAGGCAGCGCAGCAGCGCCTCCAGCGCCGCCTTCGAGGCGCAATAGACCGCGTGCTGAGGAAAGCCAATGTGCGCCGCCACCGACGTCGTCGCCAAAAAGACGCCGCCGCCAGACTCGCGGAGGGCGGGGACGCCATGCTTGGCCGTCAGCATCGCTCCCTTGACATTGACGCCCATGACCTTGTTCCAGATCGCCTCGTTAAACTCCTCGGCGGTCCCTTTGTCCCAGGCGCCCGCATTGCAATGGATGGCGTCCACGCGGCCGAACGCAGCCTTGGCGCCTTGGAAGAGGGCCTGGACCTGCGACTCGTCGCTGACGTCGCACGGGATGAATTTCGCCCGTCCGACAGCCGCAAGTTCCGCCTCCAACGCCTCTCCCTCGGCCCGCTGAATGGAAGCCATGACGACGTTGGCCCCGCGCGCGACGAACTCCCGAGCGCAGGCCTCTCCGATGCCGGAGGTGCCTCCCGTGACGACGATGGTTTTTCCGTGGAGCGACATGACGATTGCGTGGGTGGGTTATCCTGGGGGTCGTCCCGCGTTGCGGCGAGCTTCGATGGCGCGGTCGGCCATGCGGCGAAAGTCATTGGCCGGAGCGTAGCCAAGCTCCTGGCGAGCGCGCGAGATGTCGATGGAAAAGGAGTGGTATTGCGGGTTGGGAATGTCGATCGTCGGAATGCCGAGCTTCTCCGAAAGGTAATTGGCCGCGTCTCGATATTGGAAGGGCGCCGGCCCGGCGATGTTGTAGTCGCGTCCGATCGCCTTCTCATTGCCGAGCGCCAGGTCGAGGGCCTGGATCAAATCATCGATATGGACGATGTGCCGGGTGAGCGGCTCGCCCGATGCGTCCACCAACACCGGGATGCACTCCTGGCCGCTTTTGACCAACTCCAATGGCTCGCCCGTCACGTCTCCAAAGCCGTGTCCCGGCTCGGCTGGGTTCACGTTCTTCAGGAGGGAAAAGTGGTTCAGCAGGTCGTCGTCCTGAAACACCCACGACGAACGGAGGATGGTCGCGCCCAGGCCGTACTGGATGGCGTATTGCCGGGTCATGGTCTCCTCCATGACCTTGGAGAAGGCGTAATATCCCGGATAGGCGGCCAGCGGGGTCTGCTCGTTGATCGGCTGGGGGTGCGGATAGAACCAGATTCCCTGAGCCGCGTCTCCGCTCAAAAGGATGAATTGGCGGACGCTTCCCGCAATGCGGCAGGCTTCCAGAATCTGAAACGTGCCCCGGACACTGACGTCGAAGAACGTCTTCTTGTCCTCCTTGGTGGTCGCCATCTGAACGACGATCTCCGCGCCGCGCACCACGTTCTCGCAGTCCGCCGCCTCAACCACACTCCCCTGCACACAGGTCACGTTCTTGCCTGGAACCGGGCTGTGGTGGACGAGCGCGCGAATCTGATGCCCACGGCTTTCCAGCAATTCAATGGCTCGTCGGCCGATTTTCCCCGAGCCGCCAAAGAGCGCGATCGTTGCCATGGCGATTAGTTTCTCGGAAAGATTGAATGGTGTCAATGAACCCCCGCGTAGGTCGACAAGGACGCGGATGATGGATTGTGGCGAGGAATTCAGGCGGCGGTTTCTTTGGGAGGGGTCCACAGGTCGTGATAGTCTCCGGTTTGCAGCGCGGCGCGTAGGCGCAGCACGCCCTCGGCGCCGCGGCGGGTCCAGTTGCGCATGCCGGCTTGCTTGCACCGCGCGCCCACCAGCGTCTTGCACGCTCCTTCCACCGCACCGCTGCCAATCTGCAGCCCCAAGGCGCGGTAGCGCGGATAGTCGATGCGGCTCCGGTTGTTCTCCAGGTAGGTGATTAACTTCCTCAGCGCCTCGCGCTTGGTGCGGGCGCGAAGCGGCTTGCGCACTTGGCGTAAGCGACGCAGGGCCTCGCGGCTGCGGCCTTCCCAGAGGTCCTCCAGCAGACCGGTTTGGAAGTCTTGGGCCGCGGAGCTTCCCTCGCCGTAGACCGCCGCCGCCGTCTGATGCACGTGCTCGGAGAGATGATACCAGTCGAGGATTTGCACCGCGTCGGGAAAGTGGAAGGCCGCGATCTCCCACAGCCAATGCGCTCCATCGGCCACAAAGGCGCGCTGCGCGGCGCGGTGATAGCCCACGCGCCGCGCCAACAGCAACAGTTGCCAGCCGAACTCCTGACACGAGAGGAATCGCGCCCGCTGCTCCACCGCCAGGACCTTATCCTGGGCGTCCACCGCCGCGGCGCGGGCGACACGGATCTCATGCCAGTCGCCTTCCGTGTGGATCATCGTGTCATCGGCGTAAACATAAGCCTTTTTTGGGGTCAACTCGCTGTCGGGCAGTTGCTGCAGTTGCTCCTGGGGCGACAAGGCCGCCAGCGCCCACCGCTGCTGATCTTCCCGCTCGAGTTGCTTCGCGCCCGCCTCCTCGCAGACATGCTGGATCGTCTGCTTGGCCAGAGGCACGTCATAGTCCCACTTCAGGTTCTGCCGCGCCTGTGCGAAAGGGCCCTGGGCGCCCAAACGGCCGATCACCTCCGCCAGGGGGCGGCTGACGGCATGGGCGCCAAACCGCAACGCCGCATCCTGAGGATACGTCTCGCGCCCACAGAACTCGCAGCGATAGCGCGCTCGCCGCACCTGCACAGCGCCAAGGGTCGTCGCCCATTGACCGGAGACCAATCCTTTGTGCCGCATCCGCTCTTGGCAATCGGCGCACTGCGGAGCCTCTCCCCTACGGTCCGCCGAATCGCTCCAGGCCTGGAGCAAGCTGCGTCCCAGGCGAAGCACCCCCTCTCGCACCTGCCGCTCCGCCGCGCTCCAATCGTCCAGCGCATCGGGCAACTGCGCCGCGAGTTCTTCCAGCTGTCGCTGACACTCCGCTAACTTCTCACGCAGTTCTGGCTTGACCACGGCCGCCGAGGGTGTTGTACTCATAAGAGCAATCCTAGTGAGGCGTCAGTGAAAGCAACACGCGCCAACGTGTTCACTGACGCCTTTTTTACCTAAATCACCCACCCTCGCGCCACAGGATTTCATCCGCACCTATATCACAAGGAGCGAGTCATGAACGGCGAGTCGCCATTCGGGAGAGTACACAGCGCATCTTCTTCCCTGATTTGCTTCTTGCGATTCATGATCCGCGCCGGCGCTGCCGCGGCGACGGTTAACGTCGGGCAGCTTCGTCGAGCTTCCGTTGCCGTTCCTTTTTTGCCAAGATAGCCGTGTCGCGACACGAGCTGGTCGCTGCGTGTTATGCAACTTGGGAGTCGAATCGTTTGGCCATGCTTACCTCGAAGCGATTTGTTGTTGTTGGTCATCCCCGATCAGGGTCGACCTACCTGACTTATCGGATTGCGTTGGGCGTGGATGCCTACACACCAAATGTGCGTCAGGAAGAACTGTTTAACGTGTACGAGTGCCGCTTCAACTGCTGTGTTCTCGGCCTAGACGGCTCGACGGAAGTGAGCATCATGGAGGGCTTTTTCGCCCAGGCTGACCGGCCCTTCTCAGGATTCAAGACGATTCCCTCGTTCCACCGCGAGTGGCAAGCGATTGTCAATCTCCCCGGCATTCAATTCATTACGATCCAGCGGGACGACTTCCTGTCTTGCTTGGCCAGCACCATCGTCAGCGAGCGGAAGTTTCAATGGGACCGGCAAGCTCGCGAGCAACTGGCCGGTGAGCGGCTCTGGTTCTCGAAGCTCTACCCTGATCGCCGCGAAATTGAAGTCCGCCTGGGCGAGGTTCTTAATCGCTTGTTGTTCGATTACCGCAGTCTCGAACGGCTTAACCAGCGGGAGACAACCATCGCCATCAACGCCGAGTCGTTGTTGGACCCGCGGTGGCGGTCTGAGCGGATCGATGCGTACTTCGGGCAGCCGGTGGGATTGGGCGGGTTCCGCCGACCGACCGACTATCGTGAGTGCTTCCACGATGCGGAAGAATATCGCGCCGCCACGGCCGCGCTCATGCACCGGTTCCTGCAAAACGACACGTTCATTCCGCAACCGATTGCTCACTTTCTGGCGGAGAATTAAGGGTGTCAACCGACAACGCTGCTTGGCACCGCGCCGCCAAACCTCGCAGTTTGGGCAGCGCCGGCATTCCACGATCGGTCAGACGCTCAAGCAAGGCGCCGGGAAGCAAGGACAGTCCGGCATGCGCGCCGCAGAGAGCGCCGGTGACCGCGGCGGGACCAATGACTTCGCCGCCTGCGGACATTGCCAGACTGACCGCTGCGACGTAATCCCACTGCGACCGCAATACACAGTACAAGCTCCACATGAGCGCCGGCAGCACTTGGTCGGGCAAGTCCTCCTGGGTCGGCACGTCGCCGGACACGGACAGCTTCAGGACGCGCGGCAACGCGGCCTCCGGCTCCAGGCTCAGAAGTTCGGGTAGGTGCTGTAACGACTCGCCGAGCGGCGCGATATCCTCCGGAATCACCAATTCAAGTCGCAGTCGATCGGGGGTCGCCTCTCCGCGCACCACGGCGGCGACCAAGTCGGCCAGGACTGCGGCCGCCGCACCACATAGCGGATTACGGTGGGTAAGCATACTTTGCCGGTAAGCCAGCGCCCGACGCTGTTGCTGGTCGGTGGCATGCCGGAGCGCCACAACTGCGGCCCGGTGGACGCTGCCAAACCCTTGTGAATCGACTCCCGTCTGTTCGCAGGAGCCGGTCTGAGCGAAGGCTTTGGCCGCAAGATGCGTTTCCAGGTAGCGTTGCGCGATCCACCGGCGGCGCACCAGTGAGTTGAGTTGCGCCATCCAACGGCTCGGCCGAAAACCGCCTTCTTCCACCAAACACGAGAGTAGTTCGCAGGCAAGTTGGGAGCCGTCGGTGTAAAACAGCGGTTCGGGCAAGCTCGTCAATGGCCCGCCTTGCAGCCACGGCCGTACTTTTTCTTGTGCATAGCTCTGGCAAAGTTCCGCCGGGCCGCCGCGCACCGGCGCCGCCAAGGCATCCGCTAAGCACTGCCCCACCAGGCAGCCAGCGATCTGATCATACGAGACGGTAAGCAGCGCCACGCAGGTTGCTCCTGAGCGGTTATTAAACCGCAATTCTGAAATTTTTTGCTTTCTGGTACGATAACGCAAGTGGAGACGCCGATAGGTTCACCTGAGGGCCAAGCCAAACATGGAGCGGTTGACCCTACATCATAGTGAAGTTTCGCAAATCGCCGCTTTAGTGGAAGAAGCGATCGCGCTGAACGACGATTTGGAGTCGGCCGACTTCTTGCAGGAAGCTGCGGTCCTGGCCCAGGAATTTTCCCGCCGCTTGCGTCGCCGTATGATGCGGTTTCGGCTCGAAGAACCAACAGGTGGAGCGCTGCTCATCTCGGGCATGGTGGTGGATGACGAACGCATCGGCCCGACGCCCTCCAGTCTCGATCAGCGGCGCCGCACGCGCCACGAGGAAGCCTATCTGGTGCTTGTCAGCTCGCTTTTGGGCGACTTGATCGGTTGGGCGACGCAGCAGTCGGGCCATGTGATCCACGAGGTATTTCCGATCCGCGATCACGAACACATGCAGATCGGCACCGGCTGCCGCCAGCTCTTGTGGTGGCACACTGAGGACGCGTTTCATCCGCTGCGAGCCGACTACCTGGCGCTGCTTTGCCTGCGCAATCCCCAGCGAACGCCGACGACGCTTGCCTCGCTTCAAGGCGTTCACCTGGACGAAGAAACCATCGACCTGCTGTTCGCGCCGCTCTACACCATCCGTCCCGACGAGTCGCATTTAGGGCGCACGGGCCCGGTCCCTGACGGAATGGCGCCCATCACTCTGCCGGACGCAGGCGCGGGACCGGCGCCGCTGGAAAAAGTGTCGGTCTTATTCGGCGAGCGGTCGCGGCCTTACCTGCGGCTCGATCCCTATTTTATGGACGCTCCCGCCGAGCCCCAAGCCGCACGGGCGCTGGAAACGCTCGTGGATCGACTCGACGCCAATCTGATCGATGTCGCGCTGTCGCCGGGTGACGTGCTCCTGGTCGATAACTTCCGCGCGGTCCATGGGCGACGACCTTTTCAAGCGCGGTACGATGGCGCCGACCGGTGGCTCAAGCGAACGCTCATCGTCCGCGACTTGCGCAAATCGTTGGCGGCGCGCGGCGCCGTGGAGTCGCGAATCATTCGTTGAGAGGCGGAGGCGCGAGGATGGAGGAACAAATTCGGGAGTGGTTGCGCCAATGCTGGGCGCGCGAGCTCGATTTGGAAGAGATTGGCGACGACGACAACTTCTTCGCCCTTGGCGGCGATTCGATCGAAGCGGTCGAGATTCTCCTGGAAATGCAGCATGCTTTCGGAGTCACGCTTGAGGTGAACGAGTTCACCGACCGCCCGACCATTTCGCTCCTGGCGGCGCACATCCAACGGCAACGCAAGCTTGGCGTCCGCTCGAATGGCTCGCAGCTCTGTGACCTGTCAGGACGCCGATTCGCCACTCTCGGGCAGCAGCAACTTTGGCTGGCGGAGCAAGCCAGCGATGCGGCCGGCGCGTACGGCCTGACGTTGTCAGTCGAGGCGATCGGCCCGCTCGACGAGCGGATTTTGCGACGAAGTCTCACCACGGTGCTTCAACGCCATGAGCCGTTGCGCTCGGCCTTCTACGACTTCAATGGCGACTTGCGGCGCGAGCCGGTCGCCCTGAATGAATGGCCTTTGGAAATCATTCCTGCCGAGGGTCTGACGGGAGCGAATCGAACTGAATTCTCCGAACTCCGCGCTGCGGAACTTGAATCGCAGCGGTTCGACCTGAGCCGCGGTTCGCTAATTCGCGCTCGTTGGTTGCGATTCGGACCAACGGACCATCAGTTGCTGTTCGGGCTGCACCACATCGCTGGCGATGGCTGGTCGGTTGGCCTACTCCTCGAAGAACTGGCCCAGACCTATGAAGCCCATGCGTTCGGCAGGCGCGCATCATTGCCGAATTTGCGCGCGAATTATGACGACTTCGCGCACTACCAGCGGGAGTTCCTGAGATCCGACGCCGCGGCTGAGCAGCTTCGGTGGTGGAGCGAGCGGCTGGACGGCGCGCCTGAGGTTTTGCTTCCGCGGCGGTTCGCGCCGCTTGACGGCGAGCCGCGGCACGGCAGCCTCAGCCGGATCCTTCCCAAGGAGGTGATCTCTGCAGTGCAGCGCTTTAGCCGCGAACGCCACATCACGGCATTCGCGACGTTGTTGGCGGCTTTTCAGGCGGTGCTCGCGCGGCACGTCAACAGCGAAGATGTGATGGTGGCGACGCCCGTTGCCTGCCGTTTCGAACGATCTTGGATGCCGCTGATCGGCTACTTTGTAAATCTCTTGGCGATCCGCGCCCAACTGGATGACGACCCGCCGTTCGGAGAGCTGGCGGCGCGCGTGCATCGGGGAAACATCGAGGCGCTGGCTCGCTGGCAAACTCCGTTAGATCAGGTAGTCTCTCAAGTCGCGCCGGAGCGCGATGCGCGTCGCAACCCGCTTGCGCGCGTCGCCTTCGCTCACCACGAAGAGCTTCCCCAAGAGCTTGTCGCTCACGCGGTGACGTTGCATTCACCGCGGGTGCGCATGAGCGTGAACCGATTTGACCTGGAATTCCACCTGTGGAGCGAGGGCAACGCCATTCGCCTGGAGGCGCAATACGACCGCCGCGTGGCGGACGACGCGGCGGTCGAGCGGCTGGCGGATGATTATTGCCAGGTGCTGCACGCGGCCCTGGGAAACCCAAAGCTCCGGGTGTCCAGCTTGCCTTGCTCCGTGCTCGCCGAGGCTCCAGCGACTGACGTGCAACCACCCGCTGGCGGCGACTTCGGTTGTCTTCGCGAACTCTTCGCCGCGCAAGCCGCTCGCACTCCGCGGCGACCGGCGATTGTGTGCGACCGGGGAAGCATTTCCTATGGCGAATTGCATGAACGGGCCAATCGGCTCGCCGTGGCGCTGGCCGCCTACAACCTGGCGCCCGAGGCGCCGGTCGCCGTTTGCATTGAACCTTTGGAGGATTTTGTCGAAGCCGTACTGGCGATTCTCGCCATCGGAGGCTGTTATTTGCCGCTCGATGCGGAATGGCCCGACGAACGACTGGCGACGATCCTTCGCGACAGTCGATCCCCGTTGTTGGTGACGGAACAGCGGCTCTGCCCGCGACTGGCCTGTTTAGGCGTTCCAACAGTCAGCTTCCAAGTGTTGCGTGGACTGGCGAAGGCGCCGAAACCCGCTGGCGGACTGGCCCCGCGCGCCCGTGTCGCGTCGAGGCGCGCGGCATGCGTTATGTACACCTCCGGCTCGACGGGAGCGCCCAAAGGCGTTGTGGTAGAGCAACGCTCGATCGCTTCGCTCGTAATGGAAACTGACTACGTTCGCCTTGGCGCCGAGGATGTCGTGGCCCAGGCTGCGAATCGCGCATTTGACGCCAGCACTTTCGAGATTTGGGGCGCCCTGTTGCACGGGGCAACGCTGGCGGAGTTCTCCAAAGAAGACTTGCTTTCGCCCGACGCACTTCAGGACCGCCTGCGCCGCCATGGCGTGACGACACTGTTCCTGACCACCGCCGCTTTTCATCAAGTAGCTCGTCAGAACCCACGAGCGTTCGCTGGCCTGCGGACGCTCTTGTTCGGAGGTGAACGGGGCGATCCTCGAAGCGTAGCCGATGCGGCGGCGCAGGGCGTCGTTGAGCGGCTGGTGCACGTATACGGCCCGACCGAAACGACCACCTTCGCCACCTGGTTTCCAGTGGAACCCCCCCAAGATGGCCATGCGGCTGTTCCGATCGGTCGCCCCATCCGCCGGGTCCGGGCTTACGTGCTCGATTGTTGGCTTCATCCGGCGTCGATCGGCGTGGTAGGAGAATTGTACGTCGCCGGTTTCGGACTTGCCCGCGGGTACGTCGCGGCGCCGGGCGCTACCGCCGAGCGGTTCTTGCCTGATCCATGGGCGCCCACGTCCGGCGAGCGAATGTACCGCACGGGCGACCTAGCGGTGCGACGCCCTGATGGGACCATCGAGTTTGTCGGCCGCGTGGACCATCAAATCAAACTTCGCGGACGACGCATCGAGCCCGGCGAAATCGAAGCGACGCTGCGGCGACATCCTCAGGTCTGCGAGGCGGTCGTTTCGCTTGACACGACGCAGGCGGATCCCTCGCTCATCGCCTGGATCGAAGCCGGACCCGCTGAAGAAGATGGGCCGGTCTCATTGCCAACGGGCTCCCAGTTGGAGTCCGAGTTGCGCGACTTCTTGCAGGTTCGTTTCCCGGCTTGGATGGTTCCCAGTCGTTGGCGGATCGAACCCGCGTTGCCGCGGACTTTGACAGGAAAGGTGGATCGCGCTGCGCTTCGGTCGCGCAGTAGTGACAAACGCTGTGGCGACGAGGCGGAGTATGCGCCGCCGCGCTCGCCGGAAGAAGCGGCCATCGCCCGCGTCTTCCAGCGTTTGCTAGGAACCGACCGTGTCGGGGCTCACGACAACTTCTTTCACCTGGGAGGGCACTCGCTACAGGCGACTCAAGTCGTATCCCGGCTGCGTACCGCGCTGTTGGTTGACCTGCCATTGGCGGCGGTCTTTCGCTCTCCCTCGCCAGCGTTACTCGCCAACGAGGTCCAGCGGGCGAGGAACGACCTGGCGAACGAAGACGCCGCTACCTTTCGCCGGCTGCCGCGACACGACGGAGTTTTTCCTCTCTCCTACGCGCAGCAGCGGTTGTGGTTCTTGGACCAACTTGAGCCCAACTCAATTGCGTACAATATTCCTTTTGGGATGCGCCTGGTAGGCAGGCTAGACGCGCCGGCGCTTCGCCGCGCATTGGACGCCCTGGTCGAGCGGCACGAGGCGTTGCGCACCACCTTTGGGCGACGCGAGTCAGAGCCCGTGCAGATCATTGCGGCGCGATGCGAATGCCCTTGGGAGCTGCTTGACCTGAGCCGTCTGGAGCCTGGGGCGCAGGAGGGCGAGGCGCAGCGGCTGGCGGTTCAGTTCGCCGAGCGGTCCTTCGACCTGAGTCGCGACTGCATGCTCCGGGCGCGGCTACTGCGGCTACGCGACGACGAGCACGTGCTGGTGCTGGTGCTTCACCACATCGCGTGCGATGGTTGGTCGCTGGGCGTGCTCGCACATGAGCTGCCTACGCTTTATAACGCGATGACCGAGGGTAGCCCCAGTCCGCTGTCCGAACCGCCTGTACAGTATGCCGACTTCGCTGTGTGGCAGCGCGGCTGGCTGGAGGGGGCGCGCTGTGAGAAGCTGCTCGCTTGGTGGCGCCGGCAGGTGGATGGCGTGCGCGTCCTTCAGCTCCCAACCGACCGGCCGCGGACGCCTCAGCCGACATCGACAGGACGCGTCGAGTCGCGGCGCATCGACGCCGACTTGACCCGCGCCACGCAGGCCCTGTGCCGCGAGGAGAACGTCACTTTGTTCATGTGTCTGCTGACGGTCTTTCAGACTCTATTGGCGCGCTACACGGGCGAACGCGACATTGCCGTCGGCTCTCCCATCGCCAACCGGCGGTTCGGGGCAATCGAAGGGCTGATTGGCTTCTTCGTCAACAGCTTGGTGATGCGCACCAATCTCTCGGGCGATCCAACATTTCGCAAGTTACTTCGTCGTGTGCGGCAGATGGCGCTCGATGTCTACGAGCGCCAGGACCTGCCGTTTGAAAAACTGGTGGAGGAAGTCCGCCCTGAGCGCGAGCTAAGCCATAACCCGCTTTTCCAGGTCACGTTCGCCGTGCAGAACGCGCCGCTGGAGGCGCCGCCGATGCGAGACGTCGAACTGCGTCCTTTCGTATTCGACGTGACGGCGGTGCGGTTTGACCTGGAGCTGGATATCCGCGAGCGCGATCAAGGTCTGGTGCTGTACGCCTTCTACCGCACCGACCTGTTCGACCGCTCGACGGTACAGAACTTCCTTGCGCACTTTGAGAACCTGCTCGGCGAGTTCGTTCGCAATCCCGACTTGAGGTTGTCGCAAGCCGCGATGCTCAGCGCCGCCGAGCGGCGGCGACTGGTCGTCGATCCAAACAGGACGCAGGCGCCGCCGCTCCGCGCCTTCACGCTGCACGGGCTTTTCGAGTCGCAAGCTCAGCGCACGCCCGACCGCGTGGCGGCATGTCAGGGAGAACGGCGGTTGACTTACCAGGAGTTGGACGAACAAGCAAACCAGGTGGCGGCCCGGCTTCGCGGGCTGGGCGTGACGCCGGAGGAGCCCGTAGCGATTCAAGCGACCCGTTCCCTTGAGACGCTCGCGGCGATGCTGGGCGTCCTCAAGGCGGGCGGAGTTTGTCTGCCGCTCGATCCGCAGCACCCGCAGCAACGCGTCGCGGGCATGGTCACTCAAGCACGATTCGTCCTATGCGATGAAGAATTTCCAGCGCCCGCTAAGGGAATTTCGCTGCTGCGAATCTGCG
The DNA here is from genome assembly GCA_963204915.1 of Planctomycetota bacterium. Taxonomy (GTDB): domain Bacteria; phylum Planctomycetota; class Planctomycetia; order Pirellulales; family Pirellulaceae; genus JAHWKS01. The sequence goes on along the minus strand of CAUJHS010000046.1, from coordinate 25,483 downwards.
AGCTGTTGCAACGGCCCGACGGCGGCCCGGCTAGGAAGGATCATGATCTTCCTCCCATTCAAGGAGACCGAGCGGCATACATCTTGTTTACGTCCGGCTCGACGGGCGTGCCGAACGGCGTGGTGTTGACGCATAGGGCCTTGGTCAATTACGCCGCACATTTTGCCGAGCGGATCGGCCTGCGGGCTGCCGACCGTGTGCTGCAATTCGCCTCGCCCGGTTTTGACGTCATCCTCGAAGAGCTGTTTCCCACTTGGTCCGTGGGCGGCGCCGTGGTGCTTGCCGACGCCGAAACGATGGCGACGCCCGACGATTTGCAGAGACTCCTTGAAAAAGAACGCATCACAGGCCTGGAGTTGCCAGCGGCGTTCTGGCGGCCTTGGGTTGACGGGATGGCGGCGCAAGGTCATTCCCTGCCCGGCGCGCTGCGGTGGGTGCTGGTCGGTTGTGAACAACCCGATGTGCCGCGTTTACGTTGGTGGCAAGAGCGCGGCGTGGGCCTTTTCACCGTGTTCGGACTCACCGAAACCAGCGTGACGTCGAGCGTCTGCGCGTTACCGGTCGGACCGGGCGCCGCGCCCGTCGAAACTCCGCTTTCTCTCGGGCCGCCGTTGGCGAACACGCAATACTACGTGCTGGATGAATGCCTCAACCCAGTTCCGGCGGGGGTCGTAGGTGAACTTTTCATCGGCGGCGAGGGCCTGGCGCGTGGCTACTTGAATCAACCCGGACGAACGGCCCAGCGATTCGTTCCTGATCCCTTTGGCGCTCACGGCGCCCGACTGTACCGGACCGGCGACCTGGCGAGGTTACGCCGCGATGGCTCAGTCGAATTTCTGGGACGCCGCGACGATCAATTGAACTTGCGTGGCTTCCGCATCGAGGCGGGTGAGGTAGAAGCGGCCTTGCGCCGGGTCCCGCTGGTGACCGACGCGGCCGTGGTGTTGCGGGAGCAGGGCTCCAGCGGTCCGAACATGGCGCCTCGGCACAACGCTTATCTGGCGGGCTACGTGGTGGGCAATCGTCGCCATGAACAATTCATCGAGAGTGTACGGCGCGTACATCAGCGCCGCCTACACGGGTGGCGGACGTTTTACGACGAAACCTATCGCCAGGCGTCGACTGCTCCGACGCCGGATTTCAACCTCGCAGGCTGGGTGAGCACTTACACGGGCGAGCCGATCGCATCCGAGGGCATGCACGAACAGGTCGCGCAAGCCGTCGCGCGGGTGCTTGCACGGCGTCCTCAAAGCGTGCTGGAGATCGGCTGCGGTGCGGGTTTATTGCTTTTTCCGATTGCAACGCATTGCCAACGCTACGTCGCCACCGACATTTCCGCCGGCGCGCTGGAATCGGTTCGAACATCCTGGGAGGCGCTCGCGCTTCCGGTCGAGCGGCTCCAGCTCCTCCATCGCGCGGCGCATCAAGTGGACGATTTGCCGCCGCAAAGCTTCGATGTGGTCTGCCTGAATTCGGTCATCCAGCATTTTCCCGACGCGGAACATCTGCTGGAAGTGCTGACGCATGTCGCCGCGACGGTGCGCGACGGCGGAGCCATATTCCTGGGTGATGTGCGATTCCGCGGGTTGCTCTCGGCGTTTTATGCGTCGGTGGAGCTGTTTCAGGCTCGCGGGGACGAACCACCCGACGCCCTCCGCCAACGGATTGCGCGGCGCCGCGCGAACGAACTCGACCTCGTGATCGACCCCGACCTGTTCAACCTGCTCGCAGCTCGCGTCCCTCGGTTGCGCGAGGTACGCATTGAACCCAAGCGCGGCCGCCACGCGAATGAGCTGTGCCGTTACCGTTTCGATGTGACGCTGATCCTGGGCGAGCCGCAACCGCTCTTGCCCGTCGAGCCGTGGCGAGACTGGCAGCCCGATTGGACCTGCAATCGAATTGAAGAGCGGCTGAGCGATCGTCGCCCCGAGACGCTGGCCTTGCGCGGCATTCCTAACCGGCGCGTGCTTGGCGATGTCCAGGCCGCTCGCATGTTGGAGGAACAGCGCCTGGCGACCGTGGCTGAAGTCCGGCGGCGGATCAATGCGGAAGATGCTGTCGAAGGACTCGATCCTGAGGACCTGTGGCGCGTGGCGGACAAGCATTCCTACACAGCGCAGGTGCGGCTTTCCCGGATTGCGCCGGAACAGATTGATGTGGTCTTCGTGCGGCGCGATCTTGCGGACGCACCGCCGGGAATGCTCCCTATGGATCTTCCTGAGCCCATGAGCCGCCTCCGCGAGCCAGCTGGGTTGGCGAACAACCCCAGCCAGGTGGACTTATCACGGGAAGTCGGCAAATTGCTGTGCGACGAATTAAAGAAAACGCTGCCGCTTTACATGGTCCCGTCGATATTCGTGCTCCTCGACCATCTGCCGGTCACAACGCATGGCAAGGTGGACCGCTCTGCCTTGCCGCCGCCTCCGGCCTTCGATGGAGGACAAGGACCGGCATCGGTGCTGCCGCCGGAAACCGACGCCGAGCGCCGACTTGCTGTTATTTGGCGTGACGCACTGCGGCTGGAGCAGGTCGGCGCTAACCAGAGTTTCTTTGAGTTGGGCGGCCATTCGCTTGTTGCAGCGCAGGTCATCTCGCGGGTGCGCAGCGAGTTTGGCGTGGAGACGCCGCTACGAGCGATCTTTGAATGCCCCGTGCTGCGCGACTTCGCTGCTCGAATTGATGCCCAGCGCGCCGGCGGCGAGCAGAGAGGAAGTGTGATCATCACGCCAGCGGATCGGAGGGAGCCGCTTCCTCTGTCGTATTCACAGGAGCGGCTTTGGTTTCTTGATCGGCTCGATCCGGGCCATTGCGGCTACCTGGTGCACGCCGCGTGGCGGCTGGATGGTCCGCTCGACGCGTCGGCGTTTCGTCGCGCGGCGGCCGATGTCGCCCAGCGCCATGAAACGCTGCGAACGGTTTTTCCCGAGGACCAGGGGCGACCCGTGCAGCAGATCGAGTCAAGGCCGAACTGGGCCGTCGAGATCACAGACCTGTCGGCGCTGGCGCATGAGGCGCAGGAACGAGCCCTTTTCGCGTTGTCCGCCGATCAGCAAGGAAATCCGATGGATCTCGCTACGGGACCATTGGTGCGTTGTCGGCTTGTGCGCGGCGCTCCCGAGCGGCATGTGCTGCTCTTGACGATGCACCACATCGTGTGCGACGGCTGGTCGCTGAGCGTGTTCTACCGTGAACTGGCGGCGTGTTACGAGGCGCGCCAGCAAGGCCGCGAGCCAGCACTACCGCCGCTCCCCATCGCTTATGGGGATTACGCACGCTGGCAACGCGAGCGGCTGCAGGGCGAACGCGTGGAAGCGACCGTCGCACATTGGCGGCGACGGCTCGCCAGCGTCGAACGGCTCGAATTGCCATGCGACGGCCGGCGGCCGCCTGTCACGTCGCACCGCGGCGCAGCGAGGGGGCGGCGCCTGCCTTGGTCGCTGTGGCGACAACTGGAACAGTTGGCCGAGCGCGAGGATGCAACGTTGTTCATGACTTTGTTCGCCGCGTTCCATGTTTTGCTGTCGCGGCTCACCGGGCAGACCAACTTGGCCGTCGGTGTTCCGTTCGCCAATCGAAACCTTCAAGAGACGGCAGGGCTGATAGGATTTTTCGTTAATACGCTCCCGCTGCGCGTCGATCTTTCTGGCGACCCGACGTTCGCTCAGCTCCTTGCTCAAGTGCGGGCAACGGTTGTCGACGCCCTGGCGCACGCCGAAGCGCCCTTTGACCGGCTGGTGCAAGAGCTCCAACCCGAGCGGTCGTTGTCGCACCATCCGGTCTTCCAGACCGTTTTTGCGGTAGAAACCGAAGTCGAGCCGCAACCTGCTCTAATTGACGTGACAGCGCTGCCGTGGGAAGCGCCAACCACAGTGTGCCGATTCGACCTGGAAGTTCACGTCCTGCGGCAGGCGGCCGGACCTGTGGCCGTGGCGGTGTACAACCGCGACCTGTTCGCCGACGCGACGATGGAACGTTGGCTAGAGGCCTTCGAGACGCTCCTGACGCAAATTGTCGCCAATCCTTGCGCGCGACTCTCGCAGTTGGAAGCGGTGTCGGAAACGCAACGCCGCGAGTTGCTCTTGGAACGTAGCGGATCCAACGCCGTGGCCGACGAGGAGCCCTTTCAACCTCTGCACCACGTATTCGCCGAACACGCGAAGCGCCGTCCCGAAGCCGTCGCGGTCACCGATGAGGAAGGCGATCTCACTTATAGCCAACTTGACCAGCGCTCAACCGCCGTGGCGCAGCGGCTCCTCGCGTTAGGCGTATCGCCGGAGGATCGCGTCGGCGTCTGCCTGGAACGATCCGCAGGAGCGGTCGTCGCGATCCTGGGCGTCCTTAAGGCAGGCGCGGCTTATGTCCCGCTCGATCCCCGATCGCCCGACTTACGTCTGCGGGCTCTCGTGGCAAGCGTCCAGCCCCGGGTCGTCATCACTGGCCGGGATGGGCCGAGTCGGCTGTCGCATCTGGTTGCCGACACGCCGCTGCTCGTGCTGGAGGGTGCGATCACGCGGCCGTCCGATGCGCGTGCCTTGCCCGCAGTTTCGCCCGATCAGCTGGCCTATATTATCTTCACCTCGGGCACCACCGGGGCGCCCAAGGGAGTCGCCGTATCGCACCGCAGTCTGACGATGTTGCTCCGGGGCGCCGTGTCGCTTTGTTCGCCAGGCGAGAACGATGTCTGGACCATGTCCCACGCGCTAGTCTTCGACTTTTCAGTGTGGGAGTTATGGGGCGCCCTGGCTTGGGGCGGCCGGTTAGTGGTTGTGCCGGAGATGGTCCGCCATGCGCCGGAGGAATTCTGCCATTGGCTCGAAAGACATCGCGTCACGATGCTCAACCTAACGCCAACCGAGTTCTCCCGCTTGCTACACCAGGAGCCCCCGGAAACCTGGCGCGCCAGGTTCTGCTTGCGTACACTCTTCCTGGGCGGCGAGGCGCTGGATCGCGACCACGTGCGCCGCTGGATTCATGCGCTGGGCGACGCCGAGCCGCAGCTTGTGAATCTATACGGGGTGACCGAAGCGACCGTCATCGCCACCGCGCAACGCCTTACCCGATCGCTGGTCGACGAGGAGTGGACCGGCAGTCCTCTGGGAACGCCGATGGCGGGTTGGGAAGCTTATCTACTTGACGATCGCCTGCGCCTAGTCCCTCCCGGCGCCGTTGGCGAGCTCTGCCTGGGCGGGCGCGGAGTGGCCCGCGGTTACTGGAACGATCCGGCGCTGACCGCGAATAGCTTCGTCCCGCATCCGACGGTCGCCGGCGCGCGGCTTTACCGCACGGGCGATCAGGCGCGCTGGCGCAACGATGGGACGCTGGAGTTTCACGGCCGGCGCGACAGCCAGGTGAAGCTTCGCGGCCATCGCATCGAGTTGGGGGAGATCGCCGCCCAACTGCGCACCCACCCGCACGTCGCCGATGCTTACGTGGTTCTCGCCGCCACCGACTTAGGCGAACGGTCGCTCGTGGCGTACTTTGTCTCCAAGAGAAACGAAGCCGGCGAAGTAGGCGCGTCGGCGGCAGAACTGAATCATTGGCTTCGGGATCGGCTTCCATTCTGGATGATTCCGCAGGGGATCGTCGAACTGTCCGAACTGCCGCGGTCCGCCTCGGGCAAGATCGACGAGCGCGCCCTGCCGCGCGCCGCCGTGGGCCGCGCAGCCGCGGCGAGCTATGTGCCTCCGCGGAATCTGGCCGAGCAGACGCTCGCCGATCTGTGGGCCGATGTGCTGGGTGCAGAGAGCGTGGGCGTTCACGATAACTTTTTCGAACTCGGCGGCCACTCGCTGTTGGCGACGCAACTTGTTTCGCGCATCCGGGAGACGTTTGCAGTCGATCTCCCTCTGCGGGCGATCTTCGAAACGCCGCACATTGCCGGCCTGAGCCGCTGGTTGGACATCGAAACCGGAAACCGCTTCCGGCAGAATCCCATCGAGCGGATCGCGCGCGGAAAAGACCTGCCCTTGTCGTTCGCGCAACAGCGGCTTTGGTTTCTCAACCGTCTCGATCCCGGCGGCTGCGCGTATAACGTCCCCATCGCCCTGCGAATTGTCGGACCGCTCGACAGCGACCATTTGCAGCAGAGTCTCGACCTCCTGACCGCCCGGCACGAGGCGCTGCGCACCGTGTTCGTTGAAAGCGAAGATGGCCCGGCCCAGCGTATCCTGCCCGCGGCGAGTTGTCCGACTGGAAAAATCGATCTGCGCCACTTGGGTCAGGAGCAGCGCCAAGAGCGGCTGGAGCATTACGCTCGGCTAGAAGAATCTTTTCCCTTCGATCTGGCGGCGGGACCGCTCTTGCGGGCCGTGCTCTTCCGCCTGGGCGCCGATGAGCACGTGCTTCTGTTGACGTTGCACCACATCGCGTGCGATGGGTGGTCGATTGGCGTGCTGACGCGCGAACTGGCCGAATGCTACGAGGCGCTGCGGCAAGGGCAGACGCCGCAACTTCCTGAACTAGCTGTTCAGTACGCCGATTTCGCCGCGTGGCAGCGCCGCACGCTGCATGAGGAAGCGCTGCGCGACCTGTTGGCTTGGTGGACGACAACGCTAGCCGGCCTGACGACGACCGAGCTTCCCCGCGTTGCCGACGAAAAAGCAGGCCCGGCCGAGCGCGGCTCGACCACGGGACGAGTCCTAAGCGGTGAACTCCTCCAGGGGGTCAAATCGTTGAGCCGCGCCCATGCGGCGACGCCGTACATGACGCTGTTAACGGCGCTCGATATCGCGCTGGCGCGGCTCACCGGCTCGCGCGACCTCGCGGTTGGGGCCCCTGTGGCCAATCGGCAGCGGCGCGAGCTAGAGCCGGTGGTGGGATTCTTCATCAACACGTTGGTGATTCGCGTTCGGTGGGACGATGACCCAACCTTCGCCGAACTGTTGGAGCGCGTGCGCCAAACTACCGTCGAGGCGCTAGCCCACCAGGATTTGCCGTTTGAACGCCTTGTGGCCGAACTGCAACCGGACCGAATGGAAGATCATAACCCGCTGTTTCGCATCCTGTTTGGCGTGCAGAACACGCCAAGGGTGGACCTTCCGACGACCACATTTCAGCCGCTGGGGCTGCCTATCGGCACGGCGCGCTTCGACCTAGAAATCCTGGCATGGGAGCACCCCGAAACCTTGGAGCTTGTGGCGGCGTTCCGCCCTGACCGGGTACGACGGACAGTGGTGGAGCGGCTTTTCGACGCAGTCGTGGACACGCTCGCCGCGGCCACTTCCGACGCGACCGTGCGCGTATCACGGCTGATGCGACCCGCAGGCAATGACGTTCTTCGAGAGCTACCGCCGCCCGAGCCGGACGAGCGTCGCCCGACGATGGTGCCAGCTGTGAATCGGTCCGCCATCCGTCATCCGCGACCGACACGGCTCGAGGAGTTCGTCGCCGTAAACGCTGCACGCCAACCTGACCGGGTCGCTGTGCGGTGTGGTGAGGCCGAGTTGACCTATGGCGAGCTGAATCGCCAGGCGGCCTTCCTGGCCGAGCGATTGCGAACTGCGGGTATCGGGCCGGAAACGCCGGTCGGGCTGTTCATCGAACGTTCGCCCGAGATGATCGTGGGAATGCTGGCGATTCTTCAGACGGGCGGCGCGTACGTTCCGCTGCCACCGGAAACGCCGCCGGGTCGTGTGGCGGTGATGCTTCAACACGCTGGCGTGCGGCATGTCGTTTTGCCGCAATCGTTGTTCGACCGTCTACCGATGATGAACGTTGAGCGGATCGCCCTTGATGGCGGTTCGCCCGCGTCCCTGCTCACGGATGCGCTGGCCCGGAGCGGAGGGCTCCCGGCCGAGTGCGCCCTAGCGTACATCATGTTTACCTCGGGTTCGACTGGAACTCCGAAGGCCGTGGGAGTCCGGCATCGTTCGGTCGTACAGTTGGTCGTGGGGGCCGACTATGTTCAATTCACGGCCGAGGACGTGGTGGCGCAGGTCGCAAGTTTCGCGTTTGACGGTTCGACGTTCGAAATCTGGGGCGCCCTATTGCATGGTGCGACGTTGGAAATTATTGGGCGCGACGATGTCGTTTCCCCCGGAGAGTTGCGGCACCGCTTGGTGGAGCGTCGCGTGAGTATGGCGTTTCTGCCGACGTCGCTCTTTCACGAACTTGCGGCCGCGGCGCCCGAGATGTTCCGCTCCTTGCGCTATGTGATCGTCGGCGGGGAACGGATCGATCCCGGCGTCGCACGTCAAGTGCTTGCCGAGGGGCCGGAGCGTCTGGTCAACGGTTACGGCCCGACGGAGACGACCACGTTCGCCACCTGGCAATTGATCGAGCGGCTGTCACCCGACGCCAAAAGCATCCCGATTGGCCGCCCCATTCTGGGAACCGAATGTTACGTGCTCGACGACGACTTCCAGCCGGTGGGGCCCGGCGAGCGCGGCGAGCTTCACATCGCCGGGGCCGGGCTGAGCCGCGGCTATTTGAATGATCGGCGTTTGACCGCCGAGCGGTTTCTGCCGAATCCCTTTGCTCAGCAGCCTGGCGAGCGGATGTACCGCACAGGCGACCATGTACGGCTGCTGCCGTCCGGCGCCCTCGAGTTCCTAGGACGCTTGGACGATCAAGTCAAGCTTCGCGGCTATCGGATCGAACTAGGCGAAGTCGAGTCGCTCGTACAGTCTCATCCGGAAGTCGACCGAGCGGCGGTGGTCGTTCGTGAAGACGGCGACGGCGAGCGACGACTCGTTTGTTATGTGACCCGACGGGGCAGCGAGCGAGCCGCGCTGCCTCCTAAGGCAGGCGCCGCTGGGGTTGTGGAGCACCTCGAAAACTGGCGGCAGCTTTACGAAGACCTATATCGCCAGGACGCCAGCCAAGGGGCTGACCTGAACTTGATCGGCTGGAACAGCAGCTATACGGGCGAGCCGATTCCCGTCGCGGCGATGCGCGAGCAGATTGACCAAACGGTGCAGAGGATTCGCCGACTGGGAGCGCGGCGGATTTTGGAAATCGGTTGCGGTACAGGGTTGCTTCTGTTCCGCTTGGCGGCCGATTGCGATGGGTATGCGGGAACCGATTTTTCGCCGGTGGCCATCGATTACGTGAGGGAACGCTTGCCAGCGGCGCATATCGATCCTGCGCGAGTCGAGCTGCTTGTGCGCGACGCCGACAACCTGGATGGTTTTGCGCCACAGTCGTTTGACGCGGTAATACTGAACTCGGTGGTGCAGTATTTTCCTACGGTGGAGTATCTGCTGCGCGTGCTCGAAAAAGCATCACAGGTTGTTCGTCCCGGCGGACATATTTTTGTTGGGGATGTGCGAAACCTGCGATTGCTGAAGGAATTTAGGACCGCGGTGGCGCTGGTGCAGGCTCGACCGGGCGACTCGTGTGAGGAGTTGCAGGAGCGAGTTCGCTTCGAGGTCAACCAGGAAAGCGAACTCTTGCTTGATCCTCGATTCTTTGGAGCCCTGCGGCGCCGAATCACTCGGCTTGCCGACGTACGGATCGAACTCAAGCAGGGCGTTGATCAGAACGAATTGACGCAATTCCGGTACGACGTGACATTGTCCCTAGCCGCCGAGCCGGACGAGGACAAGACGCTGCCGCGCGTCGAGCGTTGGCTTCGCTGGCCGGAAGACATCGCCTCGCTGGAACAACTTGCCGGCGTCGTGCGTGAGCAGGACGCCGGGGCGATTGGTCTGCGCGGCGTGCCGAATCGCCGCCTGACCTATGCGGTGGCCGCGGCCAGCTCGCTGGCGGTAGCGCCGCCGCACGATACGGCATCGCAACTTCGGGAAACGATCGACGAGCGGTTGAGGAACACCGCCGGAGTTGATCCCGTCGAGATCTGGCGTATGGCGGAAGTGCTGAATCTGGTGGTCGAGGTCCGCCCGTCGGACGATCATCCCGCCGCCTTTGATGTTGCATGCTTTTCGGGCGAAGTCGGCGACGCTGCGACGCTTTGCACGCGCTCGGCCTTTACCCACGAAGAGCCGCCTGATAACCGGCCCTGGGACCGACTTGCCAGCAATCCGCTACGCCCAGTGACGGCGCGGGAGTTTGGCGACCGGCTGGCCCAGCATCTCCGCGCGATGGCGCCCGAGCACATGGTCCCGGCGCGGTTCGTCCTGCTGGACCGTTTTCCGCTCAATGCGAATGGGAAAATCGAGCGCCGGGCGTTGCCGCCGCCGCCCAATCTTCGGCCTGGCCCGGCGACGAGTTTTGTAGATCCGCGTACGCGCACCGAGCGCACCCTCGCCGCCATCTGGGCCGATCTGCTGCGGCTCGACCGCGTGGGCGCAACCGATAACTTCTTCGAACTCGGCGGGCATTCGCTGCTGGCGACCCAGGTGATGACCCGCGTGCGCAGCGCTCTACGAGTAGAGGCGCCGCTACGGGCAATGTTCGAGTCGCCGACCGTGGCGGGGTTGGCCGCGCGGGTCGACGACCTGTTGGCGACGGCGGCCTCCGCGCCGCCTTTGACACTCTCGCCTGCCGAGCACCGCGAGGGGGCTCCGCTGTCGTTCGCGCAGCAGCGCTTGTGGTTCCTCGATCAGCTTGAGCCGGGAAACTGCGCGTACAACATGGCGGCCGCCATTCGCCTGCAAGGCCCGCTCGACACCGGCGCGCTGCATGGCAGCTTGCGGGCGATCGTCGCCCGACACGAGGCGCTGCGGACCTCTTTTCCCATGCAGGATGGGCGTCCGACGCAGCGAATTGCCGAGGCGGCGGAGTGTCCTTTGCCGGTCCTCGATCTCTCGCGGTTGGGCAGCGAATTGCGGCAGCGCGAGATTTTGCGCCTGGCGTCGCTGGAGGAAACGACCCCCTTTGACTTGGCCGAAGGCCCGCTGTTCCGCTTTCGTCTGTTGCGCTGCGCGGCCGACGATTGGGTGCTGTTGTTGACAATGCACCATATCGTTTCGGATGGATGGTCGATCACCGTCTTGGTGCGGGAACTGGCGGCGCACTACACGGCCCTGACCGAAGCGCGATCCGCCGAGCTTCCCAAGTTGCCGATCCAATACGCCGATTTTGCCCTGTGGCAGCGCGATTGGCTCGCGGGTGAGCGGCTTCAAATGCAGCTTGAATATTGGAGGCGTCAGCTTGAGGGTTTAGAGCCGCTGCGCCTGCCGACCGATTATGCGAGGCCGTCCGCTCAAACCTACCGTGGCGGGCTGATTACGCGACGGCTGGCGGCGGCGCTAAGGAAGGCGATAGAAACGCTCGCGCAGCGTGAAGGCGCTACGCTGTTCATGACGCTCCTGGCCGCCCTGGACGTGCTTTTGTCAAGGTGCAGCGGCCAGTCGGACATCGCCGTCGGCACGCCCATCGCAAATCGGAATCGCCGCGAAATCGAAGGGTTGATCGGGTTTTTCGTCAATAGCCTGGTGATTCGCACTGATCTGTCGGATGATCCTGCGTTCAGCGAATTGCTGGCTCGCGTGCGCGAGGCGTCGCTCGAAGCGTTCGCGCATCAAGACTTGCCATTCGAAAAGCTGGTCGAGGAACTGCGTCCAGACCGCAACTTGACGCGCAACCCGCTCTTCCAAGTGATGTTTGCGGTTCAGAACGCCACACGCGTTGAATTCGCATTGCCGCAGCTTACGCTCCAGGCGATCGAGTTCGAAACGACCACGACGCGATTCGACCTGGAAATTCACGTCTGGGACGACGAAGAGGGACTGACCCTGAGAGCGTTCTACAACACTGACCTGTTCGCCCGTGCGACCGTCGAGCGTTGGCTAGCTCACTTGGAAACGCTACTGATGGCGGCGGTGGCCGATCCGCAGCGGCGCGTCTCGGAGTTGCCGCTTTTGGAGGGCTCCGAGCAACGAGAAATACTCTACGAATGGAACCAACTTCCCGAGCCGGCCGCACCACTCCTTTGCCTTCATTCCTGGTTTGAGAATGTCGCTGCCGAACACCCACGCGCCGTCGCCGTGGCCGATGGAAACCGACAGTTGACGTACGAAGAATTGGATCATCGGGCGAACGGAATCGCCGCTCGTCTGCAGGCCAAGGGCATTGGTCCGGATGTGCTGGTGGGGCTTTCGACCGAGCGCAGCGTCGCCATGATGGTCGGCATGCTGGGCATTCTTAAGGCCGGCAGCGCTTATGTGCCTTTGGACCCGGCCTGGCCTGAGGAGCGGCTGCGAGGCTTACTACAGCAGACGCAAGCCGCGCTCGTTCTCACCGACTCTGCCAACCACGAGCGGTGGGAGCGTCTGGCCGCGGCGCCGGTTGCGCTGATCGACCTTGAGGCGCCCATCGCTGCTGGCCTGGAGAAGATCGGTGCGAGTCCGGTCACGCCCGACCAGCTTGCTTACGTGATGTTCACTTCCGGCTCCACGGGAACGCCCAAGGGAGTGCAAATCACGCACCGCAACGTCGTGCGGTTGATGCAGCAGGCCGAGCTGTTGTTCGATTTCCGCGCCGACGACGTCTGGCCGTTATTCCATTCCTTCACCTTTGACTTTTCGGTGTGGGAGATTTGGGGCGCGTTGCTGCACGGCGCCCGGTTGGAAATTCCTTCGTACCTAGTGACACGAACACCGGACGAGTTCATCGACTGGATGATCCAGCGTCGGGTGTCGGTGCTCAACCAGACGCCGACCGCTTTCTCGCAGCTTCTGGCGGTCGAGCGATTGTGGAATGATCCGCAGCGGCTTGACGCCTTGCGGTACGTCATCTTCGGTGGCGAATCGCTCGACCCTCAGATTCTGGATCGCTGGTTCGGTGCGCTGGGCGATAAGCGGCCGCGGATGATTAACATGTATGGGATTACCGAGACTACCGTACATGTGACCTTCTTGGAATTGACGCGTTACCACGCGCGGCAACGCTCTACCGGCAGTCCCATCGGCGGGCGTCTGGGCGACTTGCAGCTCTATCTGCTCGACGAGAAGCTACATCCTGTTCCTCAAGGCGTGATCGGAGAGATCTACGTGGGCGGAGCGGGTCTGGCGCGCGGGTACTGGAATGATCCTGCGCAAACGGCCGAACGATTTTTGCCGCATCCCTGGGGTGCGCCAGGCGCGCGGCTGTACCGTACTGGCGATCTGGCGCGTTACATCGCGCCGGGCGTGCTAGAACATTGGGGTCGTTGCGATGAACAAATGAAGATCCGCGGCTTCCGAATCGAGCCGCGGGAAATCGAACAATGCCTGCGCTCGCACCTCGCGGTGCGCGACGCGCTGGCGATGGTGCGGCACATCCGTCCCGACGACCCGTGGCTGGTGGCGTATGTGACTCGATCGACCGCGACCAGACAATACGAGGCCGACCTGGCAGGTGAGTTGCACAGGCATTTACGGCGCTTTCTGCCCGAGCACATGCTCCCGCGCGCTTATGTGATGCTTGAGGTTTTGCCCCGATCGGCGAACGGCAAAGTGAAACGCGATGAATTGCCGCTCCCGGCGGCGATGCGTCCTGAACTGGCAGGGCAATTTACAGCGCCGCGCACCGCCACCGAACGCGAAGTGGCGGCAATTTGGGCTGACGTGCTGCGGCTCGACCGCGTAGGCGTCCACGATAGTTTCTTCGAGCTTGGCGGTCACTCGCTGCTGGCGACGCAGGTCATTTCGCGAATTCGTGATGCGCTGGGCGCGGCGTTGCCGCTCCGCGCGCTCTTTGAAGCTCCCAACATTGCCGAACTGGCGGCGCGAATCGATGAGACGCTTCCTAAGGCGCCTCAATCTCCGGCGGTCCGTCAGGGACAGGAACGCGCTCTCCGTCGCCGGCAGGCGCTCGGAGCCTTCCAACAACGTAGAGGAAATACCCGATGATCTCCGCCACCGAGCCGCCGGCCATTGCTATTGTGGGCATGGCAGGGCGATTTCCCGGCGCTGCCTCGATCAACGCCTACTGGCGAATGCTTTGCGAAGGACGCGAAGGAATCCGCTTCTTTAGCGAAGACGAACTGTCCCAGTCGCGCACCCCCGTGGAGGTAATCCGGCAGTCGAACTATGTGGCTGCGAAGGGATTTCTTGAAGGGGCTGAGGAATTCGATGCCGAGTTCTTCGGCCTGCATCCTCGTGACGCGCAGGTCATCGATCCGCAGCAGCGGCTCTTGCTAGAGACCTGTTGGGAAGCTTTAGAGGACGCGGCCTGCGATCCCCGGCGCTTTGCGGGGCTGATCGGCGTCTTCGCTGGCGTAAGCATGAACTCGTGGATCTATGAGCTGTTGTCGAACTCCGAGATGCGCCGCACCGTGAGCGGCTATCAGCTCATGATCGCCAACGACAAAGATTACGCCGCCACGCGCGTCTCTTACGAGCTGGATTTGCGCGGACCGAGTATCGGAATTCAAACTGCTTGTTCGACGTCGCTGGTGGCCGTCGAACGGGCCTGCCAGAGTTTGATCGCCCAGGAATGCGATCTCGCGTTGGCGGGCGCGGCATCGTTGGCGTACCCGCGTAAATGCGGCTACTTGCACGAAGAGGGAATGATCCTCTCGCCAGATGGGCATTGCCGCGTGTTCGACGCGCAGGCCAAAGGCACGGTTCCCGGCGAGGGAGTGGCGGCCGTGGCGCTGCGACGCTTGAGCGACGCGCTGGCCGATCGCTATCCAATTTACGCCGTCATCCGCGGGTGGGCCACCAATAACGATGGCGCTGACAAAATCGGCTTCACCGCGCCCAGCATTACCGGTCAGGCGTCGGTCATCGCCATGGCGCAAAGCTTCGCCGACGTGCCTCCTGACGCGGTCGGCTACATCGAGGCGCACGGTACCGGCACGCCGCTGGGCGACCCGATCGAAATCGCCGCCCTCAACGAGGTGTTCCGCGCACAAACGTCGCGCGCGCAGTTTTGCCATATCGGCTCGGTCAAGTCGAACATCGGCCACCTCGACACGGTCGCCGGGCTGGCGGGTCTGATCAAGACGGCTCTAACGCTCCAGCACGGCCAGATCCCTCCATCGCTGCACTTCAATCAGCCCAATCCGGAAATCGACTTTGCGCATAGCCCCTTTGTGGTCGCCAGCGCGCTAACGCCCTGGCCAAGACAGGACCGGCCGCGCTACGCTGGCGTTAGTTCTTTTGGCATCGGCGGGACGAATTGCCACCTGGTGCTCGAGGAACCGCCAAGCGACGTCACCGAAATAGAGGCCGAGTGCAGTCGTACGCCGCATCGTGCGCAACTCCTGCTTGTCTCGGGCGCCACGAGTCGAGCGGCCGAGGAGGCGGTCGAGCGGCTGACGCAGCATCTCCGGCGACACTCCCAGGAATCATTGCGAGATGTGGCGTATACGCTTCAAGTCGGGCGGCAGTCGGCGGAGCATCGGCGTATACTGGTTTCTCACAGCCACGAAGATGCGCTGGCCTCGCTCGCAAGCCGCAATCCCAGCCGATTGCTGGAGGGCGTGTGCAGCTCCAGCCGCCCGCCGGTGACCATGCTGTTTCCCGGACAAGGCGTGCAGCATCCCGCCATGGTCCGTGCGCTGTACGAGCGGTATGCCGAATACCGTGCGACAATCGACGAGTGCTTGGAGATCCTATCGCCGGTCACGCGCCGGGACCTGCGGGGCGCCCTCGTTTCGGCATCCGCGGAGAATCACCCCGAGATCGACGAAACGGCCGTCGCGCAGCCCGCGATTTTTGTCGCTAGCTATGCCTTGGCGCGTCTCCTGGCCGGGTGGGGCATCCAGCCGGATTCGATGATCGGCCACAGCGTGGGAGAGCTTGTCGCGGCTTGCCTGGCGGAAGTGATGAGCTTGCCCGATGCGCTGCACATTGTCGCCCGTCGCGCAGAACTAATGCAAAGCACTGCGCCGGGCGCCATGCTGGCGGTGGCGCTTGAGGACCGAGAAGTTGAACCGCTGCTGCAGGGCCGGCTGGTGGTGGCGGCCCGGAATGCGCCGCGCCTGACTGTGCTGTCCGGCGCTCCTGCGGAAATCGACCAGGTCGAGCGGCAGCTTGCGGAGCGCAACGTCGCCGCATGGCGGCTGCGCATGTCGCGCGCTTTCCATTCGCCGTTCATGGATCCCGTGCTCGACGCCTTGCGGCAGACGGTGGCCCGCTTCGAACTTAGGCCGCCGAAAACACGGTTTATCTCCAACGTAACAGGCGACTGGATTACCGAGGGGCAAGCGACCAGTCCTGTCTACTGGACCGAACAGGTGCGACGTACCGTCCATTTTCGGGAAGGGATTGCCCGGCTCGCGGACGATGGACCGCGGGTTTTCTTGGAAGTCGGCCCAGGCCGGGCGCTTCAGCCGCTGGTGCGAGAAACGCTGGGCGAGAACGCCTCCGCGGTCGTGATCTCCACGCTGCCGGCGCTTCAGTCCAACCATTCGCAAGACGAAGCGTTGTTGGAGTCGCTAGGGCGTCTCTGGCTGGCTGGGGTGGAGTGCAACTGGGACGCCGTCCACCGGGACGATCCTCCGCGTCGTTTGCACTTGCCGACGTATCCGTTCCAGCGCCGGTCATTTAGCATCACGCGGGACGAGCCGCCGCGCGAACGGCCGGCGCATGTAGTATCGAAACAGCCACTTTCGCAATGGTTCTACGCGCCCTCATGGGTTCGCAGCGAGCGGCCGCTGATCGCCCAGACGCAGGACGGACCTTGCACCTGGCTGGTGTTTCCCGATTCCGGTGGCGTTGGAGAAGAGATTGTCCGGCGGCTACGAAGCAACGGCGACCGTGCGATTTGCGTGCGACCCGGCAACGAGTTCCAGCGTCATGGCCGTGACGAGGTGACAATTCCGCCAAACCTCTTTGGCGGCTATAGTCAGCTCTTCAAGGAGGTCGTCCCGCCAGGCGCGCCGCTCGACCGAGTGCTCCACCTGTGGACGCTCACCGGCGCCGACGCGTCGCCCGGTTTTGATCGTGCGCAGCAACTGGGGTTTTATAGCCTAATGCTTCTTGCCCAGGCCCTCGGACGGCAGCCGACGCTGGGAGCCGTGCAAATGGAAATTGTCTCGGACGGCGTGCAAGACGTGACGGGATTGGAATGGCTTTGCCCGGGTAAGATGACCGTCCGGGCGCCGGCGCTCGTCGCGCCGCAAGAGTATCCGAATCTGTGCTGCCGGCATATCGATGTGGAGTACGACGACTCAAAGGGCCGCGCCTGGCTCGTTGAGCAACTTCTGGCGGAGTTCGCCGGGCCACTGGCCGATTCCGAAATCGCCTTTCGCGGCCGGCGTCGTTGGGTGCGCTCGTATCAACAGCTCCCGCTTCCCCAGACGAAGCCTGTTGAAGTTTCCCTTCCGCCGGCGCACACCGGCGCGAATGGGCGCGGCGCCGACCGCCTTGGCGCCTGGTTGATCTTAGGCGGCTTGGGGCAAATTGGTCTCGCGGTTGCCGGTTGGCTGGCCATGACCCGGCGTCCGCCGCTCGTTCTCTTGGGACGTTCCGAGTTTCCGCCACGCGAGGCCTGGGACGACTGGCTGAGCGAGCGCGACGCTGACGACCCGACATCGCGGCGCATCGTGGGACTGCGGCAATTCGTGGCGGCCGGGTGCGATGTGCAAGTGATTTCGGCCGATGTGGCGGACATCGAGTCGCTACGGCGAGCGGCGCAATTCGCCCTCCGCCGTTATGGAGCGATCGAAGGGATCGTCCATAGCGCCGGCGTGGTTGAAAGCCGCATCATTCACTACACCAGCCCCACAGACTGCGAGCGGCAGTTCCACGCCAAAACGCGCGGCCTGCATGCACTCGCGGCGGTGGCGGAGGAGTTCCACGTCCCGCTGTGCCTTGTAAATTCGTCGCTGTCGTCGGTACTGGGCGGTTTGGGATTCTGCGCATACGCCGCGAGCAACCTGTACATGGATGCCTTTCTTCAGAAACAGAATCGCACCTCGTCCACGAGATGGATCGGCGTTAACTGGGATGGCTGGCTGTTCCCGGACGTGGCGGCCGTGATGGGCGATGACTCTTCGGTGCGCCTGACGCTAACGCCCCAGGAAGGGATCGAGTGCCTGGAACGGATCGCCGCACTGCGCCACGGCGGCCAAGTGATTATCTCGACGGGCGATCTGACGGAGCGTCATCGGCTGTGGGTGCGCCGTCAGGAAATTGAGCAGTCCCAAGAGAGCCAGCTCTCACGCGCCCCGTCGCGTCATCCCCGACCGACTAACATTACCGCGCCGTACGTGGCGCCGCGGAGCGAGGTCGAATGCGCAATTGCCGAGGTTTGGGAACAACTCCTGGGTATTGACGGCATTGGAGTTCACGACAACTACCTCGCGCTCGGCGGGCACTCGCTGCTGGCTGGCCAGATCGTCTCCCGGCTCAAAGACCGGCTGAAGGTTCCCCTGTCTATCCGCAGCCTCTTTGAGTTTCCCACGATCGAGAAAATCGCCACGCACGTCGCCGCGGTGCGTTTGACACTGGGCCTTGATTCGGATGAACCGAGCGAGCGGATCGAGGTGGAGCTATAGCATTTGCAGGTCCTGGAGCACGCGGTTGACGAGCAATTCTTCGCAGTCATGAATGAAGAAATGCCCGCCAGGGAACATGCGCCAATTGAATTCGCGGCGCGTGTAGGACTGCCAGGCTTTCACGTCTTCACTGGTCACCTCAAGATCGTACAATCCGCCGTAGGCCGAGATCGGGCATTCCAGCGGCGCGCCTGGCTCGTAACAGTACGTTTCGCCCAAGGTGAAATCGGACCGCAATAAGGGGTGAAAGATCGAGAGCAACTCGGCATCTTCGAAGACTTCGTTGGGTGTGCCTCCGTACCGCCGAATCTCTTCCAGAAACTCCTGATCGGGCAAGGCGTGGATGGGCGGTCGCGGCGGCGGTCGGTGAAACGCTCGTTGGCCTGAAAGAAGCAACCGCTCGGGCCAGCGTCCTGCTTGCTTATGAAGCTTGCGGGCCAACTCAAACATCACCACGGCTCCCAAGCTATGTCCGAAAAAAGCCAACGGCGCGCGAGTTATCGGCGCCAGCGCATCGGCCGCCTCTGCCACCAGCGCGCTCATACTGGTGGTCGGCGGTTCGGCAAAGCGGCTCCCATGGCCGGGAAACTCGATTGCCAACAACGCGATTTCTTCCGGAAGCCAGCGCGCCCAACCGCGAAACGCGGCTGCCGCGCCGCCGGCGTAGGGAGCGCAGATCAGGTGCAGACGCGTGCGCGAACTCTCGGGACGAAAGGTGACGAACCCACGCATCATCCGTCGCCTTGCTCCATGGCCCGCCGCAAACTCAGGGGACGCATATCGGTCCAGACTGAATCGATGTGCTTGAGGCACTCGGCCTTGGTGCCCTGCACGCCGACCTCATTCCAGCCGGAAGGAACCGGTTTGTTCTGGGGCCAAATAGAGTATTGCTCCTCGTGATTCACAACCACGCAGTAGATCGTCAGGTCTTCGCGGTCATTGTCCATCACATTTGGCTCGCTACTCAAGTGGATTCATGAAACACCTTGGCGAGGCGGTCCAAGCCAACTTCCAGCTCGCCGCGCGCGCCGCCGAAACCAAGACGTATATGCTCAGGGCAACCGAAGCAACTCCCGGGAACCGTGAGCACCCTGTGGTGGGCGATCAGCCGACGGCAGACTTCGTCGGAATCGACGTGCAGCAGGCGTGGAAAGGCCGTAACACCTCCCTGTGGAGCGATCCATTCCACGAATTCCCTCTGCGCCGATGCCCACCGCTCGCAATGCGCCAAGTTCGCTCGCGCCGCAGACAGTCGGTTGGCGAGAATCTGATCCGCGTGCTTCAGCACGCTCCGGGCGATCAACTCCACCAACGGTGAGAGGTGAAGCGAGACATAGTCGCGCAAGGAAGTGAGGCGGTTGATTATCTCCGGGGGCGCGATACACCAGCCGACGCGCATCCCCGGCAGCCCAAAGGCCTTCGACAGGGTTCCCATGGAAACGGCGCGCGGATACCACGTTGCCGGATTAGGCAGCGGTGGTGCGGTGTAAACCAGCTCGGCAAACGCCGCATCCCAGATCAACCACGCGCCACACCGCTCGGCTGCCGCCACCAGTTCGTGCTGTTCCTCGCGCGACAGCCCAGCGCCGGTCGGGTTGTGCGGAAAATTGACGATGATAATTCTCGTCCGTGGGGAAATCAACTTCCGCAAATCGTCCAGGTCGGGATGAAATCTATTTTCCGGGCGGAGTCGCCAAAACCGCACCGAGGCGCCAAGCCCTTGAGCCAACGACCAAAGTTGTTGATAGGCCGACGCCAGCGCGATAACTTCCTCTCCCGGGTTTACCAGAGCAAGGTGAAGCAGGTAATTGGCCTCGGTCGAGCCGTGGGTCGCCATCACGCGCTCGGTCTTACCCCCGGCATAACGGTGGGCAATGGCCTGGCGCAATGCGAAGTCACCCAAGGTATTGCTGTCGTGAAAAACTACGTCGTCCAATTGGTCGAGGCTCAAGCCCACCAACTCGCGCAGCTCGCGCAGGCGGTAGTTCTCCACGCCGCTGCTACCAATGTCAAAGTCGGCCTCGAAATACGCCCGTCGCATCCACTCTTCCAGGCGCGCCATGGGAAATTCCATAACCACTCCATTGGGCTTTCACGGAAACGAAGGAATGCGTATGGTAGGAGTTTCCGATTTGCCTCGCAATCCGAGAAGGCGCGACTCGGACGATGATGGACACGATCAACGAGTTGTTGAGCGAACTTGAGCGGCGTGGGATCCGCTTGCGCGCCGAAGGAAATCGGATCTTTTGCGTGGCGGCGCCCGCGGCGCTGACTCCTGACCTGCAACAGGAAATCCGGCGCCGCAAGCCGGAACTCTTGGCCTTGTTGGGCTCCGCGAACGCGGACCGTGGTTCTCCAACTCTCCTGCCGCGCTCGGATCGCACTCGCCCGGCGCCAGCTTCCTTTGGTCAAGAGCGGCTGTGGCTCTTGCAGCAGATGACCCCCGAGGGCTTCGCCTACAATATTCCCGGTGCTGTACGGTTGGCGGGTCCGCTCGACCTTGGAGCCTTGGAACGGGCTTTGACGAAAATTGTCGAACGGCACGAGGTGTTACGTACAACGCTCGAGCTGGAAGGAGATCGGCTGGTGCAGATCGTCCACCCGGCGATTCCCGTGCGGCTGGAAAAACGGAGTCTGTCGCACGTGCTGGGCGATGCTCGGCATAGGGCGGTCAGCGAGGAAGTGACCCGCCTGGCGCAACAGCCGTTCGACCTGGCCAGCTGCCCTTACTGGCGTTTTGCGCTTCTTCAAATCGGTCCTGAAGAGCACGTGCTGGCGATTGTCCAACATCATATTGTATCGGACGGATGGTCGCTGGGCATCTTCATGCGCGAACTGGGATTGTTGTACGACGCCTGCGTCCACGGCCGCGAGCCGGAATTGCCCAGATTGGCGCTGCAATACGGGGATTACGCCGCTTGGCAACGCGCATGGCTGAACGGAGAACGGTTCGATTCGCTCCTCGCCTGGTGGAAGTCTCAGTTGGCCGACCTGCCTCCGGCGCTGGAAATGCCGACGGACCATCCACGTCCCGAGTTGCAAACGTTTGAGGGTACGGCGGAGTTGACGGTGCTCTCGCGCGCCGATGGGTTGGCGGTCCTGGAATTCTGCCAAGCGCAGGGCGTGACCCCTTTCATGACGCTTCTGGCCGCATGGGCGGCTATCCTGTCGCGCTATTCGCAACAACGCGACCTCGTGATCGGCACGCCGGTCGGCAATCGGAGCCACGCTGACTTGGAGCCGTTGCTCGGTTTCTTCCTCAACACGCTGGCGTTACGGATCGACCTGTCGGACGATCCCAGCTTTGCAGAACTGGTGCGGCAAGTGCGTCACGTGGCCCTGGAGGCGTTCGAGCGCCACGAACTCCCCTTTGAAAAATTGGTCGAAGAGATTCGCCCCGAACGCGACCTGAGCCGCTCGCCGGTTTTTCAGGTAATGTTCATTATGCACAACGCGCCGAAGGCGCGGCTGGAGCTCTCGGACCTGACGCTCGGCGAGACGTCGTTTGAAAGCGGTACGTCGAAGTATGACCTGACGCTTTCCGCCTCGATGATGGGCGACCGCCTGGTGCTTGCGCTGGAATACAACACGGCGCTCTTTGAGAAGACGTCGATCCTTCGGATGCTCGGCCACTACCGGGAACTGCTCGTGCGGGCGATGGCTGAACCGCACCGTCCCGCGAGTGAATTACCTTTGTTGACCCCGGCTCAGAAGACGCGCTTGACGGTGGAGTGGAATGGGGCCGCCGTCGACTATCCCCGCGGCGCCACCGTGTGCAGTTTGATCTACGTCCAAGCGCGCGCCACTCCCGATGCGATTGCAGTGCGCGACCGCCACGTGGCTTGGACCTATGCCGAGCTCACCGCTTTCGCTGACCGGATTGCAGCGCGCTTGTCGTCCCAAGGCGTACGACGCGGCGACCGAGTGGCGGTGCTGGCGCATCGGTCCGCCGACATGGTCGGCATGCTTCTGGGCGTGCTCCTCAGCGGCGCAGCCTATGTGCCGCTCGACTTGGCTCTGCCCCCAGCGCGACAGCGGTTCATTCTCGGCGACGCCGACGTAAAGCTGATCCTCACACAACGCGATTTAGTCAACGAGTTTCAAGACATCTCGCTTCCCCTCCTGTGCGTCGAGGAGCGTAAAGACCGCCGATTGGGCGCGTCACGGCGCGGAGAACCGGCGCCGAATGACATAGCTTATGTGATGTATACCTCTGGCTCGACCGGTCAACCCAAGGGAGTTTGCGTCGCGCATCAGGCAGTCGTCAACTTTCTGGCGGCAATGCAACTACAACCGAGCGCCACGAAGGCCGACCGGGTTCTGGCGGTCACGTCGCCCACCTTCGACATTTCGGTGCTCGAAATGTTTCTGCCGCTTTCGCTCGGCGCACAAGTCATCGTGGCCGATCGTGACGACGTGCAGGACGGCGCCCGGCTGACCGACCTGATCGAATCAGAAGGGATCACGCTGATGCAGGCGACCCCTGCAACGTGGACGATGCTTCTGCGGTCGGGCTGGGACGGCTCTCCTGCGCTGCGCGCCCTATGCGGCGGCGAAGCGCTGACGCAGGCGCTAGCCGATAAGCTGCTCGAACGTTGTTGCGAAGTATGGAACATGTACGGTCCGACGGAAACTACGGTTTGGTCGTCATGCCAGCGTGTAACCCGCGGACCGCGCGCGCCGTCGATCGGACGGCCGATCGCCAATACGCAAATCTACGTGCTCGATGAGCGCCTGGAACTGGCGCCCGTGGGCGTCTGGGGCGAACTTTGCATTGCGGGCGACGGCCTAGCGCTGGGCTATCACGGCCGACCGGGGCAGACGGCGGCCGCGTTCGTGCCCAATCCGTTTGCCTTGTCACCTGGCGCGAGGATGTACCGCACCGGCGACCTCGCGCGCTGGCTTCCGAACCAGCAACTCGAACTGCGGGGGAGGTTGGACCGGCAAGTGAAGCTTCGCGGCTATCGCATCGAACTGGAGGAGATCGAGCATGCCCTCAAACGCGATCTTCAAGTTTCGGACGCGGCAGTCAAGGTTTACGGCGCCGCCGACGCCCAAAGCCTTGTGGCGTGGGTGGTGCCTGCAGGCGCGGCGTCGCTTACCGGTGAAGAGCTACGGCAGCGACTGAGCCAGGTACTGCCGCACTACATGATACCCTCGCGCATCGAAATTTGCGATGTTTTGCCGCTGACGCCCAGCGGCAAAGTCGACCGCAAACGTCTGCCGGCGCTCCAGCCCGACCGGCCGCGCCTGCACCAATCGTTTGTGGCGCCGCGCACGAAGACGGAAGCGAAAATCGCCACGATCTGGCAAACGGTCTTGTCGCTCGACCGTGTGGGTCTTCACGATAGTTTTTTCGACTTAGGAGGACATTCGTTGCTCCTGGCTTCCGTGCGCGAGCACCTTCGCCGCGAGTTTGCCCGCGAGATTTCGATGCTCGATCTTTTCCGCCATCCCACGGTCGCAAGCCTTGCCGTTAGGCTTGCTTGAAGCGGGAGGGTCTCATGGTTTATCCGCATTCGCTAGGAGGCGCCGCGTGCTGCAAGCGATTCATCTAGTTCACGAGGGGCAAGTCTTCCAGGACTGTACGGTCTATATGTCGGGCAATGCGTTCTACGACTGCAAGTTTTTTCGCTGCACGCTCGTGGTGCGCGAAAGCGGCATCCCAGCTTTGGTCGGCTGCACGCTGCAATGCTGCACGTGGCACCTGGATTTTTTGGTCAGCGACCACCGAGCTTGGGAGAACTTTATGAAGGTCATGGCGCCCGTGGTGCGTGATTCGCTTCCTCGTGCCTTTGTCGAACCACGCGTTGGCGAGCAGGAGAAGCCGCAATGAACCCCTCAAACGCTACACCCGAATCAGAACCCTCCGACGCCTACTTGACTGTTGGCCACCGGGACCACGTATTTGAGCGGCAGAGCATCTACCTTTCAGGACATTCTTACGAGGCGTGCGTTTTCCGCCAATGCACGTTGATCGTCAAAGACTTGGCCCGGCTTGGCCTCGTTCGCAATTGCCAATTCGAGAACTGCGTGTGGCACTTAAATGTAACAATCCACGATCGCAACGCCTGGCAAACGTTCCTCTCGGAAATAGCCCCCGCGATCACCTACACGCTGCCGCAGCCAGCACCGTAATACGTTTCACAGCTCTTGTCAGCCGTCAGGCAAGCGGCCGGCGTCAGCCGCCTGAGTTCTGGGGTGGAAAGTAGCCTTATCATCCGGCTTGAGCCACTTCGCGACTACGCCCTACTGCCCGCTCGCCGACGAACCGCCGCTTGCGATTTCGATTAAAGAGACACTCAGCGCAGCGATCGATACTGGCTGTCAGGTGATTTTGTCTCTTCTTGGGCGCGGGTACCCACCGGCCGCGGAGGGTCTTGAGCTTATAAGGGCAATCCTGGCGAGGCGTCCGTGAAAGCAACATTCGCCAACGTGTTCACTGACGCATTTTTTACCTACCCCCCACCCTCGCGCCACAGGATTTCATGCGCACCCACGGTCGAACGGACGGCGCGGTATGGCGACGTGGTCCTGGACTGGAACGCCTCGCTGCTGAATGTGATTCGCGACTGGACGACATTGTCGAACGATACCTATCCGAACCGGATCGTGCCCTCGCAGCCGCCCCGGGCGGCGCGGAATCTAGCGATGGTGCATGCGGCGATGTACGACGCGGTTAACGCGATCGAGCGCACCCATCAGCCGTACCATGTTGATCTGGTCGCGCCCTCGGGCGCGTCGCCGGTGGCGGCTGCGGCCGCCGCCGCGCACCACGTCGCTTCGCAGCTTTACCAGGAACCGGATGAACGGGCGGTATTCGACGCCGCTTTAGCCGAAGCCCTCGCCACAGTCTCGGACGGTCCTGCGGAAGCGCTGGGCGTCGAAATGGGCCGCCAGGCGGCCGAGGCGATGCTTGCTTGGCGCAGCGCGGATGGCGCCGGCGCGTCTTACTCACCGGGCGGTCAGCCGGGAGATTGGAACCGTACGTTCCCGGATTATCTGCCGCCTCTGTTGCCGCAATGGCCGCTCGTGACGCCGTTCGCCATGAGCAGCCCCTCGCAATTCCGCCCCGCTGCACCTCCGGCGTTAGATAGCGCCGAATACGCCGCCGCCGTAGACGAGGTCCAGCGGCTGGGCGGCCTGACGAGC
>CAUJHS010000045.1 GCA_963204915.1 Planctomycetota bacterium | reverse complement strand
TTGCCGAAAGCGCTCCAGCAAGTTCACAATACAAGGAAGCATGTTCGACCTCCGGGAAGGGTGTTTCGTGTGACAACCTTCATTCTTTCCGGAGGTCTTTTCGCGCCGCAACCCGACTCACCTGCTAGCATCATGATGCGTTTGGCATGCTTCAACTTACGACTAAGTTCATGCCATTCGCGCCTGTCCCCTTTTACGGGTGGGCGACGCAGTCCAATAGCGCGGCGTCTCATTCGTTGAGATCGACTTGCACTTTGTCGTCGCCAAAAAGCAATCGAAGTTGATTGCCAATTTCGATGAGCTTTGCGTCGGCAACAACAAAATCGATTTCGATGGTTTCATCTACAAACATTCTAGTTGCGGCTTGATTCGTAAGCGTCAAAACAAGGCCATCCTGTTTTAGGCGCGCCTTCATCACGCCGCCAAAACCGGAATGGCGTTGATCATCGATCTCAATATGCGTCTTGTCGTGCCCCAATTCCCGATCTTTGTTGGAAGGCTGAAGGTTCTTTTGCAGCAGAACATAGTGAACGGTGTTAATCTCATCGTCAGCAAATCCAAGTTGGGCCATGTTGTCTTGGGTTTGGCGCATCACAAAATTCGCCGTGAACTTCATAGTTTGAATTTCAATAAGTTCTTAGTGGGCGGGGCCGTGCGCTTGCCCAGTTAACTGTCTGCAATGTGACTTTGGCGCGGTGATTTCCTTACACTCCAAAGCGTTCGGCTAGAGCGTGTTTTTCTTCTACGCCGATTAGGTGGTTGAATTCGGGGAAACTCATCATTTGGCCGGGTTGGGGGTGGGTGGTTCCGTGTTGCTTCAGGTCGCGGTACATGTGCTCGATGGCGCGGGCTGCGGCGTAGAGGCCGGACAGCGGATAGAGAATCAGGTCGAAGCCCAGTTCGGCTAGTCGCTCGCGCGGCAGGACCGGCGTGCGGCCCCCTTCGATCATGTTGGCCACGTTGGGGCGCGGCGCGCGACGGCCGATCTCGGTCAGTTCTTCTAGCGTGGTGGGAGCTTCGACAAAACTTGCATCGGCGCCGGCGGCGCGGGCGGCATCGACGCGGGCAATCGCTTCGTCCAGGCCGAGAACCGCCAGAGCGTCGGTGCGGGCGACGAGGAAAAAGTCTCGCTCGCCGCGGGCTTCCACGGCGGCGCGAATCTTGTCGATGTACTCGCTTCGCTCGATCACCCGCTTGCCGCGCATGTGGCCGCATTTCTTCGGCCACATTTGATCCTCCAAAAAGCAGCCGGCGGCGCCCGCGGCGATTAGCTCTTTGACCGTGCGATACACATTCAACGGGTTGCCGTAGCCGGTGTCGGCGTCCACCAGGATGGGAATGTCCACACTCAGGCAAATGCGGCGGGCCCGGTCGATCATTTCGGTTTGCGTGAGCAGGCCCATATCCGGCTCGCCAATGAAAGTGGCCGCCACCGAATAGCCCGAGATGAACGCCATGGGGAAACCGACCTGCTGAGCCAGCCGGGCCGATAGGGTATCGAACACGCCGGGAAACGCCAACGTGCCCACCTCCTGCAAAACTTGAGAAACGCGCGACGCCGCCATGACCATTGCTCCGCCCAAGGAAAACCAGGTTCACCGCCGGCGCATTGTACGCCATTTTCCCGGCGCAGCGCCGCCCCGGCGCGCATCAACCGCATGGCCATGTTTAGTAAGCATGAAAAGGCGCCGGGAACCGAATCTACAACGGTTCCCGGCGCCTTTTCCTAAGTCGATGCTTTCAAGCGCAGCGTACAGCGGCGCATCGAGACGCAAAGTTTGCGGGTCGAGAACTCCGTGGCTTAATGCACGTTCTGCCGGCGACGACGAATCGCCGCGCCAACCATACCCACCGCGCCAAAACCTAACAACGTCAGCGTAGAAGGCTCCGGCACGGCGGCCAAACTCACCGTTTGCCCGGATTCTAAGGTGACGAGATTAAAATTGCCTTGTGAACCATTGGCCGCCCCCCAAAAGAGACCTCGGTTCGACACGAAATCCGTGTGTCCGTCATAGTTGCTAATACGCTCGATTCCATCAATGAATAGGTCAGCCGTCTGGCTGATGGGGTCAAACTGAAGTTGGAAGAGATGATATTGGCTCCCCGAACCGGTCAAAGAATAGGTCTGACCGGGCGTGTTTTGTGCACTGACAACCGTTTCAATTAAATGCGCCGTCGTGTCGCCTGAGGAGTTCAAGCTGAGCGTTAGATCGAAGCGACGTGTGCCCGTGTCAAGAGTCGCAAATACGTTATGGATAAAACTCGAATCGTTCACCACACGCGCTCGCAAACTCAAAGTCCATCCCTGGCTGGCGATAAGCGCTTTGTCGCCAACCGAAAGTCCTCCAGATTGATAAAACGATGTACCGCCCGAGCTGTGATCCATGCCCCACGCATCGAAACCCATATCGTTCACCACGGGTCCGACCGTTACGTTCCCCGGGTTTACCAAAGTGAAACCCTCCAAGGTTGGGTTTGTTAAGCCCGAATGGCTGTGAATGACCGCGGCATTCGCGTTAATGCCCGCCATTAGAATGGCAAGCAACAAGAGAGGTTTCAGGAAAAAGTAACTCACCGTGTGCCTCCGCCCTTTCGTTAAAAAAATCCCTATTTCAAATGTGAAAATCTTCGCCCGCTTAACGAATTACCACATATGGGGAGAATCGTCTTGCCAAGAAGATTAGAATTACGCGGGTCTCTAAAGTCAAGGGCTCAGTGGAGTGCGATAGTGCGCCAGCATGAACTAACCGCATGGCGAGGTTAGAAAAGATGCTTTTTCTTGCGATCTTCTGAGTGCAGTAACTCCTTGCTGTGACTTGTTTTGCGCCAAGTAATATACTGATGTTGGGCGAAGGGCCGTACGAAATTCGTCAAGTGATGGTCGCGAATTCTTGAATTTGAACATTTGTTCAGTATAATAAGAAAGGTGGGGAAAGGGCTCGTCAGGAGTCCGCAGGCTCCCACCCGACTTTTCCCTCCAGCGAATGTGTTTCCGGCGCCATTGTTTCCTCTGCATCCTTCGCGCGTCAGCGTAAGGTAGCGTTTAGCCTACTTTGGGCGAAGCATAACAGGCTGGCGAAGAAATCTTTTTTCATTTTGGCGTAACGCGCGCCGGTTAAACCTGGTGAGAGCAATCAAGACGCGGCCACGCGGCGATGCTCTCCACGGGTTTGACCTGGCTCCCTTTTTCCTGAGGAGATTTCTCATGAAGACGTTACGCTACTTGGCTCTCGGTCTTTTGACTTTCAGCACGTTCGGCGCTCGTGCGGTTCTGGCTCAAGGTCCCGTGCCGTGCGCCAACACGCCGATGGTCGTGCTGTACGAACACCCCAACTTCCAAGGCGGGTATGTGATCGTCAGCCTCGGCGAAGACATTCACAGCCTGTCGGCCCGATCGTTTAACGACCGGGCGTCGTCGATCAAGGCGTACATTCCCCCTGGCCGTTCGTTCATCCTGTACGAGCATTTACGCCAAGGGAACAACCTGCTGTTGCGACCCGGCTACTGGGAGTTCCCGGACCTGCGGCGTGAAGGCTTGAACGACAAGATCACGTCGGGCTATTGGAATTAAACGAACGCTGCCGGGACATCGCCCGAAGGAGATGTCGACCGAAGGAGATGTCTGGCGCGGTGTTGGAATGAACCAACCCAAGGTTATTTCTTTCGCCCCGTGTGGCGCCCTCCGTGGGGTTGAGCCGGTTTGATCAACCCTCGCCACGGAGGGCGCCTTTTTGCGCTGGCCGGCCACGGCCAAGGATCACAGGCGCCCTTTGACGGCGTAAAAGTGGAAATCTTGGGGTGTCGGCGTTATTCTGGCGATGCGACGGTTCGTGTCGTCCATTCGCCGCGGCTTTCTATCCGGGAACTGCTTCATGCGCTGTTCTGCTTTGCCGAAGTTTCTCTGGCTGGTTGTGTTCTCGTGTCTGGCGGGCGTCGCAGGGGGGCAAGAGTCGCCGCCGCGCGGCTATCGCATTCCGCTGATTGATTTGAACGACCGTGAAGATTTGCAGGTGGTGGTCGATCGGGAGCCGGGGCAGTATTTGGGCCACCCCACCACGGTGTTGCTGGAAGATGAAAAAACGATCATTACGGTGTACCCAAAAGGCCACGGTCGCGGCGCGATTGTGATGAAGCGCAGCACCGACGGCGGCCGCACCTGGTCCGAGCGGCTTCCCACGCCGGAGAACTGGGCCACGTCGCTGGAAGTGCCCACGATCCATCGCGTGATCGACGCCGCCGGAAAGAAACGGCTCATCATGTTTTCGGGCCTGCATCCGGTGCGCATGGCGGTCTCGGAAGACGACGGCCAAACGTGGACTCCGCTCAAGCCGGTCGGAAACTGGGGCGGCATCGTCACCATGGGTTGCGTCGAACCGTTGCACACCGGCCAAGGCCATTACATGGCGCTGTTTCATGACGACGGCCGGTTCTTTACGCCGCAATCGAAAAAGACTCCGGTGATGACCCTGTATAAGACGTTCTCTCAAGACGGCGGACTGACGTGGAGTTTCCCCGAGGAAATTTATCACAACGATCAAATTCACCTGTGCGAGCCCGGCCTGGTGCGCTCGCCCGATGGCAAACAAATGGCGGTGCTGCTGCGCGAGAACCGCCGCGTGCGAAATTCCTACATCATCTTCTCGGATGACGAAGGCAAAACTTGGACCGAGCCGCGCGCACTGCCCGGCGCCCTCACCGGCGACCGGCATACCGGAAAATACGGACCCGACGGCCGGCTGTTCCTTTCCTTCCGTGATACGACCCATGAAAGCCCCACCAAGGGCGACTGGGTCGGCTGGGTCGGCACGTATGACGATTTGGTCCACAACCGGGAAGGCCAATACCGCGTCCGTTTGAAAGACAACCACAAAGGCGCCGACTGCGCTTACCCCGGCGTTGAACTGCTGCCCGACGGAACCTTCGTGGTCACCACCTACGGCCACTGGGAAAAAGACGAAATGCCGTACATTTTGAGCGTCCGTTTTACCTTGGCCCAACTGGACGAACTGGCGAAGCAGTGATCGGCTCAAGCCAGGCGCCGCAGAAGGGCCGGCCGTGAAATCGTTCAGCAGGTGCGCCATGGCGCGTTTGCTGCGCGCGGCGCTCGGGTTGGCTGGCGTCGGTGGTGTGACAGAAGAAAAACCCGCAAGCCGCGCCGCGGCGTGACAAAGCTACCCCCCGTCGGTTAGGATAATCCACAAATCGCGGGGACCTTCCGGCCAAATTGCGTCATATCTGTTTTGGCCGCTCGTCCAACCATAAGGGAATTCTCCCTTCGGGATTCAGGCCGTTCCTATGAATAAACCGTTTGTCCGCGTCAATTTGGCCAGCAGTTCAGAGAACTTCCAGCCGCAAAGTCTGGATGATGGTCTGCCTTTGCTCGACAAGTCGGACCATGCATACCGTACGCTCGTGCGCTGGTTTGGCGACGTGGTGGCCGCCCCGGTGATTGAGGCCGACGACGAAGCGGCGTTCTACGTGCAGCGTCAAGGGAAGTATCAGGTCGACGCGCGCTGCACTCCCGCCACCGAATCCGAGTTGAAAGGTCCCCTCAAATCCGAATACGAACAGTTCAAACAGCGATTGCAAGAGCTTCAGCCCGCCACGGAAAGCGAGCGGCTGCTGCATCGTCGGTTAACGTTGCCCGCCTCGGCGCCAGGGTTTTACTTTTTCCGACATCACGCCCCCGACGGACCGCGGCTGGTGTGGTGCTGGGGGTACCAGCGGAAGAATCCGGAAGAACCCGCCACGCCGGTGATTTGCCCCTCCTGCGCGCACTTGTACGCGCGGCGGAAGGCGAACGACAAATGCCCGCATTGCCAAGGCGCGCCGGCGAAAACTCGGCCGCGCTCGCGCGGCGCCCTGATCGCCGCCGCCTTGGCGGTGCTGCTGGTTGCGGCCGCCGGCGCGTACTACGGGTACTTTTGGAAGAGGGGCAAGCCCGTCTATATGACGCCGCGCGACGTCGGCGCAACGCCGGTCGCTGCGGATAATTCCAACGCCGCCGCCGAGCCGCGGCTGTCGGTCGAACCGGCCGAGTGGAGCGGACCCGTCGGCGGCCGCATCCCGTTCCGTGTCATACGACACGAAGGCGAGCAAACCAGCGAAGTGACTTCGCACGTTGTGGCTATGCCGCTGGATGCGCGCATCGTGCGAGTCTCCCGCAGCGGCGATCAGGCGGAAATTCTCGCACCGGGTCGAACGGTCATTCACTTTCAACAAGGCGGCTTGAGAACCTCGGCCACGGTTTCGGCGGTTCCGCCGGCCAACCCCGAACAGTTGACCATCGAGCCGGAAAACGCCTCGCTCAACGTGGGCGCCACCGCGCCGCTGCGGCTGTGGGGCAGTTACGGCGATAACGGCCGCGTTGACTTGACCGAGTCCGCCCAATGGCAGGCCGTGCCCGATGACACAGTCTTTGTCTATCGCGGCCTGGTGGAAGGATTGGCGCCGGGCGAAGCGACGATCACGGCCCAGTATCGCGCTTCGCCCGAGTCCCCCTGGGTCGAAGCGACGCGCAAGCTCGCGATCGCGAATGAAAAATATCAATCGCTCGAACTGACGCTTGCGGAAAAGGAATTGCCCGCGGGCGAATCCGCAGCGCTGGACGTTACGGCCGTTACCGAATCGGGCAAGCGTTTGTCGGTGTCGGGTTCTTCCGAATTGCGGCTGCGTGTCACGCCTTCTGCCGTGGCGCACGTCGCGGAGCATCGTTTGCACGCCGTCGCGCCCGGCTCGGGAACGCTCGAGGCGCAGTTCCGCGATTTATCGGCCTCGGCCGAGTTTACGGTTCTCGCCTCGGAAGCGGCGCCAACGCCCACCGTGCTGCCGCGTCACCTGGCGCTGGCCGTGGGAGAGATTCTCAGCCTTCCCGGCGCCGAATCGCTCGCGTCGGTGGAAAGCTCGCAGCCGCACGTGGCGGCGGTGAATGACGAACAGCGCCTGGTCGGTCGGACGCCCGGCGAAGCGGTGCTCACGGTGCGCGCCGCCGACGCGCGGCTTCTGCAAGAGGGCGCCGAGACGCCGCCGGCTGAGCAGGTGGAAATTCAAGTCACCGTCGCGGCGGTCGCGGCGACTTCGCTCGCCATCGAACCGGAGACGATTACCGCACTCCTCGATCAGCCGGTTCGCGTGCGCGTGGTGGCCCAGGCGGCGGAAAATCAGCAATTTGAAATCGCGCCCGAAGCGCTACAGTGGACGCAGTTGCCGCCGGCTTCCAATGTGCGATTCGACCCCGCTCGGCTGGAATTGACGGGCTTAACCCCTTCCGGCCCCGAGGGCGACTTGCTCGCGGTGCGGTACGAGGACCACGCGGCCTCGGCCACGGTGCATGTCACCACCCCGCCGCGACAACTCGAACTGACCCCGGCGTCGCTTGCGCTGCCGGTGGGGCAGTCGGCCCCGCTCCAGGTTTGGGCCGCCTCGGGCGATGGCCGCCGCGTGGAGATTCCCGCCGACCGTGTCAACTGGCAAGCCGTTGCAAACCCCAACGTGACGTTCGATCAAGGCCGAGTCACCGCTGTCATGGCAGGCGGCGAGCCGCTCCAAGTTACGGCGGAATATCAAGGCGCCCAATCGAATCGCGTGGAAATTTCGGCCGTCTCGGCTGAGGGATTGCAGCTAGAGATCACCAATGACCGCCGGATGCTGCTGCCCGGCGAAGCGCTGCCGCTGCAAGTGGCGGCGGTTGGCCCTGCCGGACGAACCGAGTTGCCGCCGGGAAGTTTCGAAGCGGCAAGCTCGAACGCAGCGGCGCTCACGGTCGATCCGCAAACGGGCTTGCTCACGGCGGTAGCCCCCGGCGAAGCG
Source organism: Planctomycetota bacterium (assembly GCA_963204915.1). GTDB lineage: Bacteria > Planctomycetota > Planctomycetia > Pirellulales > Pirellulaceae > JAHWKS01. Next base: position 250,552 of record CAUJHS010000045.1, on the reverse strand, counting down.
ACGTTGACGGTTTCGCAGCCTGCGGCCAATCTTCAGGCGACCGCCGTGTTTCGCGTAGCCGACCCAGCCCGCACCACGCTGCGGTTCGAGCCAAGTCGCCTGGTGTTGGGAGTCGATCATCTTGCGCCGCTACAACTCCTCCTGCGGGAGGAGGGCGAGTCCGCAGCGGGTAACGAAACTCGGCTGACAGACCTCTCGCCCGTTCGGCTTGCCACGGCGCAGCCCGAAGCGGTGCAGATCATCGCACCGTACGTAATTGGCTTGGCGCCGGCCGAAGCGTGTGAAATCACGGCCGAATTCCAAGGGCTCGCCGCGTCGGGCGTGGTTGAAGTGCGGCAAAGTGAAACACCGCAACCCATTCGCTTCAACCCGGCGGAGGCGCGCGTTCCGCCCGGCGGCGGAGTCACGCCGAAGCTGGAGCAACGGGTTTCCGGCGAAACCGACCTGTGGCGCGATGTGCGGCCAAGCGTCATCACCTGGAAGCCTGACGCCGAGCTAGTTCAAGAGTCGCTGTACGGCAATGCGGCCAGCGAAGTCTTGCCGCCGCGGTTCCTCCTTGCCGCCCGCAGCGCAGGGCCGTTTCGCCTGCGCGCGGAACATCAAGGACAAGAAGCCGAGTTGACCGTGCATCAGGAAACCGCCGCGCCGTCGTCGCCGGATGCGGTGCTCGAAATCGCGCGCGAAGGCGGCCTGGGCGAGAACCTGCCGGTCGGCCAGACCCAGCGTTACCAAGTGATGATTCGCGAAGGGGAATCCGCTCGCCCCGCTGGCGACGTGCAATGGCCGGCCGATTTTGAGAACGCGTTCGTACGCTGGCAAGCGCCGGCGTTAACGGCCCTTCGGGCGGGGCACACGCAGGAATTGTCGGCCACGGTGGGCGAGCGCCGCGTGGCCTTCCGCACCACGACCGTGCCGGCGGCGTCATCGCCCGCGGAACGCCCGCTCGCTTCACCCAACGAACAACCGGTTGAAGTGCGCGTCGTGGCGGAAAGCTCGCCCCCGCTGCGAATTTTGCAGGGCGCCGTGAGCGACGCCTTTCGCGTGATCGCTGCGTTTGAGAGCGGCGCCACGCGCGACGTCACCAGCGAGGCGGTTCTCTCGGTCGAGGTCCTTGGCGGCACGACGCCCGCTGTGGCGGTCGAAGGTCAACGTCTCCGTGGCCTCGAACCAGGAGAAGCGGCGCTCCGAGCGGCGTTTCTAGGCGTGAACAGTGAGGAAGGGCTGCCGGTGCACGTTGTGTCAGTTGACAACGTTCCCCCCGAGACGATTCAGGTCCGGCCCGAGCGCGTCACACTGCGCCTTGGCGAGTCGGTGCGGTTGTCGGCCGAGGCGTTTCAGGGCGAACAGTCGCTAGGCGAGGTGACCGATCTGCCCACGGTGGAATGGAAGTCGCGCACGCCCGAGCGAATTGACGTCGCCGGGCCAGACATTACCGCGCGGGCCGAAGGCGTCGGCGGCGTGACTGCCCAAATCGGCGCCGTGGTGAGCAACGTGGCGGAAGCCACCGTGGTTCCCGCCGAACAACCGGTTCCTGAGTCGTTGCAGGTGGAGCCGTCGTTCCTGACGCTCCGCGTAGGCGAAACGCGCCGGTTGGGAGAAGACTTCTTCGTGCGGCGCGGCGCCGCGGACTTTAGCGCTCACGCGGTGGGAGTGGTGTCGCATCCGCGCGTGGCCAGTTACGACCCCGTCGTGGGCGCCCTGAGCGGGGAAGCGCCCGGAGAAACAGAAGTTGTCTTTTCGCACGGTGGCCGGCAAGCGTCGCTTGCGGTCCGCGTGACGCCCAGCGCCGCGCCGCCGCAACGGCCCGGAGGCGGCGGACCGGCCGACTCCGGCGGACGCATGCCCACGCTGGTGATTGAGCCAGTTGACACAGCCCTTCCGGTTGGCGCGACGCAAGCGCTGCGCGCAATCCTGACCGATGCCTTCGGGCGGCGCACGGAGGTGACCGGTTCGGCGGCGTGGACTTCGTCCGCTCCCGCTACGGCCGAACTTTCCGGCTCGCACGTGCGCGCGTTGCAAACCGGCGAAACCCAAATTACCGCCGCGTTGCCGAACGGAACCGCGCCGGCGACTGCGACGGTTCGCGTTACGGAACCAGGTTACACGCAACTGCGCGTCGAGCCGGAGTCGCTGCAACTGGCCGTGGGCGAGCGTCGGCCGTTGACCGTGCACGCCGTGGACGATCGAGGAACGCATCGTTTGTGGCCTCATCCTGAATTGGTGTTCTCCGTCGGCGAGAATGAATCGGCCATCGTCGCCGTTTCGCCGGAAGGCGTAGTCACGGCCCAGGCGCCGGGCTCCGCGACTGTCACCGTGCGTTGGCGGGGAGAACTCTCGGCCACTGCCGCGGTGAGCGTAGGCGATGAAGGACTTTCGCAACTGCGGCTTGTGCCGGAAGCGGCCTTTGTGGTGACGGGTGAAGAAATGCAGTTTCAAGCCCTGGCGCGCCGCGGCGCCTGGGATATTCCGCTGTTTGCCGATGATGGCGTGCGGTTGAGCGTGGAAGATTCCGCGGTGGCTTCGTCGCTGGGCGGATTAGTCATTCGCGGGGAAGCGGTGGGAGAAACCAACGTCATCGCACAGCTTGGCGCGATGCGCGCCGTGGCGCGTTTGACGGTTCGCCGTGGAACGGCGCCGCCGCGCACTCAGCCCGACTCCAGCGGTCCGCCGCCCGAGCAGGAAGATCCGTACGCCGCGCCTCCGGAGCCAACGCCCGAACCGGCCGATCCCGCCGGCGGCGCGGCGCCGCAAGTTCCGCCGGAGTCGCGGCTCGTGTTAAGCGGTCCGACGCGCACGACCGTCGATGCGCGAACCACTTATACGGTCCTGCTTGCCGACCGCAACGGCGCGACGCGCAATGTGAGTTATTCCGGCGCCCGGCTGATTGTCGCCGCGGAACAGCGACCGCTGGTCGAACTCGCGCCGGGGGCGGCCATGACGGCGCGGCAGGCCGGCAGTGTGACGTTGCAAGCGGAATACGGCGGCTTGATTTCCAATCCGTTGCACGTGGCGATTGCGCCGCGGGCTTCGTCGTTCGCCCGGCTCGAGTTGGACATCGACCGTAGTCCGCTGGTAGTGGGGCAGTCGCGGCCTTACCGTGTGTGGGGTTATCCCGGCGACGGACAGCCGCGGCAAGATTTGACCTGGTTGATTGTGTCGGCCGAGGAAGGCAACGGCGCGCCGCTGGTTCGCTTGCGAACGACTGCGGGTGAAGACCCCGTGTTGGAGCATCAAGCGCCCGCCGTCATTGGGCGCCGCCCGGGCCGCGCCATCGTTGCGGCGGGTTTCCCCGGCGGTGTGCGCACCGACGCCATCGAACTTGAAGTACGCGAAACGCCGGCGCCGTACACCGAGTTGGCGATCTCGCCGGCTCGGCTGCTGGTGCGTCCTGGCGAAACAACGCCGCCGCTTGCCGCTTACGCGCGGCGCGCCGGAGCCGCGGGAGGTGAAATCGTCGCCGCGTCGCTGGAAAGCCTGGATGCGAACGTTCTGAAGCCGGCCGGCGGCGGCAGGTTTATCGCCCGCGCCCCCGGCGTGGCCCGGGTCCGCGCGACTTTGGGCGAATTGACCGCTACGGCCGAAGTGACCGTGGCGGGCGATCCCTTTGCCGTGGTGCGGGCTTCGCCGGAAGCACAGCGCGCCGGAGCGGGACAAGTTGTGGTCGAGTTGCAAGTGCAGGGTTCGCCAGGTTTGCCGCCGCATGAATACCGTGCGGTCAGCGAACATTCGGGCGAAGCAACGCCGTGGCGCGCCGCGGCGAATGTGGACGGATCGCCCAGCGTCCGGCTTTCTAGCCCGCCGTTGGCCGATCGGCCGGGGGCGACGTATCGGCTGATGCTCGAGGCGCGGGCCTCGGAAACGGCGCCGGTGCAGCGGTACCCTTATCGGTTCCGCCTGGAAGGCAAAGTGGTGGTGGTCGAGCAATAGCGCCGCACGCGGCGGCGCCGCCAATTGTTGTGAGGTTGTGCTGTTATGCCTTTTCCTGGATCTCAAGACCTCGCGCTGATTGCGCGCAGCGAACAACTCGTCCACCTGGCCGACAACTTGAACGAGTGGCTGGCGGACTTTAACCCGCTGCGCAGCGAACAAAAGCTCGGGGCGATTGACGAAAACACCGAGTCGAAGTTGATCGAGATGCATCGCACGGCGATGAACTTGTATAACTCGTCGCGCACGCCCGTGGCGGCAGCGGTGTATGGTCCTTCGCAAACGGGCAAGAGCTTGTTCGTGGGGCAAGTGCTGCGTCCGGCGGAGGCCGCGTTTTGCCCCCTGGGGCGCGATGAAAGCCACGGTCCGCCAGGTTACTACGCGGGGCTCTCGTTCACATATGATTTGAATCCGCAAGCTGGCGCCAATGAAGCCACGGCCCTGGTCACGCGGTTCACCACGAAAGAGCGCATGGAGCGCGCGCCGAACGAGTTTCCCGTCGTGGCGCGGGCGCTCACGCGCGGCGAGTGGTTGCGTGTGCTGGCTCGCGGCTTTGCGGCCGAATGCCACAAAGACAAGAAGGAAATTTGGACCGACGACGCCCTGGAAGCGCTGGTGGCCCGCTGCGCCGCCGACTTTGGCGACGCGAAAACCGACCGCCGGTGGCGCATCGACCTGGTCAACACCTGGAATTACATGCAAAGCGTGGAGGACTATCGCTACCCTGCCACGCAAGCCACGTTCAACGGGTTGCTTAGCCGCTACGGTTTGAGCGAAGAAGGCTGCCGCCGCCTGGCCGCCACGTTGTTTTGGGGCGAGTGGAGCACGCTGACCGCGCTGTTTGACCGTGTTTGCCAGTTCATCGCCGAAATCGAAAGCACCGGCAAACCGGGTTTGCTCGCGCATTGGGCGGCCGTGCGGTTTCTGCTCGACAGCCAACGCAAAGACGTGCATAAGAGCAAAATGTCGCAACACTTTCCGGAAGTGTCCTGGCGCGACATTCAATTACGACAGCAAGGCGGTTGGCGCGTGCTCGATTATCGCCCCGGCGGCTCGGGAGGAACCGCCGATCTCGGCGTGATTCAGGCCGCCATGTTGGAAATGGTCATTCCCGTGTTGCCCCACCGGCTGACCGAACCCTGGCGCGACATTATCCAAGAGATCGACCTCCTCGACATCCCCGGCGTGCACGCCGCGCGGGGCGAAGTTCCCGGCGGCCGCCGCACCAGCGCCGACACGTTCGACGAGCAAATGGAAATCGTCAAACGCGGCAAAGTGTATTACTTGTTCGACCGTTACATTGAAGACCTGCAAATTCAAACCCTGCTGTTGCTCATCAGCGGCCGCAAGCTCGAAGTCAAAGGGCAAATCAACAACTACATTGATAAGTGGGGGCAGTCGCGCTACCGCAGCGGCCCGCAAGGCAAGGCCTGGCGTCTGCGCGTGACGGAAGACCCGCCCGCATTCTTCCTGGGACTGACCGGCATTGACGAGGAGTTCCGCAACACCAAGAACGACCCGGTCAAAGAACTGTATGAAATTCGCTTGAAGCAAGTGGTCGACACGCTCAAGCCGCTCATGGACGAGTTCGGGCCGCGCCGCGAGATTTTCACGAACGTCTATCTCATTCGCTATCCCGGCACGTGGGACACCACGCACCAGGAACGCGTGAAAGAAGGCGCGCCGCAAAAATGGGATCACGCCCGCGCGGCGTTCCTTTCGTCCGAATTGGTGCACAGGTACGTTCGCGCTCCGGAGGAGCGCTGGGATCGCGCCATGGACGACCAAGACGGCGGGTTGCGCCTCATCTGTCAGGGGTTCCGCCAGTCGACCGATCCGGCCAGCAAGCGCCGCGCCTTGGAGCAGTCGCTGGAAGAAGTCGAGCGGCAAATTGTGGAAATGGCCCGCGACTGGGTCACTCCCTCCGATGCGAACCTGGAGCGCAAGCGGCGGATTCATTTGGCGCAGCGGGTATTGCGCTGGCTGCACGAAGACGCCGGCAAGGCGTACTATCGGATTCACGTCCTCAGTCAGTCGCTCGATATCGAGGAGTCCGACGCGGGGAGCCTGGCGAATTTTGTCCATCAGGCGGCGGCCGGCGCTCCGCTGATTGTCGATCCTTTGCCGCAACGGTTCGCCGCGCGCCTGCGCGACTTTTTGCACGAGTGGACCGCGAACATGGCTCCCGGTCGGTGGCGCCGCTTCACCGAAATGCACGAGGCCGGCGCGCCGTGGCTTTCGGCCGATGATTTTCACGAACTCACCCGTTGCTTGCGCGACTACTTGTTAACCGAGGACGTATTCGCTGCACTGCTGCAACGGTTGCTGTTGGTGGTCGAAATGGAATTGAAAGACGAAGCCGCGCTGCGGCACGCGCGGCGCAAGTACGTGCGGCTGGTGTTGAACGACTTTGTATCAAACCCTGGCCCCGACGGCGGCCCGCCGCCCGGCGCCAACGGGCAAAACGGCGCCAACGGGCAAACCAGCGCCGACGAGGACGAGCTTGCCGAAACCTACGGTCTGATGTGGCCGTTTCTCCAGCGGTGGTCGCGCCGCCTGGTGGAGTGCTGCGCGGCCGGCGCAGGCCAGCATGTGGAAATTCCGCCCGGCAACGACGAACTGCGCGATCTGCTGGCCGAGACGCTAGGCGAAGAACCGCCCCCCGATGGCGAACCGGGCTCCGAGGCCGACTCCGGTCCCGACGCTGAGTCCCCCTCTGACGACGAGTGCGAGGAGAATTGACGTATGCTGAAGTTGTTCGCCGACACCGGGATTCAAACCTTGTGCGTGGGCATTCCACAACACGCCGCGTTCGATCGTGAAACCATCGGCCAGGGCTGGCAGCGCTGCCGCGTGCGGGTCAACAACCAAGTGCGCGACCTGTCCTTCGTCCAATGGCAAGTGGTCAACGCATCGCCTCCGCGGTTGTTGCTGGCCGTGGATACCTCGTGCGGAGATCCCAATTTGGGGTTCTTTTGCGACAAGGGCAATTTCGTCGCTCCGTATCTCGTCTCGCTGGAAGGGTTGCTCGACTTGCGCGACAACCCGCTGGATTTAGGCGACAAGCCGATTGTGTTTACCATCGGTCCGGCCTCGGCCGGCGGTCCGCTGGATGTGCACCTGGTGGTCGATTTCGGCAACAGTCGTACGGGCGGACTGCTGGTCGAGATTCACGGTCCGTCGGCGGCGAACTTGCACATGCTGCCGTTCCAATTGACCAATCGCTGGCAAATGGACGCCTGGGACGCCGAAGGCCGCTTCGACGAACGCCGGACCTCGCGGTGGTTTTCCGCGCGCACGCACTGGTGCGCTTCGCCCTACTTGCCGCCGGAAACGAAGCAAATCGTCGTGTGGCAGAACGTCACGGTGAAGAACATCCTCGGACAGGACGTCGTCAAGCAGGTGCAACAACTCGTCCATGTCACGCCGGAGATGTTCGACGACTACTCCATGGTGCGCATGGGCCCGGAAGTGGACGATGTGGTGGGCGCCATACGCATGCAAGGCGACGAGCGCACCGGCGTCAGCTCGCCCAAGCGGCATCTTTGGGCCGACGACGATAGCTGGCTGGAAGGCGCCAATTGGTTCATGGCCGACCCGACCGACCGCTACCAGCCCACGTTCGCGCTGCGGGGCGCTTCGCCAACGTCCAGCGCACCCAGCGAAGACGACGAGCACAAAGTTCACGGCGCCAAGCTGCAAGGGCCGCTGCTGCAGTATCTGTTCGAGGACGATAACGACGCTCTTTTGAAAACCCCGCAGCTTCCGCGGGAGGAACTTGCCTCAGAGTCGCCCCCTAAGCCGCGCCACGCGCCGCGCGTGCTGATGACGGCTGCTTTATACGAGTTGCTCAGCCAGGCGTACGCTTACGTGAACGGTTTGCATTACCGGGAAGCAACGGGCCTTCCCTCGCGGCCGCGGCGAATCAAAACACTCACGCTGACGTACCCCAGCGGGATGATTGTGCAAGAGCGGGAGCGATTAGAGAAACAAGCCAAGAAGGCGGCGATTATTTTCCATCGCACCGTGGGGAAGCAGCAACCGCATCCGCCGCATGTGACGCTCGGCATCGACGAAGCCAGCGCGGTGCATCTGACCTACATTTGGAGCGAGCTGCAAATGATGGGACAGAACCCGCCGCTGTGGTTCTCGCTGGTGGGGCGGCGTCAGGCTCCCGTCGCACCGCCGGCGCCGCCGGAACCCGAGCCGCCCCCCGGCGCCGTGGTGCGTCGTCGTGTGGCGCCGCCTCTAGCGAATCAATCGGAAGTGCGCATCGCCTGCATTGATGTGGGCGGCGGCACCAGCGATTTGATGATCGCCAGGTACACCTGCCAGGGCGGCATTAACGATTCGGTCCAAGGTGAAATCCTGGAGCGCGACGGCGTTTCGATCGCTGGCGATCAACTCGTCAAACGCCTGCTGGAGCGCGTGATCGTGCCGCTGCTGCAAGACGCCATTGGTCTGGACAAAGCCACCACGCTGCTGTTGTTTGGTCCTGCGGTTCCGGGCAACCGCAAGTTGCGGGCGCTGCGCGTGGGTTGGATGAACCGCCTGCTGGCGCCGTTGGCCCAGGCGTATCTGGCGGCGGCCGACTCGGGACATCAAAACGAGATCACGCACACGAATCCTGATATCGTGCCCGAGCATGTGCTGCAAACACTGGAAGACACGCTCAAGGCGATTCGTCCGGGGTATTACAACGTGCGCGAAAGCCTGGGCCTGGTGTTCGACCCCAAGTTGTTCGAACAAATTGTGAACGATGTGTTCCGCGAACTGTTTCGCGATTTTTGCGGCCGCATTGTGAAGCACAACGCCGACATCGTGCTGTTGGCCGGGCAACCCACCAAGCTGCGGGCCATTCAAGATTTGATTCGCATGTTGTTGCCGCTGCCCGCGGCGCGCATTGTTCCCATGCATCGTCACTATGCGGGCGTGTGGTATCCGTACCAGGATGAGTCGGGCCTTTCGCCCGGCGTGATTGTCGATCCGAAGAGCGCGGTCGTGGTCGGTGCGGCGATTCACTTCTTAGTGCATCACGGCGAGCTGGACCAATTTCACTTCCACATGGACGACGGCGCCAAAGGCCGCTCGTACTACTGGGGCGCCATGACCAGCGGGGCGCCGGGCATTCGGAAAGACAAAATCATGTTCCAGCCCGGCGGGTCCGACGTGTTCGATTTACTCACCGAAAGCAAACGCCTGGTCATTGGCCGGCGGCTCAGCCCCGATCCGCGCGCGGAGGCCTCGCCCGCGTATGTGTTGCAAGTCGTCTCGGGAAGCGAACTGGGAAAGATCAAAGTTTCGCTGCAGCTTCGCCGTACGCGCCATCCTGCCAGCGGCGAAGAAGTGCTCGAGGTGGTTCCTAGCAGCCTCAAAGGAACCGTGGGCGACCAGCCGGCGCGGCTCGGTCAGAACGTCTTTTTCAAATGGTGCACGCTGGTGGATGAGCACTACTACCTGGACAGCGGCGGACTGGACAACATCGAACATTTGGCATGAACGTCAGGCCTCGCGCGCGTGCAAGATACCGCGCACAGGCAAGGGTCGAAGGAAGGGTCATGGCCGAGAGCTTCTCTGGGGATTCCAACGAATCGCCTCCGACGCCGTTTTGTCCGCCTCCGGATACGCCGCCCCTGGCGCGCGCCGTGGACGACCTGGGCCGGCTGGCGCGGCAACTGAACGCCATTCAAGCCGAACTAGCCGACTACGCGCCGCCGCGCCACAACGGCGCGATGGACTGGCAAGCCGCGCTTGCACGCATCGAGCAAAAGTTGGATCGTCTGGCGAGTTCGCCAACTTTGCCATTCGCAGGCGATGCTGCTGGGGCGTCGAAGACTCCGCCGCCAGCCGCCCCGGCGCGTGAACAGGCCCACGCAGCCGAGTTCACCGAGCCGCCGGCATCCGTGGAACAAGACGTTCCGGAAAACCGCCGTGCGGCGGCGCCGTGGGAGCACGTGTTCTTTCCCGACGAGTTGGGGTTAAACGCGGATATCGAACCGGACCGGCAAGCGCTGCTGGCGGCGGTCCTTCGCGGCGAGCCGCGCGCGTGCGGGCTGGCGGCCCGGTTACTACTGTTGCACGGCGCCACGGCCGAGAACTTTCCGCACCTGATGCGCGATGTGGGCGAAGCGTACTATCGCTGGCGGCCCAAGACCACCGACCAGCCCGCATCGTTCGAACAATCGCTGGCCGACTGGCTCGAACAGCGCGCCGAAGCCGCCGGAGCGCGGCACCGCATCGAATTGGTGCGCCCCGGCGAACGCTACAACGCCCAGCGTCACCGCGCCTTGGGCCGCGGCGTGGAAGTGACCGAAGTCCAAGGCTGGATCATCCTCCGAGAAGACGCCAGCGTCTTCCAAAAAGCCAGCGTAGGCTTGAAGTGAAGCGACTCGCGTTCCCCTTGCCATAATTCCCGAGGACGCAGGACATACGTCGCGAGCATGAAGCAAACGAGTTGCTTAATTGGGTTTGTCATGGTTCTTGTCGCCGCTTCTCTGGCGGTTTACGCGATCACGCGCAAGCACATCACCTTGGAATCGACTTCACCATCCGGAGAATTCAGCGTGGTGCTCGAGGAACGGCGGATGCCATTCACGGTCGATCGCAACATTTACGTGGTACTACGGAACGAAAAAACGGGAGAACCTAAGCAGATCTTGCTCACTCCTGACGAAGCCCGGCCGCCGGGAACCGAACGAATTCTGTGGTCTCGCGACGGTAATCATTTTCTGCTGGTCGGGACGAAGTTCTACACGAAACATGACCTAACCTTAGAAACCGGCGAAATCGCGTACTTGCTGTACCATATTCCGACCGAACGCGTATGGCACAATTCCCGGCAAATGTCATCGAGCAGGGAACTGGCTCCAACCACGCTCGACAATATCGACTTCACTGAACCGTTGAATATTCGCGAACCCGAGGATTCCTAACCGTGTGAGTCATCGTAACCCCGCGCTGCGATTTGATGAAATGGGATCTTGTAAGGTTAATGGGTCTTCGCATAGGCGACGGCATGGGCTGTGAGGCCGGCGGCAAAATTGCGAAAACTTAATTCTTCGGACGGGCTTGTGAATTCGCCCCGCATTCCACCCTCCATCGGCGTAAGCAAGAGACAGGCTCGATCATACAGACGTTCCCGAACCAACTTTGTTAGAAAGATTTCATAGCGTTCTGCGTATGACGTATTTATGAATTCAGGAAAAACAGGAAAGTGCGGTTGATTCACTCGGACGGGGCTACGTGACTTGGGATGGTCTTCAAGGATGAAGACATATCCTAACCAAGGTCGGGCCGACGGTTTGAAAGCGCCTTCCCGATAGCTTGCCCATAGATCCGCGGCGTTTCCCAGCGCCTCTTCTACGCGATTATTGAAGTTGTTGCCGAACGATGGGCCGACTTGCGCCTTGAATTCGATCACGGCCAATAAACGCCCATCGGCAACCACGATCAAATCCCAGTTCTTTTCCGGGCGGTAGTAACCCGGCAACTCCTTTCGAGTTCGCCAGAACACATGTGCTTCCGGAACGCCACCTTCCGCAAGCAGATCCCTGCAAATCGCGGTAAATCCGTCGAGATGTTTGCCACCCGTTACTGCAGCGCGCAATCCTGAATCCTTAATGCCTGTTTTGATCCCCTGGCGTTTGTTTTGCTGTGAGCGCGTGGTCCAAAACAGCGTAATCGCCTCCCCGACGCGTTTCTCAAGGTTGTTCATGCATGTTTACCGTGGCCGACATAAAAATATCCATGGAATTCATGATTCGCTTACGCGCGTGCCCCATGTACACGCGATCCACGTCGTAACCAATCGAATTCCTTCCTGAGCGCATTGCCGCCACCGTTGTAGTTCCCGTTCCAAGAAAGGGATCTAAGACCGTGTCCCCGACGAAGCTGAACATTCGTATGAGGCGTTCTGCGATTTCTAGCGGGTACGGCGCAGGATGGCTCCGCGTTGATGCGCCGGTTATGCCGGTCCAGATTTGATTAAACCAGGTTTTATGGTTAACATCTCCGATGACGCTGAGAACGCGTGTCGCCAAAGATGGATTTCGGTAACCACCAGGTTTTCGCTCCATCAGGATAAATTCAATGTCGTTCTTGATCACGGCGTTTGGCTCGTAGGGCTTGCCAAGGAACGAGGAACCATTCCCCTGCGCCTCAAAGGCCGCGTTAGAGATCTTGTGCCAAATAATCGGCGCAAGATTGTCATAGCCGATGCCTCGGCAATGCTCCTGAATCGATGCGTGAAGTGGGATGACGGTGTGGCGACCGCTATTCTTTCGACGTGAGAGACAAACGTCTCCAACAACGCAAATCAACCTTCCTCCGGGCGTCAGCGCATGGAAACAAAGACGCCACACTCGATCTAACTCCGCTAAAAACTCCTCGTAATTGGAAACGTGCCCGAGCTGGCCAGGCGTATCGCGGTATTCTTTAAGCGTCCAATAAGGGGGCGACGTGACAACGAGATGAACCGATTCCGGCTCGAGTTGCATTGTGCGCGAGTCGATCACAAACAGATCGTGTGTTGTCGGCACTCGGCGTACCGCTTCTTCAATTGCGGAAACGAATGCTCGGTTCTTCGCAATCGCCGGGAGGGCAGTTTGCGCGTTATCAAGCGACGGCAAGCCGGATGGTACGAAGTCTTCGAGGCGTGGAACAGGTTTTCGCGTTAGCATTAATCGACGAACTTGCAATGATACACAGCAAACGGTCAATCATAGTGATATCACATCATGAAATGAACCCCTGGCTCGGAGCACTCGTATGCTCCAACCTATGGACCGGCGACGCAACTTTCAATAAGCGCCGTCATGCAGGAGACTGGAACGAAATCAACTGGATGCCGTGATTCGCACTGAACCGTTGAATCTTCGCGAACCAGAGGATTCCTAACCGTGTGAATCATCATAACCGCGTAGCTTGTCCCTGTGCGGTAGCGTGGCTGGCAGCGGAGTCTTTGGCTTGTGACGCGAATCAACGTAAGGATAACCGATTACTGTTTCAACGCTGAAGGTGATGTACAGCACAGCCCAAGTCGCGTAGCGCACCCTGGGTTGGGAACCGGCAATCCATTCCATCAACCCTGAAGGGGATGTACAACCGCTTTGCCGATATCGTTGTGGAATCCTTGGAGGGTTCGAGACCCATGGCAGCCGGTTTGCGAACGAACCCAGAGTGCGCTGCGCGACCCTGGGCTGTGCGAGAAAACCCTTTGAGGGTTGATCATTTCGATCTGTCCTGTCCGCCCAACGGGTTGGCCCGCCGTATCGCGATACTCTTTGTGAGTCCAATACGGCGGAGACGTGACGACAAGATGAAACAACCGATGATTTGCCGAGAGATTACGATCTTTCCTGCGGAAGGCCCCGACGAACTAGTGGATTGTGTTCCGATTACGGAGCCTCAGTTTCTCGCCATCGCTCACCTGTTGGGGTTAGATACGCGCCTGCCTTTAGTGTACGTCTATCCAATTCCCCCTGAGTTGGTTCCCCGCGTAAATCCACTCCTGGGCAAGGACTTACCAACGGGAGCGTTCGTTTTTTTCCTCGAAACCTCCGCCGAGTAGGGCGACCTCACTGCGTTCTGCTTTTCTCAGAAAGGGGAATGGATCGATCTCGCCACTGACATACCCTAATGATTGTGGGCGCGGCGTTTCGGTGTCGGAGTTTTCTGTGTGACGCAACTTTTTCCTTGCACCAACATGGCTTCACCATTCGACTATACCGCGGTCAGTCGCAAAGCCGAATCCTTGGCGGCGCAGCTTCGCGAACTCGACAGTTACCGGGACGATGTTTGGCAGGATGAGGCGCTCGGCCCGCTGTTGCGAGTCTACGCCTTGCTGACGCATCGTCCGGAAGCGGCGTTCGACGAGGCCGTGACTCCTGAACGAATCGCAGAGTGCCGAACGTATGCGTGCGTGCTCCTCGCCGCCGTTCACGATGAACTCGTCCAAGCCGCCACGCTGAACGACGCCTTCTTCGATCTGTGTAGCGAATACGACTCCCTCGTCGGCGCCGATTTGTTCGGCGCCATGGAAGCCGCCAAGGCCGATGCGAAGCAACGTCTCGCCGAGTTGAAGAACGCGGGCATCCGTGGTCGGGTTGTTGCTCGGCCCGGCTCGGTCCAACGCATCAAGCGAAAGCCCAAGGGCGGCGAACACTAACGAGGCATGGATAGGGCCAGTGTCGAACCTAAGTCGGTTCGCGAGAACGCCGGGTATAATGCGCTTGCCAACAGTTTGGCGCGAATGGAAGTTTGTTCGCATTCATGGGACGTTGCAATGAACGACGCAGCGGCGCTGGTGGGGGCTTGGCGCCTGGTGACGGCGATTCAAGGCGGCCAGGATGTGACCGCGCTGTGCGACCCGGTCGTGGTGTACCGTATTGAGGGTTCTCGGTTGCTTGTGCAAAGCCGTGAAGGAGGCGTGATCGGCGAGTGTCAATTACTGCCGGCCGAAGGTGGGAACTGCATCGACATGACCTACGCCTGGAAGGGAACCGAGTTGGTCACGCACGGAATTTATCGTTGCGAGGGTGACGACTTGATCGTCGGCTTTGGCGGCTCCCAGCGACCGGACTCGTTCGACGGAACGGTTTCCGACGGCCGGATCGTGTACACCTACCGTCGCATCGCGACAGCGGCGCCGACGAGCGAGAAGGAGAACGGCGGACGTAATGCTGCGGCTCAACCGGGATAGTTCAAACAATCCTTCGCGTTTCCCCAGGGAGGCAAACGCCATGCAGGGTCATTGGAAAACGGAGCTTGAACAACAGGGATTTGCCGTTCTCGCCGCTGTGTTCGATGTCCGTGAAATTCGCGCAATCTGCACCGAGGTGGAGGCCGCGTTGAACCGCGCCAGCGCTGAGGCAGGCCCCCTGCGGCGGCGTGAGGACGCGGTCGTGGCTTCCCGCAATGTGCTGGCGTTGTGGCCCCAGGTCATTGAACTGGCGCTTGCCGAACCCATCCAGCAAGCTTTAGCCGAAACGCTGGGGCCTGACTGCGGACTGGTTCGAGTGTTGTACTTCGACAAGCCGCCGGGCCAAAGTTGGGCGCTCCCCTGGCATAAAGATTTGACCATCGCCGTGCGTGAGCATCAGCCGACCACCGCGCACTTTTCCAAACCTACGCTCAAGGCCGGCGTGCCGCACGTCGAGGCGCCCGAAAACATCCTGCGGCGCATGCTCACCGTGCGCGTGCACCTGGATGACGTGACTGAGGAAAACGGCCCGCTCCTCGTGATTCCTGGTTCGCACCACGACGGCAAGCACGTTGCGACCGAGGCGAGTCCCGTGCGTGTGCAGTCGGTGCTGGTGCAAGCGGGCGACGTGCTGCTCATGCGTCCGCTGCTGAGCCACTGTTCGCACAAGTCGGCCGATCATACACAACGTCGGCGGCGTATCGTGCATCTTGAATTCGCCGCTTCGGAACAACTTGCCGAAGGCTACGCCTGGCACACCTTCCAGCGGCTCTCCGCGCGCCGCAGAACCGCGTGAGTGACGCGGCTTGCGTTTCCTGATGGTTCAAGCGGCTCGTCATCACGTCCGTTGGAAGGGCGATTTCGTCAGGACTTGATGCCTCGGAGATCGCAAGTACGTCTTAGTAGGTGCCTGTTTGCGCAGCAATTACTGCTTGATAATCTGGCGTCGCGTTCTGTTTTGGACGCAATTCTTGAAAATACTTCGCGTTGTAACGTGTTGCAGAGTAAGGGTTTATGGGATGCGGCAGAGGCGGATCGTGATACGCGCCCGGGTACGGCACAGCGTTTGTTTTAGGTGGGCGACAGCGCTGAACCCTGGAAGTCGGGCGACGGCGTTCCCGCGAGCCTCGGATAAGCGTCATGCGCGTCAGCCTGCTGTTTCTTTTATTCGCCACGGCCGACCTTCTGGTCGCGACCGTCGCCCAAGGAGACGACCGCCGCAGCTTGCCCCAGAGTTCGCGCCTCACAAAACCGCGTGCGGTCATGCCGAGCGGTTCCGCCGGTGTGGCGTATTCCGATAACTTTGTTGTTCGTTCTCAGCAGCCGGGGCAATCGGCAAGCAAGTTGCTCGAAACCTGCGAGCAGTTACGGGGCGAACTGCAAACCACTTGGGCGGGAAAAGTTCCCCCGGCGCCGTGGCGTCCTCGGTGCGAGGTGGTCTTGCATGCCAATAGCGCAAGTTACGCTCAAGCGGTAGGACGTGGCGCCGCGCAAACTTCGGGCAGCAGCCTGATCCAGTTTCGTGGCGCTCAGGTGGCGCTTCGGCGGATTGACCTGGCGCCGGTGACCGCGGGAAAGACCTCGGCGTTGGCGCATGAGTTGACGCATGTTGTGGTGGCCGACTGCTTTCAAGGCCGCCAACCGCCGAAATGGCTGGACGAAGGGATCGCAACGCGGGCCGACTCCGCCGAAAAGCAACGGTTGCACGAACGCGACTTTCATCAGGCGTTGAACGCCGGCTCGACCTTTGCCTTGGCCGATTTGTTGACGATCGACCGGTGCGCGACTTACGATCAATACGCAACCTTCTACGGGCAAAGCCTTTCGCTGGTCGATTTTCTGGTGCGGCAGGGAACGCCCGATCGCGTGGTGCTGTTTGCGAATGCGGCCCTGCGCGAAGGATACGATCGCGCGTTGCAGCAGGTGTACGGCATCGACAACTTGGCCCAACTTGACCAGCTCTGGCGCACTCAGGCGCTGGCGGCTTCGACCTCCGCTACGGCGGCGACTCCGGCTTCGTTGAGCCAAACCGCGCCGGAGTAACCTTACTGGGTGGAAACAAAAAGACAACTGCGACGCGGGCGCCGCAGTTGTCGTGAAACCGGAGCCGCTTTCAAGTTTTACTCACCGGGAGGAGGCGCCGGCTGGTCAAGATCGGCGGCGCGGACGTCGCCGTTCCAAATCCAACCTTTGACTTCCCGACCGTTCAAGTCAAGGACCGCGCCAACCCAGCCATCACGAACTTTCGTGACTTCGAACGTGGTTCCGGCAGGCGCCGAACCAACGACCGTTTGTCCATGCATCAGCCGCGCGTTGTTGCGTTGCACGGTGACCACATCGCCTGGTTGAATCGCGATCGGTTCAAACGAGTAGCTGCGATAAGCCGGCGCGCTATACGCCAACGGAGCGGGTTGGACCGAAGGCGTCACGGGCGAGACGGGGGTGGAGAAGCGCGGAGCCGGTTGTGCAAACGACGGCGCCGGTCGGCTGTAGTTGCGATACGAGCCGCTCGAACCGCCGCGCGAGCCGCCCGACGAACCATAATACGGCTTCTGAATTCCAAGGCGGGCCGCATCGCGTTGGGCGAACGCTGATTCGCCGCCCCAAGCCAAAAGTACGGCTAAACCCACACCAACCGAGAACAACTTTGACATGATAAACTCCCTGGCTCGTTGGAGCCAAACCAGAAGGAATGAAGTGGCGCAACGCCACACAAATCACCGCGCGCCGAAGTTGACGCGCAGCCGCCAAAACGAAGGAAGCGACCCCCCAACACCGTAAGTGGGAGGCGCAGCATCGCTACGGAAAAATAAACAGGATCAACGTCGAGGCGAACGAAAACACGCGTTCCCCTCTCGCGGCGTGGAATTTCGCGCTATAGAAACGACGCCACGTTAGCGTCGGGCGCGATCAAAGATTAAGCCGCACACGAAGCGCATGAAGGGTCAGGCTGCGCGGGCTATGAACTTCGGGAAATACGCCAGCGCTGAGGGTGCCCGCGTCGTAGGGAGGCGTTGCATCCGCCAGGAATAGGAAGTGGCTGGTTCGCGTTTGGGTTTCCGAGGAATCCTCAAACTCATCCAGCGTGTCCTGACGGTGAGCCGTTTGACTTTGAGTTGGGTGCTCCCAAACTCGTTTCCCGCTACACGCGCCGTGCTGGGCGACATAAGAGAATGTGGTGCGCCGCTGGCTGCTCCGGGTGCGCATTCCACCCTTGCGCGCCATGAGCTGCGCGGCGTCGCCCAGCGTGGTGATACTTACCACCAAACTGGCAATAAGGCACCAGCGCCCAATGCTAGGAATCCGATTCATGCCGCCTGCAATCGTAATCCGAGTTTTTGGGGCGTTCCCGACTCTCCAACACACAAGTCATTTGGCCAGAGTTTTGACCAAATGTTTTGGCTGCAAAATTTGCGCCGACTACCCCTTTTACAAAGGGGGCAGGTTCGTGTCAACCGTTGGAAACCGACGCTATCTTATCTTTTCGGCTGGAAATTCACGGAGACATTACAATTTACGCAGAGGAATGCAGAAGGTTCGGAAGCGTGGTGATCGCCAGAGCCGCCTACCGCTACGTGGTCGTTTCCGAGCCGCTTCATGCCGCCCCATCCCGATGGGGGCAAGGCCGCAAAGGCGTTGTGGCGCACCACGTCTGAATTTCTGCGCTCATGCGCAAACCAGGTACTCATGGCTACGCTACCAGTTGAGATCATCAACGTCGCGCATGGAACGCGAAAACCGCTTGACGAGGCGGTGTTGCTTCTGAACGCGCACCAAGATGCGTATCGGTTTACGATTCTTGATTCACCGGAAGCCATCGCCTTTCAAGGGGGTTCGGCTGAATGCTTTCAGACGGCGGAGTTGTTTCAATTTCTGAAAGATCAAAGGAAGGTGCTGCGAGGATACCATCCTCACCTGGTTGCGTTTGTGGAACGACGACTCGATGGCTCGAAGTGGGGCAACCTTTTGGCGTCGGCGGACGAAGACGGCAACGGCGACTTGACCGGACTGGGGGCCGTCACTTGGTTTCAGATTCCTCAAATACTCGGGGCGGTTCCCGAGGCGGTGTACGGAATCTATCAACTCTTAAGTCTCGCGATCCGGTTCACCGTAGGCGCAGGAATGATTCACCAGGAAAGGAGAATGTGCGTCTTCGATTTCAAGCGGCAAAAGACCGATCTGCTGCCCATCATTCAACAAGGCGAATTATGCCCCCCATGTACGGAGCGATTGAAGCAGTATGTCGATCAAGATCAACTGGTGGCCATTCGCTCGACCCTCCGCATGATGAGCCAAATCGCCCTGGCCGCTGATCCGCGCGGGGAGTTAGACCGACTGCTGCTACGAGCGAACCGACTCCCGCGGATCTTCCTGTCACACGCCCGCGAAGACAAACCTTTCGTCGAACAACTGGCGACCGACCTGGAGCAACATGGTTGCCGCGTGTGGTTCGACAAGTGGGCGATCAAAGGCTCCGACTTTGTCGCTAAGATTGAAGAAGGTTTGCGGGAGTCGGATCACTTTGCCATCATCATTTCGCCTTCCTCGGTCGCTTCGTCATGGGTCGCGCAGGAACGAAATATCGCCATTGTGTTATCTACCGAAAGCGGCGCCTTGCAACTTCTGGTGATCATGTTGCAAGACGCCGAGATTCCGACTTTTTTGAAGATTTACGACCCCATCGACTTTCGCAACTACGCGAACGCCGCACAGTACCAAGCAGCGTTAGAAAAACTACTTCAAGCCGTGAGCCGCCCCGCGGCCGGGGCGGAGCGCCGTGACAATCCAGAACCGCGCCGATAGGGCGGCTCACCGTTGCGAGCCTTTGGCCCTATGCCGTACAAAGTTTGGGTGCGATGGCGGTGGTGGGTTACTTCTTGCGGATGAGCTTTAATTGGCCGCACATTTCGTCCATGGGCTTGCCGTCTTTCCAGCCTTCGCCCACCACTTCGATGTGATCATTGTCGACGATCGTGAGCGTGGCGCCGTGCATGTGCTGATCCTTCTTGGGGTCGAGGTTCGAGCCGCCTGTGAACACGAAGCGAATCTGATTCGCCGCCGACTTCGGATCGGCCTTCATGCGGGGTTGGTTGCCCAGCATGCAGTAGTGCGTCATGACGAGGTCTTGACCATCGACGGTGTAGATCGACACCATTTCATGCTCTTGCCCGGGAAATAGCGTCTCGTGAATGGCGCTGCCTCCGGCGGTGAGCTTGATGATCGACACGACCTGATCGGTCGGTTGGCCTTTTTCGTCGGCCGCCACCCACGTTCCCACGAGCTTGGTCAATTTAGCCATGTGGGGGTTATTGGCGGTTTGCGGCGCGTGATGCTCGTGCTTGTCCTCCGCCAAGCCGGCGCCTGCAAAAACCAGCAACAATCCAGCAATCAGAAATCCTCGCGACATGTTCGTTCCCCTCAGAAAACAAGTGTGATTCCTCGGCCCGGTACGGGCCGAACCTGCAACGTCATAGAGTGGACGAACGGGCAAGGCTCAAATCGACACGCCTCGCAGGAAAATCTTTTCTGTGGGGAGATTCCGCTTCGCGAGAAAGGCGAACGACGACGTAAGTTCTTTGGAGTCAACGTCTTGACGTTTTCGCAGCCTGTTCGTGGCGCGGCATGCGGGCGCGAGCGTGCCGCGCTGCGAGCTAGAGCGTTGCGGAGTTCTGCTCGGGGCTAACGCACCGTTCGTGGGGAGACAGGCCGTGTGCGCTACTTCGCGGCGTCGCGTTGCTTGAGAAACGCATTGATCTTGTCCACAGCGGCTTGCAGTTCGGGGGCGAGCCTGGCCGCTTCCGGATCAACTCGCAGCGGCGCCGCGGCTTGTTCTTGTCGCTCCTTTTCCTGCTTGGTGTTCGAACGGTGGAAGACGGTCGGTACGTAGCCCGCTTCCACAGTAACGCCGTCGGGAATTTTTAACTGGTCGAGATCAATGGCGTCGTTCTGCACAAACAGCGTGAGCGTGGGGGGCACGGCGACCGGCGTATCGAGGAACTCCATCACGCCAAATGGCTTGCGGACGTGATTGTACCACTCGTCGATGCGCGCCTGATCGCCCAGCGAAAAGATTACGGGTATGCCGTTGCCTTGCGGGAGGCTCGTGACCCAGCCAAGCCCCTGCGGCTCTTTGAGCGGCGCCAGGCGAATTTGCCGCAAGGGAGCTTTGACCGCGGCTAGTTTTTCGATGAGCCGGTTCACATCGTCCCTCGACTTGATCTCGAACCCGTACTGGTTCACGTCGTTGGGCCACTCGGTAAACCAGGAGTTCCAACCGGAGGTGCGCGCCGGATCGTTCACAATCTCGCCCACCCCTTCCGGCCAAGAGGGCGAAACGTAAGCCGGTTGACCAGGACTGGCCACCGTCGACGTACCCCCTGCCGCCCACAACGGCCCACTGCACAAAGCGAGGCCAACGATCACGGCAAGCCAAGTTTTCATCGTGCGGTCCTGTTGCGCAGGGAACGGATGATCGCCCGGCAAGTAAGACGAGCCAAACGGGGCCACGGTTTCTGGTTTCCCTTCGCTCAACCGACAAGAAAAAACGCGCCGCAGGTGAAGATGACTTCGACACGCTGCGGCGCTCACCAGTTCTTACGGCGCGGGGGCGCATGGACTTTCGGTCCCGGGTCCCACCACTGGTGTGCAACGCCTGTCCGGCCGAATGCGACCGTGCTTTCCGTGTTGGGTGCAATACTGCGGGGCCAACTAAGATGGAAAGTGGTCGCCCGCCAGTGTTGCGGTTGTTCTTCCAAGCGAATCGTTTGCACGCCAAGCAGGGTTACTTGCAGCATCCGACCGCAATGTTTCCCGAGGTCGTGAAACTGCACCGCGAGGATCGGATCATCGGCCGCGAACTGAAGGGCCAGGGCTTCTTCCGTCCACATTCTTCGCAGCGCAGCCTCACGCCGCTCGATGCGACGCGTGGGGCCTTGAACGTCGGGCTCTTCCACCGCGAGCGAAACAACCCGCCGCGCCTGGAGCGACATGGCCAACGCCATGGTGGTTGGATAGCTTTCCTCGGGGTTCGAAAAACGGCCCAAGCGGAACCGCTGACGAAGCACATGCCGCGATTGCCAGGCGCGAACCTCGACTTGTGCAGCGTCTTTGATTCCCACGGGCTCGAACTTCAACCAGTACACCGGCGTGACCCATTGGGCGATCGCCGCCAACCGCCGTTGAGGATGTTTCACGTCCGGCTCAACTGTCGAATCGAAACGGGGATAGACCGTCGCATGAATCCGGGGACGCGCCGGCATGCGAGGCGATCGCAAATGCGTGCCGCGAGCCGGTTGAGATTGACGCGCCAAGTTCGACTTGCTTGCGCACGAGACGTTCACTTCGCACCCGCACCGCTTGCACAGCGCCCAGCCTCGCGCGGCAAGCGGCGCGACGACTTCAATAGCCTCACCACAGTCATTGCAGTAAACGATCGGCATAGCTGGCTCGGCGAATCAGCGGAGTTCGAACACTCTTTCCAAGAGCGGACACCGGGACTTCCGCCAGGTTCACGTTCGTGGCGCTAGTCACGGAGAGGCCGAGGCGATTCGTTGATCACCTCCTCGTCGGCGAATTTCTCCGTTTCCGCCAGAAACCCACTTTCATCCGGTGGAACAAATAGTTCCTGTTCCTCTACTTGAACGATAATGCGAGGACGCGAGACCGAGAAGAAGCCGCCCTCAGCCCGGAAATGTTGCGAATAGGGTAGGTCGCACGTCAATCCAAAACACCAGACATGATACGTGACCTCGATGTTGACGTTATCGGATCGCTCGACGCGCAGTAGGTAAGGGGCGACAATCGCTGGCATCCATCCGCCCGACGCCGCCTTGACGTCGAGAACGGCGCTTTGCTCGAAGACGTTCCACGACGCGAGAACAACACACAGGACCATGACCGTCCCCATCGCGGCGCGAAGCGAGAATCTCGTCCATCTTCGTCCTTCCATGGTGAGGCTTCCGTGTTCCCATTACGTGTTGACGGCCCGATGAATCGTCAATCGAATTTAAACAAACCGCCATAGGCGATTCAAGTGCGTTGAACACGCTGCGTCAATTTAAACCAAGGCCCTGGCAAGTTGGTCTAATGGCAGCGTTCCAACACAATAATTATTGTTCCGATTGGCGCCGACCATTCCGATGCGAAGTAACAAAAGTCATCTGGAAACTCGGCTAAATTGACACGCTGTTCTGGGTCGGCCAAATGCCTCTGGATGTCTTGTTTCCAGAAATCGAAACAAC
Source organism: Planctomycetota bacterium (assembly GCA_963204915.1). Classification (GTDB taxonomy): domain Bacteria; phylum Planctomycetota; class Planctomycetia; order Pirellulales; family Pirellulaceae; genus JAHWKS01. The sequence continues at coordinate 227,686 of CAUJHS010000045.1, read as the reverse complement.
AGCTTTCAGGAATCCAGGCTGGTTCGGCGCCAATGTCCGCAATGACGAAACGAACGACTCCTTGTCGAAGAAGATCACGAATGGCCGACGAATTTAGGTACCGCAACCGCTCCCCGTCCACAGGACCGCGTTCATCCCACAACTCTTGCAACGGCAATTTCGAAATGATACGCCGCGATACTTCCATGCCTTCAACTGCCAAATATGCCTTGCTCGGAAGCTTCGAGACGGAAGAGCCAACGTTTCATTACATCTTCGATTGGCCGTGTCTCAAACTCGCCATCATCTATGACAACGGTGGTGATAGCAATCACGGTAATTTCGCTTAGCAAGTCCGCAACAGCGGTCGGTATGAAATGAAAGACGCCCGATCAACTTGTAAGTAGGAAACGGTTTAGTGAGGAGAAAAGCTGGCTTGGCACGTAATCGTGTTCACGGCTGTGGAGGCAGCTTCAGGGCTTCTTCGCTGAGAGTGACGGGCGCGCCGCTGGGGGGCACTTCTCGCTTTGCGGTCCAAAGGACGCCGTTGAGGATCATGCGGCGGAAGGCTTCGATTTGAAAGTTCTTGTAGGGGTGGCCGAGCGTGGTGGCGAAGGACCGCCCGCCACCGGGGCGCTCGTAGACCCAGCCCACCACCACGTCCTGACCGTTGGGGGCGCGCACTTGGAGCAGCGGCTTGGCGTCTTGGATGACCGGGTTCAAGTAGAACTCGTCGTCGATCTCGTACTCGGTCCAGCCGCGGCAGATCGGGTGGTCGGGCTGGAGTTGACGCAGTGGCGCTTTTCCCCAAGCCAACCCCACATTGCTTACCCACGTGCCGCCGAGGATTTCCAACCAAGTTGGGCCTAATCGTTCGAGATTCTCCTTCTTCACGGTCGAGGCCCAATGAATCGTGACCAGCCCCACGCCGTTGCGAACCATCGCTTGCACCTGATCGCGATGCGGGCCATCGAGCAGGAGTTCCGCCGCGGGGTTCGTGTAAATGACGATCGTCTTCACCCCTTCCAGCGTTTGGGGATCTTGGGGCCAACCGTGGGAAACGACGGTTTCGATTCCCGGGGTGAGCCGCGCGCACTCGGCGAGCACGCCGCTGGTATGCATGTACATGTGCGAGCCGTAGGGATGATCCGGCTCTTTGCCCAGGAACAGAATCTTGGTGGGCGGCGCGTCTTGGGCAGTCGCCGCACCGCCGAACAGCGTTGCCGTGAGCAACGCTCCGACCATCCACAAGCGGGTTTGCATTCGCCAGACCTTGCGAAAGTAAGCCTTGGGCCGAAAGTACGCCTCGGGCCAAAAGTACGAAGTCTATATTACTTCGCGGATCGGCTCGCCGTCATCCAGCAGGTATTGTGGGCGGCCGGTGGGGTCGAGCAGCGTGGTTTGTTTGGCGTCGATGCCCAAGTTGTGGTAGAGCGTGGCGAACACATCTTTGTAATGAACTGGCCGGCTCACGGCAGTCGAGGCGGTACGATCCGTGGCGCCGATGACTTGCCCCGTGCGCATCCCGCCTCCGGCCAGGATTGCCGGACCAACGCGTGGCCAATGGTCGCGCCCGCCGTTGGCGTTGATTTTCGGCGTGCGGCCGAACTCGCCCCAGACCACGATCGACACATCGTCCAGCAGGCCGCGTTCCTCCAGGTCGGTCACAAACGCCGCCAGCGCGTGATCGACAAGGGGTAACATTTGCCGCATGCGCGGGAAGTTTTTCGAGTGCGTATCAAAGTCGCTGAATGACACGCTGATGCAACGCACGCCTGCTTCGATCAGCCGCCGGGCCAGCAGCAGCTTACGGGCAGACGTCGGACCTTCGCTGGTGGTTGACGCCAGGCTGTTCGGGTCCATCTTGGGCGTGTACCGCGCCAAGGTGCGCGGGTCTTCTTGCTCCAGGTCCATCGCGGCGGCGAATTGCCCGGAAAGCAAAATGCCAGTGGCTTGTTGGTGGAAACGGTCAAGGGCGTCCATCATGCCGCTGGCGTCGGCTTCGCGCCGCAGACGGTCCAAGCCGCGCAGCAGGCCAGCGCGGTTGTCGAGCCGTTCGAGGGACAGGCCCGAGATAAGCTTGAGCGCCGTGGTGTGCTCGCCGCCCCGCCGCGCCAGTTCGCCCTTCATGCCCGCTTCCAATTCACGCGGGAACATCTGGCTGATGTCGGGCCGGAACGCCTGATACGCGGGACCAAGGAATCCTGGCCGGGCGCTGTTGCGCACCAGCGGACGGCCCAGCATCAGATCGACAAACGCCGGCGCAGGATCATTCGGCGACCCTTGCAACCGTCCCAGAACACAGCCCATGGCCGGACGACCGCCGAGCGATTCCAAATCCTTCGCGGCGAACCCCGACTGGCATTGAAAGGCGTCATGCGCGCTGGCGGCGCCCACCAACGAGCGAATGAACACGAACTTGTCGGCCGTTTGCGCCAGTTGCGGCATTAGTTCGCAAACCTGGAAGCCCGGCAGCGTGGTCGACACGGACGAGAACTCGCCGCGAATTTCGACCGGCGCTTGCGGCTTGAGGTCGAACATATCCATTTGTGGCGGACCACCGTCCAGGTGAATGTTGACCACCGCCTTGCGCGAGTTGCGCACCCCCGAGGCTTCCTCGGCCCGTAGCAAGGTAGCCAGCGTCAAACCTCCCAGACCGCAGGCGCCGGCGACAAGGAAACCTCGTCGCGAGACGCCGCGGCGCCGCATTCCGTGGGTGTGAGGCAACATGGCGGTTCTCCAGGCAGGTCGGGCTTATCGCGAAGAGCAGTCGCCCGAGGTTAGTCGCTTGGTTCCCTTGATCGAACGCCGTCCAAGCATAAGCCATTTTTGATTGGATCACAACACAATCTTCTGCCGCCGGGGCGCCATGCGTGACAGGGCCGCGCGGTTGAACGATAATCCGACCTGGTCGAGAACCCGCCTCGGGCGGACTGCCGTGTTCTCGGCCGCATTGCTCACCCCGCGCAGGACACACGTGGAATGCGACAACTTGGCGCTTTGTTGGTGTTTGGTGCGGCCGCGCTGGCCGCTTGGGAGCTGACTGCTTGGGAGTTGGCCGCGGCCGAACCGCTGGAAGGTTCGCGTCCGAATGTGGTGTTAATCATGACCGACGACCAGGGCTACGCGCCGCTGGGCCGGCATGGGCACCCCTGGATCAAGACCCCAAGTTTGGATGACCTGTACGACCACAGCACCCGCTTCACGCGGTTCCTGGTCAGCCCGACGTGTTCTCCGACCCGCTCGGCCATGATGACCGGCCGGCATGACATGCGCAACGGCATCACGCATACCATCTTGGAGCGTGAACGCATGACACTCGACGCCACGATCCTGCCGCAAGTGCTCAAGACCGTCGGCTACACGAGCGGCATTTTTGGCAAATGGCACTTGGGCGACGAGGAGCCGTACCAGCCCCACCGCCGCGGATTCGATGAAGCGTTTATCCACGGCGCCGGCGGCATCGGCCAGGCGTACGACTGTAGCTGCGCCGACGCGCCGAATAATCGTTACTTCGACCCAGTGATTCGCCACAACGGCTCTTTTGTGCAAACCGAAGGTTTTTGCACCGACGTGTTCTTCAGCGCCGCCGCCGGCTGGATCAACCAGGTGAAAGACGGCGACGCGCCGTTCTTCGCGTACATCGCCACCAATGCGCCGCACGGTCCTTACCTGGCGCCAGAAAAGTACAAGCAACGATTCAAGGCGATGGGCTTTGCCGAGGAGCAAGCGGCGTTTTACGGCATGATCGAAAACATTGATGAGAACGTCGGCCGGTTGCTGAACCGTCTGGACGAATGGAAGTTGCTTGACAACACGGTGGTGATCTTTATGTCGGACAATGGCATGACCGGCGGCGGGCCGGGGCAATTGGGCAAACCCGTGGGAACGTCGCCCGACGGCAAGCCGCTGTTTCCTTACAATGCCGACATGAAAGGCCTCAAAGGGAGCCCCGAGGAAGGCGGCGTGCGCGTGCCGTTCTTCATTCGGTGGGATGGCCGGCTTCCGCCGGGGCGCGACATCGACCGCATTGCCGCACACATCGACCTGTTGCCCACGTTGGCCGCACTCGCCGGCGCGTCGCTGCCGGAGAAGCAAGTGGAAGGGCGCAGTCTCTTACCGCTGCTCGAGAATCCGCAAGCCGACTGGCCCGATCGTTACCTCTATACGCATGTGGGACGCTGGCCCACGGGCGCCAATCCGGACGAGTTCCAATGGAAGAACTTTTCGGTCCGCAGTCAGCGCTATCGGTTCGTGAATGACACGGCGCTGTACGATATGGAGCGCGATCCCGGCCAGACCACGAACCTCATCGAACAGCAACCCGCAATCGCACAGGCGATGCGCGCCGCGTATGACGCCTGGTGGAAGGAAACGCGCCCGCTGATGGTGAACGAAGACGCGCCGCTTTCGCCGACGCGGCCGTTTCATGAGTTGTTTGAACGCCAGCGGCAAACCACCGGTATTCCAACTTGGAAGGCGCCGACGCTGTAAGCCGGTTCGCTTGGTGTGCAGGATTTTGTGCGAAAAATGTTTGGCTCGCTGCGTCTTGGATCCTTGTCCTTTACTTTGTTTACGGTCCTTTGCTCATGCGTCCCGAAATGCGACATCAACTTTGCGTGATCTGCCTCACTGGGGTCGGCATCGTCCTCGGGCTTTCGGTGGCGAAGGCGGTCGATCGCCCCAATGTGTTGTGGATCACCAGCGAGGACAATGGCCCGCAACTGGGCGCCTACGGCGACAAGTACGCCGTGACGCCGAACCTCGACGCCCTGGCGGCCCGCGGCGTGCGCTACACGCGGTGTTGGTCGAACGCGCCCGTGTGTGCACCCGCCCGCACCGTGATAATTTCCGGCATGTGGGCGCCGTCGTTGGGGGCCGAACACATGCGCTCGCAAGTGCGCATGCCGGAAAACTTCCTGATGTACCCGGCGTATCTGCGGCAGGCGGGGTATTACTGCACCAACAACTCCAAGACCGATTACAACGTCGAGCTGACCGGCCGCGTGTGGGATGAGTCGAGCAATCGCGCGCATTGGCGGAACCGGCCCGCGGGGCAGCCGTTCTTCGCCATTTTCAATCATACGATCAGCCACGAATCGCAAATTCGCAATGCGATCAACAACCAGGACCGCATTCACGATCCCGCCAAGGCGCCGCTGCCCGCCTATCATCCTGACACGCCCGAAGTGCGGCAGGACTGGGCCCAGTACTACGACCGCCTGACGATGATGGACCGCGCCGCGGGCGAGAACCTCAAAGAGCTGGAAGACGCCGGCCTGGCCGACGACACGATTGTGTTCTACTACGGCGATCACGGCTCGGGCATGCCGCGCTCCAAACGCTGGCCGTACAACTCGGGCCTGCATGTGCCGCTGATTGTGTACGTGCCGCCCAAGTGGCGACATTTGGCGCCGCCCGAGTTGGAAGCGGGCGCAGCGTCGGACCGACCCGTCAGCTTTTACGATCTGGCGCCCACGTTGCTCAGCGTGTGCGGCGTGAAGCCTCCTTCGCACATGCACGGCCGGGCCTTCCTGGGAGAGTACGCCGAAGAAGCGCCGCGGTATCAGTTTGGCTTTCGCGGCCGTATGGATGAGCGCTACGACCTGGTGCGCACCTGCCGCGACGACCGCTTCGTGTACATACGCAACTTCATGCCGCATGAAATCTACGGCCAATACGTCGAGTACATGTTCCAAACCCCTACCACGCGCGTATGGAAAGAACGCTTTGACCGCGGTCAATTGAACGCCGCGCAAAGCAAGTTCTGGCAAGCGAAGCCGCCCGAGGAACTGTACGATTTGCACGCCGATCCGAGTGAAGTGAACAACCTGGCCGAGTCGCCAGAACACCAGGCGACGCTCGTCCGCATGCGTGATGCGCTGCGCGAGCAATTGCTCACCTGGCGCGATGTGGGCTTCCTGCCCGAAGGCGAGATTCACACCCGAGCCGGCGACGACGCCCCTTGGACCATGGCGCAAGACGACGCCCGCTACCCCATGCAAAAAATTCTGGCGATGGCCGAGAAGGCGTCCTTCCTCGACCCGCAGGCCGTGCCGCAGTTGGTCGAAGGTTTGAACGACGTCGATAGCGCCGTGCGGTATTGGGCTGCGCTCGGCTTGCTTATGCGCGGCAAGTCGGCGGTCGAGCCGTCGCGCGCGGCGTTGCGCAGGGCGCTGGAAGATGAAGCCGCGCCGGTGCGCGTCACCGCGGTCGAAGCGCTGGCCCGCTATGGAGCGGAAGAAGATTTGAACGAAGCGCTCACCTTGCTGGCGACGCTGAGCGATCTTCGCCGCTATGACACCTTCACGGCGATGCTGGCCTTGAACTCGCTTCAGGCGCTGGGCGACAAAGCCGCGCCGGTGGCTTCGCAAGTCGCCGCGCTCCCGGCCGAAGTGAACAACATGCCGCCGCGAGTGGAAGGCTACGTAGCGCGGCTCTTGGAGAAGTTTCGTTCGGATTTCTCGGACGCAGCGTCTTCGCCCCAACCTTCTTCCAAAAAGAAACAACGGAAGTTGAACCCATGATGCGCACCGCAGGCTTGTTGCTGTTGGCCCTTGTCGGGTGTTCGCGGCCCGTGGCGCACGGCGCCGAGCGCCCCAACATTCTTTGGATCACCAGCGAGGACAATAGTCCTTACTTGGGCTGTTATGGCGACGCGCTCGCGCATACGCCGAACCTGGATCGGCTGGCGGAACAGGGAGTGCGGTATCGCAACGCGTTTGCCCAAGCGCCGGTTTGTTCGACGGCCCGCACGACGCTCATCACGGGGATGTACGGGTGCTCGCTGGGCGTGCAGCATCATCGCAGCCGCGTGCGCATTCCCCAAGAGTTTCGGTTGTATCCTGAGTATTTGCGCGAGGCGGGTTATTACTGCACTAACCATGTGAAGACCGACTACAACGTGGCGAACGATCGCCAACCCTGGAACGCCAGCAGTCAGCGAGCCCATTATAAGAACCGCAAACGGGGGCAGCCGTTCTTCGCCGTGTTCAACCTCACCACAAGCCACGAAAGCCAGGTCGCCCCGCGCGACGGGGTGAACGTCGAGTCGCTCCGCGTGCGGCCGGCGCAGGTCGTGCTTCCTCCGTATCATCCCGATACGCCGACGATTCGCGCCGACTGGGCCAACTACTACGACCGCATGACCGCCATGGACCGGCAAGTGGGCGAATTGCTGCAAGAGCTGGAACTAGCCGGACTTGCCGACGAAACGATCGTGTTCTACTACTCCGATCACGGCGGCGCCTTGCCGCGCGGCAAACGCAATCTGCACGATTCGGGAACCCGCGTTCCGCTCATTATTCGCACGCCGGAGAAGTGGTCGCACCTGGCGCCCGCCGCACCCGGCGCCAGGGTTGAACAACCCGTCGGGTTTGTCGACGTAATCGCCTCGTTGTTTAGTCTCGCTGCTGTTCCCTTACCGGCGAACTATCATGGCCGGGCCTTTCTCGGAGAGCAAAAGGCGCCGCCGCGCGAGCATGTGTTTTTGTTCCGCGGCCGGATGGACGAACGCTACGACACGGTGCGTGCGCTTCGCGATACGCAGTTTCGCTACGTGCGCAACTACAGCCCGCACCGCCCCTGGGGGCAGCATTATTCCTATCCCTTTCAAGTGCTGCCGAGCATGCGCTCCTGGCATGAGGAGTTTCTCGCCGGTCGCTGCAACGACGCACAAGCGGCCTACTGGCGCCCCAAGCCTTCCGAGGAGCTATACGATACCGCCAGCGATGCGTTTGAGATCGTGAACCTCGTCGCGGAGCCGCAGCACGCCGCACGTTTGAACGAGATGCGCCGTGCGCTGCGTGACGAAATGATTGCGATGCGCGACACCGGTTTCATTCCCGAAGGCATGTTCGACCGACTCGCTGGCGACAAGACCATTTACGAGTATGCGCAAAGCGAGGCGTATCCGATCGAACACATTATCACGCTGGCCGATCAAGCCACGTCGCGCGATCCTGCCGCGCTTCCCGATTTGCTTGCCGCGCTGGACGACGAGCATCCGGTCGTTCGCTACTGGGGCGCCACGGGATGTTTGATCCTGCAAGGCCAAGCGGGGCCGGCCAAAGACAAGCTCCTGGCCGCCTTGCAGGACGAATCGGCCGATGTGCGCATCGTCGCCGCAGAGGCGCTTGGTTATCTGGGCGAGCATAAAGCCGCGCTGGCGGCCTTGGCGGACGTGTTGACCACCGGCAACGAATACGAAGTGCTCGCCGCGCTCAACACGGTCGACTTCATGCACGATGCCGGACATGCCGCCTTAGATCAAGTGCAGGCCATGCTGCGCGGCAAACCGTTTGCCGAGCCGTCCAGCCGCATTGCCGATTACCTGCTGAGTCAAGATCGTTAGTTCGCTGCTTTTGTAAAGGCCAAAGTCATGCTTTCCATGCTTTTAATAGCGCGCCAACGTTTGGTGGGCCTGCTCGTTTGGTGTTGCCTAACGACGGCGGTGGCCGCCTCGGTTGGGGCGGACGAAATAGGCCGCATTCAACCTTGGCCAAAGAATCCACGCTACTGGCAGTATCAGGGAAAGCCCGTGCTGCTTCTGGGCGGCAGCAAAGACGACAACCTGTTTCAAATTCCCGACCTGAAGGAGCACCTGGACGCCATGCGCGCGGCGGGCGGCAACTACATTCGCAACACGATGAGCGACCGCCCCGATTTTGGATTCGAGGTATACCCCTTCCAGCGACTTCCGAGCGGCAAGTACGACCTGGAGCAATGGAACGACGAATACTGGAAACGCTTCGAGAATATGTTGCGGCTAACCGCTGAGCGTCAAATCATCGTGCAAATTGAAGTGTGGGACCGCTTCGATTACTCGCGTGAGAATTGGGAGAAACATCCCTACAACCCACGGAACAACGTGAACTATTCCGGCGAACAATCGGGCGTGGCGGAGCGTTATCCCGATCATCCCGGCGCCAACAAACAACCGTTCTTTTTCACCACGCCGGCCCAGCGCAACAACCGGGTGGTTTTCCCGCATCAGGAGCGGTTTGTCGACAAGATGCTTTCCTATACTCTGCAATATGACCACGTGCTGTACTGCATCGACAACGAAACCTCCGGCGAAGAAGCCTGGGGCGCCTTCTGGGCCGACCACTTGCGGCGCCGGGCGGCCGAGCGCGATCAGAAAGTTTGCATCACCGAAATGTGGGACGCCTGGGATCTCAAGTCGGCCGAACATCGCCGAACGCTGGACCATCCCGAACGGTACGACTTCGTCGATGTCTCGCAGAACAACCATAATTCGGGTCAAAAGCATTGGGACAACTTCCAATGGGTGCGCGACTATGTGGCCAAGGCGCCGCGTCCGCTGAATACCGTCAAAACCTATGGCGCCGACGGCAATAAGTTCGGCCACACCAACCGCGACGGAATCGAGCGATTCTGGCGGCACGTGATCGGCGGCGCCGCTTCGGCCCGCTTCCATCGCCCCGACTCGGGACTGGGCCTTTCGGAACCTGCGGTGCATTGCCTGCAAGCGGCGCGGAAGTTGGAGTCGCTTATTCCGCTTTGGACGGTCGCGCCGGCCCAATCGCTGCTGCACGACCGTGACGCGAACGAAGCTTATCTTGCCGCGCAGCCCGGCGCAGCGTACGCCGTGTATTTTCCCAACGGCGGCCAGGTGGGGCTCGACCTGACCGACGCCCAAGGTGCGTTCGACTCGCGTTGGATCAACATTGAAACTGGCGACTGGGGTGCGAAACAGTCGCTGCGCGGCGGACAGGTCGCCTCCCTGTCTCCACCGGGTAAGGGGCATTGGGCCGCTGCCGTAGTTCGCGCGGGAAGTAAATGACGGCCTCGTGGCGCAACGAACCACGAACTCGTGCAAATCCATCGCATTCACTCGACCCAAGAGAAAATCATGCAGCGTAATCCCATCACGCGACGAATCTTTCTTGCCGAGTCTGCCGGTGCGGCGGTCGCCCTGGCGGCGACGCCAGGGCTGGTTACCGCCCAAGACGCTGCTTCCCCAAAGAAGTCGGCCGCGACCGAGTTCCGCAGTCGGTGGGAGATCACGCCCGATCGCATCTGGCCGGGACCCGAGTATTGGACCAATCGGCTGCAAGATTGGCGCCTTCGCGATGGTCGCTTGGAGTGCATTCAAGCGGCGCCAGGACGCACCGCGCATGTGCTAACGCGGGACCTGAAAGAACAACCTGGCGATTTGCGCATGACCGTGCAACTGGGGTCGCTCGATGGCGACACGCTGACACAAGCCCGCGGCGCCGCGGGGTTCTCGCTCGGCGTACGCGGCCCGTTGAACGAGTATCGCAACAACCTGGTGCATGGCGCGGGGTTTAACGTGGGGCTGCGCGCCCGGGGCGAACTGTTTTTGGGAGACCTGCCGAACGGCAAATCCGCGCCCGTGCAACTTGACGCGGAAGCGGTCGAGTTGCGGCTTGTTGCGGAGCCCGCCGAGGGGCGCTATCGCGTCAAACTTTCCGCCCACGACGCCAAGGATGGCCGCCTCTTGGGCGAGATCGAACGGACCGATGTGCCGAACGAATTCCTGGTGGGCAACCTGGCGCTGGCGGCGAACTTTGGCGCTCCGCAAGCGGGCGCCGCCAAGCAGAACGTTAAGAAGGTTCGCCCTGCCGCTTCGCCGGGACGTTGGTGGTTTCGCGATTGGACGATCGACGGCGGCAAAGTCGGCGTGCATGAAGACCGCGCCTTCGGACCGATCTTATTTAATCACTACACCGTGCATGATGGCGTGTTGAAAATGACAGCGCAGTTGCCGCCGCTTGGCTCCACCGATAGCCAAACGGTCTGGTTGCAAACCGAGCACGATGGCGCGTGGTATCGCGAACCGAAAGGCGCGGCGACGATCGACGCGGTATCGCGCACGGCGACCATTCGCATTGACAACTGGGATGACCGCGGCCATCGCAAGTACATGCTCTGCTACAACCAGCACAACAACGACGGCTCGGTGCAGGCTTACACCTGGGAAGGCGTGGTGCGCGGAAACCCGATCTACGATGACGTTCTGACCGTGGCCGACATCTCGTGCAATGCGCACTTCGCGTTCCCCAATTCCCAGTGCGTGGCGAGCGTGGCGAAACTCGCCCCCGACCTGATTGCGTTCACCGGAGATCAATACTACGAGTCGACCGGCGGCTTCGGTATTGATCGCTCGTCGCTGGAAAACTCCGTGCTCGATGTGCTGCGCAAGTGGTATCAACACGGCTGGACATGGCGCGAGTTAACGCGCAATCGGCCAAGCGTATCGATTCCCGACGACCACGACGTGTACCACGGCAACCTATGGGGCGAAGGAGGCAAAGCCGCGCCGCCGGAAGACGCCGTGGCCGATCATGGCGGCTATAAAATGCCGGCCGAGTTTGTGAATGCGGTGCATCGCATGCAAACCTCGCACCATCCCGACTCGCCCGCACAGCCCGGCGAACAAGGCGTGACCGGCTACTATGGCCCGCTCACGTATGGCCGGGTGAGTTTCGCGATTCTGGCCGACCGGCAATATAAGTCGGGTCCTGGCGGCAAGGCGCCTCCTACCACTAGCGGGCGTGTCGATCATGTGATCGATCCGAACTTCGATCCCAAGTCGGCCGACCTGCCCGGTTTGGAGTTGCTGGGCGAACCGCAACTTCAGTTCCTGCGGGTCTGGGCCGAAGACTGGCGCGGCGCCGACATGAAGGCGGCTATTTCGCAAACCCTCTTCACCGCCATGGCCACGCATCATGGCCGCAATCACGACTACTTGGTGGCCGATTACGACACGAACGCCTGGCCGCAAATGGCCCGCAACGCCGCGGTGCGCGAGTTGCGTCGGGCGTTCGCCTTTCACCTGGCGGGCGATCAACACCTGCCAGCGGTCGTGCATTACGGGATCGATGCGCACCGTGACGCCGTGGTCGCGTTCGCATCGCCCGCGGTGAACAATCTTTACCCGCGCTGGTTCCGGCCCGCACAGCCCGGCGCGAACCGCAAAACTAACGCTCCCGAGTACATGGGCGACTTTCGCGACAGTTTCGGCCATCCGATGACGGTGTTGGCGTGTGCGAACCCTGCCGATGCGATTCGCCCCGGCGTGCTGGAGGCAGAGACCGATAAGTCGTCTGGCTTTGGAATCGTGCGTTTCAACAAGAAGGACCGCACCATCACCATCGAATGTTGGCCGCTCCTGGCCGACGTGACGCAACCCGGCTCCCAGTTTCCTGGCTGGCCGGTCACGGTCACTCAAGCCGACAACTACGCCCGCGCCGCAGCGGCGCACTTGCCGGAATTGAAGGTCGAAGGGGCGGAGAAGCCCGTGGTGCAGGTCATCGACGAAACCACGAACGAAGTGCTGTACACCTTGCGTGCTCCCGGCGCCACATGGCGGCCTTTCACCTTTGCGGCCGGCCCGCATACCGTGCGCATTAGCGATTCTGATTCGGGAAAGATGAAAGAACTGCGTTCCCTTGCCGCCACGAAAGGCAATACAGAAGTCCTTGAGATCAAACTGTAAACAGGCGCCAGCGTGCAAGGTGTTGCCAAGGATGGGCGCACGAGCGGTTGGTCTGGAGCGTACAGAAGTTTGGTAGGAGATACGCGTGAGAAAGTCGTTCGTTGCGTGCGGTGTTCTGGGATTCGTATTCACCACGGTCGCGGCGCTTGCGCAAGAGTCGTTGCCGCGCACGCCGCCGACGGAGCCCGGCGATGTGGCCAAGAGCTTTCGCCTGCAGCACGGCTTTCGCATGGACTTGCTCGCGGCCGAGCCGCTCACCACCGACCCGGTAGCCATGGCGTATGACGAGAACGGCCTGGCGTGGGTGGTTGAGATGAGCGACTACCCCTATACCGATAAATCAACCGATGTTCCGTTTCAGGAGCGTACGACCGACTTGCCGCTGGGCCGCGTGCGTATTCTCGAAGACACCGATGGCGATGGCGACTTCGACACCAGTGAGATCTTCGCGCGCGAGTTATCCTGGCCCACGGGAATTGCGCTGTATGACGGAGGCGCCTTTGTGGCCGCCACGCCCGACATTTGGTACCTGAAGGACACCAACGGCGATCGCCGCGCCGACGTGCGGCGCCAAGTCTTCACGGGATTTCGCAAGTTCAATGTGCAAGCGGTGATGAACAACCTGGCGTGGGGGCCGGATCATAAAATCTACGGCGCCGGTTCGAGCAACGGCGGGGTGATTCGCACGGTTGAGCAGCCCGACACTCCGCCGGTGACGCTCTCGCGCCATGACTTTCGTTTTGACCCCGTGACGCTCCAGTTCGAGGCCATCACCGGGGGCGCGCGGTTTGGCAATTCGTTTGACGACTGGGGCAACCGCTTTCTGTGCAATATTCGCAATCCTGCACAGCATGTGGTGTTGCCCAGTCATTACTTGCGGCGGAATCCCTATTTGCCGGTTCCTGCGGCGGTGCATGATATTGCAGCGTCGGGCGATACGCTGCCGGTGTACCGCACCAGTCCGCCCGAGCTATGGCGCGTGGCCCGCGCACGGCGCTGGTCGGCCGAGCGGGACAAAAGTTATCCTCGCAGTGAAACGGCCGCCGAGGGGTTCTTCACGTCATCCAGCGGTGTGACCGTCTATCGCGGGGCCGCCTATCCCAAGGAGTTTCACAACAACGTATTTCTGGGCGAAGTGGCGGGGAACCTGATTCATCGACTGACCCTCACACCCAACGGCGTGACGTTCCTCGCCCAGCGAGCCGATGAGAACGTCGAGTTCGTCACATCGGATGACAACTGGTTCCGTCCGGTGAACTACGTGAATGCGCCCGATGGCACGCTGCACGTGCTCGATATGTATCGCGAGACGATTGAACACCCCTGGTCGATTCCCGACGACATCAAAGCGCTGGTCGATCTGGAAAGCGGGCGCGACCGGGGACGCATCTATCGCCTCAGTCCGCCAGGTTTTCGGACTCCGCCGCCTCCGCAATTGGGAAAGGCCGACACGCAGACCCTGGTCGCTGCGTTAGAGAACCCCAACGCCTGGTGGCGCGAGACGGCGCAGCGGCTGATCTTCCAGCGGCAAGACACTGCCGCGGTTAAACCACTCCGGCAGATGGTACGGAATAGCCCCAAGGCGCTGGGCCGAGCGCATGCGCTGTGGTCGCTCTCGGGAATGAACGCTTTGAGTGACGAAGATTTGCTGGTTGCGCTCAAAGATTCTTCGGGCGGCGTGCGCGAACATGCCGTGCGGTTGGCCGAGCCGCGATTCCATGCGTCGCCTGCGTTGCTGGAAGGTGTGGCGAAACTGGCCGAAGATCCGGAAGTTCGCGTGCGATTTCAAACGGCATTCTCGCTGGGTGAAGTCGATGATCCGCTGGCGAGCGAAGCGCTAGTTCGGCTGGCGGTGCGCGACGCCGCCGATCCTTGGATGCGCGTGGCGGTGTTAAGCTCTACGGCCAAGTCGGCCGGCCCGCTGCTCTTGCAACTGTTGAGCGACAGCGAACTTCTCCAGAATGCGCAGGGGTTGGCGCTTTTACGGCAACTGGCGGTGGTCGTGGGCGCGCAAAACCGGGACGAGCAAGTTGAGCGCACCCTGGCAGCGCTTGTGTCGCTGGAACCAACGAGCGCTTTGCGCGCCGTCCAAACGACGACGCTCTTAGGTTTGGGCGATGGGCTGAAACGAGCTAAGAAGAGCCTGGGCGATCTTACGAAAGAGGCGAACTCGCCCCCGGCTCGACTGATTGCCGACGTGCTGGCGGACGCCTCGCGTCTGGCGAACGATGCAACGCTGGCCATTCCTGCTCGGCGCGGCGCCCTTGAGCTTTTGAGCTACGGCGGATACGTCCAGGCGAGGCCCCCACTTGTAAGGCTTCTGGACTCGCGGCATCCGCAGGAGTTGCAACTCGTCGCGGCGCAGTCGCTGGCCGGTTTTGACGATGAGGACGTGTGTGCGACCCTCCTTGCCGGTTGGCGAAGTTACACGCCCGCGCTGCGAGCCGAGGTGATCGAGTTGCTGTTGTCGCGACCGGCCCGTATTGGTTCGGTGCTGGATGCGGTCGAGTCGGGCGCGGTGGCGGCTTCGCAAATCAGCTCGGCCCGCCGCGCGTTGTTGTTGTCGCACGAAGATGCGGCCGTTCGGTCGCGAGCGGAAATGCTGCTCGGAGATAACGTTCCTAGCCCGCGTAAGGACGTGATCGCCCAATATCAAACCGCGCTGACGCTGCGCGGCGATCGTACGCGCGGCAAAATCGCCTTCCAGCGTGAATGCGCGGGTTGTCATCGCCTGGAGGACCACGGTCACGATATTGGGCCCAACCTGGCCACGATTCGCCACCGTAGCGCCGATGAAGTCATGACGCATATTCTCGACCCCAACCGCGAAGTGGGGCCGAACTTCATGCAGTACGTGGTAACGACGGATGACGGACGCATCAGCACGGGCGTCATTGTTGACGAGACCGCCACCAGTGTGACGCTCAAACGGGCGGAGAACGTGACCGAGGAAATCCTGCGGCAAAACATTGAATCCTTGGTCAACACGAACACGTCGCTCATGCCGGAAGGATTTGAGCAAAAAATTCCGTCGCAAGAAATGGCCGACTTGCTGCTGTTTTTGCTTGGTCCCAAGTAAATCAACTTTGACTCCTTTGTGGCTTTGCCATGACCATTGTGCGACGGATGACGGCCGAAGATTTCGACTTCGGCTTTCAATTGAAGGCGCAGGCCGGGTGGAACCAAACTCGCGACGATTGGCGGCGCTTCCTTCGTTTGCAGCCCGAGGGTTGTTTCCTGGCCGAGCATCACGGCCAACCGGCGGGCGTCGTGACGGCCTTTGTGTTTGGACCGGTCGCGTGGATCGCCATGATGCTTGTTGAGAAGTCGTTGCGCGGCCGTGGCATTGGCCGGGCTTTGATGGAGCATGCTTTGGCGTTTGCGGAAAACTCCGGCGCCAAGAGCGTTCGCTTAGACGCGACTCCTTTGGGAGAACCGCTGTACCAACGATTAGGCTTCACGCCAGACTTTCCGCTCACGCGTTATGGCGGCGAGTTGCCGGACCGGAAAATAGGCCCCCCGTTCTTGCCTGAAGCCAACCTTGAGGAAGCCGCGATGCTCGATCAAGCCGCTTCCGGCGCCGATCGCCGTCGATTGCTTGCGCTCTTGTGGAAGCAACAACCAGGCTGGGGTGTGCAGTACGAAGGTAAATTGCAGGGGTTCTGCACGGCGCGACCGGGCAGTCAAGCGTTGCAAATCGGACCGTGCATCGTGTCGGAGCACGCGTTAGAGAACGTGGGAGTTCGCTTGTTTCAAGAAGCGTTCGAGCGATCGGCCGGACAAGAGGTCATCGTCGACGTTCCTGACGCGAACTTCGCTGCAATCCAAGCCGCACAAGCTGCTGGTTTAACGGCGCGCCGTCCGCTGTTGCGCATGACGCGCGGCGCGCGCACCTCGGAGCGACCTGCGTTGATTTGGGCAAGCTCTGGCGCCGAGAAGGGGTGAACTACCGCGGGAAGCTGCGTTTGCCAGCGTCTTCTGCTTTAGCCGCCGGTTGTGCGCCGCGGCAACGGGAGGCCTTTGCTCATCGTTAGGGTTCGCCAACGGTTGCACTTATGCCTAGTCACGATTCGTACCCGCCCCAGGCCGCGTCTTGGGAATTGGTAGTTCACGAGAAGCACTTGAACCAAGGGGTTCACGAGTACATGGTTTGGTACACGGCCACGTGTGTTGCTACTTCTGATGCGGGAACCGTACGGATTGTTGTCGATTGTGCTTTGCCGGCGTACTGCTTTGAGCCCCATCCGAACAGCGAAGGAGCCTCCCTGGTCGAGTGCGCCCTGGAGCACATCCGGCGCGGTGCGACGGCGGCGATTGAACGTGCGTCGTTCGGACTCGAACTACTGATTACGGAACTCCGGATACACCCGGTCGATTTCCAGCCGAAACGGTTCGATGAACACACGCGGAACGCACTGACACGCCAGTTGGCGCAACGGGCCGAACCGAGCCGGGGGACCGAATCGGGCTAAACGTCGGAACCTTCGCTCAAGGGTGTTTGCGTCGGTTCCGATTCTTGGATGTAAATCAGGCTGTCGCGCGGGACGTAGACCAGGCGGCCATCGGGTTGACGCAGCACGAGCCAGCGATTGTGCGTGTACTCTTCAAAGCCGGCGCCGGCCTGGCCGTCCGTCATGGGCGTCGTAAAGCCGACCAGCACGCATCGTTCCAAGACCGTCAATTTGTCCGATTGATAGCCGAAACGAAAGTGAAAATCGTGCGGCTTTTTGAAGTCGATCTTATGCACCACGTCGGGAGCACGAGTGCCGCCGACTTTGGGAGGCCGCACCGTTTCCGGTTCGGGTTTTTGCCACGGCCAACGCCAGATCGATGGTTTCATAGGCGCTTTGGGTCAAGAAAGGTCGCTTGGCACGCAAGCTGCATTAGTCGTTGCATCTCGACGGAAGCGTCGCACTGCGCGCCGCGATACCACACAACGCGAAGCATGAACACGATTTGAACCCCAGTCCCATTGTATAACGCGCGCCGCAGACTGCGCGGTTTTGGCGTACTGCTTTCCCTTGCGGTTCGCAGCGGAGAAGCATTGCGCTTTGGCAGCGAGCGATTGTGGCTTCCGAGTTCGGTGGACTCGAACCGTAGGACCGCCAAATGCCAAGCCTCATTTACCAAAGTGTGCGCGATTTGCAACAATGGGCGTTCGCTGAGCTGCGTGGAAGACCACTTTGCTTTAAAACTGGGAAGGAGACGCCGCGGAATGGCTGCAAGCGACGGTAGGAAACGTGTTGTTATTGAAGGAGTTAAGCCAGAAATCGACGCCGGACGGTTCCCCATCAAACGTGTGGTGGGAGAGACCGTCGCCGTGGAAGCCGATGTGTTCACCGATGGGCACGATGTCGTTGCGGCCGTGTTGCTGCATCGCCGTGAGGGGCAAATCACGTGGGATGAGACTCCTATGACTCCGCTCGTGAACGACCGCTGGCGGGCAGAGTTCCCCGTGCTGGCAGTCGGCCGATATCAATACACGGTGCGTGGCTGGGTTGATCGATTCCTGACCTGGCGACGCGATTTGGGGAAACGTCTTAAAGCCGGGCAGAACGTCGATTTGGATCTACTCATCGGAGCGGAGTTAATTGAACAAGTCGCGGCGGAAGCGCGCGGCGGAGACCAAACGCAGTTGCGTCAATGGGCGCATCGCTTGCGCCGTCCGGCGCCGGACGATTCGCTCGAATCGGTTTGTGATGACGCCAACCTGGGTCAGTTGATGCACCGCTGGTCGCCGCGCCATTTTGCGACCACCTACCACCACGAATTGACCGTGACGGTCGATCGCGAGCGCGCCCGCTTCAGTACGTGGTACGAGTGCTTTCCTCGCTCCGCGTCGGAGCAACCCGGGCGGCATGGGACATTCCAAGACGTCGAAGCGCGCTTACCCTACATCGCCAGTATGGGCTTCGACGTGTTGTACCTGCCGCCTATTCATCCGATTGGCCGGGCGTTCCGTAAGGGGCGTAATAACGCCGTCGAGGCGAAGCCCGGAGATGTCGGCAGCCCCTGGGGGATTGGCGCCGCGGAAGGCGGCCATAAAGCGATTCACCCGCAATTAGGCACATTGAATGATTTTCGCCGACTGGTTGAGGCGGCCAAGTCGCACGGAATGGAGATCGCGCTGGATGTGGCGTTTCAATGCTCGCCTGATCATCCATACGTGAAGGAGCATCCCGAATGGTTTCGCCGCCGTCCCGACGGCACCATTCAATACGCCGAGAACCCGCCCAAAAAGTACCAGGACATTTACCCCTTCGACTTTGAAACGGAAAACTGGCGCGGTTTATGGGACGAACTGAAAAGCGTGTTCGTGTATTGGATTGAGCAAGGCGTGCGCATTTTCCGCGTCGATAACCCGCATACCAAGCCCTTTCCGTTTTGGGAGTGGTGCCTTGGGGAGTTAAAGCGCGACTGGCCGGATGTGTTGTTTCTTTCCGAAGCGTTCACACGGCCTAAGATTATGCATCGCCTGGCGAAGCTCGGCTTCACGCAGTCGTACACGTATTTCGCCTGGCGGAATACCAAGCACGAGCTGACCGAGTACGCAAACGACCTCTACCGCACCGAAGCAAGCGAGTTTTTCCGGCCTAACTTCTGGCCCAATACGCCCGATATTCTGCCTGAACACTTACAAGTCGGAGGGCGACCGGCGTTTATGTCGCGCCTCGTGCTGGCGGCCACCCTGAGCACGAACTACGGCATTTATGGCCCGCCTTACGAACATGGGTGGAGCGCCCCGCGCGAACATGGCAGCGAAGAATATTTGAACTCCGAAAAATATGAGGTGCACCATCACGACATCCGTCGGACCGACAGTCTGAAGGACTTCATCGCCCGGGTGAACGGCGTTCGGCGGGCGCATCGCGCGCTGCAAACCAACGAGGGGTTGGAGTTCTGCACGATCAACAATGGCGAGATGATTGCGTACTTGCGCACCACGGCCGATCGCTCGGAAGTGCTGCTCGTGGTGGTGAACCTGGACTTCCGGAATACGCAGTCGGCGTGGCTGGAGGTGCCGTTGCACCAATTGGGTATGGCCGAAGACCAACCGTATGAACTGCATGACCTGTTGTCCGACGCGCGCTATTTATGGCATGGCCGGTGGAACTACGTTGAATTGAACCCGTACCATTGCCCGGCGCATATCTTCCGCGTGCGGCGGCGCGTCCACACCGAACAAGATTTTGAACCGTACGCTTAACCAAGATGACGCTCGGCGCGCCGTCTCGCGGCGCTTCGTCGGAGCGTGCTCGCGCGTTGATTCGTGAGCCAAATCCAGAGCGTTGCGTGGGCCGCATGTCGCAACGTCGGCGCAAGATCTAACGCTTGAATCCAGGAGGAATTTATGCAACCGGAAGCGGCGATCATCAATGCACCCCAGTCGGCGCCATCCCTGGGGCAAGACGCCCTTTGGTACAAAGACGCCGTGATTTACCAGGTTCACGTCCGCTCGTACTGCGATAGCGACGGCGACGGCATGGGCGATTTCCGCGGGCTGACGCAAAAGCTCGATTACATTCAAGACCTGGGTGTAACGGCCATCTGGCTCTTGCCGTTTTTCCCGTCGCCGCTGCGCGATGACGGCTACGACATTGCCAATTACACCGAGGTCAACCCGTGCTATGGCACGCTGGCGGATTTCAAAAACTTCCTGCGCGAAGCGCACCGTCGCGACCTGCGCGTAATCACCGAAATGGTGATGAATCACACGTCGGACCAGAATGAATGGTTTCAGCGCTCCCGACGAGCCAAGCCCGGCTCGAAGTGGCGCAACTTCTACGTATGGAGCGACACGCCCGAACCTTACCGCGATGCGCGCGTCATCTTCCAAGATTTCGAGCCGTCGAACTGGTCATGGGATCCCGTTGCGAAAGCCTACTTCTGGCACCGCTTTTATCATCATCAGCCTGACTTGAACTTCGACAATCCGGACGTGCGCCAAGCGATGTTCAAGGCGGTCGACTTCTGGATGGAGATGGGCGTCGACGGCATGCGCCTGGACGCCGTGCCTTACCTGTTCGAGCGCGAAGGCACGAACTGCGAAAACTTGCCGGAAACGCACGGTTTTCTCAAAGAACTGCGATCGCACGTTGATCGACAGTACCCAGGCCGCATGCTGCTGGCCGAAGCGAATCAATGGCCGGAAGACGCCGCCGCGTACTTTGGCGCCGGCGATGAGTGCCACATGAACTTTCACTTCCCCCTCATGCCGCGACTGTTCATGGCGGTGGAGCGGGAAGACCGCTTCCCAATCATTGATATTCTCGAGCAGACCCCTGCGCTTCCGGATGTGTGTCAGTGGGCGATCTTCTTGCGCAACCATGACGAGCTGACGCTCGAAATGGTCACCGACGAAGAGCGCGACTACATGTATCGCGCCTATGCCGCCGAGTTTCGTGCGCGGGTCAACCTGGGCATTCGCCGCCGCCTGGCGCCGCTCTTGCGCAACAATCGCAAGAAGATGGAGTTGATGAACGGGCTTCTGCTCTCGCTGCCGGGAACTCCGGTCATTTACTACGGCGACGAACTCGCCATGGGCGACAACATCTACCTGGGCGACCGCGACGGCGTGCGAACCCCCATGCAATGGAATGGCGACCGCAACGCAGGGTTCTCGCACGCGAACCCGCAGAAGTTGTTTTTGCCGGTGATCATCGATCCGGAGTATCACTACACGCTGCGCAACGTCGAAGTTGAGCACAACAGCCCGCACTCGCTTTTATGGTGGATGCGGCGAGTTATCAATATTCGCAAACAGTACCGCGCCTTTGGCCGCGGCGGTTTCGAGTTCCTTCGTCCCGAGAACGGCAAAGTACTGGCTTACCTGCGGCAGTTTGAGGACGAGACGTTACTCGTCGTAGCCAACTTGTCTCGGTTCCCGCAATGCGCCGAGATTGACCTGTCACGCTTCCGCGGGCAAACGCCGATCGAACTGTTTGGGCAAATTCGCTTCCCGATGATTGGCGAATTGCCTTATATGCTCACGCTGGGGCCTTACGGCTTTTATTGGTTCCGTTTGCAGCCGCAAGAGTCGCACCTGGCCGAACCGTCGCCCGCGGCGTTGCCCTTGGTGAAGGCTGAAGGCGATTGGGACCACGCCTTTCAGGGGCGCGCCAAGACGAAGCTCGAAGCCGCGCTCAAGCCGTACCTGCGACAGCATCGCTGGTTCGCCGGCAAAGCCAAGGCGATTCAACATGTGGAGTTGATCGACTGGTTCGCCATCGACGACGATGCACGGGCTCCGATTCGCATGTTACTCATCCGAGTCGATTACAACGAAGGCGAGCCCGACCGCTACGTCACGCCGGTGGTCTTTGCCCAGGAGCCGCAAGCCGGAAACATTCTAGGCGACCATCTCGCGGCGGGCATCGCGCGCGTGGAGGTTGGCGGCGCCACGGCTACCTTGTGCGAAGCGACCTGGGAGAAAGAATTTTGGGCTCCGCTGTTTGATTGCCTGGTCCGACGTCGTGTGATCAAAGGGCGACACGGCGAAATTCGCGCTTTGCAAACGCGCGCCTTTCGACGCCTGAGAGCCGAAGGCGACGATCATTATGCTCCTGCCGTTCATGCGGGCGAGCAAAGCAACACCTCGGCCGTGTTTCAGAACCGAGTGATTCTCAAGTTGTTCCGCCGTCTTCATCTTGGCGTTAACCCCGATCTGGAGGTGGGGCGCTACCTGACCGAGCGCGCCTCGCTGGAGCATGTGCCGGATGTGGGCGGAGCGCTGGAGTACGTGGTGGGGCAAGGCGAGCCGATGACGTTGGCTGTGTTGCACCAGTACATTCCCAATCAAGGCGATGCTTGGGTCTACACTCTGGATGAATTGAGCCGGTACTTCGAACGTATTCGGGCCGAAACACCGGAAGTGACGCTGGCGGGCGGGACTGCGTTGGAGACGTCTCAATTGCCGACCATCGGGCCGGGCGAGGGAAATGGCCAGCCAACCCTCGAAGCTTCCACGGCGCAACGTCGCATGCCGCAAGAATTGGTCGAAAGCGTCAAAGGCGCCTCGTTGCTTGATCTTGCCGAACGGGAATCGCCGGCGCTAGCGCAAGAGGTGATCGGTCATTACCTTCAATCGGCCGAGCTGTTGGGGCAACGCACCGCCGAACTGCATCTGGCGCTGGCTGCCGAGGAGGAGGACGCCGCGTTCATTCCTGAACCGTTCACCAAGCTCTATCAACGCAGCTTGTACCAGTCGATGCGGGCCCAGGCCCGGAAGTCGCTGGACTTGCTGCGAAAGCAGGTTGGCAAACTTCCCGAGGACGTGCGAGATCCGGCCCGTCGCGTGCTGGATCAGGAAAACAACATTCTGGGTCGATTCCGCCGTTTAATTGAGCATAAGATCGACGCACGGCGTATTCGCTGCCATGGCGACTTGCACTTGGGACAAGTGCTTTCCACGGGACGGGACTTTGTGTTCATCGACTTTGAAGGCGAACCCGATCGGCCTATTAGCGAACGGCGGATCAAAGCCTCGCCGCTGCGCGACGTCGCAGGAATGGTGCGTTCGTTCCATTATGCCTCGCACGCCGCGCTCTTGAGCCAGGCGCCGGGGTTGCGTTTGCTGCGTGAAGCGGCGATCCCTGTCGAAGACTGGATGCACTTTTGGTACGTCTGGACGACCGCGGCTTACTTGCGAGCGTACCTGAGCAAAGCGAGAACCGGCGCTTTCCTACCGGTGGCCAAAGAAGAGCTTGATACCCTGCTGAGCGCGTACCTGCTGGAAAAAGCCATGTATGAACTCGGTTACGAGTTGAACAACCGCCCGCATTGGGCGACCATTCCCATGGAGGGCATTTTGCAACTTGCCGCCAAGGAATGACCTCCCTGACCGTGGGCGCTGCGCCTGAACGTGGGCTCTGCGAGAGATCAGCAATTTGAGCGGGCTTTACGCGGCCTGCCGACGCACGCCCCGCCAACGAAAAAAGACGCATCCTGCGGGTTGTTTCAACCCGCCGACAGGATGCGTCTCATGATATTTCGCGAACGCTGGGAGAAACGCATTCATCGCCATGGGACGATTGAATGCGGATCGTCACGCTTTGGTCGAAGCGTCGCTTAGCTGCGTTCGGCGCCGGTTTTGCGCTCTTCTTCGGGAGCGTCCGAGTATTTCGCCTCGGGAATGGCGGCGTCTTCATCGGTGCGGCCGCCAATCGCCACATCGGCCGCGAACACCTTTTGCTCATCCGGCTGATAGGGCGATTCCTTGATCTTCGCGTTCGAGCGAATGAGTTCAATCGCTTTGCGTTCGATGATTTGATTGTGCAGGCTGTCCATCAAGCCGCGTTTTTCAAATCGGGCGCGCACGCGACGCGGCGAGTCGCCTTGTTGGGCCGCGATCAGGCGAATTTCGTTGTCGTAATCTTCCGGCGTCGCTTCGATCTTTTCATCTTCGGCAATTCGCTCCAAGATGAAGTGTTCCTTCAACGCGCGAGCGGTTGACGCCATGCTGTTTTGCCGCAGCTCGTTTTCGTAGGCGCGAATTTCCTCCTCGCCAAAACCAGCGGCTTGCAGCTCCATGACGGCGCGTTCCAACTCGCGGCGCGCCTGGCGGCGGAGCAGGTCTTGCGGCAAATCCCAGGTGGCCGTCTCGGTGAGCAAATTAGTAATTTGCCGGCGAATTTGCCGTTCCTGGTGATACGTCAACTGCCGTTCCAAGTCGCCTTGAATCGCCTCGCGCAGGTCTTTCTCGGTCGAGAAGCCGCCGAGCTTGCTCAGCATATCTTCATCCAAAGCGGGCAGTTCGAGGCGTTTCACTTCCAGAATGTTGAACTGGCACGTGACTTCCTGGCCGCGCAGCTCTTCCCGGGGAGAATCTTGCGTGACCGTCGACTTGGCCTCGCGGGTGTCGCCCGCTTTGGCGCCAACCATCATTTGATCGAAGTTCTCGACCCGTCCGTCGTGGAAGGTAAGCGTGGGCCGTACGCGGAGGGTTTGCTCCGACTCTTTGCCCACCACTTTGCCGTCTTGCAAGAAGGTGATGTCGCACACGAGGTAATCGTCGGCCTGGGCCGCTTCTTCCACCGGCACAAGCTGGGCCGATCGCGCCAGGATGCGGTGCAACTGCCGATTGACGTCCTCTTCGGTGAAGTCGCGCACCGGCTTTTCGAGTTCCAGGCCCTTCCATTCGGGCATGTCGAACTCGGGGCGAACCTCCACGTCGAATTCAAAGGTGAGCGGCCCCTCGTCGGGCACTTCCACCGCGTCAAAGTCGAAGTCCGGCTCACTGATGGCCGAGAAGTCGTCCCCCTCGTTGATTTGCGTCAGGGCGTCCATCAGCAGCGAGGCTTTGACCTGTTGCTGCACCGTTTGCTTGAAGCGTTTCTCCACTAATTGCCGCGGCGCCTTGCCTGGGCGGAAGCCCGGAACTTGGGCCTCGGGCGTCAGTTCGTCGTACGCTTCGCTCAAGTAGCGGTCAACGTCTTCGCGCGAGATGCTAACCGTCACATGGCGCTGGCAGGCGCTCGGTTTTTGGATTTGCAGGTCGAGGGCGAGTTTGCGCTTTTCCTGAGATTCTTCCGCGCCAGATTCTTCGATAATTGCGCCGGATTCGCGTTCTGAGGAAGTCATGAGAAACCGTTCTCAAAGGGGGGCTGCGGTTGGTGGGGGTTCGTGAGGAAATCCCTCAACCGGGCTATAGAAGTAGGACGTGGATGCACCAACAAAAAGGGGGCCGGCCGTTCAAAATTCCATTGCCGCCCCGTGTGTTACGAGCAATTGTGAACTTTGAACGCCCGACCCCGGTCGCCAAGAGCGGGTGATGGGATTCGAACCCACGACAACAACGTTGGCAACGTTGTGCTCTACCAACTGAGCTACACCCGCACGAAACAGGGAAACCCGGCGAGGGAATTTCCACTGCCAACATCAAGGATTATAGGACGTTTCGCCTTGGATGCAAGGGCGCCAGACCGCAAGTTTCGCCCCACCGGCCGACCCTCTTTCCCACCCCGCCAACCGCAACGGTTATGACGGCTAACGCACTTCGTTTTTGAAAGCCCACAACACCTCTCGGTGAATCTCTCGAAGTCAATCTTCTGGAGGATGAATTTTCTTGACGGGGGGTGTAGGGCGATATGTTTTCGTCCAACTTGTCCTTCAATTCGCTCGGTCAAGGTCGCCATCGTGTTTGTTGTTCGAGCGCTGCGTGCTTACCTTGTCATTGGTTTTACTTCGTCGGCAAGTTTATTGCGGTCTGCCTCAGGAGTCGTCGTACAGGTTGCAGGTTAAGGTGCTGCCATACGAAAGACCCGTCGGACCGTCATCGGTGTCGTGAGTTTTATAGCGGCGGTGGTCATGGCCGTCTGGCTGCTGGTTCACCCTTTTAAGGCCGTGGCCTTATCACCTGTTAGGTACATTCGAAGACCATTTTTCTGAGGAGGCGGTTATCCGCAACGCAGTATCAATGGGAAGGCCTTCAGGTCGCCCTGACCAGTTATAAGGGAGTGATCGGCGATACGTGCCTGGACGGACTGAACAGCATTCACGAGGGCTCGCTGCCTGACTGTCACGCGGTGGGGGGTGCAACGGGCTGTTCTTCCGGTCCACCTATCGTGAACCTCAGACCTTTGCAGACATCCGCGACGGGGCCAGCAACACGTTTCTTTTGGGCGAGGATGTTCCCGAACACAACGACCACTCGGCCGCCTATTACGCCAATAACGATTACGCGAGCTGCCACGCTCCACTGAATTACTTCCCTAAGCCGCCGTCGCCGCGTGACTGGCCCAATGTCATGTCGTTTCGCAGCCGCCATCCTGGGGGTGCGTATTTCGGTTTGGCGGACGGCTCGACTCGATTTGTTCAGCAATCGATCGAGCATTCCCTCTACCGGAGCTTAAGCACCAAAGCCGGAGGGGAGTTGGGTTCATCGCCCTGAGCCTTGCTTTCTCGAAAGGTGGGGCAAGGCGCGCCTGGGCTCACGGCGCGGGGCGTAACCTATGTTTGGAGGGGAAAGGCGGCTCCCCTTATCGCTTCCCGGAAAAAGAGATAAAATGCTCCGGTGATGCGAGGTGGCTGAGCGCCGGAGGCGCCGTGCGGGGAAGTCGCCCCATCGGCCGATTGCCCCGCCATTTTGGGACCTCTACAATACACGTCCCTCGTTCCATTCAGGAGAACCTTTGTGCAGATCAGCATTTCTACCCGACATGGACAACTGAATGCGGATAGCCAAGAACGCATCACGGAAAAAGTGGGGAAGCTTCCTCAATTCTTTAGCCGCGTAACCGGGGTGGAAGTCACGGTCGACTTAGAGCACCAGGAATCGCCCGCGGTCGAAGTTCGAGTTCGGGCTGAGCACGCCAATGAGTTTGTTGCGACCGACCGGGCCCCGACCGTCATGGCGGCCTTGGATAGCGTGGTGCACAAGCTGGAGCAGCAGTTACGCAAGCATAAAGAGAAAGTGACCGGGCATCGCGCCGTGGGCGCGAAGAACGTAGAGACTCCCGCCGCGGGCGAGGAGTCGCGGTAGGCGGGTTGTTCCGGCGCCGCTCCAATTTCGCGTTGTCGATAGGGATAGGGACGTAGTTATGAAATTCTCCGACTTTATTAATGTGGAGTCGATCCGGGCGCAGTTGAACGCGTCCGACAAGGAATCGGTCATTCGCGAAATGGTCGGCGCCCTGGCCGAAGCCGGACAAGTCCAATCATCGGACCATGAGGGCATTATCAAAGCCATCATGAAGCGCGAAGAATTGGGCAGCACGGGCATCGGGCGCGGCGTGGCGGTGCCGCACACCAAGCACCCCAGTGTCGATCATCTGGTCGGCACCGTGGCCGTCAGCCCCGCGGGGGTCGATTTTAATAGCCTCGATGGCGAAAAGGTGCAGCTGTTTTTTCTCCTCGTTTCGCCGCCGGACCGTCCCGGAGACCACTTGCGGGCGCTGGAGAACATTTCGCGTCAATTGCGCGACGGCATGTTTTGTAAGTTCTTAAAACAGTCGAAGTCCGCCGAAGAGATCCGACAACTGTTGGACGAGGCGGACGCCAATCAATTTTCTTCCTAGCGGCAGCGGTTGAAGATACTCGTCACTGGCTTGTCTCGCCGCCAGGAGCAGTCGCGAGGGCGGTCCCTGCGCCGCACTCGCCCCGATTTTGGCCAGGACGGCGAACGCCTGTTGGGCGAGCCTTGGCGCCCCGGGCGCCACACGCTGGGGTTTACGCGGCGCGCGACTTGGGCCGTGCGCGGCGTCGGCTTTGCCAGGAATACTTCGCTTCGTGTTCATGCCAGAACCACTTACAACTCGCGTCGTCACGGTGCTCAACGCGCAAGGCTTACATGCGCGGCCAGCCGACATGGTCGCTCGGCTGGCGCGCCGTTATCGTTCGCAAATTGAGATCGTCAAAGGGAACGAGCGCGTCGACGCCAAAAGCGTGCTGGGGCTGCTGACGCTGGGGGCCTATCAAGGCATCCAGTTGACGCTCTATGCGCAAGGCGACGACGCCGAAGAAGCTCTGGACGCCCTGGTCGATCTGTTTGAACGCGAACTGTTAGAACAAGAGAAGCGAGCCGCCGAAGAAGAATAGCGCGGCAAGGCGCTTGCCGCGAAGGAATCGCATTCGAGAGTCAAAAGTCATCAGGCGGAGAGATCCGCACGAGCGCATGAAGGTGTTGCGCGGCATCGCGGCTTCGCCCGGCGTGGCCGTGGGTGAAGTCATGGTTCTGGCCAGCGAGGGGTACCGCATCCCGCGCCGTCTGGCCCCACGCGCTGCGGCGGAAAATGAACTGGCGCGGCTGGCGCATGCCGTAGACGCCGCCGCGCAAGAGATGATCGCGCACCGCGACGCCGTGACGCGCGAATTGGGCAAGCAGTACGGTGCGATTTTCTCGGCCCATGAGCTGATGCTCCGCGATCCCCAGCTCCATGCGGAAGTCGAACGGCTGGTACGCGAGAAACGCTATACCGCCGAGTACGCCGTGAGCCGCACCTTGCGCCGTTACGCCAAGGTGTTGCAGTCCATGGAAGGCTCGCTGGCCGAACGCACGAACGACATTTACGACATTGAAAAATCGTTGCTGCGGCACTTACTGGGGCGCAACCGCGAAGATGTGGCCAATTTGACCCAGCCGGTGATCGTGCTTTCGACGAACTTGACCCCCAGCGAAACGGCGGGGCTGCATCGAGAACTCGTCCGCGGTTTCGCCACCGAACTGGGCGGCATGGGCGGGCATACCTCGATTGTGGCCGAGGCGCTCGAGATTCCCGCCGTGGTCGGCGTGGGGCGGTTCCTGGCTCAGGTTTCCGGCGGTGAAAAAATCATCATCGACGGTCATGAAGGTTTGGTGATTCTTCGTCCCGACCGGGAAACATTGGCCCGTTATGAAGACGAGGCGGAGCGTCGTCGCCAACATGCGGTGCAATTGCGACCGTTTTGGAATGAGCCGGCCGTCACAGCCGATGGCGTGCGCATTCGCGTGTGCGCGAACATTGAATTTCCTGAAGAAGTCAAAGCTTGCCGCGTGCGCGGGGCCGACGGCGTCGGCCTTTACCGCACCGAGTTTCTGTATCTCGCCTCTTCCACCGAACCCACGGAAGAAGACCAGTTTCAGGCATATCGGCGTGTGGCCGAGGCGATGCACGGCGCACCGGTCATCATTCGTACCTTGGACTTGGGCGCCGACAAGATTCCGTCGGCCCACGCGGCGGAGGAGAAGAACCCTTTTTTGGGCATGCGCTCGATTCGCCTTTCGCTGCGACACCCCGAAATGTTTTGCGTGCAACTCCGCGCGATTCTTCGGGCCAGCGCCTACGGCGACATTCGCATGATGTTTCCCCTGGTGTGTAAACTAGAGGAATGGCGCGAGGCTCGGCGCATGGTGAGCCACGTGATCGAGGAGTTGGAAGCCGGTCAGATCCCGTGCAATCGGCAAATTCCCATCGGAATGATGGTTGAGACTCCCTCTGCGGTGGTAATGCTCGACCGTTTTTGTGATGAGGTGGATTTCATCAGCATTGGCACGAACGATTTGATACAGTATACCTTGGCAGTAGACCGCAGTAACAGCGACGTGGCCGACCTTTACCATCCGGCGGATCCCGCGGTGCTGCGACTGCTCAACATGACCGTACAAGCCGCGCAGCGGCGCAACACGCCCGTGAGCGTGTGCGGCCAGATTGCTGGACCGCATTATTTAATGCTTCTCCTCGGTTTGGGCCTGCGCGAAGTGAGTGTTGCGCCATCGGCCATTCCTGAAATGAAGCGTGTTTGTAGCAGCTTGAGCCTGGACGCCTGCCAAACGGCGGCTCGCGCGGCATTGGAAATGGACGATGCCCGGCAGATTGAAACATTTTTAAAGGATGAGTTAACGCGTTTGGCGCCGCAGTTGGCGCCCAACGCCCCCTAATGGTTTCACCGCATCCCGACAGCCCGTGCGATGCGTGAGCAACGGAAAACAGGAAACCCTCGTTACGTTTGCGTGGCGGGGCAAACCGGCGATTCAATCCGGGAGGCAACGACACCAGACCAAGGCGCCTCCTAACGCCTGTTTTTCGTTTTTCACCTTGCTGGGAACTTGTGATTTGCTTCGAAGTGGGAAGCGGCGACAACCTGACGAGTTTCAGGCGTACACCGATATTTCGAGTATTACGAGCGTCGATGATTCGACAACGCGTACGTTTACGTTTCCGCAAGGAAGGCGATCTTCGCTGGATCAGTCACCGTGATCTTGCCCGTGCGTTTGAACGTCTGTTTCGCCGAATGAATTTACAGCTCAGCATGAGCGAAGGGTTCCACCCCAAGGCGCGCATGAGTTTCCCTTCGGCGTTGGGATTGGGCATTGCGGCGCGGGACGAAGTGATGGAGTTCGAACTGGCCGAGCACGTCGAAGCAGCCCATCTGGCTGCGCAACTCGCCACCTTGGCCCCACCGGGGCTCGTGGTGTTTGACGTGCAGGTGCTTCCCGAGAACACCCCCAAAGCGAAGATTGTCAGCATGTCTTACGAAGCGCCGGTTCCTCCGGAGCGGCGCGACGTGATCGCCCAGGCGATCGAGCAACTTCAAGCCCAAGAACATTGGTGGGTTACGCGGGAAGACCGCGCAGCGCCCACGGACCTCAAGGCGGATTTGGAGTTGCTGGAATTGGCTGACGGCGCCACAGGGCCCGTCCTGCGATTCCGTATGACCGCCACCCATAGCGCGACGGTGCGACCTCGCGACGTGCTGGAGGCCGTCGGACTGGGCGATTTAGAGCATCAAGGCCATTGCCTGACACGCACCAGCGTGGCGCTGGCCTAAGCAAGCGTTTGACCTGCCCGCGGCGCAAACCGCAGGCGCCGGGTTTTCTTCAGCCCTTGCCGGGGTTGAAGCAAACGTCCGACCTGCACGCCAAGGCGCCGCCGGAGGTGAAACGCCGGGACCGGGACCTGCGGTCCCCGACATGCCATTGCGGGAAACGTCGGTGCGCGGAGACGAGGAATCGTCCCGCTCTTGTGTTATCACCGACTTTCGAGGAAATCCCGCTCTATGAAAAAAGAAATGCTCATCAACGTGGCGCAGTCGGAGGAATGCCGCATCGCCATGGTTGAGGACGGTCAGCTTGAAGAGCTGTATCTGGAACGAGCCAGCCAGGACAATTACGTCGGCAACATTTACAAGGGAAAAATCGTCAACCTCGAGCCGAGCATTCAAGCCGCCTTTGTCGATTTCGGAGTCGGCCGCAACGGCTTTTTGCATATCAGCGATGTCGAGCCCCAATACTTTCGCCAGGGAGGCTACGACCCGCAGGAAGCCATCGACGACCGGGGCCGCGATCGAGACGACGAAGACGAAGAACGCCCCCCGCGGGCGCCGCGCGCGGAGCGCAATGACCGTAACGGCGGGCGACGCCCGCGCCAGGGCGACCGGGACCGCAATCGTCGCCGGCCTCCCAACAGCCGGCCGCGCGTCAAACCGCCCATTCAAGACATCTTCCGTCGCGGCGACGAAGTGCTGGTCCAGGTCATCAAAGAGGGAATCGGGGCGAAAGGCCCGACCCTTTCCACGTACATCAGCATCCCGGGCCGCTACCTGGTGTTAATGCCCGCGTTAGGCCGCGTCGGCGTGTCGCGCAAGATTGAAGACGAAGAAGAACGCCGCAAGCTGCGCGACATCATGCTTGAACTCAACCCGCCCAAGGGTGTGGGATTCATCGTTCGCACCGCGGGCGCCGGCCGCACCCGGCGCGAACTTTCACGCGATCTGGCGTACTTGCTGCGCTTGTGGAAGGTGATTGTTCGTCGGGTGAAAAAGCAGCCCTCGCCGTCGGGGTTGTACGAAGAAAGCGATATGATCATTCGCACCATTCGCGATATGTTCACCAGCGACGTGGACTCGATTTACATTGACGAGCCCGAGGCCTACGAACGCGCCAAAGAATTTCTGCACCTCATCATGCCGCGGTTCGCCAGCCGCCTCCAGTTGTACGAAGGCCGCGAGCCGCTATTCCACAAATATAAGATCGAAGACGAAATCGCGCGCATCCATAAGCGAGAAGTTCCCCTGGAAGGCGGCGGCTCGATTGTGATTGATCCCACCGAGGCGCTCGTGGCGATCGACGTGAACAGCGGCAACTTCCGCGCGCAAGATGACGCCGAAGAAACGGCGTTCCGCTTGAATCTGTCCGCCGCGCGCGAGATCGCCCGGCAATTGCGACTGCGCGACCTCGGCGGCGTGATCGTGAACGACTTTATCGACATGCGCAAAGAGAAACATCGCCGCGGATTGGAGCGCGCCTTGCGTGACGCACTGCGGCGCGACCGGGCGCGAACCAAAATCTTGCGCACCAGCCCCTTCGGCTTGATCGAGATGACGCGGCAGCGCATCCGCCCCAGCCTCAAGCGTAGCGTCTACCGCGATTGTCCCTGCTGCGGCGGACGCGGCGTGGTGAAAACCTCCGAAAGCATGGCGATCGAAGTGATTCGGCTTCTTCAACTTGCCGCACAGCATCAGAACGTGGAGAAAATCACCGTTCGTGTGCACAACGACGTGGCCGCCTATTTGAACAACACCAAACGGCGCGAAGTGCATGCCCTGGAGAATGAAAACGAAATCGCGCTGCAAATTTACGGCAGCGACGCGGTCTATCCTGAGCACCTGAGTATGGAGTGCCGTGACGCCGACGGCCGCGAGGTGCACCTGTCCGAGCCAACGCCGCCGAGTCGTTCACGCGAACCCTCACGCGAGTCATCGCGAGAATCCTCGCGCGAGACACCGCGCGAATCCTCGCGCGAGACGTCTCGACGAGATTAAACCGTTGGCCGCAAGGGCAACCAAGCACCGCATGCGCTTCAGTTTGTCAGGCTCTGCTTGATCGTGAATGTCAGGCAGAGAAACCGAAGGGCGTCTAACGCGATCCCGCAATTTCGCGGTGCTGGGCCGAGCCGCCGGCTAGAGCGTATTTCATCGAAATGTAATGACTTCTTCCGTGTGGTCCACTCGCGGAGCGATGGCGCCACATTGGAAGCGTCACACCTGCAATGAAACACGCTCTAACGGTGCGCAGGAGCGTGGAGCCATCAATCTCGGCAGCCGCTCGCGTTCTTTGCAGACGAATGACCAAAACGCGGCGCGCGGGGTTAACGCAGCGGGTTTTGCATGCGTTCATCGGCCAGGGCGTTGGCGTGGCCGAGTAACACCAACTGCTGGTTCCGCATAAAGTAGGGAGCTTCGGCCAGCACGCGCACGGTGTCGGGCAACGCCGCTTGCAATTCTTCCAGGCGCTCGCGCGTGGTGATCACAAAAACGTCGGATCCGCGAGAGAAAAACCCACGTTCCTGGTCGGTGAGTTGCTCAAGCTCGAGTTCGCGCACCGGATGGCCTGAATAAAACACCCAACTTGGCTCCAGGCAGCCGAAGGCGCCAATGTGCGGATGTTCGCTACGTGCGGCGATCGCTTCAAGCAACTGATGGCTTTGTTGATGCCGGTCGGCGCGTGCGGCGCCATAGCCAAAAGCCGCCGCCATGAGCACCACGGCGCTGACCGCAAAAACCTGTGCAGCGGCCAAGTGATTGCCTCGTTGGATCAGCAGGAAGCACGCAACGGCCGCGGCCAGCGGCACAAGTCCGAGGACGCCCAGGAATTCCTCGCCCGGCGCGAACTGCCGCGCCGCCAGGGGAATCGCAACGAGCGTGGTCAAGCCGACCGCGCCAAATACGGCGAACGAAGCCCGCGGCCACACGTGCGAGACGAGCGCCGCGCCGCGCGTCCAATGATAAATAAAACTGCCGACTAAAAGAGCCAAGGCGGGATACATCGGCGTCACATAGCTGGGCAATTTCGTTTGAACGAGCGAGAACAGCCCCAAGTAAACCCCCACCCAACAAGCAGCGAACACATATCCATGCCGACACGGATCACCGCGGCGCAGCCGTGCGGTGAGATCGATCAGCAGCGGCACAGTAAACACCGACCAAGGGAAGAAGCCCACCATGACCGCCAGCGGATAAAACAACACGGAGCCATCGTGCCCTTCCATGGGGGCAGTTGCGCGGCTCAAGTTGTGTGTAAAGAAAAATCCTTCGGTCCATGCGCCGTCCGTCCGCACATGCACCCAAACGTACCAGGGCAAAGCGACCGCTAAAGACGCCGCTAACGCCGTGATGGGGCGCATTCGCCAACACGTGCGAAGGAAGTGCAGGGGGGCAAAGGGACGCACCATCTGCAGCCACCAAGGCGCTTCCTTGGGCGGCAAGGTGACAATCAGCAAGTACATGCCCACCACGGCCGTTGGAAGCACCAAGCCGACGGGACCTTTGGCCAACATGGCGACGCCCATCAGACCGTACATCAACACCGCGGCCCGCCATGAAAGCGGCGCCGGGATGGCGTCGTGCGCCGCTCCGTCTTCCGCAGGCGTTTGGTGGGTCGCCAACACATAGACCAAAAGCGCAAGCGCGCTGAAGAAGATCAACACCGAATCGGGCGTCGCGGCTCGCGCCGCCACATCGAACATCAGCGCGCTCGCGAGCGCTACGCCCGCCCATACGCCGACGCGGGCGTGAAATAGCCGTCGTCCCAGGTGGTACGTGATGAGCACCGTTCCCACGGCCAAGGCGGCCGACCAGAATCGCGCCGTGAACTCGTTGGCCCCACCGACCGAGTAAGCGGTCATCATGAACCAGTACAAAAGCACGGGCTTATGAGTTCGCAACTCGGCATTGAATACGGGGGTCACCCAGTCGCCGGCAATTAACATTTCGCGCGCACAACCGGCGTTGCGCGGTTCGTCGCGATCCCAAAGTCGTGGACCACCCAAATTTACGAAGAACACAACGACCGCAGCCGTTGAAACGATAACGTAGTCACGCAGGAGCCGTGGCATGGCTCAAACCTCGTGTTTGGCAAACCAGTGAAACAGGGCGGGAAGTGTAAACAAGCAGTCAATGATCGCCAACGGCAAAATTTGATTCGATTGGCCGCGTCGATTCACGAAGACACTTCCGACGCATACCCACTGGTTTTGCGTTCCCAGCGTCGAACCTCATACCGTTTTCACAGCGACGGAAAACGTTGAAACTGGCTTGGACTCGCACCGGCTCGGCCAGCTTGCGGCCCTTCGCGTGGCGAAACAGCTTCTGGATTAGTTGGACCTCAGCAACAAAGCCAACAATTCTCCGGCGGTGCTCTCAGGCCGCCAATAAGAACATCGACCCGTGAGGTGGAATAGAAGCGGGATCGGGTGGTTCGCAAACCCCCGGCCGGCGAATCTCAAACAAGCCAGCAAGAAAGAAACGCACAGTCACAGCTGAATGTGCGTTTGGAAGTGAGCGCCTTCGCTTGAAATTTGGCCAGAAGATGAGGGGTTTAGCGAAAGGAACTGGATCGTTCGAATCGCCAACCCATGCGGCCTTCCGTGGAGGACGCTCCGCTCGTTTTCGCGGAGCGTCATGGTATGGATGCCGTTCGAGCGCTGGATGCGCAACACGTGCAACCAGTGTGCTGGCGCGCGGCTTCGCCTTACTCGACTTCTTCTTCAACTTCTGGAGGAACGATGAACTCTTCCTCCTCGGCGACCGCCACAGAGACCAATTCGGGCTCATCCTCTTCAGGCGCCAGGCGACCCTTACGATTCAAGCCGGCTTCTTTCCAAACGGCGTCCAGCGCTTCGCCGGCCTGCCGGACAATGCGGTCGCGGGTCAAACCCGCCAGCGTTTTGGCGTTCGCGGTGGGCGATACCGGTCCAGAGTATTCGATCTCGCCGAGATGACGCATCGCGCTCACGGCGTCGATCATACCGCCTTTGCCCGGCAGCAAACGTTGATCTTCCGTCGCCTTGCCGGGGTCGATGTCTTGCGGCGC
Organism: Planctomycetota bacterium; assembly: GCA_963204915.1. Lineage (GTDB taxonomy): Bacteria > Planctomycetota > Planctomycetia > Pirellulales > Pirellulaceae > JAHWKS01. Next base: position 191,939 of record CAUJHS010000045.1, on the reverse strand, counting down.
GTCGGCCACGCGAACTTGCACGATTTGGTCGGGCGACAGCTCACGAATTTGTTTAATCGTGCCGCCGCCAAGATGCCAATGCCACAAGTCGAGCACAATACCCACGTTCCCTACACCAAGCGTTTTGACCAACGTCAGGAAGGGGTCCACCTGATACACGAACTCGAACTTTTTGTCTTTGCGATGTTTGGGCGTGGAGACCAGGCTCAAGCCGAGTTTAATGTCATGCTTGGCCAGGACGTCGGCCACGGCGCCCAAACGCTGTTGGTGAAACGCGAAATTTTCGTGGTATTGCAACTTGTCGCTGGCAGGCAGAATGGGGGTGTAGCAACCTTTGGCGCCCAGGGCGGCGGCCACCTCGGCCAAGGGCGCCAGTTTCTCCAGATCCTGCTTGAAGTTGGCTTCTTCATCGGACCAGCGCACCGGCAACTCGAAGCCGCTAACACGGAAGTCCAATCGCACGCGGGCGCTTTCAATGTACCGGCTGGCGGCGTCCCGACCGCGGCTATTCACTTTACGCATGAACTCGCGCATGTCGAGATCGAACCCTTTGAACCCGTAGGTCAGGGCCATTTCGATCAATTCGCTTTGACGTCCGGAGACGCCAATGGCTTGCGGAATCAAGTTTCTATACATGTCTTACCTTTCCAAAGAGAGACGTTCCGGACAACCAACGGGACCCTTCCGGCCAAGGAACCAAGACTTGCGCAAGGAGACGCCGCGGGGCAAAGCCCGCGACCTGCGCGATCGGCCGCGGCGTGCGGCCGGAAGAGAAGTTGTAAATAAAGATTTCAGAAGGGTTTCGCTTCCAGCGCGAAACCGACGCTCCGATTATGCCAAAAAAAGCCCTGCCCTCCAAGAGGACCCCGTTTCGAGTCGTGTGTGCTGTTGCAAACTGCGACTCTTCGCCGCTGGCCCCGGTTCGCTTGGTCGCGTGCGTAAGAACCGCACGCGAGACTGCGGCGACTAATTCCCAGGCGCCACGACCCTGTACGGACGAAGATGGCGCCAAGCGGGAATGCAACACCGTTTGCGCGTGATGTGGGGAAGTGCAGGCAAACGACGTGTAGGCTCCTTCGTTCGTCAGCGGCGCACTCCGTAGCACGGCGCACGCAGGAAAAATGTTTGCAATGATTTCTATCAATGCTCTGGTTTCGTATTCAATCAAGAATCTGATTTTTCCTCAGTAAATTTACTGTTGTTGATTTATAAATTCTGCGATGCATCTTAATTTAAGACCTCTTGATCTCGAATTGCATCAGAAAATGTGTAAGTTTGTACATTTGTTGCGTATAATAGACAGTGTTGGGTTCTGGCCCTGTACTTGCGGTTGATCGCTCGCTCTCGTGTTGGTCGTTCCAGACCACCCGCTGTTTCGCGATGTGTGATCGCAACGTCTCTGTACGGGACGTCGAAAAACTGGTCGAAGAACCAGCAGCAGCACTTCGCGCCACACCGATCAAGTCAAGCTAACCGGCGAGGCGAGCAAGTGGTAAATGCGCGGCATCGTTCCCTGCGAGCGACGCGCGGGTTACGTACAGGGCGTCAGCCGCTCGTCGCCGATTCCGGAGAAAAATCGTGATAGAAATTGAAAAAAATACGCTGTCAAAATCCTTGCATTCTTTTGGGGACTCAACTACATTAACCACCGCTCATCCATTCTCGTTCGTGCATGGTTTCTGTCACCGCCTTCATGATTTCTCGCTTCCTGCATACGATGCTTTGCCGCCGGCCCATTGTTTGGGTGGTGTGCGCGTGCGTCGTTGGCGGGGTGTGGTTGGCTGGCCCGGTTTCGCAGGCTCAGGCCACGTGCGGTGATTATTTGATCGTCGGGAATTCTCGCTTTCCGATGGGGCGTGACTCCATGCCGGGGCAGCACGCTCCGGGCGAGTCTTCGCAACCCAAGCCCTGCCATGGGCCGGAATGCTCGTCCAACCAGGAACCAGTGGCGGCCTTGAATGTTGTGGTTCGCGTGAGCCATGACCCGACATGGGCCGTTTTGACTTCCCATGACGGAACAGCGTCTTTTCCGCCCTATACCTACTTGGTTTGCGAGCGGTCGCATCGGCCGCAGCAAACACCCTCACGATTGTTTCGCCCACCGGAGTGGGCGGCTCTCTAACGCCTGGCAGGTTCGTGCGCTTGGGCGCGTGAGGTAGTCGTTGCTGCACATCGCTTTGTTGATTTGAGATTCGCTCGAAGCAGCATCGCCGGAGGCAGATCGTACGCCGCGCCCAAGAGTTTCGGTCGCTCGAAGCTCGTCGCGTCTTGTTCTGAAACGCCCTAAGTACGTGTGCGATCGCTTTCGGGCGGTTCGCATCGCGCCGAGCTTTCTGTGACAGGCCTGCTTGTACGCAAGGCGTTTCTGGTCTTGGACTTACGGAGTGCGGCGCAGCTGCATTCCCATCGGGTTCGCCGCGCTGGCGGGGACGCTGGCGGCTGGTTCTTCTTGGCAACCATGGCCGAAGGGGCATGGTCCGAAGAACCGCAATACCAACGGGCGGGTTCGTTGCGCCACGGGCGTAACGGACCGCATGCACGTCTCGCGTTTGGCGCCTAAGTCTGTCTGATTAGAGAGTTAATAGACACTTCATTCATCATTTGATTATTTAAAATTCGTGAGGAGTTTAGTAATGTTGCGTGCGAAGAAAGGTTTTACGCTGGTGGAATTATTGGTGGTGATCGCCATCATTGGTGTTTTAGTGGCCTTGTTGTTGCCGGCGGTGCAAGCGGCGCGCGAGGCGGCTCGCCGAATGAGCTGCTCGAACAATTTGAAGCAATTGGCGTTAGGTATTCATAACTATCACGACTCGTACAAGGCCTTCCCGTTTGGAACCACCAACGGTTCCATTTCGTACCTCGCGCGAATGCTGCCCTACGTGGAGCAAACGCCGCTGTACGATCGGGTCGACTTCACGGCGAATTACAACGCCGCGGTGAATCAGCCTGTGCTCAATACGAATGTGGAAGCGTTCTTGTGTCCTTCGGATATCGACAAGCTCCCGTTGAATCTAGGCGGTCGCAATAATTATTACGGCAACAGCGGCAGCAACATTCTGTTTGGCGCGCCTTCGACGAATCCGTCGAATTCGAACTTTGGCATGCCCGAGTGCAATGGCGTGTTTATTCCCGTTCGAGTCGTCCGTTTTGCCGACGTGATCGACGGCACGAGCAACACGGCCTGCATTGCCGAGAAGCTCAAGGGAGACGGCACCAACGGCATCGCGTCGGAAGAATCCGACACGTTCCAGCCCGGCACCTATCCCGCCAATGCCGATGAAGCGTACCGTGACTGTCGCGCCATGGACATTACCGACTTGAGCAAGCAAGGCGTGTCGAACGTGGGTGCTCCTTGGATTTATTCGTATCACTCGACCTCGCGGTACTACCACGTGACGCCGCCCAACGGTCGTAGTTGCATGTACCCGCCGGGACGCATCGCCACCACGGCCGGCAGCCGGCACCCGGGCGGAGCGCAAATCGCGCTGTGCGATGGTTCGGTGCGTTTCATTCCCGAAACGGTCGACGTGTTGATCTGGCGCGCCATCGGCTCGCGCGACGGAAATGAAACGATTCCCAGCCTGTAATCGCGAAATACCAAGCGGCCATGGTAAGCCAGCGCCGCACGCGCATGGCTCTCATCCAAGTTGCGTTGATCGCCGGCGTCACGGTTTAGCGCGATCCTCACGAAATATACATTTCCCGAATTACTCCAGGAGTTGGTACATGCGTTGTTTTTTTCAAGTGGCGTTGCTGGTTGCGGTCGCCGCGCCGGCCATTGCGGAAGACGGCGCCGTCACGGCGCAACCTCGGCCGATACCATTGACACGGCCCGAAATGAAACAGTATTTGGAAGACATGAAGGGCCGCACTCCGCGGATTCCGCTTCCTGAATTGACGGAGGAAGAGAAAGCGAACTTGGGCGAACGCGGCGGCGGTTATGAAAGCCGCGTGCGAGCACTGTATGGCGGCCGCAACGACTCAAGCCGTGGCCCGTCGAATGCGGGAGCGGCAAGCGCCACTCAACCCAGCGCCACTCAACCCAGCGCGAATCAAGCCGGAGCCAATCAAGCCGGCGGTCGCGGCGGCTTCGGCTTTGGCCGCGACAATGACCCCAAAATGACGCTCGACTACCGCTTCAAAACGTCGCTGTTTTGGATCGTGTCGCGCACCAACAATTGCCAATACTGCCTCGGCCATCAAGAGTCGAAACTCCTGAGCACCGGGATGACGGAAGACGAAATCGCGGCCCTCGACGGCGACTGGTCCGAGTTCGGCCCGGCCGAGCAAGCGGCCTTCGCTCTGGCTCGCAAGTTGACCCTGGAGCCGCACCGCCTGACCGACGCCGACATCGAGCGGACGCGTAAGCATTACACCGACCTGCAAATCCTGGAAATGATCCTCTCGGTGGCGGGGAATAACTCGCTTAACCGTTGGAAAGAAGGCGTGGGCGTGCCGCAATCGCGCGACGGCGGCAATTTTGGACGACGCACGCGAACGGGCGAACCGGTCGCTTCCACGCCGGCCGCTCCGGCGGCCGAAGCGGCGCACCAATCCTATCTCACGCCGACGTCCGAAAAGTGGCAAAAGAAAGTCTCGCTGGTGGCGCCCATTCATTTCGATGCGGCTGGCAAGCCGACGCGCCAAACCATGTTCGCCCGCAATGTGGTTCTCTCGCGTAGCGAAGTTGAGGAAGCCCTGGCCCGCGCGGCGAAACGCACTCCGCGTCTTCCGCTGGTTGAAGAAGCCGAAGCGCGCGAAATTCTGGCGGAGGACGCCCCCCAGGGCGCGCTGCCGCAATGGATGCGTTTGTTGGCGAATTTCCCGGTGTCGGGCAAGCGGCAAGTGGGCAGCATTCGCTCGGCCGACGAAACCGGCGATTTGTCGCCGTTACTCAAGGCGCAAATCAGTTGGATTGTGGCGCGGCAAGACCAGGCGTGGTACGCCGCAGGGCAAGCCAAACGACGGCTCGTTGAACTTGGCCAAAGCGAGGATCAAATCTACGCGCTCGACGGCGATTGGAGCGAGTTCTCGCCGCGCGAGAAGTCCTTGTTTACCGTGGCGCGGAACTTAGCGGCGTCGCCGGTGGTGTTGACCGATGACGAAGTCGCCACAGCCCTCAAGGCGGCCGGTCCGCGCGAGGTCGTGCAAACCATTACCTACACCACAAACCGCGCTTCCTTTGACCGAATTACCGAGGCGGCCGGACTGCAAATTGAACCGTAAACCCTACGCGCCCTGACTTAGTGCGCCTTGCGTTTTTTCCGCACGGGAGTTCGCGCGTGTGGGCGGGTTCAAAGCCATCCCCGCGCGAACTCCCCCTCTTGAAACATCGAACCATGAACGTAACTCATCAAACAATGCTATTTGTCGCAAGTTGTGATCTGCGAGCTTGTTTTCGAATCTTGGGCGTCACGCTGTTGTGGGCCCTGGTGGCCACCGGCGCCGCTTTTGTGTTGGCCGAGGATGGGCCTTCCGACCAACCCAAGATCGTTCCACAAACCCGCACCGAAATGAAAAAGGCGCTGGAAGCGCTGAAGCTGCGTCAACCGCGGTTGCCGCTGCCGCCGCCCTCGCCCGAGGACATTGCCGCGGGCCGCATGACCGTGAACAACGGCCGCATGCGCGCCACCTATTTGCCCGAGGAGTGGAGTTCGTTCCGGTCACGCCCCACTGCCGCCGCGAATGAACCTGCCGGCGCTCGCCGTTACATTGACAGTACTGGCACGGTGGACGGCACGTTCAAAGTGTGGCTGTTCTGGATCGTGTCGCGCGCGAACAACTGCCATTACTGCATGGGCCATCAGGAGTTAAAGCTCAAGAGCGCCGGCTTGAGCGACGATCAGATCGCCGCCCTCGATGGCGACTGGAGCCAATACCCCGACCGCGAACGCGTGGCGATGGAGTTGGCCTATAAAATGACCGTCGCTCCGCACGCCCTGACCGACGCCGACGTGGACGCCCTTCGCCCGCACTACTCGAACGAGCAAATCTACGAGATTGTGCAAACCGTAGCGGGTTACAACTCAACGAACCGCTGGACCGACTCGCTGGGTATTCCGCAAGATCAGCGTTTTGCCGAGCGCGAGGCGACCATCGACACGCCCACCTCGCCGGCCTTCGCCACGACGATTTCCAAGGTGGCGCCGCTGGCGGTTCCGCCGCGTCCGAAGTTGGAGTCGCGCGAGGAAGTCGAAGCGGCTTGGGCCAAACGCAAGACCAGCAAGCCGCGTTTACCGTTGCCCGATGACGCCGCCGTGGCCAAAGCGTTGCCGAACGAAACCTCGTCGCCTTTGCCCAATTGGGTTCGGGCGTTCGCTGCCGCTGGCGGGCGCAACGTGCCCAGCCTTCGCGCGGTGGCGACCACGGGCCGTATCTCGCCCAAGTTGAAAGCCCAACTCGCCTGGTGCACCGCGCGCGAAAACCGCGCGTGGTACGCCTCGCATGAAGCCAAACGGCGTTTGAACGAATTAGGCGTCAGCGATGACGACGTGTTTGCAATCGATCAGCCCGGCGAACAATTCACATCCGCCGAGCGCGACGCCTTTGCGTTTGCCCGCAAGCTGACGGCTCGCCCGCACACGATCACCGACGCCGATATTGCCCGGCTGCGCAAGTCGTACCAAGACGCCGAAGTGGCCGAGATCGTTTACGTGGTGTGCCAAGGCAACCTGTTCGACCGGTTCACCGAAACGGTCCAACTGCCGCTGGACTAGGCGGAGGTCAGGAGTGAGGAGTCACAAACCCAGGGTCCAAATCGAAAGTTGGCAACTTGGTTTGGAATGTGGCGTGGCGACTCCTCACGCTTGTTTCTTGGGCAATGCCAATCGCTTCCTGGCGGGAAGCGGTTCAAGGGGGAACTCAGCGTTGGCTGGCTAACTGTTGAAGGATATTCCAAAGCTGAATTTCGATCGACTTGGCTTGCTCAGCGGTGAACTGGGGTAAGCCTGCCAGCGGGGCGAACGTACTCGATAAGGGCAGCGAGCGTTCGCCCTGCGGCGTTTTCACGCAGGCAAAGGCGATGTCCGAGGGAACGCCCAAGGTGAACAGGTCAGCGTCGACGGCCATCACGCAATCGACCAGGGTATTTGGCGCCAGCCAGTGAATGTCGCCGCTGGCCTCGGCATACTGGCCTTGGTTGTCCAGGTCGATCATCCAAATCAACGTATCCAGCCGTCCGGAACGTTCGCTTACTAAGAAGGCGTAACGCAGAACCGACTTCCGGTGTTGTCCGTTGCGCACCAAGATGACAGGCGTATCGACCAGGGCCATCGTGTTGCTGCGCGCCATGTAGCGGCACTTTTGCTGCTCCTCGTAGCATTTAGCCAGCACGATGCGCGCCAAGAAACCGAGGTTGGCCCCGAGTTTCCGTTCCGTGTCGGGCGAGATGATCGTGTCGCCCCGACCGGGTATGTTCGTTCCAAAGCCAGTGGCCACTTCTTCAAGCCGGTAGCGGGACTCGCCCTTGACCTGATACGCGCCGACCTTCGCCATGAGCGAGGTATGCAAAAAGCTGGCTAATTGCTTCGTGGTGTTGTTGACGGCCTGAAGGTCGCCGGCGCCCAAGCGGGGAAAGCTTTTGACAATCAAATGCGTGTAGGGCGCTGGAGCCGTCTTTTCAATGACCGTTCCTGGCGCCAACAACTCGATCGGCCGGATCGCAACATCGTACCTGGCCAGGGCGGGGTCTTCCTGCCCCCATGCAGGCGATGCAGCAAGGCCGCCGATCCCAACCGCGGTGAGAAATGCGAGGAAACTTAGTGTATTCGTGAGAACTTTCCGTGTCGGCATAACATCTACTTCTTCGGTAAAGAATTGTTCTCCCGATGTGCCGCCGAGTGCATCGTGGCGAAAACCCCCCGAGCCGTCAAGGTTGGCCCTCATCTCATCCATCCAATGGGCAAAACCTCGAATGCAAAAGTTGGGCCACCCCGTCCAACGGTTGAAGGAAGCTGCTCTTTTCGGTAGGATGATCGCATTTGGAAAAATGCGCAAATTAGGAGTTTTGTATCATTTGCGTTCTTTCTCGTTGCTTCATCCCCGCAAATCCGCTCCCTCGCGCAAAGAATCCTAAGAATCGCGGTCGTTTTGGCGACGGCAGAGCAGCATTTCTGTCGGTTACCAACCGCGGAACTGCATTTTCAGGATGTAACATTTCTTAAACGCCTGCGCCGTCACCACCAACGGGCGTCTTGGCACAACTTACATGGAATCGGCAGATAGGCCAATCGTGGAGGAGGGCGCCCACCACGAGTTGGCATCAGGCTGTTATGCGGCGGTCACGCGGGTCGCCACGCCTTTTTCGACTCGCGTCGTCCGTTGGAATAAGGAACAAGGGAATGAACGATCTGGAAATTCTTGTCGTCACGCCGCCGGTACATGCGGCGCATCAGGCGTCGTTGGCTATTGCCGCTTCGCGCGCTGGCGCCCGAGGTCTGTTAGACCTGGAATTCACGGCCGATGCGGCGATTGCCGCCGCGGCGATCGAACGCGTCGAACGTTTCACGCAAGGCGTGTACGGCGTGAAGCTGGGGCCCACCAGTGACGCGGTCGCCGCACATGTGCTGGCCGATGCGTCCGAACGCCTGGCGTGCGTGCTGCTGTCAGGCGGTCCTCACGCGCGGCTGACCGAGTGGGCGCAAGGTTTTCGCCGCTTGGGAATCGAAATTCTGGTGGAGTGCGTCTCGGTCGAGGAAATGCGCCACGCCCTCGCCCTTCAGGCCGATGGCGTAATTCTCAAAGGCCAGGAAGCGGGCGGACGCGTAGGCGCCGAGACGGCCTTTATCCTGCTCCAACACGCGATGCGCGACTTGGACGAGCGCCAGGTCGAACCGCGGCCCGCCGTGTTTGTTCAAGGCGGAGTGGGGCTGCATACGGCGGCCGCATGCGCCGCGGCGGGCGCCACCGGCGTCGTGCTTGACGCACAACTGCTGCAACTGCGCGAGTCGCCCCTCTCGGCGAATGATCGTCGCATTGCCTCGTCGTTTGATGGCAGTGAAACACTCCTGCTGGGCGAACGTCTCGGCGAAGCGTACCGCGTGTACAGCCGTCCGCGTTGTCCCGTGGTCGAGCAATTACAAGCCGCTGAGGAACGCATCGCCGCCGAGAAAGCATCGCCTGGAATCCAACTCGACCAATGGCGTGCGACCATTCATCAAGCGGTGCGTTCGCGCAAGGAAGGCATGCCCGTGCTGCTCGGACAAGACGCGGCGCTCGGCAAAACCCTGGCCGAGCGGTTCGTCACGGTGGGCGGCGTAATCGAAGCGATTCGCAATCAAGCCCGTCAAAACCTGGAAGCCGCGCGCCGCTTGCAGCCGCTGGCCGAGGGCGCCCTACTGGCCGAAAGTCACGGCACGCGCTATCCGCTGCTCCAAGGCCCGATGACGCGCGTGAGCGACACCGCCGCCTTTGCCGATGCTGTGGCCCGCGCCGGTGCGTTGCCGTTCCTCGCTTTGGCCATGCTGCGCAAAGGCGAGGTCGAGAAACTCTTGACCGAGACGCAAGAATTGTTGGAAGACCGTCCCTGGGGCGTGGGCATCCTCGGGTTCTTGCCTCCGGAGATTCGCAAAGAACAGCTCGATGTGGTGCATCGCGTGAAGCCGCCGTTTGCGTTGATCGCGGGCGGTCGGCCCGACCAGGCGCAAGAGCTAGAGAAAGCGGGCATTCCCACGTATTTGCACGTCCCCTCGCCGGGCTTGCTCAAGATGTTCCTCAAGGACGGCGCGCGCCGCTTCATCTTTGAGGGGCGCGAATGCGGCGGACATGTCGGCCCGCGCAGCAGCTTTGTGCTGTGGGAAACCATGTGCCAGATTCTGCTCGACCATGTCAGTAATGGAAAGGCCGAAGGTTTGCACGTGGTGTTTGCCGGCGGTGTGCACGACGCCCTGTCGGCCAGCATGGTCGCGGCGCTGGCGGCTCCGCTGGCGGAAAAAGGAATCAAAGTCGGCGCGCTCATGGGCACCGCGTATTTGTTCACGCAAGAAGCGGTCGCGGCGGGCGCCATCGTACCGCGCTTCCAGCAAGAGGCGCTCAAGTGCGAACAAACCGTGCTGCTGGAAACGGCGCCCGGTCACGCCATTCGCTGCGTTCCCACGCCCTATTTCGACGTGTTCGACGCCGAACGCCGCCGCCTTCGCGCGGAAGGCAAATCGCATGAGGAAATTGTCAAAGCGCTCGAGTGGATGAACATCGGCCGGCTGCGCGTGGCCTCGAAAGGCGTCGATCGTGTCAAAGCCGATGGAGCGCCCCGCCTGGTCGACGTGTCGGCCGACGAGCAATACCAGCGCGGCATGTACATGATTGGCCAGATCGCCACGATGCGCGACCGCGTGCTGACCATGGCCGAACTGCACGACGACGTGTGCGGCGCCGGCGCCAAGCGGCTGGAACGCTTCAACGCCGAGTTGATCGCCCCGTCCAACGAAGAAAAGCCGTGCGACATCGCCATCGTCGGCATGGCGTGCTTCTATCCCGGCGCCACGGGCGTCAGTCGGCTCTGGCACAACGTGCTGCGCAAGCACTACGCCGTGACCGAGATTCCCGCCACGCACTGGGACTGGAGCCTGTATTACTCGGAGGACTCGAAGCCGCAAGACAAGTTTGTGTCGAAGTGGGGCGGCTTTTTGGATGAGATTCATTTCGACCCCTTCCGGTACGGCATCACGCCCAAAACCATGGAAGTGATCGAGCCGCTGCAAATGTTCCTGCTCGAAGCGGTGCGCCTGGCCATTGACGACGCCGGTTATACCGACCGGCCCTTCAACCGAGATAAGACCGCGGCCATTCTCGGCATCGGCGGCGGGGGGAGCCCGCTGGGCGTGTCATACGGGTTCCGCACCTGCTTGCCATTGCTCGACCAGGTGCCTGGCCTGGGCATCAAGTCGGACGATTTGCTCCACCAAATAAAACCGTTGTTGCCCACGTGGACGGAAGATTCCTTCCCCGGCATTCTGATGAACGTGGCCGCCGGCCGCGTGGCGAACCGGTTTAACTTTGGCGGGCCGAACTACGCCATGGACGCCGCGTGCGCTTCCTCGCTGGCCGCCATGTACAACTGTATTCGCGAGTTGGAAACCGGCGCCAGCGACGTGGCCATCGCCATGGGCGCCGACACGGTCCAAACGCCGTACTCGTACATGGCTTTCAGCAAGACGCACGCCCTGAGCAAGCAAGGACGCTGCCGGCCTTTCGATGAGCAGGCCGACGGCATCGTACTGAGTGAAGGCGTCTCGGCCGTGGTGCTCAAACGCCTGGCCGACGCGCAGCGCGACGGCGACCGCATTTACGCTGTGATTCGCGGCATGGGCTGTTCCAGCGATGGCAAAGAAAAGGGCCTCACCGCGCCCAATGCACGTGGCCAACTCCTGGCTCTGCGGCGCGCTTATGCCAAGGCGGGAATTTCTCCCACACGGCTGGAGTTGATCGAAGCCCACGGCACCGGCACCGTGGCCGGCGACAAGACCGAGGCCGAAGCCCTCAGCACGCTGATGGTGGAGTCGGGCGCCACGCCTAACTCGTGCGCTCTCGGTTCGGTCAAGTCGATGATCGGCCACAGCAAGTGCGCCGCTGGTTTGGCGGGGTTGATCAAGACCACGTTGGCGTTGCACAAGAAAACGCTGCCGCCCACGCTCGTCGAAACGCCGAACAAGCTCGTCGCCTTCGACCACAGTCCGTTGTACCTCAACACGGAACCTCGACCCTGGATTCACGGCGGCGACGAGCCGCGTTTGGCCGGCGTGAGCGCGTTTGGCTTCGGCGGCACGAACTATCACGTCGTGCTGGAGGAATACACCGACGACTTCCTGCACGAAGATTCTCCCGCGCTAGATGAGTGGCCGACCGAGCTATGCGTCTGGCAGCGCTCCACGCGCAAGGAACTGGCCGACGCGCTGCGAAGTTGCCGTCAAACGCTCCTCCAGGGCGCCCGGCCCGAGTTGCGCAATCTCGCGGCGTCGCTTTGGAAAGACAATCGCCGGCGCGCCGCGGCGGCGCCTTCGGCCGAACTTGCCACGCTGGCCGTGGTGGCGACGACGCGGGACGACTTGTGCGACAAACTCGAAATCGCCCTCAAGGCGGTCGAGTCGGACAAAACAACGTTGCACGATCCGCGCGGCGTGTACTTCGCCGAGAAACCGTCGTCGCAGGGCGGCAAACTGGCCTTCCTGTTCCCAGGACAAGGCTCGCAGTATCCGAACATGCTCGCGCAGCAGGCGATGAACTTCGCTGAAGTGCGGCAATCGCTCGACCATGCCGAAGGCGTGCTGGCCGATGAACTGGACAAGCCGCTGGGCAAGTATATTTATCCGCCATCGGCGTTTGGCGACGAAGCCGCCACGCACAACGCCGCCGAACTGACCCGCACCGAAATCGCGCAGCCCGCGCTAGGCGCTGCGGACCTGGGCATGTTCCGCTTGTTGAAAAACTTGGGTCTGTCGCCCGATTTCGCCGCAGGTCACAGTTACGGCGAATACGCCGCGTTGGCCGCAGCCGGCGTACTGAGCGACGAGGCCTGCATTCGCTTGTCGCATTTACGCGGCCGGTTGATCGCCGCGGCGGCCGAGCAAAACTCGGGCGGCATGGCGGTTATCGAAGCCGACGAAGCCGCCACTCGGAAGTTGTTCATCGACATGCCCGGCGTGACGCTGGCGAACCTGAACTCGCCGCAGCAAACGGTCATCGCCGCCGCGCAGGAAGTGCTTGACCAAGCCTTGGAGCGATGCAAACAGCAAAAGGTCCGCGCGAAGAAAATTCCCGTGGCGTGTGCATTCCACTCGCCACTGGTGGCCAAGGCGAATGCGCCGCTTGCGGACGCCTTGCGGCAAGCGCCCCTGGCGCCGGCGCAGTTCACGGTGTTCTCGAACACCACCGCGCAGCCGTACCCGGCGTCGGCGGAAGAAACCGCCGCGCTGTTAGCCCAGCATTTGGTGTCTCCGGTCCGATTCCAGGAAGAAATCGAAGCGATGTACGCCGCCGGAGCGCGGGTCTTCGTGGAAGTCGGACCGCAAGGCGTGTTGACCAATTTGGTTACTCAAACGCTGGGCGGACGTCCGCACGTGGCCGCCGCGTCGGACATCAAAGGGCGCGACGGCTTGACGCAACTGTGCCACCTGCTGGGGCAATTGCTGGTCCATGGCGCCGCGGCGAATTTGGATCGCCTTTTCGCCCAGCGCGATGTTGCGCCGTTCGAGCTTTCTGCGCTTTCCAAACAGTCGGATCAGCCGGAAGTGACCCGCAGCACGTGGGTGGTGAACAGCGTGCGAGCCAAGCCACTGGGCGCCAAAGAGCCGCTCTTGCTGGGACAGAAAATCCCCGCCGAGCGGTTGTCGGAGTTCCCTGGAAAACCTGCGGCGACAACGCCGGCGCCCGCCGCGCCGCCGAAGCCGGTCGAAGCGCCAGTTCGTGCGGAGTCGGCCCCGGTCAAGAAACCCACCCCACCCATCCCGCCGTCCAAACAGGCGGCCTCGCCACAAAAACAACCAACCCAAACATCATCGACTCTAGCGGAGACGATTCCAGCCATGCACTCAAACAAGCAAAACGGCGCCGCCAATGGCGCTTCGAAGCACGAACCCGCGCCCCCGGCTCCCCCGGCGCCGCTTCCCGCAGCGCCGCTTCAAACGCCTGCCGTGGGCGAGGATCAAGTGGTTCACGTGATGCAAAGTTATCACAACCTGATGGCCCGCTTCCTCGAAGCCCAGCGTTCGGTGATGATCACTTACTTGCAGGGCGATGCCGGACCGGCGCCCGCGCCGCTGATCGTGCCGGGCGCCAGTGTGCCGCCGGCCAACGGTCTTACGCCGCCTGCGGCTCCTAGCCCCGCGGCGATTACCAACGGGTCGAACGGGCATTACCGCAACGGACATTCGTCGAATGGCGTGGAGTCGGCGCCTCCGGCCGTGGCGGCCAAGTCGGTTGAGAACGGTCATGCCCCGGCAAAGGCCGAATCGCTGACGAAAGCCGAGTCGCACAAACCGACCAATCGGCTGACTACGCCCGCAACGCCTCCTGCGCCGCAACCCGAAGCGAAACGGGCGAACGTTGAACCGGCGCCGGAAGCCGCAAAGCCAACTACTGCGAAAGCGCCAGCCAAGGCCGGATTTGATCGCGAAACCGTGTCGGGCCAACTGCTCGACCTGGTCAGCGAGCGCACCGGCTATCCGCACGACATGCTCGACGTGGACTTGGACCTGGAAGCCGACTTGGGCATCGACTCGATCAAACGGGTCGAAATCCTGGGCAACCTGGCCGAGATCCTGGGCATCACGCAAGAAGCCGACTCGCCCAAGATCGAGTTTGAGCGGCTCACCAGCATTCGCACCATTCGCGGTATTCTGGACTACTTGCAGGAAGCGTTGAGTGCATCGGCCGCTCCGGCCGCCGACAACGCGGGCGCCAAGCCCGCTGCCGCCAAGCCCGCTGCCGCCAAGCCCGATGCCGCGGAAGTCGCCGAGCCGCAAGAAGCGGAGTTAAAAAAAAAAGACCCAGCCCCGGCAGTCCTCGACATCCAGCGCGGTCTCATTGAGCTGATCGATGCTCCGCTTCCCAGCGGCGCCGCCATGCTCATCCCCAGCGGCGCCGTGTTGATTACCGACGATGGCCGCGGTGTGGCTGCCGAAGTGGCCCACCGCCTCGCGGACTTCGGGCAAGAGATCGTCCTGATCCGCCATTCGACGGACGAGAACCTGCTCGACCGCGATGGCGTGTTCTATGGCGATTTGACCCATGAGGCGTCGGTCATCGCCTTGGCGTCGCGCATTCGCAAGGCGGTCGGCGCCATAGGCGGGCTGATTCATCTTTTGCCGCTGGCCGACCATGGAAGCAAGCAGCCGCTCGACCGCATGGCGGTGGAGGTCAAGGGTTTATACCTCTTGGCCCGCGAACTGGAGGAAGAACTCCAGCAAGCCGGGCGCGACGGCGGCTCGCTGTTGCTGGCGGCCACCTCGCTCGGCGGCGGCATGGGCTTCGACGGCCAGGCAGCCGACGATGCGTACTTCGCCGGGCATGGCGGCGTGGCGGGCTTTCTCAAGTGCCTAGGCCAAGAGTGGCCCGACGTGCTGGTGCGCGCCATCGATGTGAACCTGCAGAATTCCGTCGAAGAGCTGGCGGAATGTCTGCTCGCCGAGTTGAGCGATCGCCAAGGCCCGCGCGAAGTGGGGTATCTGGCGGGTCGGCGTGTCACTTGGCAAGCCGCCGACGGCGCCTTCGACCTGGAAGCCCCTGCCACGGAATTGATCGACTCCAAGACCACGTTGTTGGTCACGGGCGGAGGCCGCGGCATTACTTCGGCCATTGCTGAGGAACTGGCGCGGCGTTATCAACCGAACCTGGTGCTTGTAGGACGTTCGCCAGCGCCCGAAGGCGAAGAAGCCGCCGACACCGCCGGCCTGCAATCGCCCGCGGAAATCAAGGCGGCCCTGATTGCTCGGTTCAAGCGCGAAGGGCAACAGCCCACGCCGGTTGCCGTGCAGGTCGAGTTCGCACGCATCATGCGCGACCGCGAAATCCGCGGCGCACTCGAGCGGATGCAAGCGGCGGGTTCGCAAGTGATTTACCGCTCGGCCGATGCCCGGGACGAAGCCGCCATGGCGGCCGTAATCGCCGAAGCGCAAGCCCGGTTTGGCGGCATCGACGGCGTAATTCATGGCGCCGGCGTGATTGAAGACAAGCTGCTCACGAACAAGTCGCCCGAGTCGTTCGACCGCGTGTTCGGCTCGAAGGTCGAGAGCGCGTTGTTGTTGTCGCGGTTGTTGGACTTGAAGCAGATGAAATTCTTCGCCCTGTTCGCGTCGGTCGCCAGCCGGTACGGCAACCGCGGCCAAAGCGACTACGCCGCCGCGAACGAAGTACTAGCCAAGCTCGCCTGGCAGTGGGATCGGCAGAACCCCTGCCGCGTGTTCGCCGTGGACTGGGGCCCTTGGTCGGGCATTGGCATGGTTTCCGAATTGGAGAAACACCTCGTGGCGCGCGGCTTGAAACTGATCGACCCCGATGTGGGCGTGCAGTTCTTCGTCGAGGAGTTGCGCCGCGGCCGCAAGGGCGAGAGTGAAGTCATCGTGGGCGGCGGGGCGGAACACCTCGTCGTGACTCCGCAAAACGAAGCGGCGATGCGGTAGCAATCGAACGGCCAATACGCCCAAGAGGTAATCGCATTCCTCGCGATCACGCCTCTTGGGCGGCGCCGCGTTGCGGGAATATGTGGTAAGCAGGAGGGATGAGCGGTCGAGCGGATTCGGCCGCGGTGTTGGCGTGGATTTTACCTGGTTGTGAACGTCATGACGGTTCGTTCTTCATTTTCGACGCCCGATGCCGACAACACGGAGCTGTTTGTCTTGCGCGGCGACGATCGCGAGAGCCTGCAAGCGCGAGTGGCCGAAGTGTCGGCCCTTGCCGGCGAGCAGCCCCCGCGAGACTTGCGAAACCTGGCGCGGTGGTTGAACTGCGCCCTGGCGCCGGGCGGCGCGCGACTGGCGATTGTGGCCGACTCGCACGAAGACTTGCAAGCTAAACTCGCCCGAGCTGCTGCGAAGTTGGCCGACCCGCGCTGCGAAAAAATTCGCGACGTGACCGGCGTGTATTACTTCGCCCGGCCGTTGGGATTGGAAGGGAAGATCGCCTTCCTGTTTCCTGGCGAAGGCGCCCAGTATCTGAACATGACGGCGGGCCTCACGCCGCGGTTTCCCGTGGTCGAGAATATTTTGACCTACTGCGATGAAATCGCGTCGCGGCCAGGGTTAACCATCGGCTCGCCGCGGCGCTTCATCAATTTTCCGATCGACGCCAGCGAAGAGGAACGCGCCGGGGCGGAGCAAGAGTTGCGACGTTTGGGCAACGCCATGTTTAGCGTCCTCGTGGCGGACCTGGCGCTGTTTCATTTGATGGAGCAGTTTGGCCTGGCGCCCGACATGATTGGCGGTCACAGCGCGGGGGAGCTGGCTGCACTCATGGCCGCAGGCTGCATGAGCGACGAGCATGACGCGACCGAGCGTGTCGTGCAGACCATGCAAATGCTCGACGAAATGGAAGACGAGCAAGGCCCGGAAGACGCCGTCTTGCTGGCCGTGGGCGCCTCGCGCGAGAAGATGAATGCTTTGTTGTGCGATGTTCACGCCTCGTGCCTCGCGAAGGCTGGCTTGGGCGACGACGCGGGCGAGCCGTCGTCCGAGGCGTTCGTAGCGATGGACAACTGCCCGCACCAGACCGTCATTGTGGGTCGAGCCGGAGTCATGGCTGCCGTCGAGGAGCGGCTGCGCAGCGAAGGGATGATGTACGAACGCCTCGTGCTTTCCCGCCCGTACCATACGCAGTTATTCGAGCCGTACTCGGCGCCGCTGGCCCAGATGCTGGACGAGATTCCCTTTCAGGCCCCGCGCCGCAAGATTTACTCCTGCACCACGGCGGCGCCTTTTCCCGAAGACGCCGACGAGATTCGCCGTCTGACGCTGGCGCATTGGTTTTCGCCGGTCGAGTTTACGCACATGGTGCGCGCCATGCACAACGAGGGAGCGCGGCTGTTTGTGGAAGTCGGGCCGCGCGGCAACTTGACTTCGTTTGTCGAAGACATTTTGCGCGGCCAGTCGTTTCAGGCGATTCCGCTCGACCTGCAACGGCGCGGCAGCGTGACGCAGCTTCATCACGCCTTGGGGCAACTCGCCGCGCACGGCGCGCCGGTCAAGTTGGAAATGTTGTACGACTCGGGAGAATCGCTCACGATGGCCGAATCGCACGAACCTGCGGCGTCGCTTCCCGCCGAAACTGGCCCTGCCGTGCCCGCTGACACAGTCGCTCCCACGGGCGCCGCCGCGGTCATGGCCGGGCATTTCTCGCTGATGGAGCAATTCGTGGGCGAGCAGCAGCTTGTGATGGAGCAGTTCCTGACCGCACGCCGCGCGGGAGTGCGGCCGAGCCGGCGGGGCGCCTCGGCGCGCGGTGCGGCGCGTCGGCAGGCATTGTCGACTCCGCACGAACGTATCGCTCCGGTCCCTGCACCTCAAGAACCATCGGAAGCGGCAGGGCCGAATCTGCCGATGTTGGGAGACATCGTGCGGCTTGAGCCGGGGCAGGAAGTGGTCATGCGCCGGCGGCTCGATTTGTCGGAAGACCTCTTCGCCAACGAGCACACCGTGGGCGGCCGCAAAGTGAGTAAGGTGAATCCCGAGCATTGCGGTTTGCCGATTGGTCCCATGACCTTTACTCTCGAACTGATGGCGGAGACCGCCGCGCTGTTGGCTCCGGGCTGTGTGGCCATTGAAGTCAAAGACGTGCGTCTCCTGCGCTGGCTGGCGTATTACGACGATGCGCCCGGCGAGATCGAAGCCACCGCCAAAATGCTTGGCGCACGCGATGACGCGGCCGGCAACGCCTCGGAATTCGAGGTCGAAGTTCGTATTGCGATTGTGGACAACGGCCGCTTGCCGCTGGGAGAATCGGCAGCCCCGGCGGCGGTGGGCCGCGTGGTGTTGGCGCCCGGTTATCCTGAAGCGCCCCAGGCCGAACCGTTCGAGTTGCAAGGTCGCCGCCCATGCCGCATTACGCTGGAGGGGCTGTACCACGACTTGTTCCACGGTCCGCTGTTCATGGGCGTTACCGAGCTGACGGCCATTGGCGACGAAGGCATTGAAGGCCGCGCCGTGGTGTTGCCGCGCCGCGGGGTGTTTCAATCGACCGACGATCCGCAATTTCTGCTCGATCCGGTGCTGCTGGACGTAGCGATGCATCCTTTGTGTGCGTGGCACCTGGAGCAACCCGATCTGGCGGGCCGTACGCTGCTTCCCTTCGAAATGAAAAGCGTGCGCATTTACGGACCGCGGCCGGATGAGGGCACGCGGTTCCAGGTGCGCGGGCACATTGTTGAGCAGTCGCCGCGGCATTTTGTACACGGTGTCGAAGCGATCGACGAACATGGCCGCGTATGGTGCCAACTGAAGGCCAAATACTGGCGGTTCTACATGCCGTATGGCGAAGTGAACTTCCACGGCCGTAAAGACGAATACTTCATCAGCAATCGCTGGCCCGAAGCGACGCCTGCGTCTTGGGCTAAGCGTGGCGTGTGTGTGCGTTTGGAGCCGCCGATGGATTTGCATCAGCCGGCCATGCAAATGGTCACGGCGCAAATGACGCTTTCTTCCGACGAAATGCGGGAGTATCGTCGCTTGACTGTGCCCCCGAAAAAGCGATTCGATTGGGTGTTCGGCCGGCTGGCCGCTAAGGACGCGGTGCGGTTGGCCTGGTGGGAGCGTCACGATGAACGCTTTTTTCCCGCCGACCTGGAGATCAAACATGACGAGCATGGCCGGCCGTTTGCGATCCACTTGGGATACGGCGAAAGCGCCGAGATGCCCCTGGTGTCGATCACGCACGCCGAAGGGGTCATGGGCTCGCTTGCGTCGTTCGAGCCGTATGCGGGCATCGACTTAGAGAAAATCGAGCCGCGCGAGGCGAGTTTCGAATCCATCGCTTTTGACGATGTGGAACGGCGATTGCTCGATGAAGCGAAGGACCGCGCCGAAACGGTCACCCGGTTTTGGTGCGCCAAAGAAGCCGTGGCGAAGGCGCTGGGCCGCGGCATGGCGCAAGGACCGCGCAGTGTGGTGGTGCGCCAGGTGAACGCCGAGGAATCGCTTCCCGCAGGCGCTGTATGGGTCGAAGTCGAACTGACGCCCGCGTTTGCCTCGGAGTTTCCGCAGTTCCAGGGAAAGCGGCTGAAGGTGTATACGTCGCGTAATAAGTCGTTCCTGGCGGCCGTCACGTACTGCGATGTCGCATGAACGTCGAGATCGCCCCACGCTCCACCTGGCCGCAATGCCGGGTTGGAAACAATCGCCTCCACTTCACGCCTTGTAACTATGCCTGCTAAGTCTCAAGTTGAAATTGTCGCCGACCTGGCGGCGATGCTGCAGAACTTTGAAGATCGCGAATACTCGGGCCACATTGGGCCGGAAACGCGCTTCTTTGGCGACTTGGGGTTCGCCTCAATCGACGCTGTGATTCTCGGCGAACAACTCGAAACCTATTATGGCCGGAAGATCGCGTTCAATCGCTTCCTGGTCGAACTGATGGAAAGCGGCGCCGAGGATCTCGAAGTCGGGCAACTGGCCGAGTTCCTGGAGCGCGAGCTTGCGACGTAGTTGATCGCACCTCGCGACATCGCACCTCGCGTTGAGGGCGCCAATGCACGAAGGGCGCGCAAGAGAATCGAAACAAGAGAATCGAAACCGCTTTATGCCGAAGTTAACATTTGACGCTCTGAAGCTCCACTATCAGCAATCGGGCGAAGGCCCTGATGTGGTGCTGCTGCACGCCTTCACCGGCAACATGGCGGTGTGGGCGTTTTCGGGAACCGTGGAGTATTTGAGCCGCGAGTTTCGCGTTACGTCGTATGACTTGCGCGGTCACGGCGCCAGCAGCGCTCCACCACACGGGTACAACTCGGCCCACATGGCGGAAGACTTTCGTCGTTTGCATGACGCCCTGGGTTTGGGACCCGCCTTCCTTGTGACGCACAGCTACGGCGGCGTGATTGCGATGCACGCGGCGCTGTTGACGCCGGAAAAGGTGCGCGGCGTGATCCTGTCCGATACGTACTTTCCTGGCTTGCGCGAGATCGAGCCCGACATGGGCCAAACCGTCATCTGGCGCGACATGCAAGAACACTTTCAGTCGGTGGGGGAGGAGATTGGCGGCACGGTCAATTTCTCACGCCTGTTTGACGTGGTCCGGCGGCTTTCGCCCGAGCAAATGCAAGGCATCAAAAAACGCATGGGCGCCGCCGGAGCGCGGTGGTTGGCGCAAGCGGGCAAATTGGCCGGCACGACCGCAGGAGACGAGATGTTCGAAGTCGCCGGACTCACCCGAGAGCGCTTATGCGAAATTCAGCAACCCGTGCTGGCCTTGTACGACGAGTTTTCTCCGTTCAAGGCCACGTGCCGATTCCTGACCGAGCATTTGCCGAACTGCCGAGCCGATGTGGTTCCCGGGGCCAAGCATTTCGCTCCCATGGAATGCTCCGCCACATTCAATGAAATGGTTCGCCGCCAGTTGCGCCAATGGCGCGACGGCGCCGCACAATCGACCGATGCGGCATAACCGGCGCCATCGTCCCAAGGTTTCCGACCCTGCGATACGGCGTAGAATGAATGTGTCGTATGTGCAACGTATTTTTCGGTAGGTCCGTCAGGCGCCGTTGACCTTAACGGGGTGCACGACGGCGTCTCCGGCCGCCTGCTGTTGTTCCAGCTCCCTTTTTGATTGTTGGATTATGTGGTTCTCAACGTTTCTCTTGAAAAACTTGCTTCGTCGTAAGACGCGCACGCTGTTGACGTCGTGCGGCGTGGCGGTGGCGGTCGGCACCACGATCGCGCTTTTGGGGCTCTCCGAAAGTTTTGAGAATGGCACGTTGAGCGCGCTGGAGAAACGCGGGATTGATATCGTCATCGTCGAACGTGGCGTGCTCGATCAACTTTCCAGCGACTTGCAGGAAAACGCGGTTGATTACGTCGCGGCGCTGCCGGGCGTGTCGAAAGTCGAGCCGGCCCTGGTTGAACTCATGGGCTATACCGATCCGAATACTGGCAACACCATCAACGTTTTGCTGCAAGGCTGGCGGACCGACTCTTTTCAGTTTGCTGAATTTGAAATCATCGAGGGGAGGCCCCTTCAGGAAGGCGACGACAAGGCGATCCTGCTCGGCGTCACGTTGGCCGAGAACGTGAAGAAGCACGCGGGCGACACCTTTGTGCTGAATGAAGAAGAGCTTGAAGTGGTAGGCGTGTTCGAAAGTTTTTCCACGTTTGAGTCCGGTGGGGCGATTATGCCGCTCAAGGGGCTGCAAGCGATGAGTTTTCGCGAGGGGAGCGTAACAGGCTTTCCCGTAATTCTTGAACACGGCCCTGGCGCGCCGACGGTGGCCGAAGTGGCCGAACAGATCAATCAGCTGAAAGATAACGAAGGCCGCAGCTTGAACTTGCTTGCTCGGCCTTCGCGCGAATACACGCAAGAGGCGATGCACATCAAAATGGCGCACGCCATGGCGCTCATGACGTCGCTCATCGCGGTGTTTGTGGGCGGTATTGGAATGTTGAATACGATGATCATGTCGGTCGTGGAGCGCGTGCGCGAAATCAGTATTCTGCGAGCCATTGGTTGGCGCAAGTCGCGGGTGGTGGCGATGATTTTGGGCGAGTCGCTCATCCTGAGCGCCGTCGGCGGAGTGCTCGGGGCCATCGGCGCGGTGGTGTTGGTGAGCTTGCTCACCAAGTTGCCCACCGTGGCCGGCTTTATGACGGGTCGCATCGCCCCGCAGGTGATCTTCGAGGGATTCCTCTTGGCTCTGGCGGTGGGCATGATTGGCGGCTTGTTTCCCGCGTATCGGGCGGCGCAGCTCATGCCGTCGGAGGGACTGCGCAGCGAGTAACCGCCATTGCGAACCCCGGAACATTCCCAGCAAACACAAGTTCAGCGAACACGAGGCCAAGGAGCCCCGACCATGAAAGTGATTGACGACGTGCTCGTACGCACCGAACATTTGAGCAAAGTTTATCCGGACGGCAACGTGAACGCCCTGTGCGACGTGAATGTGGAGATCCGCCGCGGCGAGTACGTCGCCATTATGGGCCCCAGCGGCAGTGGCAAATCGACGCTTCTCTCGATGCTCGGCGCGCTGGATCGGCCGACGTCGGGCGAAGTGTACTTCGAGGGCGAACGGCTCTCGAGCATGCCGAGCCTCGATCGGTTTCGCAGCGAAAAGATCGGCTTTGTATTTCAGTCGTTCTATTTACTGCCGACGCTTACGGCGCTGGAGAACGTGCAAATTCCCATGTTCGAAAGCAACCGGCCGGTGAAGGAGCGTGCCGCCAAAGCGAAAGAGTTGCTTGCCTCGGTGGGGATGAGCCACCGGTTGCATCATTTGCCGTCAAAGTTAAGCGTAGGCGAACGGCAACGCGTGGCGATCGCTCGCTCGCTGGCCAATGATCCGGTGCTGCTGTTTGGCGATGAACCGACCGGCAACCTCGATACCAAGACCGCCGAGCTGATTCTGGGCCTGTTCGCGAAATTGCACGACGAGTCGGGCGTCACGCTCGTGGTGGTTACGCACAGCGATGAAGTCGCCGCACGTGCGGAGCGCGTGATCCACATTCGCGACGGTCAGGTGGTCGAGGATAGCCACATATCAACCGCGACCACCAAAATCGCCTAGCGCGTATTTCATCGAGGTGTGATGACTTCTTCCGTGTGGTCCACTCGCTCCGCGAGTGGTTTCCGGCACTCGCGGAGCGAGTGCGCCACATTGGAGGCGCGTCTCGTCGCTGCTTAATTGCCCGCGGCGCTGTAGCGATGCGTGGGCGTGGGGCGGCCGGGGCGGAAGCATTGCACGTGCGCGATTTCGCCCGTGGCGCCGAACTTAGCGCAGGCCGCTTGCACCGCTTCTTGCACATGCTCTTGCAACATCTCGGGCGACGTCGCGACCCGCGCGTTCAGCACCACGTCGGCCGTGCGCGTGCGGCAATCGGATGCGAGCGACAACATGACGGGCGACTGCCGGCTCACGAGGTTCGCCACGCCGTGGTAACCTTCCCAAAGGCCAATTGCCTTCAAGTGAGCCGTTTCGGCGCCGGCCATGTCGAGCGAGTCGCGCAGCTGGTTCAGGATTTCGGTCAGGAGCGCATCGAGCGAAAACTCTGCGTGGCTGGCCACATGCACTTGTGCGTTGAGCCAGCCGAGTTCCGCTTCCCCTTCGGCGTAGATGTCGTAGTCGATCTCCAGAATGTTGCGGCCGAAGGCGCCGCGTTGGTCGAGCATTTCCAATAGCGCGTCGAATCCTTGGCCCGTTCGAGCCGAGGTGCGCAGCAACGGCGTTCCGGGCTTCTCGCTTTCAATCAGGCGCGCCAATTCATCGGCTTCTTCAGCCGACAGTTCATCCATCCGGTTGATGACGACAAAGTCGGCTTCTTCTAACTGTTTTTTGAAAATGTACGCTGCTTTGGGCGAAAAGCCGGCGTTGGGATCGCCGCTGAGAATGCGCCGTCCATGTGACGGTTTGAGCAGTACGCCGTAGGGCGCCACATCGAATTTTTCACCGTACAGGTCCATGATCGGCTTCATCACGGTCGCCACGAGGTCGGTGCAGCTTCCCACGGGTTCGGCCAACACCACATCGGGCCGCTGGTCCGCTTCGAGTTGGCCCATCGTATCGGTCAAGTCGTTGAACTTGCAGCAGAAGCACGCACCGGCCACTTCGCCCACGTCAAAACCCTGCGAGCGCAGCAAGTGCGTGTCAACCAGATCGGCCGCCTGATCGTTCGTAACAATGCCCACCTTCAAGCCGCGATCCTGGTACGCCTTGGCTAACCGCGCGATGGTGGTGGTTTTTCCGGCGCCTAGGAAGCCGCCTAACATGATGAATCGGATCGAAGCCATCAAGTCACCTTGACCTTTTGTTAATGACAAGAATGAAACAACTCACATTCCCCGCGCCGCCCCTCCCGAATTTCCAACTTTTGACTGCTACTTCCTGAACTCTTGCGATTGTTTCTCCGGCGTTAACGTCGCCAGATCTTTGAAAGGCAACGAGAATTCCTTGTCGGCGGTGTATTTGTGCACGGTCATCCAGGCGAACTCGCGTTGTTGGGGGTTCGCCGGATCGGGTTCGGGCAGCGGCACGCCATCAGCCTCGGCGTAAATGGTGCGCACCACACGCACGGGCTGCGACGCCTTGGGGGCCAGTTCGTAATCGGTTCCGCGCGTCACCAGGAGCCAACTGTTCTCGCGAAAGCCCTGCTTGAGCCGCTGCCGGGCCGCCTCAATGAGTTCGACTTTCTCTTCCTCAGAAAGCGTTGTGTGCGAGGCGATCGTTTTGAGCAGCTTTTGCGTTTCGGAAAGATCGAAGCTCACCCAACCATAGGGCGGCAGGAACGCTTCCATTTTGCAATGCGAAGGCGAGTTTTTGGGAAAAAGCGACAAGCCATACGTAACGCGCGTAGGGTAGCCCAAGGCCCGGCCCATCGTGGCGCACAAGCTGTGGTAGTCGCTGCAATGTCCGCGGCGCTGCGTGAAGGCGTGCTGCGCATCGGCCTGGAGCGACGCGGCGGCGTGGTCATACGTCAAGTTGTGGTCGATCCAGTTCATCGCTTCAAACAAACCGAGCGACGCGGCGCCGCCGTTTTGCGTGAACTGCTGCAGGGTGGCGCGAAAGGCTTCTTCCTCCGCCACAGGATGCGGGTTGAGGTACGGCTCAAACGCACTGGGCCATTGCTCGATCGCGGCCACCTGTTGCGGGTTCAACTTCCATCGCAACTCCCACACCTTGGCCTTAAACCGATGGCGAATGATTTGCGCGCCGCGCGGCTGGTGAAATTCAAAGTACGCAAACCGGTTGCCGTACACCGGTTCTTGGGCGATTTTCAAATCGACGTGGTCCGGAAACGCGCTGAACGAACTTTGAAACACCTCTTGGGCGACATCGGACGGCGGCAACGGCAGCCAGATCTTCAACACCTGGCAATGCTCCGGCGGAGTAACCACGACCGAGAAATCGACCTCGTGCGTCACCGGATCGCTTCGTTCGGCCTGATAGGGCAGATCGACCTGGAGACGCTCCGGCGTGGCCTCTGCTTCCGCTCTGCGCGCGACCGCCAGAATCACGCCGCCCAAGGCAAGCGCCCAAACGCAGAACGCAAGGCGTTGGTTTTGCAAACGCAAGCGTTTCATTCGGACATCGCTCCTTCCACGTGCAGGCTGGAATGGAAGGGAAGAAAGACCTTGCGAAAGAGTCCCGTTCCGACGATGCCGCCTAACAGGGGCGAAAGAATGTACACCGTGAAAAAGCCCGTAGGACGCGGCCCCGGAAGCGCCACTTCGCCCCAACCGGCGAAGTAGGCGAACAACCGCGGACCGAAGTCGCGCGCGGGATTGAAGCAGGCTTGTGTGAGCGGCGCGATGACGCAAATGAGCGCCGTGACCGTCAGCCCGATGAACACCGGCGCCAGCCACCGCGGGTTGTTCGTGTTGCGACTTTCTCCAAAGGCCGCGACCATGAAGGCGAGAACGGCGGTTCCCAGGAACTCGGCCAAGCAAGCAGCGTTTTCGCTAATGCGGCCGTCCAAACGACGGTGTTCTTCCAAATTGTAAGTGGCGGTTCCGCCTGCCATGGGACCGGGGTTCGGAAAATACTCGCCGTAACACATGGCCGTGACGATGCTGCCCGGTTCGCCCCGCGTGACTCCTTTAACGCGCTCTTTCTCTTGGAGAAAACCTTGAAACAGGAAGAACAGCACCGCCGCGGCCAGCGTGGCGCCAACCAACTGCGCCAGAATGTAGGGCGCCACGCGGCGCCAGGGGAACAACCCCCAGGCGGCCAGGCCCACGGAGATAGCGGGATTGATATGCGCGCCGCTGATCGCCCCGAAAGCGTAAATAGCGAACATGATCGAGGCGCCCCACACGATGCCGACTTGCCACAGGCCCGCCAGATCGCCTGTGAGCACGGCCACATGCACGGCGCCCAAACCGAAGAAAATCAGCACAAACGTTCCAGCCGTCTCGGCCAGAATGCACGACGACAAACGAGGGGGAAGCGAAGCCATGAGCCCGAGAAAGGATGCGAGGCTCCGCCTCTTCGAGGAAAGAACGGACAGTCCCGTCCGTCATGGGTTACCGGTTGGAATGAAGGAAGGTTCGCCCCGCCGTGCTTAACCTGGTTCTGCGTGTCCCGCGGGCGTGCGGCCGTCGAACGTGATCGAGCAGCAGCCGAGGTTAATCGCCTTACCGCGGCGAGCGCTGCGGGCCGCCGGAGTCAGGCGATAGAGCACGCTCTTGCCCTCGCGCTGCGACTGCACCAAACCCGCCTCGCGCAGCACCCGCAAATGATGCGACAAGAGGGTTTGCTCCACATGCAGTTGATCGTTGATCTCGTTCACATGTTTCGGGCCGGAAAGCAACGACTCGAGCACCGCCAAGCGGGTATCGTCGGCCAAGACCTTTAACAACTGAGCGCACGAGGGAGTTTCAGGAAGCGTCGGCATCGTTCCACTTATCTCGCATGAACGATCATTCAATTGAAGGAGATTTTATGCCAACCAAACCGCCTGTCAATCGGGATTCGAAACGCGACGAATCGGCGTTCCACCTTCCGGCGGTTGTTGAGTCGGCAGCGCGGTCGCCCATTGAAGCACGACAAGCTAAAGCCCGGACTCCAACTTGGAATGCGACGTTGGCGACGTCGTTGCGTCGGGTAGGGACTTCGCTTTGCCAGCTTCAAAGGCGATGACGCGATCGGCCAGCCGTTGCACATCCTGCGGGTTGTGGCTGACGAACAACGTGGGCAGTTGGTATTCGCGAATCACGCGCTCGAACAAACCGAGAATGCGATCTTTCAGCCGGTCGTCCACGGCCGAGACCGGTTCATCAAGCAAAAGCAGGTCGGGGCCGCTAAGCAAGGCGCGGCCGAGAGCGGTGCGCTGCTTCTCGCCGCCGCTGAGCGAGCCGGGACGTCGGCCGAGCAACTCGCCCAACTCCAAAAGTTCGACCACGTGATCGAACTCGCGCCCCTGCGGCGCGCGGCGACGCTGCCCGTACCGCAGGTTCTCGCGCACCGAAAGATGCGGAAAGAGCAAGTAATCTTGAAACACCATTCCCACGCGACGCCGATGCGGCGGTACGAACACGCGCCGCGCGGTGTGGGTCAACGTGCGGTCATCCAGCGCTATGCGTCCTTCGTCCGGTTGCAAGAGGCCCGCAATGAGATGCAGCACCGTGGTTTTACCCGACCCCGACGGGCCCACCAGCGCGGTCACGCCGTCTCCCGCCGCGAAGGTCGCGTCAAGCTGAAAGCCGTCGCTCCAGCGAAGGCGGCAGGAGAAGTCCAATCGGGTCATTCGTTCGGAGGGCTGATTCGTTCTTTACTTCGCATGGGGCCGTGCGTCACTCGCCGCGCGTTCGCTCCAGGTACTCGCTCACCGTTAAGGCCGCGGCGGCGAGCAAAATCGAAACCGTCGCCACGCGCCAAGCTTGTTGCAGTCCGCCGGGCGATTCCAGTAAACCATAAATGTACAGCGGAATCGTTTGCGTTTCGTTGGGAATGTTTCCCGCAATGACAATCGTAGCGCCAAACTCGCCTAGGCTGCGCGCAAACGCGAGGACGCAACCGGCCAGTACGCCGCGCCACGCCAGCGGCAGCGAAACCGTGAAGAACGCATCGACGGGGCCGGCGCCCAAGGTGCGCGCGGCTTGTTCCAAGCGCCGGTCGACGCCAGCAAAGGCAAGTCGGATCGCCCGCACCATGAGCGGGAACGCC
This sequence comes from Planctomycetota bacterium, assembly GCA_963204915.1. GTDB lineage: Bacteria > Planctomycetota > Planctomycetia > Pirellulales > Pirellulaceae > JAHWKS01. Next base: position 163,654 of record CAUJHS010000045.1, on the reverse strand, counting down.
GCCACCGCCGACGCCAGCACCACGCCGCGAAAGTCGAACACGAACCGCACGCCCAGCCAGTCGTTCAGCGGCCGGCCGAGCCAACCTTGCCGCCCCAACACGACCAGCAGCAAGTACCCTGTCACTACGGGCGGTAACACGAGCGGCAAGTTGATCGCGGTTTCAATCAGGCTCTTGCCCAAGAACTTCCCGCGGGCCAACAGGCGTCCTACGACCACGCCCAGCGGCAGTGTGATCGCCACGGCGAACACCGCGGCCTGGAGGCTCAGCGCGATCGCCCGCCATTCATCGGGCGTGAGAAACCAATGCTGCATGTGCGAAGTTCACGAAGTCCTGGAACGCCAAGCCTACCAGTGTACTCGGCATGCTTCGCCTCATGCAGGCCCTGATGACCTCGGCAGCCGATTCGCCGCGGGGTCCTCGGCGGCGACGTATGGCTTACTCGCGCGGCGCGGTTGAAATGAGAAACCCAAACCGCTCGAACACCGCTTGCGCCTCGCGCGATTGGAGGAAAGTGAAAAACTCGCGCGCCGCGGCGGGATTGCTACCCTGCTTTAACAGCACCAGCGGATAGACAATTGGTTCGTGGCTGTCTTCCGGAAGCACCGCCGCCAAGTGAACCTGGGAGGATAGGGCGGCGTCGGTCGCGTAGACCAGCCCGGCATCGGCCTCGCCGCGTTCGACGTAGCTCAAGACAATCCGTACGTCGGCCCCCCGTACGATCTTTCCCTGCACGCCTGCGTGCAAACCAAGCGACCGAAGGGCTTGATCGGCATAGACCCCCGCGGGAACTTTCTCTCCGGCCAGCGCGATCGTTTCCACGTCGTCGGAAAGCAAATCTTGCGGCGAAGCGATGCGACTTGGCGCATCACGCGGCGTAACAATCACGAGTCGATTGCCCAACAGCTCGACGGTGTCCTGCACTTGATCTTGCTGCACCACCGCCTCGGCCCATTCGCGGCTGGCCGAAAGGAACAAATCGGCGGGAGCGCCCGCCAGAATTTGTGAGGCGAGCGTGCTGGATGCGCCCGTGTTGAGTTGCACTTCAACGCCGGTTGCCTGTCGCCAGGTGGCGGCGATTTCCCGAACCGCATCGTGCGTGCTGGCGGCCACCGAGACGATCACTGGCGGCGATTCGGCGGGGAGCGGCGTGGTGTTGGTTCTCGCACTTTCACGTTTGTCGCCACATCCCGCCAGCATACCGAGCAACAAAACGGCGCCGGCGGCGATTGTTCGACCGTGCGAGTTCAAAGGGTCTTGGTGCAAGGAAACCGCGGTGGTTGGGTTGGAATCGCCTGACCACTACTCGGCCGACATGGGCCGCGGGCGGCGAATGTAGATATTGGCGGCGCCCAACGCGATGCGGTCGTCGCCCTCCAAAAAGACCCGCACATGGCCGTGACCCCGGGCGTCTTCTGGAATGTTCAACGTGGTTTGGAAGGCGCCTTCCGGGGCGAGCAAGCGCTGCGTCGCCCAACGATGGTCGTTCGCCTTGGCGTAAACCACGTCGTACTGCTCAAGCGACGCATGAATCGACAACGGTGTGGCTCGAAAGGGAGGCTGGAACGTCAGCCGATCGCGCCGGCAGATCAACTCGACCGTTAAGCGGCCTGCATGCGGCGCCACGCCTTCGATGGCAAGTTGCCCTCCGGCGTCGGCGTCGGCCGCGACGGCGAGTTTCACTTCGCCTGGAGTGGGCAATCGCAACAACGGGTCGCCCAGTACGTTGAACAGGTGCAAGTGTTCGTGGCGCTCCTCGGCCAAGAGTTCGGGCTTGGGGCTGATGGCGCGGGCCACGGTGTCCAGGAATTCGCGCCGCGAGAGCGGAGCGTCTTCCTCATCGGCTTCTTCGTCTTGGTTGGTTGCTTTGGCAGGTTGGTTTTCCTCCTTCGCGGGCGACTCTTGCACGAGGCGGCGTTTGGCGTGCAAGACGGCCTCGCCCAAGGTGGCGCGTTGTTCGACAAAGACTTCGTCCATCAAACCTGTGCCGAGTACGGCCATGGCGTAGGGCATGGTCACGCGCGAACCCGCCAGCACCGCCACTGGTCCGCCGGGGGTGCGCAACATTTCCTCCGCCAGACAATCACGCTCGGCGTCAAAAGCGCCGGTGTAGCACGCCAGGAACACAGCAATGGGGGGCGTCTTTGCGGCTTGGAGCTTGGAAACGTCGGCGTTCGAGAGAATGGGGAATTGCCCCACAGGCGTATTGACCCAATCGAGCCCCGTACGCTGGCCGTGCCCAATGTACACCCAGAACAAACAGCCCTCGTTGAAGCGGGTCAGGGCGGCGTCGTGAAACTTGCGCGGATCGGGGCAGAAGGGGCTGCGCCAACTGCCGTACGTGACCGTCGTGCGATAGGACGGCGGAATGCCGTCGGTCAGAAACTTCTTCGTGGCCGATTCCAGCACCGAGTCAACCACCGCCCCGAAACCTCCTACGCCGGCGATGAAGTTCACCTGCCGGCGCCAATCGCCCAGCGTCGCCGAGTTCTCATAAGCAATGATCTTGTGCACCAGCCGCGACAGTTCTTCCGGGGTGTCGACCGGCAGCCGGCCGACCGCCACGTCGGGAACTTCATCGCCGTCCAGATCGCCATAGAGGTTATCGCCTGCGATATCCACCTCGGACCCCCAGTGGATATTCACTTTCGCCGGCACATGATGCGTGGGCACCGAACGCCGCCGGAGTTCAGCATCCTGCGCCGATTGCGGATCGGCGTCTCCGACGAGCACCACGAAACGCAAAGCCCCTAGCTGAGCATACTGCCGGATTTTTCGCTGAATATCCGCCGAGTTTCCCACATTGGAAACCCACGCCAGTTCATGGCCTTGGGCCTGACGATGCGCCACCCAAGGTTGCAGCGCGGGACGAAACGCATCGGGGCAAACCACCACCGTGTCGGGTGCAGCGGCAGTCAGGGCAAGACAGGTAAACAGCACAGCCGGGGTCATTCACGAGACTCCGCAAAAGAAAAGTGGCCTCCGTACCAGTCACCTAAGTTTATCGGTCCAGCTACAAGCGGGGCAAGAGAGTTTGGAGAACGCTCCCCTAGTCTTACCGCTTCTGGCTATTGTGGAACGCCACGGCATGCATTAGACACACGGCATGCAAGTCTCAACTCCGCAAAGCCGGTTGCGTTTTTCTGTTGCCGTGGGCGATATTACGCCCCCCGTGGGGATTTACCATCGCATGTGGGGGGCGGCGGTCCACGACCGAGCTACCGGCGTGCATCGGCCGTTGCGGGCCAGCGTGATGGTGTTCCAAGCACGCGACGCCGCGCCTTCCCCGGAAACGCGGCAAGTGGTGGTCGCCCTGGATCATTGCTTGCTGGGCGCTCCGGAAATGGAGCGGCTGGTCGCGCATGTGGCGCAGGCCACCGGCGTCGAGCCGGAGTCGTTGCTCGTCACGTTCTCGCACACGCACAGCGCGGGGCTGATGAGCCTGGACCGCGTCGACCTGCCGGGAGGCGACTTGATTCCGGAGTATCTCGAACAGATCGCGCGGCGCGTGGCCGAGTTGACCGCGCAGGCGTTGGGAACGCTTGCCGACGCCACGATCGTCTACGGTCAAGGGCATTGCAACCTGGCGGCGCACCGCGACTACTGGGACGAGTCGGCTGGCAAGTTTGTGTGTGGCTTCAATCCCGGCGCGCCAGCCGATGATACGCTGCTGGTGGCCCGGGTGACGCACGACGCCGACGACCGGCTTCTGGCTGTGGTGGTGAACTACGCCTGCCATCCCACCACGCTGGCTTGGGACAACACGCAGATAAGTCCCGACTATCCCGGCGCGCTGCGGGAAACGGTCGAAGCGGCCGTGGGCGCTCCTTGTGTGTTTTTGCAAGGCGCCTCGGGCGATTTAGGTCCGCGGGAAGGGTTCGTCGGCGATACCGCGGTGGCCGACCGCAACGGCCGGCAAGTGGCGTACGCGGCGTTGTCGGTGCTGGAGTCGCTTCCTCCGCCGGGCACGCAGTTTGAATATGCCGGCCCCGTGGAGTCGGGCGCCACGATCGGCACCTGGCGGCATACGGCGCTAGAGGAGAAAGCCGCACAGGCCGCGCTAACGTGGGAAGCGCGCCGATGGAAGGTCGAGCTTCCTTACCGCGAAGATTTACCTACGCATGAAACCGCCCAGCGCGAACGGGACGCATGGATTGCGAAAGAGGATCAAGCGAACCAGCAAGGCGACGCGGCGGCAGCGCGTGATGCGCGAGCGATGATCGAACGCCGCACCCGACTGCTGCGCCGCCTGGAGACGCTTCCCCCCGGCCCGACGTTCCCGTTTCCCGTGGTGCTGTGCCGTATGGGCGACGCGTGGTGGCTGGCCGTGTCGGGCGAACCGTACAACCTGTTGCAATCCGAGTTGCGCCGCCGTTTTCCGCAAACACCCATTCTTCTGGCTACGATCTCCGGCGGATGGGGGCCTTCGTACTTGCCGCCGCGTGAGCTGTACGGCCGCGGCATCTATCAAGAGTCGATTGCGGTGTTGACGCCGGGATGTTTGGAAACGCTGCTGGAACACCTTGCCGCCGAACTGAGCGTCCCTACCAGGCGATAAACCGCGACGCGAAGCGACCGAAGGTTCGCACGCAATGATCCTCGCATGGTATTCTGGAGCGGTGGCGTTTGGGCGTAGGGCGCTGGCCGCCGGCTCTCCTTTTTTGCGGGAAGTTAGTTCTCTCCATGAAGCGCGTGCTTGTGACCGGCGGGGCCGGGTTTATCGGCTCCCATTTGACTGAAGCTTTGTTGGCTCGCGGCGATCGCGTGACCGTGATCGACGATGAATCGACCGGCCGAGCGGCGAACCTGGCGACGGTCGAGGGGCATCCTCGCCTTACCTATCATTGCGGCTCGGTGAGTGATGCGGCTCTGGTGCATCGCGCGATGGAGGACGTGGAGGAGGTGTATCACCTTGCCGCCGCCGTGGGGGTAGCGCTGATTGCCCGCGAACCGATCCAAACCATCGAGCGCAACATCTACCCGACCGAACTGATTCTGGCCGAACTGCGGCGGCGGCTGGAGCGCGGCGACCGCGTCAAGTTCTTCCTGGCCAGCACCAGCGAAGTGTACGGCAAGAACCCCAAGCCGGTATGGAGCGAAGGGGACGATTTGGTGTTTGGCGCCACGACCAAGGCCCGCTGGTCGTATGGCGCCTCGAAGGCGATTGATGAATTCCTCGCGTTGGCGCACTGGCGGCAGTCGCGGCTGCCCGTGGTGATTGGGCGCTTCTTCAATGTGGTCGGCCCGCGACAAACGGGCGCCTATGGTATGGTGTTGCCTCGGTTTGTGGCTGCGGCGCAGCGCGGCGAACCGCTGGTGGTGCATGACGACGGCAGCCAGGTGCGGTGCTTCGCCCATGTCAGCGATGTGGTTCGCGCGGTGTTGGCGCTGATGGAGACCGAGCAAGCCTTGGGTAAGGTGTTCAACATTGGCAGCGACCAGCCGGTGTCGATTCGCGAATTGGCGGAGCGCGTGGTCGCCGCTTCGGGCCGCACGCCGCCCTCGCCCTTGGTGTTTCAAAGTTACGCCGAAGCGTACGACGACGACTTCGAAGACATTCGCCGCCGCGTGCCGGACCTTTCTCGGTTGAAGTCAACCATCGGTTATGAACCTCGCTACGACCTCGGCGCCATAATTCGCGATTTGATGCCAACCTAGCCGCATGTGCTGCGTCAGGTCTTTTTGACGTTCTCCACCTCGTGCACCACGACCACGTTGTGGGCGCGTTCGACCAGGTCGCTCCCGGTGACGAACACCACGCGGTCGCCCAAACGGAGCGAGCCGTCCGCCAGTCCCCATTCGTCAATAAAGCGGCGCAATTCAGGCGGGTTGTTCGTGGGGGCGCCGTGCAGCGGCGTAATGCCCCAGAACAACGTCATTTGCCGCAAGGTCGTCTCGGAGTCGCTTACGGCCAGCGTGGGAATGAAGTCGCGCTGTTTGGCTTTGACGCGCGCCGTGGCGCCGCTGCGCGTAATGATGACCACCATGCTGGCGAACAACTGCGCCGCGATGCGCCCCGCGCCGTAGATCACGGCCGAGGTAATGGGATGCACCCCCGAGACCGCCGCCATCGGAGGCGCGTTGGCCGGCGCATCTTGCAGCAGCCGTTCGGTCTTGAGCAAGATCCGGTTCATCATTTCGACCGTTTCGCGCGGGTAGGCGCCAACGGCGGTTTCGCCCGAGAGCATGCACGCGTCGGCTCCGTCTAAGATGGCATTGGCCACGTCACTCGCTTCGGCGCGCGTGGGGCGCTTCGACTCGGTCATGCTTTCGAGCATTTGTGTCGCCACAATCACCGGCTTCTGAAATTTGGTGCAGCAGGCGATGATGCGTTTCTGCACGATGGGAGTCTCGGCCACGTCGATCTCGACGCCCAAGTCGCCGCGCGCGACCATGACGCCGTCGGCGGCGTACACAATCTCATCGAGCCGCTCCAGCGCTTCAGGCTTCTCGATCTTGGCGATGACCATGGCTCGCGAGCCAGCGTCTTGGAGCAGCGCTTGCAGTCCGGCGATGTCTTCCGGATCGCGAACGAAACTCAAGCTGACGAAGTCCACCTCCGCCTGAGCGGCCCATAAAGCGTTGTCCCGGTCGGCTTCGGTCATGGCGGGGGTGCTCAGCTTCACGCCAGGGAGGTTGATCCCCTTACGGCTGCGAATTTCGCCCGCGATGTCGACGCGGCAGATCGCTGCGTCGGCCACTTTTTTCACCACGCGCATGCCGACGACGCCGTCGGCCAGTAGCACTCGGTCACCCACATCGAGTTCGTCGACAAGCGTGGGATACGTGCTGACCAGATCGAAGGGGCTGAACGAGGTTTCGCCGCGAATGAAGCGGAACTCCGCGCCTTCTTCGCACGGCATCGGGTCTTGCACGAGCGCGCCCAAGCGAATCTTGGGGCCGGCCAGGTCCACCAGAATGCCCACCGGGCGGTCCACGTTGCGGCTGGCCTGGCGTATGTCGGCCACAGCCTGAATGTGCTCCTCGCGCTCGCCATGCGCCATGTTGATGCGAAACACATCAACGCCGGCTTGGATCAACTCGGCGAGTTTGGCGCGGCCGCGACAAGCGGGCCCCACGGTGGCCACGATTTTGGTGCGGGCTCGCTGCAAAAGCGGTTCGGCTGGCATGCATCGCAATGGCTGGAGGGAAAGTTTGGGTTATAACGGCAAACCGCGCGTTTCGCTATACGACCCGGCTTGATTCGCCCGCGTCGCCAACGGTGGCGAAGGCGGCGTGAGCTATGCTTTTCATGGTTCGCCGCGCGCCCGTAAAGTTCAAGCCGCGCCGCGCCAACCACAAGCGTAACCCGAGCTGGAAGGGGGCAACCACCGTGCGCCAACGAAGAAGACAACTGCTGCTTGACCGCGTGCAATCGATTCTGATTGCTCGCGTCGTGTTTTATTGGTTCTTTTGCCTGCTGGCGGCGTCGTTGATGGCGAGTTGTTGGACCGCCTGGGATGATCCCCCCACCTCGTCGCTCGAACTGGCGCGCAAGGTGCTGCATGCGTATGGCCCCGCGCTGGGGGCCACGGTGCTTGTGCTACCGCTGGTGGTGTTCGATGTGTTACGGCTGAGCAACCGCTTTGTCGGGCCGATGTATCGCTTGCGCATGGCGCTCAAAGAAGCCGCGTCAGGACGGTCGGTTGCGCCCATCAAGTTTCGTGACGATGACTTCTGGCGCGACGTGGCCGACGACTTCAACCGCGCCTTGGCCCAACGCCAAGCCGGCGACGCGCCGACCACTGCGGCGTAACGTCGCTGCGGTAAAGGGTTGCATGCGGGAGATTGGTCGCGCACCGATGCAGGGCGCGCCTCAGTCGCCGAATACGATGACCGTTTTGATTCCCTGAGGGCGGCGATTCTCGTAATGCCACAGGGCATCGTCAGGGCGTACCCGATCGGTAAAGATCGCCGCCAGTTCGTGCGGGTGACTTGCGTGAAACTGGGCGATGCGGCCGAGCGCGTCGGCGAAGTCGCGCGGCGCCGCATTCACCGATCCTAAGTGCAGGTGATTCCCTAAAATCGCCTGACGCATCAGCAACGCCACATTGTGCTGCGCCGGGAGCGGAACACGAGCGCTGCCGAGCCAGGCCATGACCCCGCGGGACGCGAGCGCCGAACCGGCCCGCACCAGCACCTCATCGCTGCCGGTGCACTCCACGATAAAGTCAAAACCGTCGCGCTCGACATTCTCCGGTTCAAAGTGATACGTTGCTGCGGACAGGTAGGCCGCGCCCAGGTCGCACGCCAGCCGCACGCGAAATGTGTCGGCCGGATCGCGACCCCAAACCGTCACCGGCCAACCGCGGCCTCGGCACGCCAGCACGGCGCCAAACGCAATCGGGCCCAAGCCCGTGACCAGCACGCGCGGCGGAGATTCGATCCACGCGTGCGCTCCGAGCCGCGCCTGCTGCAACACGATCGCCTCGTTCGCGGCTTTTTCGGCAATCGACAGCGGTTCGGTAAACACGGCCGCATCGGCGATCTGCGGCGCCACGGGAAACAGGAACTCGGGTTTGTCGATAAACCAAGGCAGCGCGAAGCCGTCTTCATGCACAATGCCGCGTTCGGTGAACTCGCCGAAGGACATCAGATCCACACGCACGCGGCTTGGCTGGGAGGCGCGCCGCACGACGGGAGTGACCAGATCGCCCGGTTGGACTTCGCGCACGCCCGGTCCCACTTGTTCGACACGCGCCAAACATTCGTGGCCGAGCACAAGGCGGTCTTGTCCCGGAGGGAGCAGCGGCTGCTCCGAATGGAGGATCTCGCGATCGGTGCCGCAGACGCCCACTTCCAGAGTTCGGCACAGCACCTCGCCTGACCCCGGTGGGGGAGGTTCCGGCGTCTCAACAAAGAAGGGATGCGGAGAGTTTGCACGGGCGGCGATAGCTCGCATACACACGGCGCCAAAGACGTAAACAACCAGTCCAGCCGACAACGACGTGGTCATCGTCGGTCACCCTGCGGCGTGTGTCAATTGCTGGCGCTCGGTTCGAGAGTTGGAACGATGAATGATCGGGCGAGCGGTCGTTGACGTGTGGGGCTCTACGCATGTCGCGCGCAGTACGACTACCGTTCGGCGTGGGTTATTTCGAGACCAGCAGCGCGTTATGCACCCAGGCGTGGTTCAGGTGCGGCAGGTGGCGCACGACCTTGGGGCCATCAGCAACGCGGCTGCAGTTCGTAACCACCAAATGCTCTAACTGCGGCGCGATGCGCGGCAGTTCCGCCAACGAAATTAAGTTGCGCATGCGGCTAAGTTGCAACCGCTTCAGGTTCGGAAAAATCGGCAAACCTTCGAGCGTCGCGGGATTGGCGAAAATAATCGACATTTCTTCCACCGTGGTGGGTAGCTCCAGGTCGCCGAAGGATTTGCTTTTCGGACTGTACCGCCAGAGGTCCAATTCGCGCAGCTTTGATAAGGCGGAAATGCCCGTGTCTTTGGCCTCGTACGTCCAGGTGACGCGCTCCAATGTCGGTAGTCGTGCGAAGTCGATGGGCGGACGCTTATCATGGACGCCAAACTTCCGCAACTTCTTGAGCGCGTATACGCCGTCGATGTTCTTCAGGGCGATGTCCCAAAACCAAATACTTTTCAGACTTGGCAGTTCGCCGAGGAAATCCAAATTGTCCTCTTGGAACCCAAAGCCGGGGGTTCCGAATACGCCATAGGCCTTGCGCCGTGTGGCCTCGGCCACACAGTCGGCCAGTTGCGCCGTTTCGATACCCAAGAGCAAGTTTCCCTGTAAGTCGTTACCAACAAAGAACTTGCCTTCCCGGTGGATGTTCATGGTGCAGGCTTACTTGGGGAACGAAGATGCGAGTAAGAAGTGTAGGCAAAGTGCAGGCGTTGCGACGAAACCGCCTTTATAATGGCATGATGTTGTACGACGAGGGAGAGCAAAACCCGTATCGAAGCCCCCAGACCGTCGGGCAAGGCGCCTGCGAGGTGGCTTATTTCCCCCAGGCCCCGCTGACGGCCACCTTGATTCGATCAAGCTCGTTGTACCGCCATCTACGTCTTTCGGGAAAATTTGAGGCGGAACTCGAATGGAACGCCTCTGGCCCGGCCGAGTACGTGGCGGTCAATGGGCGCAAAGTCGTATCGCAAATGGCGTATTTTCAAAGCGTGCCGCACTTTGACTTTGTGTGGCTGGGGCAAGGCCGTCCCTTTCGCGTGGCGGTCGATGTGCGCGTGGTGTGGGTGTATTTTACGCGGGCGTTTCAAGTCACCATTGACGACGAAGTGATCTACCGCGAGGGCAAGCCGCGCGACGGAACTCGCCCTTAGGGGGGCGACCCGGCCACGAACCAACGGCAGCATGTTGTCGCTTTGTAACGCTTGTAACAACCTTTCTTGCGAAATTGAACGCCTCCGAGTACGCTGAAGACACATTCGCACAAATTCATCCATCTGGGTCCTGGGGCGCTTTTCGTGCTTCTTTTCAGCCGTCGCCCTTCTGCGAGGTATTTGATTGATGACGAGTCAACGTAAGCTGGCGGGTTTGATCCTTTGCGCCCTGGTGGGGCTAGCGCTGCTAAGTCCAGTGGCCGAAGTATTAGCCGGGTGTTGCGGCCCTTTGTTCCGCAGTCGGGCCGTGGGCGGTATTAGTATCAACCCGGAAGGTTTGATCGAAGAAACCACGCCCGCGTTTCGCCAAGAGTTGCGGCGCGAAATGCTCGACACCGCCGACGCGGTGCCGCAAGGTTTGAAGCCTTCCGCCAAGCTGCGAAAGGTTTCGCTGCGCGGCATTGACCGTGCGATCGCCGAAGCGTACGCGCACGACATGGCCGTGCTTCCCGACGAAGTGCGCTACTTGGGCGGTTTGCAGCGCATTCAGTACGTGTTGGTGTACCCCGAACATAACGACATCGTCCTGGCCGGCCCCGGCGAAGGTTGGAAGATCGACGAGCGGGGTGAAGTCGTGGGCGAAACCAACGGACGGCCCGTGTTGCAACTGGACGACTTGATCGTCGCGCTGCGCAGCGTGCATGCCGCTCGGCAAGGCGGCATTAGCTGCTCGATCGACCCCACGGCCGACGGACGCCAGCGCTTAGAAGCCCTGATGAGCCAGCAACGCCAGTTCAACCCCGCCATTATTGGAGCCATTGAACAAGCCCTGGGTATGCAACAAGTGACGCTGACCGGCGTGCCCGAAGATTGCCGCTTCGCGCGCATGATGGTCGCCGCCGACTATCGCATGAAACGGATCGCGATGAAACTCGAACCATCGCCGGTGAAGGGCTTAAACAGCTTCCTCGACATCGCTCCTGCCTCGGGCAGCAGTATGACGCCGCGCTGGTGGCTCGCCTGCAACTACGAACCGCTGTTGCGAAGTGAAGACGGCCTGGGCTGGGAGTTACGCGGCCAAGGCGTGAAGGTGCTGACCGAAGATGAGTTCGTGGCGGAAGATGGAACGGTCAAGCAAACGGGACGGGCCAACGTGCCTGCGCAACGCTGGGCCGATCAAATGACCGAAAAGTTCAACGAACTGGCGGAAGTTCAGCCCGTGTTCGCCGAACTTCGCAATTTGATGGATCTGGCGGTCGTGGCGGCCGTCATCGAGAAGAACGATTTGTTGGCGACCGCCAAGCTCGATCTGCCGATGCTGACCCGCGCCGAAGGCGGCGCCACGCTTGAAACCTGGAACGCTCCCAAGACGCTGGCTACGCAAAGCAGCTTTATGAAGAAAGGCCGCAACTACATCATCACGGCGTCCGGAGGCGTGCAAATTGAGTCCTGGCAAGTGGCCGATAAGTCGGAAGTGAACGCCCAAATCACAGAAGTCCGGCGCCAAGCGGCGTCGTCCACGAGTAGCTGGTGGTGGAACTGACGCGCGATCTCCGAGCGATGTTGGTTGCTGTCCTGGCCCGGCCGCGGGGGTTGCTCCCTCGGCCGCGCCGCTGGGTTCACCACGTCGATGCCCACCGCTTCGGCAGGTTTCCCTGGTGCGGCGCGGTTGACTCGATGTGTGAATGCGACATTGCATCCGTTCCGCCCGCTTTTCACTTTCTGCCCGCGGCGCGATCATGAAAGTCGTCCTCCTTGGCACCGCGGGTTACCATCCCAACAACCGGCGGCATACCTCGTGTGTGATGTTGCCGGAATTGGGCGTCGTGTTTGATGCGGGCACTTCGTTTTTTCGCGTGACGCCGTTGCTGCAAACGCGCACCCTCGACATTTGCCTGACCCACGCCCACTTGGACCACGTCGCCGGTTTGACCTTTTTGTTGGATGTCATGTTCCAGCACCGGTTGGATCACGTGCGCGTGCATGGCGAGCCGGAGAAGCTCGAATCGATTGCGACGCATTTGTTCGCCGAGTCGATTTTTCCCGTTCCTCCGCCGTTCGAGATGATTCCGCTCGATCGCGTCATCGAAACGGAAGGCGAGGGGAAGATTACACACTTCGCGGTCAAGCATCCCGGCGGCGCCATCGGCTATCGGCTCGACTTGCCCGATCGCTCGATGGCCTACGTGACCGACACGACGGCGCATGCGGGCGCGGCCTATCTGGAAAAAATTCGCGGCGTTGATCTCCTCATCCACGAATGCAACTTTCCCGATGGTTGGGAAGAGCAAGCCGAACTCACCGGGCATAGTTGCGTGACGCCCGTAGCCGAGGCGGCGCGCGCGGCGGAGGTGGGACGGCTGGTGCTGACGCACTTCAACCCCTTGGAAGAACGTGACGACCCCGTCGGTCTGGCCACGGCCCGCGCCATCTTCCCCAAGACCGAGTTGGGCGAAGATGAAATGGAGATCGAGTTCTGAAGCAGGCGAAGTGTTCTGTCCAAGGTAAGACTCCGACAGGCAAGGTCAGAGTCCAGGCTTCCGATGACCGTCTTCGCCACCCCCGCTGCGCAACCATCGTTTAACCGCTCCGCAACGGGGAGCGTGCTGGCGCACCGGTCCTTCTGTGTGACGCAGAACGCGATTTCCCTCAGGAAACGGTCAAACGAAGATTTCCTGAACGCGGGACTTCGACACAGGGTTCTATTCCTGCGATCGAGGAGCTTGCTCCGCGTCCTCGCTCTCGGCTTCCTGCTGGATCATCTTTCCCAGCCACCAGCCCCAGACCAAATAGTGAAACCCCGTCACCAGAAAGATGAGCGCGCCAATCACGAGCACCGGCAGCAATTGCCCTAAAGAAAGGACAAATAACACCACGCCCCCGATGCCCAGAAAGACGATCGTCAAAATGATCGAAAGCCACCCGCCGCGCGGTCGTGGTTCGGCAGGCGTCGGACGTGAAGGAGGTTCGGGCATACCGGCGTTGCGTAAAATCGGGGAGGGTCGCCCGATTCTACGCCACAAACTCCGGCGTGACTAGCTTGGGAATGACGCCGGCGCGATGTCCCTCCTCTAAGAGGCGCCGTACGGCTTCCCGCCCGGTGTCGCCAAAATCGAGCGTCCAGTCGTTCACGTACATGCCGACAAAGTGGTCGGCTTTGGCGCGATCCAGCCCTCGGCCAAAGCCCAGGGCGTAGTCCAGAGCCGGACCTCGGTGCTCCAGGCCGTACTGGATGCTTTCTTTGAGCAAGCGATGCACGTCGCGAATGGTTTGTTCGCCCAAGTCTTTCCGAATGCCGTTTGCGCCCAGCGGCAGCGGCAGCCCAGTGGTTTGCCGCCACCATTTTCCCAGATCGACCACCAGCGAAAGACCTTGGTCGGCATAGGTTAGTTGCCCCTCGTGAATGATCAACCCCGCATCGATGCGGCGGCCTTCGTGCTGGCCCGCTTCCACGACGTCGAGAATCTGATCGAACGGAACCACCACATGCTCGAACTCGGCGCCAAGGCACAAACGCAGCGCAAGATACGCCGTGGTCAGCGTGCCGGGCACGGCAATGGTTTGGCGCCGCACCTGATCGAGCGTGGCCGGCTCCCGTGTGACGACCATGGGGCCGTAATTATCCCCCATGCTGGCCCCGCAGGAGCAAAGCAGGTATTTATCCGCCAAATACGCATACGCATGCAAGCTAAGGGCGGTTAGCTCCAGCTCGCCCTGAAAAGCGCGGCGGTTGAGCGTTTCGATGTCCACTAACTCATGCGTAAAGCGATAAGGACCGGTGGGAATTTTGTCCTTCGCCAGCGCGTAAAACATGAAAGCGTCGTCAGGATCGGGACTATGCCCCACGCGAATCAGTTGCTCGGTCAACGCAAATTCCTCGGCGTCAAAAGAGGGAGAAGTCATTCACCCCGCCATCATGCCGCACAAGGCGAAGTACGGCAACCCGGTCAGGGACTTCCTCTAGACCGCAAATCCGAAGAATTGTTCACCGATCGCGAAGGAATGGGCGTCAAGAAGCTAATCGAGCACGCGGTTCACCCCTGGCGAAACGCAGGCAAATGAGACAAGCTTTCGCCAATCCAACGTCGCACCAATCGTTTCACCGCTCCCCAGCGGGGAGCGCTTGTTGATGAACTGCGTTGTACAGCAACCGTTTCATGTAAAACATCTTGGGCGCGGGCTTCTCCTCCGCGCTTCGTTTAACCGCTCCCCAGCGGGGAGCGCGCGTTGCGGCGCCACGTTAGACCATAACGCCAAAGCGCTTCCCGCTGGGAAGCGGTTCAACCAAAGATGTCCGTCGGGGAAGATGCGCCCCACGCGGGAGTTCCGCCTACGCGTCGAGCATGAACGCCTGGCGTGGTTCGGTCGTCGCGGAGGGGAACGGCGCCGGGACCGTTCCCGCCACAAAGTTCGACATCGTAATTTCCTGCGGTTGGCTGGCTCGGGGCGAAGCGGGCGCCTCGGGCAGTTGCTCGCACAGCCGGGTCCACGTCTCGCGCTCTTCGTTTAGCACGCGCAGTACGCCGCGCACACGCTCCGGCGTGCGGTCCATTTGCGCCAGCGTCAACTCTTGAAACAGAAAGACATACACCGACACCGTTTGCTCTGCCGGTGAAAACCCTTCCGGCCGGACGACCGAGAACAACTCGGTCACAATCGCCCGGCAGCGAATGATCGCTTCGCTCGCTTCTTCCCGTCGCCCGTCCTCCCAGTGCTTCAACGCGGTGTTGGCGAAGCGAATGGCGCCGTGAATCAGCAGCAATCGCAATTTTTGCGGCGTGGCGGTGAGAATTTGGTTTTCCAGGTAGGCGTCGGCGGCGGACAAAGGCGGGTCTCCTTAAAAGTCGCGGGTCGCAATCTTCAAACGCGGCGACAGGCGCCACGCGTCGCCGCCAATTACCTCACCGAAGTGAGCGGCGGCAGCACTTGCAGTTGATTCAAGGCGGTCAAATTGTTTTGCAATTTCCCGATGGCGGTTTCCATGTCATAAAACTGCTTCAACATGCGTTCCCGTTCACGCGTCAAGCGTTCGTTGAGAAAGTCGACGCGCGACAGGCCCAGTTCGATCTTCACGGCCAACGCTCCCGCGCGATCGACCAAGAGCGAGGAATTGGCGCCCGCCAGCGTTTCGATGAGCCGATCAAACTTATCGGCGACGCCCAGGTCTTCTTTAGCGAAAAACTCCTCCACACCTTGCGGATCGGCGGCGAACTTCGCTTTGAGCTTGGTTTCGTCCAGTTGCAGCTTGCCGTCGTCGCCCACTTGAATGCCGACTTCGGCTAGCGACTGGATCGACCCCGCGCCGAAGAAGCGCCCGGTGACGAGGTTCGCCAGATCGTTCTCAATGCGCAAGGTTTCGTGCGAGCCGAACAACACGCCTACCGATTGATCGGTCTCGTTGAAGAAGGTCACTTCTTCCAGCTTCGTTTGCAGCGCGTTGTATTGTTCGATGAAGGTCTTTACGGCGCCGACGACGTCGCTATCGGTCGAAGCGACCGACACCGTCACGGGATTGGCGGCAGCGCCTTTGACCGTGACGCTCAACCCGTCGATCAAACTGGAGAACGTATCTTGCGACGACGAAACCAGCACGCCCGCGCCATTACTCGAAGATCCGTACACCAGCAGCGCGTCGCGCGCGGCGGCGGTCTCGTTCAACTCAAAACCTGCGGCGCTGGCGTCCACCACGAGACGGCCCGCCAGGCCGGGGGTGCTGCTCAGTAACGACAATCGATGCGGCAGCGATCCCGACCCGCTCGAAAAAACCGAGGCCGTGACGGCGCCGCCCGAATTGTTGATCTTGGCCACCAGGTCATTCAACGTGTCGTCATCGTCAATGGTGATGGTCGTCGTGGTCGAACCTTGAATAATCTGCGCCGGATTGCCGTTATCGGTGGTGGTTGTTCCGGTTCCCAACAGGTGAAGGTCACGAGCGACGGTGCCCGAGCCGACTTCCTGCACGCGGAGCGATTGCGCGCCTCCGACGGTGTCGATCAAAGCGATCCCGTCGCCAGCATCGTTGATGCGGGCTTTGATTCCCAGCGAGGCGTCGTTGATTTTGTCGATCAAGTCGCCCACGGTTTTGAGGTTCGCCGTGCCGGGGTTGAACGTCTTGGCCAGCCCATTCGAGTTGAAGATCAGGAACGAGCCGGCCGCCACGCCCTTGCCGCCGTTGAGCGAGTCGAGCGTCGTTTGACGGCTGATGACTTGCAAGTCCAGCGAGCCGCTATTGACGGTCGACACGGCGTCATCGACCGCGATCTGGAGTTTCTGCGCCGTGTTGGTGGCGTCGCCGTCGGCAATGGTCAGGTCGCCGGAACCACCCGAGGTATCGGTCAGCACCAATCCGGTTCGGGCGCTATTGATGGCGGCCGTGACGCTCACCCCGGAGGCGTTGATGGTGTTGATCACATCTTCCAACGTTTCGGCGCTGGAAAGGTCGACCGTGTCGCTGGCGCCCGATCGGTCGGTGAGGTTCAGTTGTCCCAAGGCGAACCCGCGACCGCCGTTTAAGCTGCTTAGCAGCGACGTTTTGAGTCCGCCCAACAGTCGGCTTCCGGTGATGGTATTTCCCGCGGCGCTGCGGGCGAGTCCCAGATGTTCGGCGGTGCGATGATCGAGGGGGTTGGCGACTTCGAACGTCCCTCCGGCGTCGGCGCTCAGATCGGTCAGAATCAATCGGTCGCCGTCGGGCGAAAGTTCCGCGCGCAGACGCGTGGGGTCGGCTTCGTTAATCGTGGCGATCAAATCGCCCAGCGTCGCTTCCTTGCGCGCCGCCAGTGCGGCGCCGCCTAGGGTCACGGCGGTGTCGTTCCCATCGACGACGCCTTGCCCATCCCCTTCGGCAGCGGCGGTGAATAAGGCGCCAGCGGTCGCATCGCCGGAAATCGCGGCGGCCACATCGGCTGCGGTGGTTTGTCCTGCGTCAATGTGAACGGTGAGCGTTTTGTTGTCGGGGTCGCTCTCGTCGTAGACCACCGTTTCGTTGCCCTGCGTGACCCCGGCGTCATCGACAAATATGATCCGCACGTCATCGTGCGCGGCGCCTTTTTGTTTGGCGGTCAGCGTGACTCGCGCGTTTTCGCCGCCCGCGGCGCTGGTGGTGGCGTGGGCGAAGTCTTCAGGGCGGGCCAGACGATGAAAGTCGATCGACAGCGTTGTGCCGTCGCGCAGGTTCACTTCCAGATCGGATAACGTGTCAGAAAGATCGACTCCGGCGCCATCGTTGAGCGACGCCAGCGCCAAACCCTGGTGCAAACGCAGCACATCGCTTCCTTGGGCCTGATTCGCAGCCGCGTCAATGCCGGCCAGGCCCAAGTCGGCGGCGGTTTGGTCGCCGTTTACTTCCTGCACTTTGAGGTTGGTTGTGGTTTGCCCCGTCTCGTCCACCAGTTGGATGCGGTCGCCCACGACCGACGCCGTCACATTCACGCCGTCGGTCGAGTTGATCGCCTGGATCACGTCGTCCACGGTTTGGGCGAAGCGCAAATCGACCACGCTGCTAGCGCCGCTGCGGTCGGTAATACGAATCTTGCCGCGCTCGACGCCGTCGCCCCCGTTCAAGTCGGACAGCGCTAAACCGTCGTTCACGGTGCGACCGTAGCGGAACGAGAATTGACCCGCGCCCAGCGGTTCGGTGCGCGAGGCGAACCCCGAGCTGAGCAGTTGATGGCTTTGCGCCGTCTGTACCGGGGTAATCTGATAATTCCCCGCAGGAGGCTGGCCCGTCACGGCGACGGCCAACAAGTCGGGCGCCGAACTCGTGGCGGTCTTCTTATCGAAGACACTGGCGTTGCCCAGGCGCCGGGCGGCGAACTGCACCGCCAGGACTTTGGCGGTCAGTTCGGTCACGGCCGTTTGCTGCGCCTGCAGGGCCTTGGTGCGCGAGACGACCAGATCGCGCGGCCGCGCCTCGATCTTCATGAGTTGATCGACCGTGTCTTGAATCGGCAAGCCGGTGATCAGCCCAATCGTGGATTGGATGCGCCCCATGATATTCCAAGGTGTAGCCGTATCTCGCCGGGACAACAGGAAAAGGACCAAGCGCCAAGGACGAGGCGTTGCGCCTTCGCTCATCCTTAGCCCTTAGTCCTTCGTCCTCGGTTTCCACGCTTTCCCGACGCGCCGGGACGGCGCGCCAGGAGATTATTTCATGCGATCATTCCAGTTTTAGCCTCGCAGCAAGGCCAGCACGTTTTGCGGGTTGCTATTGGCGATGGCCAACACGCTCGTGGTCGACTGCGTGAGGATTTGAGCGCGAGTCAGCTTGGCGCTTTCGGCGGCGAAGTCCGCGTCTCGAATCGAGCTTTCGGCTTCGGTCAAATTGGCCAAGGTGTCGTTCAAGGTGAAGATGTTCGTTTCCAGCGTCGTCTTCTGGAAGGCGCCCAGTCGCCCGCGGAGCGACGTGACGTTGCTGATCACTTCATCGACCACCAGGGCCGCCCCGCCCACGTCGGCGGTGAGGGACTTCGAGCCGCCGGACCGCAGTTCGTACAGCCGACCGCTCACGCCGCCCAGTTGCGAAGTGTTGACGCTTTGAATTCCCAAGCGAGCTTGTTGGTTGCTCACCACATTGGGGCCAAGCTGGAACACCGCGCCGCCGCCGGTGATTTGCACCGTCAGCTTCTCACCGTCGGCTACGCTGTCCGAGAGCGAGAAGGTCAAGTCCAGCGATGACGTGTTGATCGACGCCTGCAAGCCTTTGCCCACGGCTTGGATACCGTTGATGCGGGCGTTCACATCCTGGCCGGCTGATCGTTCGGCGTCTTCGCCCTCGGCGTCGGTCAGCGAGAACGAACCGCTGAGCGCTTTGACTTCCACGAACCCTTCGCTGCCGAAGCGCGTGGCTCGGAATGTCAAGCCAAGGTTGGCCAAGTCGCTATTGCCCAACAGCGCGGCGCCTTGCGTCGAACCGTTATCGACCACGCCTCCGGTGAGCACGGCAAAGTCGTCGACCGTCACGGCCGAGGCGCCGCTGCCGCCCGTGGCTACTTCAGCGTCGAACAGGTCGCCCAAGTCGGTATCGATGGCGGAGATGACCTGGTTGGCGGTGGTCGAGCCGGCGTCGATACGGACCGTGAGGATCTTGTTCACGTCGTCGTATTCGGCCACTTCGTTGCCGGCCGTCACGGTGGCGTCGTCGATGAACTCGATGCGCACATTATCGTATGCGGCGCCGCCGTTAATAGCGGTCACTTTGAGCCGGGCGTTCAAACCATTCACGGCGAACGTCGTACCGGAGGCTTGGGCGTCGTCAAACTCCGAGCCGCTCGTGGCGAAGGTCAAGTCGCTGGTTGTGGCGGCGAGCTTGCCAGTTCCGTTGCTGCCTTCCGCGTTGGTCACGCTGATGCCGCGGGCGGTCAACTCGGCGAGGGCTGCAGCCGCTTCGCCCGAATCGCTAATGAAGTCGCTGGGGTCGTCAAAGAAGGCGATCAGATCATTGGCCGTGGTCTGAATAACGCCGTTCTCGTCGGTTTCCAGGTTAATGATCAACGTGCCGGGATCGCTCACGCCGCCCGCGGTCGCGCCAAGGGTCAGGTTCGCAATCGTGACGGCCGCGGCGCCGGTGCTCGTTCCGAAGTTCTCCGCTTCGAAGAAGTCGCTCACCAGGCTGTCGTTATTGATTACGTCAATAATGTTCTGGGCCGTACTATTGGTGTCGTCAATGTAAATCTTGAGTGTTTTGTTGGCTTTGTCGAGCACCGCGTATTCATCGACGCCGGCCGTGACGTTGGCGTCGTCCAACACGCTGACGGTATAACCGTCGTACTCGGAGCCGGCGAAACGGGCGCTGATGGTGAAGGTGCCGTTGGCCGCCGTGTTCTGCACCGTGAGCGACGAACGCGTTTCGACGCGCGGGTCGGTGTTCACATCAAGCGAGAGTTCCGAAGCGCCGGCATTGGCCACAAAGCGAATGTTCGGTGAACCGCCCGGGGCCAGGAATTGCAAGCGATTGTTCGCCGCGGCGCTGCCGTAAAAGGCGAAGTCGCTGAACTCGGTCACGGTCAGGTGGCCGTCGGCGCCCTCGGCTAAGGCGGCGGTCACTTTGTTGTTGCCGACGGCGGCGTTAATCGCCGAAACCACATCATTGGCGGTGGCCACAATCGCTCCGCCGTCGACGCCGCCCGCGAGCACGCCTTGCGCGCCCGCGGCTGCGACCGCGCCGGCGCCGCCGCCGGTCGTTTCATTCAATGCGGCGGTGAACAGCCGTGCGACCTCGGGATTCGTCGCGGCGTTGTTCACGGCAGCCACAAT
This sequence comes from Planctomycetota bacterium, assembly GCA_963204915.1. Classification (GTDB taxonomy): domain Bacteria; phylum Planctomycetota; class Planctomycetia; order Pirellulales; family Pirellulaceae; genus JAHWKS01. The sequence goes on along the minus strand of CAUJHS010000045.1, from coordinate 143,103 downwards.
TTGAGCGGCGGTCGAAGTGGCCGCTTTGTCGATCGTGAGCGTGGCCCCATCAAAGACCGCGGTTTCCGCACCGGCGACGCCGCCGTTGGTGAACACTACGGCGATGCCGTTGTACGCGGCTCCGGCCACATCGGCGGTAATGGTAAAGGCGTTATCGTTGCCCGCCTGGTCGATGACCAGCGAAGCCGCTTCATACGCCGAAGTCTTGAGTGCGACGTTCAGCGTAGCGGGGTCGCTGCCCACGGCGCCGGTAAAGGTGGCCGTGGTGCTGCCCGTGCCGCCTTTGGTGTACTTGATGCGTACGTTGCCGGCGTCGAAGCCCGCTTCGTTCGCCGTCAGCACGATTTCATTGTTTCCGCCAAAGCTGGAAACCGTCACCGAGCCCTTGGTCGCGGCTTGTTCGACTACCGCTTCCACGCCCGTGGCGTCCGACACCAGGTTAATGGCCGAAGCGATTTCCTCAATGGTCGAGTTGGCGGCGAAGTTAAACGCCTCGGCGCCATTGCCGCCGGCCACCTGGAGCGAAATATCCTGAGCAATCGCGCCGAAGGCGTAGTTCAAGGTGCCGCGCGTCGCTTGCGCCACGATGTTGATCTCGACGCCGATCGAACTTTGCGTGCCGAAGTTCGCTTGATCGATTTGCAGGCTCGTGATCTTCGAATTGTCGACGCCCGTGGTGGTGAAGTTCAACGAGCCGTCGAGCAGTTTCTTGCCTTGGAACGAGGTGATCTGCGCGATGCGGTCGATGGCTTCCAACGACGAGTCAACCTGCAACTGGTTGGCTGCGATTTGCTCGTCGCTCAGGGCGCCCGTGTTCGCCGCTTCCGACACCAATCCGCGAATGTCGTTGAGCAGCTGGCTCACCTGGCCTAAGGCGCTGTCGGCCGTGGCGATGAGCTGGTTGGCCCGCTCGCTATTGGTGATCGCCTTCTCGGTGGCAATGATGTTGCTTCGCAGAGCCTCGCTGGCGATCAAACCCGCGGGGTCGTCTTTACCGGAGTTGATCCGCAAGCCCGTGCTGAGCCGAGTGAGCCGGTTCTGTAGATCGCCGTTGACGCGGGAGAGGTTATTCTGGGCGATCAGCGAGCTGACATTCGTGTTAATTCTTGTCATACGAAAAACACCTGAGGTTGTTAAGTTGGAATGTGGCTGCGGACGGCCCACTCCTCACAGGCGGCGTCGGCGATTGGCACTGCCCCGCCTTGCCCTCTCCATGGCAAGACGCCCGAACCTTCGCGCAGGTTTGGCCGCGAATGTGGCGGCGCTTGTTGGTCGTATCGACGCACCCTGAAGGTTCACTTTAGGCAAAATAGAACTTCCAGGACCGAAACGACCGGTTCGGGCTTCTATTTGTTGGGGCCTTTGGATCCGCCCGGCTTTTTCAATTGCCGAGTTTCATTGGTTCCCAGTTCGGCGGCTTTTTGATTCTCGCGTTGGATGGCTTCGTAGACTTCCTGCCGATGGACAGGAATGTCTTGCGGAGCGTCGATTCCCAGACGAACTTTGTCGCCTCGGATGTCGACAATCGTGATCACGATATCGTCGCCGATGATAATGCTCTCGTCGCGGTGTCTGGACAGCACCAGCATGATGTGCTCCTTCCAAATGTACGTCGCTGCCGCGCACGCCGCGGCCGGACGCCTCGTCTCACGGAAAGACAGGGTCGAACAGAGCAAGTATCGACCCCAACCGCCTTACCAAATTACCACCGCCCCCCGACTTTACCGATTTGCCGACCGCAACGAATGTAGACGACGCCTGGTGAGGTATGCGCCGATTGCGAACGTCGCGCGGGCCGAAATCGGCCTGCCTATGCGGTTTACAACGACCGACGCCCGAGACGCGCCTGGCTGATTCAATCGGCGCAAGTGCGGAATTCGACATCCGCGGCCGGGGCGCAACGCAAGGCGTGGGCGGCATCGTGCACACGGCGCGATCGCCGGTTAGGCGCCCGTGGTTGGCGAGAGTCGCCAAAGGTGGCTCAGCGCGGTCGTTCCACCGCATGATCGCAAATTGAGCGTGCCTGAGCCGGTTGATACAGCGTGCCCCCTGGTGGAGCGCGGTTACGCGCTCTTGCGCAATTCGCGAGGCTGGTCGTACAAGGCGTATTGCAGGGGTTGATCGTCGGTCGTAATCACTTGACGGCCAATCCGGCGGTCCAGGTTAATCACCAACGGCGCCTTGAGGTTCAACGTCAGGCCTTGTTCGTCTTTGCCCACGATTCCCAGCACATACGCTTGGTCGAACGCCCCAAATTGCAGCGGCAACAAGGAATTCTTCGCCACGCGCACCTGGTAGTCGGGCACGTACCGCCGGGGGCTGACCACCGGCAGCGCCAGCTCGGGGCTGGAAACGCTTTGCAGCCACGCCAGCGATTCATTCTCGGCATCGCCCAGAAGAACCCAGTGCAGCGAATCCTCAAAGCCGAACAACCCGGCAGGAAACAAGAGAATGTCCTCCGGCAACAGCTCGACCGAACCAAATCGGGTGGTGTTGATCTGCATGGCAACGCCGCATTTCAAGGGATTGTTCGGTTAAACGTGTTAATCATCGGCCAGCATACAGACGTTTCCCTAGGAAAAATTGGACTATTTATGCCTGGGCGTCACAATCGGCCCGTAGAACTCCGGCCGACGATCGGCGAACCGGTCAATCTCGTGCTTTCCTGGCACGCGCACCAGGTGTTTGTTACGAGCGATGGCGGGGTCGATCTCTGCGTAGAGAATGGTCTCGCTCGACTCATCGGCCGTGACTAACGTCGCGCCGTTCGGCTCGCAAATGCGGCTTTGCCCAATAAACCGGAAGCCGCGCTCTTCGCCCACGCGGTTGGCCGCCAGATAGTACACATGATTTTCCATAGCGCGCGTGTTCACCGTGTAGCACGCCACGCACCCGGCGCCGGGAGGCCAATTGGTCGGCAGCACGATCAACTCGGCCCCCGCCAGCGCCATCACGCGCGAGGATTCCGGGAAAGAAACGTCATAACAAATGTTCATGCCCAACTTCAGCGAACCGGCTTGCCATACCTGAAACGGCCGATCTCCCGGCGTCGCAAAGTTGTCTAAACCCAAGTGCGGCAAGTGAATTTTGCGATAGATCCCCAAGAGTCCGTGGGGGCCGACGAGCACGCACACGTTGAACACGCGCGGGCCGTCGGCTTCGATCATACCTATCACGGCGAATGTTTCGGTGTCGCGGCACATCGCCTCCAAACGCTGTGTGACCGGCCCGGGAATCGGTTCGGCCATGGCCTGCGCTTCCTGCACGTTTTCAAAGCAGTAGCCCGTTACCGCGCATTCCGGAAACACCACCAATTGCGCTCCGTGCCGCGCGGCTTCTCGCAGGCGGTCTTCGATGCGGGCCAGGTTCTGGGCCTTGTCTTGAAACGCCACATTCATTTGCACCGCCGCAACGGTCAACAAGTCACTCATAGTTGCCCAACCTCCAAGGGAATACAATCATGCAAGAAGCGACAGCCGGGATTATATAAACTCCCTCGCCCTAGGGCAGCTAAGTTACACCGTTCACCACGCACCGTTTAACCGCTCCTCAGCGGGGAGCGTGTAGGTGGAGCGGTCCAGCCGGTTCCCCCCCGAGACGCGCGTCTCGCGGGGACGCGGTTAACCAAGAAGGCGTTGGTCAAGCCAAAATTCATTGATCGAGTTGAACAACTCCCCAGCGGGGAGCGTGAGCGACGAAACTCGCGGTATTCCACGCCCTTTCCTACGTACACCTTTCCATGCGACTTGGACTTTACGGCGGCTCGTTCGATCCTGTGCATTACGGGCACTTGCTTCTGGCGGAATGCTGCCGCGAAGAACTCGGTTTGGACGCCGTGTGGTTCTTGCCGACGGCCGTTTCGCCCTTCAAACGAGGGCAAACCGCGGCCGACGCGAAACATCGCGTGGAGATGCTCAAGCTCGCCGTGGCCGGGCATGAGGCGATGAACGTTTCCACGCTGGAGATCGACCGCGGCGGCGTCAGTTACACCTTTGAAACGCTGGCGATTCTTCAACAGGAGCAGCCCGAGGCTTTGCTCTTTTTTCTGATGGGAGGCGACAGCCTGGCCGACTTGCCCACCTGGCGCGAACCGGCCCGCATTCTCGAAATGGCCATTCCTGTGGCGGTGTCGCGCCCCGGTTCGCCCGCGATCAACTATGAACCACTACGAAGTCTTGTTTCCGCCGAGCGCTGGGAATTGATCCGCCGCCACCATGTCGAAATGCCGTTGATCGACTTGAGTAGCACCGATCTCCGCCGACGCGTGGCGGAGGGCAAGAGCATTCGCTACCGCACCCCTCGGGCGGTAGAGAAGTATATCGAAACCCAGGGCTTGTACCGCCCAGACATACCGGCCGATCCATCAACGTCAACCAACCACCCCTTCTGAAGAGTCCCGCCAACGATCTCCCACCAACCGTTGAACCGCTCCCCCTGGGAAGCGGTTAAACGAATCCGACCTGTAGGGAAAACTGCCTGTTGTAGGAGGGGCTCCAGCTGATTCTCCAGCGCTCTTGACGGCAAGCGCCGGCGTTCGTAATCTTTCGCGGCTCGTTAAGACAGGCGGATTGCGCCAGATTTGCTGAAGTTTCCGATTTTGCGGCTCCGATCACATGGTGGGGCGAGTCGCCGCGCGGGCGTGACGACCGCCTGGGCTGTGCTTTTCTGCGTCTCGTACTCGCGAGGATTACGTTGTCTATGCATCCCGCGCACTCATCGTCCGTTGCCGAAGCGCCCCTGGCTCTTGGGACCGTCCGGCCCGATTGGCTGGAGGCAGGGCCGGAGCCGGCTCCGCAGCGTACTGCATTGCCCATCATCGCCGCCGAAGTCCACGGTCCGGACGAAATCAATGTCGGCGGAGTCGCCGCTTACTCGGTCGTGGTTGCCAATCTGGGCGAAGTGACGGTCGATCAAGTGCAAGTGAAAGTTCATTTGCCGCCTGGCGCGCAACCGACCCAGTTGCACCCCTTCCCGGATTCGCACGATGACGACACCTTGCTGTTCGCCGTAGGCCGCCTGGCGCCTAAGTCGCGCCGGAAGATTCACGTCGAACTGGCGCCGCTGGATCGCGGCGTGCTCGAACTGCAAGCCGAAGCATTCTTTTGCGTGACGGCGCAAACCCAAACCAAGGTGTGTCAGCCCGAACTGGCGCTCTCGGTCAAGGGACCGCCCGCCGTGGTGCTGGGCGACACCGCCACCTTCCAAGTCATCGTGGAGAACCGCGGCGACGGTCCTGCCGAAAACGTCGCCGTCTCCCAGCGTACGTCCGATGATCCCCACGCGTTGACGGGCGCCGCGCACGTGGGGCGTTTGGCGCCGGGCCAATCGCGCGAAATTTATCTGTCGGTCATGGCGCAAGAAGCTGGTTTATTCCGGGCGCAATTCCTGGCCACGGCTTGGGGCGAACTTCACGCCGAGGCCGAAACCACGGTGCGCGTGGCTCGTCCGATGCTTTCACTCGAAGCCGACGGTCCGCGCGTGTGCGGCGTGCAGTCGCCTGAAGTATTCACCGTTTCCGTGGCCAATCCTGGCGATGCGCCGGCCAGCAACATTGAAGCGGTTGCGGCAATTCCACCGTGTTTGCAAGTGGTGGCGTTTGACCGTCCGGTCCAATTCGACGCCGCCCGGCGCTTGGTGCGCTGGCGCATTCCGCAGCTTCAGGCCGGTGTGTGCGAAACGCTACGCATCAAAGCCAGCGCGGTGCAACCAGAGCGTTTTGCTTTGCAAGTGGCGGTGGCCGCCGATTACGGATTGCGGTCCGAAACGCAACACGTGTGCGAAGCCACAGGCCGGCGCGTGGCTTAAAAACAAGGTGACGCGGCGGATACGCTACCGCGCTTCGACTTCGCCCGAAAGCCGCTTCCGAAGAATGTTCGCGTGATGCCGCGCGTGACCGACGATCAAATACGCTACGGCGTGCACCGTCACCGCGTTTCCGTTGGCTTCGCCCGCATGCGACCAGGCCGCCGCGGGCAGGTTCTTGAACAGCCATAGGTTCGAGCGCCGAATGGCTTCGAACTCGGAAGTCAGGTCGGCCAGCGGCGTACGATCGCACTCCGAGGCCAAAACGTAGGCGTTTTCATCAAAGCCCGCCAGCGGCGTGGCATCGGCGCGGGCGAACCGCATCGCCCGGTAGCCGAACACGCGTTCCGCGTCGTTCAAGTGGCCCACCACCTCTTTGATGCTCCAGGTGTAGGGCGGATGTCGCTGGTTTCCCACGGCGTCCGAAACGCCGCGCAGCAACGTGAGAATCTCGTCAAGCTGTTTTTGCATGGCCGGCAAAATTTCTTGCTCCGGCACAAGCGAAATGTAGTCGTGGTACGCGGCTGCGTAGTGACTGGGGTCGGGTCGAGGCATGGCGAAACTCCCGAGAATGACAGACCGTGCGTCGCTGGCCAAAGTCGCCGCCCATTTATTTCACCCCTTTTCGCCACGCGCCGCAAGCTACGAACAACGAAAACAGCCGCGATTCCGGCCAAGCGAATTGTTCTGCCTGGCGCAACAAAAACGCCACGGGGGTTGAACCGGTCGGCTGGAAAAAGCCAACCGAGCGGACCTCAGCGTGGCGTGCTCGTGCTTCGTCACGAATTATGTTTTGGGATCAACCGCTAACCGTGAGCCCACGGTTCCTCTGCAAGAACCGTGCTAGCGCGTAGCGGCTGATGTCGCGATCCCCATTCTTCATCTTGACGAAGGTTAGATACGCGGCAGGAGCGCCAAGCCTTTGTTACTTGGCGCCGTCGGTGGTTAATTCGAGGTTAATCTCATTGCTGCCTTTAACCACGTCTTTCATCAATTCGGTCTGCGTGTTGTACTTCGCGGGAATGGGATCGGCCTTGGATTGGGCGGCGCTTTGCGCGGCGTAGTCCTGGTTCATCATTTCCGCATAGCGAGGATCATCGGACCGAATTTCCGAGGGCAGCGCTTCGGGCGCCTTCATGCCGGAAATCGTCGTCACCGCCACACGGTGTCGGCCGATTTGCGCGCCTTTCGCGTCGATGTAAATCAGTTCGTACTTGCCTTTCGAGTCGGTAATTCCAGAAGACGCTACGCCGCCCCCTTCAGGCGTGAAGGTGACCATCACGTTTGCCGCGGGATTACCATCCAGTGTGACCGTTCCGGAAACCGGAGCGACGTTGTCGTAGCCGCCGCCGCAACCGCAAAGCAGGAATGCTGCGCTGGCGCATGCGAGAAGCAGTACGGGGCGCATAGAAGTCATATGTAAAGGAATCCTATGAGAGTCCAGAAAACGTCTGCATTGAGCGAGACGCGGAAAGTCCACCATGAAAAAACTTCGTCCGAGCAACTTCCACTCGGACGAAGCAATAAGTTATACGTTTCTGCGACCAGGAGCGCTAAGGCACTTGGACCGACTCCGAGCCTTGGTGGGTGCCCAAGGCGCCCCACACACCGAAGGTTGAGAACCCTGCTCCCGTTTCGACCGACAAGTTGACCGGATTGCCTGCGTCAATCGTGGCAGGAATAAACCTCGTGGCGCCATCGGCTAGCACCACCTGACCGCCACCGGGGTGATAGCTCGATAAGGTTCCGTATTGGAACCACGAGTCAACACTGTGCTCCTGACATTGCGGGCCATTGGGCCGCACCGCGGTCGCAAGTGCTTGGAAGTAAGGCCGACCATCCCACGCACGCCCCGTGACAGGGCGGAAGCTAGCGCGAACAGCGCCGGTCAACAATTTCGGATTCGCCGGATCAATACGAGCCAGGCACAAAGCAGGTTGACCGCGGTCGCTCGAGTGGCCCACGCTCACCGCCACGCCGCCGATTACCGCGTTGGGCGCACCGCCGCCCGCGATTTCACCCATCAGGATGGTGTTCGAGGTGCCATCGGTCACGTCCGCCATCGAACGCCAACGCATTTGATCGAAAATACCGCGTCCGTCTTCGCGATCGTCGTGGTTCCAGCGGACTGAGTCACCCACGCAGAACTTGTAATTGACCGGGCAGGGGGATTCGCCAATGTCGGAAATTTGCACGTCCGAGGGGCAAATGAATGAGTCGATGGTGACGGTCCAAGCCGTCCAACCGCCCGCGTTGCGCACCCAGGGGTCGGGCAAGCCAGGACCGGCAGGCCGAGCACGACTTTGCATCTGATCGTACAGCGGGCCTTGCTCCATGAAGGGAAGCAAACCAATGATGCCCGAATACATGCGGTCGCCGTTTTGCTCAAAACGGCGCTGGTGGTTCGTGGTGAACTTCTTGTAAGTGTCGTGATAGTTGTGGTTCGCCAGGCCGAACTGCTTCAGGTTATTCGAGCATTGCGACCGGCGAGCCGCCTCGCGTGCGGCTTGCACCGCAGGCAAGAGCAAAGCCACCAACACGCCAATGATCGCAATCACCACCAGCAATTCGACCAGAGTAAAGGCAAATCGCCTTCTGGCCAGAAGGGTGCGCATAACAACCTCCACCGTTTAAAGAAGGATGGATAAAAGACAAGTTAAGACAAGTAGATGAGGAACGAAAAAAATACTAGCCGTTATTTTCGGAGCCTGCAAGAGTTTATAAGCCATTAGCGGCGATTTTGTGCGAAACCTACACTCGCCAGTGGTGTTGTCGAAAAACCCCACCAGTGGTTGCCTCAGACGGTGGTTCGCTCGTTCGCGAAATCTTGGCGTGGACAATGGGCCTGTTCGTGCACGGGCGCGGCGAATTAGCTATGCTCAAAACAGTTGGGTGTAGGAAAACCGTGTATGAAACCGCATCGCGCCGCACACAAAAATAAGTCCGATCCGAAGTCGCCAGACTCCCCGAAGGCCAACACAAAAACCACACGGCGTGTCGTGCAAATCAGGCGCCGTACCGCCATTCTGGTGGGATTTTTGGTTGTTTCCCTCGTGCTGTTGATCGGGCAGCGCGAGTACCTCAGCGTGTTTCCCAATAGCCGGGCCCGCGGCGCACTGCGGCAGCGCGATCTCCCCGGCGCGCAGTATTGGTTGAGAATTTCCGAACGCATTGCGCCAGGCAACGCGGAAAAAGAGTTTCTCCTGGCCCGCGTTTGCCGTCGCGAGGGCGACTTCGAGGGCATGCGCCAGCATTTGCGGAAATCGCTCCAGGCGGGTTTCCCGGCCGACACCATTCAACGCGAAGAGTGGCTCGCTTTAGCGCAGTCGGGCAAAATCCAAGAGGCGGAAAGTTACCTGGGAGCGCTGACCAACGAACCCCGCGGCGATGCGCCCGAGATTTGCGAAGCGTACGTGATTGGCTACCTGCGCAACTATCGCTTGCAAAAAGCCTTTGAATTGTTAGCGGTGTGGGAGGCCGATTTCCCGCGCGATCCACAGCCCTTCTTTTGGCGAGGGCAAATTCGCCAAGAACAGCGGGCCTGGTCCGAAGCGGCGCGGGAGTTCCAAGAAACGCTGCGGCGCGATCCGCACCACACCCAAGCCGCGCTCGATCTGGCCGACGCGCTGATCGAGTTGAAACGTCCGGAAGACGCCTTGCGATTTTACGACTTGGCTGCCGCTCAAGCCGATGGCGGCGCCCCCGCGCAGTTGGGCCGCGCCAAGTCGTTGAAAATGCTCGGCCGCAAGGACGAAGCCCGTCAAACGCTGGAAGCCCTGGTGCGGCAAGATCCAAACCACGCGGCCGCCGCGGTCGAGTTGGCGCAATTGGAATCCGCCGCGGGCCGTCATGCGCGGGCGCTGGAATTGCTTGAACCGTTGGAGTCGCGAGAGCCGAAGAACTTGGATCTTCAATACGCATACGCGGTGGCTCTGCGCGGAACAAAGCAACTGGACGAAGCTAAGAAACGTTTTGACGCCGTCACGAAAATCCGGGAAGAGCGCCATCGCGCCAGCGATTTGGTTATGCAAGCGGCGCAACAACCCGACAATGCCGATTTGCGGTGCGAAATTGGCACGATCTATCTCCATTATGGTGATGAAAAAACGGGGCTGGTCTGGCTGGCCAACGCCTTGGAGTGCGATCCGCGTCATCGCGAGACGCACCGTGTGCTGGCCGACTACTACGCCAGCCACAGCGAAGACGACCCGCGCTATCAAACCTTGGCGCAAAATCATCGGCGGTTGAGCCGCGAATAAACGGGTTGGAAATTTCACCGACGTTAGCAACTTAGTCGTTATGTGTGGACGTTTCACGTTGCGAACTCCTGCCACGGTGTTGACCCAACAACTTTTGTTGGACCTGGGGGTCGAGGAAACTCCCATCGATTGGGAGCCGAGGTACAACATCGCCCCGACGCAATCAGTGGCGGCGGTGCGCGAAGTGGAAAAGGGATTGCGGCAATTCGACTTGTTGCGTTGGGGCTTGATTCCCTCATGGGCCAAAGACCCGTCGATTGGGAACCGAACCATCAACGCCCGGGCCGAAACCGTCGCGGAAAAGCCTTCCTTCCGAAGTGCGTTTCGTCGGCGCCGCTGCCTGGTGCTGGCCGACGGCTACTTTGAATGGCGGAAGGAAGGCGCCAAAAAGCAGCCGTATTACATTCGCCTGCAAGACGAACGTCCGTTCGCCTTCGCGGGTTTGTGGGAGCGTTGGACACCCGGCGATCCGGAGTCGACCCTCGAAACGTGCACGCTCATCACCACCGATGCGAACGAGCTAACGCGCGAAATTCACGACCGCATGCCCGTGATACTTTCTCCGGCCGATTACGCCCAATGGCTGGACCCGGGCTTGGATGACGCCAAGCGTCTTTTACCGCTATTGCGTCCTTTTGAGGCCGGGCCGATGATCGCCACGCCGGTCAGCACGCGGGTCAACAATCCGAAGCATGATGCCCCCGACTGCGTGGAGCCGGCCGCCTAAACGCAAGACGTCGCCAGCGCGACTTCTCCTGGGGCGGGCAAAGCAGCCGAGATGACCGCCGCGAAGAATACGGCGGTGCCTGGCGAGCGATTATTCCAAGGCTTGCGCCTTTCAAGCGGTTTGTTCCCTGGCGCCCTGCCTGTCCTTGGCACCCGGCGTGGGAGCGATGCACGCAAGCATACACTTTCTATTATACGCTTGAAATGTACAAATTCAAGATTTTGACACGAATTCGTAAATTGAATTTGTGTTAGTCTAGATTTTTGTGTTTTTTACATGGGTTTGTAACTGATTGTGTGATATTGATTTGCGCGTTGGCGTTCGCTTGGGGAGTCGTCGTAAGTCCCAGCAATGTTTTTCGAGGAAAATTTTTGCGGGCTTGCCCCACCGGCGCCGAAAGATCGGGTTTTGAAAGCAAGATTCGGAGCGCCCCGCGGACGGTTGCCGTTATACTTTTTTCGGTGGCCAACCGTTCGGCCTGTAAACTTTGCAGGAAACGCCGACGAAAGACGCATCATGACGGCGATGAAACTCCCTCCCACCCCGGCGACAACTGCGACGAGCGATTCGCAAACCCAAAACGCCTGGGACGACGACGCATCCCGTTGGCAAGCCGTCATGGAGCGAAATCACCTGGCCGATGGCGCGTTTATTTACGCCGTGCGAACTACGGGCGTGTTTTGTCGGCCGTCGTGTCCGGCTCGCCGAGCAAAGCGCGCGAACGTGCGATTTTTTGCAACGGTTGGGCAAGCGGAAAAGGCTGGGTACCGTCCCTGCCGGCGATGTCGGCCAGACGAACCGTCGTTGGACGAGCGGCGCGAACGTGCGGTCGCTCAGGCTTGCCATATGCTGGAAACTGCCGTCGAGGCCCCCTCGTTGGACGGGTTAGCCGAATCGGTCGGTTTGAGCCGATATCATTTTCATCGTATTTTCAAGACTCAGACCGGACTTACGCCCAAGGCGTATGCCGCAGGTTGCCGCGCCCGGCGGCTGCGGGCCGAGTTGCCGCACAGCCCCAGCGTGACGCAAGCGATTTACGCCGCTGGGTTTAACTCTGGCGGACGGTTTTATGCGTCCTCCTACGCCCAATTGGGAATGACCCCCACGGCTTACCGTACCGGCGGCGCCGGCGAAACGATTCACTTCGCCATTGGTCAAAGTTCATTGGGCGCCGTACTGGCGGCGGCTTCCGAAAAAGGCGTGTGCGCGATTTTGTTGGGAGATGACCCCGACGCGTTGGCGCGGGACCTGCAAGACCGCTTTCCCCAGGCCACGCTGCTCGGGGCCGATTCCGCCTTTGACCGTTGGGTGGCCGAAGTGGTGGGGATGGTCGATAACCCCTCCTGTGGGTTGCGGCTGCCGCTCGACATTCGCGGAACGGCCTTCCAGATAAAGGTTTGGGAGGCGCTACGCGAAATTCCTCCCGGCTCAACGGCAAGTTACACCGAGATCGCAAGAAGAATCGGTCAACCCAAAGCCGCTCGGGCGGTGGCCGCAGCCTGCGCCGCCAATCGTTTGGCGGTCGCCATTCCTTGCCATCGGGTGGTTCGGACCGATCAATCGCTGTCGGGATACCGCTGGGGCGTCGATCGTAAGGCCGAACTGTTGCGGCGCGAACGAAATTCAGTGTAAGTCTCTTTATTACAAGAATTTACAGTGTGTGTCCTACTGAGGGTATTGGCGCCCGCGGCGCACCAAATCAGGGGGCTTGGGGCAGGTTGGCGCGGTTTCGGCGTAATCCCTACCGCTCCTATGACCGATACTTTTGGAATGGCGAGATCACGTGCATGACGCAGGGGCAACTAGCCTAGCGAGGTCGTCCTTTGCGACGCGGTTGATTTTTCTGGCGGCAACCTGTACGATTCGCCCCCTCGCGTATCGACAGAAAGCAGCACATGGGCAACATGGATTCACGGAGGAGTCTTGCTCTTTACCGCGCAATGTTCGCGGCCCGGCGCCTTGATGCGCGAGAGCGCGAGTTGGTTAATCGCGGTGAAGCGTTTTTCTACGTTTCTTGTGCGGGGCACGAGTCGCTCGCGGCGCTCGCGGCGCACCTGACGCCGGACGACTGGCTCCATTGCCATTACCGCGACAAAGCGCTGCTCTTGGCGAGAGGCGTTCCGCCTGCGGATTTTTTGCAAACCCTGGTTTGCAAAGACACGGCCCCCTCGCGCGGGCGGCAAATGAGCCCGTTTTTGAGCGACCCGCAGCGCCGCGTGTTGAGCATGTCGACGCCGGTGGGCAACAGCGCGCTCCAATCGGTGGGGGTGGCGGCGGTCATTAAAGATCAGCCGTCGCGCCCGATCGTGTTTTGCGGTATCGGCGATGGAAGCACGCAACAAGGCGAGTTTCTGGAAGCAATGTCCGAGGCCGTGCGCAGCCAGTTGCCCGTTTTGTTCGCGGTTCAAGACAACGGCTGGGCGATTTCCACGCGCACCGCAGGACGAACGTTTTACGATACGCCGACTGGCCCCGCCGAGCACTTTTTGAATGTGCCGGTACAGCGTGTCAACGGGCGCGACGCATGGGAAGCCGACCAAGCCTTCGGCCGGCTGATCGCCGAAATGCGCCAATCGCGCGGGCCGGTCATCGCGGTCGTCGAACTGGAACGACTCGATAGTCACACGAACGCCGACGATCAAACCCGTTACCGCGCCGTAGACGACATTCTGCGTGCGACGGAAACCGGCGACCCCGTGCGAGGCTTCCGCGAACGCTTGTTGCGGGAAGGCGTGATCGACGAATCAGCGCTGTTGGACTTTGAAGCGGAAGTGGAAGCCGAACTCGTTGCCGCGGAAGAAGAAACGCTCGCGGCGCCCGACCCCGCCCCGATTTTTTCTGCGAAGAAACCGGTGCGCGTGGAGCTGACTCATCCGGCGCAGGAACGCCGCGGTGTGGAAGACGACGGGGGCCTGACGATGCGCGAGGCCCTGCGCGACGTGTTGCGCCATCAATTGGCGGAAGATCCTCGCGTATTCCTGTATGGCGAAGATATTGAAGATCCCAAGGGGGATGTGTTCGGCGTCACCCGCGGGCTGAGCACGGCGTTTCCCGGCCGCGTGGTGAATTCGCCGTTATCGGAATCGACGATTATTGGCGCTGCGATTGGCCGCGCCGCGGCGGGGCAACGTCCGGTGGCGTTTTTACAGTTCGCCGATTTTCTTCCTCCGGCGTACAACCAGATTGTTTCCGAATTAGCGACGATGCACTGGCGCTCTGACGGCGATTGGCCGATGCCGGTGATCGTGATGATTGCGTGCGGCGGCTACCGTCCGGGACTCGGGCCATTTCATGCGCAAACGAACGAGTCGGTGATGGCCCACACGCCGGGGCTCGACGTGGTGATGCCCGCCACGGCGGCCGACGCGGCCGGCTTGCTCAACGCCGCGTTCGCCACGCGCCGGCCCACCTTGTTCTTTTATCCTAAGGCGTTGTTGAACGATCCCCGGCTGACGGTGACGCCCAATGTGGACGAACAGTTCACGCCCATCGGGGTCGCGCGGAAAGCGCGGGCCGGGCGCGACCTGACGCTCCTCGGTTGGGGCAACACGGTCAAGCTGTGTGAAAAAGCCGCCGAAGCGCTGGAGTCGGCGGGCGTTGAAGCCGAAGTACTCGACCTGCGCTCGCTTTCCCCGTGGGACGAACGCGCTGTGATCGCCTCGGCCGAGAAGACCGCGCGTTTGCTCGTGGTGCATGAAGACAATCACACCTGCGGTTTCGGCGCTGAAGTGCTGGCCACGGTCGTGGAAAAAGCCCGCGTGCCCGTAGCGATGCGGCGCGTGACGCGCCCCGACACCCATGTGCCGTGCAACTTCGCGAATCAGATCGCCACGCTCCCCTCACTGAAGCGCGTGGTCGAAACTGCGGCCGACATGCTCGACTTGAACGTTGAGTGGCAACTTCCGGCGCAGCCCAAAGTGGGCGTATTCCACGTCGAAGCGATTGGCTCGGGACCGTCGGACGAAACCGTACACGTGCTGGAGTATTACGTGGCGCCGGGAGCGCGCGTCGAGGCCGGTCAACCGCTTGCTTCGCTGGAAGCGTCCAAGTCGGTGTTCGATTTAACTTCGCCCGTGGCGGGTGTCGTTGAGTCGCTCTCCGCGGCGGAAGGCGACACCGTGTCCGTCGGCGCAACACTGGCGAAGTTGCGCACCGAAGCGCCAACGCGCCGCCGGCCGACCACGCAAGAACAGCCGGGAACGCCAATTTTCACTAAGCGCCACACCACCGGACGCGTGGTCATTCCGCGCACCGGCGCTCGGCCGCGTCGTTTTGATGTGGGCATGTCGCGCCCGGCGGCGGCCACCGGAAGCCGGCGCGTCACGAACGCCGAACTTATTCCTTCCGCTTCGACCATGACCGTGCGCGACATTGTGCGCCGCACCGGCATCGAGCAGCGCTTTTGGGCCGCCACGGGCGAAGACCCTGTGACGCTCGGCGCCAACGCCGCGCGCAAGGCGCTGGAGCAAGAAGGTTTGCTGCTGGCCGATTTGGATTTGGTGGTGTGCAGCACGACCAGCCCCACTTCGATCACTCCTTCCATGGCGTGCCGCATTTGCGACACGCTGGCCGACGGCAAGAACGATTCGCTGGTGCCCGCCTTCGATTTGAGCGCAGCCTGCTCGGGTTATTTATACGCGCTGCAAGCGGCGTACGACTTCCTGCAAAGCTCGCCCGAGGGTCGTGTGCTAGTGGTCACCACTGAAGTGCTTTCGCCCTTGCTCGACCGCGACGATTTTGACACCGCAATTTTGTTTGGCGACGCCGCCTCGGCTACGGTGCTTTACGGCGAAGATTACTTTGAACGAGCCGCGTGCCGGGTGCTGCGTCCGGAACTGGCCGCCAAGAGCGAAGACGGCCGGACATTGTCGGTGCCGCTCCAAGGCGGATTCATTCAAATGCATGGACGACGCGTGTTCAGCGAAGCGGTGAAGTCGATGATTTCAAGTTTGAACCGCGTGTGCCGCCGCGCCGAATGGGAAGTAAGCGACCTGCGCTGGGTGGCGCCGCATCAGGCGAATGGCCGCATTCTGGACGCCATTGCCCGGCGCGTGGGCGTGCCGGTGTACAGCAACATTGAGCGGTTTGGCAACACGTCGTCCACCAGCATTCCGTTGTGCTTGAGCGAACTGACGCCGCAACTCCAACCGGGCGACCGGCTCGGCCTGTGCGCCTTCGGCGGAGGCTTCACCTTTGGCGCGGGATTGATCGAAGCGAATTAGAGCCTATTTCAGCGAGGTGTAATGACTTCTTGAGTGTGGTCCACTCGCTCCGCGAGTGGTTTCCGGCACTCGCGGAGCGAGTGCACCACATTGAGGCCGTCACACCAGCGTGAAACGCGCTCGAGCCCGCTGGATCCGCGGTGAAACAGGCCTCATGACAATGGCCGGAGACGAACCGTCTTCGGCTCTTGGTTGCCTTGTCTTGGTTGCCTTGCGAGCGAACGTTATTCGACTTTCCAGTCGTCCTTGAACCACTCTTGCCGTGTGGCGCGGCGGGCGGAATAGCTTTCGGCGGCGTTGAAGCCCTTCTCTTTGAGGAAGCGGGCCAGCGGCTCGGCGGGAACCTTGATGTACTGCGCAATCAGGTCGACCTTGTCGCTATCGCCGGACCAGTTGAAGAAGGCCGCTTCGTCGCGTTCGGCCTGTTCATCCAGGAAGTCCGCGTCGTGGCCCACCACGAGCACGTAAGGATAGCGGTGCTTGCACAGAAAGTTGAGAAGGCGGCTGGCGAGTTCGCGAATGGTTTGCGCGCTGCGCACATAGCCGAGCGAATCTTCCGCCAGGCGCCACAGCGTGATGTAGCCGTCTTCGTCTTGTCGTGAGGTGTTAAGGGTCAGCGTTTCCGTCAGTTTTTCGGTGTCCGTTTCCATAAGATGCATCGTGCGAGGTAAAGAGCCCCGTCCTTCGAGTAAGTATCGGCGGCGCCGCTGGGAAGTTGCGGCCGCTGCGGCGGCCTGGCGGCGTTCCGCGCTACAAGGTTGAACGCCCCTTGCTATTGGGACGCGTGAACCGCGGAGTGAGGAGGGCCGTCTCGGTCACCAGATAATGCAATTGCACATCGTGTTCCTCGACGGGAATTTCGGGAAGCATTTGCGCCTCGTACAACAGGCCCACCAGGACTGCGTCGGGACGAACCTGCGCAAAGAGGCGGTCATAGTAACCGCGACCCTGCCCCAAACGCCTTCCTTGCGGGTCAAACGCCACCCCCGGCGCGAAAATCACGTCGAGCGCTTGAGGCGGCAGTCGCCGTTCCGCACGCTCCCGCAGTTCACGCCGCGGCTCCAAGATGTTGTACATTCCTGGCGCCAATTCGTCCACTGCCCGGAGGTGAAAGATTTGCAGTTCGTCCGCCTCGCACCAAGGAACGGCGATTGTTTTTCCGGTGGCCAAGAGCTGAGGCAAGAAGGCCTGCGTGCGCACTTCGCTGCCGGCATGAACGTAAATCATGGCCACGCGCGCCTGCAAAAACTCGGGCAACTGCAGCGCACGAGCGAAAATCAAACGGCTTTTCTCATCGGCTTCGTCGACTGCGATGCGCCGCTGGCGCGCCATGTCGCGCAGTTGACGTTTGCGTTGGATGACGTTGTTCGGCATTCCGGTTTGCGTTCGATTGGGTGGACTGCCGCGAAGCAACTTGATGCGTTTTCAATGATGAGCCGACAGTTGTCAATCGCGTTGCAAGATCCTGGCGCGCTGCAAGGTTTTGGCGACGCGAGGAATTTCACCGAACAAAAGAAAAGCCGGAGGTTGTTCGCCTCCGGCTAGGTGGGTTGTTCATTGTTTTGCCAAAGCACGCAGAGGGCGTGTGTGGTGCTATTTTGCGCCGACGAGTTCGGCCTTCTTGCGGTCGGCGATGATTTCTTCCTGAATGTGAGCTGGGACGCGGCGATAGCCCGACACTTCCATGCTGAAGGTGCCTTGGCCTTGGGTCATGCTGCGCAGGTCGGTGGCGTAGCCGAAGGTTTCGGCCAGCGGCACTTCCGCCTGAATCAGCGTGACGCCGTCGTCGCGCATGTCGGTGGAAAGAATCATGCCGCGGCGCGAGTTCACATCGCCCACGACCGCCCCTTGGAAGTTGCTGGGGCACTCGATCTCGACCTTCATCACCGGCTCGAGCAAGATCGGCTTGGTCTTGGGGAAGTTCTCGCGGAAGCAGCCCTGACCGCAAATCTGGAACGCCATGTCCGAGCTATCCACTTCGTGGTAGGAGCCGTCCGTCAGGTGGCAGCGAACGCCCACCACGGGATACCCGGCCACGGGGCCTTTGCCCAACACATCGCGGAAACCCTTTTCCACCGAGGGAATATACTGCTTCGGCACGCGGCCGCCCACGACCGACTCTTCGAAGATGAAGTTCTCTTCCGAGCCTTCCGGCACGGGGCCAATGGTGCCCACGATGTGAGCGAACTGACCCGAACCACCGCTTTGCTTCTTGTGCTTGTAATCGAACGCGACTTCCTTAGTGGGAGCTTCGCGGTAGCTGACCTTGGGAGCGCCGACTTCAATATCGACGCCGTATTCGCGACGAATGCGCTCGGCGTAAATGTCAAGGTGCAGCTCGCCCATGCCCGCCATGATGACTTCGTTCGTTTCCTCGTCCGTAAAAACGCGGAAGGTGGGGTCTTCTTTGCGGAAGCGCTGGAGGGCTTTGGTCATCTTGTCCGAGTCGGCGCGGCGCGTCGGGCTGACCGCCACCTTGATCACCGGTTCGGGAATGTACAGGCTTTCCAGCGTACAGGTTTGCGGCGCCGTGGCGTACGTATCGCCCGTGGCGGCGTCGATGCCCATGATGGCCACGATGTCGCCTGCGCCGGCTTCGTCGATTTCCTCACGCTTATCGGCATGCATGCGCACGATGCGGCTGAACCGCTCTTTGCGGCCGGTGCGTTGGTTGAAGTAGGTTTCGCCCTTCTTCGCTGTACCTTGGTAAATGCGCGTGAAGGTCAACTGGCCGAAAGGATCGTCCACCAACTTGAACGTCATCGCCACGAGAGGACGTTCCGGATCGGCTTCCAGTTCTACCTTCTTGTCCGGCTCTTTCCAGTCTTTGGCGTTAATGTGCCGGTCCAGCGGCGAGGGCAGGTATTGCACCACCGCGTCGAGCAAGAGTTGCACGCCCTTATTCTTGTAGGCCGTGCCCAGGTACACCGGAGTGACATCCAGCCCTTGCACGGCGCTTTTGAGCACGTCGTGAATCATTTCTTCGGAAACCGGCTCTTCCGAAAGGAGCAACTCCATCAGCTCGTCGCTGTACATGGCCAGCCCTTCGAGCATTTCGCTGCGGCCCTTTTGGGCGGCTTCTTGCAAGTGCGCAGGAATCGGCTCGAAGCGGAGTTTTTCGCCTTTTTCACCGTCAAAGTAGACCGCATGCATTTTGATCAGGTCGATCACGCCTTCAAACTTCTCGCCTTCCCCAATGGGCCACTGCATGAGAATGGCGTCATGGGCCAGCTTTTCGCGAATCTCGCGCACCGCCTTGAAGGGGTTGGCGCCGGTCCGGTCCATCTTATTGATGAACGCCAACCGGGGAATATGATACCGCTTCATCTGGCGGTCGACCGTCAGCGACTGCGACTGCACGCCGCCGACCGCGCACAGCACGAGCACGGCGCCGTCCAGCACGCGAAGCGAACGCTCCACTTCGACCGTGAAGTCGACGTGGCCCGGCGTGTCGATCAGGTTAATGGTGTGGTCTTTCCAGGCCACCGTGGTGGCGGCGCTGGTAATGGTAATCCCGCGTTCCTTTTCAAGCTCCATGTGGTCCATGGTGGCGCCGTCGCCCGAGCCGTGGACTTCGCCAATCTTGTAGATGCGGCCCGTGTAGTACAAAATCCGCTCGCTGAGCGTGGTTTTGCCCGAGTCGATGTGAGCAGAGATGCCGATGTTGCGCAATTTGGCGAGGTTCATGGTCGTAACTCGAACGATACAGGGAGCGCTGCAAGAGCGCGAGGAACTTTCAATCCAAAGGAAAGTGGGATTAGCCAAAACCGGCGCTGTTGGAGGCAGCGCTGCTCGATCCAAGCGATCGCATCAAAATTGACGCGTAGATCACTTCTTATCTTACGCCGCGTCCCTACCGTGGGGGAAGGCAGATCCAATCGAATTTAACTGCCCTGATAAATCTCATGGTTCTAGGATTGGATAACGGTAGAGAGCGAGGAAGGGATCGAGAAATTTTTGTGGGGTGCGTAAGATTAGAAGATTATACGCAAACCCCCGGCAGCGGCAACGGGAGTTGCCGCAATTTGCATAAGTTCGGCGTAATTTAACGCCCGCTTTGCCGAAAGCTCAAGTTCCGCCGAAGGCAGCTCCAACGCCGCCCGCCCCCACGGCGGAGCAGGATTCCTGTCACACCGGGGCGTGCGAAACAAACAATTTGACCGGCCGATCTGACGGGAAAGCAGCGGCTTTCTCGTCTGAGGGGGCCGTCAATCGACGCCAGGGGACTATTCTCCCAGCGCGAGTTGCTTCAAATGCCCCAAAAAACTGGGACGTTGCGCGGGAGCAGGGTTGCGGCGGACGCGGTCGGTGCGGCGAATTTCCGAGACCGCGACTTCTGCCCCGGCGCCGGTTTGCGCCAAGTCGCCCACCGCCTGACGGCGAATCATGTGCATGCCGCCGTGACGATCTTGCTCGGCCGCCAGGCGCTTGACTGCGGCGCCCCACGAGGAAAGCTGCTTGAGCAGCCGTGGCTCGATCGTGGGGGGCGTGGCGGCGCCGGCGGAGATTAACTCGCCCTGATTGCGCAATTCCCATAACCGGCGCAGATTGCTCACCCGCATCGGCTCGCGGCTATCGACCACGAGGACGATGTCTCCGTCGGCCACGGCCATGCCGCGCTCGACGGCCGCCGCGACGCCGCTGCGCTGCGGCATTCGGCAAACCCGCAATTGAGGATACCGCAACGCCAGTTCTAGCGCGGTCTCCTCGGTGTGATCGGTCGAACCATCATCGACAATCACGACTTCAAACTGGGTGTTGAAGTCCGCTAGGGCGTCGAGCAACTCAAACGCCAAGCGCGGAAGGGAGGTTTGAACGTTGTGAACCGGGAGAACAATGCTCAACGAGTGATCCAAGGGAGACCCCTTTTGCGAGCTTTGGCGATACCGCCGCCTCGTCCATCCTGGGGCGGTACGCGGAAATGTCGGCCGAATCCGTTCGCGGGGTTAATTCCCTTCATCGGCCTGGCGCGCGGCGCGCCCTCAGCCAAGGTTTTGCACATCCGGTGGCGCCGGAGATGCCGGCCTTGCCGACGCCTGGCGCGCTGGGCTCACTCCCAACGAAAGTACTGGTGCAGGTCGTCGCCGCGCGCGTCGATCCACAGTGCGCTTTCCAGGATCCATTGCGAACGCGGATCGCTTTGGAGCGCCGCGAAGCGGTCGGTCGGGCAAAGTTCGCGCGGTCGGGTGCTGACGACAATCAGCTTGGCCCCCCGCGGAATCTTCACCAACGCTTCGTCTAATAATTCCGGCAAACGGTCTTCCGGCGCGCCTTGCGCTTCCGCCAGATCGTCGAGTAGCTCTTCGGCCAGCATGCGCGACGCTGCAGCCCGACGATGCGCGACTTTCTCGCCGGCAAGACCAAACAAGATTTGACTGCCGCCGCGATGACATAAGTCGACCACGGCGGTCGCCAAAAACGCCACGGCGCGCTCCTCCAGGAATTCGGTATGCTGGTCGGGCTCCGGAGGACGCCACAGGTCCAGCACCAGGGCGGCGTCCCAGTTCTGTTGCTGCTCGAACTGGCGCACCATCAGTTGCCCGGTGCGCGCCGTGGTGCGCCAATGAATCCAACGTTGACTATCGCCGGAGCGCCAGTCGCGTAGACCGTAAAACTCTCCCTCCGAGGTTCCGCGTTTCGGACGCGATTGATGCGAGCCCCACCGGGGCGACTGCACCGTGCTGGTCCAGTATCGCGACAGCCGACCCAACCGCGGACGCACCAGCACCGCGCTGCTCTCCATGATCGACGCCGACGCCCGCAGGAGTCCCAGCGGCATTCGTGTGGAGATTTCCACGGGGCCAAACTGGTAACGTCCGCGGCGCGGCAGCATCGCTTGATAAGTCGCTTTCGCGCGGCCGTTCGCGGGAATGTGCGCGAAAAGCACGTCAACGTCGACCGCGGCGTATCGCGAGGCGTCTTGCGTGCGCTCCAGAAAATCTCTCGCCAAAATGGCCCAGGCGGCGTAACGGGGGCGTTGATTCTCGGCATTCAACTCGACGGTGAAGGATTCTCCCGCGTGAACCTGCGGGGGCAACCGGCGCCGCACGTCGATGCGCTTGAGCGAGAACGACGCCATGCGGGCGTTGACCAGAAACGCCCCCAGCATCATGCCGGCCAGAATGTACAGCAGGTTCACTTCGCGCAGCATGGCGCCGCCCACGATGAACATCATGACGAGAAGGTAATACCAACCCTCTTTCACGATGACGAGGCGGCGATGTCGAACCGGCGGTTTACGTTTGGGGGGCGCCACAAAGCTTAGTTACAAGCCTTCCCGAACCTGGCAAGCACGACCTGGACCTGACGCGAGCCAGATTATAGCGGGCGGCGCGCTAGTCGGTCCACCATTGCAGGTAAACGCCCAGCCGGAACACAAACACGGTGGCGCCCGCGACGGACGCCCCCAGCGCTGTGAACAGCACGGCCCCACTGGCGATATCCAGCGCGGCGCCCAACTCTGCGTTGTGCCGTCGGTCGATCGCCTTGGCCATGCGCTCCAGGGCGCTGTTGAACAATTCCGCCGCCAGCACCGCGGCAATGCAGAGCGTGAGCAAGCACCACTCGACGCGGCTCACGCGCAGCCACACGCCCGCGGCAATGACCAAGACCGCGCACACCAAGTGGACGCGAAAGCTGCTTTGCCCGCGCACCCCAAGGGCGACGCCGAGAAAGGCGTCGCGAAACTTGGCCGTCCAGGTGCGCTGCGTCGGTTGGAATTCCGGATCCATGCGGGTGGGCGGCTTACACGGGCGCCGCCACATCAACGGCCTTATACACGATCCGCGTGCGGCGGAAACCAAGTCGCTCGTACAACCGCAAGGCGCTTTCGTTGCGGGCCGTGACTTCCAAAAACGCACGGGGCAAACGATGCTGGCAAAATCCGTACAGCGCCGCTTGGAGCAAATGCGCCCCCAGGCCGCGACCGCGATGCTCCGGCGTCACGCCGAGATTTTGCACCGCCCCCAAACCGTGCCGATCGCGCAAACCTTGCACGGTGCCGCAGTATTCCACCAGGCGGCGGCCCGGCGGGTGGTAACCCATGAGCCAAGTTGACTCTGGCACGAAGTTGTCGCGATGGGAAATTTCCCACATCAACCGGAAACAGCCGTCTCGCGCGCCCAGGCAAGGAAACACGTTGGCGTCAATCTCTAGGCAAAAGCTGCGGTATTTCACATCGACGTGGGCGTCCAACAGCACGGGATCCCACGCCACGAGAAAATAATCTTCCGGCAGGGGGTCGTGATAACCGTTAAGATTCGACCGACCAAGCGCGGCGGCGCTCTCCGGATCACCGGCGTCTTCGGCGGATAGATCGATCTCCATCCGATACCGCTTAAAGTACGTGACGCCCATCGCCGCTACCCGACCGCACGAGAGAAAGGAACCCGCGCATCCTCCTAGCATAGTATAGCCCCTGGCGGCGCGGGTCAACGATTCGTACGGCTCACCGCTGCCGACGTTCGCGCGTGCGGCGAACGGACCTTCGGGCGGCTTTGTGCGGCGTTACTCGGTTGGGGCCAAGCCCTTAGCCGCGTTGAGCAGGCGTTGCGCTTCTTCGGCCGTGAGTTTCAGGTTGAGCTTGACGTTGCCCGGCTGCCGGTGCAGCACCACGGGCGAAATGGCCATCAGATTTTCCAGCGCCGCGAGGAAACGCGCTTGTTCTTCCGGCGTGTACAACGTGGGGTCGCGGTCGAGCGTCAACTTCAGATACAGGTTTTCGCTGATGATTGACGTGACCGCTTCCTCGGCCGGTTGCGTTTCCGGCAGCCGATTAGCCGGAGTCGTGCGCGACTCGGCCAGGGCGCCATTCGCGCCAGGCGCATGCGCCGCGGAAGCCGCCGCTTTGGCCGCCTTCGCCGCTTGGGCTTTCTTTGCCGGTTGCGCCGGGGGCGCCGAAGCGGCCGCCGTGTGCTCACCGCCGGCTTGCGACGCGGCGAACTTTTCGGCAAAGGCTAGTAGGTCGTCCTTGCCTTTACGGTGGCAGAAGTCGCCAAAGGTTTCGCCTTCTTCGCGATGTTGCTTGAAGTACACCAGCGGCGGAACGAGCGTCGCCACCACTTCTTCGGCCGGCACCAAATCTTTGTAAATGAAGTTCATCCGGTCGCCGAGCAAACGGCCGCCCAGGAACACCGTGTATTTGCCGACGGTTTTGCCCACGAGGCCCACATCCGAGTTGTACGGCCGAGCGCAGCCGTTGGGGCAACCCGTCATGCGGACGGTGAACTTCTCATTCGACAAACCGAGCTTGGCCAGTTCGACTTCGAGCCCGTCGATCATCGGCGGCAAGGCCCGTTCCGACTCCGTCACCGCCAGTCCGCAGGTGGGCCAGGCGACGCACGCCATCGACCAGCGGCGCACCGTGGAGATTTCCTCCGAGAGCTTGACATGATGCTTGCGCAGGATGCTTTCCAGTTCGTCGCGGCGGTCTTCTTCAATGTCGGTGAAGATGACGCTTTGATGGCCCGTGAGGCGAATTCCCGGCCGCAGCGTGTGGCACACTTCGCGCAAGGCGGCCTTGAGCTGCATTTGCTCGTTGTCGAGGATGCGGCCATTCTCGATGTTCAGGCCGTAGAACCAGCGCCCGTCGCCTTGCTGGTCCCAGCCAATGTGGTCGTTGAACCCGGTGATGTCGTCGGGCGTGGGGTCGTCCAACTTCTGGCCGTAGTACTCCTCGACCATCGCCTTGAACTTGGGAATGCCCCAATTGTGAATGAGGTACTTGAGGCGCGCTTGCTTGCGGTCCTCGCGGTTGCCGTAGTCGCGCTGGACTTTCACAATCGCCTCGGCAATGGCCACGATGTTTTCGGCCGGCGCAAAGGCCATCCGCTTAGCCAAGGCGGGGAATGTCTTCTTCGCCGAGGGCGTGACGCCCATGCTGCCGCCCACGGCCAGGTTGTAGCCAATGATCTTGCCGTCGCGCACGACGGCGATCATGCCCAGGTCGTTGGCGTACACGTCGATGCAGTTGTCTTCCGGCATGCAGATGCCGATTTTGAACTTACGTGGCAAGTACAGCTTGCCGTAAATCGGCTCCACGTCGTCGCTTTCGGTCGAGTAGGCCAAGTCGCCGTTGCCGTTTGTTTCATGCAAGGCTTGTTTGAGGCCCGTCTCTGGATCCGTCATCCAGATTTCGTGGTACGACGCGGCTCGCGGCGCAAAGTGAGCCGCCAACTGGCTCGAAAGGGCTTGAATCTCTTGATAGAGCGAAGTCTTGTACGGCGCGGGGCAGCACATCACGTTGCGGTTCACGTCGCCGCAGGCGCCAAGCGTCGAGAGTTGAATCTCGTTGATGCGCCGAATAGCCTGGTGCAGATTCTTCTTCAGCACGCCGTGCAGTTGCAGCCCTTGCCGGCTGGTCACGCGCAGCGTGGTGTTGCCCACTTCGTCGCACAGGTCCAGTTCCGCCAAAAGCTGATCGGCCGTGAGCCGACCGCCGGGAATTTTGGACCGCACCATGAAGATGTAGTACCGGTCATCCTTGCCTTTGCGCAGGTCGCGGTCGTCCTCTTGATAGGTGCCGTGGAACTTGAGCAAGCCCGCAGCGGCTTTCGAGAACGTCGATTCGTCGTTGAGCAGCTCTTGCTGGATCGTTCCACGCAAGTAATGGCTATGAAGTTTCGTTCCTTCCGCATCGCTAAACTTGGAAGGGTCCGAAGCGGACGGCGTGGCGGCGAGAGACATGGTTCCAGGCAGGGGTAATGAGATTACATTCGCATTGCCCAAGTGTAGGCCGTACACTCACTCCGGCTGACTCATCCACTGTACGGCGCTGCGAATGTTTAGCATGTTAAGTATAATTGTTATGTTTAATTTTCGGTTGTCAAGCGAGTATATCGCCAGAACTTGGAAACCGCGACGGCATTTTCTGGGTAATTGTTCTAGCTTCCCAACCGGAGAGCGGAGTTGTTCAGAAGTGTGGCGTCTCAGAAATTGTTCCATTGGGTGTATAATAAATTCCGTTCGAGTTAAAAATAAGTGGAGGCGACTCGCCTTTTGCGCTCTTAAGGAGGGCCGCGGCAAGGTTGGATGTGCAGGCCCGCCGCAGCCCGACGTAAGACGTCGTGATTCGCGGATTAACCTCAATCACTCGGTCTTGCGAACCGTCCTGGGCGCTGCCAAGCACCACATCGAACCCGATGTATCCCCTGGCGGGTGGTAACACCTGGAGAGCACTTTGCGCCAGACTGGCCGCGCGATGATTAAGCTCTTGCGGCAGAGGGAGTGATCCGCCGAGATAGCGGAAGCGACCGTCCTCGCTCAAATGCTGCCGACACGCCGGCAAGACGATATGCCCGCCGGAACGGCACACCACCGCCACGCTGGCCGGAACGCCAGGGCAGAACGACTCTAGCCGCCACTTGGTTGGCAACGCATCATGCGAGGCGAGATCCATGTCCGCATCCGCCGTCGCCACCTCGCGCGGCGACCTCGCGCTCGCGTCTTTAAGGAGAAAAACTCCCTGTGAGCCGGCTCCATCGCACGGCTTGAGCACCGCCGGGTAAGAAAAATCGACCGGGAATGCGTCATCTCCGGCAAGTAGCATTCCCGGCGGCACGGGAACTCCCGCCGCGTGCAGGCGTTTGGCTGTTTGGTGCTTATCGCTGGCCAGCGTCACAAAGCCCGGGTCTGGCCCCAAGAGTCGGGCCCCGGCATCGGCCGCCATTTGCACCCGCTCCAAAAGCGCCCCGGCGATTTCCGGAGCGATTACCAGCGTCGCATCGCAATCTTGAGCTGCACGCACGAAGGCGGCGCGTTCATGCCGCGCCGAGCGAACGACCAGGGCCGTTACCTGCGGCGGAGGTTCGCCAAGCCGCACATCCCAGGTGATGACGACTTCAACCCCGGGCAGCGCTGCGAAATCTTCCGCCAAGGCGGCCAGCATTGCGGCGCCTTCCCGCAGCAACGATCCCGCCGGCGGCGCCGCCCCCCAGCTCCACAACCCACCCCCCGTAATAAACTCATACAAGAAGACCCGCACCACCAAAAACTTTCCAAAGCACGCCCAGAAGGATTCGAACCTTCGACCTACGGATTAGAAGTCCGTTGCTCTATCCAGCTGAGCTATGGGCGCATGGGTCAGGGTCGGGTCATTGTAGCAATCGGGTGCGAAATAGGGGACGGGAGATGGCTGCCCGACTCCGGTGGAAAATCAAGACACCGGAATGGGCTTCGATGTTCGCCGCGGCGTGTTGGAAGGGACACGGGGCGGTCCTAGGCGCCGTGGCTGAACGCGGCGCGGAAAGCGAGGCGAATTACGCGAATAGTTCGCGGATGACCTCGCCGCCTTTGACCAGTTGGAGGGGCTGGTCTTCGTTCGTGTGGTATTCGCTACGGGGGTCGATACCCAGCACCTGGCAGAAGGTGACGAACAAATCTTGCACGCTCACGGGTCGGTCGGTCACTTCCACGCCGTCTTTGTCGGTGGCGCCGATGACTTGCCCCGCTTTGACGCCCGCGCCGGAAAGGCAAGTGATCCAACCCTTGGCGTAGTGGTCTCGGCCGCCGTCGTCCTTGATTTTGGGAGTGCGGCCGAACTCGCCCATCCACACCACCAGCGTATCTTCCAGCTTGCCGCGGTCCTCCAGGTCTTTGAGCAGCGTGGCGTACGCGGGATCGACTTCTTCGCACAATGGGGGCGTGTCGGCGAAGCCGGTTTTGTGCGTGTCCCAGCCTTGGTCGTTGCGGCTGCCGATGCTGAACACCTCGACAAAGCTCACGCCCGACTCAACCAGCCGGCGCGCAAGTAAGCAGCCCTGCCCGAAGGTCGTGCGGCCGTATTGGTCGCGCAGTCGGTCCGGCTCTTGATCGAGGTTGAACACTTCGACCTTGGGGCTAAGCACAAAGCGCGTGGCGCCTTCGTAGGAGTCTTTTTTCTCGCGCACGACGCCCGCCGCGCCGACTTTGGCGAACTCGGCGTCCAGTTCATCGGCCAGCGCCAGGCGGCGGCGCAGCACGTCGGGCGGCACGGTAGGTAGCACGTCGTCGGGAATCTTGCCCGGTTCGTCGATCTTGAACGATTCGTACTTGGCGCCCAATACGCCGCTGTTCACGTCGCGCGTTTTGATGCGCGGCTTGCCGATACGCACGAAGGCGGGCAGGTCGAACTGCGCGTCGTACCGTTCGTGCGCCACGACCGAACCCCAGGTGGGATACGCCAGCGTGGGATTAATCGGGTAGCCGGTGCGCACCAGCTTAATGGCGCGGAAGTGGTCGGCCTCGTTCGACTCCATCGAGCGGATGATCGCTAACTTGTCGGCCACGGCGGCGGTTTGCGGCCAGTACTCGGCGAATTCGACGCCGGGCAGAGCGGTCGAAATCGCCTTCGCGGGCCCTTGGTTGGGCGAGCCGATCTTGGGGTTGAATGTTTCGAATTGGCTGGGGCCGCCGTCCATCCACAGCAAGATCATGCTCTTGCCGCGTTTTTGCAGCTCGGCGGCTTGCGCAATGAGCAGGTCACGCCAGCCGAGCGTTAACGCGCCCGCGGCGCCGGCGCCGCCGACAAGTTGCTTCAAAAACGTGCGCCGCCGCAAGACGCCATGCCGGTTGTTGTGAACGTGCAGGAAAGGTTGAATCATGGAACTTCCTGAGGGAAGGCGTGAGTGCGTCCGACGTCGCGCGTTAATGGCGGGTGGTGAACTCGGCCGAGTTGAGCAGGCTCCACAAAATATCTTCAAACGCGGCGCCGCGATCGTTCACCTTGTGAATGTGGCCCAGCAGCAACTGTTGCTCCTTTTCCGTGGGCGAGCGGCCCAGTACGCCGCGGTATAGTTTTACCACAGCACGCTCGTTGTCCGACTCGGCGGTCAAGAGCTTCGCCAGGTGGGTGTCGCTTTCGGGCCGGGCGTCAACCTGTTTTTGCAGTTGCGTGTTGTTCATCAGGAACATGGCCTGCTTCATGCTGCGCACCAACAGGTCGTCTTCAAACGACGGATCATAGCCGAACGCCTCGTTCACCAGATCGCGCGTGCTCTTGGGAGGAATGGGGAATCGCACCGCGTCGGTCGGCTTGGTTTTCTCGGGTTGGACGTTTGGCAATCCGATGGCCGTGACGAGCGAGTCGAACACTTCATCGCCGCGCAGCATTTTGGTTTTCGCCATGGCGAAGGGCGCGGGTTCGGCCGACTCGGAGCCTTCCTCCGATGGCGCCAAAGGCCGCTGATACGCCGCGGTATTGGCAATCACGCGTACGAGCTCTTTGTGGTCAAAGCCGGTTGCTACGAAGTGCGCCGCGAGCGCGTCGTGCACTTCGGGCAGCACCGGCGAGCCGCCGGTTTCGCCAAGGTCGTCGACCGGTTCGTAAAAGCCGCGTCCCATCAGGCGCGCCCAAATGCGGTTTACGTAGGAACGCGCAAAGAACGGATTGTGTGGATCCACGAGCCACGTGGCGAGCGCCGCGCGGCGGGGCATGTCGGCCAGTCCCAAGTCGTACTCGGCGCCGCCGTCCATGCCGCGCAGGGCGATGGGTTTCATGTCTTCCTTCTGGCCGGGAACTTTATGTTCGCCTTTGGGTTTGCTGACGAGTTCAATTTCGCTGCTATCGTTCCACGGAATCTTGGCTTGAGCTCGCACAAAGAAGGCCGCCATGCCGTGGAACGTTTCGGTGGGCATGTCCACAAAGGGATGGTCATGGCATTCGGCGCAATGAATTTTGACCGAGAGGAACACCCGGCTTGTTTCGCCCGCCAAACGTGCCGGGTCGGCCTGATGGAACGCGATGAATGTGCCTGCGGGGTTTTGCCCCACTTTGCCCTTGGCCGTGAGCATGTGGAACGTGATTTCATCCCACCCGCGGCCGCTGTTCAACTGCTCGGCCAGCCAGCCTTTGAAGGGGCGATAGTCGTGGAAGGTCAACTCCGGCTCTTGTTGGCGCGAGCCGACCACATCGCTCCAGTAGTTGCCCCAGTTGCGGCCGTAGTCGGGCGAGGTGAGCAGCCGTTCGATGGCTGCCGTGCGCTTGTCGGCCGAAGCGTCGGCCAGGAACGTTTCTAGTTCGTCCACGGTCGGCTGCCGACCGGCGATGTCCTGCGTCACGCGGCGGAGAAAGGTTTCCTCGTCAATGGTGTCTTGCGCCGGGAGTGCAAGCATTGTGTCAAGCTGCGCGGCGGTGAGTTGCGGCAAGCCTTCGACCGGCTTGCGCGTGAACACCGGCGCGGGTTCTTCGGGAGGCGCGGCTTCTTCTTTCTTCTTAGCCGCCACTTTGGCCGGCTTCTTCTGCTTCGCGTCTTGTTCGAGTTGCTGAAACTCGTCGGCCGTGACGAATTGCGCCGCATCGACGATCACGTGGCCGTCGGTATCGATGTTCGAGATCGTGACGACCGCCTCTTGATTGGCCGTAAAGCGATAGACGCCGACCAGCGCGAAGCCGGCCAGCGGCGGGGCTTGCCGCTGGTTCAACGTGGCGGTCTTCGGCCCGTCGGCGGTTTCGATAGTGATCGGCACGTTTGTGGCTCGGCTGCCGCCGGTGGTGTAGGACAACAAAACGTGGTACTCGCCGTCGGCCGGCAACGTGGCGTTGAAGCGGGCCGACTTCTCGCCCTTGGCGGCGTTCTCGTCGTGCTGATAGCCCGAGGCGACATAGGGGCCGACGTGGGTGGAACTTTTCCAAGCCCCCTCGAAGTGCGCTTCCGTGTCGTCCACCACCACGCCGCGCAAGGCGGCCGGATCGATCGACTGCGCCGAGAGCTGCGCCCTGCCGCCAAGGGTGAAACACGCCACAAGCAACAAGGTCGCCATTCGCGGAGAGACAAGCACGTGCGAAGCTCCTTCAGGCGGGTTGGAGAAAACGCGGTCAATCGAGGCAGGAATGGGCCGCGCTCCTTCCGACCATTGGCAAAGGACACAGCCCGGCGCACACGACGGTGCGGCTTGCGATACGCATCAGGAATGGTTGTTATGATAGCCGCCCGCCCCGAACGCGGTCAACTGCGAGACCAAGAGAGGAGGGCGCTATCGGCCGTGACTTGTCAGGTCAACGCTGGAATCCACTTGGTCGAGTTCTCTTTGAAGAAGCTTGTTGTTGGCGCGTTCCTGCGCCCACGCGCGATGCAAGATTTCCGCGTTCCTCGCAGTTGATTCGTGATAAATGATTTCTCTTTGAAGACTTTGTAAGGTGGCAAGGCGCGAGCGACGCTCGACCCACCAGGCCAGCGCTAGCGCCAAAATCGTGACCATGGCAAACAAGTCGCGCAGGGTGAACTTGGGCATGTAATGTCGCACAATAACCCTGAAAGCGATGAATTTCCCAACCCAGAGTTGCGCAGCGCACCTTGGGTTGGCTGGTTAGTTGCCGCACAGTGGGCCGGCCCTGAAAGGGCTGTCCAAGTTAGCATTGCCGGGCGGGTGATACAACCTTTTCCGGGTTGATGAGGTTTGTGTGCGCTAAGTGACCCAGAGTGCGCTGCGCGACTCTGGGCTGTGGAGTAAAACGCTTTCAGCGTTGAGTTCGCAAGATGTTGCGACTTGGGTGGCGCGCAAATTCGCCTATTTCGAAAAAGCCGGTTCCCTTTTGAAATTTCGTCGAGGTTCGCCGCCATGTCGGGGAACGCTTCAGCAAGCATGTCGCTAAACCGCGCACTGTCGATGGCGCCTGCCATGTCACCGACCCTTAGGGACTCCCCCAAGCCGTGTGCGCATTCATCAAGCAATCGAAGTAACGTTCTCTGACAAACGCTCAAGGGGTTTATACCGCAGCACGGCCTGCGTTTGCATCGAAACGGTTATTGAGGGCGGCTGAGTTCTTGCATGCGGGCCATGTGCGATTGTTGGTCGGGTTCGGGGCGTTGGGCGCGTTGCAGGTCGAGGCAAGCGAGTTCCGCGTCGCGCCATTGGCCGTTGCGGGCCTGAACGATGATGTCTCGGAAGACTTCTTGCTCTTCGGCCGACATTTCGCCGGCTGCGTGGCGCTCGGTCACCAGCGCCTCGGTTTGGGTCAGCCATTCTTCATTTTGCGCTGAGATCGCCGTGCGCAGCTTCACCGTTAGTTCCAGGTTGTGCGGGGCAAGGCGCGGTTGTCCGCAACCGGCAGCGATTAGTGCGACCAGGGCGACCAACACGGCCAGCGAGAATTGTCGAATCATGGCGTCAGGCAGGAAGCGGGAGCGAGAAAAAGTTCGTTGGATCTGAAAAGCGGCGCGGTCTAATACTCGCCCACCACTTCGCCGCGGGCGCGGCTGGAAAGGGCGGACCAGGTCAACTGGTTGATCATTTCCGAGACGAACCGCACGCTGCCGTCGCCGAGCATCACGTTGCAGCCGCCGGGATGCTCGGCGAACATCTGGCACACGTGACACAAGGGACTGTTCGGCGGATGAATGGCGGGCGGAATTTCCTTGGACGAAGGACCGCTATGCACCTGCACGAGCGTGGCGGCTCGGTCACAGGCCGAGAAAGCGTAACGCGGCGTGGGACACACCGACGCCCCCGGCACAACCCCCACCCACGTTTTGAGGCTCAGGGCGGAATGGTGCTCGCCCAGGAACACCGTGCTGGAAAGTCCGTCCAGCACATCGGCCGTGCGCGTTTCCGAGTTGCGGTAGAGCGGACCGTCGGCAATACGAGCAAAGTCATGGATGGTGTGGCCCCAGGGTTCTTCCTGCCCCACATTGGTCACGTAATGCGCCCGGGAGAAGGTGGCCAGCGGATTGCCGCTTTGATCGAGCACGCGAAATGGCCAGCGCTCGCCCGTGGCCGTGGGACAAAGAAATACATCCAGCGTGGTGGCCACGTGCGGAGCGTTGATCGCTTCCCAACAGGGCATTTCGGGGGTCATTTGGTCATGCAGCGGCGCTTGCTCCAAAAACGGGAGGAGCAATGTTCCCCAGGCCCAGCCGGGGCCAGCGTCCAGCGTCTCGGGGTGTTCTTGCGGTCCGCCGGGTTGGCTGATGTACGCCGAGGGGAACTGCTTGAAGGTGTCGTGGTAGGTGTGAAAGGCGATGCCCAACTGTTTGAGGTTGTTCACGCATTGCGTACGTCGCGCCGCCTCGCGCGCCGCCTGAACTGCGGGCAATAACAAGCTCACCAAAACCCCGATCACGGCGATGACCACGAGCAACTCGACCAGCGTGAATGCGTGTTGACGAACGCTGCGCTTCGTCGTGGCCGTAGCGGGGCGAATGAAACTCGTCGTATTCATGAATCCTTCCTCCGTACATGTCATTGCATATCAAAATTGCGATTGTGAGCATCCTAAAGGAATGTTTTTGTTAGTCAAGAGTTATATTTTGATTATTCAAAATCACAGTCGGGCGGTAGGTCTTTTGGCGTGGAGGAATGGCGGAGCGTCGTTTGAACCGAGGCGACGGCGACATCACGGCGGTTTCGTTGCGCCGGGTGTCCCTGTTCGTCGTCGGGCGAAACCGTTATGGTGAACGAGGCGCCTGCGACCGCGGCGTTTCGGCGGCGAGGCGGACCGAGGAAATAACGTATGCGTGTTGCGGACCGCGTTTTTGCGGAAGGGGAGTTTGTCGCGTTCGACTTGGAAACAACCGGCTTGATGGCCGGTTCGTGCCGCATTGTCGAAGTGGGCGCCGTGCGGTTTCGCGGAGATGGAACCGAGTTAGGACGTTTGGAACGGTTGGTCAACCCGCAATGCGCGATTCCTTGGCGGGCCACCCAGGTGCATGGCATTACCGACCGCATGGTGCGCGGTCAGCCGACGATTGAGCAGGTGTTGCCCGAGTTCCTCGAATTCCTTGGCGCCGACGACACGGTCCTGCTGGCGCACAACGCCGGGTTTGACCTGGGGTTTCTCAATGCCGACTTGGCCCGGCTGGAACTGATGCCGCCGGCGCATGGCATCTTAGACACGTTGACGGCGGCCCGGCGTCGTTTGCAGGGACTGCGGAATCATCGCTTGGAAACGGTGGCCAACTATTTGGGCGTGCCGGGCGGGCAACATCGAGCGCTGGCCGATTCGTTGACTGTCAAGGCGGCGTTCTTGCACATGGTCTCGCTGCCGCCGTCGCTGTGCACTTGCGGCGAACTCAAACAGTTGGGCAAACTCCGCCACTTTCGCACGGTGCTCAGCGAGCAGCCGGCGGCCTGCGGCGAGGAGGGAGGGGCTCGCGAGGCAGTACCGTGCGGCGAAGAATCGTTACTCCGCGTCATCCAGCAGCGCCGGCGAATCACGATCGTTTACGACGGCGGCACCAAGGGCGAAACACGCCGGCCGATCACGCCCAAGGCCATTGTGCGCAACCGCGGCGTGCCCTACTTGCTGGCGTTTTGCCATTTAGACGAGATGGACAAAACGTATCGGCTCGATCGGATTCGGCAGTGGGAGTCGCGGTGAGGAAAAAGGAGAAACCAAAACGAATTGAACAGGTGGACACGAAGGAGAATAGAGAAAGATATTGCCTCTTCTTAACCTCGGTTTTCCTCCGTTCTCTCCTGTTCAAATCTTTCTCTCTTTCTTCTTCGCTTTACTTCGCTTCCGTTTCTCGCACGTACTGTTGCACGTTCTGCTCCAGCACATCGAGCGGGACGCTGCCGCTGGCGAGGACCACATCGTGGAAGTCGCGCACGTTGAATCGCTCGCCGAGGGCGTCTTCGGCCCGTTTGCGCAACTCGCGAATCTTCAACTCGCCGGTCTTGTAGGCGAGCGCCTGACCCGGCCAGGCGATGTAGCGGTCGACTTCCGATTCAATGTTATGCAACGACAGCGCCGTGTTTTGCGCCATGAAGTCGATGGCTTGTTCTCGCGTCCACCCTAGGTAGTGCATGCCGGTGTCCACGACCAACCGGGTGGCGCGCCACATTTCATAGCTTAAGCGGCCAAAGTCGCTGTACGGGTCTTCATAGAAACCGGCCTCCAAGCCGAGTCGTTCTGCGTAGAGCGCCCAACCTTCGATAAACGCGGTAAAGCCCGCGAAACGTCGGAACTTGGGCAAATCGGTCAACTCTTGTTGCAGGGCTAGCTGGAGGTGATGCCCCGGCACCGCCTCATGCAGCGAGAGCGCTTCGATTTCGTATAAGGGCCGACTTTTTAGATTGTACGTGTTCACGTAGTAATAGCCGGCGCGCGAGCCGTCGCCCGGCGGGACCGAGTAATACGCGGCGGTGGTCTTGGGAGCGATGTAATCCGGCACGGGGCGAATGCCATACGGCGTGCGCGGCAGTCGGCCGAAGAGTTCCGGCAGTTTGCCGTCCATCTTCTTGAGCACGTACGCCGTTTCTTTCATCAATTGTTCAGGCGAGTTCGCGTAGAACTTCGAATCGGTGCGCAGGTGTTCGACGAATGCGGCAAAGTCGCCTTCGAAGCCCGTCTTGCGAATCACCGCGTGCATTTCTTCCCGAATGCGGGCGACTTCCTTCAAACCGGTTTGATGCACCTCCTCGGGCGTCAGGTCCAAGGTGGTGAACTTACGCACGCGATGTTGGTAGAACTCACGGCCGCGAGGAAGCGCCGCAGCGGCAATGGAGCCGCGCGCCGCAGGCACGTACTCGTGTTGCATGAACTCTAGAAAGGCGCGATAACCCGGCGCTACGCTTTCGCGAATGGCCGCTTCGCCCGCCTTGCGCAGCCGCTGACGCTCGGCGTCGTCGATGCGTTCGGGGAACTTGCGGAAGGGGGCGAACAGCAGGCTTTGTTCGGCGTCGTCCACCATATGCGGCTTGATTGCGTCCTGGTAGCCTTCCAGCACGATGGCCGGCAGCACGAGCCCTTGCTTCATGCCCTCGCGCATCAGTTCGATGTGCTGGCGCGTGTAATCGGAAAACGCGTTGAGCCGGGCCACGTAGTTGTCGTAATCTTGAACCGTATTCAGCGGCACGTTTTTGGCTAACTCGGCGAACTCGATGTGGAAGCCCGACCGATTCGTAATGGGGGTCAAGTGCGTTTCGAATTCGGTCTCGGCGATTTCGTCGCGCAGCAGCCGGCCGAAGATGTCGTAGTTCGCTTGATCTTGCGGTTGAAGCGCCGCGCGGTTGATTGCTTCCAGTCGCTTGAGAAATTCACGCTTCTTGCCAAGCCGCCGCTGTTGGGCTGGCGAACCGACGTCGGGTAGTCGGTCGTTCGCCCGATGATCGCCGACATGGGTGGCCCACAGCGGGTCTTCCTGGAGGTCATACTCCCACGCGTCGTCAAACAAGCGATGTAAGTCTTGGGCGTCATCGGCCATTGCAGCAGACATGGCAGGCAGGCATACGAGGAGGAAGAACAATCCAACCACAGGGCGCATGAGCAGGTCCGTTCGAGAAAAAGGGAATGCAGCGTTCGATCGGTGTAACGTCAGGTGTTCATCGCGGCGATGAGGGCGTCGGCGTATTGATTCGTGGTCGCGCTGCCCCCCAGGTCGCCCGTGACGGTCTTGCGCTCGCCAATGACTTTGCGCACGGCGTTTTCGACGCGTTCGGCGGCGTGCGGCTCATCCATCCGCCGCAGCATGAGCGCGGCGCTCAGGATCAACGCCGTGGGGTTGGCGATGCCGCGGCCGGCAATGTCGGGCGCCGTGCCATGCACCGCTTCGAAAACCGCACACTTCTCGCCAATGTTGCCACTGGGGGTGAGGCCCAAGCCACCCACCAGACCCGAGGTCAGGTCTGAAAGAATATCGCCGAACAGGTTCTCCATCACCAGTACGTCGAACTGATAAGGGTTAAGCACCAATTTCATCGCAGCGGCGTCGACGATCGATTCGTCGTACTCGATGCTGGGATATTTCTTGGCCACTTGCCGGGCGACGTTCAGGAACAAGCCGTCGCTCATCTTGAGAATGTTCGCCTTGTGCACGGCGGTCACTTTGCGGCGGCCATATTGAATGGCGGCTTCGAAAGCGAAGCGCACGACGCGCTCCGAGCCTTTCTCTGTAATGATGCGCAAACTTTCCACCACGCCCGGCACTACCTGATGCTCCAAACCACTGTAAAGTCCTTCGGTGTTTTCGCGCACCACAATCAGGTCGATGTTTTCATACCGCGTGCTGGCGCCGGGAATCGACTTGGCCGGACGGAAGTTAGCGTACAGGTCGAGCTTCTGTCGAATGCGCACGTTAACGGAGCGATACCCCGCTCCGCTGGGCGTGGCTGTGGGGCCTTTCAGAGCGAAGTAGTTTCGTTCAATTGCGTCGAGTGTTTCCTGGGGGAGCGCTTCGCCGGTCTTGGCGAATTCGTCTTCTCCGGCGGGGTACACTTGCCAGTCGATCGCCACGCCGGTGGCGTCCACCACGCGCCGGGCTGCGGCCGTTACTTCAGGGCCAATGCCGTCGCCGGGAATCAAAGTAACCGCTCTCGCCATGCTGCTCCTCCTCGGTTGAGAATTCCATGCTTCCTGCGGGCAGGAAGTGAACCATGTCTGACTGACGGGCCGTGCGCCGCCTCGGATGCCTTCCGCGCCACGGCGTTAGCATACGCGATGCACGGGTTCTAAATCCACGATCCACGCTTGGGGGATGAGCTTCTCGATGACCATTCGGGCCAGATTCACCCACGGGCCGCAAGCGTCAAGGATGACGCTATCGGCGGTGGCCACCGGATGCGCTGTCTGCTTGAGTGCGGCATCGGGGTTGTTCGCCAACTCAACCTCCCACGGCCAGTTTTGTTCGGCGGCAAGCTTCAACAAGATCGTTTTTAACCGGCCGCTGTTCGACACGGGGCTATCCAAAAACCAACGGCATGGTCCCACGCCGTAATCAACCAGCGTTTGACCGACCAAAAGGATGGCGGGAAGCGTTTCTTCCACCTTGCGGTACGTTCCATGCATCCCCGCCAGATCGCGAAAACTGCCATCGCGACCTGCAAGCACAACTGCCCCTGCCAGCGCGGCTTCGATCGTGGTCAAGACGTTAAAGCCATCTAGCCAAAGCGGTCGTTCCGTAATAAGAGGGGGGCGTGTTTCGCGATGGCGGCGAGTGTCGCGCTGTGCGTCGGTGCAGGCAAACCGGGCGACCGCCATCCTTTGCCGCCGATCCAATTCAAACTGGTTACCGACGAGCGACAAACTTGCCGCCGGGGGGTAAGTACGGTTGAGAAGCCAAATGTAATCGGCCGCGGCCTGACGCAGCACCGGCAGCGCCGTCGCGCCAAACAGGCGGGCATCATCGGGGTGCGGGCCGCGATGCGAACGAGTGTCGGGCATGGCGCCAGGGCACGGGTTGGCCGCAACATTGCCGCTTGGGGGGCAAGCCGGTACGATGGTCTATAGTGTAACTCGCCCGCTGACTCGCGACACGGAGGCATGTCGCCGATGGAGTCGACCCCCGCTCGTGTAAGAACCAACCTGCACCCCCAATTTGGGCTGTCGGCGTTGTTGTGGACAACCGCTGCCGTAGCCCTCGCGTTGGCCTATTTGCGCGGGTTTGGAGTTGCCGCCTGTTTGGGGGGATTCGAGATCACGGCCTTGGCCTTAGTGGTGGGGCTGCTGGTCGGAAAAATCACCGGCCAATACGCCGCAAGTATCTTTTGGAGCGTGGTGGGGGCGATGTTCGGCTACCTCTCGGCCGCGGGCGCCCCGATGCTCGACCCCGTCGTGCGCTATGCCTGGGGTTTTGTCGGCTGTGCGGCTGCCGCGATGGTGGCCGTGTTTTCGCCCCGGCATTTGTTCCGCAGTTTGGCGATCGGCGCCGCCTCGGGGGGGGCAGCCATGTTGACCGTATTGACCATCCCGTTTCTCTGGGGCGCGTTGTCGCCAGGCGGCGAATGGCGCTTTGACGCCTTATGTGCTCCCTTGGCGGGCGCCTGGATGGGGTTGGCCGTGGTGGCGGTTGAATGGGCCGATCGGAAAACGCCTACGCCACGGTACGTGGCCGGAGCCGGTTTAATGCTGGCCGTAATTGCCGGCAATCTGGCCGGAGCGGCGCTCTTTCCTTGGTGGACGTAACCCGCATGAAATTGCACGCTACGACGATTCTCACGGTCCGGCATCAGGGTAAGGTCGCCATCGGCGGCGACGGCCAGGTGACGCTCGACACCATGGTGATGAAGGCCGACGCCGTTAAGATTCGCCAACTCATGGATGGCAAAGTCTTGTGCGGTTTTGCCGGAGGCGGGGCGGACGCGTTCGCCTTGCTCGAACGCTTCGAGAAAAAGCTTAAAGATTATCCGGCGAATGTACCCCGCGCGGCGACGGAACTTGCCAAGGAGTGGCGCACCGACCGAGCCTTGCGGCGCCTACAAGCCATGATGGCCGTGGTCGATGCCAAGAACACCTTGCTGGTGAATGGTGTGGGCGATGTGATTAACCCCACGGATGGCATTCTCGGCATTGGCTCGGGCGGACCTTACGCGATTGCCGCGGCCCGCGCCCTGGTGAAACATTCAACCCTCTCGGCCAAGGAAATTGTCGACCAAGCGCTCCGCATCGCCGCCGACATCGACATTTACACGAATACGAACATCACCATTCACGAACTGGATAGCGCCAGCTAAGGATCGGCTACGTGGAAAACAAGCGCGAACCCAGGGTGGGGAACGCGGCGTGCGACGAGCGGCCGAGTTTGCAGGCGGGAATCAACGTGCGCCGGTTGGCTCGGCGGCGTCAAACGATCGATGTGAATCAAGCCAGGAACTAGTCGAGGAGCCGATCATGCCCAAGAACCTCAACCGAGCCAAGAAGGGCGAAACGCCCTTGGCGATTCGTGACCTGACCCCGCGGCAGATTGTCGAAGAGTTGGACCGCTACATCGTCGGCCAGCACGACGCGAAACGGGCCGTCGCGATCGCCATTCGCAATCGCTGGCGCCGGCAGCGCGTGGCCGATGAGATGAAGGGCGAAGTCGCGCCCAAGAACATTCTCATGATTGGCCCCACCGGCGTCGGCAAGACCGAGATCGCTCGGCGGTTGGCCAGTCTGACGGGCGCGCCGTTCATCAAGGTCGAAGCGACCAAGTACACCGAAGTGGGCTACTACGGCCGCGACGTAGAAAGCATGATTCGCGAACTCGTCGAAAACGCCATCGGACTGGTGCGCGAACATCAACGCGCCGGCGTCGAGGAAGAAGCACGCCGCCGCGCTACCGAACGACTGCTGGACCTGCTCGCTCCGCGCCCGTACTCCTTCAACGATGAAACCGCCGACCAAAGCCACTACGAGCGCACGCGCGAGAAAATGCGGGCCATGCTCCTTTCAGGCGAGTTGGACCAGCGCCGCGTCGAAATCACCACCGAACAAAAAGCGATGCCGATGATGATCGGCGGAACGGGCGTCGAGCATATGGACCTCGACCTGCAAGGCATGCTCGAAAAGTTCATGCCCAAGAACACCACGCGGCGCGAAGTGACCGTGGCCGAAGCAAAAGAAATCATTTTTGAACAAGAGGTCGACGCGCTGCTGAACCAGGAAGACATCAACGCGGCCGCCATCGAACTGGCCGAGAACATGGGCATCATCTTCGTCGATGAACTGGACAAGGTGGTCGCCAGTGAGACGCGCGGGGCCGATGTCTCGCGGCAGGGCGTGCAGCGCGACTTGCTCCCCATTGTGGAAGGCACGACCGTGCAGACCAGGTACGGGTATGTGAAGACCGATCATATTTTGTTCGTCGCGGCCGGAGCGTTTCACAGCACCAGCCCCAGCGACCTGATGCCCGAGCTGCAGGGGCGGTTCCCGATACGCGTCGAGCTGAGCGATTTGACCAAGGAAGACTTCGTGCGCATTCTGACCGAGCCGAAGAACTCGCTCACGCGGCAATATGCGGCCTTGTTGGAAACGGAAGGAGTCACGCTGGAGTTTTCCGACGACGCCATCGCCGCGATTGCGGCCTACGCGTTTCAGGTCAATCAGTCGACGCAAAACATTGGCGCCCGGCGCCTGCACACCATTTTAGAGCGGCTGCTGGAAGAGGCGAGTTTCGAGGCGCCCGACATGAAAATGGGCCGTATTGCGGTCAACGCCGCCTATGTGAACCAACGCTTGCAAGAGATTACCGAAGACGAAGAACTGAGCAAGTTCATTCTGTAGTCGTCTGCCGCCTGTCGGAAATCGTCGCGGCCTGTGGTGTTGCGGTGGTTGTTCGCATTCCGCCTTGAAGGTGCGAGAAATCGCCAGGCGGAACGTTCGGCCAATTGCTCGCCAAATTCGCACGATTAGACTAGGTTATCTTCGAGCCGTCCTGCTTGGCCGGATACCCTGGTTTGTCGACTTCTTGGCATGGCTGTGTCTGACGAAGTAAGCTCTCCCACCGAATCGAAGTTGCCCGAGGCGAAGACGCCTCGCGAAGGCGCCACAACGCCCCCAGCGCGGCGATTTCGTTGGCGTTGGGTGGTGTTCGCGTTTGTGGTGCTGGCGTTCTCGGCCGCTGCGGCAGCAGGATTGCTTCATTGGCAGGAGCGCCCTCTGCGACAGGCGCAAGAGGCGCTGGCGCGAAACGACGCCCCAGCCGCCCTGGAGTACGTCAACCAGTATTTGGCCGATCATCCCGAAGATAGCCGCGCCTTGGCCGTGCGGGCGCGAACGCTGGTAGCGCTGGAGCAGCCCGTTGAAGCGCTCGCGTGGTTTGAGCGGGTGGGGGCCGCCTCGCCGGAAGATTTGCAGGCATGGGCCGGCGCGTACCTGATGCTTCAACAGTACTCGCAAGCGTTGCCGCTGCTGGAACGCGTGGTCGAGTTGCAACCGCAGAACTCCAACGCCTGGTACGAGTTAACCGCTTGTCGCTCTCGGTTGGGCCGCTATCAAGACGCGCTCAAAAGCGCTCGCCGGTTCGTCGCCATTCCCGGCAATGAGGCCCGCGGCTATGTTTTCCTGGGCACACTGCAAAGCGACATGGGCAACTATCGCGAAGCGGCCGAAAGCTACGCCCAAGTGCTCCAGCACGATCCCCATGTGCAATCGCTGCAAGTCCCCGGTTTCGATTTTTTGATTCAATACGCCCGAACGCTGCAACGCGCCGGACAGGCCGATCAAGCGGTAGC
This sequence comes from Planctomycetota bacterium, assembly GCA_963204915.1. GTDB lineage: Bacteria > Planctomycetota > Planctomycetia > Pirellulales > Pirellulaceae > JAHWKS01. The sequence goes on along the minus strand of CAUJHS010000045.1, from coordinate 101,248 downwards.
GCCGTTGGAGCAAAGTCTGGCCATCCAACCTTCGGCGGAAGCGTACTCGCTACTAGGCGATGTGCAGGCCCTGCGCGGCGAGCCGGATGTGGCCGCCGAGAACTGGCGTAAAGCGGTGTACTTGGATCCCGCCCACCTGGCCGCACGCGAGGCGCTGGCCAACGCCGCACTGCAAGAAGGCGACGCCAAGGAAGCTGTCGAGTGGCTCGAACCGTTGAAGTCTGGCCCTTCGTTGCAAGCGAGCACGGCGTATTTGTTCCAACGCATCGCGACCTTACAAGGGGATCAACCTGCGGCTAACGAGTGGCGCGAACGAACCGAGGCGTTGCGCCGCAGTGAAGCGCGTCAGGCGGCGTTCAATAATCTCTTGGCCGTCAGCCCGCATTCGTTCTGGGCCCGCGCCATTCGCGCGCATCAGTTCGCCAGTCAAGGCAACCCCGATCAGGCCAAAGCGATCGTTTCGCAGCTCTTGGACGAAAACCCTCGCGAGCCGTTTGTGGTCGATCTGGCGAACGCGCTGGCCAAGGGGGAGCCGTTGCCCTCGCTGGATCAAGTTCCGCTCGTGCGCAAGGAGTAGTCGTTGTTTCCGATAGCGGTGTAGCAAGATGGCGCCTCGTACCGTGCTCGTAGCCACATTGTCTCTGGCGCTGCTGGCGCTGGGCGCCTGGTGGATTGCGCTACGGGCCGATTCGGCGCCGGTCGCCGACGAACCGCGCCAACCCCCGCGGCCGCAGACCGTTGAGCCCCGTGTTCCGCCGCTTCCTCTTGCTCCGGGCAGTGCGCCGCAGGGCTTGCCCTTGAGCGGACCAGGCTGGTTTACCGACATGACCGCCGCGTCGGGCGTCGACTTCGTCCATCAGTCGGGGACGAATGCCGAGAAACCCTTTCCGGCCGCCAATGGAAGCGGAGTCGCCTCGCTCGACTACGATTTGGACGGCCGGTGCGATTTGTACTTCGCCACGGGGACGCCCTTTCCGCTGGACCCGGCGCGACGCGAGCCCACCAACCGCTTTTATCGCAATCGCGGTGACTGGAATTTCGATGATGTAACCGAGTTCTGCGGACTGGGGCACGCGGGATATAGTGCGGGGCTGGCGGTAGGAGACTTTGACGCCGATGGTTTCCCTGATGTGGCAGTCGCGTGCTTTGGCGCAAACTGTCTCTTTCGCAACCAGGGCGACGGCACGTACGAACGCATCGAACAAGCCGCTGGCGTGGCCGACGCCCGCTGGGCGACCAGCGCCGCATTCTTCGACTACAACGACGACGGCCGACTCGATCTATTCTTTGCGAATTACGCCAAGTGGAGCTGGGAAACCCGGCAGTTTTGCGGCGATCGCGCGCGGAACATCCGCATCTATTGCAGTCCCAGCACCGTCGAGCCCGAGCAAAGCGTGCTTTACCGCAATCAAGGCGATGGAACGTTTTTCGACGCCACAGTAGAAAGCGGTCTCGCTGTGCGCACGGGCCGCGCACAAGGAGTGATCGCGGCGGATCTGAATGGCGATGGCGCCATAGATCTGTACGTGGCTAACGATCAGAATCCCAATTCGCTCTTCCTCAATCGGGGGAAGGGGATCTTTGAAGACGCCACCGAACTCAGCGGCGCCGCGTATGACTTCGCCGGACGCAGCCAGGCCGGCATGGGCGTGGATGTGGGCGACGTGGACGGCGATGGCCGACCTGAATTGTTCGTCACCAATTTTCAGGATGAACACAACACGCTTTATCGCAACCAAGGGAGCGGGTTGTTTCAAGACATCAGTTATCGCAGCGGGTTGGCCGATGAAAGCCTGCCTTGGATCGGTTGGGGAACGGCCCTGGCTGACTTCGACCTGGACGGTTGGCTCGATGTGGTGGTGACCAACGGCCACGTGGACGACAACCGCCACCTGCTCGGACAAGAAGGCCCTTATGCCCAGCCGCCGCTCGCATGGCGCAATCGGCAAGGCCAGTTTGAATTTCTGGGCGCTGCGGCAGGCGAATTTTTTACACAGCCTCGGGTAGGACGCGGTCTGGCTGCCGCCGACTTAGATAATGACGGCGATCAGGATCTCGTAATCGTGCATCAGGATGATCCACCGGCGCTGTTGAGGAACGATGCCCCTACAGAAAGCGGTGGGTCGCGCGGCGCGCTGGCCGTTCGGCTCATTGGCGTCCACGCGAACCGCGACGTCGTGGGCGCCTCGCTCTCGCTGTCGGAGGGCGACCACGTGATGGTGCGTCAAAGAATCGGAGGGGGAAGCTATCTGTCGGCGCACGAACAAGTGCAGTACTTTGGCGTCTCCTCGGAAACGTCACTTTCGCTGCACGTGCGCTGGCCTGGCGGCGGCGAGATGACGATTCCCGTCGTATCGGGTAGAAAATACGTCGTAATCGAGTCGAGTACGCCCTCGGAGCTTCCGGCCGTTTATTCGTGGAGTTACATCGATGAGCAATAGTCCTGACCAAGGTCGTGCCGCTTCGTCCCCGGCTGAGTCCCAAGCCTCACAAGCTCGCGCCGACAGCGACCAGGGTTTTCGCTTGGGACGCGTGGTGATGACCATTCTGCCGCTGGCGCTGGTGGTGTTCGGAGGAGCCGCCTTCTTTGCATACGGCGGAATGGAGTGGTTGAACGATGTAATGACTCCCGCGCTGGCGCCAGTCGAGGGGGAGGTGTTGATCGAAGGCAAACCGCTGGTCGGCGCGGTGGTGAATACCAAGCCCGCGAAGAAAGGGCTGATGGGCGCCGTAGGCGTCACCGACGAGCAAGGACGATTCACGCTTGAGACCGACGTGAAAGGGACCTATCAACCGGGCGCCTATGTGGGGGAACACGTCGTCACCGTGGTCAAGCGCGCCGCGTCGGGCGGGGGCGCCATGCCGGCGTTAGTGTCTCCGGAAGAATATGCTTCGTTTGCGACGACGCCCTTCCGCATCACGGTCAGTCAATCGGCGGAAGGCTCTCAGGTACGGTTCGACTTGGAAGGCGTCTTGAAGGACGCCCCCGCGCCACGGCCGCTGCCCTCCCAAGCGAGTAATGAATCCGCTGAGGAATCTGGTGAAAATGCGCCGGAGGATCAACGCGTATCGGAAGGATCCTCTGAGGAAAACCCGGCAGAGGGCCCTGCATCCCCCGCCACGGGCGATGATGTTCAAGAAGATCCATCTCCCCCATCCGACGGAGAGGCAAATTAGTTGAAAGTATGCGTAATGGGTGGAAATTTACCTCATTTTTCTTGACAGGCTTAACGGCAGATTTATAATCCGTCCTTGATAATTATGCGCATAGTGAAGAATAGGCGCTTTGTGATAATTGGGAGAGATATTTCTTATCCTCTAATTCGACCAATTAACGCGCCGATAACTCTTCCACGAAGTCCTTATCGCTCCATTTAATTTTTTCTTCTGGAGAAAAACGATGGCTAGAGAACGCTTTGCGGCGAGACGCCCAGGGTTCACCCTGGTCGAGTTGCTGGTCGTGATCGCCATTATTGGCGTGTTGGTAGCGCTTCTTTTGCCGGCCGTTCAAGCCGCACGGGAAGCGGCGCGTCGTACCGAGTGTAACAACAATATCAAGCAGATTGTGCTCGCTCAGCACAACTATCATGACACCCACAAGACCTTCCCGATGAGCACGGGAGGTTCGGACGGTTTGGGCGACTGGCCGCGGGCGGCGTTCTCGGACAAAGTGGCCATGCTCCCCTTCCTGGAGCGCAGCCCCGAATTTGACGCCATTGTGCCCAACGATTATCCCTTCGACCCTGGCTGGTACGGCGGCAGCAACTTGCGCGGCCTGAGCGGCCGGCTGCCCGTATTCAATTGCCCCACCCAGCCGAACACGTTGTTCGACGGCCGCGGCAACCACACCTACTCGGTGAATTCGGGCACCTCACACCATCCGCCGCATGAACCGACGCAGGGGCAAGTTTCCGGCGGACGCACGTACCCCCGCACCACGAACGGCATGTCGTTCTACCGCATCGGCGGACCGGCGGGAAACAACTGGGGTGAGAACGAGCAGAAGGTCACGATGGCCAACGTGACCGACGGCACGAGCAACACGGCTTCGTACTCCGAGTTTGTGATGCAAAACCGATCCCGGCTCAACACGGCCGACCGCAAGCAATGGCGCGAACAAGTGTATGAATGGGGCAACACCGCCAATGGCACTTCGACAGCTGACACCCGCAACCGTTGTCTCGGCGAAGCCAACCTCGTGGCTGACGACCGCAAAGAGTTCCGTGGTCGTTCGTGGTCATGGGGCTTCTTGGGTGTTGGCGGCAGCTATTCGCACGTGATGATGCCGAACGAAAAGTCTTGCCTCTCGCGTGACGGCAACGACTGGTACGGCCAGACCGCTCAATCGGCTTCGAGCTACCATCCTGGCGGCGTGAACGTGGGCATGGCGGATGGCGCCGTGCGTTTCGTCGCCGAAACCGTCGATCGCCAGGTGTGGTGGGGCATCGGAACCCGCAACGGCGCCGAATCGGTGCAACTCCCGTAGTTTTTCGGGTGTGTGACGACGTGTGAAATTGTGCGCATTCCGTGCAATTGGCGCCGTCCGTGGTATATTAGCTCCAGGCAAAACAACGGCGTGGAAATGCTTTTCCCGCCGTTTTGCGTTACGCGCCGTGTTCACAAGCCAGGGCCGATGGGCGCGGCCGCTTTCCTCATCGTTGTCGTTGGTTCGCGCCTCATGAGCGATGCGTCGGTTCGGGAGTTTCTTCGCCACGGCGGATACGGCGCCAAAGTCATGCATGTGCGGCCTGCATGGTTTTTGCTCGGCGTAGGGCTATTGTTCCTCGTCGGATGTCGGGCAGAAACGTCCTCCTCGGCGGCGCCGCAAACCAAGGCCGCGAGTACGGCAGTGGCGCCGTCGCCCCTGAAGCCGCTTACGAGTTCGGTAAAGAAATCGCCGGGGCCGTCGGTGCGTCCGCAGTTTACCAACCTGGCGCCGGAGTGCGGCATCGACTTCACATTTTTCAGTGACGCCGTGACCGACCGGTTCTTCCTGCCAGAAGTTATGGGAGGCGGCGCCGGCTGGATCGACTACGACGGCGACGGCCGCTTAGATCTGTTCCTGCTAAACGGCCGCCCGCTCAAAGAAACTGAGTCGCCCGCGCCCGAACATGTGCATCGCCTCTACCGCAACGGGGGGAAGTCGCAATTCCAGGAAGTGACGCACGCCGCCCGCGTGGCGCACACGGCCTACGGTCAGGGCTGCGCCGTGGGAGATTATGATGCCGATGGTTTTGACGATCTGTTTCTGACCGCCTTTCGCGGGCATCAGTTGCTACGCAACAACGGTGATGGAACCTTTGACGACGTAACCACGCAGGCCGGAGTGAGCGAGTCGCTTTGGAGCACCAGCGCCGCGTGGTTCGACGCGGACGGTGACGGCGACCTGGACTTGTTCGTCGCCACCTATTTAGACGTCACCTTCGAGAACACGAAGATTTGTTACTACAGCGGCGAGCCTGGTTACTGCGGGCCGGGCAGCTACCAGGCGGTTCCCGACCGGTTGTACGTCAATCAAGGCGATGGGACGTTTGTCGAGTCGGCCGAGTCGTTTGGTTTCGTTGGCGCCGATGGCAAGGGGTTGGCCGTGGTCGCCGCCGATCTGGACCACGATCTTCGGCCCGAAGTGTACGTGGCGAACGACATGGCGCCGAACTTTCTGTTCACGCGCGCCGCGCCAGCAGGTGACGAGCCAACGACGTCGCCCCACTATTCCGAGATCGCGTCGACCGCCGGCTGCGCCGTCAGCGACATGGGCAACTTCGAAGCGAGCATGGGAATCTCCTGCGCCGACTACGATGGCGACGCGCTGCCCGATATCTATCTCACGCATTACTTCAATCACAAGAACACACTCTACCGCAATTTGGGCAACCTCACGTTTTTTGACGACAGCCGCCGCACGCGCGTTGTGGCCACAAGTTTCAACTCGCTCGGGTTTGGCACCGTTCCCTTGGATTACGACCAGGACGGCGCGATCGATCTGTTCGTGGCCAACGGGCACGTGCTGGGGCCGCGCATCAAGCCGAATGAAATGGCTCCCCAGTTGCTACGCAATGACGGTTCCGGCCGCTTTGACGATGTGTCGCAAGGCGCCGGCCCCTATTTTGACGATCTTTGGCTGGGACGCGGGGCGGCTGGCGCCGACATGGACGACGACGGCGACGTCGACCTCGCCGTCACGCATCTTCATCGGTCTGTCGCCCTGTTGCGCAACGATACCCTGACCGGGCGCCATTTCGTGGGCGTCGATGTACGCCCTCTGGCGCGCCACCGGGCCGTAGGCGGGCGGGTGGTCGTCACCGCGGGTGAACGCCGCTGGACGAAACCGCTCATGACTGCCGGCAGTTACCTTTCCTCGGGCGACGCGCGGCTGTTGTTTGGCTTGGGCGAAAGTTCACAACCGGTCCAGGTGGAAATCTTCTGGCCTTCGGGCCGGACGGATCGCTTCGAAAACCTGGATCCGAATCGCTACTGGGTTTTTCTTGAAGGAAAGCCTCCCCGAGTATGGCTTGGCGCCAGTTCATAAATCGAACGGCATTCCGCAAACGCCTGGCGGCCGCCTTGGCCGTGGTCATGGCGATCGCGTGTATGGTGCTGATGGGACTGGCGTACCGCGCGCACCAGGGTTTAAGCCGGGCGCACACGTTGGCCGAACTGGGACTTTGGAGCCAAGCCCGCACCGAGCTGAACCGCTACGTGACGCTACACCCGGGCGCGGATCAAGCGCGGCTCTTACTGGCCGAGGCGTTTGTCAAGGATGAAGCTCTCGCGAGTAACGAAGCCGTGCCGCAGGCCATCGCCGTCCTGCGGCAAGTGCGCGACAACTCGCCTTTGGCCGCCCAAGCGCGATTGCAGGAAGGACGGCTTGAGTTGTTGTTGCTGCATCGGCCCGGCCGAGCGGAAGCCTGCTTTCGGGAAGCCATGGCCCAACCTGATGGTCCGCTGGAAGCGTCCCTCTTGCTGTGGAAAACCCTCGACCTGACCGGGCGCTACTACCACGTGGAGCCCATCTTCTGGCGCATTTTTGAACAGTCGCCCGATGAGCGTAAACATGAGCTGTTGGCGGAGTGGTATATGAGCCAGTTCTACCCTGCTACGGGCAACGCCGACGTGCAGCGCTCGATGGGACTGCTGGGGGCCGAGGACGAGGCGTCGGACGATACCGAGTTGCAGTGCTACGTTCGTTTTATCGAGGCGGAGCCCGATTCGCCGTTGGGCCATGCCGCCGCGGCGCATTGGTATCAGTTCAAGGGCGACCCGCAAAAGGGGTTGGATGTGCTGGATCGTGGCGCCGCGGCCATCGGCCATGAGCCAAACGACCCCTTCTGGCTGGCGGCGCGTATTCGCTGTTTGATAGAATTGGGCGAGTTTGAAGCGGCCGATGCGCAGTTCCAACGCTGGCCCAAGCCGCACGAAGGTTTCGAATACTGGCGCGCCCGAGCGCTGGTGTTCGATGAGGTGCGCGGCGATTTTCCCGGCGCGCTCGCGGCGTACGATCAAGCTCTGACCGTATGGCCCGGCCCCATGGACTGGCGGTTGCGGAATCGTCGCGCCACCTGCTTGACCCGGTCGGGAAATCAATCGGAAGCGGTGGCCGAACGCACGCGCGCCGTGGCGGTCGAAGAGTTAAGCCGCGAAGAAGTCCATCGCCGATTGCGCGAGTTACTGGTCACTCCGCAGGCTGAGGAAACACGCAAAGAAATGGCGGAGTTGTACCGCAAAATTGGGCGTCCGCGCGAGGCCGAGTTGTGGCTCGCGCCCGTAAAGCGCGCCTCGGGTTGAACGCGTCGAACAACGTGTTTCGCCGCATGGTGTGTGTTGACTAAACGAATAGGGACCGGGGTTCCGGTCATACGTGGCGTTGTTCCGTTTTTCATTGATCTTACTTTGGGAGCCTCTGCATGATCAGCCGTAGCGTGGAGCGTTTGTTGAAGGTCGCCTGCCTGGCGAGCGTCTTAGCGTTTGTGGGTTGCGGCGGCGCCGCCGAAGAAATCGATGCTGGCGGCGATGCGTTGCCGCCGGCGCAGTCGCAAGAGGAAATCAAGCAGTCGCTGCAAAGCTCCATGCAGTCGATGCCGCCGCAGTATCGCGATCGTATGAAACAGAACGTCGGCCAGTAGTCTCCTTGCCGATGATGACGGCTTTCCTCGCGCGGGTGTCTTACTTCCCGCGCGGCTCGAATCGAGCGAGCCCTTTGCGCCCTTCGTGCGTTCGGAGTAAACCTTCGAATCGTTTTCCTTGTCGCAAACGGCTTGGTGGGAATGTCGTGCGCCACTGTCACGCTCGTGCGCGAATCTGCGCCGCCGTTCGATGCGCCGCATGGGGCGCCAGGACAAAACCGCCGGGCGTGTGGTAGGTTAAGGTGAACGACCTATCAGGCGCGGAGTTTTACTCGGGCAAGGAAACGGCCTTCGGAATGATTCACGTACGCGACCTCACCAAGGCCTACGCCGACTTGGAGCGTGGGGCGTTCGTCGCGCTGGCGGGGGTCTCGTTTGACGCTTTGCCAGGCCAAATCTACGGGCTGCTCGGTCCTAATGGCGCGGGCAAGACGACGCTGCTGCGCATCCTCAGCACGGTGTTGCAGCCAACCAGCGGCACAGCCACGATCAACGGCTGCAATGTTCTCTCGCAGCCCGCCTTGGTCCGCCGGCAAATTGGGTTCGTCTCGACCAATACCGCGGTGTACGACCGGATGACCGCCTGGGAGATGGTCGAGTACTTTGGCCGGTTGTACGGCATCGGAAAAGACGAGCTCTATCCCCGGATGGAGCGCCTGTTCGAACGCCTTCAAATGAAAGAGATTCGCAATGTGCTGGGGGCGAAAATGTCGACCGGCATGAAGCAAAAGGTCTCGATCGCCCGCGCCTTGGTGCATGATCCGCCGGTGCTGATTTTTGACGAAGCCACCGTGGGGCTCGACGTGCTGGTGGCGCGAGCGCTTATGAACACCGTGGCCGAACTGCGCGATCAAGGCAAGTGTATTGTTTACTCGACCCACATCATGCGGGAAGTCGAACGATTATGCGACCGCATCGCGATTATGCATCGTGGCGGAATCGTGTCAGAAGGCACGCTTGCGTCGCTGCTTGAGGAACACCAGGAGAACGACTTTGAAGAACTGTTCTTCCGTCTCATCAGCCAGCGCGATGAAAGCCTGATCGCGACACGGTAGCAAGTCCGCCGGGCGCGCTGTGACCGCTGCGGGCGGTGCGACCGGCGCGGCGAATCGGCGAGTTGTATCAAAGCGGTGAGTTTAATTCGCGGACGGAGCAGGGAGTTTGCTTTTCGCATTGGAAGCCTATGAATTGGTCCAATGTCAAACTGATTGTTCAACGCGAGGTGCGCGACCAGCTGCGCGACCGGCGCACGATGTTCACCATCGTGGTGCTGCCGTTGCTGTTGTACCCGCTGCTGGGAACCACCTTCCTGCAAATGGCGCAGTTCCTGCAGGAGCATCCCACGCGCGTGTTGGTTATTGGTACGGCGCATCTGCCGCAGGAGCCAATCCTGGTGAAAGAGGGCGGTCTCGCGCCGCACGGTGATGATCCCGTCCCGCTGTTGGAGGTGCAAACGCGAGCTGCTCTTTCCCCGGGGCAAACGGCGGACGACCTGGCCCTCGAAGCGCAAAACCTCATCGACTCAGGCGAGTTCGATGCGGTGGTCTACATTCCCGAGAACTTCCGCCAACGGATTGAAGCCTTTCGTTCGCAGCAAACGGAAACCAATCTGCCGCACGACGCCGACGTCCCGCGCGTTGACCCCTCACGCGTTGAACCCTTAGGCGCAGAGTCAGTGAACGCCGTGAGCGCCGACGCAGAGCCGCCGAGTCCCCAAATCTTCTTTAACGCGGCGAAAGACAAGTCGCGCGTGGCGCACGATCGCGTATCAGCGGCCCTGCGGCAATGGCGCGACGCCATCGTCGAGCGCAATCTGGAGCGGCATCGTGTTCCTGCCGCCGCCACGAGGCCGTTTGAAGTGCGCGAACAAGACATCGCTCCCGAGGCGGGGCGCCGGGCGATGGTGTGGTCTAAAATTCTTCCGTTCGTCGTGTTGATTTGGGCTCTCACGGGGGCGTTCTACCCTGCGGTGGACTTGTGCGCCGGTGAAAAGGAGCGCGGCACGCTCGAAACCCTGTTGTGCAGCCCAGCTCGGCGCAGCGAGATCGTGTGGGGCAAACTGCTCACGGTCATGATCTTTAGCATGGCCACGTCGTTGTTGAATCTGGCCAGCATGGGCGTTACGGGCGCGCTCATTCTGCGGCATGTCGAAGCGCTGGGGCGCGGCGGTTTTTCACTTGGCTCGCCGCCGCTTTCGGCCGTGTTCTGGCTGGTGATCGCCTTGGCGCCAATCGCCGCCCTGTTTAGCGCGCTGGCGCTAGCCATCGCCGCATTCGCCCGGAGCACCAAAGAAGGGCAGTATTACCTGCTGCCGTTGCTCATGATTTCGGTCCCGTTGATGATGTTGCCGCTGTTTCCTGCGGCCGAGTTGGACTTGGGCACGAGCCTGATCCCCGTCACTGGGGTCATGTTGCTTTTGAAAGCGTTGATCGAAGGCGAATATGCGCAGGCCCTGGTGTATGCGCCGCCGGTCATTGGCGTGACGGCGCTGTGCTGTTTGCTGGCGATTCGCTGGGCGGTGGATCAGTTCAATAACGAGTCGGTGTTGTTCCGCGAGAGCGAACGGTTCGGCCTGGGTTTGTGGCTGCGTCACCTCGTGCGCGATCGCGAAGACACCCCCACGTTCGGCCAGGCGATCTTATGCGGCGTGTTGTTGCTCACCATTCGCTTCTTCGCGATGTTCCTGGCGCCGGCGCCGGAGTCTTGGGCCGATTTCGCACGGTCGACGCTTGTATTGCAGATCGCTTTGATCGCCACGCCCGCCTTGCTTATGGCGATCATCCTGACACGCAGCCCGCGGAAGACGTTGTTGTTGACCGTACCTCGACCGATGACGCTTTCGGCGGCGGTGTTGCTGGCGGTTGCGCTGCATCCCTTAGTGGTGGTGCTGGCCAAGGTGATTCAGATGCTGTATCCGCTGGGGGACGAAACGAAGGCTCAATTGGAAGGCTTGGGTTCGATTTTGGCCAGCGCGCCGTTGCCGTTTTTATTGCTCGTGCTGGCGCTCACGCCCGCGATTTGCGAAGAGTTGGCCTTCCGGGGTTTTATCTTGTCGGGTCTGCGGCACATGGGGCATCGCCGCGCGGCGATTGTGATTAGCAGCATCTTCTTTGGCGTTACGCACGGCATGTTGCAGCAGTCGCTTTCGGCGTGCGCCGTGGGCATGGTGTTGGGGTATCTAGCGATACAAACCGGAAGCTTGTTGCCTTGCGTATTGTTCCACTTGACACACAACAGCCTGACGGTGTTGTCAAGCCTCGTCACGCCGGAGCGCCTGGCGGAGCGGCCTTGGGCGTCGTGGGTGTTTCAATCGGTCGGCGAGAACGAGTACATCTACACGTGGCCCACCGTGGCGCTGGGCGGCGGCGTTAGCTTGCTCGTGTTGATGTGGCTACGCGGCTTGCCGCACCAGGACTCGCCCGAGGAGCGCCGGCAACACGTGCTGGACCAACCGGCTCCCATGGGAGTTGGCGCGCGCTAAGGCGCCTTCCCAATACTTCGCTCGAATCGCATAGTAGAGGGTGTCTTCCGTGCGAGGTTCGGTTTCGGCGGCCGGTCGAAGAACGGCGCGCGGAGTGAGGTCTTTGCCGTGACGCTCTCGCCAATCCGGTATGCCCATGACGACCGAATCACAGCCCGTTCAACCTGGCCTGACCGAGCGCGAAGAACGCTTTCTGGCGCGCTTAAACCAAAAGTACGAGAAAGAAACGACTGCGGCGCTGGTGCGCAGTTACCTCATTGCCGCCCTGGTGCTACTCCTGTTGTTCGCCGCGTCGCGGGGGATCCCCTGGTGGGGCGCAGCCCTGTTGGTGGTGGAAGGAATCGGATTGACCCTTTTTCACCAATACAAGCGGTTCGCACGGTTCAAGTCACGCATTCTGGCGGCGCTGTGGCGCGAACGTGTGGGAAGGGCGAAAGCGTAACCGCACGCCGTACCACCGACGACGGCGTGGTTCTGCTGTCGCGCCCATGGCGCCCGCTGGAGATGCGAGTTCGCTTTAAGCGAGATTGCCGTGAATCTCGGGATGGTACTTGAACGAGACCTTGACTTTCACTCGGTACGCCACGACTTTGCCGTCGGCGATTTGCATGTCCATTTGCGTGACCTCGCCGATACGCAGGTCTTTCAAATGCTTTGCGGCTGCTTCGACCACGGTGGCGGCGGCCTTTTCCCAAGACTCGCTGCTCACGCCGACAAGTTCGATCACCTTGTACATATGTTGGTCCATGACGATCTCTCCGTTACTGCATGGCGCGTAGAAATGGCTGATGCTGCAACGCGGCTTGCTCACGCGGAGCGCCGCCTCGCTAGATCCCCTGCGAGCCGCTTCTACCGCGTTCGGGTCAAAATCGCCTCGAAACGGCGGAGGGGTTATTCGAATTCAAGGATCGGTTGATCCACAGCTAAGGTGTCGCCGACGGCGGCATGCACCTTGGCCACTCGCGCATCGCGTTCGGCGCGCAAGACGTTCTCCATCTTCATCGCTTCGACCACCGCCAAAGGTTGGTCCGATTTGATTTCGTCTCCCAGGTTGACCAGCAATTGGGTGAGCAACCCGGGCATGGGAGAGAGCAAGAACTTGGATGTGTCGGGCGCTGCCTTGACCGGCATGCAGCGGAGCAACTCGGCCGCGCGGCGTGTGAGCACCTGCACGTCGATTTGCGAACCCCAGTGAAACAGGCGATAGATCAAGTTGCGGCGCTCGACTTGAATGCAAATTGCGTTACCGTTCACCACGCCTTGGAACAACGGTTGGCCGAACTGCCATTCGCTAAACACACGATAGGTTTGGCCATTGTGTATGACGTCATGACCGCCATGCACGGCCTGCACGTTGACCGGGTAGTGGTCGCCGTTCATCACCACCACCCAGTCGTCATGCACTTCACGCTCATAACCGGGAAGTTGACCCGTGATCTTGGCGGCTCGATCCATGTACCGGCGGTGAATTGCAGCGGCCACGGCAATGAGCAGATTCGGCTCATCGTGCACGACGTCCGCGGGGTGAAAACCCTGCGGGTACTCTTGGGCGATCAAGTTAGTGCTGAGGCGCCCCTCGCGGAAGCGCGGATGCATCAAAAGCGCGGCTAGGAAGCTGATGTTGTGCGAGACGCCGCGAATGTAAAACTCGTTCAAGGCGTCGCGCAGATGAGCGGTGGCCTGCTCGCGATTCAGTCCGTACGCAATCAGCTTGGCGATCATCGGATCATAGTACATCGACACTTCGCCGCCCTCGTAAACGCCCGTGTCAACACGCACGGTACGGGTTTCGGCGGGCGGCAGGTAGCGCACCAGTCGGCCGATGGAAGGCAAAAAGTTCCGGAATGGGTCCTCCGCATACACACGAGCTTCGATGGCCCAACCTTGCAACTTCACGTCCTCCTGCGTGATAGGCAAGCGTTCGCCCGCGGCGACGCGAATCATAAGCTCAACCAGGTCGAGCCCCGTGATGAACTCCGTCACCGGATGCTCAACCTGCAACCGCGTGTTCATTTCGAGAAAATAGAACTTGCGGTTCGCATCGACAATGAACTCGACTGTGCCGGCCGAGCGATACTCGACGGCGCGGGCCAGCGCCACCGCTTGCGCGCCCATCGCGGCGCGGGTCGCCTCATCCAGAAAGGGAGACGGCGCCTCTTCAATCACCTTTTGATGACGGCGCTGGAGCGAACATTCGCGTTCGCCCAGGTGGATCACGTGGCCGTGGCTATCGGCCAGGATTTGAATTTCAATGTGCCGCGGCTCTTCGATGAACTTCTCGATAAAAACGCGCTCGTCGCCAAAGCTGGAACGCGCTTCGTTCGTGGTGCGCTGGAATCCGTCGCGGCATTCCTCATCATGGCGGGCGACGCGAATGCCTTTGCCACCGCCGCCAGCGCTCGCTTTGAGCATCACCGGGTAGCCGATCTCTCGGGCGATGGCGACGGCGTGGTCGGCGTTGCGGATTACCTCGGTATGACCGGGAACCGTGCTGACTCCCGCCTCTCGGGCCAGTCGTTTGGACGCAATTTTATCGCCCATACTGACAATGGCGTGCGGCCTGGGGCCGATGAACGCCACGCCTGCGTCTTCCAATCGCTTGGCGAAGGCGGCGTTCTCCGAAAGGAACCCATAGCCCGGATGCACCGCTTCGGCCTGGGTGTCGAGGCAGGCTTGGAGAATCTTTTCGGCTACCAGGTAGCTTTGGCTGCTGGGGGGCGGACCAATGCAAACCGCTTCATCGGCCATGCCTACGTGAAGGGCGTCTTTGTCTGCTTCGGAGTAAACCGCCACTGTGGCGATGCCCATCTTGCGGGCGGTTTTGATCACGCGGCAGGCGATTTCGCCTCGGTTGGCGATCAGGATTTTCTTGAACACGGGCGGTTCTCCAACCATCGCGAATTCAAACGCACGGCCGATTGTCGCAAGGCGTTTCGTATCGCTTGTTGAACCGCTTCCGCGGCGTACGCCACCGGCGGGTCGAGGAAGCGTGTCTGCTCATGGTGTCGCGTCAGTAGGTTTCGTTTGAGCGCGCTTCTCGGAGGCGAGCGGCTTCGCTTCGGCAAGCGCGGTCCTTCTTGCGTTACAGGGGAATGTTGCCGTGCTTGCGCCAGGGATTCTCCAATTTTTTTCCGCGCAGCATGGCCAGCGAACGACAAATGCGCTGGCGCGTATCGCGCGGCATGATGACGTCATCGATGTATCCGCGATGTCCTGCAATGAACGGGTTGGCGAACTTCCGGCGATACTCCTCGGTCAACTCCGCCAGACGTGCGTCGTTGCCGCGATCATTACGAAAGATGATTTCCACGGCGCCTTTCGGTCCCATTACGGCGATCTCGGCGCTGGGCCACGCCAGGTTCACATCGCCGCGCAGGTGTTTCGACGCCATCACGTCGTACGCGCCGCCATAGGCCTTGCGCGTAATGAGCGTGATTTTCGGCGCCGTCGTCTCGGCATAGGCGTATAAAAGCTTGGCGCCGTGCTTGATGATGCCGCCGTACTCTTGTGCGGTGCCCGGCATGAAGCCTGGCACATCAACCAGCGTAATAATGGGAATGTTGTAGCAATCGCAAAATCGTACAAAGCGAGCCGCCTTGATCGATGAGCGAATATCCAAACAACCTGCCAAAACCAGTGGTTGGTTGGCCACGATGCCCACGGGGTAGCCTTCCATGCGGGCGAACCCGATGATGATATTCTTGGCGTACTCCGGCTGAAGCTCAAAAAAGTCGGTGTCGTCAACAATTTTGAGGATCAGCTCCTTCATGTCATACGGCTTGCTGGGGTTCTCCGGCGCCAGCGTATCGAGCGACGGTTCGGACCGATCGGCAGGGTCCGGCGTCGGGCGGAACGGCGGCGGCGTGCGATTATTCGCTGGCAAGTAGTTAATGAACCGCCGCAGCATGAACAACGCCTCCACGTCGTTCTCGAAAGCTCGATCGGCGACGCCCGACTTGGTGGAGTGCGTTATGGCGCCGCCGAGTTCCTCGTGCGTCACCACTTCGTGCGTCACGGTTTTGACCACCTCGGGACCCGTGACGTACATGTAAGAACTGTCTTTGACCATGAAGATGAAGTCGGTCATGGCCGGCGAATAGACGGCGCCTCCGGCGCAGGGTCCCATAATCATCGAGATTTGCGGAATCACGCCCGAGGCCAGCACGTTCCGCTGAAACACGTTGGCGTAGCCTGCCAAGGAAGCAACGCCTTCTTGGATGCGCGCTCCGCCCGAGTCGTTCAGGCCGATTACGGGAGCGCCGACCTTCATGGCGTGGTCCATGATTTTGCAAATCTTCTCGGCGTGCGCTTCCGAGAGCGAACCGCCAAAGACGGTGAAGTCTTGGCTGAACACGAACATCACACGGCCGTTGATTGTGCCGTAGCCCGTGACGACGCCGTCGCCGGGGATGCTTTGTTCGTCCATGCCGAAGTCGACGCAGCGATGCTCGACGAACATGTCCCATTCTTCGAACGTGCCGGGGTCGAGCAAGAGTTCAAGGCGCTCGCGCGCGGTGAGTTTTCCTTTGGCGTGCTGCGCGTCGATGCGTCGTTGACCGCCGCCCAGTTCGGCCGCAGCACGTTTCTCGGCCAGTTGCCGCACAATGTCTTGCATAGGGGTGCGTCTTGCAGGAAGGTGAGGCCCGTTCGTCGATGGTCGTCCAGGTTGATAGGTGCGGAATCTGGCTCGGACAACGCAAGCGAGGACTTCACCTTGACGACAACGACGGAAAAAGGCGGTGTGATCTACGGCGTATTCACGTGTCACGTGGCCGACTAGCCTCCCGCTTTCGTCATCAGTTCGGTCCATTTGCGAGCGGCGTCTTGCATTTCCTTCACTTGGGCTTCTGAAATCTCGCGCACGCAATCAATCGTCTTGCGGCAGAGTTGTTCGGTCCGCTTGCGCAGTTCTTCCGGAGTCTTGGCTTCGGCCAGACGCAGCGCGTCATCGAGTGATTCGAGCGCGGCATCGTACTGACGATCCATGGTGGCTTTGTGCTTTTTGGCCAGATCGGTCACGGTATTGCCCCATTGCTTCTGGAAATCGCGCATTTTGTCCACCCAAATGGATTGTGGGGTGGGCATGCCGGGCCACATCGTGGTCCATTGGCGGAAGATTTCTTGTTGCATTTTCAAGTTCGCTTCGGCGGCCTTGCGAACGTTGTCGAACACTTCTTCAAACACGCCGGTTGAGGAGGTGGTTTGCGTCGTCATGGTAAAGTCTCCTGGAACGATGGGAACGAGCGAAACGCCACACTCCAATTCTCCGTCTTTTCGGGTTCAAAGTCAAGATGAATTTGCTGCAAGTGCGAAATGCATGTAAGTCATTAAATTGTAACTGTTTAATGTTGATTAATGATTCAAGTTTTATGCTTTACTTCGGATTTTTGAAAAAAATGATGCGTCTGCGCTAGATGTCGCCTATAATCAAAGTGGCAAGCACTGAGTGGTTTGCAGGAGCAACTCATGTCCAACGACGTTCTTCAAATCAAGCGATACCCGAACCGTCGCTTTTATGCCCGGCACTTGAGCAAGTACGTTTCGCTTCAAGAGATCGAAGCAATGATTCAGGCTGGTCATACGGTCGAAATTCGCGATAGCCAAAGCGACGAGAACATTACGCGGCTGGTGTTAACGCAAATCATTGTGGACCGGCAGCCAGAGAAAATGTCGCTCTTCCCGGCCGAGATGCTGCACTTCATCGTGCGATCGAACGACGTGATGACGGAGTTTCTGCGCGACTACTTCCGCCACTCGCTGACGTACCTGGAGTATATGCACCGGCACAGCGCCGCGGCAAAGCTCGCCGCGCCCATGCATTGGGTCAAAGCCTGGCTGGACGGGATAGGCGCGAAACCCGCTGCGGCGGCGGAGGCAGCGCCTGCGCCCGACATGGCGCCGCTGCCCAACCCGGCTCCTGCTCCACCCGAGGGTGAGTTGGCGCAGAAGGAGTTAGCGCAAAAGATTGAGCGGTTGGAGGCGCGCTTGCGCGAGCTTGAAGCGAAAGGAGATCGGACCTCCGAAGCCTGAAGCGGCTCGCAGGGGAAGCGCGCGCTCCGAGCAATACTCGCTCGAATCGACAGCGGCGCTACGCAGGGGTCGATTACTTTGCGTCAACCTTGCCCGTGGCGGCCCATTCGACGCCGCGCCGCAAGAGTTCTTGAAAGGCCGGGTTTTCTCTCGCGCGTGTATCGTGCCCCAGCACGTTATGCACCACGCGACCTTTGCCATACGGTTTCACAAAGACGATCGGCTCGGTCTGGTTGCTCCAGTCGGAGTCGGCCGAGGCGAGGACCTCGATTTCGGCGTCGCCGCTGAGCTTAGCGTAGAGTTCGTCATCGGCTTGGAAGTCGGACATGCCCTTCGTCACGGGGTGATCTTTCGCCTTGATGTTCACGGTAAAACCGCCGCGTGGGCCGTGTCCGCCCGTTCCTTTGACCCATACTCGGCCAAGCAATTCACGATATTCATCCCACTCCTGGAAGGAACTGCACGCAAAGTGCAACGGCGCCAATCCCTTGCCGGACTTGACGTATTCCAGCAAGTTCTTCTTAGCTTCTTCCGTTGGTTCCGGTTCATTCCAGAAACCGTAGTTGAGCACCAGGACGTCGTACTGGCTAAGCAGAGACGACTCCAAAATACTGATATCTTCGGAGACCCGTACTTCGAATCGCCCCGACTCTTCCAGCGTGGCGACGGTTTGCGGCGTAGTTTCGCGCCACTTGTGGCCTCCCGCGTCAAACCCGGTGATGATGAGAACCTTAATCTTCGGGGCGGTTTCTTGCGCCGTTGCGGTGAGACCGCCAAGAGCCATAAGCACCAAGGCCCAACAAGCTCCACGCCAGGTCGACTTGCACATGAAGAACATCCTCCGCATCAAGGTTGGTTAACACATCGCCGCACGCTCTCCTCGGCCCTGAGGGATTGTAACACAACGTCGCGGCAAAAGAGATAAAGCCCAAGAGATTGAAATTCCCGACGCGGGGAGGATACACTCAGAACCACGCACGCTTTCTCTTTCCGTTCTTGATCGTAAACCCCATGAACTCACTCCGAAGTCTTTTGTTCGCCAGCGCGCTGGGCGTTCTTGCGACAACGACCATCGCACAAGCGCGGCAGCCGAACGTGGTGTTGATCTTGTCCGACGATCAAGCCTGGACCGACTACAGTTTTCTGGAGCATGAAGCGATTCAAACGCCGCATTTGGATCGGCTGGCTCGCGAGAGTTTGACCTTCACGCGCGGATACGTGCCAAGCAGCTTGTGCCGCCCAAGCTTGATGACGATCATCACGGGCTTGTATCCGCATCAGCATGGGGTGACGGGGAACGACCCGCCCCAGGGAGTCGACCGCGGCGCCATGCTTAAACATGTGCGGCAAACCCCAACGCTTCCCAAGTGGCTGGCCGAGAAAAACTACCGCAGCTTTCAAAGCGGCAAGTGGTGGGAAGGCAACTATGCCGAGGGCGGCTTCACCGACGGCATGACGCATGGCGACCCGGCGCGCGGCGGCCGCCATGGTGACGAGGGTCTCAAGATCGGCCGGCAAGGTCTCAAGCCCGTGTTCGATTTTATTGACGACTGCGGCGACGAGCCGTTCTTTGTGTGGTACGCGCCCATGCTGCCGCATTCGCCACACAATCCGCCCGAACGCCTTCTTCAGAAATACCAGAAAGAAGGCCGCTCGGAGCATGTCGCGCGGTACTACGCCATGTGCGAATGGTGGGACGAAACATGTGGCCAGCTCTTGAACTATCTTGAGCAGAAGAAATTGAGCGAGCACACCCTTGTGGCGTATGTGACCGACAACGGCTGGATTCAAGACCCGGACTCGCGCAACTTTGCTCCGCGCAGCAAACGTTCGCCGCATGAGGGCGGAATTCGCACGCCGATCATGATTCGCTGGCCCGGCCACATCACGCCGCGCCGTGACGATGTCAGGCTGGTTAGCAGCATCGACCTGGCGCCCACGCTCCTGGCCGCGTGCGGCGTCAACGTGAACGAAGGCTCGCTGCCGGGCGAGAATCTGCTACGGAAAGAGAAGGGCGATGCAACGCAGCGCGAAACGCTGTTCGGAGAGATCTTCGAGCACGATGTGGCCGACCTGGACGACCCGGCCGCGAGCTTGATGTATCGCTGGTGCATCGACGGCTGGTGGAAGTTGATTTTGCCCAAAGACGGCCGCAACGCCGAACTTTACGATCTGAAAAACGATCCCGCCGAAAAGCAGAATCTGGCGAAGGATCAACCGGAAACCGTTGTCGAGCTGACGAAGAAGATCAACCAATGGTGGCCGATCAAACCGAAGTAGACGTTGCGTTCAAGAGGGACTCGCGTCAGTCTTCGTCATCTTCGTCGTCTTCGTCCGGGCGTTCGAGTTCCGTCACCCGGCATTGTTCGACACCGTGGCCAGCCACCGCGGTCACTTCGAAACGGATGTGATCGTATTCGACCACATCGCCGGGCTGTGCGGGACGTCCCAGCAGCGTTAACACGAGTCCGCTTACGGTGTCCACGTCTTCGTGCTCTAGTTCGACTCCCAGGTGCTCGCCCACTTCGGGCAAGCGCAAGGTGCCGGCGGCGTAAAGCACGCCGTCGGCGTCACGGTAAATCTCGGGCGGGGTTTGCAGGCCGCCGGGCTCCTCAATGTCGCCCACGATTTCTTCGAATAAGTCTTCCATCGTCAGGATGCCCGCGGTTCCGCCATGCTCGTCCATGACGATGACCATTTGCGCGCGGGCGGCGCGCATGGACTCGAGCACGCGGTCCAAGGGGAGCGCTTCGGGAACGCGCGGCACGGGGCGAATGATCTCTGGCGAAAGATCTTTGCCCGCTAGCACCAGTCGGAACAGATCTTTCAAATGGACCAGTCCGTCGATGTGGTCCAGATCGCCAGCGTAGACGGGATACCGGGTGTGCCGCGTATCTCGAATGATGCGTTTCATGTCGGCCGTGGTCGCTGAAAGCGGCACGCCAATGGCCTTGGTGCGCGGCACCATGACTTCACTGGCGGTAATGTCGCCGAATTCGAGCAAGTCGCTTAGGACGCGGCCCGACTCGGCTCGTAACATGCCGCCTTGTTGGCTTTCGCGAATGACAAACTGCAATTCCTCGGCCGTGTAGTAACGCTCGTGGCCGACCGCTTGCCGGCGAATACCCAGCAGCCGCAATAAACCGTTGCCCAGGCCCGCCAGCAAAAGAACCAGGGGGTACGCCAGCAAGTACGTCCAGCGCACGGGCCGAATGAGCCACAACGCCGTCTGTTGCGGGCGTTGCAATGCGAGAGACTTGGGCACCATTTCGCCCACTACGATGTGCAAGTACGTGAGCAGCGCAATCGACATCACGCTGGCGGCGGCGTGGACGCCGATCCAGCTCGACATGCCCACCGACGCCAGTCCGTGCTCGAACCACTCGGCCAGCACGTGCTCGCCATACATACCCAAGCCCAAACTGGCGACGGTGATGCCAAGCTGAGCTGTGGCGATGCAACGATCTTGGAGACGCGGATTGGACAAAATGCGCCGCAGGGTGATGGCGGCCCATTGGCCTTTCTCGGCCAGTCGCTCAATCGCGGCGCGCGGCGCCATGACCAGAGCGAACTCGGCCGCCACAAACAAACCGTTGATGAAGATCAACACCGTGATAACGACGATCGGAACGGCGATTTCAATCATGACGCTTCGGCCTCCTCGTCGTCATCGGAGACGAGGCTTCGCGACGGCGGAGGTGTGACCAGCACCGAGGTGACCGTGCGCTTTGATACGGCCTCGACCTCGATTTCCACGCCGCCGACTTCGATCTTTTCTCCGACTGTGGGCATGCGCCCGAGCGCATTCAGCACCAGTCCGCCCACGGTGGCGGCGTCGCCGCTTAGATTCACTTCGAGCAACTCAGATAAATCGTCCAGTCGTGTCAGTCCGGGGGCGCGTACGCGCCCGTCGCCTAGCCGTTCCGGTTCCCGGTCAGGCCGTTTGAACTCGTCGGCGAAATCGCCAAACACTTCCGTCAGGACGTCTTCCAGCGTGACCAACCCTTCAATGCCGCCGTATTCGTCGACGAGAATCGCCTGCTGGCAACGATGTTCGCGAAACAGCGCCAACAGCCGGTCGGCCGTCACGGTGCGGGGCGCCGTGAGCATCGGCCGCATCATTTGCGTCACGGTCGGCAACTCGCCATGCTCCAGGTACCGCGCAATCACATCCTTGATGTACAACACGCCCAGCACGTTATCCTTAGAACCGCGGACCACGGGAAACCGCGAGTAGGGGCTTTCGGCCGCACGCTTGAGCACCAGGCTTTGCGAGGCTTCGGCGTCGATCGTCGCCATATGCAGTCGCGCCACCATGAGTTGGCTCGCGGGGCGCTGGCTGAGACGCAAAGCCTGATGGAGCCGATATTGCTCCTCGGGTTCGAGCAGCCCGCCGTCACGGCTTTCGACAATGAGCAACTCGATTTCCTCGGGCGAGTGGATATGGCGGTGCCCGCCGCTGCCTGAACCCATCAACCGCAAGATCAGCGAGCCGCTGCCGTTCAAGACAGCGATAAACCACGAGAACAACCACAGCGACCAGATCATGGGATAGACGGTGGCCAGCGCGGTTTGTGTGGGGAACTGTAACGCCAGCGACTTGGGGGCCAGTTCGCCCAGCACCATTTGCGCGGCCGTCAGACTCAAGAGCACCACCACTGCCGCGGTGGAAAACGCCGCCGCTTGGCTCATGCCGAGCCCATTTTCCAGCAGGGGGCCCAGTTGTAACGTAAGCGACGACTGCCCCACGGCCCCCAACACCAGGCTAGAAAATGTGATGCCGACTTGTGAGCAGGCGACATAGCGGTCAAGACTTGCGGGGTCTTCGATGCGCGGCAACAGCCGCCGAGCGCGCGCGTTACCGTCTTCCGCAAGACCGCGAATTCGACTGTGGCGAACGCTTACCGCAGAGAACTCCGCTGCCACATACAGCGCGTTGATCGCGATCATCGCGATGATCAGGATCCAGGCGAGAGCAATCACGTGGCGTTAGGGGACGAATCCTCGGAGGCGGAATATCGTTGCAGAGACTGGCAAAACCCATGCCAAACAGGCGGCGTCGCGTCGGCTTTCAAATCATCATTGCGCGTCTCCCCTTCGCAAAGTGGTGCGAGGCCTATTCTAGCCCAGCCGCCGCCCGCGCGAAAGAACACTCCCGCTTCCCACAGCTTGCGTGTTTTCCCAGCCTGCAGCCAGCGCGCTGCGCGGCGGCTGTGCGGAAGCATGTGTGGTTATACGCTGGGGCGGGTTACTTCTAAGAATCGTTCGTGATAGCGCGCATGGTTGGTGCCCATCAGACGGTCCCACACGTTGAAATACAACCCAAAGTTCGCACGCGACGACTCATGGTGCATGGCGTGATGCGTTGGCGTATTTAGAAATCGCCCGCACCAGGAATCGAGAAACCACCCCGGCCAGATTTCATACCCGCAGTGCCCGAGCACATTGAACGTGATTTGCCAAATCATGAACAGCGAGAACGCTGCCGGATGGGAAGGAATTAGAACCAAAACCAGCGGAGCAATGCCGGCCTGCACGACGGCCTCGGGCACGCTAAACGCGTAGGCCGCCCACGGGGAAGGATTGGTCGTCTGGTGATGGGTGAGATGAATCCGCCGGATCAAGCGCCATTCGTGCATCCAGCGATGCGTCCAGTAGAAGTAGGCGTCGTGCAAAAGAATCATCAGCCCCATGCTGAGAAAGAACCACGGCCACCCGTACTTCTCGATGCGCAAGTAAACTTGCGTCCAGCCCATACGGGCGGCGAACACCACAACGCCCCCCATCAAGCCGAACACCAGCAAGCTGCGCAGGGAGTAGAGCAACTCCCATCGCATTTGCCGCCATTGGTGCATTTTGCCCGCAATGCGCCGGTGCGTCAGCCGCCGCCACAGCAGCACATCAAACGCCAGCCACACCAGGCCAGCGAACACGAAGTACCAGAACCCTTCGCCCAAAGCCATAAAGGGCGCCGCCTTCAACGACAACCAAAGTTTTTCCGTAATGGACATTGTCGTTCGTTTTATGTGAACGCGTGTTACAGTTCACGCAAGCCGTTGGCGCCACTTTTGCGGATCACGCGAACTATGAAAAACGCCATAGACGGTCACTGCGCCAGCTGTTTACTCGTAAAAGATCGCATAAGGAAATCGGCGAACCAATCCGCGACGATAGTTCTCATGAACGAAGGCGCACATTCCGGGATTACGACAAACCGCTTCCATGAATGCATTGACCGAGGCAAGGAATTCCTCGCCCAAACCTGGGAGTCGCGACTCGTACCAAGCATACGCGTCAACAAGATCGGTCTCCGCCTCCGGCGCCAGAACGAGCTTAGCGGCCATAGCGGCTGCGAATGCGTTGTTTGACGTCTTCCCAAGAAACGCTCGACGCTGGATGACTGAGCAAGTTCGCTTTACGGCGCGCTAGTTCCTCTCGTTGCCAATCATGCATAGGAACGTCTTCCGGAAATGCCGCAAGATCGTCCCAAAGGTCCTCCACCAATTGCAGTTTTTCCGCAGGACTTAGATCAAAAACGGAATCGCCTTGCATTGGAATTGCTTGGTTGGAGCGACGTGTTGGTGTTTAGCGTTTCGATCATTGTAACAAGAGGGCTGATCGCGAGAAGCCACTAGCAGGACATTGTTGCTCTCGGGTCAGGGGTCGAGGCTGACTGGCGTTGGAGAGCGAATCAACTCGATTCGGTGACCGTCAGGATCGGCGACGACCGCACGGAACCCCCAAGGGCTGTCGACTGGAGTACGAAGAACTTGGCCGCCCAAACGTTCCACAGCCGCAACCACCACTTCGGCGGAGGCCACCTCAAAGCCGAGACGTACGTCCGGAGAATAGGGACGATCGTCAAGCGGATAGATTTCAAAGAGCGCCCCTCCCACGCGTGCGGCCAAATGCTCCACACCCTTTCCGTGACGTTCTCGCGCGAATTGCAACCCGAGCGCTTCGTAAAATCGCTGCGATTGCTCCAGGCAATTGGCGCGAATGACTACCAGATTGAGGGAAACCACCGTCATGTCAGAATTTCGACGCGGCAGCCAGCACGGCGCGCGCTGCGCGCCGTAGGTGTTGTCGAAAAGTACGCCTCGACTCCGGAAGAGCTTACTTCGTCCCTTCCGCAATGCAGTATAAATGCTTGCTGGAGCGGATGAAAAGTTGGCCTTCGCTCACGGCGGGGGAGGCGCTGAAGTCTTCCGTGTCGCTCGTTACGCGGTTCATGGCCAGTTGTTCGAACTCGGGGCCGAGTTTGAGCACGTAGGCGTCGCCATTGCGGGCCACGTAGTAGATTTTGCCGTTGGCCACGATGGGCGAGGAGTAGTCCTGGCCGCCCATGCCGCCGCCTCTTCCGCCAAAGCCGCCGCCGGGACGACCCGCGCCGCCGGGCGCGTTGCCGCCTTGCCCACGCCCGCCCGCCGCGGCGCTGCCGCCCGTGAGGCGCGACTGATAAATGCGTTCGCCGGTTTTGGCGTCCACACAGTTGGCGATGCGGCGCGACAGGTAATAAATGCGGCCGTCATGCACGACGGGGGTGCCAATGCGGTTGTTGTCGCGTCCCGACCAGACGACATGTGTTTGCGTTACGTCGCCTTTGCCGCCGGTGCGCACCGCGATCGAACCGCCGCCCATGCTTTCCATGCCGTACACTACTTCGCCGTCCGTCACCACGCTGGAACAATACGAATTGGTGTCCATCGCCGTGCAGAACCAGCGCAGCTTGCCCGTGTCGGGGTTAATGCCCCAAATCTCATACGGTACGCCCAAGACCAGATCGGTGCGCTCCGGGTCAATTTCCACCAGCACGGGCGTGCCCCAGGTGCCGCTCAGACCTTCGGCCTCCTGGCGCCAAACCTCTTTACCGGTTTCTTTGTCCAGCGCGACCAGCGCGTTGCTTTCCGCCGCGGCGGTCACAATGACCAGATTTTTGTACAAGATGGGGCTGGAAGCGGTACCCCAGCCGCGCGGGTCCGACTCGGTTCCGAGCGGCGTTCGCCACAGTTCTTTGCCGTCCAGGTCAAACGCCATCGCGCCCGTCTTGCCGAAGAAGACATACACGCGTTCGCCATCAGAAACCGGCGTATGCGAGGCGTAGCCATGCTCGGCGAACATGCCGCCGTACCGCTCCTCGGGCTGGTGCGGTTGAATGTCTTTCGACCAGAGCTGCTCGCCGGTGGCGCGGTTGAAGCAGATCAAATGGAGTTTCAGGTTGGCAATGTCGCCGGGGTTTTGCCGATCGGCGCCATAGCCGCTCCAGCAAGTGACTAGCACGCGGTCTCCGACCACGATCGGACAGGATGAGCCGGGCCCCGGCAGTTCAGCCTTCCATTGCAGGTTTTCCTTATCGCTCCACGTCACCGGCAGCGGCTGTTCATCGGTGCTCACGCCCGACCCGTTGGGCCCGCGGAAACGTAACCAATCGGACGCCAGGGCGGAGTTCGCCAGCATGGCCCCCAAACTCAGACTTACTCCAACCAACACAACCAGAACGTTGCGGCGCATGGGCGTCTCCTGATACATCACGCAGAAAAGAGCAAGACAAGGTGCTTCCGTTGTAAGGCCTGGCGGGCCACCGCTCCAGGGCAGTCGTCCCGATTTTTGTGATGGTGCAGGCCCCAGGGGAGCCGGCGCCCTCAGAATCGCCTTAAAAGGGAAGAGCAAGAAACAATCTGGCTTGATGTATCGAACACGCCGGAAGGCGAATAGTTTCGCGGCTTAACCGTGGTCAAAAATCACAACCGCGGAAAAACAGCAAGATAATGATGATCGGAATGGGAAGTCCAAGCATCCAGCCAATGAGGGCGTACTTAATCTTTCCCGAACGACGAGCCAAAGTTCTACGCATACGAAAACTCCACAAAGTGCAGGGTAAATGGGTTTAACCGGTAGTACGCCGAGCGTACGAACAGCCCTTCGATAAGCACTTTCTATGCCAGCCGCCGCGGTGGACAACGCCGACCGCGTGTGGCACATTACCCTGCGAGGCGATTCGTAGTTGTTCGCCAATCTTTCGAAGGAGACGCGTAATGCTCGGTCGGATCACTTGGTTCCTGATCGTCCTTGCCACAAGTACCGCGCAGGCGGGAGAGTACAACCAGGTTCTCAACATTGGCGACCCGGCGCCTGCCTGGAGCGACTTGCCCGGAACCGACGGCAAACGGTACGCGCTGGCGGACTTTAAGGACAAGAAGCTGCTGGTGGTTGTGTTCACGTGCAACAGTTGCCCCGTGGCGGTGGACTACGAAGATCGCATCATCGCCTTCGCCCGGCGCCACGCCGAAAACGTGGGAGTCGTGGCGATCAACGTCAGCCGCGCCGAAGAAGACAGCCTGGAAGCCATGCAGCAGCGCGCCGAGTTGAAGAAGTTCCCTTATCCGTATCTTGCCGATGCTTCGCAAAGCATTGGCCGGGCCTACGGCGCCGGTTCGACGCCCGAATTCTTTGTCCTCTCGCCTGAGCGTAAAGTGGTGTACATGGGCGCCATGGACGACAGCAGCAACGCCGCACAGGCCAAAGTCAATCATCTGGATGCAGCGGTTGCGGCGGCGCTGAGCGGCAAACAGCCCGAGACCAAGGAAACCTACGCCCACGGCTGCCGCATTCGATACGCCCGGCAAAGAAAGCAGTAGCGCCACGACCTCAAGGGTCCGGCGCGTCGGCGCCGCGTGCGACCGGGAGGCGCACCGGTCAACGGGTTTGTTTTCGCCTGGGAGAAGCGTTTCCAACTCATGCGCCATTTGCCTGCCGTTGATTTGTGGGTTATCGCCGCGTATCTGACGGCCATCGTGGGCATTGGCTTGTGGTTTGCGCGGCGCCGTGGCGACTCGGAAGAGTACATGGCCGCGCATCGTTCGCTGCCGGGGTGGGCGATCGGCCTGTCGATGTTCGGTTCGTATGTGAGCAGCATTTCGTTTCTTGCGAACCCCGGCAAGGCGTACGCGGCGAATTGGAACCCCTTGGTGTTCTCGCTCGCCACGCCCATTGCGGCGGCCATTGCGGTGAAGTGGTTTGTGCCGTTCTACCGCCGCACCGGCGAGATCTCGGCCTATGAGCACTTGGAGCGGCGCTTCGGCCCGTGGGCCAGAACCTACGCGGTGGGTTGCTTCCTGCTGACGCAAATGGCCCGTACCGGCACGGTGGTGTACTTGCTCTCGTTGGCCGTGGCGCCGTTGACCGGTTGGAAAGTGGAAAGCACCATCTTGCTAACCGGCGCGTTGATGACGTTCTATACGCTGGCGGGCGGCATTAAAGCGGTGGTGTGGACCGGCGTGCTTCAAAGCATCGTGCTGGTGGCCGGGCCGATTATTTGCATCATCGCGCTGCTCACGCAAACGCCCGGCGGCTTAGGCGAGATCGTGCGCGTCGGCGCTCAGGAACAAAAGTTCAGCCTGGGCGAGTTCGGCCTTTCGCTCACCAAGCCCACGTTTTGGGTCGTGTTCATCTACGGACTGGTGATCAACATTGGCAACTTCGGCGTCGACCAAAGCTACATTCAAAGGTACATCACCGCGCGCGACGATCACGAAGCGGCTAAAAGCGTGTGGATGACCGCCTTCCTGTATTTGCCCGTGGCGGCCGTGTTCTTCTTCATTGGCACGAGCTTATTTGTGTTCTATCGCGCTCGGCCTGAACTGCTGGGGGCAGGGGTCGCAGCCGATCAGGTCTTCCCGCACTTCATCGCCACGCAATTGCCGGTAGGAATGGCCGGCCTGGTGGTGGCGGCTATCTTCGCCGCCTCGATGGACTCGAACCTGAACAGCATGGCTACGCTGACTTTGTGCGATCTTTACCAACGTTACTTGCGCCCCAACGCCAGCGAGCGCGAGTCGCTCCGGGTTTTATACGCCGCCACCTTCGTGTGGGGAGCGCTGGGAACGGGCGTGGCCCTGGCCATGACGCGCGCGGCCAGTGCCCTCGATGTGTGGTGGGAAATGGCTGGAGTCTTCTCCGGCGGAGTGGTGGGGTTGTTCCTGCTGGGCCTGCTTAGCCGTCGGGCCAGTAATGTTGGCGCCGCTGCCGCGGTGACGGCCGGGGTGCTGCTGATTCTATGGATGACGCTCTCACCGAAAGAGGTGTGGCCCAGCCAATGGAGCGCCTTCCGCAACCCGCTGCATGGGTTTATGACGATTGTCGCAGGCACGTTCGTGATTCTGATCGCCGGGTTCGTGCTAAGTCTCCTCAGTCCGCGACGCGCGTCCGAGGCGACGGCGGGCAAATTTGACGCCTAGCCGCGCTGCGCGCCGAACGCCAAATCAGCGAGGTTGAACCAAGTACGTCGACCGTCAAGCGTTGCCGTCTTGGTGTTTACGACGAATGCGCCAATTCGCCACGGCGGCGACCAAACCCCCGACCATCAACCCAATGGCGGTCCATAAAAGTAACGGTATCGGAACGTCCATAAGGGATCCTTTCTCTCGCGATGAATGACACTGCTTCGCAACCAAACTAGAACGCAGATGGCAGGCCAAACGCCCAAAATCTTCGTGCCCCGCCGCTGGCGTCGTGCCGCGGCCGCGCATCGCAATCGCATGAATACGTTGCACGATGCGAGAGCGTCTACAACCCGCGCTCCCGTAGCCCAAGGCGCAATAATTCAAGGAGCGATCACGTAATGTGGCTCTCGCTGATCCTGGGCGCGATCGCCGTCGCTTATTTCTTTCACGTTGGCGCTGCGCTCTACCACTTGCGCTGGGCCCAACGATTGCCCGCGGCGCAAACCATCGAAGATGACCCAAGTGAACAACCCGGCGGTGACCATCTTGTTTGCTCGGTGGTCATGGCGGCCCGCAATGAAGCTGCGCGGCTGGAAGCAACGGTGCGCCACGTTCTCGCGCAGCGCGGCGTATCCCTGGAAGTGATCGTGGTCGACGATCGCTCGACCGACGGAACTCGCGATTTGCTGCATCGGCTGGCTGAGGAAGACTCGCGCCTGCGGTTTCACACCGTCGAAGTTTTGCCCGACGGTTGGTTGGGCAAGTGTCACGCCTGTCATATCGGCGCCGAAAAGGCTCGCGGCGTGTGGATCTTATTCACCGACGCCGACTGTTGGTTGCAGCCCGACGTGCTCGCGCGAGCGTTGCACGTCGCTCAGCGTGAGAAAGTTGAACACGTGACGATGACGCCGGGCGTGGCGCCGGGAACCTGGTTCGCGCAAGCCTGGCACCTGGCGTTCCTCATCAGCCTGGCGAATTGGCTTTCAGGGGTGAATCGCGACCGGCCCAAGTCGTTTCTTGGCATGGGCGCGTTCAACCTCGTGCGGGCCGACGCCTATCGCCAATGCGGAGGATACGAAGCGCTGCGCATGACCGTGGTCGATGACATCAAGCTCGGCCTGCTGTTGCGCCGCGCAGGTTTCCGCACCCGCGCATTCATCGGCGGTGACGATGTGGAATGCCACTGGGGAACCACCGCGCGGAACATGATCAAGATCATGGAGAAGAACTACTTCGCCGCAATCGATTACCGGCTCGCGCCCGTGTTGGTGATCGGCGTGATCGGACCCATCTCGTGGAGCGCCGCGGCGCTGGGCCCACTCACGGGCACGGTTGCGGGCATTGCGGCAGGACTATCGCTGGTTGGGATTATGGCGCCGGCGGCGGTTCTCGCGCGGCGACTGGGCTGGTCGCTCATGGCGGCCGTGTTCACGCCCCTGATCTATCCTGCGTTGTTCTACGCCGTGTTGCATTCGGCCTGGGTGACGTTGCGGCAAGGAGGCGTGCGCTGGCGCGATACGTTCTATTCGCTGCAAGAATTGCGCGCCGGCAATGTGCAATAACGCGAGCGTGAGGCCGCAGCACGTGGCGCCGCGCACCGGTCATTCCCCGCGAATCGGTAGGGTCCGGCGCCGGTCGCCGTCTAGCTCGATCGCGACGTAAGTGACTTCCGCCTCGGTCACCCGAATCGTGCGCCCTTCGCGTTCGGCTTCCACAACCACATGCATCGCCATGGAAGTGGAGCCGATGCGAGCCGTCTCGGTCCAGAAACTGAGCACATCGCCCACCAGCACGGGTTCGTGGAACTCCACGCGATTCATGGCCACCGTCACCAGCGGCGGATCGCGCCAACCCTGGCAGGCAATGGCGTAATGCGCACCGACAGCGCCGGCCTGATCGATGTAACTGAGCAGCACCCCGCCAAAGATCGTGCCGTAAGGGCTGGTGTCGCGCGGCATCATCAAAGTTTTCAGCGCCAGATACCGCTCGCGAGGTTGTTCCGCCATGACCTGTTCCTGGATTCAGTTCCAAACGGTTGCCGTGAACCGCCTCCAGTGTACTCGTCACACTCCTTGCGTGGGAATCATTGGATCCGAACGTGCGCCGCGCGGCGATGCGCCGTTCCGGGCTTTACGGTTCGCGACGCAGCACTTGAAACAGGTTGCTGAAGTCGTCGGTCCAGCAGAGCGACGTTCGACTTCCCTTCGGCCAAGGCCGCTGCACCGCCGACAGAGCCGCGTCATTCAGAAACTGCGAATTGCCGCTGACCACAATCCAATGGCTCGCCAGCGCGGCGCCGTCGCGCATCGCTTCGGCAGTCGGTTGATAGGGCAAGAAATACGCCTTTTTGCCGGCGGAGGTGGAATGGTGGCGAACCACAGGGGTCAAATCGAGATAACGATTCGACACATGCACCGCGAGCACGCCGTCGGGCGTCAAGCGGCCCCAGTACAACTGGAAGCACTCGGCGGTAAGCAAATGCACGGGAATTGCATCGCTGCTGAACGCGTCGATCACGAGCAAGTCGTACGGCGCCTCCGCGGCGTGTGATAACTCGTGCTCCAGCACGATGCGCGCGTCGCCGAGGCGCACTTCGCAAACGGCGCCGCGTTCTTGCGCTTCGCTCAGAAATCGAAAGTTCTGCCGGGCGATCTCTTCCACCTTCGGGTCGATTTCGTAAAACACGAATCGATCGCCGTCTTCAGCATAAGCGGCTAATGTGCCCACGCCTAACCCCACCACGCCGATGCGCATCGTCGGGCGCAATTGCCGCAGCGCCTGCAGTGTCTGGCCTACGCCGCTTTGTGGAGCATAGTACGCCGTGGCGACGCGGCCTTTTTCCGGCGACTGAAATTGCACGCCATGCACCGTTTTGCCGTGCACCAGTTTGAGCCGGTCCAGGTACGGCGTCTGCGCATCGCAGCGGTCGACGCGCAACACGCCATAGAAGTTGCGTTTGGCAAGGACCTGCGTTTCGTCTCGCTGTCGCGAGAAGGCGCCCAGCGCCGGAATGCCCAAGGCGATGATCACACCCGTCATCGCGGAAGCCGCCAACGCGCGGCGCCACGCTTGCGGGCGCAAATGAGGTTCGAGTTCTTGAATCGCGTCGCGCCGATACACAAACAGCACGACAAGGCAGCACGCCGCCAGTCCCAGGCCGAATTCGTAATACGCGTTGAATACGCGCGGCGCCGCGAGCGCCACAAATACGCCTCCCAGCACTCCGCCTGTTGAGATCATCAGGTAGTACAACGTCAAATGCCGCACCCCCGGCCGAGCCTGCACCAGTTCGCCATGGCAGGTCATGCAGCATACGAACAGGATAAAACCATAAATCGCTAGCTGCGCCGCCAGCGGGAAAGCGTCTTCTTGCACGGTCACCGCCGCCGCCAGGCCAATGGCCGCAATCACGCCAAAGGCGCACCACGACCGGCGATACCAACGTGGATGATCGAAACAAATGATGAACGTTAGCAAGTACAAGCTCAGCGGAATGATCCACAAAAACGGGACCGAGGCCACTTCCTGACACAAGCGGTTCGTGGTCGCCATGAGCATGATCGTGCCGAGGGCCGACAACGTGATCCAGAACGCCACATCGGCGATGCGCGGGGGCGCTTTGACGAGCTCTGATTTGGCGCGCGGGGCGCCCTGGCTGACTGGAAGCACCTCGCCGACGCGCGATCCTAGTTCGGCGCGGCGCGCCAGCAATCTCCACGCGCAAACGCTACATAACGCCAGAAAGCCGGCGTAGGCCGCCGACCACAACCAGCTTTGCGTGGGCAGACGGAACGCCATTTCAAATACGAAGGGATAGCTCACCAGCGCCAACAACGAGCCAGCGTTCGATAGCGCGTACAACCGATAGGGCGACCGGCCGGGGAACGCCTGACCAAACCAGCTTTGCACCAGCGGCGCCGTGGCCGACAACAAAAAATACGGCGCGCCAATGGTCGCGGCCAGCAATAGCAAGATCCGCAACGTCGGCGCGTCCTCGGGTTGAGGCTTCCACTCGGGCGAAGGAATCATCGGCAACAGCAGCAAGCTGGCGCCTAACAAACCGCAGTGCACCAGCGCTTGCCGGCGCACGCCGCAGAATTTCGTTAGCCCATGCGCGTAGGCGTAGCCGGCCAGCAGCATGGCTTGAAAGAACAGCAGGCAGGTGGTCCACACCGACGGAGCGCCGCCGAACCAGGGTAGAATGTACTTGGCGATCAGGGGTTGCACCTGAAACAGCAAGAAAGCTCCTACAAACACCGCAAGTCCGTACAATCCCATGGCCGGCCGCCTCTCGGAAGTTCGACGCTGCGCGCAGTACTACGCAACCCATACGTCATGCGCGTCTTCGATGGGGGCGGCGGATCACGATGGTGCGCCATTTTGACCGGCGTGGAGAGCGATTATAACGATGGTTCGGGATGCGAGCGGTTCGGAACATCAGAACCTTCCTGGGAGCCTTGAACGCGATGACCGCTGATGAGATCCTCGACGAACTGCGCGGCCTCGGCAGCGAGTCGATCAAAAAGGTGTTGATGAAGCACGGCGCCCGCGAACCGTTCTACGGCGTGAAGATCGAGCATCTGAAGAAGATTCAAAAACGCATCAGGACGAACCACCAACTGGCGCTCGACTTGTACGACACGGGCGTTTCCGACGCCATGTACCTGGCGGGGCTGATTGCCGACGACGCCCAAATGACCAAGAAAGACCTGCAGCGCTGGGTCGAGCAAGCCTACTGGTACATGCTCAGCGAATACACCGTTCCGTGGGTGGCGGCGGGCAGTAAGCACGGCCCGGCGATGGCGCGCAAGTGGATCGAGTCGAAAAAAGAAAACATCGCCGCCGCCGGATGGACGACCTGGAGCAGCCTGGTCGCGGTCAAAGACGACGACGAACTGGACCTGGACGAATTGACGCAGTTGCTTGAACGCGTGCAGGAAACTATCCATGAGCAACCCAATCGGGTGCGCGGCGCGATGAATAGTTTCGTCATTGCCGTGGGGTGTTATGTGCTGCCGCTCTCGAAGCGCGCCCTGCAAGCGGCGAAAGCGATTGGCGTGGTGGAAGTCGACATGGGCGATACCGCATGCAAAGTTCCTTACGCTCCCGACTACATCAAAAAGGTGGACGCCCGCGGCGCGATTGGCAAGAAACGGAAAACCGCCAAGTGTTAACGGGGCCGCGTTGCGGACGATTCACGACAACGCCGCTTCCGGCCGGCATTGCGGCGCCATGCGGTTCGTGGGAAGGGTGGCATGCTCGGTTCACGTAGAGAACGGCGCCTGGCGGGGGCGCTTGGGGCGCTGTTGGGGGCCATCACGCTGGTCTATGGCGTTGTCGCGCTAAGGCGTCCTCCGCGCACCGTGGCGCCGTACGCCCCCATGGCGTCGCATCGTGAGGAGTGCGCCGAGGAGGAGAGAACGCCTGCGACGGAAGGTGCGTCTTGGTTCGTCGATGGGACGGATGAAGCCGGCATCGACTTTCAGCATGTCGTCGGCCCCCTGGGCACGTACTTCATGCCCGAATCGATTGGCGCCGGCGGCGCGTTGTTCGACTACGACGGCGACGGCGACCTCGACCTGCTGCTCATCAACAGCGGACCTTCGCCTCAAACCACGCGCAGTTTTCCGCCGGGCACGCGCACCGAAAGTCGGCTCTTTCGGCAAAGGAACGACGGCGCATTCGAGGATGTGACCGCCGCATCGGGCTTGGAGGCGCGAGGTTACGGGCATGGCTGCGCCGTGGGCGATGTCGACAACGACGGCGATGTGGATGTGTACATTACGAACTACGGACCGGACCGCCTGTATGAAAACAACGGCGACGGCACATGGACCGACGTGAGCGAACTGGCCGGAATTCACGATCAGGACTGGTCGACCGGCGCCGTGTTTTTTGATTACGACCGCGATGGCTGGCTTGACCTGTTGGTGGCCAATTACACGGATGACCCCAACTACGACCACTCCATCGCGTGCGGCTTTGCCGATGGTCGCGTCAGTTATTGTGGGCCGCTCAAGTTCCGGCCCACGGTGGATCGGCTCTATCGCAACACGGGCGGCGACTCCGCCGAAGGCGGTCATGCCAGCGTGCGATTTGTTGAGGTGACTTCCGCCGCCGGCTTGGAGTCGATGCAAACCTATGGATTCGCGGCGCTGGCCGGTGACGTGGACGGCGACGGTTGGCCCGACGGCTACATCGCCAGCGACGCCCGGCCCAACCCGCTGTGGATCAACCAGCGCAACGGCGCCTTCCGCGACGAGGCGGCCCAGCGCGGCGGCGACATGAACCGCGGCGAGGGTCGGCCTCAGGGCAGCATGGGCGCCGTGCTGGCCGACATCGACGGCGATCTTGACCTTGACTTCGTGATTAGCAATCTGGCCAGCGAAGGCGCTTCCGTGTTCCGCAACGAAGCCGGACTCTTTACCGAAGCGTCGCGCGAGGCGAATCTGAAAGAGCCGACCCGGCCGCATACGGGTTGGGGGCTGGCGCTGATCGACTTGGACCATGACGGCGATCTCGATCTGCCGCTGGTCAATGGGCGAGTCGTGCCGTGCAGCCCCCGTTCACTGCGCCCCTTTGCGCCGCATGGCGAAGAGATTTTCTTCGTACGCAACGACGTGATTGACGACCCCGCCGCCTTCTGGCGCGAGTACGCCGACGAGAATCAAATGTTCCTCAACCGCGGCGATGGCGTATTCGATGAGGCCACGATCCACAGCGGCGACTTGGGGGCTGCGGTAGGTTCGGCTCGCGCCCTGATTTATGGCGATGTCGATCAGGATGGCGATTTGGATCTTGTCGTCACGAACTGCGGCGGCCCCGCTCGGTTGTATCGCAATGAAGCTCCCAAGGCGGGCGGCTGGCTCCACGTGCGGCTGATTGATACGCTTGGCCCGCGCGACGCCTACGGCGCTGAAGTACGATTACACGCCGCGGGTCGAACGCAACTTCGCCTGTTGAACCCCGCGGGAGGTTACTTGGGCAGCAATGATCCTCGCTTGCATTTTGGCCTGGGAACAGCCGACGGCTTTGACGCGATCGACGTGCGTTGGCCCGACGGAACGCACGAGCAATTCTCCGGCGGTGCGGCGAACCGACTGGTGGTGCTGCGCCGCCGCGAGTAAAGACGCAGGATGCGCCCGCCGTGTCAAATGGATCGTAAGACGCAACGTGTCGCGGCAATCCGAACGACCTTGCGCGCTATTATATGAGACTGCTATTTCGCAAACGGACGTTTGCCAAGCGATTCAAGTTTGCCGGGCGATTCAAGAAGGTCCACGCTGGCGTCGAAGTCGGAGGGGAGCGACGCCGGGCCGATCGCCCGCAACCCGACGATGACGATCAGACTCATCAATACTGCGGCGCCCCAGATGATGCTGATCAGAAACCGGTGCAGCGCCGCGTCGGCTTGCGTCAGTACGACGCTCATGGCGCCAATCGCTACGCCGCCGATGGCCAAAGGACCGACGGCCATGAACACCGTGCGCACGATCACCGAAGCCGCTATGGCCCGCGCCCGCGTTTCCTGGACGCGAGCCTGCGCAAGCTGGACTTCCGGCACGGGTTGGCCCAGCTCGATTGCGTGCATGCGTTCGGAATGGACCTGTTCGGCCCGACGGCGCTGCTCGGCTTCGTACGCTTTGGTGCTTGGGAAGAAGGAGTTCATGGCGTTGTTCGCTGCGCTTGCGCGGCGTCCGGCGTAGTGGGGAGGGGGGGCAACGGTTCGTCTTCGTCCCTTGGCGCGGCTTGATCGTTCGCCGCGTCATCGGGAGGCGTAATCCAAACATCGCGCACAAAGCGGAGCGGGAGCAAACGCACGTGCTTCACACTCGTTTCGCTTTGCAGTTCGAGATAGTCCTCGCCCACGGACCGCACGAAGTAATAATCTGGCGCGTTCAGATAAGGGCCATACGCCTGACGTTTCTTGTAATGATCGGCCATTAAGGCTTCGCGTTCGGCGATGATCGCCTTGACAACCTCGTTCCCGGCGCGAGTGTTATACGCATTGCGAAGCTTCGTATCGACCACGGCGACGGCCGCATGGTGTTGCTCCTGCTCGGCCTTGAAACGCGCCATGGCTTCGAGGTTCCGCTGTTGCTGCTGAGCCGTGTACACCGTGATGCTGTACGTTCGCGTTTCCTGGTCCGTCGCAACGCGGATGTGCTGCTCGATCAAACGTTGCGCCAAAGTGAGCGGCGCCGGCGCGGCCGGTTCTTGCCCTCCGGCGGGAAACGCCAATCCCGCGGCGCAGCACAGCCACGCGCACCAAGAACTACAACGGGTCATGGGCCTCATAGGCGCCTTCCTCCTGACGAACGGCTGGACCAGACGTTCGTATTATCGCACGGTTTTCCCGTTCGTCCAATGCGCAGCCAAGAACGTGCCGCGCGGCTACGGTCGCAGGAGCTGCGCGCCGCCGATGGACAGCAACCGGCCGTTACCCGATTTTGACGACCACACACTGCGTGGTGGGTTGTTCGATGATCGTTTCAGGCTTATCGGCGAAGAATTCCTGAAACGCTTGCTTGACGCCTTCGAGGATATCGTAGTCGTGCGACAGCATAATTCCGCCCGGGATCATCCGCGGGTAGAAGTACTCCAGGCAAGCCCGCGTGCTGGCGTACAGATCAACGTCAAAATGAGCAAAGGCGTAAGTTTGCTCGGGCACGTCGTGCGTCGAGTCGGGAAAGAGTCCCTTGTGATAGTGCACATTCGGGTAATTCTTCAAGTACTCCTGCACCGATTCCAGGCTGCACGTGTACTGATTGGCTTGATGCACGCCGGCGTCTTTGTCGGTCGTAGCGGGCAAGCCTTCGAAAGTGTCGAACAGGTCCAGCCGGCGGTCGCCCTTTGCTTCGCAAATGATGCGGGCCGAACCGCCCTGAAATACGCCGACTTCTGCAAACGCGCCGGGGCGCTTCTCTTGCGCGCGGGCCGACGAATACACCAGGTAGCCCTCGAAGGCGGTGAGCAATGTGCGGCGGTCGCGCTGCACCTGGCGCAACAGGTTATACACCGCACGTTCCTTGCGCGAGTAAATGGCCCCGAATTGCAATTGCGACCACAGCCGCACGCCGAACTTTTCCAGCCGCCCCCCGCCAAGTTTCTGAACCTGGCGGTTTTGCATCCACATATGCATACCTGACCGCTTTCCGATTCGCGACGCCCGAGCGAAGTACTACGATCGAAAATTAGCTTAGTTGAGGGGGTTTATTTCGTCAATTGTGGGGTTAAATTACGGTGTTTTTACTTCCTTTGGGTGGTGTACTGTGTGCCGGCAGCTCATTTTCCTCGAATCCATGAATGCGGTTAACGCGCCGACTTCTTGCCGACGTCCCCTCGCACAAGACGAGTGCTTGGGCGCAGGTCAGCCCGATTCCGCGCCGTGCGGTCTTCGAAACCATAGGCTGATGTACTCGCCCCAGAAACCTTCGCCAACGCGTGTGCGTTGTCCCTCACGAACTTCGACTCCGGCGTTCCGCAGGTCTTCGAGTAAGAGGTGATCGAATCCCCGTGATTCGGCGCTGACCTGCACGCCGAAGACGCCCAGCGCGTCGTCCACGATTTCGTCTGAGTCGACCACAGGCGCCGCCAGGCCGATCGCGCCGCAGGAGCAGCTCCGGCTGTCACACAGCACGCGGTCTTGGGTTTCCCGAGTCGCCACGGCGCCGCAGAAGGGGCACAACCAGTCGTCGTAATGACTGCGAACGTCGCCCATCGATAGGCTCCCAAGATTACGACGTTGAAGAATCCGTCAAGGATGAGGCCGGTTGCGGTTTCTCCCAGCGCCACACCAGGCCGTCTTCGGGATCAAGCACTTCTCCCAGAAGTCGAAAACCACATTTCGTCAACACGCGCGTCGAGGCGTTCGGCCCTGGCAGCGTGTGCGCGCGCACCACGCATACACGCCCGCTGGCGAAGGCGAACTCGGTCAGCGCGGCGGCCGCCTCCGTGGCGTACCCTTGGCCTTGGTGCTCCGGTTCCATGGCGTATGCGATTTCCACCAGGCCCTCACAAGGCGGACCTTTGAAGGCCGCGGTTCCAATCACGTCGCCCGTCGCGCGATGCGTCACGGCGAAGCCATGCACCCACGGGTCGGCTTCGGTGGACGCGTCCACGCGCGCCAACCAATCGGCCGAAAGCTGCGCGCGATCGTCAGGACTCATCGCGGCGATCATCGCGCGCACGTCATCGAGCGATTGCAGCACCAGGTTCAAGCGAGGAGTTTGCAACTGGCCGACCTTTCTTGACCGTCGAGAACGATCATTCGTATTTGAGCCGAATCCGAAACTGATCGCCGAGTTGTGCGGACCACGTCAGAAGGGAGTAATACATCGACAGGTCCATTTCGATGTTCTCGAAATCCTCTTCTTCCTGAAGGCGGTAGTAGTTCATCAAGGCTTGGAGGGTTGGTAGCGCGTCTTCCGGCTTATGCCACGGCGTTTGCCGTCGTTGGGCTTGCTTGTACCGAGCACGCACAAGCGGTTTGATCTGGGGCGGCGCATCCTTCATGACGGTTCCCAGGATATCCGCGGCATCTGCGGCGTCTGGTTCGTAGAGGAACGACTCCAAGGAGTGGAGACCAAGCGGTTCGGTAATCTCGTCAAACGCTTCCCAACCTTCCTCACACCATTCTCCCAAAGCATAGCCGTACTCCATGCCATTCGGAAGTACGTCAACTTGGTCCTCGATCTTGCGATTGCTCGTCTTCTTGAGTTGGATGACCGCGCGAGTTGACATGGCGAATTCTGGAGTGTGGGGGTTCGAGTGTTGCGACAGTTCAACGGCATGCTCGCCGCTCGCCTGGCAAGGCCGTGCGATCACGCATCGACACGGATGCGAAACTTGTCGCCCGTTTCTTGAGCCCAGGCCAGAATCGCCTGGTACATTTCCAAATCCCAGTCCACGCCCCGCGCGTTCTCTTGCCGGCGGTAATGGTCGAGCAACGCCGCAACGGTGGGCAGCGCGTCGGCCGGATTGTGCCATTCCTTTTGCTGCCTGGCTCGCTCGTAACGCGCGCGAATCATCGGTTGATACTCCTCGGGCGCGTATTCCAACTCTTCTTCCAGCAAATCGACGTCGGCCGGTTCATAGATGAACGATTGCAGCGAGGGAAGACCCAGCGCATGGGTCACGTCGTCCAACTCCTTCCAGTCAACGTACTGGCCCAAGTTCTGCCCGTAGGCCATGCCATGCGGATGGTCGGCGAACTTTTCCTTGATCTTGCGGTAGCTGGTCTTCTTCAACTGGATGACGGCATGGACGGACATAGCAATTCCCGCGTTTCGAAGTTCTCCAAGCCAGCGGGTACTATAATGCATGTCGCATGGCGGCCCAAATTTTCATGGCCCAGTTGTGACAGAAGATCTGTCTGCCCCCGGATGAAGTGTGCCCGGCGGGAATCGAACCCGCACCCACTCGATTAAAAGTCGAGTGCTCTGCCAATCGAGCTACGAGCACAGCCACAGCATGCCGCCCGCATCTGGCGCGGCGCAGTGGTAGCCCTGAGAATCGAACTCAGCGCAACGCGGTTATCAGCCGCGCTTGAGCAACCAGCCCCCGACTACCGGAAGTCAAAAGTCAGGAACAAAGAGTCAGGCAACGGAAGGAGTTGCCTGCCTTGACCGTGGACATCGGTCCCCTGTCTCGAGTGGGCCAGACGGTGCTCGAATCCGTCTCTCCTGGGCTTCAACCAGGCGCTTTGCCTTCTAAGCTACCGGCCCAACAAAAAACCCGGCGCCGCAAGCGACACCGGGTCGGAGAGCCTAACTCCACACAACCGCAGATCACCAGCGCCTTCGGCCCGCACCAAAGCGTTTCCCAATCGCGGCAAAGCGAAAGATGGCTGGCTTAATCTGCATCGATGAATTCCCGCAAAAGCTGGCGCCAATGCGCCAACGGCCCTACCGCTCATGCCAAGAGAGACAACCGCAACGAAAAAAGGTTCGCCCTAAGCTTGTGCGGTACGATTATTCGGTTTTAACCATCCTCGCGATAAGTCACTGCGGTTTGCGCTGAGTCAACCAGGCTCCCCGCCTCGGTGGAGATACAACTGCTGAGTAGCTTACCATAGTGCAAGACTTGAGTTGCTTCACGATGCGACGGCGCATAAACTAGCCCTCAGTAGTGTGCGTCAGTTGTCAAATCTCGTAGTCGTTCGGCTCCACACAACTAGTCAACAGGACTTGGCGTCCGGCCTAGTCCCAATTCGACTTCTCGGAAACACGAAAGCAATTCGATAGGCCCCAGAAGCAGCTGTACTATCGGAATATGGCAAAGGACCGCGTCGCAATCCCCGATGACTTAGCGGCAAAGGTGATGTTCGCCTCTGACCGCACTTGCTGCGTTTGTCGCTTGCACAGTCCCAAAGTTCAGATCCACCACATTGACGAAGATCCATCCAACAACGCTTTCGAAAACTTGGCCGTGATCTGCCTACACTGTCACAGCGACGCGCACACTAAAGGCGCATTTGTCCGAAATCTTACGCCGGAATTGATCCGCCTTTACAACTCAAGTTGGCGAGATATTGTCCAGCTGAAATTGACACCACGTGGCGACGGCAACGGCAAATTGGAACTCGCAGCAGAAGCGTTGCTTGAGGCCAGCCTAGATGCTCATCGCTGGAAACTTTTCTTCATGTTCTTAGCAGGGCCGACGCTACCCAAGGGCAAACCAGGTGAGTTCGTTGATGTCTGGGACTTGATGGCCAACCTTTGGATACCGAAGTACTCGGAGGAAGTCTACTCCCACTATAAGCCACTCTTCGTAGAAGGACTCCTTGAGGTGCGCGTGCGGTTTGACCGACTTATTCAATTGTTCCCGGATGTGTTGCCACCAGAATTCCGGTCACGGCTCGTCAGGGCCAACCGACAGCTCGAAGTCGAACAATCTGTGTATCTTACAGTGCCCAGGCTAATCGGCACCGTCAATTGTGCAGAGCATGACGAGCCAATTTTCTACCAGCGTTTTGTCGAGGTAATACGAGTCCTGCGCGATGTTGCAAATGACGCGGACGGTATACGGAAGTCGCTGACAGCAGCAATAAAGTTCGAAAGCTAAACGGAATTGCAGTCAATTTTTTTGACTTTGTGACGCAGGTTTATGCGACTAAATAATTAGGTTCGAAGCAAAGGGTGGGCCTTTGTAATCTCCCGACACTTTTTTCACGCTTCCTCCGCGGCGAAGAACTCGTTGATCGCCGTGTCTTCGCGCACTTCGGAGTAGTGCAGGACCTGGCAGAGGGTTTCTTCGGCTTCGTTCTTGATCGGCGTGGGGCGGCGCAGGATGAAC
Source organism: Planctomycetota bacterium (assembly GCA_963204915.1). Lineage (GTDB taxonomy): Bacteria > Planctomycetota > Planctomycetia > Pirellulales > Pirellulaceae > JAHWKS01. The sequence continues at coordinate 59,096 of CAUJHS010000045.1, read as the reverse complement.
TCGGCTCGGTCCAGCCGGTTGTACGCCACGTGGGCCATTTCCAAGCGGTCGATGGCGCTCTCGGCGTTCGAGGCGAAGTCGGGCGTCAGCACCGGTCCCGTATCAACCTGGAAGGTATTGTCCTTCGGCTGGAAGTTCATCGTTTTGATGGGGTACTCCAGCACATAACGCCAAGGCCGCGCGGGATCGTCCAAACGCGTGCGCGCCACGAGCGGCCGACCTGCTGCGGTGGCCGCGACGATTTCCGCGGGCGTGTTGAGTCGCGTCGCATGGCGGTAGGGACGCACGTCAATTGTCAGCGAGCGAAAATCATTGCTCACGGGCGTAGCGAGTGTCGGCGCGCCGTCGGTGGTGATTTTGCGCTCCATCGAACGCTGCTGCGTTTGCGAGTAAATCATTCGGTACTCGCGGCTGGGAAGTTGGAACAGCCGGTCTTCCGCATAGACCCATTCGGCCCGGCAAGGGGCGATCAGCACGAACCGTTCCGATTGGCCCGACTCGCGATCGATCACGTCGAGCAACGCCTCCAGTTGAATGCGCGCCAGGTTGCCGTGCGGAATGTTATGCCGCGCTTCCGGGCGCGGGTCGGGCCGGTAGGGAAAATCCCAGGTCATGAACGACGCGCCAAAGTTGCACGCCGTATCGTCGTTGCTCCTTGCCGTTTGCCCGAACGCGCGCAGCGAAACAATCGCGGCGCTTCCGAGCGACACCGCCGCGCCCGCATGAAAGGCGCGCCGGGTCATGTTTGACGCAGGTTGCATAAGCCGCCTCGTTGATCAGAAAAGTTGTGGTGCGTGTCAGATGACACTTGTTTACTCCGTCGGTTTTAGCAACGTCTTTAGCGCGTTCATCAAGACGCCTTCGACCGAGGGCGCCACGTTCGACGCGCGAGCGCTGGTTTCATAACCGCCTTGCGTGTAGGCGATTTCCGTGCCAATGTAACCTGGGCCGTAATCGCCGTACGCCGCCATGCACACGAAGTCATCCGGACGCATGGCTTGCGCGGCCAGTTGATATTCGACGAACAACTCGCCGGGCATGTGTACAATCCAGGCGGGGCCGATTCGCAACAGACCGACGTCGACCGGCTGCTTCGCTTCCTGACGTTGGAGAAACGCCAAATCATTCGCGGCGGCTTGTCGCTCTTGCACGCTGGCCTGCGGGTTGTGCAGCGTCGTCCGGCTGCGTTCCGGATCGAGATGCTCCGCCAAAGGAAGCTGCACTTGCGCCGTGTTCCAAGTCACATCGGCTGCGGAAACGGGTGTTTTCTTCAACGCCTCCCAGGCGCCGCGCATGCCCGCTTGCATGCGCTCGGCCAGCACCGGCCGCATTGGTTCTGAACCGTCGTTGTACTTGCCTGCGGTCACGTTGCCGCCGGCGCCGTTGAAGTGAACATGCAACACGCCGGGCAAAGCAGCGTCCCGTGCGGCACGCGCCAGGCCGATGAATTCGCTCGTCACGTCGCCTTGTCCGTAATAACTTTGGGGATGCGTCGCGTAGTAGGTGAGCGCTGCGAGCGGTTGATCGTCGTTCCAAAAGCTGACCAACTTCAGGTAGGGATCAATCAAACCTTCCGGCGCCGCAATGGCCGCGGGATCGGTGGTTTTACTCCAACGCGTGATTTTCACCTTCCCATCGGGACCCAAGACACGGCGGTTCGAGGCGACCTTTTCAACTTTCGCCTGGCCCACGCCCACATGCGTGATGGGCTGCGCCTGCGGGATCGCCTGGCGAATCGCATCGGCGGCGCTGCTAATCACGCGACGACAAAGCGCGTCGTCCTGCAAACGGCCGCCTAGTCCTTGCTCGGCCAAGAGCGCTTCGGCGGTGAAGTCGCACCGCGGGCCGTCATGCTGATGCAGCGTATGCACCGAGACGCGGTCGGGCGTGGTTCCGGCGGCTTCCGCCAGCCCTTGCCGCCAAGCGTCGTGGCCGCCGTTGCCAATGCCAATCCAATCGACGGCGCACAGCACAATCGGCGGTTCGTTCCCCAGCAGCACTACGCCGCGCGCAAACAGCGGGTCCAGCACTTGGCGCACCGGCGCGTAAGCCACGGGCGTGCCGACCGCCGGAGTCGCATCCACGTTGAACACCGCCAGCCGCAACGGCTCCGCCGCCGCAAGGGAATCGGCCATCAGGCACATCGCGCCCGCCGTGACCCACATCATCCAAGTGCGCATTTTGACCTCACTTCTGGAGGAACGTGTCAGAATGATCGTAGCCGCATCGTCGTTCTACAACTGCCGGTTCGGCTGGCTCCAGCGAATGCGAGCGAGGAGCAAGTCGCCGTGAATGTGGTTGCGCGGCTGCCATTCGCCCACGGTGACCCACGATTCCTGCGGGCTGATGTTCGTGGTGTGAAAGTTGCCCATGAGCGCCACGCGGTCGGGGTCGTTCACGCCATCGCCCACCAGCGGCAAAACGATGCGCTCGGTGTCGCGCAGTAAGCGTAACGATTGCGGATCGACCTGCGCCATCCACAGCGGCGACCGCCACCGAATCACATTCACGTTCGACGGGTCTTTTCGCGTGTAGACCAGGAACAGCGCGTCGGAATGCGTGATCCAGTGTTGCTGCGTGGTGGAAAGGGTCAAAGGCTCGCCGTCGTCCCAGGTCCAGGCTTGTTTGGGGGTCCAGCGCAGGCCGTCTTCACTCGCGCACACGTAGCCGCGCCCATCTTCGGCGCGCAGCGTGAGGAAGAAGCGTTTTTGAAACTGGGCGAGCGACGGCTCAAGCAAGCCGCGTCCTGCGTTGTGCGTAATCGCCTCACCGACGGTTTTCACCGTGAGCGTTTCGCCGTCAAAACCGCAGATGACGCTGGACACGCTGCGGGGCTGATTCTTTTCGGCCCCGTACGTGAACGACATGAGAATATCGCCATACGGCAGCGTGACGCGCTGGCCGCAACCGTTCGAGTAAATGGTCGCGCCGCGCGGGTCGTTCCATTCGAGCTGGCGCCGCGGACCCCATTGACCGTCGCGCCACACGGCATAAACGGGCCAGCGCGGCGGTTGGTTGGAGGAGAACTTTGGACCGGAATAGAACACGTTGTGGCCGAGCGCGAGGACCGATTGCGTCGGCGCGTGCCATTCCGGAACGACGTCGCACACGCCTTCTTCGGCGCCGTCGGGCTGCTTCACACGCCCCAGCGGCGGAACCGGTTGCGGCTCGGTCCAGGTGCGGCCCTCATCGCGCGAAGTCATCCAATGCACCGGGCCGAAATAATCGGAGCCGGTGATCGTTTGCAGCGTCATGAACAGGGTCGCGCCATCGCCATCTGGAATGCGACACGCGCGAGGATGAAACCACGTTGGCCCCGCGCCGTCGCGGCCGCGCAAGATCGTCTCTTTGTCAATTGACACGATCAAGTCATCGGCTTCGCGGGCTGCGGCGAAGTTCGCGGAACCAAGCAGCCCGCCGGCAGCGGCGAAGGCGGCGCCGGTTTGAAGAAAGGCACGGCGATGCATCACGGCGGTCTTCGATAAAGATGGAAGAACTTGATCGTTCGCTCGATCGGCGCCGCGCCTTTAGGGCTGCGCGTCTTGGGCCAGAACGGGCGAATGCTTTTGGAAGTAACGCAGCCACTCGGCCATCATGGCGCCGACGATGTCTCCCTTCTGTTCGTTTTCCTCAATCGTCTTGCCCCAGTAGAAACTGATCCAACCGTCGGCGTGCTTCTTGGAACGTTCGATGAACTCGGCGGTTTCTTTTTGGCCCGCGTGATGGACGAAGATTTCTTCAATCACAAGGGGTTTGCCGATCTCATATGAAGCCAGCACGGCCAGGTCGTTTTCCAGTTCGCCTTTTTTCGGATACAGGTGGATGCTCACGAAGTCGAGCGGCTCGTGCACTTCCGGTGCATAAAACAACGGCTTGGCGCCTTTGAACGTTTGCCCCCAAGGGATGGCGCCGACGGTGATCATGTGGCGCGCATCGACTTCACGAATGGCGGAGGTGAGCTTCTTGACCCAATCGCGGGCCACTTCCTCGCGCGTGCGACCGGCCAGATCGAGCGTGATACGCTGGACGAAGAACTTGCCGCCGAGTTCGCCCGTGAGCCATTCGCCCGGATTGGCGCCGCCCCCCAGAACGGGCTCGTTCATCAGGTCGTAGCAGAACACCGCGGGGCTGTCTTTGCAGGTCTCGGCCACGGCTCGCCAGAAGCGGGCCTGAACGTCCCACCGAGCCGACTCCGAGAGCGAGTCGTACCAGGCCGGCACATCCTTTTTGTGATAACAGCCGAGGCCGGTCAGATCGAGGTACAGTCTGGTTTCTTCAGCCAGGAGCAACAATTGGCGTAGTCGCTCTAAACTGACCGCGTTGGGCTGCTCCGGCGTGTTCATGAACTTGCCCAACTGCAAGTGGACGCGCACCGTGTTACCGCCGAGGGCTTTGATTTCGCGGAAGTCTTCGACGACGGTTGGCCACTCCTGCTCCCAATAATCTTCGATGAGTCGGCCGGCGTCGTCGTGATCGTAGTTCACCCCCCAAATGACGATTCGTTGGCCTGACTTGGCGCCGACGAAATGCGAGCCGTCGTCGCTCACCCGAATCCACTCCAAACGCGGCTGGGACGACGGCGGCGCCGCGGAATCTTCCTCCGCCCGTGCAGAACTGACCATCGTTGAGCAAAAGGCCGCAGTGCTCACGAGAACCATACGGATCCAAACGAGGCGGGAAGGCGGCAGTTTCATAATCGGTCCCCGTGCTGCGAAGTAGAAAACCGGAGCGGTTCGCCGCAACGCACCGACGTGTATCCCGCCCGGAACGAACCTACCCCGGGCCACTCGGCAAGTCAACTTCTCGTCCGCGCTACGTGTGGTGTGTTTTTATGGCAAACCGAGGGAACACGTTACCAACGACGCCAGCGCGCCATACCAAGGGACGGGAGGGTTTTCGGTCGAGGTGTTAACAAGGGCACAATGTTATGGGTCGAAAAATCTTCACCCCAGTGTCCTGGTGCGCGATAGGAACTTGCCACGCACTCGGCGCTTTCGCATTTTCAAAAAGTTTGGTAGCATCCGCATTGAGCCGTGCCTGGAACCGTCCACCTCGCCAATCCCAAAGCGTTCTGCTCCAACCTCCTACACACGCCGGGTAAATGATTCCGCGCGGCTCACGGACTACATACGCGCCTCGCGAAGGCCGCTTGAAGCGAGTTATGCGGCCATAAGAAACGCCCTTCCACATGAGAAAGGAAACAAACACTCTCTCGCATCGCGGTAGTTGTAGAAGTAGAAGCGGTTGCCTTTTAGACTTCTTGCTAGTAGAACCACCTGCCAAAGGTTAGATACTGGAGCCATGCCTATTCTCCCCGCGTTAGGGCCAATTGTAGCGCTCCGCGGAGCAAAGGAATTCATGTGCAAACTGCCTTATCAGGGCGAGGTGAGCATTCCTAGGGTAGATCGTCACACCTTGCGGAAATGGTGGCGGTTGTCCTCCATACTCCAGACTGCCAGTAATCCCCACCATATACTGACCAGCTGCGAGCGTTTCGTAGTATTCCTCTAATTCACTGTCAACGTGGGCCCCGCCATCTTTGTTCGCGGCACTCAGGCAGACGAGCCGCCTCGTATAGTCCGTTGAACGATAGACGAACACCGGGTCGCCACTCCACCAACGTGCGAGTGGGATTTCGACAAACTGGCGTCCTAGCAGTGGGCGCATTCGAATAGGCTCAGACGAATTCAGATTGATCTCTTCGGAAAGAAAATCCTGCCAATTTCCATAGCCTCTCGCCGAAGAGCACATCCGACTGTTGGTCAAGCCGAGATGCTTGAACAGAGACGTGCTCGCCCGTGTGTCGTGTAGAACAACGCGCAGCGACGTAGCCAGCCGCAACGCTTCATCCTCGGCTCCTCGGTCATAAAGGTCCGCGGACCGAGCAATAAAACGCAATTGCTCGCGAAACTTCTCGGCGAAGCGCGGATCGTTGGTCTTTGACATTGATTTCTCCTGGCCGGCTACCAATGCAGTCGCCTCAGCGTTCAACATTTGACGGCAATAGAGTTCGGACAGCATCCGAGTGGGAAAGGTTCGACCGACCTCTACGCTACGGCGGCGTGTGGTTGGTAGCGGAGTCTTTGACGCACTAGCAAGCGTCGCCTCAAAATCCTTCGCAACGAGAAGCGCAGGGCGAAAGATGCACGGCAAAGCGAGGCGTCGAACGGTCAAGCCAGCGACTTACTGTGGCTTGTCCGAAGCGGGCCGCCAATCGCCACGCCGGAAAGAGCCTAACCCGTGTCGCGGGGGAAGTCAATTTTCGAGCGCCGGCGGTCACGAACGCGATTGATTTAGCCGTCATGCGCGCGGGCGGTTCTTGCTCCCTCGACCAAGTGAACCGCAACCGCGGCCCGCAGCTCAAGGTCGCGTCGTGCCAAAGCACCCACGGTGAGGGGGGCGGGCCATATCGCGGCGGACGTCCGATTAGCCGTTCTAGTTCTTTGGAAGAGAAGAAAATCTTGTGGAAAAACTTGCGCCGCGCCGGAGCCGCATAAATCGTTAAAACATATGCAGTTGTGGATTAACCCAGCAGCGTAACTTGCCAAGAGGTGTTCAATCCATGGACGAACTTCGGTACGAACTCTTGATTTTATACTGTACGTTTGTATAATATATGTGCGATGTGTGGTGGTGCGCGCCGGCTCGTCGTATGGTTCTCATCGAGGAGAACGCCTGCCTTGGCGACGATTTGCTTGTGTGGGGATTGACGCATCGCAATAATGCAAGCGCGTCTCAGGTTGTCGGTGCGCGTGGAACAGGTCCCCGTTCTTCTACTTTGAGGAGGTTTTACCCCATGATTCGCCACTCGGTATTGCTGCTTGGGGTGTTCCTCGGGGCGGCGACGGCGACCGCCGCGGAGGGAGACGCCGCGAAAGAATTGGCCCCCACGCTGGAGAAGTACACGGCGGCGTACAACACCGGCTCGGTGAACCAGGTGATGGACTTCTGGACCGAGAACGCCGACTTTGTCGACATTCGCGGTAACTTCCACCAGGGGCGAGACTTAATCGCCGCCCTTTTCCGCCGCGGGTTCGCCGACAATCCCGGTCGGACCATCAAAATGACTTCCGATGCGTGCAAACAACTGGCGCCGGAAGTGATTATGGACGACGGCGTCCTCGAACTCACCTCGGCCAACGGCGATGTGGCCCGCGGGCGCTACGCCGTGGTGTGGACCAAGCAAGACGGCGCTTGGCGGATTCGCTCGGCGCGTGACATTCCGTTGGAAGTTGAGGAAGCGCCGCAAGAAAAACCCGCGTTAGAAGATTTGTCTTGGCTGGTGGGCCGCTGGGAGGCGAAGTCGGACAAATACCAGATCACGCTCGATTGCGACTGGCAGCTCGCGAAGAATTTTCTCGTGCAACGGTTCCATATCACGTCGAACGAAGACGACTTCGAAGTGGTCACTTGGATCGCGTTTGATCCGGCCGAGGGACGCTTCCGCTCTTGGTATTTTGACAGCCGCGGCGGTTACGGGGGCGGTCCTTGGACGTTAGACGGCAGCGTCTGGCGAATTGGCGTGACGGCCGTGCTGCCCGATGGCCGCATCGGCACGTCGGTGATGTCCTGGGAGCGGCTCGATGGTTCGACCGCTCGGTGGTCGTCTACGGCGCGCGAGGTCGCGGGCGAACCGTTGCCCGATTCCGAACAAACGTACGCGCGCGTGGCGGAGAAGCCCAAGGCCCAACCGGGACCGAAGCAGGCTCCCCCGGCCAAGAAGGCGCCGCAATAACTTCCGACCCTCCGCCCCTGCCCGGAATGGTGCAAATTCCTGGGCGAACGGAAGCAGCCGCCGACGACGGGGTGATTGCCCTCGGGGCGGCGGGCAGGAACACAACATTGGCAGAAGTTTTTCCAATCGCGAGGTGAGTTATGCGACGGACGGTTTGGATCAAGGTGTTGGGAGCGGCGGGTGTGCTTCTCCCAGCCGTGGCGCTGGCCCTGCCGCCCGGAGACGTGACTCGCGTGGGCGCCAGTGGGGGTCGGTCGGCGATTTCGTCGGGACCTTCGCTCTCGGCGCCGCAAAGCCGCTCGGCGGCGTATCGTCAACGCACGGGAACCTATCGGCCGTCGATGGGCATGGGCTCGGCGCCTCCGCAGGCGTCGGTGCTTCCCTCGTATCCGGGGAGTGTGGCGCGACCGCCGATTGGGAATGTTCGTCCCTCGCCGGGTTATCGGCCGCCCACGTCGGGCTATCGGCCGTCGCCGGGGTATCGGCCTCCTGTCGGTCGCCCCGACCAGACGATTGTGAATAATATCAACAATATTAATAACATCGCAAATATCAACAACAATTACAATTCGTATCATAGCCACCATCAATACCGGCCGTATTATTCCCAGCTGCATTACCATTGGCGGCCGTCGTGGTGGTCGGGTTGGTACCGTCCGATGTACACCAACTATTACAGTTCAGTCACCACTTCGGGATCGTTTTTCTCGGTGGGGGGCGTGACGGTGGGATTCGCCAATCCGTTTTACGTACGGCCGACGGTCGTGACGGCGCTGGGGTTTGATTACTCGGCGCCCCTGCGTGTGCCCAGTGTCGATTACCGCGAAACGCGCGAAGACTTGATTCGCTCGGAACAGGCGATCAGCCGGTTCGATGCGGCGCGAGAATATTTCCGCGCGGGACTCTACGATCAATCGCGCGCGATGATCGACGAGGCCATTGCTCGCCTGCCAACGGATCCCACGCTGCACCAGTTCCGCGCCTTGGTGCTGTTCGCCCAACAACGCTACCCGGAAGCGGCCGCCGTCATCTATTCTGTTTTGGCAGTCGCCCAAGGTTGGGACTATGAAACCGTGAGCCGATTGTACGATGATCCGAATCGCTACGAATCGCACTTGCGAAGTTTGACCATGTACGTGATTTCCAATCCGGACTCGGCCGACGCCCGATTCCTGCTGGCGTATCACAGCCTGGTGCTGGGCGATTTGGCCACTGCGGAACAACAACTGGAGCGCGTACTCCGAGCCAATCCGGCGGACCGTGTGACGCAAAACTTGCTCGACGGTGTTCGCGCCCAAGCCCGATTGCGTTAACCGGATGCTTAATTCAACCGGAGCCAACTTGATTGAACCGGAACGTGGGTCCGGCGCCGAACGCTCGATTCGTTCGTCGAGCTTGCATCGCATGCTTGTGATGCATCTCACCACTTATTTCGCGCCGCCCACTTCGCACAAGGGAGTGGGAACACCGGGTTGTCGCATCACTTGCGCGACGGTCACGCGTGCAAACGCCGCCTCGACCGCCGCATAGGCGTTATCTAACTCCTGGTGCAGCGGGCAAAGCCGCGTGTGGGTTTTTAATTGCAACGGACAGGCGCGAATGCGCTCGACGGCTCCTACGGCGTTTACCACATCAAGCAGCGTAATTGCTTCCGGCGCCCGCTCGAGCGCATAGCCGCCGCGAGGTCCTGGCTGGGACCGCGCCAGTCCTGCCCGCACCAGGGCTTGCAGCACCTTGTGTAAGTAGCGGCGTGGCACTTGCGTTGCGGCCGCGAGATGATCGGCCGATTGGGCGTGCTCGTCCGACGCCATGCAGACAACCGCGCGCAGGGCGTATTCGGCAGTTTTTGGTAACATGGCTTTTTTCCTCTCGCGTGAATTATATACCTTGACGTATAGATTTCAAGGTCTAGAATACCTAGCAGACACGCGTTGCTGGCGGCGCAGCGCCGATCGGTTTCATGCCAAAGGAGAACGTCATGGCATTGCAGCATGCTCGACCGGGAGAAGTCGTCCGGGTTCAACCGCAGGGGGGAAGCGTTCAAGAAGCACGCACCGAAACGCTCATCAAGACCGATGACTTGGAGGTGATTCGCCTGGCCGCGCCGGCGGGAAAAGCGATCCCCACGCACCAGGTGCCGGGAGAAATCACCCTCCAATGCTTGGAAGGCGTGGTCGAATTGGCTTGCGGCGACGTCAACCGGCGGTTGGCTGCGGGAGAGTTGACGTACCTGTCGGGCGCGACGCCCCACGCCGTGCGCGCCATCGAAGATGCGTCGGTTCTACTCACCATCTTGTTGCAACACAAAACCACGCAGGCGTAGTCATGCATTTTCTTTACGCTTACAAGCGAGACGGCGTGCGGAAGCTCGTCGCAACGTTCGGCTCCGAGCAGCAACTGCTTGCCTATGTGCGTTGGGCCACGTTATCGTCCACGGGCGAACGTTCCGGCAAATTCGAGCAAGGAAGCGCGCTAGCCAGTTACCAAAGCTGGGAGGCGTCGCCCACGCCGCTCGATGCGAGCGACCCGGAAGAGGTCGTGCATAACCCCACTCCCAGCATGTTATGAACCTGGTCATGATCGACAAAACTCAGCCTGCATGCTTGAGGACGCGAACGTGGCGTATCTTCGCGTTGTTCGCCTTGGCCATTTGGGGGAGCGAAGCGGCTTTGGCTCAACACACGCTGCCCGAGGGCGCTCAGCCGGCGCCGGTCGAGTTCGCACACTTTCCCGATCGGTTGCACGCTGTGGTGTGGCGCAACTGGCAACTGGTCGAGCCGGCCCGAATTGCGCAGGCGGTGGGCGCCACGGAAGCGAACGTTCGCCGGCTGGCCGCTTCGATGGGGCTTCCGCCGGTCGAGCGCGTGTTGCCCGAGTGGCGGCGGCGCGGTTATATCACCGTGTTGCGCCGCAACTGGCATTTGCTTCCGTATGAGCAAATTTTGACGTTGATCGACATGGAGGCTGAGGAGCTGGCCGTCGCGCTGCGGGAAGATGACTTTCTGTACCACAAGCTTGGGCAGGCCAAACCCCGTTGCGAACCGGTCCGCTGGCAAGAGCCGAACGAAGCAGCGCAGCGCCGCGCTGCCGAAATCAAGCAACTGATCGAAGCACACTTTGAAGAAGGTCTTACGCAACCGGGCGAACCCGCGTTTCAGTTCGTCAAAGATCTCAGTCAAGTCGACCCGAATGTGGTCCCGTCGACGAGCGACGCTTCGCGCAATCGGGCGGGTTTGCGTTACATCTATTCCTACTTCGGTTCGTTTGGCGATCCGCTGATCGACCCACAGCTGGACCCCTACCCCGACGGCTTGTTGGCGCGGCTGGCCGACAACGGCATCAACGGCGTGTGGCTACATGTCGTGCTGCGGCAACTGGCGCCGGGCGGCCCGCGGTTTCCCGAGTTTGGCGAAGGGCATGAACGACGCCTCGAAACATTGCGCGACCTGGTGACGCGCGCCAAGCGGCAGGGAATCTCGGTCTACTTGTACATGAACGAGCCGCGCGCCATGCCGCCCGAGTTTTTCGCCCAGCGTCCGGAAATGGCCGGCGTTGTGGAAGGCGAATGGCAGGCGATGTGCACCAGTAACCCGCAGGTGCGGCAATGGCTGGAAGATTCGCTCGCCCATGTCTTCACCGAAGTTCCCGACCTGGGCGGCGTGTTCACCATTACCGCCTCGGAAAACTTCACCAACTGTGCGTCGCACGGGAATCAACAAGGCTGCCCGCGATGCAAGGCGCGCCGCGACGATGAAATCATTGCCGAAGTGAACGCCACGATTGCGAAAGGAGTCCATCGGGGAAATCCGCAGGCCAAGGTGATTGCGTGGGACTGGGGCTGGCGCGGGCACGGCGACGCCGCCGATTTCATCGCGCGATTGCCCAAAGATGTTTGGTTCATGTCGGTCAGCGAATGGTCCAAGCCGATCGAGCGCGGCGGCGTGAAAACCGCAATTGGCGAGTATTCCATTTCCGCCGTGGGGCCGGGTCCGCGGGCCACGCGGCATTGGGCGCTGGCGCAGCAAGCCGGGCTTAAGACCGCCGCTAAAATGCAGTTGAACAACACCTGGGAGTTGTCGGCGGTTCCTTATTTGCCGGTCATGGACCTGGTGGCCGAGCATTGCCGGAACTTGGCTCAGCAAAAGATCGACGGCGCCATGCTGTCCTGGTCGTTGGGCGGGTATCCTTCGCCGAATTTGCGAATTGCCCAGCGCTTCGCCGAGCAACCTCAGGCAAGTGTGGATGAGGTGTTAAATTCTCTCGCTTCGGACGTGTACGGCGAGGGCGCTCCGTGGGCGCGGCAAGCGTGGCGTGCGTTTAGCCGGGCCTTTGCCGAGTATCCTTATCATGGCGGGTTGTTGTATCTCGGGCCGCAACAAGTCGGCCCGGCGAACTTATTGTTTGAACGACCCACCGGGTATCACGCCACGATGGTGGGTTTTCCGTATGACGATTTGCGCGGGTGGCGCGGCCCCTACCCGACCGAGGTGTTTATCGACCAGATGGAACAGGTGGCCAACGGGTGGGCCGCGGGACTGGAGCCGCTCCGGCAGGCGGTGCAAATGGCGCTGCCCGAGCGGCAGTCGCACGCCCAGTCAGAGTTGCGGATCGCTCAGGCGGCTCAAGTTCATTTTGCGTCGGTTGCAAATCAAGCGCGGTTCGTGGCGGCGCGCGATGCCCTGCTCGAACCCGGCGCGAACGCCCCGCAACAGGAGAACGCCCGCGCGCGACTTCGCCAGGAATTGAACGACGAGGTGCAACTGGCCAAAACGCTGTTCTCGCTGTGCCAGGCCGATTCGCGGCTTGGTTTTGAAGCGTCGAACCACTACTACTACCGGCCGCTCGACCTGGTCGAAAAGGTGCTCAATTGCGAGCATCTGAAAACGCGGGTAAATCACAACCCGTAGCGCCCCACCGTGGAACCGCTTCCGAGCGCACGCCGCAGGCGGGTCGTGGTCGCGTGTGATGCGAATCGAAGTTACATGGCGGCGTCAACACGCTCCCCGCGGGGGAGCGGTGAAACAAGCTGTCGTTTGGTGCGGGAGGTGCACGTTCATGTTGACGGACGCTTCGCGGCGGGAGTCGTTCCCCTCACTCCAGGAGATGGTGTATTTGAACACGGCGGCCGAGGGGATTCCGCCGCTGGCCGTGCGCGCCGCGCTAGAGAAGTATTTTGCGGACAAGCAGCTTGGCATGGACGGTCGCGAGCGACACTTCGCTGAATGGGAAGCGGCCAAAGCGCTCGTGGCTTCATTCTATGGTTTAACACCGCGCGAGGTGAGCATTTGTTCGTGTTCGTCGGAAGCGTATAACCTGGCGGCGCTCGCGCTGCGGCTGCGCGACGGGGATGAAGTGGTGATCAACGATCTCGACTTCCCCGCCGGCGCCACGCCGTGGCTGCAACCGTCCTGCCCGGCCACAGCGCGGCTTTGGAAGGCCAAGCAGGGAGCGCTGCGGACGGAAGATTTGATTGCGTTGCTGACTCCGCGCACGCGTCTGGTCACGGTGTCGCTTGTCAGCTTCTTCAATGGTTTTATGCTTCCGCTGCGCGAGGTGGTCGAGGCGGTGCGTCGCCATTCTTCGGCCCTGCTGGCGATTGATGTGACTCAGGCGCTGGGCCGCATTCCGCTCGACCTGTCGGGAGCGGACTTGATCATCAGTAGCACGCACAAGTGGATTCTGGCGAGCCATGGCGGAGGGCTGGTTGGCGTGCCTGCGGCGCGCGCCGCTGAATGGACCGTGCCTGCGGGCGGCTGGTTCAACCTGGAAGATGCGTTTGGCGCCCATCGGTTTGAGCGGGCGGTCAGCCATCCGGGCGCCGCGAGCTTTACCGTGGGCATGCCGAACTTCCCCGCCGTGTACGCCATTCGCGCGGGGTTGGAATACATTCACCATGTGGGCGTGGCCGAAATCGACCGCGCCGCGCGGCCCTTGGTCGAGGAATGTCTGGAAGGCTTGAAGGCCATGCCCGTCGATTTGCTGTCGCCGCGCGATCCGGCCTCGCTCGCGGGAATTCTGGCGTTTCGGCATCCTTCGACCGAGAAAATTTACCAACACTTGCGCGCCAAGAACATTCATGTGATGCACCATGCCGGCCGCATTCGTGTCGCGTGGCACGGTTACAACACCTCAGACGATGTGAACACCTTCTTGCGGGAACTGGGCGACGCGTTGGCGTCGTCTTCTTGAACGCAGGATCCTCACGCCAGGCGGAGCGTTTTTTGTTACCTACCGGAGGAGAGTTGATGAATTCCTTAAACCTACAATCGACCGTGGGCCAATGGGTCGCCCAGCACCCGCAACTTTCGCGGTTGTTTGAATCGCTCAAGATCGACTATTGCTGCGGCGGCGGCGTGGCGCTCGAGGACGCCTGTCGAGGCCGCAATCTCGATCCAGAACAAGTGCTGCGCCAGATGGAAGAAGCGGCGCAAACGCCCGTTCCGGAAGATGCGGGCGACTGGACCAATGCTTCCCTCGCGGCCCTGTGCGACAATATCGAACAAACGCATCACGCGTACCTCAAGACCGAGTTGCCGCGCCTGGGGGCGATTGTAGACAAGGTAGCCCAGGTGCACGGTGCGAACCACTCCGAACTGCGCGAGGTGCAAACCACATTCGTCGCGCTGCGCAACGAACTTGAACCGCACATGTTCAAGGAAGAACGCATTTTGTTTCCGGCCATACGGCAACTGGAGCAGGCTTCTTCCCAGCCCGCGTTTCCGTTTGGAACGGTGGCGAATCCGATCCGCATGATGGAGTTCGAACACGACCACGCTGGCGACGCGCTCGACCGGATGCGCGTGTTGACGCACGAGTATCAACCGCCAGCGGAGGCGTGCAACACGTATCGGGCCATGCTCGAGGGTTTGCGGGAACTCGAACAAAACATGCATATTCACGTGCATAAAGAGAACAACATTCTGTTTCCGCGTGCGATTGAATTGGAAGCTTCGCTGGCCGCTGTTTGAAATCGTCATAACGCAAGGCCGCGCTACGGAGGAACGCGGACCCGACGGGAGGCGACCAACGCGCGATCAGGAAGTTGTCGCCTCGCGTGATCCTCGTGGGGCCTTGGAACTAGAGCGCGTTTCACGCAAGTGTGACGCCCCCAATGTGGCGCAATCGCTCCGCGAGTGCCGGAAACCACTCACAGAGCGAGTGGACCACACGGAAGAGGTCAGCACACCTCAACGAGCTACGCGCTAGCCGGCGCTCGCTCGCGTTTGATTCTTGCTTCCTCACCCAACCGACACGCCAGCCGAAAGCTAGCGTGCATCGGCTCATGGCGGCAGTTTGCAAAAGCATCCGCGACTCGTGTGAAATGATCTAGGCATGCGGTGTCGCGACGGAGTAAAATTGGATAAACTGATCCTAATTCGTTGTTCGCCTCGCACGGCGCCGTTGCCTGCGTAAGACGTACCTGAGTTAAGGCCCGCCTTCGAACAAACCCACCTTCCTAGGCCATTCTGAAGGAAACCTCATGAAGCGAACCCCGGTTGTCGTTGCTGCGCTGTTGATGCTTGGCGCCGTTGTAGGGCTTGTCGTGCGCGGCGCGGGTGCTGCGCCGCCGGCGGAAAAGCCCGTGAAGGAAAACGCTTCCCAAGCAACCCCGGCGACGTCGGTCGAGGAAGCGCGCCATCGAGCGCGGTTGCTGCATGAAGCGGTTCACGCCACGCTGCAAATTGTGCATCATGAGTATTACCGCGAAGACGAAGGGTTGTTGCTGCCGGCTTCGACCTTGAAAAAAGTGTTTCGCGAAATGGCGAACCGGCAAAAGGTCGAGCTGCGTTGGATCGCGGTGAACGCCCAAGCGATGAACGCCGATCACACCGCCGAAACGGACTTCGAAAAGGGCGCCGTTAAAGCGCTCACGGCTGGCGCCGACGAATTCGAGCAAATGGAACAAGGCATGTATCGCCGGGCCGGGCCCATCACGCTCGGGTCCGATTGTCTCAAATGCCACGTGCCCAGCCGCACCAGCACGCACGACCGCACTGCGGGGCTGATCATCGCCATGCCGGTCGAACTGTCCGCGGCGGAGTAACGCCCCCGGCCTGTGCCATCCGGCGGCCCTGGTGGGGCAATTGAACATGACGTTTTTGAAAGCGGAAAGAATCGCCTGGCTCATCGGGTGCGCCGCGCCATGCGGCAGCCGCGCGGAGGCTCCCTCTTTGCGAGAGGTGCATTGATCGACAGGCGGTTTTAGTGCTACATTGTTCCCGAACAACCGGTCCGGAAATTGCTGGATTGGTTCAGAGAGCGCACCACGGCGTGGCTCGGCCGTCGCTTTGGATTTTCATCTCGGGAGCATGCCGCTATGTGGGTCCGGCTAGGAGGCGTAGGGCTATGGGCCGCCATGTTCACCGGCTCTCTGCTTGGCGTGGGGGCCTTCACCTTTGATTACGGCGAAGGAACGTCGTACTTTAGCACCGATCCGCGGGCGTGTGTGAATTGTCACATCATGCAGCCGCAGTACGACTCGTGGACCCATAGCAGTCATCATGCCGTGGCGGGATGTGTCGACTGCCATCTGCCGCATGAGTTCATTCCCAAGTACATCGCCAAGGCGGATAACGGCTTCCGCCATTCCTGGGCCTTTACGTTTCAAGATTTTCACGAGCCCATTCAAATCAATCGGCGCAACTCGCGCATTTTGCAGCATAACTGCGTGAACTGTCATGAGACGGTGACGCATGAAATGTTTGTGGTCGATCCGGACGAAGCCATGTCGTGCGTGCATTGCCATGCGGGCGTCGGTCACGGAGCCGCACGATGACCGCTGCTCCGCCGGTCTGCGCGAAACCAACACGTGGGCAAGCGCCCGGCGAAGCATCGCAGGCCACGGTTTCCGCCAACGGCGGCCGTGAGTGACGTGAGGGCGGTTGGGTAACCACGGAAGTCATTTTCAAAGATCCTTTTTTGTTGTAAGCACCATGAGCACTCATCCCGCCCCGGATTCTGCGGCGCCTGCTCCACGCCCTCGTCGCTGGAGTACGCGCGCTTTGGTTACGTTGACCGTGGTCACGGCCGTGCTGACATTTCTCGCTGCCGCGCTCTTGGTGAGCATTTTCCAGCGAAAACAGGAAGCGCAAACGCCGTATTTTCGCTCGGTGGAAGTAACCGAAGCGACGATTGACCCCAAAACCTGGGGCGCCAACTGGCCGCACCAGTACCACAGTTATTTGCGCACGGTCGATTACCAGCGGACGCGCTACGGCGGCAGCGACGCCGTGCCGGAGCAGTTGCTGGTCAAAGACCCTTGGCTTAAAACGCTATTCTCGGGCTATGCGTTTTCGCTCGACTATCGCGAAGCGCGCGGTCACGCCCACATGCTGTTGGATCAGGAACATACCGAACGCGTGCTGAAGCGACCTCAGCCCGGAGCGTGTTTGCACTGCCATGCCTCGGTGCTTCCGGTGTATCGGCACGTGGGCGACGGAGACGTCATGGAGGGCTTTATGAAAGTGAACGCCATGCCGTATACCGAAGCCCGCAATCTCAAAGACGAGCATGGCGACCTGCTGGTGCAACATCCGCTCAGTTGCATCGACTGTCATGATCCGGAAACGATGCAACTGCGCATCACCCGGCCTGGGTTTCTCAACGGCATCAAGGCGCTCAAGGCGCATCAAGGCGTGGAAGATTACGACGTGAATCGCGACGCGACCCGGCAGGAAATGCGCACCTTCGTTTGCGCCCAATGCCACGTGGAGTATTACTTCAAAGGCGAGCAAAAAACGCTGACGTATCCTTGGGCCAACGGCATTAAAGTTGAAGAAATCGAGAAGTACTACGAAGAGGACGGCCACATTGACTTCACGCATGGCGTGACCGGCGCTCCGGTGCTCAAGGCGCAGCATCCGGAGTTTGAGCTATGGAGCCAAGGCATTCATGCTCGCAGCGGCGTATCGTGCGCCGACTGCCACATGCCGTATGTGCGCGTGGGAGCGATGAAAGTTTCCGATCACCACGTGCGCAGCCCGTTATTGAACATCGCCCGCGCTTGCCAAACCTGTCACCGGATTTCCGAAGAAGAACTCTTGAACCGGGCGCACAACATTCAAGACAAAACTCGGGCTTTGATCGATCGCGCTGCGACGGCGTACACCGAAATGGTCGACGCCATCGCCGCCGCGAAAACCGCCGGCGCCGAAGAGCCGCAACTGAAGGAAGCCTGGGACCTGCAGCGCCGAGCGCAATGGAGGCTCGATTTTATCTACGCGGAGAACTCGAAGGGCTTCCACGCTTCGCAAGAGACCGCGCGCATTCTGGCCGAAGCGATCGACTTCGCCCGACAAGGCGAGTTGGCCGCCCTGACCGTTCGCGCCAAACCCGAAGCGCCGCCGGAGCCTCCCCCCGCCGAACCGGTGCAAGGCGTCACCCCCGCCGAAAAAGCCCCGCCGGGTCCGAAGGACGAGCCCTAAGCCTCGCGCCTCGTTGTTCAACGTTCGACGCGATTTGAACAGGCGCCCCTTGGGCCCGTTGCTGCGAAATGCGGGAGCGCAATTGCGCTACCGCAGGTTCGTGAACGGCTGTACAATGACAGGCAAGGGGTATATCACTTTTCTAATCCTGACCGGATGCGGCATTCATGAGTCAGCGATCGTTCGTTCATCTGCATTGTCATAGTCATTTCAGCTTGTTGGACGGGGCCGGGCCGATCGAAAAACTGGTCGAGCGTTGTAAAAACCACGGCATGAACGCCTTGGCTTTGACCGACCATGGCAACCTGCACGGGGCGTTGCAGTTTTACCGCGAAGCGAAATCGGCCGGCATTAACCCCATCATCGGGTGCGAAGCCTACATCGCGCCGGGCAGCCGGTTCGAAAAAAGCGCCGGCAGCATGAAAGAGGCCAGTTACCACCTCACGCTGCTCGCGAAAGACCGGACCGGTTTCAAAAACCTGGTGAAGCTTGCGTCGGCGGCCTACTTGGAAGGCTTTTACTTCAAGCCGCGTATCGACAAGGAATTGCTCGAACGCCACCACGAGGGGATCATCTGCCTGTCGGGCTGCGTCTCCAGCGAGTTCAGCCGCGGCATCTTGCGCGGCGTCGGCTCGGACGATCATTTGAAAGAAGCCTACGAAACCGCGCAGTGGTTTCACCAACTGTTTGGAGATCGTTACTTCATTGAAGTGATGAACAACGGCGTGGAAATTCAACGCCTGGCCATGGAAGGCGCGGTTGAAGTGGCCAACCGTTTGGGTATTCCCGTGGTGGCCACCAGCGACACGCACTACGTCGATCGCGAAGACGCCGACGCGCAGGACATTCTGCTGTGCATCAACACCGGCAAGTTCCGCACCGACAGCACGCGGATGAAGATGGACGGGAACCAGTACTATCTTCGCAGTCCCGAAGAGATGTACGAAAAGTTTCCCGGCCTGGAAGACGCCGTCGCCCGCAGTCAAGAAATTGCCGACTCGGTTCACATCGACCTCGAATTGGGCAAGCGACATTTTCCCACGTACCCCATTCCGCAAGAGAAGACCGCCGAAGATTTCCTGCGCGAATTGTGCATTCAAGGTCTGAAAGAACGTTACGCCGACGAGCCGGAACGCTGGGAGAACGGCGAGCTATCTAAGCAGGTGATGGATCGGCTCAACCGCGAGCTTTCGTGCATCAGCAAGTTGGGGTTCCCGAATTACTTTCTCATCGTATGGGACTTCGTGCGCGAGGCGCGTCGGCTCGGCATACCGGCCACGGCCCGCGGCAGCGGCGTGGGGGCGATCGTGTGCTACGCGCTCTATTTGAGCCACGTTTGCCCGATTAAGTACGACTTGCTCTTCGAGCGGTTCCTGGATGAGAACCGCCGCGAGGCGCCCGATATCGACATCGACTTTTGCAAAGAACGGCGCGGCGAAATCATTCGTTACGTCAAGGAAAAGTACGGCGAAGCGAACGTCGCCCAGATTGGGACCTTTGGCACTTTGGCGGCCCGCGCCGCAATTAAAGACGTGGGCCGGGCGCTCGGCATTCCGTTGGCTCGCGTCAATCAGGTGACCGAAATGGTCCCCGAGGAGCTTGGCATCTCTCTGGACGAGGCGTTGGAGAAAAGCGAAGACCTCAAGAAGACCTACGAGACCGACGGCGAAATTCGCGAACTGCTCGATTTTGCGCGCAAGATTGAAGGTCTCGCCCGCAATGTGGGCACGCACGCCGCGGCGGTGGTGATCGCCGACAAGCCGCTGACCGAGTACGTGCCGCTGGGCAAAGTGACGGGCAAGGACGACATCATCACCCAGTGGTCGATGGGCGACGTGGAAGCCGCCGGCCTGTTGAAGATGGACTTCCTCGGCCTGCGCAACTTGACGATCCTCCGCCGCGCGATCGACCTGATCAAGCAAACCACGGGGAAAGACCTCGACATTCTCAAACTTCCGCTGGATGACAAAAAGACGTTCGAGCTGCTCCAGCGCGGCGAAACCAAAGGCGTGTTCCAACTGGAAAGCGGCGGCATTCGCGACTTGCTCCAGAAGATGAAGCCCGACGCCTTTCACGACATCATCGCGACGAACGCCTTGTACCGCCCAGGCCCGTTGGAAGGCGGCATGGTCGAAGACTACGTGGCCATTAAACATGGCCGCAAGCAAGCCGAATACAAGCATCAAGTTCTTGAAGATGTTTTAAATGAAACGTACGGAGTCATGGTCTACCAAGAGCAGATCATGCGCATTCTGAACCGGCTGGGAAAGATTCCGCTGGCCGCCGCGTACACGTGCATCAAAGCGATCAGCAAAAAGAAAGAATCGCTGATCCAGCAAAACTACGAGCAGTTCATCGCGGGCGCCAAAGAGAACGGCCTCGCCAAGAACGAAGCCGACGAAATCTGGAATCTCATCGTCAAGTTCGCGGGGTACGGGTTTAATAAGTCGCACAGCACGGCGTACGCGCTGGTCGCGTATCAAACGGCGTATCTGAAGGCGCACTACCCGGTGGAGTTCATGGCGGCGTTGCTCTCAGGCGATATTCCCGGCCGCAACTTTAAGCGCAAAGACGCCATGGTCGAGCACTTGGAGGATTGCGCACGTATGGGCATCGAGGTGGCGCCGCCCAGCGTGAACACGTCCGAAGCGGATTTCACCGTGAAGGACGGCAAGATCTTCTTTGGCCTGGCGGCGGTCAAAGGGTGCGGCGGTTCGGCCTCCGAAGTGATCGAAGCCGCACGCCGCAACGGCGGTCTGTTTACCGACATTTTCGACTTTTGCGAACGGGTCGATCCGCAAGGCTGCGGCCGTTCGACCATTGAAACGCTCGTTAAAGCGGGCGCTATGGACTGCTTCGGGGCCAAACGCAAGCAACTGATGACCGTGGTGGAGAAGGCCATGCAAGCCGGCGCCAAGGCGTTGGCCGACCGCCGCGCGGGGCAAAAGAACTTGTTCGGCGGGTTCGATGAAGAAGAAACCACCACGGCGGCGCGTCCCTCGGCCGAACTGCCCGACATGCCCGAGTTCGAAGAGCGCGAACGCCTGTTGATGGAAAAGGAAGTACTGGGCTTCTACCTCTCCAGCCATCCGCTGGCCGAGTATGAGAAGGCCCTCGAAACGTTTTGCACCCACAAGACAACGCAACTGGGCGGCGTGCCCGCGCGGGGCGAAGTGGTGCTCGGCGGCATGGTGTCGGCCATCAAGCCGGCGCACATTCGTAAGCTCCGTCCCGGCCAAACGCATACGAAGTACGCCAACTTCGACCTGGAAGACAAAGACGGCGCGGTGCGCTGCATCATCTGGCCCGAGGAGTTCGCCAAGTTCGGCCACTTGTTGCAACCCGATGCGGTGCTCATCTTGCGCGGCGCGGTGGACCGGCGGGGCGGCGGCGACGAATGCAACATCATCTGCAATGAGTTGATCGCCCTGGCCGAGATGGAGTCTCGCTGCACCCGGGGCGTGAAGATCCGCATCGACGAACAGCGCCACGGCGTCGGCAGCCTCGCGAAACTCCGCGAGATCATCCGCTTTTACCCCGGCGACGGCGAGGTGCAACTCGTTCTCGCTTTGGAAAACGGCACGCACGTGCGGCTTGCGGCGGCCAAGTACCGCGTGAACGTGAATGACGAGCTACGCGCCCGTGTCGACGACTTGCTTGGCCCCGGCAACCTGCAATTGATTACCGAAGCGCCCAAACCCAGCCCTCCCAGCGGGAACGGGCAACGCGGCCGCCGGCGCGCCGAAATGAACTAAGTGAGGAATTTCGATTCCGCCAGGTTGCCGGTTTCGAAGTCGTGGCCCCGATGGGCAACGCCGGCCCTGCGCTAACTCCGACCGCGAAGGCAGCCATGGAGTTTGCGTCCAACACGCCGCCCGCGGAGGAGGCGCACTCCGTGGCGCCTGGCGAACCTGCCGCCGACTCCGCTTGGATTCCGCATGCGCCAATCTTAATCACACTGTTTACGCTCGATCTTCTGGCTGGTTTCGCCTGGAGCTCCTTAGTTGACTGGAACAGCCTTCCAGCCGCCGTGGCCATGATTGCGCTGGCCGGCGCGGGACTAGGGCAATTCCTGTTATTCGCCTTGTGGGCGGCGCTCGGGCCGGAGCCGGGAGTCTGGCGGCTTCCCGCCCTGTTTCTTTTGATGTTCCTTGCCGTAGTTCTGGCGATCCTTCCCCTGGGCGACCTGTACGACGACTTCATGCCCGGCGGACAACCGGAAGGTTTGCTCTTGCTGCTCCCGCTGATGTTTTGCGCGGCGCAGGCGCCCGCGTGGACGGTGCGGCTGTTCGGCAGACGCCGGATGGCGCCGGCCGCGTCGCAGTCGAATCGGTCGTCATCGCCGGGATACCAGTTTCGCGTTCTTCATTTGCTAGGTGCAACGGCAGGGGCCGCAGTGGTGCTTGGCGCCGCGCGCGTAGGCATGGCCTGGGAAAGCGAGCCGGATTTGGAGGACTGGCTTCAAGCGGCGATTCTGTTCGTGTTTGTCGCCTCAGTCAGCGCGTTTTACTCGCTTCCCGCACTCTGGATTGGCGTGGGAGCGCGCGATCCTTGGTTCGCCGGCCTGGTGGTCGGCTTGTTGTTCAGTTTCCTTGCGATCGCGTTCTCGCTTGCCTTGACCATGGCGGCCGGTTTTTACGTGGGAGGCGCTTATCTGTTGATGTTTTCGGTCTATCATGGCGGAGTGTTTGGCGTCTTGCTGGGCGGATTGATCCCGTTTCGCCTTCACGGCTTCGCCTTGCGACGAATTTCCTGACACAACAATCTTCCACGGGGAAATCATGTCGGCAGCGCCGGGACTAAGCCGTTCCTTCTCGGAGCCGGGAGCGCCGCTGGCGTCGTTGCGGCCTAAGCTCAGCGCGCTCACGTATCTTGCCGCATTCGACTTTCTCGCGCCGGGCATGATCGTGTCCTTCGACAACAACTATGTGGGGCCCATGTACGCCATTCTTGGCGCCGTCGCGGGGCAAGTGCTGCTGGTGTCGGTGTGGGCGGTTCTGGGGACGGGGTCATTCTGGACCCGTTGGCTGGCGGCCACGGCCGCGCTCAGTTGGCTGTATGCGGCGTTCCTGGCCGGTCTGGCGGTCGCCGAGGTCAATCGCACCGACCAACAAATTTTTTGGGTGAACCTGTTTGTGCTGCCCGTGCTGCTCTTGGCGGCCCAGGCGCCGCTTTGGTTGATTCGCGTGGGACTTGGCCGCGGTTTGGTCAAGTCAGAAGCCGCGCATGCTTTAGACGACGGCGTGCAATTCCGCATTCGCGATGTGCTGCGGACCTTCGCCTTGCTGGGCATCGCGCTGGGGTTGGCTCGTTTAGCGGTGCTCTTGCACGATATGAATGCGAACGAGCGCGATCGCATGGAGCCTTGGTTCAACCTGGCGATGACGTCGGCCACGTTCAGCGTGTGGAGCGCGTTTGCGGCGCTGCCATGTGTGTGGGCCGCGTTCCTGGCCGCCGACCGCTTCGTGGCGAGCCTTGCCGTTATGGCGTACGTCGCGCTAAGTATGCTGGGCGTCTCTGCGGTCGTTTCGATGCTGGGAAGCTGGCCGCTGGGCGAGATTGTCCCGCCGCTGCTTGGCTTTCACGCCGGGTTGACAACCCTCGTGCTGATCGGCTGTCTCACGATGCGGGGGTGGGGCTACACGTTGCGGCGCCGCGGCGCCGTGGGTGATGCGCCATCAGGAAGCGCGATCGTCAAGTGACTCATCGGCCTTGAAGCAATCAGAGCCACTTCGGTTCGCGTTTTTCTAGGAACGCCGTTAAGCCTTCTTTCGCGGCGTCCGTGGTTCTGGCCGTGGCGCTGGCGGCGGCGCCAGCCGCTAACAAGGTGGTCAGGTGCTCGCCAATCGTCTCGTTGAGCATCTTCTTGGTCAGTTGCAACGATTCGGGCGCCGAGCGAGCGCACTCGACGGCCAGTTCGTGCGCTCGCGCCCAAACTTGGGCTTCACCAGCCAGTTCGTGGTACACGCCGATGCGCTGGGCCTCGGCGGCTTCGATCAGATCGGCCTTGAGCAACAAACGCGCCGCCTGCGAACCACCCAACCGAAACGCCACGAGCGGCGCCACGAGCCCCGCCACCACGCCGCGCCGAGGTTCGGGCAGGCCAAACTTGGCGGAAGGCGCCGCAACGGTCAGATCCGACGCCAGCACCAAACCCGCGCCGCCGGCCACCGCCGGACCATTTACCGCGGCAATGATCGGCTTAGGAAACCGCAACATCAGCTCGATCAGCTCGCGGTATTGCACGGCGTCTTCGTGCCACTGCTGGAAGGGGTTCTCCTGGTCGCTCGTGGCTTTCATTTCGACCAGATCCATCCCCGCGCAAAACGCGTTACCGGCGCCGGTCAGGATCACCGCACGAACTTTGCGCTCCTGGTGCAAGTCGTGCAGCGCTTGCTCGACCTCGCGCAGCAGATCGCGCGAGAGCGCATTCCGTTTCTCGGGTCGGTTCAGCACGATCGTGCCGCTGGGAGCGTGAATTTTGACTTGAACGAGCGGACCAGGCATAGACAGGGACACCATGCACAAAAACGCGGCCAAGTGTTGGGTTGCCAGCATTGCCCTAAGGGCGACAATAGAGCGATTGTACCATTTTCCTGCGACACGAAACCGCCGCTTGCCACGCTATGCCCGCTGGACCTGCGCCTGCCCCCTGGAAACCATCGCCCGCACAAATCACCGCGGCGGCCGGTCGGACCATTCCCGACGTCATCGCGAACGGGCTGGACGTGCTGTTTATCGGCATCAATCCGAGTCTCTACTCCGCGGCGGTGGGGCATCATTTCGCGCGTCCGGGCAACCGCTTCTGGCCGGCCCTGTTCCACGGGGGCTTCACCCCGCGGCTCTTTCACCCTTTTGAAGATCGGCAACTGCTCGCGCATGGGGTAGGACTGACGAACTTTGCGCCGCGCGCCACCGCCCGGGCCGATGAACTAAGCACCGACGAACTACAAACCGGCGCCAAGGCGCTGGCGCGCAAGATTCAACGGCGCCGCGTGCGTTGTGCGGCGTTCCTGGGAGTGACCGCCTATCGCACGGCGTTCAACCGAAAAACCGCGCAACTGGGGCTCAGAGCGGAAACGATCGGAGACGCTGCGATCTGGGTGCTTCCGAACCCCAGCGGCCTGAATGCGCATTTTCAAAAGGCTGACTTCGCGCGGTTGTTCGCAGAACTTCATCGACATGTTTTTCACAATCGACGTTCGTGAATGGAACGCCGAGGGACGCGCTGCAACGCACACCGAGCGCGCGATGCTGACCGCCGCGACCGCGCAATGGACCGGAAATCCGTTGCATTCGATCGCAGAAACGGCGTTTTCGCACAGGGCGCGTAATTTGCGTAAACTGCCCAAGGAGCCGCGACTCGTAGTTGTCCAAGAGTCCGCGCGCCAACCGGGTTCGTGCATCTTGATTGAAAGGCGCGTCTATGCAACGGACAATCCAAACTCGTTCATGGCTGTTTCTTCGCCGCGCGCCGCCCTATGGCGCAGCGCTGGCTCTGCTCGCCGCGGCAGTGACGTTGGCGATGATTCAGGAAGCCAGCGCGCAAAGGTATCAAACCAGTTCGACGCCGCGCTGCATCGCCCTTGAGTTGTACGTCGAATCGACTCAGGATGACGCCGCAGGATTTCGTCCGGCCGTCGAACGTTTTGTGCAAAGCCGCAAGGGTCTTTCGCTGCGCGTGTTCACCGTCGACCAGGATGAAAACGGCGCCAAACGTCTTGCGACGATTTGCGCCTACTTCAAACGGCCTGTGCAAACGCCAGCGGTATATGGATGCGGTCAACTGGTCGCTGGCGGCGACGCCGTAGGCGTGCAACGCGAGCTGCAAGCGATGACGACCTTGGAGGTCTTTGTTCGCGCCGGCTGTTCGCGCTGCGCTGAAGCGAAAACCCACTTGCCATCGCTCCAGGCCCGCCATCCCGGGTTTACGCTGCGGTTGCGTGAAATCGTCGGTGATGCGATCGCCAATCGTGATTTGCAAGCCCTCACGGCTCGGCATCACACGGCGGCCGCTAGCGTGCCCGTGTTTCACGTGTGCAATCAGTTGATCATCGGGTGGGATGGGTCAGGAACTACCGGGGCGCGGCTAGAGGCTCTGCTCAACCGTTGGACCGTTGAGTGCCGACCCCTTTCCCCACGCGCGGCGCGCCGCGATGCGTTCGGATCGTTACGTCTGGCGATGATTCAGCCTTGGCTGCTGCTCGGCGGCTCGCAAGAGAATGACGCTTTGCCCTTGCCCGACGCTTTGCCGCTGCCGGGCGACGACGCACTCCCGCTTCCTTCGGAAGCGGAGTCGCCGCTGCCAACGTCGGAGGAAGCAAACCAGGAACCTACGCCGCCGCCTGAAGACGCCATCGACCTTCCTTGGCTAGGGCGAATTCAAGCCAGCACGCTGGGCTTGCCCTTGTTCACCATTGCGGTGGGTTTGGTCGATGGCTTTAATCCTTGCGCCATGTGGGTTCTGTTATTTCTCCTTTCCGTGCTGGTCAACTTGCATAGCCGCTGGAAAATTCTGGCGGTTGCGGGCACGTTTGTGGTCATCAGCGCGGCGGCGTACTTCGCCTTTATGGCGGCCTGGCTGAACGTGTTTCTATGGGTGGGGCTGTTGCCGTGGGTGCGCGTTACGCTGGCTTTATTCGCCATTGCCATGGGGGTGATTCACGTCAAAGATTTCTTCGCGTTCAAGCAAGGCGTCTCGCTGTCGATTCCAGAATCGGCCAAGCCCGGCATCTATGAACGGGTGCGGCGCATTGTCACGGCCGAGAATATCGCCGGCGCCGTGATGGGGGCAGCGGTGCTGGCGGTGTTGGTCAACATGATCGAATTGCTTTGCACCGCGGGACTGCCAGCGCTGTACACACAAATATTGACGGCCCAGCAACTGCCGATGCTGCTCAACTACAGCTTTCTGTTGCTGTACATCGCAGCGTATATGTTGGACGACACGCTAATGGTGGGCCTGGTGGTGGTGACGCTGGAACGTCACAAGATGCAAGAGACGCACGGCCGCTGGCTGAAGCTGGTAAGCGGCAGCGTGATCCTTTTGCTAGGCGTCGTCATGCTTGTGCAGCCGGCGTGGATCGGCATGGACGCGTAGTCTGCTCACCGCGCTTCAGCTTGGTTGACCGCTCTTGCCCCCGTGCTTTTTGAGGAAGCGAATCATCGGCTTCCAGCCCGTGCTTTGGGCTTCGTCGAGCGGAGTTTCGCCCTGTGCGTTGCGCGCGTTGACGTCGGCGCCTTGTTCGATGAGCTTCTCGGCGATCTTCGTCTTGCCGTAACTTGCGGCGAAGTGGAGCGGCGTATCTTGCGTGTCGTTGCGAACGCAAGGGTCGGCGCCGTGTTCGAGCAACAGCAAGCCGATGCTCTCATCCAGCGGAGCAATGGCGTAGAACAAGGGGGTCCAGCCATGCTGCGTTTTTGCGTTCACGTGGGCGCCTTGCGACACCAGCCACTTGACTAGCGCGGCATGGCCCAAAAACGCGGCCTGATGCAACGGCGTACGCCCCGCGATGCGCACCGCGTGGATCAACCCGGGGTCAGCCTCGATCATGCGTTGAGCTTCGTCGGGCCGGTCCTGGTTGATCGCGTCGAACAACGTCTCGGGCGCTTCGCGCGGCGCAGCCGGATGGATTGGCGAGTTCATACCATCGTCTCACGTAAGGACATGATCACGTCTACTGTGCAAACGGATTCACCGGTTGACGGACCGTGGCTACATAACGCTGGTCCGCTTCGCTGAGTTGATTGAGCGGCACGGCCAGTTCTTTGCCGTCCTGGCGCAACAGGCGAACTTTGTCGCCTGCTTCGCCCACGTATTTGGCATGAATGGTGAACTGCCCGGTTCGATCGCTCCAGGTGCGGAAGGCGGGCTCAGCGCTGGCGGTGGTTGCGGCGCCATCGCCCGCGACAGGCGGAAGATTGACCGCTTTCACTTCCGGCGGAGGAAACCGCAAGCTGGACCTGGGCAGTTTGTCGTCAAACGGCTCACCCGAGAATCGCACCGCTATGCGGCCATCGGACAACTCGCCGCTCACGTGGGCTTGATACCATTGCCCGTCTTTCTTTTGCGCCGCCACCACATAGAACTTGGGCAACTTGACCCCGTCGGGCACCGGCGCGCCGGTTTGGGGCACGGGCGACTGCGAATCACGGTACGCGCGGTTAAGTTGGTCGAGACGCTGCGCCTCTGCGGGCGAAGCACCGAGCGCGGCTTGGATGTCGTCGTAATAGGCTTGCAGCGCGGCGCGTTGTGCGTCGTTCAAGAACGGTTGTTCGATTTCCGGTGGAGGCAAAAACATATCCTCGCGCAGGCGTTCTCCCAGCACGGGCCGACCCTCCGGATCTTTGATCTTGATCAGGCCTGAGTCGAGCACTTCCACAATTTGCGTGGGATAGTATTCAAACTCGGACCGGCCGTATCGATTTGCCGCGACGATCAACCCCGGCGGAAGCGGCGTGTCGTAGCTGATCCACGGTCCCAACTCGGTTACCGGCTTCGAGCCGCGGTAGCGCTGGTTCAGGTCATACGTGCGCTTGAACTCGGGCGAGAACGCAGCGAGCGCTTTCTTGGCTGCATCTTGAACTGACTTTTGGGCGTGATTGACATGCGGTTGAATGGCTTGCGCCAGTTCGGCGTCGGAACGCGGCGTTTTGCCGGCAAGAAGTTTGAGCGCCGCCTCCAACGTGGCGGCGTCGCGCTGTTTGAGCGCGGCGAGGACTTGTTGCCGTTCGGCGCCCTCAAGCGGAGCGTCGGCCTTCGCCTTCGCTTCGGCGGTCATGCGCGCTTGTTCGTCTTGCTTTTGCTGTTCGGCGGCCAGGCGTTCCTGTTCGCTCTTGGCCCATTCTTCGTCCGACAAGCGGCGATACTTGATTGTGACCGGAACGGCGATGGTGATATTGCCCTCTTTCAGCGTCATGGTTTGCTGAAAGTCGAGCGACTCGGACATGCCCAACTGCCGGTTGAACGTCCAGCGTCCTTGACCGTCAATGGCGACGCTTTCCTTGTCTCCGGGAGACTCCAGGCGATACGTCTTTTTGTAGGTGACGAGAGATCCTGCTTCTCTTTCCAAAGCGTACGTTGCCGACTCGCCGCCGGCTTGCGACTTCTCGGGCCGATTCTCCTCGGCTCGTCCTGCGAAAGGATCTCCCGGGAACGGCGGGAAACGCCGCGTGCGTTGGGCGGCCTCGCTAATTTGCACGCCGCTTTCCACTTTCCAGGTGGTTTGATCGGTCGCGGGTAACGGCTCAAACACCAGGAAGCACAGGTTGCCCAGCAAGTACGGCAACTGCGAGGAGCCTTCCAGCGCGAGGAACTCGCCATCGGGCTTCATCGTCAACTCGTTCGTGGTTTGCGACAACCCTTGGAAGGGATCGACCCGACGTTCGAACGGTCCCGGTGGAGGCGGAATATGGGCGAAGCTGCGCGGTCCAAACGGGTCGGGAGAATTGCCTTCGGCGCCCGGCTTCTTCT
Source organism: Planctomycetota bacterium (assembly GCA_963204915.1). Classification (GTDB taxonomy): domain Bacteria; phylum Planctomycetota; class Planctomycetia; order Pirellulales; family Pirellulaceae; genus JAHWKS01. The sequence goes on along the minus strand of CAUJHS010000045.1, from coordinate 29,464 downwards.
GGCTGCTGCGTTTCAGGCCGCCGCGGTAGGTGAACTTCAAGGGCTCGCCGGCCGCCTTCACCTGGTAGACAATCCGGCCTTGCAAGGTGTCGATCTTCGTGGGTAAATCGGCGGTGACGGTCACGTCGAACACGTACTGCCGGTTCGGTTCTCCGCGGTAGCGCGGGACTTCGGCTTGAGCTGCCAAGGCGCCGCCCAGCAGCACCGCGCAAAATACGATGCGATTGACCATGGCCATGACTCTCCGACAAAATCAAGAGGCCGTTTCCGACGTATTCCAAATCGCGATAATGAGTCTAACAACAAACTCGGCAAGGGCAATCAAAACTTCATTACAAAGGTCGTTTTCTAAGAGCCGATTCTTCGACCCGCATTTTCCTTCTTTTTTCTTAGGCGCGACTTTATGACTTCGGATGAACCTCTGCGACTTCTCATTCTTGGCGCGCATCCCGATGATGCCGAGTTTCACGCGGGCGGACTGGCCACCATGTACCGCCGATTGGGGCACGTGGTGCGCATGGTCTCGGTGACCGACGGTGGCGCCGGGCACCACCAAACCTTTGGGCCCCCGCTGGCGGCGCGGCGCCGTCAGGAAGCCGCCGCCGCGGGAGACGTGATTGGCGCCGAGTACATCACCTGGGACTTTCCCGACGGATCGCTCACGCCGTCGCTTCCGGTGCGCGAGCGTATTATTCGCGAGATTCGCACCTTCCGGCCCGACCTGGTGCTTACGCATCGGCCATGCGATTATCATCCTGACCATCGGGCGGTGGGCGTGGCGGTGCAGGATGCATCGTACCTCGTCACGGTGCCTTCCATTGCCGCCGATACGAAGGCCCTGCGCAAAGACCCGATCGTGGCGTACTTGCCCGATACGTTCACCCGCCCCAATCCCATGCGGGCCGATGTGACCATCGAGTTTTCGCATTACCTGGACACCGTGGTGGCGATGCTCGCTTGCCATGTGTCGCAAGTGTTCGAATGGTTGCCGTACAACCACGGGTTTGAAGATCAGATTCCGCACGACGAAGGCGAACGCCTCGATTGGCTGCGCGGTTGGTTCCTGGTGCGATTGCGGCAACGGGCCGATTTTTTCCGCCCCGCGCTGGAGAGCGCCTTTGGCCAGGAAGGGAAAACCATGGAATGCGTGGAAGTTTTTGAGATCAGCGAATACGCCGCCCCGCTGGATGACCAAGCACGCCGCCGCTTGTTCGGGCAGACGTAGTCACGTGCGCCCGGTGGGTTCAGGGCCGAACGTCCGATCGGTTCAAAAGGTCCTCGACCGCGCTGACGGCGTTTCGCCAGCGCGAGGTCCAGTCGCCGCGTAAGATGCGGTACGGTCGATGACGCCGCACCAATTCATGCACGCAGCGGTCAAAGAATGCTTGTCGCTCGTGCGGCGCACCAAGGAAACGCTGCGCGTCATCGACCCACGGCGCGTCAATGTCGGTCACCAGATAAAGATCGTACCGCCGTGAATCGGCCAGTTCGCGCAGCCACGCGGGCGCTTCACCAAATAGCGTCTCGCTCCAGATCACCGTGGTCAGCGCGTCGGTATCGCAAAACAACACCCGGTTGGCTTGAAACGCGAGCGCGTCTTCCGCTGCGGCCTGCCCCCGCGCAATGCGTTCAATATCCTCGGGGTAACATTGGCCCCCTTGAGGATCGAGCAGCGGTCGCGCGTACTCCCACACATACCGCGTGTGGAAATGATGAGCCAGATCGCGCGCCAACGTGCTTTTACCGGTTGACTCGGGTCCGAAAATACAAACCCGTTTGAGATAGTAGGGCCGTACGCACTCGGGCAGCATCTCCCAATGACGCAGCGGAGCGGCGCGCACCGCCGTGCCCGAGGTCGTCACGAGTTCGCGAGCGCGATCGACGGGCACAAACTTGGCGCCAAGCACCTCGGCCAGTTGTTGGCCGTAGTCTTCCGAGGCGAACACGTAATCCACCCCGTCGGGAACGACCCGCTTGATGGACGCTAGCCAGATGCTCCAAAAGTCTGGATGTTCGTGCGGCTCTTGCGGGTTCTCGTCCGTGATGTGATGTACCTGCACGTCGGGAAACATCTGCCGCATCCAGCGATAGCGCAGTTCGCCGGGAATGGGCTCGCGCTGGATTGAGCAAACCAGCACGTGCAACTGCTCCACATATTGCCGCGCGAACTCAATCAAGAACTGGTGTCCGCGGTGCGGCGGAAGGAATTTGCCGAGCACTAAGCCGCGACCGCGGCGATGCGGTCCTGGAGTAAACTCTTCCGCCATGCGAACCATCCCCATACCGACAGGCCCAGGAACACCGTATACAAGCCGGCGGTGTAATACAAATCTTTATAAGCGTACACGCCGATGCCCAGCACATCGACGGCGATCCACCACACCCAATTCTCCAACACCTTCCGGGCGAGAAGGTATTGAGCGGCCAGACTCATCGCCACGATGGCCGAATCCCAGTAGGGCAAGTCGGCGTTCGTGTTATGGTCCAGCGCCAGACCCAAACTTCCGGCGCCGGCGGCGATGCCGAGAGCCCAAGCCAGATTGGCTTGCCACGGCAGGCGCGTTACGGGCAACGTGTTCTCACGCGGCCCGCCGCGCAGCCAATATTGCCAGCCGTAGAGTTGCAGGAAGATGTAAATGACGTGCAAGCCCATGTCGGCGTAAAGCCGCGCGTCATAAAAAATGACCACATAGAGCGCAACCTGCACCAATCCCATGGGCCAGCACCAGATGTTTTGCCGCACGACCAGCCACACGCAGGCCAGGCCAAAAACCGCGGCGATCAGTTCGAGGTGCGACATGGGCGAATTGTAACGTCCGGCGCCGTTGCGGTGGAACACAATTTGCAGAATGAAGACGGGGCGGTCCCTGGCCCCAGTTGTTTCGCAGTGCGGTTTTGTCGCAAGAAGGTGTCCCATGCAACCCATCGCTCCCCGTTCATTCTGGCACGAAACCACCACTCCCGGCGCGGCGTACCCTGCGTTGCAAGAAAACATTCGCGCCGACGTTTGCGTCATTGGCGCGGGAATTACCGGGTTGACTGCGGCGCTCGCGTTAAAGCGTGCCGGAAAGAACGTGGTTGTGCTGGAGGCGGGACGCGTGGGCGCGGGAACCACCGGCGGAACCACGGCGCATTTGGAAGTCTTGCCCGACCAGGGCTGCTCCACGCTGATCAACGACTTTGGCGAGGACGCCGCACGGCAGATCACCGCGTCGCGCCAGGCGGCCATCAACCAGATCGAACGTTGGATTCAAGAGCATCAGATCGACTGCGATTTCCGCCGCATCCCGGCCTTCGAGTACACCGAGAAGGAGAGTCATATTCGTCAGTTGGAGAAAGAATGCGCGGCGGCCCAGCGGTTGGGAATTCAGGCGTCGATGACCGACGAAACGGGCTTGCCGTTCGAGGTGGCTGCGGCAATTCGTTATGAGAACCAGGCCCGGTTTCATCCCCTCAAATACTTGCAGTCGTTGGCGCGGCTCGTGCATGGCGACGGCTGCGCCATTTACGAAGAGACGCGGGCCGAACTTCCGCAGGACGGAACGCCCTGCACCGTGCCTACCGCGCACGGCGTGGTCACCGCCGACCAGGTGATTCTGGCTACGCACTCGGCGTACTTGGGAATTTCGGTGTTCGACATGCGCATGGAGCCGATGCAGTCGTATGTTGTGGCGGTGCATGTCAGCGAGCCGCCTCCTGATGCGTTGTATTGGGACGACGCCGACCCCTACCACTACACGCGCTGGGCCGATTCGAGCAAACCCGGCCTGTTGCTCATCGGTGGGGCCGATCACAAGACCGGGCACGGCGACCCCTCCTCAAGCGCTCGTCAGTTGGAAGAGTACGTGCAAGAGCGGTTCCGCGCACAGGCGATTCAGCAGCATTGGTCGGCCGAGTTCTTCGAACCCGACGACGGTGTGCCGTTCATCGGCCGTGTGCCAACGTACTCCAATACGTACATCGGCACGGGTTACTCCGGCGTTGGCATGACCTACGGCACGGTTGCCGGGTTGCTCATGGCCGACCTGGTGCAAGGTCGAGAGCCGCCGCTGGCCAAAGTTTACTTGCCGTCACGATTGAAGCCGATTGCAGGTGGAGCAGCGCTGATTAAAGAGAATGTGGATGTCGCGGTCCGTTTCGTCGCCGATCGTTTTGCCGGCGAGCCCATCGAAGCGCTCGAGGAAATCGGCGTGGGCGAAGGCCGCCTGGTCAAGTACCAGGGGGAACAACTGGCCGCCTACCGCGACGACGCCGGCCAACTGCACCTGCTTTCGCCGGTGTGTACGCACGCCGGCTGTCACGTGAAGTGGAACACGTTGGAGAAAACTTGGGACTGTCCCTGCCACGGCGGGCGATACTCGGCGTGCGGCGAGCGCATTTACGGCCCGCCCACGAAAGACCTGGAAGTCAAGTCACCGCAATCGCTGGCCGCCTCCTGAACTTCCGCCCCGGAATGGGTTAAATTGGCAAGCCACGCCGCTGGCGTAGCGGCTTGATCGTCGCCAATTCCTAACGACCCATTCTTGGCGACCCATTCTTGGGGATCGGGAGAACCAGGCGGGATGACTTCACGCGGGGCCAGTCCACGGCGCTTGGTGGTGTTCGTGCGACATGCCGCACCCCCCGTGCTGTATCTTTTTGTGGCGATTGCGGCCACTTGGCCTCTCACCCCGCATCTGGCCGACTCGCTTCCGCGCGGAACGGAACCCGTCGCCACCGTACCGCTGTTCAACGCCTGGACCATTTGGTGGAATTGCCATCAAATATCACGGCTGTATCAGGGCTATTGGGACGCGCCAATTTTCTATCCCACGGAAGACGCCTTCGCACTTTCGGAGCCAATGCCGCTCACCGCCGCGGGGCTTCCGGTGTGGGCGGCGTCGGGCAATTTGGTGCTCACGTACAACGTTCTGCTATTGCTCGCTTTGACGTTGAACGGTTGGAGCGGTTATTGCCTGCTGCGGCGAATGCGTGTGACCACGTGGCTGGCGCTATTGGGCGGAGGAATGCTCGAAACGCTCGCCTTTGTATTCAACGAATTCGGCGTGCTTCAGCTTGTACCGCTGTTTGGAATTCTCGGCACGATTCTGGCCTTGGACGCCTTGGCCCGCCGACCGACGGTTCGCCGCGCTTTGGGTTTGGGCGCCTGGTTTGCCGTGGCGTACGGTCTTTGCACCTATTATGGTTTGTTCCTCGCCGTGGCGTTGCCGCTGCCGGCGTTATGCCTGCTGGGCCGAAAGTTGCTGCGTCCGCGGGTTGCGGCGCTCTTGGGGTTGAGCGCCCTGGCCGCCGGGATGCTGATAGCGCCTCTCGTCGTGGCGCAGTGGCGTGTGACACATCGCCATGCGATGGCTCGTCCGGAAAATCTCGTGCGGGAATTATCGGCCCACTGGGCGGATTTCGCCGTCACGCCGTGGAAACCGCGCCTCGGCTGGGAGGGACGGACCGAAACCGCGCGCATCCACATCCGACTTTCGCCTGGCATGTTCAAGTACGCCCTGGCCGCGGTGGGCGTGGCGTGGGGCGTGTGGCGCCGCCGCCGGAGGCGCTGGGCCGTCTTCTTGCTGCTGTTTTTGCTCGCGGGTTTACTCTTGGCGATGGGGCCGTATTGGCGGATCGGCCCAGTCGTTCCCTATGACTGGGTGCGCGCCGCCGTACCCGGCATCGCCGAAGCGCGCAACGTCTTCCGTTTCGCGGTGTTCTTCCAAATCGCCGTAACGGCGCTGGCGGCGTTCGGCCTGCAAGCGCTCTGGGAAATGTCGCGCCACTTGACACGAAGCGGCGCTTTCCCGGCATGGCGCCCTCGCTTCGCCCAGTCCAACCAAACTTCGCTCGGCGCCGCCAAAATGCTTCAGGGCGCCGTAGTGGTTCTCGCCATCGCCGCCGTCGCCGAACTTTGGCCGTGGCCGCAGTCGTTGTATCAGGTCCCTTCGCAGGTAAAGAACGAGCAATGGCTCGATTGGCTCCGTACGCACACGCCGCCGCACGCCGTGATCGCCTGTGCGCCGTTTCCTACGGGCGTCACCGCCGAAGCGTACGAACCGACCACCGTGTGGATGTACTGGGGAGCGTTTCATCAGCGAAGAATGGTCAACGGCTACTCGGGTTTTTTTCCCGATCCCTTTTTGCAACTCAAGGAAGCGATGCGGACGTTCCCCGACGCGCACAGTATTTACGCGCTGCAAAAAATGGGCGTGCGCTATTGCGTTGTCGCGCGCGATTATGCTTCGCAAGAGAAGATCTTGCTCAATCCTTTCCTGAGCCAAGACGTGGAGCACATTTTCGCCGATGACACGGCGCGGATCGACATTTACGCACTGCGCGCCCTCGCGCCGGAAAACTGAAGCGATTCACGAATCCCTAACGTCTTACGCTCCTGCCGTCATTGCCGCAATGGTATGTGCGTTGACGGGTTCAATCACGCCGCGTTCGGTGATGATGGCGCGAATGAGCCCGGCGGGGGTTACGTCGAAGGCGGGGTTGTACACGTCGACTCCGTCGGGCGCGGTTTGCCGTCCAAAGCCATGGGTGATTTCCTCCCGACCGCGCTGTTCGATTGGAATGCCCTCGCCGCTGGACAAGGCGAGATCGAACGTGGACAGGGGCGCCGCGATGTAAAACGGAATCTCATGCGCGCGGGCCAGTACGGCCAGGGAATACGTACCGATCTTGTTGGCCGTGTCGCCATTGGCGGCGATGCGGTCGGCCCCGGTGATGACCGCCTGGACGCGTCCCTCGCGCATCACTTGGGCCGCCATCGAATCGCAAATGAGCGTCGCTCGAACGCCGCGCTGGGCCAGTTCCCAGGCGGTCAGTCGGGCGCCTTGGAGCAAGGGCCGCGTTTCATCGACAAACACATGCGGCGCCTTACCTTGCGCTTGTGCGGTAAAAAAGACCGCCAGCGCGGTGCCGTAGTCGGCGGTGGCCAGTCCTCCGGCGTTACAGTGAGTCAAGACGCCTGTGTTCGATTCGAGCAACTCGGCCCCGTAGCGCCCAATGGCTCGGCAAACCTGACGGTCTTCTTCATGAATCGCGCGGGCTTCTTCCAGCAAGGCGGCATGAATTTTGTCGACGGGAGCCGTGCCGCGCAGTTGCTGCGCTTTGTGCTTCATGCGGTCTAGCGCCCAAAACAAATTGACCGCCGTGGGGCGACTCGCCGCTAGATAATCGCTGGCCACGTTGAGCCGGGCGAAGTACGCCGCCTCGTCTTCGTCGACCGTGGTTTGAAGCGCCAAACACAGTCCGTACGCCGCCGCGATGCCGATGGCGGGCGCCCCGCGAACGCGCAGCATTTTGATCGCTTCCCACACGGTTTCGACCTGCCGGCATTCGATTTCGACAAACTCAACCGGCAGGCGGGTTTGATCAATCAAACGCAAATAGCCACGAGCGTCGCCCATCCAACGGAGCGTTTCAGGCGGGCGGTGCGGCAAAGGCGGAGAAGCGGGCGATTCACTCATAGGGATATAAGAGCTATCCTATCGCACGGGCCCCTGGGCGCAAACGCCGGGCTTTCGTCCGAGGATTTGGCTCTATAGGACGTGCGCGGCCGTGAATTGGGCCGGTAAATGCCCCCCAACGGGCCGCTTTCGTCCATTCGCCGTTGAATGATTGCGGGTGGTGGGTTACACTCGCGCAGTAGACGATGGCGCATTCCGCGGCCGGACTCGACCATCGCCGTGCGTGACCATAGATAGGACGACTCCGATGGGGTTAATGCGCTTTCTGGTTCCAGACCCGCAGCGCGTCTCGGCGTTTGGTCTGGAATGCGCGTACCTGGCGGCCCCGGAAGGCGTTCCTTGGCGAACGTGGGTCTCTTGGTCCGACCCCATTCTCACCTGCCGCCGCGATGAAGATGACTCCGGCAACTTCTTTGTTCCCTGGTTTGTGGCCAACCGCGGCGAGCTGATGCTAAGCACCACTTGCTTGCGCGAACGCCGTGAGCCCTACTTGTTGCCCGTCGAATTGGCGCGCGGGGTCCTGAACCGGCTGCGCAACCAACTCGAAATGTGGAAGGCGTCGGGCATGCAGGTCGGCGAAACGGCGCCGCGGTTGCTGCACGAGGCGACATCGCATTTCATTCGCGCCGCCGTGACGCAAGCCACCCCGGCCGAGTCGGCGCAGGCCGCGCAGTTAGCCATTGAAATTGGACTCGACGCCACCGATCACTTGACGCTCGATTATTCGTCGCAGCTCATGGCCGTGCGTCGCCGTCAAACGCCCAAGTTGGGCACGTTGTTCGCCGGCAACCTGGAAACGCGCTCCCCCGGCGAAGACTTCACCCGCGCTTTTCGCCGCACCTTCAATTCCGCCATGGTGCAGCCCAACTGGGCGGAAATCGAAGCCAATGCCGGCCAGCGCCGGTGGGAAAGCGTCGATGACCGGATGGAATGGTGCGCCGACCGCGGTTACAAGATCGTGATGGGTCCGCTGCTGGACCTGGGTCGCCGCAACACGCCCGATTGGCTGTACCTGTGGGAAGGCGACGTCGATAGCCTCGAAGGCTACATTTATGATCACATCAAACACACCGTCGAACGGTACCAGGGCCGGACGCACGTGTGGCTGGCGTCGTCGCGCATGAATGCGTTGCAGTCGCTCGCGCTCTCGGAAGAACAGCGATTGCGTTTGACGGTCGGTTCGATTGACGCCATTCGACGCCAAGACGCGAAAACGCCCGTCATCGTCTCCTTCGATCAACCCTGGGGCGACCACCTGGGACGCGGCGACTGGGATCTTTCGCCGCTTCACTTTGCCGACGCGCTGGTGCGGGCCGAACTGGGCGTTTCCGGTTTAGGACTGGAAATCAATTGGGGCTACTGGCCTGGCGGTTCTCCGGAACGCGATCTGCTGGAGCTGGTCCGGTTGATCGACCGCTGGAGCGCCTTGAACTTACCGCTGATTGTGTTTCTGTCGGCGCCCAGCGGCGACGGCGCCGATCCGCAAGCCAGCTTCAACGCCCGGCCGGTTGTTCCGCAACCTTCTCCGGAACGGCAACTGCAGCAAGTGGAGAAACTGATTGCGGTGTTTTCCGCCAAGCCGTGGGTGCATGGCGTGGTCTGGCGACAAATCCGCGACGCGGCGCCGCACGATTTTCCTCATGGCGGGTTGTTCGATCATGGCGACCGTGCTAAGCCCGCGCTGGCCGCCTTAGCCGCGTTCCGCAAGGAAAACCTCGTTTAACCCATGTCGCACGCGATCTCGCGCCCTTTCGGTTTATGGAAAAGCCCGATTTCTCCGCGTGCCCTGGCGGAAGGCGTGCGGTTGGAGGCCGCTCGTTTTGACACAACGCATCCCACGCTCGTGTGGCTGGAAGGACACTCCGCCCGGGGCGTGCTGCTGGCCGACTATTTCGACGGCGACGCACCCCGCCGCTTGACGGAAGAGTTGAGCGTTCGGGCCGAAGTGGGCTACGGCGGCGGCGACTTTACCGTCGCCCACGGGCACGTCTATTTTGTCGCGCACAAAATCGGTCGGTTGTTCCGGCAATCGCTTGCGGGCGGGCCCGCGGAAGCGGTCTCGCCGCCGTTCGGCAAAGCGGCCTCGCCCACGGTCTCGCCCGATGGCCGCTGGATTGTCTACGTGCATCACGACGACGATCAAATCGACCGGCTCGTGGTGGTTGATACCCAGGGCCGACGCTGGCCGCAAGTGCTTGCCAGCGGGGCCGATTTCTATATGCAACCGCGGTGGAGTCCCACTGGCGATCATTTGGCGTGGATTGCGTGGGATCATCCGAACATGCCTTGGGACGGCACAAGACTCTGCCTGGCCCAAGTGGTGATGGAGGGTCGGACGCCCCGACTCGAAGAAGAGCGCGTCATCGCGGGCGGAGAAGAAATCTCCGTCTTCCAGCCCGAGTTCATCACCGGCGACGACTTACTGTATGTGTCGGACGAAAGCGGTTGGTGGCGCCTCATTCGGCATAACTTGGAAACGGGCGAGCATCGGGCCCTCACGCCCGACGGCGTCGAGTACGGCGAGCCCGCGTGGATGCAAGACCAGCGCACCTACGCCGTCTCGGCGGACCGGAAAAGCGTGCTGGCCGCAGCCAATGAACAAGGGTTTCAGCGCATCGAGCGCATCGATTTAGATACGGGCGAACGCTCGACCGTAGCGGCCCTGTCGGAATACGCCAAAATCAGCGGACTGACCGCTTCGCTGCATGGCGAGCGTTATGCGTTTGTCGGAAGTTCGCCCTCCCTGCCGAATCGGGTGATTTTGTACGACGCCGCGAGAGACGCCGCGCACGTCGTGGCGCGAGCCGAGGCCGAAACGCTTCCGCGCGAAGCGCTCGCGCCGTGCGAAGCGCTCTCGTGGACGACCGCCCACGAAGAAACGGCTCACGGGCTGTATTACCCGCCAACGAACCCGCGTTTCACCAGCCAAGGCCAACCGCCGTTGATCGTGATGGTGCATGGCGGCCCTACGTCGCAAGTTCGCGCGGGCTGGTCGCCCGAAGCGCAGTTCTTCGCCACGCGCGGCTTCGGCGTATTGTATGTCAACTATCGCGGCGGGACCGGTTACGGCCGAGAGTACATGTTGCGCCTACGCGGCAATTGGGGCGTGTGCGATGTCGAAGACTCGATCAGCGGCGCGCAATTCCTGGTCGATGCGGGCCGAGCCGATCCGCACAAGCTCGTCATCATGGGCGGAAGTGCGGGCGGCTTCACGGTGCTGCAAACGATGACTACGCATCCCTTCGTCTTCACCGCGGGCGTGTGCTTGTTCGGCGTGGCCGACCAGTTCCATCTGGCCGCGATGACGCACAAGTTCGAAAGCCGTTACCTCGATACGCTGTTGGGGCCGCTGCCGCAGGCCGCGGCGATTTACCGCGAGCGTTCGCCCGTGCTGCATGCGGAAAATATCGTCCGGCCGCTGGCGGTGTTTCAAGGCGCCGAAGACCGCGTGGTGCCGCAAGCCCAGTCCGACGCGATTGTCGAAGCCCTCCGCCGCCGCGGCACGCCGCACGAATACCACGTCTACGAAGGCGAGGGTCACGGCTGGCGCAAGCGCGAAACGATCGAGAAATACTACCAATCGCTCGAAGCGTTTCTGCGGAAGCATGTCGTGTTTGTGTGACCCTTCGCTTGTTGAGAGTTATTCAAAAATAGCTCAATAAGTCTTTAATGTGCGGGCCACGCATCTTGAAACTCCTGCGGCGTACCGGTTGCGGCGGCGCGCTCGGCGGCTTCCATCAACATCACGGCCCGCGCCGCTTCCGGTGGAGTAATGATCTCGGGCCGTTTTCCCTCACGCACGCACTGTGCGAAGTAGGCAATCTCCTGCGCCAAAGCGCCCATTCGCTGGCCGTAGACTTCGGGCCAGTAAGCGGTGTCGGGATACTTCAGTCCCTTGGAGTCGAGAATCGCCAGGCCGGCATGACCGCAATCAATCGTAAGTTGCCCTTCGGTTCCGATGACCTCCATCGTGGCGTCGATGGTCGTGGGCGTGTTCGCCGGCAATCGCCACACGGTTTCAATCACGCCCAGGGCGCCATTCTCGCGCGACGCCTTCTCGTGGGACAAGTCGCCAAACTCCAGCATCGCCCAGCCCAGATCGGGGTAGGCGAAATCATCGACGCGTACGCACCGAGCGTACACCCGCGACGGAGCCCGACCGAGAAACCACATCATCAAGTCGGCGTCATGTACGCCGTCGCCCATCAGCGGGGAAATTTTGTCTAAACGCAACGGGCCCGGCGCAACAGGTAGGTTTCGCTTGGCGTGCATTGAAATGATCCGGCCAATTCGTCCCTCGTCGATGGCTTGCTTGGCCAGGACAACGCGCGGATCAAAGCGACACACATGCCCGACCATCAAAAACCCCGCGGCACGCTGGGCCGCAGCGGTCAATTGCCGACATTCGTCGCTGTTCGCCGCCATCGGTTTCTCCAACAACACATGCTTGCCCCGCTCCAGTGCGGTCCGGGCGATCTCAAAATGATCTTTCCAATGCGTGGCGATCGTGACCACGTCCACATCATCGCGGGCGAGCAGTTCTCGGTAGTCGGCGCAGGCAAAACCGGCCTGCGTTTCCGCCGCGGCGGCCGCAGCGTTTTCCGCCGTGCGAGCGCACACGGCGGACAAGGTCACGCCGGGGGTGGACCGCACCACTTGGGCGTGAATGCGGCCGAACCGCCCCATGCCAATAATTGCCCATCGCAGTGGCTTCACCGGTGCTCCTTGTGTTGAGAGAGTGCGTCTTGAGCGAGTGCTCGCGGTTGTCGCATCGTTTGCCGGCCAAAACGCTGTGTTCCAGGCGAAATGGGAGAAACCTGAGCATCTTACCGCTGGAACGCCCTCCCCGCGACAGCGTGAACCGCCGGCAACGGCAATCGGAATGATTCGCAGCAAGGGGCGGGCTTCTCGCGCATCCGAATCGTCGCCGGCAGAAATTTTTTCCGAAAAGATTGGCTCGTTTCGTCCAAAGAAACTCTCGGAAGCGCAAGGATTTTCCAGCATTTTTAAGTGACGTTGCCCCCACGGCGTCAAATCGAATTGAGCAAGGCATACCTTTCCACCCGATGGGGTTATTTACACTGATATGTGTCACTGTATAATAAAAGCATGGCTGAGCTATGGACCATTGAAGAACTTTGCCACCTCGCGGTGGCCGCCTTGGAAGCCGTCGAGTACGAAGGTCAACCGACTGCCCGCGTACGAGGAGCCCCCGACAAACGAACAATTCGCTACTACACCACTTTAGGGTTGCTGGACCGTCCCACAGAGATGCGTGGCCGCGTGGCCTATTACGGCCGGCGTCACGTGCTGCAGTTGGTTGCCATTAAACGCTTGCAGGCCAAGGGGGTATCACTGGCTCAAGTGCAAGAGTCCTTGGCGGGCGCCGACACGAGCCGACTGGCTCGCTGGGCGGCTGTGCCGGAGAGTTTTTGGGAAAAGCATCAGCCCGAGCCGCCGCCGCCGCTTGATCCCGATGAACTATTGAAGGCTTCGCCGCCGCCCGCTGCGGCGGCGCAAGTCGAAACGCAGGTTCAAGTTCCCGAACGCACCCGATCATTCTGGCGTGAACCCGCGGTTGTGTCACAACCTCCCGACTCACAACCTCCAGACGTTGCGAACGAATCACCTTCAGCGGAATGCCCCAAGGAGGCGCCGCTGTTGAAGCCCCAAGTTGCCGCGCTGCTGCCTTTGGCCGACGGCGTGAGTCTGTTGTTGGAACATGTGTCGGCGGATCAACTTGACGACCGCCGCTTGGGCGAACTCGCGCCCGCTCTGGAATTGCTGGTGGCGCAACTGCGCCGATTGGAACTTATCCCGTAGGACATGGCGTCTGGCCTGTTCAGTGTCTTGCAGGTGGCTGCCGCGCTGCCCCGACCCTTTTCTTTGGAGACTTTTCATGACCCACGCTCTCCCCTTGTTTGACGCTCCCGTAACGGAATCGGAAGATGGCGGCTTTGGCGCTTTGGAAACTCCGCGCGGCTGCTTGCCGCTCACGGGGCTCGACGTGCGCGGCGTTGTGTCGGGTTTGTTGGCTCAAACGGCCGTGCGGCAAACGTTTCGTAACGCCTATGACGAACCTTTGGAGGCGACATACATTTTTCCGCTGCCCGACCGTGCGGCCGTCACGCGGTTCCGCATGATCGTGGCTGACCGCGTAATCGAGGGCGAATTGAAAGAACGCGGCAAAGCGCGCGAGGCATACGACGCAGCCATCGAAAAGGGACACCGCGCCGCCTTGGCGGAAGAAGAACGCTCGGGCGTGTTCACCATGCGCGTGGGCAATATTCCACCTCATGAGATCGCCACCGTCGAGTTGGACCTGGTTGGCCCGTTGGAAGTCGCGGCCGACGAAGCAACGTACCGCTTTCCGCTCGTGGTGGCGCCGCGTTACACCCCCGGCACGGGGCTGGACGGGCCGCCCGTGGGCGATGGCGTGTCGCCTGACACGGATCACGTTCCGGACGCTTCGCGCGTGACGCCGCCGGTTTTGCTTCCGGGTTTTCCCAATCCGGTGCGGCTTTCCCTGGAAGTAGAGCTCGATCTGGCGGGGCTGGCCGATGGCCTTTCTGGCGTACATTCGAGTTTGCACAGCGTGGTGATTCAGGATAGCGGACCGCCGTGGATCATTCGCCTGCAACCGGGCGAGCGGCTGAACCGAGACTTCCTGCTTCGGTTTCCCGTCGCCAAGAAGACGGTGCAAACCGCGCTGCAATGCAGCCCCGCCGTGGAAGGAAAACCCGGCGTGTTTGCCGTTTCGCTCCTGCCTCCCCAGCTGGCCGTCACGCAACCTCGGCCGCGGGAAGTGGTGTTTGCGTTGGATCATTCCGGCAGCATGAGCGGATGGAAAATGGTCGCGGCCCGCCGCGCGCTCGGTCGTATGATCGACACGTTGCTCGATCAGGATCGTTTCACGGTCATCGCATTTGACAGCACGCTTTCCTGGCCGGGTCAAAAAGCGGCCCCCGCTCGCGGCCGTTCGCCCAGAACCGCGGCGCCGTCCAACGAGGGTGAGCCCGCGATACCGCTTTTGGCTGGCACGAATCGCAACCGCTGGCAAGTGTTGGAATGGCTTGGCTCGGTCGAAGCGTGCGGCGGCACCGAAATGGGACCGGTCTTGAAACTGGCCATGCGATGTTACTCTCCACCCACGGCCGACGTTGATCGCGTGCTCGTGGTGGTGACGGATGGCCAGGTGACGGGCGAAGATGCGCTGTTGCGTACGCTCAAGTCGTCGGCCGGCGGCGCCATGCCGCGTGTGTTTACCCTCGGCATCGATCAAGCCGTGAACGCGGGATTTTTGCGACGGCTGGCGGCCCTGGGCGGCGGAGTGTGCGATCTGGTCGAATCGGAAGATCGGCTCGATCAGGCGCTCGACGGAGTCCATCGTTTAATCGGCCAGCCCGTGCTTTCCGACGTTCGGTTCGAGTTGCTCAACTTTGACGGCGTGAGCGAAAGTCTGGCGCCGTCGCGCGTCGCAGGCTTATTTGCCGATCGGCCGGTCACGGTGTTTGGCCGCCATTTGAGCGATAAGCAAGACTTGCGCTTGCGGGTTCACGCGACGGATCCGCAAGGCAAACCGTGGAGTGCGGACGTTGCCGCCCAACCGGCGCCCGCCACGGTGTTGCGACACTTGTGGGGTCGCGCCAAAGTGCGTGAATTGGAAGATCAGTACGCCGCGGAAGGCATACGCAATGAAACTCTGGCGGAAAAGATCGTCCAGGTGTCGCTGGAAAGCGGCGTGTTGTGCCGCTTTACCGCGTACGTGGCGGTCGATAAGTCAGAAATCGTCAACGCAGGCGGCGTCCAACACCAGGTGGTGCAACCCGTTGAATTGCCGGCCGGTTGGGAAGCGTCGGACCTAGTCTTGCGCTTCGCGCCACATTCTTGTATGTCACCGGAGATCGCTGGTGTGGTGTGTTTGCGATCGTACCTGCCTATGGATCGGATGTCGAAAAAACGAGATGTTCTCTCGTCGCCGGACGATGACGATCTTCTCCTCGACAATCTTGACGATACCGACCTGGAAGCGTTCGATCTCGCGCCCGAGTCGCCAAACGTTCCACCGACCAGCGGTTACGGCGGTCCGGGGCCGGCGGCGGAGCGCGGCGGTCGACGAATATCCGGCGTAATGGCCATCGTCGAGCGACTGCGCCACCTCGTTTTGGGCGGCTCGGGTTCATCGCTAAACTGGGGCGAACTGCGCAACATTCTGGACGTGATTCAACGAACCGTGAAATCGCTCCAGCAAGCAGGCGCCGCCGCGTCGCACGAGGATTTTATGGGATTGGTTCACTCGCTCGACATACTGGCGAAGCTATTGAAAGGAGCCAACCACAACTCCGAGAGCTCGTTCCGCAAACTTGCCGAGGAAGGCCAGTCGCTCGCCGACTCGTGGCTGGCGAACAACGCGGAACACACGACCCATGCCGTGAGCCAGTTCCTCCAGGAAACGTCGCAACAAGTGGCCGCGTTGAGCAAGACCGCACAGCGGCGGCGCGGCGCGTTTTGGAAATCGACGTAACGGCGTCGCATGGCGTTTAACGCACTACGCAGTATAGGTGCGACGCCGTGCGAAGGAACAAGCAACCGTGAGCAACCGCGGGCGAAGCGAGGAGTTCTTCGCCCAGGTTGTTTTCGGCAAGCAGTTCAAACGAGGGACTCGCGGCGATGACGTACACGCGGCCCGAGTCGGCCGGCAAGTACACTTTGCCGTCCCCCGCGATGGGCGACGCGAAGAATTTCCCCTCCAGCCGCTTTTGCCAGGCAATTTCGCCCGTGGCCGACTTCCGGCACGTGACCACGCCCAACTCATTAGCGATGTAAACGAAGTTTTCATAGTACACGGGCGAGCTGACATACGGCGCACCGCGCCGTTCGCTCCAAACCATGTGCGAGTCGGTCACGTCGCCGCGTCCGCCAGGACGCACCGCCAGGGTAAGCCCATCTTTGCCCGAAGCGGCGAAGATCAGGCCCTCGGCAAACACGGGCGAAGGCGCAACCCAGCCGGTCAGGCCCTCGGCGGTCCAAAGCTCTTTGCCGGTGTTGGGGTCATACGCACGGAGTTTGTCTTGCCCCGCCACGATGAATTCAAGCGACTCGGCGTTTTCGTTGTCACGAACGGGCGCCGGAACCAAGATCGGCGTACTCCAAGAACGAAACAACCCGCGCCGCTCGGTTTTCCAGCGAGTTTCGCCGGTTTTTAGATCCAATGCGATGAGGAACGAATCGAACGAGTTGAACCGATCGCCGTCATGGTCGCAAATGAGAATTGCCATGTCCTGATAGATCACGGGCGAACTGGCCAGCCCCAACTCGGATTCGAAATCGTCTAGGTCTGTGCGCCAGAGAAGCTGGCCTTGCATATTGCAGCACACTGCGCCGGCGTTGCCAAAGAACGCAACCACGCATTCGCCGTTCGTCGCGGGAGTCGCCGCGGCGTGCCCGGTTAACGCCGAGGTGATTTCGGGCCAATCGTCTTGAATTTCGTAAGTCCACGTGGTTTGTCCTGTGGCGCGGTCCAGGCACACTAGCACGCGCCGCGCGCCTTGATCGTGCGAGGCGGTCAGAAAAATGCGGTCGCCGCACACGATGGGCGACGATGAACCTTGCCCGGGAATTGCGGCCTTCCAGCGAATGTTTTCCGTCGGACTCCAACTGACGGGAAGCCCCTTCCCGGACGAGACGCCATTGCCAGCCGGACCGCGCCAGCGGGGCCAGTCGTCAGCCTGGGCGACGAGGGCTTGCAGCAAGAGCAGCGAGCAAAACGACCCCGTGAGCCTGGCTCCGGCCGTGCATCGGTTACGAGAGTGCATGAATACTTCTCCGCAGAAACGCTACGCAGTTACGAGTCTAAGCGGAATTTTCCACGCGGGCCATTGCTGCCGAGCAACGGCAAGGCCGCCAGCCGGGGATGTCCCGCCTACTTCCCGGTTCGTGGGTCGTGGGGTAGGCTAACCTTCGCTTTCTGAACCCCGTTTTTGCAAGTATTTTACGATGAGCGACCCCTATTTTCAGCAGTTGTTCGCCGAGCGGATCGGCGGCGTCAATTACGGCAAAGGCACCGAGATTTACAAGTTCGAGAAGATCAAACGGGCGAAACGCAAAGCCCTGGCGGAATATCCCGATCGAACGCTGCTCGACTTTGGCATTGGCGAGAACGACGAAATGGCGCCGGCGCCCGTACGCGCTCGCATGGCCGAGGAAATCAACCAACCGGCGAATCGCGGTTACGCCGACAATGGCGTCGCCGCGTACAAAGAAGCCGTGGCCCGGTTTATGAAGCGCGAGTTCGGCGTCGAACTCGACCCGGTCAAGGAAGTGAATCATTGTATTGGCTCGAAGACCGCCTTGGCCATGTTGCCGGCGTGCTTCATCAACCCCGGCGATGTGACGCTGATGACCGTGCCGGGCTACCCCGTGGCGGGCACGCACACGCGGTATTACGGCGGCTCGGTGTACCGCTTGCCGCTGCTGGCGGAGAACGATTTTCTGCCCGACTTGGACTCGATTCCGCAAGATATTCGCGACCGTGCGAAGCTGCTGGCGATTAATTACCCGAACAGTCCGACGGGCAAAGTGGCGACGCGCGAATTCTATGAGAAAGTGATCGACTTCGCCAAGCAGAACCAAATTGTCGTGGTGCAAGACGCCGCGCATATTTTGCTTACCTATGAAGGCAAGCCGCTCAGTTTTCTGTCGGTTCCCGGGGCGAAGGACGTGGGGGTCGAAGTGCATTCGCTTTCCAAGGGCTTCCACATGATCGGCTGGCGCATTGGCTGGGTGTGCGGCCATGAACGCCTGGTGAGCGCCTTTGCCGATGTGAAAGACAACTGCGATTCGGGGCAGTTCATCGCTATTCAAAAAGCCGCGGTTACGGCGTTGGACGACGCTTCGATTCCCCGGGCCACGCGCGCCAAGTACGAACGTCGTTTGAAGAAGCTGGTTGCCGCACTTCAGCGCAGCGGGTTCGATTGCCGGATGTCCGGCGGCAGCTACTTCCTGTACACCCCGGCGCCCACGGGAGTGGAAGGCGGCCCCGCATTTGAAACCGCCGAAGCGGCCAGCCAGTTTCTCATCACGCAGCAGTCGATCGTGACGGTTCCCTGGGACGATGCCGGGCCGTTCTTGCGGTTCTCGGCCACGTACGAAGCGGCCGACGAAGCCGCCGAAGACGCGCTCATGGCGGAAACCGAACGCCGCCTGAAGGCTTGCAAGTTGCAGTTCGCCAAGAAGTAGCCAGGGATCGAGCCCTCAGTGTTTCTCCTGTGTTCGCCATGCGACGCATGGCGGCGCCTTCCCACAGAGTGCGATGATTTTTCGACACGGATCCCATTCGCCTGGCGCGGTTCTTGGCCAAGGCGCCGCAAGACTGCGAACTGCGGCGTGTGTAGGGTTGCTTCTTACCGCGATGATCGGATGCGGCAGCCCAAGCAACGGCGGCGCATCAACGGAGCAACAGTACCAGCAAGCGCTCCAGTTGCGTAACCCTCGCTCACGCGCCATTCGGCTCATGCAAATCGCGTATAAGCAGAACGGCGCGGGCGAAACGGCTTCGGCCCAGACCACGGTCGAAGCCGCCGCCCAGGCCGCCCGCACGATCGAGCCGATTCATGAGAAAGCGGAGACGCTCGCCTCGGTGGCGTATGCCGCCGGGACCGTTCGCGCGGTGAACCTGGCCAGTCAACTGGTCAAAGAAGTGCGCAGCGCCGTGGAGCAAGTTGAGGATCTTCAAGTGGCGGCCGGCGCGCTGGCGAAGATCGCCGTGGTATATGGCAAACATTTGGACAAAGCCGTCCTGGCCGATACGTACTTAAAGCAGGCCGAGGAAACTGCCGCGAAAATCGAGGCTCCCGAAGGCCGCGCGGAGGCGCTCCTGGCCATTGCCGGACGACGCCATGAACTTGATCAAACCGAGGAAGCGACGCGCGTGGCGCGTGAGGCGCTCGAACTTGCGCGAACGATCGAAGACCCGCGCCGCCGCGCCGATACGCTGGCCGAAGCGGGTTTACGCTACCGTAAGATCGATCAGGCCGAGCAATCGCGCGCCGTTTTTGACGAAGCCGAGAAGGCCGCCGAGGCGCTCACGAACGATCAGGTGAGCCGCTGCTACGCTCTGCTTAACCTGGCCGAGAAGTTAAAGGACGCAGGAGAAGCCGCCCGCGCCAAGAGCGTATTGGCGAAAGCCGAAACGGAAATCTACAAGATTAACGATCCCGGCGAGAAAGAGCCGCTGCTCAACAAGCTCAACCAAATGCTGTAGCTCGCGGTGTGACCTTGCAACTTTCCTTGCCGTTCTACGTTGGACCGCGCCGTTGCTGCACGTTCGCGAGGTGCGACTTGCGCTGCGCAAGGTACAAGCGGCGAAGTTGACCAAGCTCCTCGTCATAGCGGCCATCGCGAAAGTCGGGGAAGGTCCACTCGAAGGGCTGATAGCGGCCGTCGCGCCAACGGGCCACCAGATCGGCGTAAACGCCGTCGCCCAGGTAGATTTTCTGGCCCGCCGCCTTAAGACTTCCCAGCACAATTTTGTTGTGGTCCAGGTAGCCAATGTCCAGGTTCGCGCGGCGCCGGCCGTGTGCGGCCGACTCGTCTTCGATGGCGTTGGTGCGCAGCTTGGCCGGGCGCAACATTTCCGGCGACTGTAACGCGGCGAACGCCACCAACCGCCGGTGAAGGGCCGGGCCCATTTCCGGTTCGTAGTAGTTGGTGATCGTGAAGGGGTAGTCTTGACCGACGAAGTCCAAGGCGCCCCATTCCGTGATGAGCCGCTCGCACGCGGTCGCGAGCGACTCGGGATCGGCCCACAGGACCGCAACGAAGTACTTGACCGGCTCGACAGGAACAGGCGGCGCCATGGACCGGTTAGCCAGAGCAGGAGAATACTACTTCGCTTCTTCCTCGTCGCCTTCTTGCTTCTTTTGCAAGAACTGCTGAAGGTCGGAGAAGGAACGCAACGGCTCTTTGCCTTCGATCATCTTCTTGCTGATCGGCTTGGCCGGCTTCTTCGATTGCACGACGTACACGGCGGGCTGACGAGGACGCTGCGCCCCCCTCTTGCCTTGATCACGCCGTTGTTGCCGGGGTCGGCGGTCGCGCTGGTCTTGCTGGCCGGTTTGACGCGGCTGTTGTTGCGGCTGCTCCTTCTTGGGACGTTCGCGGCGGTCTTCTCGCGGACGCTCCGAGCCGGGTTCAATGGCGGTCAGTGAGACGCGGCCGCGGTTTTTGTCGACCTCGACCACCCACACGGGAATCGCGTCGCCCACGGCGACTTCGTCGTGCGCGTCGCGGACGTAGCGATTCGCCAGGCGGCTGATATGCACCAGCCCGCTTTCGGGCAGGCCGATGTCCACGAAGGCGCCAAAGTCGACCACGCTGACCACAATGCCCTTCATGGCCATGCCGGGCTGGACGTCGTCCAGCGACATGCGATGCGACCGCAACACCGGCGCCGGGAAGTTCTCGCGCGGGTCGCGACCGGGGCGCGTCAACTCAGCCAGTATGTGCTGCAGGGTCAATTTGCCGACGCCCAACTCTTGCGCCTTCTGGTCCAAGTCCCAATCGGCGCTGCGGCGCTGCACTTCCTCATTAAAAGGAATTTCGGCAGGCAGCGGAATCGGCGCGTGACCAGTGGCGGCCGGTGGCTCCGGGAATGGCAGCCGTGCTGCGGGTTCTGGCGGCGTCGGCGTGGATGGGGGGGGAGGTTCCGAAGGAGTTTCCTCCGATCCGGCTGCATGCGGTGTTTCGCCCGAGGCCGCTACGGAAACGGCGTCTCCCACGAACATCGCCGGAGGTTCGGCCTCCGCCGGTGCTTCCGACACCACGGGGGTTTCCGACACTGCCGGTGCTTCTTGGGCGGGTGTTTCTACGGAAGGAGGCGTCTCGGCGCTGACCGCCGCTTCGGACGGCGCGGCGGGAGCTTCCGCCGGGGAAACAACCTCGGCCAATGTGGGCGTCAAGGGAAGCGCTTCGTTGCCTGACGTTGCTTCGCTGCCTTCCGCCGCGGGTTCACTCACGGAGGAAGGCGTCGACTCGGCGGCCATCGACGTTGCTGGTGGTTCGCTGGGCGCTGCCGTTGATTCGGCGGGCGATTCCGCCAGCACTTCTTCCGCGAAGGCTTTGGGCTTGGGCGGAAGCGGCGCGACCGTCTCCAGCGCCAGTCCCAGCGCATCGAGCACCTTGCGGGCGACTTCGTAACTTTCAGGATGAATCCACGTGGCGTCCAGCGGGTTCTCGCCGCCGGTGACCTTTGTAAAGCCCGAGGCCAAGCGATAGGTTTTCTCGTCGATGCCAGGAATATCTTTGAGTTGCTCGCGGTTCCGCAGCGGGCCGTAGTGCTCGCGATACTCGTACACGCGGCGAGCCGTCAACTGATTCATGCCCGACACGTAGCGGAGCAGCGCGGGGTTGGCGCGGTTCACGTCGACCCCGACATAGCTGACGACCGACTCAACGACGTTATCCAGCGTGTCGCGTAAAAGCTTCGTCTTGATGTCGTAATGGGCGGGGCCCACTTCGATGTTCGCCGGGCTGACCTTGACCAATTCGGCCAAGGGGTCCAGCAATCGCCGGGCAATGCTGATGGCGATGCGGTGCGAGGGGTCGTACTTCGACAACTCCTCCCGCGCCAACGGACTGGCGCCGTATGCGGCGGCGCCGGCTTCGGGCACCACGGTGTACTCGACGCCGGAGTCTTTCAAGTCGTGCTCCAGCACATCGGTAACCATGCGTTCGACATCGCGCGAGCCGGGGCCATCGCCAATCGCGACGATTTTGACGTTGTATTTCTGAATGACCTCGACGAGCCGTTCGCGGCCTTTCTTGCGCCAGTCTTCACGCCCGACGACTTGTAACATGCCTACGCCCAGCACACGGCCGACTTCATCGACCGCCGCCATCTTGCAGCCTTTGCGGTAGCCCGGTTCGATGGCCAGAATGCGGCGGCCGCGAATGGGTTGCTGAAGCAGCAAATTGCGGAGATTTTCCGCGTAAATGTCGATGGCATACGTTTCGGCGCGATCGTTCAATTCGCGGCGCGCTTCCACAATGAGCGCGGGAATGATGAGCCGCACCACGGCGTCGCGCGCACAAGCGCGGAGGAAATCGCCGTGCGGATGATCCGCCGGCACGAGCACTTCTTCCGCCTGCTTCTGCATGGCGTGCACGTCCGGCTCGATGGTGACTTCCAGCACGCGAACTCGTTCGCCGCGATTAATCGACAGGATGCGCGGCTCGCTCAAGTTTTTAATCGGCTCGCGCATCTCGAAGAAGTCGCGGAAGGTTTGCACCGCCTTCTGCCGCTTGCGCCGCTTCACCTGGTCTTTGACTTTTTTGCGCGAGACCGAAGCCGCGGGCGCCGCTTTGGGCTTCTTGCCGCCAGGCGCGCCGGTTGCGGATGCTTCCGGCGCGGGATGCTCGGCTGACTCGTCGGCGGCTTCTTCGGTCGAGGCTTCTTCGTGGGCGGCCGCCTCGTCGTGCGATTCGTCTTCGTGTTCGGCGTGTTCCGCGTCGACGGAGACGTCCTGAGGCGCCGCTTCGGCCGAGGTCTGATCTGGTTCGGCGGTTGCCGCGGCAGAACTGGCCCCTTCGGCGGTTACATCGGCAGCCGGAGGTTCCGCGTGCGATGCGGGAGTTTCTGCGGGTGCGGCTTCCGTCGCGGGTTGCTGAGCTTCCGCATGCCGTTGTTCCTCGATGGAGCGACGCAGGGCCTCGTGCTCGGCTTGTGCTTGCCGGTCAAGATCCTTCAGTTCATCGACCGCTTCGCCCTGCTTGCAAATCATCCTGGCGGTGCGCCAGAAGATTTTACGAAGCTGACTGCGCGCTTCCGCGTGTTCGCTGAAATGTTCGGCCAGGAAATGCCCGACCCCGAGCAGCACTTCGGCGGTGTTCGCCAGTTCGCGGTCGGGGTTCACAAAGTCTGCGGCGCGGGCGTCCAGGTTCGCGGCGGCGGGGTTGGCGTGCAAAATCTCGCGCGCCAGCGGCTCCAGGCCCCGATCTTTGGCCAAGCTGCCGAGCGTCTGCTTCTTGGGCTTGAAGGGAACAAACAAGTCTTCCAGACGGCGCAGGGAATGGGTTTGAAGGATTTTCTCCTTCAACTCTTCCGAGAGTTTGCCTTGCGACTCAATCGCGCGAAGGACCGCCTCTTTGCGATCGGAAACCATCCGGCGTTCCAGCAACGCCGTTTGGATGCCGCGCACTTGGGCGATATCGAGCCCGCCGGTCTGATCTCTGCGAAAGCGGGCAATGAAGGGGACGGTGTTCCCAGCGTCGAGCAATTCCACCACCGACTGGACTTGCTCCACCGGCAACTTGACCTCTTGGGCCAGTTGCCCCAAGTCGAAATGCATCATAACTTCCCTGCGGGAATAGCGAGGGCGTCCAATATCCCACAGCCGGCTCCGCCCTCGCACACCGGCCGCGACAAGTTGTTGGCGCAAAAAGAGAACGGGCCTAAAAAATCCCGAATCGCAAGATAGGGGGTGAGGCCCACATTGTCAAGGGAGTGGGGCTTGCGCGTGAAGAATGAACCCTAACGAAACACATTCCAAGCGCATGGTCTTCACCGTTGGAGAACCTCAGGACGTTTCCGATACGCCCTGCAGTTTTCCTGTGTTTCCCAATTTCTCAGTCGATATCCCCTTCAGAGAATATTTTTCGTATTTAGCAATCTTTCATCAAACTTTTGCAGCCGGCGCCGCCGATAGAACAGATCGTGACCGCGTTGTTGGATTTTCCCAGCCCCCCAGGGACGGATGGCATGGCTCAACCCCATTTGCGCGTTGTGTTTGCACAAGAACAAGAAGTTTGCACGTCGCCAAAGAAGGCGTCGATGGAACGCGAAACCGTGAAGGTGCGGTTGAGCGACATTGCTCCGCTCTTGGCCGATGCGGTGCGCAGCGACCGAACCTGGTTGTACGACTTCCAGGACGACGAGATTACCCTTTCGACAGATCTTTACGAGGTGATGCTCGCGTACCGCTATTACCGCCGACCGACGGCATAGCGGCATAGGTTCCCACGCGGCGAAACGCCGCGCAGGCTCCGCAGCCGATGGCGCCGCCGCGCAGCAAGTGCTTTGCGAGACTTGCTTACTTTCGCCGGGGCGGCCCCTTCGCTAGACTCGACGCCGTGAGGATTCCCTTCTGCACGCGGGTCGATTTTTTCTGGCGGGAACGGGCGGCGATGAAAATTGCATATCTGGATTGTCTCAGCGGAATCTCCGGAGACATGCTCCTTGGCGCGCTGGTTGATGCGGGCGTCGATTTGGCGGCCATTCAAGCGGGCCTTGATTCGCTCGGTTTGCCTAGTTGTCGGCTGCAAGTAACCGAGGTGAAGAAGAAGGGCTTCCGCGCTGCGAATTTAACGGTCGAGCATGAACCGGAGCACGCGCACCGCCATTTGCACCACATTGCGGACATGATCGACCGCGGAACGTTGACCGCGGCGCAAAAAGATCTGGCCAAGCGCATCTTTACCCGGCTGGGCGAAGCGGAAGCCAAGGTGCACGGCACGACGATCCGCAAGGTTCACTTTCACGAAGTTGGCGCGGTCGATTCGATTGCCGACATTGTGGGCGCCGCCATTGGGCTGGACTTGCTCGGAGTCGATCGGATCGTGTGTTCGCCCATTCCCACCGGCCGCGGCGCAGTGACCATTGCGCATGGTCGCGTGAGCATTCCCGCTCCGGCGACGGCCGAAATTCTGCGCGGCATTCCGTTGGCGCACAGCGACGTCGTCGCCGAATTGACCACGCCCACCGGCGCGGCCATTGTCGCCACCGTGGTGGATGAGTTCGGACCGCTTCCCGCGATGACGATTACCGCTATCGGTTACGGCGCTGGCGACCGCGACTTGGAGGAGCAAGCCAACATGCTGCGGCTGCTTGTGGGCGAGGCGGATGAACGCTCGGTGGGCGACCAGGCCTGGATGCTGGAAACGAACCTGGACGATATCAGCGGTGAAGTGATCGCGCATACCACCACGCTGCTGGCTGAGGCCGGCGCCCTGGATGTGTACACCACGGCCATTCAAATGAAGAAGAACCGGCCCGCGGTCAAGATTAGCGTGCTCGCGCCGCCCGAGTTCATCAAAAAGCTGGAGAAAATCCTCTTCCGCGAGACAGGCACGCTGGGCGTGCGGCGCTGGCCGGTGAGTCGGCACAAGCTGGAGCGCCGGCAACACACCGTGCAAACACCCTTTGGCGCCGTCGAGGGGAAGCTCGCCTTCTTGGGCGACGGCGGCGTGAGCTTCTCGCCCGAGTTCGAATCCTGCCGCCGTCTGGCGACGGAGAAGAACGCTCCGCTGAAAGACATCTACGACGCCGCCCGCAACGCTTGGAGTAACCAACCCGATGCCGAAGGAAAACCGTAACGGCCGCGGGCGCAATTACTGGCGCGGCTCAATCAGGGTCAGATCGCCGGGCACGGTGACCTGCTTGACCTGTTGCGTTTGGCCGGAAGGCCAATCGACGGTCAACCCGTTGACCTTAGCATTGGCCGGAACGCCAAAGAAGAGTCGTAAGTCGCTTTGCGACAGATAACTGCCGCCGCCTTTGATCAATCGCGTTTGATCGCCTTCGGAGGTGTGCAACACGAGGCGGGCGCCCACGGCGTCGCGGTTGCTTTGGCGCCCGATCAGCCGTACGCGCAGCCATGGGTTTTTCTGCTGCGTGGCGTTGTACAGGAGCGCGGCGGGTTCTTCATTGTTCGAAATCGCCAGGTCGAGCGCGCCGTCGTCGTTCACATCTCCCACGGCCAGGCCGCGGCCCGCGTGCGGAGTCGAAAAGTACGTGTCCGGCGGGAAGGCCAGCCGCGCGAAGCTTTGTCCCCGCTGGTTGTGCAGTAACAGCGGCAATTGCCGCACCGACGCGGCCCAGGGAAAGTCCATGATGTGACCGTTGACCGCGGCCAGGTCTTCCCAGCCGTCGCCATCGACATCGAGAAACGCCGTCCCGAAACCCACGAATAAGCCGCCCAGCGTGTTAACGCCGGTGAGTTCGCTCACGTGGAGAAACAGCCCCTGCCCCTCGTTGCGGTACAGCGCGAACGGCTCGGCTTCGAAGTTCGTGACCCAGAGATCGGGCATGCCATCTCGATTGAAGTCGCCCAGATCGACACCCATGCTGCCATCGGGCGAACCTGTCTCATCGCCCGAGACGCCGTGCAACACGCCCACTTCTTCAAACACGCCGTCGCCGCGGTTGAGATACAGGAAGTTGTCGGTTGTGTCGTTGGTCACGTAGATGTCGGTGCGGCCGTCGAGGTTCGCATCGGCCATGAGAACGCCGAGCCCTTTTCCGTCGGCGCGCAGCCACGGCTCGCGGCGGTCGGAGGCGAGTAAGCCGCCTTGGCCGTCGTTCCAGAACACCGCGTCGGGAAGCGGCTCGAACATTTTCGGCGGGCAGTAATCTTGTTGGTCGGGCGTGGGACCGGGACATCGCGGATCGTTGTCGAACGACCAATTCACGTAATGGGCGACATACAAGTCGAGCCAGCCATCGCCGTTCAAGTCGCCCCAGGCGGCGCCGGTGCTCCACAGGCGGTCGTTCAACCGAACTGGCGAGTCGACAAACGTGCCGTCGCCCTGGTTTACGAGGAGCTGCAATCCGTCGAACCCGGTGATGAGCAGATCGCGAAAGCCGTCGTCGTTGTAGTCGGCCGCCTGGCAGCCGTGCGAGTAATGCGCCGACGCAGCAGCCTCGGCCGGCAAGGTCACGTTTTCGAACCGCGCGCCGTCGACATTCCGGAAAAGCGCGCCCGGTCGGCCGAGAATGGCGCGGTCTTGATAACGTCCGCCGCCGGGAAAGTACACGTCCAGGCGATGATCGCCGTCAAAATCGACGAGCGCTACGCCGCCGCCCAGCGTTTCCAAGATGCTGTAGTGCCGGGCTTCGCGGCCATTGCGGTAGGTGAAGTCGATTCCCGATTGGCGAGTCACGTCGTTCCATCGCACGACGTGTTGCGCGGGGGGCGTCGCCTGCGGCTCAGGGTGAGAACGTGACGAAGACTCAGCCGCTTGGGGCGGCGCCGTTCCGTCGATCTCGACCGACGATCGACTGCACGACGCGATCAACAGTAGTACGCCACTAATTACTATTCGGCGAATCGCAACCAGCGAAGCGTTCATCGCGACATCTTTCCGCAATTTCGACAGACTGCCGAGCCGGCTTACGCCTTCGCTGCGCGTGTCCTTCGAGCAGTTGACCCTGTGGCGCGCAGCGCGGTATCGCGGATTATTGTATTACGAACCTTTCGAGAAGACAGACGTAATACCGAGAGAAAGGGCGAGCGACTTTCCGTAAACGGCGACAAACTGCAAAATATGGAACGGTTATTGCAGTAGTTAAGGGCACACTCGAAAATGATGGTATTGATGGGAGGGGAAGAATCCCTTCTCTTAGGTCCTTTTGAAGGAGATTCGATTATGGCGACCAAGCAAAAGCAGGAGCGTTTGATCATTGAAGAGTCGGCTCGCGACGAAGTGGTGTCGCAACTGCAAGGTTGCCTGGTGAACCTGATTGATTTGTCGTTGCAGGCCAAACAGGCGCATTGGAATTTGCTCGGTCGGATGTTCCATCCCTTCCATAAACAATTGGATGAGATCGTCGACGCGGCCCGGACTGGCTCGGATGACGTGGCCGAGCGCATCGCTACGTTGGGTGTCGCCGCCGATGGCCGCGCGGAGACCGTCAGCGAACAAAGCAGCCTGGACTCCTTCCCGGAAGGCCGCATTTCGGTCGAGAAGGCCGTTACGCTGACCGCTGACCGGCTGCAAAGCACGATCCAGCGTTTGCGTCAAGCGATTCAGGCCACGGATGACGCGGACCCCGTCAGCCAAGATCTGCTGATTGGCATTACCTCGGAACTGGAAAAGCACCTCTGGATGGTGCAATCGCAAGAGCAAGAGTAACAAAGCAACCACGGCGAACGAGTCGACACGGGCGGCGGGTGTGATCCCGCTGCTCGGTCTGGTATTCAGTGTGTCCGCGTGTTGCGATCGCGGCTTGGCCGGCTATGATGAGGCGTCATCCCTGTCGCCTGCTTCCCTGCCGGAGGTTCGCCATGCGCCGCCTTGCCCGTTCCCTGCTCGCCCTTGCTTTCGTGTTGTCTTGCACTGCGGCGGTTTCTGCTGATGCCGATGACGGCAAATTGCGCATTATTGTGTTTGGCGCGCACCCGGACGACGCCGAGTTTAAAGCGGGCGGCACGGCGATTCTGTGGGCCAAGCAAGGGCATCACGTCAAGCTCGTCTCGGTCACGAATGGCGACATTGGTCATTGGCAAATGGCAGGCGGTCCGCTGGCCCAGCGCCGTAAAGCCGAGGCGCAAAAGGCCGATCGAGTGCTTGGCGCCGAGTGCGAAGTGCTCGACATTCATGACGGCGAACTCGAACCGAACCTGGAGAACCGCCGCAAAATCACGCGCTTGATACGCGAGTGGAACGCCGATGTGGTGATCGCCCATCGCCCATGGGATTATCATCCCGACCATCGTTACGTAGGGGTGCTCGTGCAGGACGCCGCGTTCATGGTCACCGTGCCCTTCTTCTGCCCCGATACGCCGCCATTGACGAAGAACCCCGTGTTCCTTTACTCCAGCGATCGGTTCCAGAAACCGTATCCTTTCCGGGCCGATATCGCCGTGGCCCTGGACGATGTGTTCGACCAAAAGGTCGATGCGGTGCATGAACTCGAATCTCAGGTGTATGAAGGCGGCGCCAGCGGAAGCGAAGCATTCATGCGCGATGTTCCTCCCTCGCAAGCGCCCGAGTTGCGCAAAGCCTGGCTGCGTGAGCGGTGGGAGTCGCGCCAAAGCAGCGAAGCGGACCGCTACCGCGATGCGCTGCTCAAGTGGTACGGTCCTGAACGCGGCAAGGCCGTGAAGTACGCCGAAGCGTTCGAGATCTGCGAATACGGTCGACAGCCTACCGAGCAAGAACTGCGTAAGCTGTTCCCCTTCTTTGACGATGAACCTGCCCGCTAAGTTTGCGCCGTCCGCGGCACGCGA
>CAUJHS010000044.1 GCA_963204915.1 Planctomycetota bacterium | reverse complement strand
CTCTTCCAATGTCGCGCGTTCCTGGTCCGTGAGACGGACGATATACTTCTTCTGCATGGCAACCCTCCTTGGTTGCCTTAAATCATCGCCGAATCATGCTTGGCGACCAATCCCAATATCGAAAGGTGACAGAGCACTAGGGGCGGCTCGGCACAGTTCAACCAATTGAAATGGGGCCAAACCGGAAAATCACATTCATAGAATCACCATGCCTAACTTCATTTGCACGACCTGTGGGACGCAACACGCCGAAGGCGAGCAGCCGCCCGCCCAATGCGCGATCTGCGTTGACGACCGGCAATACGTCAAGCCGACCGGCCAGCAATGGACCACGCACGATATGCTGCGGCGGACCAACCGGAACTCGATCCGCTTCGAAGAGCCGGACCTAATCGGCATTGGCGTCGAACCGTCCTTCGCTATCGGCCAACGGGCGCTGTTCGTGCGGACGCCGAAGGGCAACGTATTGTGGGACTGCGTTCCGTTGCTCGACCCTGCCCTGGTCGAATCGGTCAGGGCGCTTGGTGGAATCTCGGCCATCGCGATCTCGCATCCCCATTACTATGCGTCCATGGTCGAGTGGAGCCGAGCCTTTGGGGACGTGCCGATCTACCTTCACTTAGCCGATAGGCAGTGGGTCATGCGACCGGACGACTCCATCACCTTTTGGGACGGCCAAACCAATTCGCTCGGCGAGGGCCTGACGCTGATACGATGCGGCGGTCACTTCGAGGGCGGCACAGTGTTGCATTGGCAAGCTGGCGTGGGCGGCAAAGGTGCGCTGCTCACCGGCGACATCATCCAGGTCGTCGCGGACCGGAAGCACGTCTCGTTCATGTTCAGCTACCCGAACTATGTCCCGTTGTCGGCGGCAAAGGTCGAGCGAATTGTCCAAGCCGTGGAACCATTCGAGTACGTCCGGGTGTACGGAGCCTTCTGGGACATGGTGATTGAGCACGGTGCGAAGGCGGCTGTGCGGCGTTCCGCGGAACGGTACCTACGGGCCCTCGCAGGCGACACGCTATGAACGACTGCGGCCTTGACGCCGCCATTGCCGATGGGGTTTCGAACACCCCGAGCTTTTGGTTGGGTTTTTGCCGTTAGCCATCGACACCCGTTGCAGCGAGAAGTCACCAGGGTTTGCGCGCCACGACCTAATTAAACAACAGCTTCTGACGTTTGACTGGGCGCCCAAAGCGAGGATCGTCGACATGAAGAACCTGGAGGGGAAGACTCTGGAGCGAGTGGAAGTCGAAGAGGTGCGGCGCCGATGAAACTGACCATCGCTCTTTTTGCTTGCATGCTCGGTTCGGCAAACGCCGCCGAGGACAGTCCCACCATCTCTCGAGCCGTCGCGGACGATCACGGCATTCTCGTCCACGAAGTCACCTGCGAGCAGTACCGCGTTGCGGATTTGCTGCGGCGAAGGGCCGCCGATCTCGCACGCGGCGAACGGTTGAAGGTGTCGCGTTGGCTACGGCTGGCGGCTATACCATTTCCGCCGGTGCAGGGGAGTATTCAAAGCGCGCCAAATTGTTGAAAGATGTTTTTTCGGTGGTAATGAATGTCGAATGCAATCAGGTTGAAAAGTTGTTCCTCATCTAACTCGGGTTCGGGCATCGCTGGTTGTCCACGACGGATAGAGAACAAGTCCGAGTGAAGCGGCGACTCGGGTTCTGCGCGCACTTCGGTCTGGGTGCGCAGCTCTTGGACAACGTCCAGGACATCGCCAATGGTGAACCACCGATTGCCGTCGACATCGACGAATGGAGGACCTGGAATGGAAAGCTCATCCATCAAGCGAGGAAGGGTCAGCGAACGGGCGGTTTGCACCAGGCCGAGCAAGTCGGCCAGCGTCACGAGGCCATCGGCGTTCACATCGTGCCGTTGACGTGGATTGACGAGCGCGATCTCGACCGTGGCCACGGCGCTCAAATGATTCCCATCGTCGACATGAACATGCACAGTGCGGGACGTCAATGTGGGTTGATCCGCCGTGTTGCGATACGCCAGCGACGACAAGACGCGCGCGTAGTTTTCCAGCGTGTCCTCGCCTTGCAGAGAAAGTATTCCCGTCGTTGCGTTGTACGCCGCCATGATGCGCGTCTTAGCCACATCGACCGTTAGCGTCTCGGCAGCGCCGTCGATCGGGTTTTGCAACACAGCCACTGCGTTCTGCAAGGTGAGGTTGTCTTTATCGCGAAGCGACAAGAACGTGCCCGGCGACTGCGGCGTCAGCAGCGCCGGCGCGCCCCGCGCGATGAACTGAACCGTCCAGTCGTCTCCCGCATGCTGATCGCCATTTAGGTCAAGCACCGGCGGATCGTTGACAGGATCGACCTCGATGTGCGCCACCCGAGAGAAAGAGGCGTCATCCGGCGTGCCCAGGATCCCGTCCAAACCCAAGTCGGTAATCGTAACAATTAAGGTCGCCGCTCCATACGCGTTGGCGATTGGTTGAAAAGATAGCGCGCCCAAGCTTTGCGGCGAGGTGTAAGAAACCAGCGGATGGGGGATTAAACCCGGGTTGCTGCTAATCGCCGTGAGCGTGAGTGCATGACCACCGCCTGGCGCAATTCCTGTAATGGCGACGACTTGTTCTGCGGCGTCCTCGGGCAAGCGAGTAGGAATGGCGACAGGATCGAACCGGGGCGGATTAGTTCGCGATTGAACGACGACCGTGAAATGCTGTTCAATCGAAGCGTCATCTGCGTTGCCGACGACGCCGTCCAAGCCGGCGTCGGTAACCGTTACCGTAATCACCGCGACTCCGCTCCGATCCGGTTGTGTCACGACGGTTAGCCAACCGGTTGTGGCCGGGGCTGCGTATTGAATCACCGGAGGCGTTACCAGCGCCGGGTTATTGCTCGTCGCCGAGACGCGCAGCGCCTGGTTCTCACCGCCGCCTGCGGTCACGTTGGAGAGAAAAATCGTGGCTGGAGGCGCGTCCTCCAGCATGGGCGGCGGAGAAACAATGGGCGCCAACGTGGGCGGGTCGTTCACCGGATCGACTGTTAACGTCACCGTGCGGGACGTCGAGGCGTCGTCGCCATTCCCGGGCACGCCATCGAACCCGGCGTCGAACACCGTAATCGTAATGACTGCGGTCCCGCTTTGATTGGGGTTCGGTGTCCAAGTCAGTTCTCCCGCGGCGTTTGGCGACGTGAAAGAGACAGTCGGATGCGGGATCAATGCCGGAACGCTGCTTGTTGCGGTGATGCGCAGCGATTGCGTTTCTCCGCCTCCGGCCGTGATCCCGGATAACTCGATCGTTTGTGCTGACGAATCCTCGGCGATTGGCGGCGGATCGGTCAGAACCTCAAGCGTTGGCGCATCGTTCACCGGGGTGATCGCTACGGGGAAGATTCGCGAAAAAACACCATCGTCCGCATTGCCAAGAACGCCGTCGACTCCGCCGTCACGCACATGAACGGTGACTTGCGCCGCGCCATGGCGATTGGCGGCGGGACGATAGCGTACCTCGCCAGCGCCGCTGCCCACGTTCGCGACGGACAGGTCGGCGAAAAGGGAGGGATCATCAGTTTCGATCGTCAACGACACGAGTTGTGACTCGCCCGCGCCTGAGGAAATGCCCGTTAGTCCGATGGTTTGCAAGGGCGCATCTTCTAGCGTTGTAAGCGGAGCGGCGATGGGATCCAGCGTCGGGGGGGCGTTGGGAACGACGAGGCCAAAGTCGACGCCAAATGCGACGGGCTGATTCAAGTTTACGGTGCGCCCCACGGTGTCGAGCGCGCCTTTGAGAAGAATGACTTCGCCGCGGTCGATGCTCGCGACGGACAGATCGATGATTTGATCGGCGTCAAGGTCCGCTGCCGCGAGCGAGAAGAAGTTGCTGGTTTGAAGGGAGCCCACGCCAATTGACTGTCCCGATTGAACGGGAAACAGGCCATTGCCGGGGTTGCGGAAGATGCGCACCGCGGGATGGACATCGGCGCCTTGCACCCGATCGAACCCGCTGCTGGCGGCGACATCCAGATCGCCGTCCTGGTCGACATCGACGAGCCGCACACCGGTCACCAGTCCCGCCTGAAGCGACTCGCCCGAGGGCGCGAATTGTCCGGCTCCATCGTTGTGAAGCACCAGGATTGTGCGCCCCGTCGCATTGGCAGCCGCCAGATCGGCGGCGCCATCGCCGGATACGTCTCCTGCGACAAGCGAGAAGACGCCTTGCGGCGTCGCCACGGTTTGCGCAGGACCGAAGAGACTGGCGCCCTGGGAGTTTCCACGATTGAGAAACACGGAGACTCCGCCGGTGCTCGCCCCGACATTGGCTACCGCCAGATCAAGCCTGTCGGCGCTGTTGATGCGACCATCATCGTTGTCGTCATTGAACTGACCGGCGGCAATCGACTCGGGCGCGACCCCGACGGTAAGAATCTCGCCCTGTGTGAAGCGTCCTTGCCCGTTGTTCAGCAAGATCGCGACGCGCCCCGGATCGGACAATCGCGGCGGCCGCAAGGTGATCGCGAGGTCGGCGTAAGCATCGTCATTGAAGCGTCCAACCGCCAGCGATGTGGGACTGAAACCTCGCAGTTCGCCTGCTTCGAGCGCATTGAGGTCCAGGATGGTTTGGAACGGCAAGAACGCTCCACGACCATCGTTTGGAAGCAAGGCAACGCTTTTGCCGTGAAAATTCACGACGAGCAGATCAAGTCCTGGCTCGCTGTCGATCGGCGCCGCCTCGAGAAAAACTGGTTCGGGCTGGCTATTGGGCGGCGCCGTGGCGTAGGCGTCGTCCGTCATTGCAACGCCGCCGCTCGCCTGACTCAAGAATACCGACACGACGTTGCCGCTGCCGTTGGGCGCTGCAAGATCTGGGGCGCCGTCGTAATTCAAATCAGCAAGCAGGATGGCGTGCGGCGTTCCGACGGAGCGCGTGTCCGTCCTAATGAAGCGGTTATCGACCGGCGACGTTTGGTACGCCGAATTTCCGGGCAACACGTGCACCTGGTACGAGCCGTCGGCAAGTCCTGTGAATTCATAACGGCCCGTTTCATCCTCGGGCGTTTGCGGGTCATCACTCCGAGAGAAGACCGTTTCGCCTGGATCGACGATTCCATTGCTTAAATAGTCAAGCCAAATGCGCATTCCGGGCACGCCGGTTTCTCCCGCATCCAACCGGCGATTTTGGTTGAGGTCGTTGAACAATCGCCCTTCGATGCGCCGGTCGAGTCCGGAGCCTCCCGAGCCGAGCAAGCTTTGATTGCCGAAGTGCACATCCGCGACTTCTTGTCCCACGTCCAGGTCCAGAGCATGATTGCCACCGGCGCGAACCTGGACCTCGTCGATCGACCAGCCGCGGTGGCGCGTTGAAGCAATCTGGGCGCCGTTGACGTCATATAGCGTAAGATCGGCGTCGCCATCGGCTTGATCGAAAAGTAGTTCGAAATCAAATTCGCCCGAAGACGCCGCCAAGAACCGAAAGTAGTCATCGTCATCCTCATTATGCAACGTCAGGTCGCCAATACTGCGAAAACCAAGGTTTCCCAGGTCCGTCGCGAGCGCGAGATTCCGGTTGCTCTCCAGTGCATCGGTTGCAATTCCCGCCGCGTCAATCACGAGTTGATAACTCGCGACTTGAGTGAATCCAAAATTGAGTATGTCGATAAGATACGATTGCCCGGCGACCGCATTGAAGGTTGCTGAGGCGCTGTTAGAGCCTTGGATGACCCCGTCGGCACGCACGTCCAAAATCATGGGCCCTAGCGCTAAATCGTATTGCAACTCAACGCGCACCGGCCCATTGAACTGCGGCGTCAACACGAAGAAGTCCGAATCCGCGTTTTCATGAAAGGTGAGGTCGCGCACAACCAGGTCGGTGACCGCGACCAAAGGCGTGCGACTAAATGAGTCGTCGGGTTCGTAGCGATCGGGATGCACTCCCGGTGCGTCGATCGTCAAATGGTACTGCGGATTTGTTACGTTCTCCGTCGCCGTCACTTGAAGATAGTACGTTTGGCCCGCGGCGACTTCCGCTCGAATGCGTTCGCTATCAATCGCGGCGTCGCCGGTGGCGACAGGCTGTCCATCCTGATCAAGCAATACAACGTCGAGATCGCCCTGCGTATCTTCAAAGGCAAGGTGAATATCGATGATGCCAGAACCACGCGAGGTAAAGCGGAAGAAATCGTCATTCGTCACGCCTTCCTCCGCGTGCAGCGAAAGTTCTCGAACACTCAGCAAATCGAGTTCGCCCAAATCAGTGGCCGAAGCGAGGCCGTCATTCGGCTCTAAACGATCGGGCGAGGCCGCGTGGCCATCTACCGTCAGGCGATACTGCGAAAGGGTCGAGCCGTTTACCCCGCCAACGTGCAGGTAGTACGTCTCGCCTTCGGTCACCGTCGCAGTCAACCGCTCTGAACGACGCGGCTGAAGGTTGGAAGCCAGTTCAAATTGAACTTGGATAACCTGGCCCGCGAAACCTGAAACATCGAGCGTCACCGGCTCCCAGGCGCCTATCGAGTTGACGAGTCCGCCGGACACTTGGCTTGACGCAAGGGTTGTAATCCCAGAGACGCTCGCCACGTTCACCCGCGCCGCGTCGATTCCCGATACGTCAAGTCGATGCTGGAATGTCAACAAGATCGTGCCGCTGTAGTTTGTCAGATCCAGGGGCGGCGAGGTCAGGACGCCGTGCGAATTGGCAAGATACGCGTTGCCGTCCTCCACGCCGAAGTACGCTACGGTGTTGGCGTTTGGCCCTTCGCTCGTCTCGGTAGAAAGACGCCAAAGCGCGGCCGAACCGGAAACCGAAAACCCTTCCCATGCGGCGGCTTGCTGATCGTTGTCAAAATCAACGTTAAGTACGTGCGCTGGCAGCGGCGACGTACGAATCCAACCGGCCTTCAGCGTTTGTTCGACCAGGTAGCTGCCAGGCGGAAGATTAGCGAATTCGTAACGTCCCTGGTCGTCCGAGAGCGTGCGAGGCTCGTCGGCGTCCCAGGCGCCGTTGTTATTGAGGTCGAGAAAAACTTCCCAATTGGCGATACCGGCTTCACGATCGTCTCTGCGGCCATTCCCATTTTGATCGTTATACGCGACGCCGCGAACCCGCCCGTGACTCGATGTGGCGGCAAACACGAGTTCGTCTCTAAGTTCACCCGGCGCCAAGTTAACGGTGATGGTCGCATTCGCTACGGTAAAGAACTCGCCTGCCAATACGCGCACGTGATGCTCACCGGGTTCGAGCAGCGGAAACGCGAAGGCGCCAGTGTCATCTGTTGTGACGACAATCTCGCTGGGATCGGCGTCGCCATTTCCGTTGGCGTCTAAGAACACAGTCTGCTGGGGCAGCCCAGGTTCACCTGGGTCTTCGACGCCGTTTGCATTACGGTCGAGAAACACCACTCCGGCGATCTCGCCATGGGCGCGTTCCACGGCGCCAATGTCGGTTTGCGCCACGCCGTCATGGTCGCCATCAAACGGCCGAATCACGCCGCGCTGATCGGTTCCGTCGATCGCACCGGCGCCATCTATTACGGGACTGCCAGGCAAAGGTAAGTGCGTCCAGGTTGGGCCGCCATTATCGCGCAGCGTGGTCAGGCCAAGATCGCTCACACCCGCCGTATCCGAAGGATCGAGCAACCAACGGCCGCCCGGCGCGGCGTAGCCAAAGACGTTACTACCCAAGGAAATCAGTTGACCGTCATAGTCTTCGATATAATTCTGAGCGCGATCGGCCGAATTAAAATCAATCGGTGAGCCATCCATCAGGCGATTATTGGCGATCACTGAGCGACTTGCGACGATCGCACTGGAATCGGCGAACACGCCGCCCGAGCCAGCGTCCGCCGTGTTGTTGGTGATGGTGACGGAATTTAGAGTCGTTGTGTTCCCACCGAATCCTTGAGGGCTGATACCGTGACGATAAAAGACGAACAGGGCGCCGCCTTCGCCGTTGGGCTCCTGGAACAGGAGGTGCGGAAACCGCAATGTCGGGTAATCGGCGGTGGCGTGATTATCCGACCACGTGCTGTTTTCGGCGGTGAGTTTGCCCCATGTGCTTACGCCGCCGCCGACGGAAGCGACGTTTCCCACGAAGGTCGAGCCATCCACCATCAGGGCGCCGCTGTTGGAGACTCCGCCTCCTTCATAGCGGGAACGGTTGTCGCGCAAGGTCGTATGACGCACGGTGAGGTTTCCACCGCCCTGTGAGGCGCGGCCATTGCGAATGCCGCCGCCCGCGGAATACAGCTCCTGATGAGCGACATTGCCCACAACGAGGCTCGAATCAAGCAGCACCGTGGGCGCGCTGGTAGGGTCGATGTCGATTCCGCCGCCTGCCGTGGAGCGATTCTCGGCGAACGTAACGCCTGTCAACGTCGCGTCGCCCGCAGTATAAAGTCCGCCGCCTCCCCGGTAGCTGAAGAACTCGCGGAAGTCGGCTCCGCGCGAATGGGTCACATTCTGGGAGAAGGTTGCGTTGACAGCCGTCAATTCGCCCCCGACGTCGTTGTACACTCCTCCGCCTGCGTCGGCGTGGTTGCCGTGAATCAGCGACTGGTGAATCTGCACCGGCGTGATCGCATCGTCTCCCGACGAGATCAACAGACCTCCTCCCGCCGAGGCGGCAGGCAAGGCGTCCACGATCAGGTGATAACCGTGGCCCGCTTGCCCCTCCGGCGCAAACACTTGGAAGAAGTAGTCTATGCCTGCGGCGACGGCTACTTGCAGACGACGCCCCGAGTTACTGGTTCGGGCCAATTCAATTCCGTTGGCGTCAAAAACGGCAACGTCAGGAATGGCGCTCACGCCGTTGAATCCGAGTTCGACTACGACTTCGCCTCTTTGCTCAGGGGTCCAGCGGAAATAGTCGATGTCGCCCGGTTCGTGAATGTTTAAGTCAAAAAGTGTTTGATCGCCGCTAGCAAGGTCGACAGCGCTATCTACCGCATTGTTAGGTTCAAACGCATCAGCGCCGATGAGTGCAGCTCGTTCGATGTGCAAGTCATATCGAGTAATCGTATCGGGACCACCCGCGGAGACGCGAATCGCCAAGGTTTGGCCCGCAACAGCGTGCACCGTAAACTGTTCAACAGCATTCCCGGCTTCCGACTTGGCCAGTTCCTGACCGTCGGCGCCGAGGACCACAAGCGTCAAAGTTTGTTCCACGGATAACGCTTCAACGCGTATCGAAACGCTTCGATCTGCATCGGAAGTCCAAAGGAAGTAATCTTCATCGTCTGGGTGACTAATCGTTAAGCTGCGCAGTGAATGATCGCCGCCGCCGCGCGGGAACGCGGCATCCAACGAATCGTTTGGCTCAAACGCATCAGCAACAATGGTTTGCGAGGCGATTCGCGTGGACAGTTGCAGGCTGTAGTCGGTGTTCGTTACGCCTTCGGCGCCCGAGATTCGAATGACATATTCCAAGTCCGGGATGACATTCCATGCCACGGTAACCCCGAATGCGGATTGGAAAGAACGGGCAACCTCCTGCCCCTGGTTGTCGAAGATGACAACCTCGGTAAGCCCTCGACGCGCATGGGACAGGAGCGTTACTTCCGCAACTTCCGCTTGGAACGGCGTCCAGCGGAAGTAATCCACATCGCTGGAGTTGTGCAGCGTTAGGTGGTCGATATGCAAATCGCCCTTATTCAACGGCGTGGCCGACTCGAACGTATCGTTTGCTTCGAGCACATCAAGCGGAACCGCTGGGTCTGGCCCATTGACCGTAAGGGAGTACGATTCATTCACGGCCCCGTCCGCCCCGAAGACACGAACGCCTACCGTTTGCCCAGCCGAGACAGGCCATGCGAGATGCTCGCCGTCGTTCGACGTTTCGGACCGAATTAGTTCATTGCCCGCTTCATCGAGCAACACAAGCGTCAGATCGCCAAGAAAGTGCAAGAATTGGACGTCCACGGTCAGCGTGCCCGCGGCGGAAGCCGTCCAGACAAAAAAGTCCTCATCGCTGCTTTCATCAATTGACAAATTCTCCAGCGACTGGTCGCCAGTCGGCCGTGACATGGCGTTGTCAAATGTGTCATTCGGCTCAAAGAGGTCGGCTTGAGGCTCGCCGCCGCCAAATGCAAACTCATCGAGACGCAGTTCATACCGCGAGCTAGTGGCGCCGTCAAAACCCAACACCTGGACGTAGTAACGCTTGTCTTCCGCCACCTCCAAAAAGATGAACTCGCTTCCACTCGCCGGGGTTTGCGAGACTTCGAGCACCTCGCCGTTTTCGTCGAGCACGGCGAGCATCAGGTCATCATCAAAAATATCGGCGATCAGCGAGACGAACAAACCGCCGCCTTGGAGCGCTGTCCATTGGAACGTATCGACGTCGTCGGCGTCATGAACGGAGGCGAAATGCAGTACCTGACTTCCTCCACCCACGTCCGTGGATTGGGCCAGGGAATTGTTGGGTTCGAGCACGTCCGGTTCTAACGGCACAGATAGCGAACCAGGTCCCGCGAATTGCAAGTCATAATGGGGCTGGACTGCGTCCAAATGGCCAAATGCGCGAATCAAGACCGTTTGCCCCCGCACCACCGGAATCAAAAGTTCCTCGTCATCATCGCCGGATTCAGCGCGCGCGAGTTCATTGCCGAACTCATCCATGACGATCAGACTTAAATCGCCCTCGGCGTGCGTGAAACGCGCATTGACCGTTAAAAATCCCTCGGCCTGCGCCGTCCACCGGAAATAATCTTGATCACCGGGCGCATGCAGGCTGAGGTTCAGTAGCGTCTGGTTGGCGCCGGAACGCTCGGTCGCCGTTTCCGTCGTGTCGTTCGGCTCGAACGCATCCGGAGTCAGAGAAATCCCTGGTTCAGGCCCATCAACGACCAACGAGTACTCGCCGACGGCGGTTCCTGTACCGCTTGCAACCTGGAAGACGTAAACGTGTCCAGCGATCGCATTGAATTCGATGAGCGGGAATAGGTTTGGTTCGGAGCGACCGAGTTCAGCCCCGTTTTGGTCATACAGAATCAGTTCGAGCGGATCGGAGCCGCTCAAGGCGAGCGCGAAAATCGCAAGCGGTCCGGACTCGGTCGCCGTCCAGCGGAAGTAATCGGCGTCGGAGCCGGTATGGAAGCTTAACTGATCGAGCGTTTGATCGCCGCCGCCAAGGTCAAACGCCGCGTCGCGTGTGTCGTTTGGTTCACAAGGATCGAGC
The DNA here is from genome assembly GCA_963204915.1 of Planctomycetota bacterium. Taxonomy (GTDB): domain Bacteria; phylum Planctomycetota; class Planctomycetia; order Pirellulales; family Pirellulaceae; genus JAHWKS01. The sequence goes on along the minus strand of CAUJHS010000044.1, from coordinate 11,200 downwards.
GTGAGGTCCGGACCGTCGATTTCCAGTATGTAGGAAGGATGCACCCCGCCGTCAGCGACGAAAACACGAATACCGACCGTTTGACCGGCGACGACGGGAACTATGATTTGTTCTTGATCGAACTCCGTTTGGGAACGGGCGAGCTCGACGCCATCTTCGTCCATCACGACAAGGTCGAGATTGGCCAGAGCAAATTGCGAAAACGCCCGGACCTGTAACACTCCATCCGTTGCTGCGGTCCAGGTGAAATAATCCTCGTCGCTCGGTGCGAGGGACAGGTTGAACATCGATTGATCGCCGCTAAAGCGATCTGCCGCACTCAAGAGTGTATTATTTGGCTCAAAAGCGTCGGGTGGAATCGGTGGATCGACCCGAACCACGAAGCTCAAGTCGTAAGTTGGGTTCGTCGCCCCTCCGACGCCAAACACCTCCAAGACGTAGGTGTTCCCAGCGATCGCGTCGAACGACACGGTCTCAAAGTCCGAACTCGTTTCGGAGCGGGCCAACTCGACGCCATTCGCGTCATACAACACGAGGCTGAGATCGCCATCGGCATGACGAAACGTTAAGCTCAAATCCGTCGAGGCGTCGGTTGTGGCGGTCCACTGGTAATAATCGCGGTCCTCACTCGTATCAATCGAGAGTCCCCACAGTGATTGACTGCCTCCTTCCAGCACCGTGGCGGACTCGCGCTCGTCGTTTGGTTCGAGCAGATCGGGTTGCGGCGCCGCTGGAGGGCCGGCGACGGTCAACGAGTAAGCGAGAGGTGATTCTGCGACGTTGCCCGTCATGCGGATATATACCGTTTGTCCTTCCAACAGGTACGCCATGGTAACGAGACGATCCGGAAGTACATCGAGGACGACTCCAGGAAGAGGCGCACCAAACTCATCTTCGAGCGATAACATGAAGTCGTGCGGAGAACCGAACGGCAACAAACTCTCCACAGCGACTTCGCCGCTACGCGGCGCCGTCCAGCGGAAGTAATCGACATCGCCAGCGACATCCAGCGTGAGATTGGGAAGCGAAATATCAGCGCCGCCTAATTCCGTTGCCGATCCAAGTGAAGGGTTTGGTTCCGCGGCGTCCGGCCCCAGATTCAACGACGGTTCCGTACCGACAAGTTGGAGGCGATACTCTTGTCCGAGCGTATCGGGTGCGACGGCGACTTGCACGAAGTAGGTTGCGCCAGGAGTGACAGACAGGGATATAAATCCAGTGATGCTTTCTTCAGCCAGGTGTACGCCTTGATCATCAAACACCGCCACCGCTATCGAGGCGCCAACGAATACACTCATCGTGCTGAAGGTATGACTGTTCCATCGGAACACATCACGGTCCTCCACCGAGTGAAGCGTCAACCCGCCGATGAACTGTTCGCCGCCGCCTAAGTTGGTGGCCGTGGCGAACTCGTCATTGGACTCGAACAGGTCAGGTCGAATTGTCTCCGTTGCGTCAGGTTGGTCGATCTGGAGGGCGTATGACCCAACGGCGTCGGCGCTGGCGCCAAATACCCGAATTAGAACGGTTTGGTGTTGTACGACGGAAACGACGATCTGCTCCAAATCGGAAGAGGTTTCCGAGCGAGCTAATTCGACTCCCTCGCCATCGAGCAAGGCGAGGCTAAGATCGCCGGTCGCAAACTGCGAATTGAGTTGCACCGTCAAATCGCCGGTCGTGGGGGCGGTCCAGCGAAAATAGTCGTTGTCGCCGGGAACATGGATCGAGAGCCCGTCCAGCTTTTGATTACCGCGGTAACGGTCGACCGCGTCCATGGGTTGATCGTTGGGCTCGAAGGCGTCGCGCGTCAGGCCCTGTTCGCCGACGCCGGCGCGATTGTTGAGAATACTCGCCCCATCGAGCGTCGTGGGGCCAGTGACGGCCAAACCGCCTCCGCCCGAATTGCTCGCCGTCGTTTCATTTTCAGACAGCGTGGTGTTGACGATTTCCAGCATCCCGTCGCTGGCTAGGCCGCCGCCGCGTTTTCCGGCGACATTGTTGCGAATTTCACTGTCGCGCACCACGCCGTGGCCCTGTTGCATGGCTAAACCGCCGCCTTCGTCGCTGGCGTGATTGTCCGCGACTATCACATTTTCGAGAATTAACTCACCGGCGCTTTGAGCTATACCTCCTCCGGTAACGGCCTGGTTCTGGCGAATTGCGACATGGTGCAGATTCACGGCGGCGCCGCGGTTGAGTAATGCCCCGCCGAGGTCCGCCTGACCGCCGCGCAGCGTGAGGTTGCGCAGCGTAACCGTCGCTCCCTCGGCGATGTCAAACATACGATCGAGTCCGGCCGCATCAAGGATGGTCGTCTCGGGCGATTGCCCTTGGATCGTCAGCGCGCCGTTGACGTCGGTGATATCCAGGTCGCCGGTCAAGCTTTCATCTTCCGCCGAGCCAGGCAACGTGAGCGTGAATACGCCTGCGGGAAGCACAATGATGTTGTCGAGTGGGTTCGCGTTCGCTTCCATCACGGCGGCTCGCAACGTGGCGCGGCTGTGCGCATCGGCGGCTTCGCCGTCGCCAGGATTCACATCGACGGCGTCGTCGAAACGATTGACCACGAACGTTCCCGGAGCAGGCACAGCGATCGAAAGGGTCGCGAGACGCTGGAGGTTCGTGGGCGATCTTTCGGTGGGGCGCGCCGCGTTGCCTGATGAGTCTTGCACTTCTCCGGAGGGCAGGAGCACCTCGTAGGATCCATTGTCCTCGGTTCGCCACACGCCTGCAGGCGCATTTACGCGATAACGAGCGACAATCACGTCGGCGTCGGTGGACGTTGAGGTTGATATCAACTCGGCCTGTAGGAGCGCTTTATCGCTCGACCGTTGAATCAACACGTCGTCGTGGCTCAAAGTGGCGTGGCGTACTTGGCGGTTATCGCGATATTCAACTTCGAACTCCAACGATACGATATTCCGCGCATCAACTCGCAAGGCTTGCGGTTCTCGCAAGAACGCCCTAGGTTGGTAGGCGTCCACTTCGAGCGAGCCATGAGCGTTCAGTCGGGCGCCCGAGGTGATTTTTCCTTCCAGAGATGGGAGCGAGTCGGCGCCTTGCAAGAGCGAAGCGCGTACTTCGTCCACTGCCGCATCGGCCGGCAATTGCGCAAGCGCCAGAGCGGCCGCTCCACTAACAAACGCGGTTGAAAAACTGGTGCCGCTGCGAAAGTTAACGCCTCCGCCGGGCTCTGTACTAAGGATGCTTAACCCCGGCGCCGCAAGGTGCACACTCGAAGCGCCGAAATTGTAGAACGGCACGAGTTGATCTTCCGCGTCCGTAGCCGCTACGCTGAGGACGTTTCCCACGTTGTAGCTCGCGGGATAAACCGGATTGACATCGTTATCGTTTGGCAAGCGGAAAACGCTCCCATTTCCGGCGCCTGCCACAAACAACATCTCCGCCGTGTCTAGCTCTTGAATCGTGTCGACCAGCGCGGCGTTAAACCCTTCGCTGCTCTCCCAGCTATTATTCAGAACCCGTAGGTTGACGCCGGAATCGCGGAGCGAACGCGCATAATTCAACGCCTGGATCGCATTCGACGTTTCACCGCGGTTACTCGCGTCGAGAAACTTCAGCGGCACGATGGAAACGGCCCAGTTCACGCCGACCACGCCTTGCGCGTTGTTTCCCTCGGCGCCAATTACACCCGCCACGTGGGTTCCATGACCATGATCGTCAAACGGGTCGTTGTCGAGATTGGCGAAGTCCCATCCGATGAGGTCATCCACAAGGTCAATCGCCGACGGTCCTTCGCCTAAGACGTTGCCGTCATCGTTGACGCCATTGGCCCACCGCGGATCAACCAACAGGTCGCCCGCGTCGATGTGTCCATTGGCGTTATGATCGGTCACATACGGCACATTCTGGGAAGCATTCAGGTCGACGAAGGTCACCAACCCGTCTTCATCGGCGTCGGCTAAACTCAATCGCAACTCCACGGGGATTTCGCCCTGGTTGAGCCAGACATTTCGATACAAATCAGGGTGCGTGTAATCGATCCCCGTATCGATCACACCGACCATCACATCGCGTCGGCCAGTTTCCACATCCCAAGCTTCGGGCGCATTGATGTCGCCGCCGCTCTGGGATTCGGCGTTGTGCAGACTGAGTAACTTTGCGAAGTCGGCAAGCTGTTCTTCATTCGGGAATCGTTGGTTCAAACCTTCGGCGGCGCCATTCATCGCGGCGTACCGAAGCCGAGGATGCTGCGCCAACGCCAACGCTCCACGTTGCGGCGTGCCATGGGTTTGTCGCAGTAGAAACTGGCTGGACAAGCCTAGCGGCGCCGCGACAACGAACCTTGCCTGGGCGGCGTCGAGCGTCTCTCCCACCGCGAAGTTCACACCATCGGGCGTCACGGACGTCGCGTCATCCCATGTGCGAACGATCCATTCGACGCCGCCAGTGATGGCGGCGTCGCCAGCGAGTTGAAGTCGCGACTCCAAACGCTCTGCGAATAGGCTTCGCTGCCAACACCGCCCGGCGCGTCTTCGTGTGTTGCGTCGCCGGGAATTCCGCCATACTGACAGCCGAGTACGCGCCAATGAATGCAGAGTGCGAATTCGTTGCATTGCGTGGATACGCCGAAGGTGGAGCAAACTTCGCCAAACGTGTGAAAACCCTAGCCGACAGTCTCCTCCTTTGGTCGCAATGCATCCTCAGAAGGAGGGGCTTTATTCTAGCCAGATCGATTTGCAAAGCAAATACATTCAATATTGACGACCCCAGGACAACGTGTTGACGGCATCGGAAAGCGGCGGCGCTGGATCACGATCAGATAAGATCCGGAAGGGGAGCAAGGATTGACCCGGGTAAATGATTTGAACGCAATAGCAAGCAGCAGCGAAACTGTTTGCACTCCGACATGGTCGTGCTCAAGTCCGGCGGCCAGTCCGCGGCGGTCGCATCCGATAAACGGCGGTTCGCCGATCCGACGGGCGAGGTGTTCTCAATTCGCACCGAATGCGGCGACCTGAACACGGTGTTGCGCACCTCCAAGGCCGCGTTCAGCGCAGGCCGTCTCGGCATGATACGAGGCGTCGTATTCTTCACCCAAGCAAGACACGGAAGACGAATTGGATGAAAGGAAATCGCGGCTAAATTCGGGGTTTAAACGCGTCACAATGCCTGCCTTCGCTGGCGTTGGCTCTGGGCGAGTTTCGCCAGGCGCGCCGAAAGCCCTGGTTGTTTGTAGAGCCGGGGCTTTGGTCATTCCGAGCCAGCGCAATCTCTTGTTAGGGACTTGCGCGATGCACCCTCCAGAGTGTTCAGCCGTTAGCAGGTCGCGTGTCACTGGGGTCCGATGGTAACGGTGGTCGCGAGCGCCGAAGCATGGTCTGGCCACGTTCGATCGCCCTGTGTCGGCCAGTCCCTCGGCTGCGCTCCTTCGTTCATTAAGGAGCTTTCGATGAAACTTTCGGCGGATGTGAAACCTGACCACCTGGTGGCGCTGATTGACTCGCGCGCGCAGAAACTGCTCGATCTGGCGCCTCTCCGAAAAGCGGATGTCTCGCTAGCGACCGGCGATTCTTCGCTGCAAGGCTTGGATGCGGTCATGGCGGTAGAGCGCAAGAGCCTCACAGATCTCCTGCGGCCAATCTTTACCCAAGGCGCACCTAGCGCGGAGCGCGAAGTTACGCCATGACTGCGTCTGGAACTTCGGAGGTGCTTATTTCTCCGCATTCGGCAGCGGGTTTAAGGTGAAGATGATGTCGCCCGTTTGGAGCTGCTCGTCGGGTGCGGCGCCGCCGTCGTCTTGCAGATTCGGCCCCAGGCTGTAAATGACGATGCCTTCGCCGCGAGCGGCCAGACGGAGTTGCTCGTTGCTGAAGGGGTCTTTCAGCAGGACGACAGCCCCGTCGGCGGTCAGGTCTTCCAGACGTTCCGGATATCCTCCATGTTGCCCGCGGTAACGCTGGGCGGCCAGCGCCACCAGCGCCAGCCGTTGCTGTGCGTCGTGCCGGGCCGAGGCCGTTTCGACGGCGCCGAGCGCGGGCACGAGCAATCGCGAAACAATGCCCATCGGCGTGTTCTTCCGGTCGGTCTCCAGGTCATTCAATACCCGTTGCCGCTCGCGATAAGGAAGCATCACCGACCTTTGAATCCGCGCCATGGCTTCGCGATAGTCGGCCAGATCGTCGGAGAGAAAAAAGACGCGGTAGACCGCGCTCACATTCGGCGGCCAGCCGCTCGTGATTCCTAGTTGCTGACCTAACGCGTCCATCTCGCGCCATTCGGCAACTTGGTTGAACATGGCCAACGCAAACGCCTCTTCCATGCGATAGGCGCGCTGGAGCCGAGGATTGGCGGGCGTAAGGCGCCAGCCATCCAGCACGGCCAGGTCTTCGCTCGTAAACGGGTGCATCCGCAGCAAATGTTCGAGCGTGTTCACCGCGATAGCATCCAAGGCGTACGACACGAGCAGCGACACGAGCAACGGCTCTTGGGCGACGTGTTCCGCCATGCGGTGCAAGGCGAGGACGTTTTCTGCGGCGCCGCGCAGATCGCCGTGCGCGGCGCGATAATGGGCTTCGAGCTTAAGATCCCGGGCGGCGGCCCGCATGTTTTGCGTCTCGGGAAGCAGCATGGTGAAGCTGGGCCTCCCCCAATCACGATTGAACGTACATTGGGGCATGGCGGACGCTTGCCGGACCAGCGCCAACAGCGGCCCCCTGCGTTGCATGTAGGCGACAAACTCCGGCTGATCGAAATCGAACGTTTCGGGCGTATCGCCGAGGGTGGCCAGCCAGTCTTCGTAGCCTTCGGGCGGCTGGTCGAGCAGACCTCCTTCAAAGGCTTGCTGATAGTAAATGGCCGCATTTTCGCCATCGGGGACGCGCGGCGGAGAAACCGCCAAGGCTAACGTGCCGGCCTCGATGCGCATGGCGTCCATCCGTTGCCGGACCGCCAGATCGAGGTTCCAAAAGGTCATCGTATGCACGGCCAGCGCCGCCAACGCCGCCAACGCCAAGGCGCGGGGAGACCAACTCGCGGCGCGAACGTATTTCGTTTGATCGCGGCGCAATCCGAGCACCAGTAAGACCAGTCCGCCGACGACAATTGCGCCGAATAGCGACGCCACCGGGAGAAAGAGCGCCGAACCCATTCGGCCGCCGACGTCCGTGGCGCCAAAGAGCAGCGCTACGCCGCCCCACAAAAACAGTGGAACGCCAAAGACGATGGCCATCAGCATGCCGCCTCGCCAACGGCGCCGGAAGCGAACGCCGACGGCAATCGCCCACGCGATCAGCAAGAGCCAAAAAGCCAGGTCTTCCACCCACAGCAACGCGTATCCCATAACGTTATCTCCGTGACGTTGTGCATTCTCTTTGCTTACCGATGCCGTGAGCCATCCACAGCGAACGCCCGATCATGCGGCGATTGACTCGCTTCGATCAGGAAGGCCAACCGACGTGCTTCCGACCAAGGCAAATCGGGAGCCAGCTCGCGCACTTGCTCTGCGGCCGCATCCACGGCGGCGACGGTCGGCGGCTCGCATTCCCAACGCATGTTCATCGCGGCGCTCCACGAGAGGTGCAGCCACAGCAGCGCCGCCGCGGCCACGCCAGCGACCATGCGCCACGCTCGAAATCGAGTTGGCGACTCATGCTGCGCGGCAGCCAGGACGCGCTGGCGCAAACCCGCAGGAGGCGCCGCCCGACTGCGTCGCAGCAGGTCTTCGACCTCGTCGTTGTCGCGAATCACTGGGAAATCATCGGGAAGCATGGGACACTCGCAGTTCTTTTCGTTCACTCCCGCGTGACGGACTTCGGTTGCGTCTCCACGGGTCGGGGCGCCTCGTCGGACAGCCGGGCTCGCAATTTGTCTAGCGCGTAGCGATACCGGCTGGCGGCGGTGTTCGGACGGATGTCCAGCACTTGCGCGATCTCGGCAAACGTCAACTCGCCGTCGATTTTGAGGATCACGACTTCCCGTTGTTCGAGCGGCAGCGCTTGGAGCGCCAGCGTCAGGTGCTCGCGCCAGTCGGGCGCAGCTACATCCTTCGGTTGGGTCGCGGCGATTTCCTCACGTCCGTCGCACTGTCGCGGAGCGCGGCGACGTTGTTCGAGCGCGCAGGCCACGAGTCGTCGAAGCGACACAAACAGGTACGCCGGAAGATGCTCCACCGTCGGCAACCGATCGCGCGAGCGCGCTAATGCAACGAACAGCTCTTGCACCACGTCCTCCGCGTCCGCGACGCCAAGCAGGCGCGCGGCTGCGCGGTACAAGCGCACGCCGTAGGCGTCGTAGATCTCGGCCAAGAAGTCTGGTTCACCTTCGCCCCGCTGGGGCAAATCGTCGGAATCTTCGTGCTCCGCGGGACTGCTCATATTCAATAAGAGCGCGCAAGCCGACCGTTTTGTCTATCCTCCGACAAAATTTTCGCTTGACGGGCAGTTTGGGCGTTTACGGCAAAATGAAATGCGCACCACATTGCCGAACCTGAGATAACGAAACGGAGTAAACATGTCGTAGCCCGCATTTCTCACCAACCCAATAAAAAAAGGCCGCTGGTTGTGGCATAAGGTGTATGTCAACTACATCGTTCGCCAGCAACCAGGAACGGCCCGATGGAGACCGAGTGTACTCGACGGGCGCTAGCGTTTCACGGGGCGGGACGCCGGGAGGTGGTGGGCCGCTTGGACGGCGGGAAAGTCACCTCCGCACGGAGGCGGACTGCTCTTGCGGGAACTGGAGGCGAAGCTCGGCTTGATCCAGCCCAGAGACTCCAGATTGATGAAGGTCTATTACAGCCGCAGTCCAACCTGCGCGTCAACGGCGATATAGCGCATATGCGGATGCTCACAGAGGTCAACGAGAAAGAGGGCCGTGCGCCAGCTATCGAGGGCGTAGGGCCTCTCGGTCAGATATCCATCTTCATGTCGACCCACGGGGCGGAGAAGATTGTCCGGCGCGTACAACTGATAATAGGCGACGTCAATGTGATTACCGTCTTCGTGGCCGAGATGGTCGGGCAGGCTGTTGGTGGTCGGTCCGTCGCTGTTTGCATCGCTCATGTCGCCCAGCCCCAGCGGGCCGAAGTTTCCATAATCCCAGTCGGCCGTCCGGTACGCCACCTTCGCGGCGTATTGGACCGCCTGAATCAGGTCGCGTCTGAGAAAACTGCGATGCTGGTCGTCCCATGTTTCGTCCTTGACGGGATAGTTGAGATAGCCCGCACTGACCGCCGGAGCGAAGGGCGCCAGTTCGCTGCAGTATTCGGCGCTGCCGATGCAAAACAATGGCGGAAGTTCGTCGCACGGCCTGGCGGGCGGCGGGCCGGGGAGTGTGGCCACATGCTTATAGGCCTGCCACTCGATCATCAGAAAGTCGCTTGGATTCAAAGGATGGGGATCGAACACAATCCCGCACATCACCTCGCCGTTGATCGCCCCAAAGGCGAATTGCGGATCTCCGATCGCGACTCGATTTCCGATCACCTCGATTCACCTCGATCGGGAAGGAAACGTCATACAATCTCACGTCAGCGATGTAGAGTACGGCTGATTATTGACCCGAGCCATCGGGCTCCACGAGTATCTCGAAGGTACCGCCGGTGGGGCGTCGAGGCTGGCCCATCGGACAACCGGAAAACCGGCGTCAAATGTCCCATACCACTGGCCGGCTACCTCCGGGCCTTCCGGCTCAGCCTGTGCATCGCCGCAGGGGAGCCACGAGATACTCAGTGCTAGCAGAAGAATCCCCTTCGCCATTACGTCCACCTGTGGCCTGCGGCTCTCCAGTAGCTTCCGTTGACGGGCGAGCGAAGAGATTACGGCGCCTTGTTCTCTTTCGTTCAATGCACCAAACCCCATGGAAAACCTCCCAGACTAGATGTGGTCTGCGCTATAATGACGATGGTGGCCCATCCAGCGCGCAGACTGTGTGCTGGGCGGCGCCGGGCCGGTTAGCAGCTTTCTTGACGGTTAGGGCCTCACCGGCCGCTTTTGTTTTTCTCTTTATCACTTGTCCTTGGCTACGCCAATGTTCGTCGTGCCGCCAAGCCCAGTGGTCCGTTCCATGCGCTAGCCGGAAAGTGCGTACGGTTTCATTACTAAAGACTTCTCCCGTGCTTTCCCAGGAACGACAAACGTGTGCTCAATGGTTGCCTGCTGAAACCCGACGATTTCCGGAAATCGCACGCCTGGGAGTAGTTGCACATCGAAGATCTCTTCCACTGCGGTTTGAAACTCCAGAAGGCCGACGATCGCGCCAGTGCGGAGATCCACCACCGCAACGCCGCACTTTAGCTCGCTGCGCCGCTCGGCCAGCGGGACACCATCCATCGCGGAACTCGCTCGAATCTTGGAAAGTCCAACGCAAGCATAATGGCTCAGCATTGCCATCCCGCGTGTGAACCCCGGCAGCCTCGCGACGGTTTGTCGGTTGCCCGTTGCTCGATCGACGAGCGCAAAACTCCCGGTCCCCGATTCCAGCACCCACAGTTGCCCATTATGCCAGCGTGGAGAATGAGGCATCGAGAGACCGCGCGTGACGAACTCGCTACTGGGCACGTCGACGATGCAGCCACCTTGCGATTTGTCAGCGCGCCAGCCGTCGCGCACATCGGTCGTACCCAGTGCTGTGACGTACCTCGGCTGGCTTTCGACCATCGCCAGCCCGTTGAGATGGCAGCGGTCTTCGGCAGCAAGCGCCGAGATAAACGGCGGCCGCCAGCGCGGCACAAAGCTGTAATGAGGGTCGAGTGTCGCCAGGCAGGAGAAACGCGTGCTTACCAACCAAAGCTCGTCGCCCGCATACGCGATCTCATGAACTCCGATGTCTCCGGTCACATGCGACGACCGCGGCAAATAGCAGGCGTCGTGCTGTCCGGCTGGCTCGATCCGCGGCGCGATATCGGGCGCGTCGTGAAACGTCCAGACTTCTTTCCGCGTGCCAAGGGCTAATCGGGAACCATCCACAGCTATCCCCATCGGCCGCTCGAACGTGCGGACGAGCGTCGACAATCCTTGTCCGCTCGCCCGTACTGCCAGCAGCTTGTTCGCCTGGTAAGTACTCACGAGAAGCGACGCCCCGATCTGCTGCAGCAGGTCGGGCCTGTCTTGATTTTTGTGTCAGTCGGTTATTGGGGTGAGTTAGTTGAGGTTTTTGGGCATGCGGTCGGCGAACAGGATGGCGAAGTGATTGAGGGCTTCTTTCCACTTCGGTATAGGCATCGTCCATTTCTTGGACG
>CAUJHS010000043.1 GCA_963204915.1 Planctomycetota bacterium | reverse complement strand
GGTGTCGGCAATCGCCAGCCGGTCGCGTAGGACCGCGGGAATGTCGGAAGCCGCCGGATGCGCGCCGTCGAAACCGAGTTCCACCGTGTGGCCGATCAACGCTTCGAGCAGCGCCAAGAGCGTGGAGCGGAAATCGGAGGTCACCGTCCAGCCTTTGGCTTCTCCATTTTCCTCTCGGCGGAGAATCTCATATTGCGTCTGCGCCATCGCTCCCCGCCAGGTCAGCTCCCAATTGGCGCGCGGAGGAGGGTTCTGGTACGGCGGAGCGGGATTCGTTTGGGAAACGCCGAGGAAGGGAGGAAGTTCCGCGAGCTGTTCCAGCCCGATCGAAGCTTCGGCCACGTTGTCGCGCACCGCGTGGTAGACCGTCATCGTGTCGGTGGCGACTTCGATGCGGTGCGTGCGGTTTCCGCTGTGCGCCAGCCAGACCTGGCCGGATGCGTCCGAGGAGATTCGTTCCATCCAGGAACGCAGTTTCAAGGCCACGCCTCGCGCGGCCAAGAACGCTACAAGCTCCACCGAGATGCGTCCTGGCTTGAAGAGCGCCGCTCTAGCCGATTCCTCGGGCGCGGGAATGCGGACTTCGACGACGCTATCTGTCCGTTGCTTCAACAACAGCAACAACGCCTCGCGGAAGGAGGCATCGACTCCCAAGCCGGCGGCGGGAGAGATCAACGCATCGATCTGTTTTTGGAGCATCGGTTCTTGATGGCGTGCGATGCTCAGCGCTCCCGTCCAGTGCAGCCGGCAGGCGTGCGGCGGCGGGAAGTCGGCCCCCGCCGGCATTTCCGCCCCCTCGAAGCTTTGGCGAGAACTGATCCATTGGAGCGCCCGCTCGCCCAGTGGCAACGTCCACGGCGCCGGCTTGTACGTCGCATCCTGATTGGGCGCGCCCGCCAGCGTGACGCTCACCAGTTCGGACGCCTCGGCGGCGGCGTTGACCGCGTCGCGGATTTGTCCGACATTCGATTCGTGGCCCGGCGTGGTGTTGAGCGTCACGGTGATTTCGAACCCGGACACGCCGACCGTGGGCGGGACTCCCTCGCCCAGCGGCGCCTTGAGGAACACGATCTGGATGCGGCTGCCGGTCGCTCCCGGCGCCTTGTCTGTGGCTTCGAAGGTGAGCGAGGCGCTGGAGTCCCCTCCCGGCGTTGCGAAGGAGGTCGTCGCGGAAGCCTTGGCGTCGCGCTCCAAGGTGGTAATCAGGCGCATCCGCGCATCGCCGGGGCGGGGCGCTACCAACTGCTTGACCGACGTCCGGTAACCGACGGCGATGTTGCGGGCCAGGTACCCATGCGGCTGCACCGCGTCGAACCGGATCTCCGAAATGGTTTCGATCACGCGGCCAGGCTTGACCAAGGCGTATTGGTAAACCACGTCCGTGTCGGGGAGCGTCGAGAACGTTCCGGCGTCGAGCGATCCGACCGCCTGCTCCTGCCGTTGAATGGTCCCTTTCTGGCCGGTCGAAAGGAACTCGGCTATGGCGGTCACGTAGGCCACACGCGTCCGGCCCGCGGCATGATCCCCAATCTTCTTGGGGGCGGCGAAATCGACGATCGACCCCGAGAACACTTCGCCCTTGTGGTCGGCGACGGCGACCACCAGCCCATCGTCCGAGATGGCGACATCGGTCAGCGGCACATTTCGGGAAACCCGGAGCTGCGCAGTTTCCGTGGCGACGTCCCAAACCACCAGCCGGCCGTCCTCGCCGACGGAGCACAGCTTCGCTCCGTCGGTGGAAATGGCAAACGCCGTCACTTGTTGCTGGTGCTCGTCGGCCCAGGCCGTCTGCGCGGCGAGGTCGGCCCGCACGCGGATCACCTTGCCATCGACGCTGCCGACCAGCCAATCGCCATTGGGCAAGCCGACCGCGGCGCTAAGACCGCGGTCCCACACGGGACGGCCGCCCGTCGGCGTAAGATCGTCCGCGGAAAACGTGTGCAGTGTCCCGCTTGCATCCGCCACGGCGATCTTTCCATCCGCCGCCGCCAGGGAGCTGGGCCGATGCTCCAAGGTTGCGGCATGCGTCGGCGCCGGGGGATCGCTTTCCAGGTTCCAACGCTGCACCGTGCGGTCTTCACCCACGGAGTAGAGACGGCCCGGCGTATCCCTCACCAGCAGATCGACGACGCTTCCCCGATGCGCGGCCAGGACCGGCCCAAAGACGCCCGCGCCGGCATCGTAGGTGTGCAGCGCGCCAAACCGGCCGCCGACCACAACGCGGTGCGAGGAAGCCGACAGGGCCACCCCCGGTTCATCGGGCGATTCGCTGGGCCAGCGATTCCGCGCGTCCGTTCCCAGACAGTCACAATAGCGGCCGAGCGCGATTTCGATCCGCCGGTAGCGGACGCCCGCATCCTCCAAACCTTCCGCCCTCGTCTCGGGAATGGGCGATACGTAATGAAAGTCCGCGTGATCCAGCCGGGTGAGAGCGGAGTGTTCCGTGCCGGCGCGGGCCGCGAAGAACAAACGCTGGGCGTAAAAGTAAGGGATGCCGTCAAACTGATAGACCATCGCCCCGCCCTGGATGCGGTCTTGCCGCAACGGCAGATCGATCATGCGGCGTACGTCGCTGCTGAGCTTTTCGATGGGGATGCGTCCCTGAAGCTCCACCCAGTCTTGAGCTTTCCATTGCTCGTCAGGTTGAGGATGGACGGGCGCGTGGGGCAGGGCGACTGAGTCGTCGAGCTGGTTTTCGACGTGGCGCACGGCGATGCTGTGCCGCGCCGGCCCTTCGACCGCGACCGCCTTGCGCGAAGGCTCCCGGCCATCGAGCAGCCGGATGGTGCACGGGTCGCGCGACACGAACATCAGCACCATCCGGCCATCCTGCGCGGCAACGATGCGGATCTTGGTGTTGTCCCGTTGGGCTTGGGTCATTGCCGAGTTAAGGCGGTCCCGAATCTTCCAAATGAGGTTGTCGGTCCGGAAGATCTCCTCGTCGTTGATGCGCACGTCTCCGTCCACCGCGAAGGTGAGCTTGGGCTTGTCGCCAGCCGCGGACGGCTCCGCCAGGAACGGCTTGTCGGGATCCGTCACGCCCCACAAGCCGATTTTCTCGGGCGACGTTTGCTCGGCGGAATAGTGCCGTTGGTAGAACACGTCCTGCAGCGCCGCCAGGCGCGCGCCGAATTGGAAGCGCCGAAAGCGCGTCCAAACGACATCGTGAAATTCCAGGCGCGCTTGCAGATGGTGGTTGCTTTCCTTTAAGACCTGCTCGGGATGCCTTTCGAGAATGACTTCCCAGACGGCGCCCGGCGCGGCAGGACGGCCCGGCGTCGAAGGTTCGTCCAAGCGGCTGGAGAGCTGGACCAAGGGCGCCGCGACCGGGTGAATGCGCGGGAACCGGACATCCAACCCTCCCTCGGGCAGCGCCGGCATCCGGTCCAGTTCGCGAAGGTTCTTGTGTCGTGCGGAGGAGTTGAATAGCACCGAGGAGCCTGCCACGAACTCCCACAACTTGTCGTAACGCCCCTGGGGAACCACGAGGTTGCGGTAGGCCGACGCCCACCGGTCATCGACAAAGTGATCGTAGACGACCTTGCGCTCCGCATCCGGCGCGACCAACGCTGGCGAGAAGGTGCGCGGATAGGCGGTCGCAAACCAGGCGTTGTCCGAAAGCGTGCCGTCCTTGCCGGCATCGCCGCCGTAGTCGAAGAACCTGAGCGCCCAGTCTTGAATTGCGGTGGCGGTCTCTGGCGTCAGCGGTTTGAGCCGGAAGCTCTCGTGCGCGTCGGCTTCGTTCGATGCTCCCAGGGCCTCGACGTACTGACGAAAGCGGGTTGCGTCTTCCAACCAATCGGAATCTTGCAGCCAATTGAAGTGCGCGGAGCAGGGATCCCACGGCGGCAGGTCCGCTTGTTCAAGCCGGATCTCCAACGGCAACTTGGGGTCGGCCGCGGCAATGTGGGCCGGCATGCTTCCACGCGTACCGCGAAACAACAGCCGCAGCGCGCCGTCCGCGGGGATGGTGACGTTGATCCGGGCGGCGTTCGTCCCGGCGCCCTCGGGGACGGCCAGCTCCGCTCCCGGCGTGCCGGGTTGAAGAACCAGGTGGCACACCGCGCCCACAGGGCGCTCCACCAGCAAGGTGACACTCTTCCCCCGCAGCGCTCCCACCTCCATGCCGAGGGGCCGCACCGTCCACACATCGTATTGCCGCTGCTTCAACGTCTTGGGCCGCAGGCTGACTTGCACAATCGACAGCAGGTCGTCCTCGGTGGACGGCTTGGAGTCGTCCTCCGTGGCCGCCGAAATCTCCATCCGGCGGTCCGACCGGTATAAAAGCTCGACGTGGACGTGCTCCTGGAAGCCGTTGTCGAACGGTTCTTGTTTGCAGGCGTCGTTCACCGCGGTTTTCAATCGCCCGACCAACTCGCTTGCGGGTAGGACGCGTCCCTGGTCGGGCAACCGCAGGGCGAACGCGACCGACAGCCCCAATCGCTGAAGCGCATTCCATCCATAGGGATCCGCTTCCGGCTCGCAGGCATTGAGCGCCGACGACAAATCCTTCGAGGGATCCCAGGGCCGGCCGATGACTTCCAGGGTGGGAAACACCTTCGGAAGGTCCGCGATCTCGATGGGGATCAAGATTCTCCACCGTTCCGACCCCGTCTTGACCAAGCGTTCGATGCGGATCGAGGTTCCATCGGGACGGAGGGCGCGCCAGCGTTGTCCCGGCTCCGTGACGGTAATGAACGTCCCCGCGGGCAACTGGCTGAGGTCCGGATGAGCCAGCCCTTGGATGAGCTTGTTGAGTTCTTCGAGTTTTTCGACTTCTTCAGGCTCCTTGTGAAGCGGGCGGTCATCGCCGACGCTCAATTCACGAAGCAGGCTTGCGCGCGTCACGCCCCACGCGGCTGGAAACTCCGCCGCCAACTCCGGCGGATCGATGACCGTGAACTGCACGCGCGTCAGGATTTCATCCAGCAGCGCGTGGCGTCCGCGCTGCCAACGCAGCGGCGCGTCGTCGGCGGCTTTGCGAAAGAGCGCTTGCGGGTCGACCGCATTCCCCACGGCCGTCAGGGGATCGGGCCAGATCAGGATCGACTCGCGCCACGAGTGCCACGGCGCCCGTTGTTTCTGATCGCCCTTCACGCGCTCCTGCGCGTTCACCTGGGCGAAGCCGATGCGCCGCAGCTCGCTCGGATACCAGGCTTCCCAAATCCTGGGAGTCAGCGTATCGGCGGGAGACATTTGCAAGACTTGGACAGACGCCAGTTCAAGGTCCTGAACGGTTTTCAAGTTGGCCTGCCTGGCGAACGCCTCCCACGTGGGCTGGGCCGGATTGGGCGTGAGACGCTCCGGGTCGTGCGCCAGAACATCGAAGCTCACGATCCGGAAGCCGGCGTGGAGATCGAGCCGGTGCGGCTGGCCGCTCGGCCCCTGGTTCAGCCGGAAGCGGATCGCGCGTACGCGGTCGGGATGGCGCCGATAGCTTCGGGCGAGTTCTGCGTTTGAGGCGAACACGCCGAATTTTCCCTCGTGCAATGCGGGTTGCGGGACCAGCGCCCAACCCGTTTCGCGGTCGCCGTCGTTCGCGGGGAGCGGCGGCATGACGACTGGCTGCGCGAACCACTCTAGCTGTGCGACTTCGCGGTTCTCGACCCGGGGTTCATTGTCTGCGAGCAGCGCGCGTTCTGGGTCGCGGGCAAGAATCTCGTCGACTTTGTGTTGTGGCGCGAATTGCAGCGCAATTTGCACGGCCGCCAAGGACGACCGGACGCCGTTCGCCCCTTCGGCCTGGAGAAAGACATCCCAGGCTTCCGGGCGCCAAGGACGGTGGAGCGGCGGGACGATATTGAACTCTTGCAGCGACTCGAGATCGAGAACGAGAAAGTACACCGCGCGGCCGTTCACTTCGGCCACCTGGACCGTATGTTCTTCGCCAGCATTCCCTACGGCAGCATCCCACTCAAAGACTTGATCCGTGCGCAGCGTCCTGGCGTTGGTCGCGGGAGCGCCGGACTGGACGTTGCCGCGCGCATCGGCGTCCACGCCATACGATCCTGACGGGAGCGTGCGGTTGCGGCGAAACACCAGCCGCAGTTTCGCGATCGCAATGCGCGGTTCGCCGGGCGCGACGGCAGGCTCCGACCAGCGGACCAGGATGCGGCCCGGCTGATGCACCTTCGCCTCGCTTTGAGGCAGAAACAGTTCGGGCGAGTCGGAGACGAACAGCACTTCCAGCCGGGCATCGGTAGGGACCGGAGGCGGAACGCTCGGCCGCCGTGTGGCGACAATCGTTTCCGTAACGCCTCGCGTTCCGTCCAGGGCCACCGGAGTGACCGAGTACAGGTATTGAACGTCGCGAATGAGCGGCTTGGCGGCGTCTTCGGAGAAATGGTCCACAATCTGAAAGCGGGAGCGGATTCGCCGGACGCGGTACGCGGGATCGCCCTCTTTGCCGCCGGCCGCTTCCCGCACCAGGGGATCGACGTTTTGGACGGCAAACTGGATCTCGCTGGTTGCATCGTCAATCCGCCGCCGCGTCACCGAGTAATAGGCGAGATAGTCTTCCGGCGAGTCCTGGGAATCGCGCCACTGGAGATTCCAGCCGATGGCAAGGGTGTTTTCGTGCTCGAAGGTCCGGACTTCCGCGGCGCGGGCGCCGTTGGCCAAGAAACTCTTGGACGCGTCGTTATAGAGTTCGACCGTTGTTCCAGCCGTGGCCGTATCAGGCTCGTCCTGGTTCGTTGCCGTTCTCTGCCAGATGGTTCCCCAATTCGTCGAGCTTGTCGCCAGCGCTTCTTCGATCGAAACCAAACCTGCGGGCCGTGTGATGCGGAAGACCATCGCCATTTTGCCGGCCGCGGTCTCCAGGAACCGTGCCTCGTCGGTGGGGCCGGTCGGCTGGACCGCTGTCCGCAGGTCGGTCACCACTTGCTGCAGCAACATGCTGCGGACCTGGATGGCCTGTTGTTCCTTGTGTTCCTTGTGTTCCTTGGTGGGCTTCGGCGCCTCGCTGAGCGCATGCGCCGGCTGGCCGGGGACCACCGGGGGAGCCGTCGAATACAAGTTGTTGCGGCCGTCGAGCGCCTGCTCCAACATTTCCTCATAGCGCGACCGGGCGGGATCGTGCCGGAAATACGGAGCCGATTCGAATTGCTCTTGAGCCGCGCGGATGACCGGTTCAAAGGAGACGTCGGACGGGTTGTCCAAACGCTCGTCCGTCAGGTCGTCGCCGGCGTCGGGCCACTGGACCGGGTCCCGCAGGGGAACCAGGTTTTCCAGCACCTCGGCTGGGTCGTCGCCCGCGGGATCGTCGTTGGTAATGTAAGCCGTGCGCAGTACGTGCTTGACCTTCATCCCGGTCGGGACGGGGGTGGTGGTCGTGGCCGAGTTCCGTTCTCCGCTTGTGGCCGTTTCCTCCAAGACCGGGACTTCTTCAAGCTCCTGCTCCCACGCCATCTTCCACGCAATGCGATTGCCGCCGTCGGGGTGCAGAACGACCCAGGTTCCGGAGGTGGGATCGAACTGCTCGATGGTCGTCCCGTCCTGAAGTTCGGGCAACTGCCAGACGTAGTCGCTGATGACCTCCTGATCGGTCGCCGGAGGCGCGGCGTAGAAGCCTTCTCGGACCATGCCGTGCTGCGGGTCGTCCGCGCCGACGTCGACGGGGATCCCGCCATCATCGTCATCTTTGGGCAACAGCGTGAAGTAGCTCACGCCGCCGGAGGTTTTCTGCAGGATGATGTAATCGGGCGCCACGAAGCCGTCGGGCAAAGTCTCCGGCGCTGCTGCCGCTGCTGCCGCCGCTGCTGCCGCCGCTGCGGGCGCTGCCGGTGCGGCGTCGGCTTCCAGGCCGGTTGCCGCGTGCGGCGCGACGGTCGTTCTTCCGGCGGCAATCGCTTCGACCCCCAGCGCCGCCGCGGGATCCGGGGCGACGGAAGGGGCGCGAACGGCGCTTTCGGCGGGCGGAACACCGGGCAAGGCGTCCACTTCCGTCGCTTCCAGCCCGATGTTGAGGAACCGCTCGGTAATGCGCCGCGCGGCATTGACGGCGCCGTCGTTGGCGGCGAAATGGACAGTGAAATGAAGGTTCTTCCACCGGGTCTTGAGGCAGAACGTCCCCGATCCGCGCACGCCGACCGAAGCATCGCCGAGCAGCCCCAGCTCCAGCGACGCGGTAAAGTGGATGTCGAAATCGAAATGAAACGTCTTGGTGATCCTGCCGAAGAACGTCTTGAACCCGACCCAGACCTCCACGTTCACGCGCACCTGGATCTCGACCCCGATGCCCCCGTAAAAGGCCGAGCGAGACAGGTTTCGAAAATCCAACACGCCGATGTAACGCGCTCCGTAGGCGACGCTCGCCGTTGCCGAAAGGGATGCGCCGACGAATCCCAGGCTGATGCTCGCATCGAACGACACGGAGCCGGTGGCCAGGTAACTCAGCCCGGTCACCAGTTCGTCGGTCGAGGTTCGAAAGATGGCCCCGCCGCGGAACTCGGCTTCCAGCGGCCCCAGTTTGCCGCCCCAGCGGATCATGTTGGGCCAACCGAGTTCTGCATGCACCAGCCCCGGTTCGATCAGCAGCGTGGCCGAGAACCGGCTTTGCTTGATGGCTTGCTTCAGGAACGGCAACAACGGCGGATGATCGCCGAACTCGCCGCCGGGATTCGAAGCCACATGCGCCAGGAACCGCTTTTGCCGGGGCGACAGCAGGACGAAGCCGCTGATCAACGGCTGTTGGTGCAGCGAGCCGTTGCCGTCCACCGATTTGTTGAAGTCGGAATAGTTCGTGTTGAGCCAGCCTCGCGCCACCATGAAGAACGTCAAGTCGCTCCGCAGCGCCACCACCGCGTCGAGTAGGAACAGGCAGGGCAGATGCTCTTCCTTGGCGGCGTCCCAATCGAACGGTCCCGACGCGGCCGAGGTTTGCGTAATCAACGCCCTAAGCGCGACGGTGAGGCGGGGTTGGTCGCCGGGGTCTTCAATATCCACGGTCCAACTTCGGTGGTCCGCCAGGTTCGCTTGCGTGCGGGAAAGCTCCTTCAGTTCCTTGATCAACTGCCGGACGTCATCGACTTCATCCGCGCGCTTGATTCCCACGAGCGTGTAGCGATAGCCCAGTCCCAAGCCCACTTCCCGCAGATAAATTTCGATCACGGGAATCTTGAAGCTCATGCGGCGAGCTTCCAGATAGATGAACCACGCGCGGACCATGCGGCCGTCTTGCGGCCGAATGACCCGGAGGAAGGCGAACGCGGCCGCCAGGGGAGGCAAGCCGTTGATTTCGATTCCCCCCGTTCCGCGAAACCCGTTGGCGACCAGGCCCGGGGCGACTTCCTCGTCCTGGACCAGCTCCACGGAGCCATAGATTTTGGACGTGGCCACTTTGACCGCCACGCCCAGGCCCTTCATGTAGAACCTCGGCGCCAGGCTGCCTCGCTTGGGCAGTCCCACGTACAGGTCGTGGAAGTCGAACTGGGCGCTGATCACGTCGCCTCCGCCCGAGGCGAATTTCACCTGGCCGGAAAGGATGACCGCGCCATCGCCGCCGAACTTGTCGCACTGGGGCAGGAACCCAAACCCGCGGATCTCCATGGCGAACACGCCGAACAGATTGAACTCCACCGGCTTTGGGAGCTTGAGCTTGAATTGCACGTGCTGCGCGATCACGCGCGCGTTGCCGGTGAGCGGGCAATCGACGAGTTCGATCTTGATGCCGGGCAGGTAGCTCAGCAGGCCCGTGGGGCTGTCGCCGTTGAGCGGCTTGTACTCCGCCGACCCCGTGACCAGAAAATACAGGTGGTACGCGCCGTCGTTGACGAACTCCAGACCCAGGGCGTCGATCGAGAACTCGAACCGCGTTCCCTTGCAGTGGGCCAGCTTGTTGCCGGAAATCTTGGCGCTGCCGCGAATCAACTCGAGCGAATCGCCCACTTGTTCGAACTGCAGGCGGATGTCGGCGGTGGCCTCGCCGATGAGGTCGGGCGGAAGCGGGCCGCCGCCCGCAATCGAGAAACCGAGGATCCGGTTCTCTTTGATCTGAAACGTCCCTTCCTTGAAACGGAACTCGGTTTCCAATCCGTTGAGTTTTGCGGGTTGCTCCGTCACTTGGGCGTTCAGGCTGATCCCGCCCTCGGTGATCTCGAAATTCGAGACGGTAAAGACGATCGGCTGGTCTTCCGTGGTGGCCCGCGTGAAGCGAAGCTCGATCTCGCTGCCTTCAAGTTGAATCAGCTTGTAATCCGAATTGGCCGTAATCAGTTTGAAGAACGGCCCGCCATCTTTTCGATTCTTGAACGTCCAGAGCAATCCCAGGAACGAGAACTCCTGGTCGGCGTCGAGGACGAAATCCAGTCCTTCGCCGTGATCGACCTCGAAGGCAAACGTCTCCCAGTTGAACGATAAACCGATCTCGCCGATCAGTTTCAGCGGCCCGACGGCGACTTCCACTTGGACCGAGCCTCCCACGGTGGAGGCCGTCAGGTCGGGAGGCGAAAACCGGGGCTGCTTGATCTTGAAGAATTGCCCGATGCCGTCCGTTTCCCCGTTGAGGAACGGCATTTCGAACTTGTCGAGCAGTTGGTCGTTGAAATCGAAATCGATGGACCATTGGCCGGCGTCGAAAGAGCGCGTTTGCCAGGGAGTCGGATCGCATTGGGGCGTGTCGCCTTTCCACAGCGGAGAAACCAGTCCGTCGAACTGCCGCAGCAACCGCGGCCGGCCTCCCAGGGGAAGCTCCAGCAGCGACAGCGTGCGGTCTTCGCCGGTTTTCGTCGCGGTGACTTTGATCAGCGGGTCTTCGTCCAGCAGCTCTCCGCTCCCTTCGTTTTGCAGCTCGCGGTCGTCGAAACGCGTCCAAGTGAACGTGCTCCGGGCGACGGCCTGTCGGGTGGCCGCCAGGCTCATTGTGGCCAACACCGTGTCGCTCGGGGGAGCCGTTTCGCTGCCGTTCGCAGCCAGGTAAACCAGGGAGAACTGCTTGCCGCCGGGAAGCGATACCTGGAATCCCGGCAGGTCGATGGGAAGGGTGTCGCCCGCGTTGGGAACGACATCGAGGCGGATTTCCGAAACCGCCCCCGCGAACGTCAACACGCGGATGGCGATTTCCGCATCCGCCGGCAGCGTGGAAGAGCCGACGCCGGGCGCGATCAACGCCAGCAGTTCCCCAAACTGCTGCCCCGTCCATTTCAGTGAGAAGCATCCGTCCCCCACGTGCCAACCGGTGAGCGGAATCGCCGGGCCGCGGCGCAGCCGGATCGACGAGTTGGCCAGATCGATTCCACCCAGACTGATCGCGATCACGATGTCGGCTTCGATGCCGCCCGCGATGCCGTCGATCTGGAACCGTTCGAAAATCAGGTTCAGTCCACCGCCGTGGACCTCCAGCAGCAGCGACTCCCAACCCACGCGCATGCCGATGCCGCGCAGATTGGCTGAGTACGCGGACCAGCGCACGGGCAGCGAGATGGTGGGAAACGCCCACGGAACGGGGAGCCGCGGAACGGGCACGCCGATGTCGGGCAGCGCGAACCACAACTCGGGCGATCCCTCGGCCACCGGCGCCGAGGGAATTTTGGGCAGGTTGATCGACAGGCAAATCGGGTCGGGACAGAAATGGATGCCTCCCCCGTCCACATCGACGTGGGCGCACAGGTCCAAGGCGCCAAACGATTCAGGCAGCGACCCCGTGGGCGGAATGCGCAACGTCAACCGAGCCGTCAACGAAGCTTCGGCATGAATCCCTAGCCCAAGAAAACTTCCGACTTCGGCCACGAGAAAAGACGTGCTGACCACCAGCGAGTTGCCGGCCACCTGTTGAAACTTCCAGACGCTGTCTCCATGCTCCACCAGAAACCCGTCCGACTCGACGATTTCCACGGGAGGATCGAGCGGATACGCCTGCCCGTTGATATCCAGTTCCTCCAGCCGGAACCTTCCGAATTCCCGACTGCCGTTGAGGTGTACGGGGTGCGTATTGTTCGATTTCCAGAACAACGGAATGACAACGTCGGCCATGGACCTCGCCTTGTTCTGCTGACGGTTGGATGGGGACTAACGACGGTCGGGCGCTGCCGCGCGCACCAGGTCGTCGAAGGACTGGTCGCTGAGCAACGTGGTCGTGCGAAACCAGTCGCGCCGCGTACGGACACCGTTCTTGAATTGTTCCTTCGCGCGGCGTACGGACTCGTCGGCCATCGCCTCCAGAAGCTGGGCCTCGGAGTCTCCGGACGCCGGCGTCGAGGCGACCGCGTCGTAGATGTTCACCGCGCCAGTCGGACCCGCCTGGTTCCCCAGATCGAGGGCGAAGCAGACGCCCCGTTCCGACTTGATGCGAGGCATGTCGGATTGAATGCGCTTGTACATTTTTTGGTACGCCGCCACCGCCGCATCGACCTGGACAATCTGAAACGCGGTTTCCTTGGCAGCGCTCTTGAACGCGTCGGTCCAGGGAGGCGCTACGATGTCGAAGTTCGCATCCGAGGTCGTACCGTCCTCGTTCAAGCCGCCGCGCGGTTTACTCGTGTGCGTCAGCAACCCGGCGGCGCGCGTCGCTCCCAGGAAAAGCGAGTGAAAGAGCTTTCGGTTCGTCTTGTCGAAGGCGTGCAGAATCTCGTCGCGAAGGCGTTTGGACCGTTGCGTCCATTGAATCAACCCATACGACAACCCTTGCTTGTCCTCCTTGCCGAGATTCAATCTGCCGAACTCTCCGCGGCCTTCGAACAGGGTCGTCAGTTGGATCATTTTCAGCCACGCATCCCAGGCTCGTCCGAGCTTCAGCGACACCATCAGCGGCCCGAACACCGGCGACCCCATGGGAGTTTCCACCAGCGCCTTGAGCACGATGCGGTCCACCTGGGGACTCGCCGCGTCGCAGGGGACCTTGTGCTTGGCGCAAAAGTCGAGGAGCGCCGCCTTCGTCTGCGGGCCAAACAACCCATAGCTGTCCGTGCGCTGGTCGGGGAGCCGGTGATGCCCGTGCCCGCGCAGCAGGGTTTGGATCTCACCCACCGAAACCCGGTCGGGGTCGGCAAACTGAATGGGAGCCGCGGCGTCGCCATAGAACAGGTTGTCAAGTCGCTCGAAACCGCTGCGCTTCCTCGGCGGAGCGCCAACGGGCGCCGCCGACGCGACTTCCGGAAAGGCGCCGCTGGGATCGGTCGCCTGGGCGAAGGTGAGGTTGGGAATCGGCCATTGGACGCAAAAGGGCCATCCGTAATTGGGCCACGTCAGAAATAGCCGCGGGACACCCAGGTCCGTACACCGTTCCGCCGGACCATAAGCGTTGATGTCCACCGGCAGCGTGTACCGACCGTTCCACTTTTCGATGACCATGTTGATCCCGCTGGGGAATACGATGGCGAGCGGGCCGGACACCATGCCGACGCCCACGCGCCGCGCCTCGCGGTCCGAAGGCAAATACAAGCCGGCGAAGTGCCAGTTGTCCGGAGTCTCCTTGCCGGGCAAGAGCCGATAGAGCGACGCGAGGTTGTCGTCGGCGTCCTCCTCGCGGTGCGGGCCATACACCACGAGCGTTTCATCGGTCCGATTGAGGCAACGGCCGTGGCCGTCGGGCACGGGCGCCTCGTCGTCGGGAACCGGCGGCAAGGTGGAAACGCCCGCCGCGTTCAGATCGGGGACGCTCCAATTGACGGTGTTCGTTTCGTCGAAGATCGCGGCTTCGAACGGCAACTGGTAGACCATCCCCGACGCGCGCACTTGAAAGTGCTGGACATCGACGTACTTGACGGCCCGCCGCCCCGGTATGCTTGCCGTCCTGGGACTGGTTCCCGTCCGGTCCGTCGGGATGAACACGCCATCGCAGTCCCAATACCGCGGAGTCATTCGCCGGGACGCAAGACGATACAGCACATTCGGCGTCGGCCCCGCGACCGTCTTCGGGCCGTAAACGGCAAGTTCCGCGTTCGTCAAGTTCGAGCAGCGGCCATAGAATCCTCCCGTGCGGGCGCGGATGACGTTAGGCGACTCGGGCAATGCGGCGATCTCGGCCCCGTTGTGCGCCCAATCGGGAACGTGCCATCCGATGGGATGATCCGGCGGAAAGGCGCCGCGATGAGGTGGCAAGGCGTATCGGGTGGCGTCGCGCATGGATACTTCCACGCGCAAGCCGGCTCCGTAGCCGATCGCGACTTCGCCGGGGGTGTCCGAAAACAGAAAGTCGATGTACTTCCACTGCGAAGCCGTCCGGTCGTTCGGGATGAACACGCCCTCGTAGGAAACGCCGGGGGGAGTTTCCTGGTGCGCCGGCAAACGCCACAAGGAAAACGGACCGGGCGTCGGGTCGCCGTCGCGTTTGGGGCCGTAAACGGCAAGGGCTTCGTCCGTGTGATTGGCGATTTGCCCAAACACCTCGGTGGCGGGCGTCAAGTCGATCCGCGCCGGAGGCTTAATGTTGATGTGCGCGTGGTCGTAGTGCCCGTCCGCGAAGGAACAGAGGTTGGCTTGAATCAACTCGTCGTCGTTGAGCAGCGCGTTCTTGAACAGCGGCTGCGCGTGCAGCGCCTCGAGCATCGCCCGCATGGTGGTGCTGGAGTAATTGTCGCCGGTCCGGTTCGTACGCGTGTTTCCGGGGGCCGTCCCGTCGGTGCGCGGCAAGCGCAGGTCAATCGACATGCCGCACTGATGCCCTTTGTGCTCGAGCTTGGTCGGATCCGTCGCTTTCACCGCCGGTCCGCCCTTCGGGATGCTTGCGTCGTTGGCCGTGATCGGGGGAGCCGTATTCGAATTGCGGTACGCGTCGAAATAATGATCGCCCGCATCGACCAGCGTCTGCGCCAGCCACGACGTGCCGTAATCGAAGTGGTCCGCCGTGGACTCCGAAACTTCGAAGTTGTAGTACCCGCCCTCGTTGGACCCAGCGGGCATCATGATCCACAGGGGAGCGTTCTTGGCGTTCAGCCAGGCAAGCGTATCGCCGCCGGGATCGACGCGGCCATCGTTCTGAGGCAGGCCGACTTTTTCAAGTCCGTTCTTCACGCCTTGGAACAAACGGACCGCGTGGACGAACTCGGCGTTGGTTCCCATCGCTCGAATCTGTTCCTCCGTCGGGTTCTCCGGAAACGCGGGAACAGGAAATCCCAAACCGGACAACCTGGCGTGTACGGTGAGCACATCCGCCGCCAGGTTCTCTCCGCCCTCTCCGACGGAATCGGTGATGGAGATGATGGAAGTGGGCGCCGCGGGCATAACTGACTCCACGAAGATCGGGCGGTCCGGTCGCGCCGAAAGGGCCGGCTGGAATTGCGGACTCCGGTGCCTCTCGTCTTTGATCGCGTGGGATTATGGAGCGATGCCGGTCGCTGCCGCCAGGGTCGATAGGGGGCGATCGACGAGATTTCTCATAATTCGTCCTGTAGAGGGGGCGTGACGACTCGCCAACAGACGCCCGTCCCTTTCCCGTCGCCGCCGAAGTTCAAAAGCGGGGCATCCAGCGTTCGATTCAGACGTTTGATGGCGTCGTGCAGGCGATCCACCGGCACCACCGTGATTTCGAAGGGCAACGGATCGGCGATCCGACGAGGCCAACCCTGCCGCTCGAAAGCATTGAGGAGACACTCTTGGTTTGGAGCCGACTTGCGAAATCTTTTCACGAGCGTCCCGCGATACGTAAGCTCGCGGCGTTCCGCATTCCACCGGGGTATGACGACGAGTTGACCCGTGGCGTCGCGGCGAAGAATTTCCGTTGTGCTCACGGATACCGCATTGGAAACTTCATCGATGAACGCCGCGCCCGCGGTAGTAATCACATAGAAGGCACCATCGAACAATAGCGTGTCCAATTTGCGGAGTCCCGTGGGAGAGGTCATGTCTTGGGAGTCGATGGACGCCACGTACCCTACGTCCAGCAACCATTCGAGTTCTTCATCGCTGATCCCTGCCTCACGCAGAGTCATATCGGCTAGCGAGTACGCCGACCGCCCATCTAGTTCACTATGGACCAGCCGGCGGCGATGGCAAAGCAAGGTAAGTACGCGCAGCGCCCGCAGTAAAATTTCAGGGGCGACGGCATAATCTCGATCGGATTGTCGAAAACGATTCGTGTCCATGTACTGCCCTTTCTAAATTGGTTCCTTAGGCACGCATGGGCAGACCGCTCCGCAGACCTGCCATGCATCGACAAAAAGGGAGTGACCCCTCCTGGTTCACCTCAGGGAGGGACGCCTGCGAGCTAACTCCGGCCAAAGGTTTTCATCCGTTTCGATGCAGGTGGCGCACCATCGCGAAGGTGCGCTAACCAAGGCGAGCGAGAAGATGCGTCTGCCGCTGGTCGCAGGGGACTACTCGGCAGAGATAATCGCGAACCTTTGAATATCCCTCACCAAACTAGTCGTAACCGCCAGGAAGAATGGACCTGCAAATCCGGAATTTTTTTCATTTTTTTGGAGACGAGGCGAGAATGCTTATTTGCAAGCTTTAGTTGCTAGCAGTTTTCCCCAAACCGCATCGGTCGCGCTGGAGCTTCCCGCTTCCTGCTGGGAAGGCTGAAAGGCTATCGGAAAAGGTGTCCATCGCCAGAAGCGATGCTTGACGGACGCCGAAAAACGCTCGATTTTTCAACTCCACGACCTTCAGTGGCGTCCCTCAAGCAGAAGGCTTTCCCCGGTAAATTGCGGCGTCCACGGAAAGTGCACCGCGCCCCCATTGCCGCCGATAGGGACGGGCTGGGCAACCTTACGTCTTCGTAGGAAATGCCGTAATCTTGCGGCGTCGCCACAAGTTCTCGGCTGGAAGGAAACAGTACTTGGCGTACACGGTCCGTTACTTGCTGAAAAGCCATGCGACGTTCATTTGTTAGGTGTTATTCCCGGTCTTTGTCGCGCCAACCGATCGGCCCTGGCCCCTCAGCTCAGGCACAAATTCAAAGACCGCTAATCCAACCGACCAGCGAAAGCCTCCACCTTCGGCGCCGGGACGGTGCGGCAGGCCAAGGCGGCAATCGCATCGTCAGGCAGTTGCTTGGCACCAATGAACGACTTGCGCCGGACGTTGCGCCCGATGACGGCCCAATCCACAACCCGATGCACGAGCCTCATGCGCTGCCAAGCCCCGCCTTGGGACCGATCTATCGCCAATCGGTTCGAAAGATTGCGTCACGTTGGGTTTGAAGGGCTTGTTTGGACGCCTTTCGGATTAGCGATGAAGAGGCCCAGCGGGGCGGCAGGTCACACTAGCGATTCGCCGCGTCCTTCCCATCGTTTCGTCGGAAAAAACAGGAGGGGGTCAGTCGTCGTGGTCCTGGTCTCTTCAAGGTACTTGCCGCCGCTTATGTTTTTCTCGGCCAGCGCATCAAGCAAGCACGGAGTGCTTTCCACCGTCGCCTGCATCTCGTGCATGACGTCGATCAGCAAGCGCGCTTCGCTGCTTTGCAAATCCGAGCTATAGCGGCTGTAAGAAACGGATCGTTCGCCGTCGCCATCCGGCCGGCGCCGCTTCACGGAGCGTCAGACCAACGTGCCGGATTGGCTTGGAGGCAAGTCTTCCCGCGGCTGCGGCTGGAAACGTGCTAAAACCAATGCCCACGAACACCAAACGCCCGCAAATGATCGCAACCATCCACAGTTGCGCAAGTCGGTTGCCGATTAAGACTTTTGACGTAAACTGGCACGGCGCCAGAACTTGTTGTGTTGCAACGAGTTCCGGCGGCGTTTTTTTGATTGACCCAGTTAACTTCGCCAGAATTGGATCAATCGACTGCCGATGTCCTCTTCAGGAATTAACCCCTCCGATCTCGCGCTTCCCTAAGAAAAGGGAAATCACAAGATCGTTTACTCGACGGCAGCCTTTGCATTGCCGCCGAGGGTCCTCATCGGGTCTATGTGCAGCATGGACATCGTCGTGCAGGTGGTCGCAGCGCTTTACCATGGCGCTGCCCCAATGACCTAGTGCTCTGTCACCTTTCGATATTGGGATTGGTCGCCAAGCATGATTCGGCGATGATTTAAGGCAACCAAGGAGGGTTGCCATGCAGAAGAAGTATATCGTCCGTCTCACGGACCAGGAACGCGCGACATTGGAAGAG
>CAUJHS010000042.1 GCA_963204915.1 Planctomycetota bacterium | reverse complement strand
GTGGGAGAAGAACGCGGCTGACGCCGCCTTCTTCTCCCCTACCTCACAGGAGGTGCACGTCTGTGCGCTTCCAAATTCGACTGCCGCGACCCTCTCCCCGGCGCCACCGCTTTCGAATGCCGTCAACACCAGCGGATCGTTCCGCTCGGTCCGCAGGCGCAAGCCATTCTCCGGCCCTTCTTGAAGCGGCGGCGTGACGTTTACTTGTTTTCGCCCGCTGAGGCGGAGCAATGGCGAGGCGAACAGCGTCGCGCCAGTCGCAAGACGCCGATGACGCCGTCCCAAGCAGCCCGGCGTCCGAAAGCGAAGCCGAAACGGCCCAAACGCTGCCGCTACGATACCGACTCCTACCGGCGCGCCATTGATTACGCAATTGCGAAGGCCAATCGCAATATCCGGAGGCGCGCTATGAACGGGAGCGAGGTGCCCCACTGGCACCCGAATCAGCTTCGCCACAGCTTCGCCACGAAGGTCAGGCGGCAGTTTGGAGTGCAGGCGGCGCAGGTGGGGTTGGGGCATGCTCGCACAAACATCGTCGACGTGTACGCCGAGAAGAACACCGAACTTTCGGTTGAGATTGCGCGCTGCATAGGTTAATTACTTTCTGAGGAAATTTCGATATGGTTCTGTGGCCAAAACTTAAAATTTCTTCCCATCGACGAAGGATTTGTTTTGAGATCGGGATTAGGCTTCGCCACCTCGATTGGCGCCTCCGCTGCGCGATTATCGGCGGCAGTCTGATCGAGGAAGAACGGGCTTTGGATCTGTTGAGAGAACGGGAGGTGCTTGTGGCAGCAATCGATCCCATCCACCGGGGCGGTCCGTTGCGCTCGCAGATCATACGCCTCGGTGACGAATGGTCACAGAGTCGCACTTCGGAGAGTTTCGCGGAGGCGTGGTCGGAAGTTTTTACCGTCCGGAAGAAGCCCTCGATGAAATTACGCCTGAGGAAGCCCATCAAGAACTCGTCAGGTGGGTTCCCCATTTCGCCGAAGATATTCTTCAGGGCCTGAACGCGACCTTGGCACCGTATCCGAAACTACGCTTGGCGGTTGAGTTGGGGCGATGCGTCGCCGAAGGCGTGTTTCCGCCGCGGCCTGGTCCATGCCTCGTAGGGTGGCAGCGAACAGGTTACGGGTGGTACTGCAAACGTTGTCTAAAGCGCCGGCTACCAAACAATTCGAACGGGATAGAGTCTCCGAAGCGAGTCTTTGTTCCACAACTGCCAGCCTACTCGCCTCCCGCTGACATAGACACATGGCTCGAGGAAGTCAATGTTTTGTGGCGCGAGAACCAAATCGAAGGGCAAGCGCGAAGGCCGCGAAACGAAGAACGCAAGGATCCAGAGCGTTTTCATCGTTATGTGACGCGCCTCGCGCATCAAGCACTTCGTGGTATTGAAGCTGAAGCAAGCGACGGCCGGCTTGAGCCTGCGGAAGACTGGCCGCCCCAGGGCCATCGTCGTTGCCTCAGTCGCCCGTGCGGCCAATTTCAACTGGCGAGACGGGCTCACGCGAGCGCCAACGCTTGCGGCAATTGGATCACCTCGGCGGTTCACCACCTGGTGTCGCTGCAACGACACCGCCAATGGGGCATCCTGGCTTTCCGTTATGGCGCAAGGATCAGGGATGAATGGCCGTAAAGTCTGTCGGCCGCGCGTGGCGCCGACTAACTAATGATTTTAAGCGCATTTTAAGCGCATACCTAAGCGCGAATCTAAGCGCTCGAATCATAGCATTTTCTCCGTGGTTGTTGCCGTCCGATGCAACTTAACGCAAGGAGAGATGCCAATGTTTCGCCTACTTAATTCTGAGAAGGCCACCATGCGCGAGGTGGCTGCGCGATGCCGCGTGCATATTTCCACCGTCAGCCGCTGGATATTGCATGGAGTCCGCGGCCGTCGCCTGCGCACCATTTTGGTCGGCGGTCGCCGTTTCGTGCTGGAAGACGACCTCAATAGCTTTCTAATCGCCACAAATGTTCCCGGCGATGCGCTAGCCGAGAGCCGCGAGTCCCGGGCAGCCAACGCGGGCCGCGTACTCGATGGGTTGGGGGTCAAGCCGCGCTAGGATAACTTCTCACCGCGGGCGAAAAGCACCCCGGCGAAATTGAGGGCGTTTGGGACGCGCACCCAGGCGCGAGAGGTTGGGTTTCTTAACTTTGAGATAAAAATGGCGATGTCGGCTCGGAACCGATCATCGCCCCACAAAAGGTGAACAAATGAATAATAGCGATTTGCCCAGGCTCGGGCAAGGCGGTGGTGCTGCATCACGCTCGCGCAACCGGGCAGCCCCGGTTCTCGCGGGCAAACCCGAAGGCGCGCCTGTGGGGCGCCCGCAGCGCAACATTTCGTCCCAAGTGGCGATAGCGGCCGCCTGGCGAGCGCGCGCCGATGAGCTCGCCGTGTGGACGATGCGTACGCTCGTCGCGCGCGACGACGTCTATGGGCAATATCTCTTGGAAACCGAAAGGACAGCCGGCCGCAAGGCCGTGACGCGGCGAGGCGAAATTTCGCTCGAACTGTTGCGGAAACACTATCGCGCCGAGCAGACCGGCGACCTGATCGGCCTCCATACCACCTCGGCCAATCAGCGCTGCCGCTGGATCGCCATTAACATCGACCACCACGGCTCTCGTGACGACGCGATCCACCGCGCATGCCGCAGCGCCGCCATTACGCTTTATGGACAACTGCAGCGCCTTGGCGTCGACGCGCTGCTTACTTCTTCCGATGGCCGCGGCGGTTACCATCTGCGCGTGCTGTTCGAACCGTCACTGCCCAGCACCACGGCGTACCGGTTCGCCAAATGGTTCGTGCGAGACTGGGCCAAGCTAGGACTTTCCAATGAGCCGGAGACGTTTCCTCGGCAACCCCGGTTAACGGCGAAACGCCCATATGGCAACTGGCTGCGCCTGCCAGGGCGCCATCAAACGCTGCAGCACTATTCGCAGGTGTGGAATGGCGCCAAGTGGCTTTGCGGGAATGAGGCCATCGACGCGATTCTTAGGACGAAACCTACATCGCCTCAAAAAATTCTCCGGGCTGCGCTCTGCTATGTCATTCCGGAGCCGGAGCCGCAATCGCCCCCATGCGACGTCGGTCCGTATCTTACACAGGAGCAGACGCGATCGCCTATTGGCGCCATTCTGCCAAAGCTCGCCAACATTCAACTCTGTGGCAACGGGTGGAGCGCACGCTGTCCCGCGCACAACGATCACAATAACAGCTTATCGATTCACGAAGTGCATGACAAAAAAGTTTTGGTTTGCTGCCACGCGGGTTGCGATTTCGCCGAGATCGCGGAGGCGTTGGGCATCGGCATGACGGCGTTTTTTCCGCGCGGCCGCATGATGTCGCGCGCCAAGCGGAAAGCCCCCATAGAGTACCGACCCTGGAGGAACCAAGCATGAAAACCGACAACCAAGATTGGACCAAGCTTCAGACGCAGTTGACTGCGGCGCTGACGGACGATCGCCTTCAGCAGTTAGTACGTGAGTGGCGAGTTACACCGAATGTGCTTCGATCTCTCGGAGTGGGATGGTTGGAGAAACGCCAGGCGTACACATTTCCAGAATGGGACGGAAATCGCCAAATCTGTGGCATAACATGTCGCATCGCCGCCACGGGCGAGAAGCGGATGATCCGAGGGAGCAAGCGAGGCCTATACCTGGCCCGCGGATTTGAAAAGCTCCCAGGACCGATTTTGCTTCCCGAAGGCGTTTCGGACTCGGCGACGCTGTTGTCGCGTGGCATCGCGGCGGTGGGGCGCCCGTCCAGTACCGCAGGCGTCGCGTTCCTGGCGGAGATTCTTCGCTCGACCGATCGCTGCCTCGTTATCGTAGGCGAAAATGACCAGCGCGCGGACCACTGGCCAGGCCGAGACGGCGCGATTCAAACGGCGCAGAAACTCGCGGATGTGCTGCGGCGTCCGGTGCACTGGACCTTGCCGCCCAAGCAATACAAAGACGTCCGGGATTGGTTCAGCACACTCGCTCGAGGAACAAAGAATGGTCACCGCCGCAAACCTTAAATCAATCATGTTGAAATGGCTTCAAAACCACGCAACCGAAGTGGCGCCGTCGGAACTGCCCGAGCCGGCGCCCGACCAGAAACCGGTGCTGCGCAATTATGAACAAGCGCTCACGGGCGGCAAGGCGACGACGCAAGGCCTGTCGATCGACGTTACCCGCGAAAATCTCTTCGAGATAACCGGCGGCTGGCCGAAGCGGCAGGGAGATTCGCTTTTCGTCGAAGGCGACGGGCGTCAGCCCTGTTACCTCGACTCGGCCGCAAAACTCTTTGGCTGGATGGACGAATGGTGCTTCATCGACTGGGCGAAGGCCCGCGACTGTGTCACCCAGGAGCGGTTTTTCAACAACCTCAGAATGTTTTCGGAAAAGTACGACGCGGTAGAAACGACGCCCCACTTCCCTCCGCTCTCGGCCTACTATATGCATCCCGAATTGCCAGAGTCCGATGGGACACGCCTGGAGCAGTTCATCAGTTTCTTCAGTCCCGCGACGGAAACGGACCGCGACCTGATCCGATCGTTTGTCCTGACGCTCTTTTGGGGCGGACCGCCAGGGAGTCGCCCCGCATTTCTGATCACCGGACCAGAGAATGACTCCGCCCCGGAGAAAAAAGGGCGAGGTATAGGCAAGTCCGCCCTGGTCAGATTCGCTGCCGAACTTGTCGGCGGGATGATCACTTGCTCGGCGCATAGCGACATGGAGGACATCAAGAAGCGGCTGCTGTCACCCCAGGCGCTACAACGCCGCCTTGTTTTGCTGGACAATGTCAAGTCCCTACGGTTTAGTTGGGCGGAGCTGGAAGGTCTCATCACGTCGCCGGTCATTAGCGGCCATCGCATGTATCACGGTGAGGGTCGTCGCGCCAACCACCTCATCTGGGCCATTACCTCGAACGGCGCAACCCTTTCAAAAGACATGGCCGAGCGATGTGTTATCATCCAATTGAAGCGTCCAAAATATGACCCTGAATGGCAACCCAAAGTCGAAAAATTCATCCGGCAACATCGCTGGGAAATCACGAGCGACATCCGAAAATGCCTTATTTCATACTAGGAGGATGATCAGATGGGTCAAATTCAAAAGTACGCGCGCTGGGCCGATTGGGAAGCCGCCGTCTTGTCGAAGGCGAAAGATCCGGAGAAATGTCAACAGATCATCCTTGCACGCCAGCGGGAAGTGGACGACAACCAGGACGAATCGGATCTGATCGCTTCGATTCTCCGGCAAAAACTCACCCAGAATAGACATTCGCCTGACACTTGTTGCGTGATCATGTCCGTCAATAAACTCGCCAAGTGGCTCAGCGAAGAAACTGGCGAAAAACGTCACCTGACGAAAGTCACACCGTACTTGAAAACACTCGCCATCCCCGAGCTGTCGCGCGCTCCCCGGCAAGCGAAGGGCGCCGGTTGGATCTGGCGGGGATTGAAGGCCGCGAAAACACGTAAGCCCATTCCGCTATCAAAGGTCTACGCGCCGAAGGTCACGGCGCCCGGCGAAAAGCAAAGTTGAAACCTAAAGTCGCGCGCAACGAAGCGCCTTTTCGCCCTCAAGCGAAGTCCGGCGCGATTCGCCGACCGATGACGCGCTGCGCCGTGGTTGTGGAAACCTCGAAGATCACCGGAAGCCAAGGCGTTACCCACAACGCTCAACAACGTCGTTGCAAGCATTTGCGAGGAAGCGCCTTCGCGAGATCGCGCCTTTGGCTCTCCGGCGTGCGTCGCCGTTCACATGGCGGCGCTCGCCCGGGGATGTCGTCCTGATGTGGCGGAGGCGCATCGTTTCGCGGCGTTCCAGCCGTGAGGTGAGAGTCAACGGGGAGCTCTCGTGTGAGTTGGCCGAATCGCCGCGATCGCGCCGCGGAAGATGCTCCCGCGGACGTTTAACGTGATCCAAGTTCTGTCCGTGATGCGCGCCAGACCGTCTGCATGCCGCCCGACGTGCAGGTTCTGCTCGAGAACACTCCGCGGGTGCGTTACGTCGTCGCGGTCGCGGAAGTTAGCTCGGTAGACGACCTCGACCAAGATCGCCGAATTCTGCGCCACTCGCGGCCATTGTGGCAATAGTTGTGGTAATAGAAGTGTGGCCGTAGAAATTCGCGGCGATCAAGCCCCATCAGCGAAGGATTGTCGTGACTTTCGTGAGCGGCTCGAGCAGCGCGCCGGCCGATTCGAACCGCGTGAGCATCAAGAACCTGTGCTGGTGGTCCCGATGCTGCCGGAAACGCGCCGGCGCACCCACAAGCATCGCTATGGCGTTTGGCCCGAAGCCAAAGCACGTCGTTACCGCTCGCCCAGATAGCATCGTGCTGCGATCGCGATACGACCGGCCGGTATTTGACTTACGATCTCAGCTCGTGCGTCGGCGAACGTGACACGGCGTTACCGACGGCTCGCCACGGGGGCCGAGGCTGCAAAACGAAACGGGGGCGAATCGGCTGGCATTTGACTCGCCGCGGCTTGACCGCCGGGAGTTGGATCTGTTCTCGCCGTTCAGCGTAAAACCTCCGGGGAGGCTCCATCCGTCGCACGCTGGAAGCTCGTCGTGTTTCCATACCCATGCTTTCAAGAATCGCTCTTTTTTCGATTACGCGGCGATTGTGGGACAGGCTCAACTTGAACGCAGAAGTTCTCGCCTACGCGGCCTGGAACCAGGATTTTTGCGCCCTCAAGTCGCATAGGGTGAACGAAGGGGAGTGCCCGCTACGTGGTCGGGCCTATGCGCCTTTACGCCACCCCAGGCAAGGTTCAAGGCGCAGGGAGTGTAGGGAGTGTAGGTCAAATCCTAATCTTCTTCCCCACTCCCACGGTATTCTCCGATTCCTGTTTTCTTCTCCTCAAAACTTTTCTCAATCGACCTACACTCCCTACACACTTTTGCGTAATGCCAGAACTAGTGCTCTGTCACCTTTCGATATTGGGATTGGTCGCCAAGCATGATTCGGCGATGATTTAAGGCAACCAAGGAGGGTTGCCATGCAGAAGAAGTATATCGTCCGTCTCACGGACCAGGAACGCGCGACATTGGAAGAG
>CAUJHS010000041.1 GCA_963204915.1 Planctomycetota bacterium | reverse complement strand
CGTCCAAGAAATGGACGATGCCTATACCGAAGTGGAAAGAAGCCCTCAATCACTTCGCCATCCTGTTCGCCGACCGCATGCCCAAAAACCTCAACTAACTCACCCCAATAACCGACTGACACAAAAATCAAGACAGGCCCTGCTTTTGCATCAGGAGCAGCCGCCGGTGCGGATCGTGTTGGATCTGGACGCCACGGACGATCCGCTGCACGAGGATCAACTGGGCAAGTTCTTTCACGGCTACTACCAGTGCTACTGCTATCTGCCGCTGTACATCTTCTGCGGCGGACACCTGCTGTGTGCCCAGTTGCGTCCGGCGGACATCGATGCCTCCGCGGGCGCCTTACCGCAGGTGCAGCGGCTGGCAGCGCGGCTGCGTCAGGCCTGGCCGGGCGTGCCGATCGTGCTGCGCGGCGATAGCGGCTTCTGCCGCGAGTCCTTGATGCGGTGGTGCGAAGCCAGCGGGGTGGATTACGTGTTCGGCCTGGCGAAAAACGAGCGGCTGAAGCGGGAAATCGCCGAGGAACTGGCCGAAGCCCAGCGGCGGCAGGAGGCTGATCCCGAGCGGCGCCCGGCGCGGCTCTACAAGGACTTCACCTATCAGACGCTCAAGAGCTGGAGCCGAGCGCGGCGGGTGGTCGGCAAAGCCGAGCACTTGCCTCGGGGCGCCAATCCGCGGTTCGTGGTGACCTCGCTTTCGGCTCAGGCGTATCCCGCGGCGGCGCTCTACGAGCGGGAGTATTGCCCGCGGGGCGAGATGGAGAACCGCATCAAGGAGCAGCAGTTGTATCTCTTCGCCGACCGCACCAGCGCCGGCACGATGCGCGCCAACCAACTGCGGCTGTGGTTCTCCAGCGTGGCCTACGTGCTCTTGCACGCCTTGCGGACGCAGGCGCTGGCGGGGACGGAGTTGGCGGCCGCGCAGTGCGACACGGTGCGCCGCAAGCTCTTGAAGATCGGGGCCGTGGTGCGCGTCACGGTGCGCAAGGTGTGGGTCGCCTTCTCCGAGAGTTGCCCCTACCAAGAACTCTTCGCCCACGCCTACCAGCAACTGGTGAGCCTCGCGCCGCTGCCCCGGGCTTCGCCCGGCTGACGCCCACGACCGCAGGGATTCACCCTCCTTCTCCGCCGACGCTTCCATCAAGCCGCGCTGGGCTTCTGCGCCAATCCCGAAGAAACGCTCCTCCCGCACGACTTTCACGCGCCAGATTCGCGTCGCGACGAATTCCGCGCCACTCGGACCCGACCACCGAGGCTCCCTGCGCCTCGCTCCACACCGCCAATCAACCGAAACTCAGCGTGGTGAGAAATGCGGGCTAGGTAGCCAGACTCTTTGAAAGACATGACGCACCTGTCTATCGTCAACCTCGCACAGCTGGGCAACTCTCCTGACGTGGGCTCAGGCTTGCCGCTGGCCATCTTACCATTGACGCCCGCAAAGGCTTGCCGCAGTTCGCGATTTTCCCCGGTTACGCCCGGGAGCACAGGATGACTACCACCAGGGAGTTGTGCAGCAAACGCTTCTATTGCGGCGCTGAAGTGTCCACATTGGCGAGTTGCATTAGCCGCGCCCATCTACTGTCGAGACAACCTCGGTACGTTGGATCTTCAAGACCGGGCGATCCGAATGCGCCTTGGCGGACGGCGTCACAGAGGATGATCTGGTCTCCCAGATGCCGTTTCGACGCCACTTGAAATGTTACTGCTTCGGCAAACCACTTCCCCGGACTCAGTCGACATAGTTCTTGCAGTCGCATGGTGAATTTGAGCGGCGATGTCCAGCGACACAAATCAATCCAGAGAGTCCAATTGGGGCGAAATTTTTTTTCGAAACGTCGAGCGGCGACGAGGAACTGAACTGCATCGTCCCTCATTGCATGACGCACATGTGTTAGCCTGCTCTTGGCCATGCCCGTATTGGGATAGCTTCCCAGTTCAAACCGCCGCGGATTGTCCGAAGTTGAAAACTCTCCATTCAGCACTTGCGTCAAGGCGACAGCCTCCGCGGGCGTCTCGCAAGTAATTAGACCGGTTTCGTGAGTCTCCAGAAATGGCTTGAGCTTCTCGATCAGAGGCGCGGGTCGAACAGCAGACTCACTGGCATAAAGCTCGGTACGCACCTCGTAGTGAGGTTGATCATTACTCTTTGTCCAAATTTCTTTTCCATCGAGGCAATCTGGGGGAAAGAAGCAGATGCGAGATACAGGGCACAGATAACCCGCCATGATCGCGCCGTGAGACTGCGCCAGCATGATCTTCAGGGCGTTTTGTCGACGAGCTTCTCGTTCCTGGCGCCATTGAGAGGCGATTTCTCGCCGAAGGCAGATCCGAACACGAGGCGCGCCTTCGAATTCTTCGATGATGGCCTGGAGCTTCACTAAATCAGGCGAGGGCGCTGTGTCTGGTGCCACGTTTACAGAGAATTGAGATCCCTTCCGCGCCATATCGAGCGATTCCCTTCGCATCTCCGTCGCCAGCATGTCGATCAGCCTGCCGCATATGGTGTCTTTATTACTGGCTTTCTTCAGGCAGCGTCGCGAAGCTGCTTCGCTCAGCAGCACGCGCAGCTCCAAGCCTGCCTTCATTGCCAGGTTCGACAAATCCAGATCCTGAGAGTCGTGAGAACTCATGGGCACTCCACACGGATTCGTTTTCGATCAGCGAGGCTGCCGAGTCAATTGACGGGCCGCCCCAGTCTATTTCACTACGTGTATTGAACATTCGCTCGAATCGACTCGATGGCCTTGCGCGCCCACAACTGCGTTACCGACATGTTTTCGCGTTTGGCCGCGCTCCTATCGATTCGCAATTGCCGCTTGTTGCTGAAATACGGCGGTAGGGTGTCCTCGCTGACGTCCCCAGCCTGACCGGAATACTCCGCCAAGATCTGCTCCAAGGGGCCAAGCGCCTCGGTACAATCGCTGCACCCCAATAGCCGCATCGCACCCCACCGGACCAAACACTCCGGATGGTGTAAGAGCGGGATCAGCTCAGCCTCCCGACCCTGCAATTGGGTCAAGGCTTCGTGGCAGACAAGGTCCGCGTGCCAATAGGACGCAATGGCACGCGCAATGGGGGCGAACACTTCGGCAGTGCCCAGCTTAGCCAGCGCCTTAATTGCATACTCGATGACCGGCGCTCGCTGGGATGCCTTGCCCACCGGCGATGTCAGGGCTCTTTCAATCAAGGGGACAGCAAACTCAGGGGGGCATTCTCCCAGCGCATGAATCGCCCGTCGCCGCACGCGCAGTTCACTGTCACTTGCCAAGCGCCCTACGGCTTCGACAAGCTCGGGTGGAGGCACGCGCTTGAGACGGCCGTGTTTTAGCAGTTCCAGCGCATTGATCCGAATCTCAACGGCGGGCACCTGAAGCAGATCCACGAGTGCCGCGAACACACCGTCGTCGACTTGATCTGCTGGCAGCTTCCGGAAGGCCTCAACGACGACCTTCTGCCATCGATCTCCCAATCCAATCAGTGCTGGCCATAAGGCGAGGCCCCGCTCCTCTTTGAGCATCAGCGCCAAGTACAGAATCACGCCAAACACCTGGCTGAATGCGGCATATTTTTCCGTCAAATCCGCGACTTGTTGTACAATTACGTCGAGCGGCTGTTTCAACCATTCCCTAAAGAGTGCCCGAGCCATGGCGTACTCCATGAATTCCTCGAACACAAAGGCCACCTGGGTTTCGCCCGTCGCTTCCTCGGAAACTTCCTCCAGGATGATGTACTCGTCGATGATCCGGCCGTAAGGCAAGTAAACCACAGACGTCTGTTGTCTTGACGTGTCCTGCTCGCGCGCGACGGATGCGGGCAGAGAGCGGCTGCACCGGTGCAGCATTTCCCGGGCGATGCCGATAATGCAGTAGGCGACGCGGTCGACGATTTCTGGCAGCAGCGCCAATTCGCCTTGATCGCGCATTCTCTCGGCCATCGACTGCAACTTCTGTTGCCAGTATCGGTCGAAGAGATTCTTCAGCCGCACGTCGCGAATGGTGCCGACGTTCTCGCCTCGGTAGGTTTCACAAAAAAACCGCAGCAACAGCGGATGCCGAAACTGCTCGCGGGCGTTGCCTTCCGGGTGAACGCTGATCTGATAGTGGGCAAAGTACTTCTCAAACGCGAGACTATCTTCAGTGTGCGAAAAATTGGCGAGCCGCCGGGTGGTACTCGCCGCCTGCTCCGCGCGGCGATCCTCGGCGGCTGAGTTGGCCACGGTCGTGAAGCCCCGCCAATACGGGGCCTCGAAGAGTCCCCAGTAAAAATCGCGACAGGAGAATACAAACCGGACACCCGTGTGCGACGTGTCCTCCAGCACCCGTCCAATTTCTCGCCGGAGTTGTGTCGGATCATGGTATTCATTGATGCCGTCCACGATGACCACCGCCGTCGACTCCGTCTGCCGACAGACATCGGCTAGGCTTGACACGACGCTGCGGTTGGCGTCGAGAGGTATTCCAGCCCGCTCAAAGTGATCGCGCAGCCCGAACAGGAAGCTGTCCCGGTCCTCGATGCGCAGTTGTGCCCCCAGTAGTAGAAAGGTCGGGCGGCACTGCGAACTTTGTTCCGCTATATGGCACAAGAGACTCGTTTTTCCACACCCGGCTGGCGCGATTAACAAGAAGCAGTGGGGAGGCTTGCCCGTGACAGGTTCGTTCAAGAAATTATGGATGTCCGCTTCCAGCGCTCGCTCCACATACAGTGCAGGAATGTACTTCGCCGCATCGCTCAGCTTGCTTGTAACGCTCTTAACCTGCACAGACGATTTGAGGTCCTGGGGAGCCGCGCCGACATAGTTGCGGTACAACTCTTGAACGTCCTTGCGCTTGGGGCGCTCTCGCGCTACTGCGGAAATCAAGTCCCGGATGATACCATGCTGAACTGCGTACTCAACCACCTCGAAGACGCGGTGCTTCCACGCGCCGGACGCAACGATGTGATCCAGCTCGAGGTTCAACTTAAACTGCAGTAAGCGCGTGAAGTCGTCCTCGTTGAAGGCAGAGGCAATCACCTCGACGATGCGCTCGCGTTTACTGCCTTCCAAATCTTCCATGTACCTTCCTCCGGAAGCTGAGCACCAGACTGTCGCACGATCCTTTCCGTCACTGTCCGCCCGCGACGGCCGAGCCGTAATGGATTGGCGCGTGGTCTGCCCGACCGCACCTTGCTCAGGTAAGGCGCTGGCTGAAAACCTCGCGGCCGTCCGCGTCATGGATTTGCTCCGTCAGGTTCGGGCCGTCGAATTCCAGGACGGCGTACCCGTTAGGTCCGTAGCGCTCCGCCTCGCCCTCGACATAAGGATTGGGGCCATCCAGCAACAGCCCGCCTGGCACCAGGTTGCGGCCTGGCAGCCGGAGCCAGACGAACCCCTCGCCGCTCTGTTGCCGCTGGGCGCCCTCCGGCGTCGTGCGGAAATAAGGGTAGCCGCCGTGTCCAATGCAGCGGCCGTGCAAGCCCCATAAGGGATGCGCGTCGTACAGCACGCAGCGGTGCTCGTGTCCCCAGTACCAGGCGAAGATGCGCCGGGCTTGCAGCAGATTCCGCAGCCTGGTCACAAGGTTCGTCCCTTGCTTGTCCAAGAGCGAATACGGCTGGTGGTGCGAGAAGAGTACGACCTTGCGCGACCCGGCCGCCGCCACCAGCCCTTCCAGCCAGGCCGCCTGGTCCATCCCCAAGTCAAAGTCCTTGTAGGCGGAGTCAAGGCCGGCCAGCAGCCAATGCTCGTTCTGGAAGGCGAAGCAACTTGATGACTGGCCGAACTTTGCGAGCGTGACGTCGAAGTAGGCGTGGCCGCCGGTGTACATCTCATGGTTGGAATTGCAGGCGCGGGACACAGACCCTGCCACCGTAGGCCAGAACTTGAGGAATCGCTCGCGGATTTCCGTCTCGGTGCCGGAGTAGTAGACGTCTCCCAGGTGGATCAGCAGATTCAGGCACTGAGAGTCCTTTTGCATGCTCCGGGCACAGGCCGGCGCCCCGTACAGGCCGGTGCCCCAATCCCCCAGCACGCCTGCGCGAAATGACGCATGGAGCGGTTGCGGCTCCGCGGGCGGCGGCTGCCAGGCGTGATCGACAATCCCCCGCCACCAAGTAAAGAAGCTGCCGATCCAACCGAACAGGTCATGTTCATCGAACTTGGCCTC
Source organism: Planctomycetota bacterium (assembly GCA_963204915.1). GTDB lineage: Bacteria > Planctomycetota > Planctomycetia > Pirellulales > Pirellulaceae > JAHWKS01. Next base: position 34,111 of record CAUJHS010000041.1, on the reverse strand, counting down.
CAGGCCCGCCTCGGGAGGCGGAGCCGTCTCTTCGACCTTCTCGGCCAGGTAGGTTTGCAGCAGCGAAGCCACGGAGTGCTCGACGCTGTTGAGGACTTGCGGCTCCAACTCTCCTTTTTCGAGCACGTCCAGCGCCTCGCTGAACAAGCCGACCATCTCGGTGGCCTCGGCGGGGTCCAAGCCGGCCTCGACGAGCTTGCGGCGGATGGCCTCATGCACGGCCACGCTCTCCGCCTGGGGCAAGCTTTCCAGTCCGCCCTCCGATGTTGGGCGTTGTAGGCCGCGGACGATCGCGCGGTGACTGATCACGGGGTTCGTCGCCATGTCATCCCTCCAAGAGTAAGGTCCAATGTTGCAAAAATTGGGCAACCGGCAGCAGGTGCTCCTTCAGGAGTCAAGGCCAGGGTAGCAACTCTCCGCTGTCTAGTTCCTTTTTCAGTTGCTTCAAAAGGTTCTCCTTGGCGTCTGCCAGTTTTTTGAGCAGATCCTTCCTGCGCTTCTCGGATTCGGGTCGTCCCCGTTCGTCTGGCGATCGGGCTTCCTGCTCCGCCTGCCACTGCTCCCATTGGTTGAGTGCCGTGTCGAACTTCACCATGGCCCCCTCGACATCTTTTCCTTCCACAAGGCCCATTTCTCCCCAATAAAACCGCCAGAACTCCTGACGCAGCGGACGGACTTCCGCCCAGGATTGCCCCTCCTCGGCGGCTCGGACAAGTTCCTCCGCCACCAGTCTCACGGTGCCGTAGTATTCCTTGCGCAGCTCCTTCAACTGGGAGATGGCCTCTGGCCGGTCCGAAGCCAGCAGATTGTTCCGCACGGTATGTGCCATGTCGAGCAAGCCCGCCTTAAGGCTCTTATAGGGAGCGGTTTGCTCGTACGGGCTGGCGCGTGGCTCGGACCAGACCTTCCGAACGACGTCTTCGTTGACCCCTGTCAGTTGCCGGAGGTCCACGTCGCGTTGGGCCCTCGCTAACAGGACTTGCAATTCCCGGTTGGCAAGTTTTCTTTCCGCATCGGAAGTCGCCGCTCCGACCCGTCCGACCGAGCTCAATAGGTCCGACATGCTTATGATCAAATGGGCGTCCCGCTGCTTTCGTATTTCCTTCAGTTGGTTGTCAAGTTCCACCGTCTGCTCTTCCAGCATTTTGTTCTGCTTGATGACAATTCTACGTTGGTTCCGCTCCGCGCGCCACATCATGATGGTCACGAGCAACAAGATGGCGATGGCTGCGGCCACTGCCCGCCACTGCCACACTTGGCGCGTACGTTGTCGAGCGAGGCGGTCGGCTTCGGCCCGGCAAGCGTCGATGAATTCTTTCTCCAGCGGGTTGGTGTCTTTGTAATTCCGGGCCTCGTCCAGAAGCGTGCCGGTGAACAGCGCGCCGCGGTCGCGGTTATGCTTGTCCCAAAAGCGCGCCGCGTCGCTAAACAGCAGACGCTTTTCCAGCCAGCCGGCCAGCCGCGGCCAGGCCCGCGTTAGGGCTTCATACCGCAAGCGCAACAGCGCGTGCTCGGGGCCGCTGCCCGGTTCGGTTGCCAGCACCCCTGCCTGCTCCAACGCGGCCAACACGTGCATGGTTTTCTCACGGTCGAGACCCTCCAACAGCGCGGTGCGCGAGACCGTCGCCAGGACAAAACCGCCTCCCTCGGAACCATGCACGAGACGCAACAGGACATCGCGGGCCAGCTCGCCATAGGCCGGATCCTGTTGTTCAAGCGACGCCACGCATTGTTCGGCCCGGGCGGCCAGGTCCGCCAGCGCGTCGTCGTCGAAATCCGCCAGGACGGCGGCCTCCAGCCGGACCTTTTCACCCGCGTCAAAGGCCGAGCGGCTGGCCTGCTTGTTCCGCTTTTGCGTGTAGAGCGTGGCCTTCCAATAGTCGAGCAGGCCCTGCGCCGCCTCTCGTTCCTCAGGCAGGTCGAGGTACTTGCCCACCGCCGCGGCCTCCTGTAAGAAGTCCGCCACCAGCGCCAACTGCTGGTCGTTCATGTTCTCGTCGGGCACTTGGTTGAGTAGGGCCGCGTGCTGTTGGCGGAGGGCGTCCAAGGTCGCCACCGACGGCTGGGAAACAGGGGAAGTGCTGGGGCTAGGCATCGGTTGTGATCCTCAATAACTGATCCAGCGGCTGCGCCACCTGGGTGAGTTGGCCGCTCAAGTCGCTCAATTCCGCGTCCACGTTGAAGAAGCGATCCGCCGCTACCGTGCGGAACTTGTTATAGCGGCGAGCAAACTGGACGGCGTCGCCGCTAGCGCCAGCCGTTTCCAGCGCGGCGATCAGCGCCGCCAGGTCTTTCGCCCAAGCCTTCTCCGTGCTCAGGTCGCACAGCTTGAGCAGCCGCGCGCGGAACGCCAGCCAGCGGGGAAACCGCTGCTGGGGCGTCACTCCAGGCAGCGCGTCGGCCGCCATGAACTCCTTGTCGAGCCATTGCCATTCGAAGTGCTCTTCCACCAACCCGGCTAGCCGGGGCTGTACAAGCAGCAGGCCATCCAAACCGGACTGATACTGCCCGATCGGCAACGCTTCGCCGCTACTGGAAGGAACACGGTTCAGGTGGTCGCGGACTTCACGCATGGCTTGGATGAGTTGCTCCAGGCGCAAGTCGCCGGCCGTGTCGCAGAGCAAAGCGTTGATGCGGACCGGCTCTTCGCGCAAGACGCGGCGCAGGGTTTCGATGCCTTGCCGCAGCACCGCCTCATCGTTCGCGTCCGTCGCCTGTTGCACCAGCGCCGACGCCTCCTCCAACGAGTCAATCCAGTCCTGTTCCGCGCGGTAGCTGCGCAGTCCCTGTGCGACCTGCCGCGCCCGGCCCGCGTCCCCTTTCAACCGCAGGCCGAGGCTTTCGAGAAGCTGGAACTGCGCCTCGTCCTTTTGCCACAAGGCCGCCGCGCTCGTCATCGAGCGAAGGTAGGTGGCGCTGAGTTGGTGCAACTGGTCGTGCAGCGCCTTATACCGGGCCAGACTCCCAATCTTTTCACGCGTGATGTCGAAGTCCGCCCGAAAGCGGCCAATGATCAGGCGGATGGCCGGGTCGGCCAGCCGTTGGACGATGCCGGTCAGCGCCTGCAAGCCCTGCGTGACCTTCTGCACCTGGCCCTCGGCTTCCTCGGGCGTCTTGGCCTGCGGCCAGTGCGTCTCGACAAACTGCGCGACCTTCGCATTACCCGCCCGCGTGATATAGACCGCTTGGATCAAGGCATTGGTCCAGCCCTCCTGTTCCGCTAGCCGGATCAGTTTGAAGGACACCGTGTTCATGCCGCTGTCGCCCAGGGGCACAAGGCGCCCTAGCTCCTTGCCGAGCTTGAACTGCACCATTCGCTCAAGCGAGTCGGCGTCGTAAGCCGAAGCCAGGGCCTCGGCCAATTCCTCCATTTGCGCGCCGCTCAACACTTGGATGCTCATGACCCTGTCGCCCTTTCACTCCTGCGCGCCCAGCTTTTTCTTATGTCCGCGTTTTTCGAGCAGGTCCAGGATCGCGGGAACGGGAATACCCTGGTTGAATTGCGGCACAACCGCGCGGTCGCCGCTGTGGTGCAGCGCCACCCACTCCCAATCGACGTTGAACACCGGCGAGCCGGACGACCCTGGCTCGGTGCTCGTCCGGTAGCGCACGCGGGTCTGATTGCCGTTGGGACCAATCACCGATTTCGTGTCCAAGGCCAGCTTCAAGGGCGCCGCTTCGGGATGTTGGACGATGAACAGCGGGCCGTCCGTCGGGAAGTCGAACGCTTGCGCCCGCGGCTCAATCCACTTTCGCGCGGGGGATTCCGGCTCGGCCTTGTCGCCGCCCACTTTCTGGTTTCCCGGTTCGCCGTCCACGCGCAATAAGGCGTAATCCAACTCCTCCAGGTCAGGAACCTGTTGACCCGGATCGGCGAGCAGGTCGGTTTGGCTATAAGGACTGTGATCGATGAGCCAGTTCTGCGGCGCCAGGCGGAACTCCACACCGGGGTTCAAGGTCGTGCCGTCGTCCATCCGCTTGTAATCGAACCGCAACACGACCTGGTCCGGCTGCTTTTGTCCCTGGATCACGGACTTCATGACATGGTAATTCGTGATGACCACGTCCGGGCCAAGCAGGAAACCGGTGCCGACGCCACGATCGGCCGGGATTTCCACGCGGCAAACCTGGGCCTCGATCTCGCCCAGCCGCTTGCGCCACTTGGTGATGTCGATAAAGGGCAGGTCATCCCGCACGCGGCGCTCCAGCTTCGGGTCCACCGAAGCCAGGCCATAGTCCTCGGCGAACCGCAACAAGTGCGGACTGTTCGGGGCGGATTCGCGGGCCGCCACGAGGAGCTCCGCGGTCCAGCCCTCGGCGTTGGCCGCCCTGATCAACTCAAAGGCGATCTGGTCCAACTCATTGTTGAGGGACACAATGCGGGCCAAGTCTTTCTCCAAGCGGAACTGCAGCATTCGGTCCATCCGCTGCGGCGTCGGAAACGCCTTCACGAGTGCTTCCACGAATGCCTGGAACCGCTGTCCCTTCACTTCAATATCCATGGGCTTCCTTTCGTGTGTTTCGCGGCTGTTCGCCTTGAGCTTTCGGTAAAATGCCTCTGGGTGAAATTTCTTCGGCAGGTCGTCGAGACTTGCCAAATCGAATTCCAGTCCCACCCAACTGTTATTTGCGCTGAGGACCTGAACTCCAACGTTGAAAAGGCGGTTCGCGTTGCACGGTCCGAAAACCGCTGTGTTATCCAGTTGAATCTTTTTGATGCGAATCACGTTTTTGGCGTAGCTGCCGTCCAAATGAAAGAGGACCGGACCTTGGAGCAATGTTCCATCGGTGGAGCGTACGACCAATTCAAAGTAAAAAACGGCCTTACTGGCTTCATACACTCTTCCTTCGACACGTCTTCCATCCCGCTCGGGCAACCCGCCCCAAATCCCTCGTTGCCGGTCGTTCATGTCAAGTACGCGGCCGGGTTTTGGTGGGAGAAAATTTTTGCGTTTCGCCATGGGAGCCTCATCGTTACGGCCGAAAAGACAGTAAGTTACAACACCAGCGATTCGGGGCCGGTGATGAGTTGGGCGCCGGCCGCGGCGGCCTCGAGGCCGAGGGCCTCGGGGCGGGCGCGCATGAGCGGGTCGAAGTTGAGGAGGTCGCCGAGCTTCAGGCCGGTCAGCTCCTCGACGCGCCGGAGCGTGACCTGGTACGTCTTGAATTGGCCGAACACGAACTCGAAGCCCGAGATCATGTCTTTCTGCGTGAGCAGGTAGCCGGTGGCCGAGAGTTGGTTCGTGTCGGCGCGGACCATGACCACCACTTTCCAGAACTCCTCCGGGAGCTGGATGCCGCGGTAGCGGCGGTCGCTCGGATGGAGCACGGGGCCCGTGAAGACGCTCACTTTCGAGTCGTGGTTCTCACTGCTTCCCAGCACGTAATCCTCCAGTTGCAGCCACTCTTTCTGGTTAAGGTTTTTGTGCTGCGGGCAGGCGTTCGTGAAGTGAAACGTGTCGGCGTCGGCCAGCGCCGCCACGGACGACGGTCCCCACACCGGATCGAGGCGGCGGGTCATGTGGCCGCGATCCAGGTCGTTGTTCTTGTAGACCGCGTCGCCGGTCTGGGACTGCTGAGGAATGCGCGGGTCAAAAACCCACTTGTCGTCCGAGCGCGGAATGCGGCGCAGCTCGGCGCCGTCGATGTTCACCGCCGAGTAGTAGGGCATCTTGCGGGCGCCGTTCACGACCACGGAGAAGTGCGTGTAGCGCAACACGAACCGCTCCAAGTCCGCAGCGCGCCGGTCCACGACCACGGCGTCGTTCTCGGCGCCATCGGGCAAGCCGAACAACGGGACGCGCTGCTGCCCCCCGCCGAGGAAGTTGGCGAGGTAGCCGTCGCGGTCGCGATAGTCGGCAGCCTGCCCGCCGACTTGCGGCCGGGCCGGGCGGCGGCGGCGCTGCCGGCGCTCGAAACTTCCTTCTGGCGGCGCTGGCTCGGCGGCGCTCGGCGGGACGTGCGGCAGCGCGCCGAGGCGCTGCTTCAATTCGTTCAGGGCCGCGGCCGAGGGCGCCGCTGCCTCGCCCGCGCTCTCCAAGCCTCCCTCTTCGCCGCCCGGCGCGGTTCCCGCCTCTCCCAGGCTCAAGCGGACCAGGACCGGGCGGTGGTCGCTCACTTCACTCACATAGTCGGGAATCGTGCGGTCGGCGGCCACGATGAAGAAGTCTCCTTCGTCGTATTGCGCCGCGAGGTTCGGCGACAGGAAGATGTGATCGATGAGCGAGCGGAAGGGCTGCTTGACGTAGGAGATGGCGTCGGCTTGCTCGTCTCCGGCGCTCAGCGGGGTGAAGCCTCCTTGGGACAACGCTTGGAAGTCGCCGGATTCCAATTCGGCGTTGTAGTCGCCTCCGAGAACCCAGTCGGCGTCGACGTCGTCTTCGATCTTCTTCCTGACCGCTTCGGCCAGAATGCGCGCGGCCATGCGGCGGCGCTTGCTCCCTTCGTCCTTGGCCTTGAGATGCAGCGGCACGAGGAAGAAGTGGAAGGGCGCGGTTTCCGGACGATTCAGCGCTTCGAAGTGCATCAGCACGGGGTAGCGGTCGAAAATACGTCCCTCGACCGCCTCGAATCCCAACTCGTCAAAATCGCGGCTATGGGTCCCCAGCCAGGTTTCGATTGGCTCGCCCCACGCGCGGCGCTCGCCGCGGACGGTCTTGCTGTTCCACAGCACGGTGCAGCTTTGCTTGTTGTCGGGCGCGTCCGGCTCGGCGGGCTCGTACTGGAATTCCAGCCCGTAGACGTTCTTCAGTTCCTTCACCAGCGCTTTGGCCGCGTTGGGCGAGGACTCCTCCAGCGCCCAGATGTCGAGGTTCATGCGGAAGATCGCCTCGGCCACGGCGCTCACTTTTTCTTCGTAGCGATTGCTCAGCCATTCGACATTCCAGAACGCGACGTCGATGTCGTCGGCCTCGCCTTGGTAGCTGTCCACCACGGCCTCGAGCGAATTGTCGGCTCGGCCGCGACGGCCCAGCGAGCCGAAAAAGCCCATCGCCTCGTCGCTGCCGCCGAACAGCCGCAGCACCTCCTGCGCCGCGGCCTGTTGCTGGCCGCCTTGCGCCTGGCGCTCCAGCGACGTGGCGATGGCGGACAGTTTGATCCCTTCGTTCAGGAACTCGAAGCCTGGAACTTGCGACGGCTTGGCCGCATGGTGCAGCGCAACCAGGCTCCAACTGTTGTTGAAGACGCCCGCCCCGGAGCTTCCCGGCTCGGTGTCGGACGTATAGTGGACGATCAGTTCGTCCTGGTGCTTGACCTGGTTCTCTTGCAGCGACACCGACTTGGGACGGCCGGCGGGGTGCGAGAGCACGTTGGCGAATTCATCGACGACGATCTCGAACGCTCTGCGGTCGATTGGCACAAAGCCGAACTCGTTTCCCGGCTCGCCGTCCACCCACACAAACGTGTAATCCAAGCCCGATCCGGTCGCCGGACTGGTGATAAACAGCCGTTGCGGCCGGCAGCGGAACGTCCGTGTTTGCTGGAGCCTACCGTCGGCACCCGCTTGAAAATTGAAGACGCATTCGGCGGTTCCGGCCACTTGGACCGAGTTGAGCACGTGATGGTTTGTCAGCAGGATATTGGGGGACAGCAGGATGCCCGTCCCTTTCCACGAGCCGCGGCGTCCGAGGAAATCAACCCCCGAAGCATTCACCAGGCAGACTGAGCGCGACGTGCGCACGCCTAGCTCCAAGAATACCGCGGGCAGGAGGTTATTCACGCCGATAATTACCTCCAGTCCGCCTTGGGGCATGTTGCGCAGGCTGTCGAGGTCGGTTTCGGGCAACACGCCCAGACGAGTCAAACCACGCAATCGCGATCCCAACGCGGCGGCCTTCGGCTCGACGGCCAGGTTGTCCGCCACCGATTCGAAACCACCTGGACCTCGTGCGTCGACTACAGTGGGCGCCTTCAAGAACTCGACCGACGACGACAACTCGCCTGCCCGCGGCGCGCTTTCCTCCATCCGTGGTGTGGTGGTTTGCGGCTCTCGATGAGGTTCCGGGCTGATTCGCGTCGGCCGCGCGGAACGGCCTATCACCGCTTCCACCGACACCACTGGCGCGGACTCGAAGCCCCCGCCCGGTTCGGCTCGGCGGCGGCAGCCGGTCATCGGTTCGACCGTGCTCTGACCGAAGCGATGGGCAACGCCGGTCAGCTTGATCGAGATGAAATCGGCGATTTGCGCGCCGAACTCGATCGGGCGCCCGTTGATAGTAACGTCGCCGACCACGTAGTTTTTCTCGGGAGGAACTTCATACACAGCTCGCACGAACTTTCCACGCTGTCCACGCACATACTTCCAGAACGTCTTGGGGTCCGTGCCGTCAGGCGTTTGCCAGCCCGTGGTCAACAGGTCGTTAAAGTACAAGCCCACGGGATCCTCCAAGGTGACATCCGCCTTTTGCCGCGTGAGGCTGTTGACTCGTTCGCCGATGTGCGGGTCGCTGTGCCGCTCTCGGCCTCCGTACCGGCCGCAATCGATGAGTTCGCGGGCTTCCGCCAGAAGGCGACCGCCGATCTTGCGCACCACACTCGAGCCGGCCGCCAGCTCGATCTCGGCAGAGAGGCTGTTGTTGACTTGAATCAGGTGCATGGCGCCGTTGGTCGTGGTCGAGTTCCATTTGTTACGAGGAATGTAGGTTCCATCCTCGTCGAAAAGGTCCTCGCGTTGGACATCGGGGTTGATGAATTCGCGATAAAGCGCCAAGGCGACCTCCGGCGCGGTGTTGGCCAGGAAGCTCCAATACTCGGGGCCTTCGCACGTAAACGCGACGCGCGTGATCTTGCGGGAGTTGGGATCGCGCGCGACGCTCCACTCGCAATATTCGTCTTGGACGTCGCGGCTGCTGTCCGCCCTTCGCCAGCGCTGCCGTTCGCCGACCGAGGTCACCGCGACGTTGCGGGGAAAACCTGTCCACGCGATGTCCAAGGTCGCGCGGTCCTCCGCAAGCTCTACCCGCCGGGGATTGAAGAACTGAGCGCGCGGAGCGTCAAAGTCGAACAGGTCGGTGTTTCCGGCTTGCGCTTCGTCGAATTGCTGCGAGATCCAATCGCTCCAAGCTTGTTTTTGCTGGGGATTGAGATCTTCCAGGAACGCGGGAGGAGAGAAAGCTTCGAGCGGCATGAGAACGTCTCCTGAAGAGGGCTTAAGACTCGATCGCGCCATCGCTGCGCATGAACAGGTCCGGAGCGCCGGGCGGAATGTTCGTCTGCGGCAAGGTCAGGTCAAACTCCGCGAGCGGCAAACGACGGAACCGCCGACGGCGAGACTCGGCCAATCGAAAGAAATCGAAGAAACCGTCGCGCGTGTCGGCCCGCGCCTGAATCGCAGCGAAGTACGTTTCGATCAGGTTCTGGAAGTGCGGCTTCCAACCGCCTTCGCCCAGGTCCCAATACGCGAGGAACTCGCGTTCGGGGCTGTCCGCCGGTCCGCCGGACGCCGCATGCTGGACGGCGGCCACGAATTGGCTTTCCACATCCCAACCTTGCGGAGCTCGCGCGGCATGGAAAGGAACATATCGGGCCAACCGTTCTCGCCGCCGCGAGTAAACGGGGTTGGGGTAATCGACCATGACCAGGCACGCTGCGAATCGCGGAGAGAGAAAACCGCGCCGCAGCAGATAGTCCAGCACCGACAGGTCTTCGTAAGCCGCTTCCGGCACGAGAAACGCGAAGTGCGTGTCGCCCGCCCAGTAAAAGTCTCCCTGGTGCAAAACCACTTCGAACTCTTGCAAGCTCTCCAGGTAAAGCCGGCCAGCGACTTCGACAGGCCCGATGTCGGCGTCGATTTCCAGCAGATCGATCAACGCATCGACGTTCAGAAAGAACGAGGGCGGCAAGCGCAACCGTTCGTCGGCCGTGACGGAGGCAGAGGCTACGTCGGCAGAGATGAGGTTCACCGTAGTGGTTTCCAGGCAATGCCGCACCAGCGGTCGAGGGTCGCAATGACCGGGCAGCAGCGTCTTGCGCACGCGCGCCTCCGTCCAGCGGTCGATGCCCGGCTGGACGACGCCGACCTGTAAGACTTGCGCGCCGGTCCGATCCACAAACAGCGGTTCCGTTCGTAGCGGATCGCCCGGCGCCAGGGCGTCCTCCGCGATGGCGGAACTCTCGCTGTGCCAATGGCTCCAGGGGATCTTCAATTCCTTCATCACCAAGGACCCGTTCACATGGCTATCGAAGGGTCCTTTTCCGCGGCTTTCCGCCTGCAGCGCATGCCAGGAGTTGCCGGCCCAAATCCACGTTCCGCCGCGTCGCTCGTAGTAGTTGTAGACCTCGTTGGCCGGGTCCCAACCGATGACCTGGAGGAACGCGTCCGCATCGTGAGAATCGATGGCGACGCTGCTGCTGATCAGAAGGCGCACGTCGCCGCCGCGAGCGCGGACGACGGCCAGTCGAAAGAACCGATTGAGCGTCGCCGTTTCTTCGCTCCAGGGAATCTTGCCGCCGTCGGCGACCACGAAACTCTTTTGTTCGGGCAGCCCAGCCGGTTCGTTATTGAAGTGATCCACCACGCCGAGCAACTCGCGCAGGCTCAGCGGAAACGGCGGTTTTTTCAGCGCCAATTTGGCGAAGGGATCGCGCAGCAACGTCTCGACGTCCGACGGTGCCATCGGAACTGCGGGGGGAGCATCGACGCCCAGAACCAACCGGTGAATCACGCCCGCGGTCAAGCCGTCTGCTTCCGCCAACGCCGAGCTTTCGAATCCACCGGCTTCGCGCAACGTCGGCGGATAAGGATACCGCCGCGTCGGAAAGTCTTGAGCAAAATGAGGCATACCCATGGCTCCCGGCGAGGCACGCTAGCCAAGCCCTGTTCGCCCGATCGCTCTGCAGTCCAGATAAGAAATGCGACTGAAAGACGACAGCAAGAAATCATCTTGCAGCTAGGAGTTATGGCAACCCCTCTGTAGGACGAATTTGACAAAATCCTTTCAATCGCCCCCAATCGGCCCTGGCAGACATCCCGGAAAGACGCTGAAATTCCTTTACCAAACCCGGCGATAGCCGTTCGATGTTCGTCTTTTGGTGTGCGGGGCCACGAGTCTGATGCACGTAGTGATGCAGCACTCTCGCACCCACGTAAATGAAACAGATGGCTTACGTCAAATCTTACTGCTCGCACTTTTCGCTACTCCTATGAGGAACTCTCGACGAATCAAGTGCTTTATGAAATACCGGTGGCTGTCCTTGATTTTTGCTTGCCTGGTCGTTCTTGCAGGCCGACTGGCGGCGTTTGGCCAGGCGGGATTTGACGACGACCGCGTTATGCTGCAGGGGTTCTATTGGGAGTCTTACCGCCACGGTCATCCCGATCATCCCGAGTTCGTCGACAAGAAGTGGTACGTCATCGTCAAGGAACTGGCGCCGGAGATCCGCGCTGCCCGATTCAATTTGATCTGGCTTCCGCCGCCGGCCTACGCGGGAGGCAAAAGCGCCGGCTATAACCCCCGGGAATATTTTCGGCTGGAAAACACCTATGGCAGTTTTGCCCAGCATCGGGCCATGCTCGAAGCGCTCTTGAACGAGGGCGTCGAGCCGGTGGCGGATATTGTGATCAATCATCGGGATGGCGTGGGCGGCTGGGCCAAATTCAAAAATCCAGACTGGGGTTTGAATACCATATGTAAAAACGACGAGGCCTTCACCAATACAGACTCTGAGGCATATGGTACGCCTGAAAATATGCGCGGAGCCGAGGAGGAGAAGCCGCATTACGCTTCTCACGGCGGCACGACGTACCAGTATGGATCGTTCCGCGATCTCGATCATACGAATCGGCAGGTCCGTAAAGACATTATCCGCTACTTGCTGCAGTTGAAGTCCGCGGGCTACCGTGGCTGGCGGTACGACATGGTACACGGCTATCACGCCCGGCATTTGGCTCTCTATAACAAGCGGTCCGAGCCGACTTTCTCCGTCGGCGAATATGAGTGGGACCGGCACAACGACGAGCGAGGCTGGATTTACCATTCTGCCACCACGCCCGATGATCTGAAAACGGCGAGCAACGGTTTCGACTTCACCACCCTATGGACGCTCAAGGGCAATAAAGGCAATTACCGCGCTCTGTTTGGCTTGGGCGCCGGCGGCTTGGGCCTGGTTGGCGACACGACGCATGACAAACCTTGGAAGCAGCGCGCGGTGACATTCTTAGAGAACCACGATACAGGCTACCGGACCCTAGAGAACGGCTTGCCCGAAAAGGATCATGAGCACGACACCTTTCAGAACAATTGGGAGGTGGAGCAAGCTTATGCCTATATACTGACGCACCCAGGCGTACCGACGGTCTATTGGAAACACTACTTTGATTGGGGCAGCGATTTGCGATGGCGATTGAAAGCTCTGATCAATGCTCGCAAGGCCGCCGGAGTACACGCGGGCAGTGCGATCCATTTACAGGACAACGCGCGGCAAAAAGGCGTCTATGCGGCACGGGTTGACGGCCGACACGGCGAGCTATACGTGCGAGTCGGCGGCAGCGACGACGAGTGGCAACCGAGCGACTCCCAATACGAGAACTACCGCGAATACGCCCGCGGCACGGGTTGGAAGGTGTGGGTGAAGCTCCCCGGCAACCCGGAGGTCGTCCAGGTTCCATTGGCCTCGGCGTTTCCCGTGCCCTCGTTCAAGCCCGCCGATCAAATCGACGTGCCGGATCACTGGGCGGATCCGGATCCCTAAATCGCGCGCGGACAGCTTCGTTGTGCGGCGACCGTGGGGGTGAGTATTTCCGCGCCTCGTCTCTCGCCGCCGCGCGAACCGTGTAATCGTTCCAACTCGAACTTCGTCTGAAGGGTTTGACTCGATGCCTACTCCGCAGGTTCCGTGGGTGCGCGTGCAAGCGACAAGAGGGCTGGAATGGGCGGGCCTGGATGCAACTCCCTCGCCCTTGGAGATGGCCGCCGGCGCGGCTTTGGAGTTGCCCGACTTGGGACAGTTCGCCACGCCGCGCGACAAAGCGCGGTTCCTGCTGCACACCGCCGCGGAAATCGAGCACGCGCTGCTGGTCCAGTACTTGTATGCGGCCTATTCGCTGAAGGAGCCTTCCGCGGCGGACGGCGTCACCGATGCCCAACAGCAGCAAGCCATTCGAGCTTGGCGGCGGACGCTCGTGAACATCGCCGTCCAGGAGATGACGCACCTGATGACGGTGCAGAACCTCCTGTTGTGTACGCGGCTGCCGTTGAACTTTGAGCGAGAGGACTTTCCGCCGCAAAAAGACTTCTACCCATTCCAGCTTCACTTGGAGCCGTTGACGCAGGTTTCCTTGGCCAAGTATGTCGTGGCGGAGTCTCCGACCGACGCCGAATCGATCGCCGACATCGTCGCGCAAGCGGGGGCGGCCGCCGGCCAGCAAATCAATCGCGTCGGCGTGCTGTACGGCTTGATGGGCGTGCTGTTCTCGAGCCACGAGGGACTCTATCAGAATGCCGCGGGGGGCGATCCGTGGTTTGTCATGGTCCGCGAACTGGCCCACCTGTTGTTTACTCAATTCCCGCACCAGCTTCCCGAAACGTGGCACCTTCCGGACGACGCCTTCGACGGCGCTTCCCTCGCGAGGCAAGCGGACGACTCGTGGGCTTTCGGGTCAGGCGTGCGCATCTTCACCGCGCAGACGCGCGACGACTGCCTCAAGGCGCTGCGCGACATTGGCGTGCAGGGCGAGGGTCTGACGATCGCCTCCGCAGACGGTCAAGCGGCTGAAGCGGAGCAATCGCACTTCGAGCGATTCCTGAAAATGTACCGCGGCGAGCCGGGGCGCTTGCCCGTGCCCGCCGCGGGCGAGTGGGTTCCCACGCGCGATGTGCCTACCAATCCTAAGGTGGTCGCCGCGGGCCAGGCCGGGCCGAACGACATCACGGCGCCTTTGGCGGTCGCCTGGGCCACGGTCGCCGATTTGCGATACCAATTGCTCCTGGGAATGCTGGAGCAGTACTTTTACCAAGACCCGGCGCAGCGCGACTGGATTCGCGACTGGTGTGTTTGGAGCGCCATGCCATCGCTGCGGGATCTGGCGCGAAAGCTGACCGAGCTTGACCGCGGCGCCGGCGGCAGGGCGGCGATTCCCTTCACGCTTCCCGCGGTGTTACAGCTTCCGGAGGATCCGGCCCAACGCCGCGAACTGCACCTTCGCCGCATCGACGATTCGCTTCAAGCCGTCCAAGCCCTGTTGTTGCAGCAGCCCGGCGATGAGCTTCTCCAAGAGATTCAACAGTCGGATGAAGATCTGAAAGCCAACCTGCTGGGCCAGGCGCCGCCGCCACCGCCGGACGCCGAGGCGGCGATGCGCGACTTGCTGGAGCAGAAGCGGGGTATCGCGAAAGTCATGCACAAATTCATCGCGGTCGGCGCTACCAACCTGAGCCAGCTTTTCAAAGATCGCAACGACGATGCGATTCTCGACTTTCTGCGCACGGGAACCGCCACGCGCGATCCGGTCGCCGGGCGCAAGTTGATCGAGCCGGGCAAGCCCAACGAAAGCGCGCTCTATCTGCAAATGACCGTTCCCGGCGGCGTCATGGAGGGAGTCTTTAGCGAGGAGGAGCTGACGGTCGTACGAAACTGGATCGTGAGCATGTCGCCTGCGGCACCGCCGCCCCCGCCCGCTCCGCCGAATGCCGGCGAAGAGATGATCGCGCTGCTGCGGCTCAAGCGGCCGCAAGGGCGCATCATGCACATGGCGGTGGAGGTCGATGGCGGTACGACTTTGAGCCAGCTCTTCGAAGCCGAGAATTACGACGGCGTCCTGCAGTTTCTGCAAAACGGCGTCGCAGCGCTGGAGCCGTTTGCGGGGCAGCGCCTCGTGGCGCCCGGCAGTCCGCAGCAGAGCGCCTTTTACCGTCACATCAGCGAACCGAAAGGCGTGATGTCGGGCCGATTCACGCCGGAGCAAATCGCGGTTGTCGAACGGTGGATTCGCAGTCTCAGTCCGCCCGCCGACGCCGCGCCTCCCATCGCCGGCCTGGAAGCAGCCGCCCCTCAAGCAGCCGGTCTGCAAGCGGCTGGCGTTCAAGCAGCCGGTCTTCAAGCAAGCGAAGTCCGACTGTCGCTCACGTCGGTCGCCGAGGGTCTTTCCTCGCCGGTTTTCGTCACGGCGCCGCCGGGCGACACGGCACGCTTGTTCGTGGTCGAGCAGAGGGGCGCCATTCGCATCGTGAATCTTGCCGACAACACCTTGCTGCCCACGCCCTTCCTCAAAGTCGAGAACATCGTCACCGGGGGCGAACGCGGATTGTTGGGCCTGGCGTTTCATCCGAACTACGCCGCGAATGGACAGTTCTACGTCAACTGCACCAACTCTCAGGGGCACACGGAAATCCGGCGCTATGCCGTCTCGGCGGCCGATCCGAACGTGGCCGATCCGAACAGCCGGCAACTGGTGTTGCTGGTCGAGCAGCCTTTCGCCAATCACAACGGCGGCTGGATCGCCTTCGGTCCGCGCGACGGCTTCCTGTACGTGGCGCTGGGCGACGGCGGCTCGGCGAACGACCCTCAGAACCGCGCCCAAAACCTGAATGTGCTGCTGGGGAAGATGCTGCGGATCGACGTGGACCGCGACGACTTTCCCACCGACCCCGCGCGTAACTACGCCATTCCCGCCGACAATCCGTTCGTGGGGCAGTCCAATACGCGCCCGGAAATTTGGGCGTATGGCTTGCGGAACCCGTGGCGCTGCAGCTTCGACCACGGCACAGGCGACTTGTTCATCGGCGACGTGGGGCAAAACGAACGCGAGGAAATCAATCGTCAGCCCGCCGCAAGCCACGGAGGCGAGAATTATGGTTGGCGGCTCAAGGAAGGGACCCGGCTCACGGGCTTGGGAAGCATCGGCGGGCAGACGTTGATCGACCCCATTCACGAATACAGCCACACCGAGGGCCTGGCGGTCGTCGGCGGGTACGTACACCGGGGGCCGTCGCCGCAGTTCGCCGGGCTGTACGTCTTTGGCGACTTCACCGGGCGCGTGTGGAGCTTCCGCCTGGTGGACGGCCAGGTGCGCGAGGTGCAGGAGCGCACGGACGAGCTGCTCGAAGGCGGAGCGTCGCTGGATGGGTTGTCCTCCTTCGGCGAAGATCAAAACGGCGAGCTGTACCTGACCACGTTGGAAGGCGCGGTCTGGCGGCTCGAGGCCGTGCCCGCGCCGGCCGGCGCCGGCCGCTGGGATGATGTCGCGCGGGTGCGCATTCATCCGGCCATTGGCGTGGCCCGCGTGGGGAACGCGGGCTTTGTGAATGGACAGCCTCAGGTTCCCGCGGACCCGGCTGACTACTTCCCCGGCCCGGAACGGCCCTTCGAGACGGCGGCGCCCGCGGGCGGCTACAAGCGCGATGGCCGGGTCCGCCGCCAGGCGGCGCGCTTCCGGCTGTTCGCCTACGACTCGCAGGACCGGCTGATCGGCGAGCTGACCGCGGAGCACGCCGACATTACCTGGACGGTCGAGCTGGCCAACACCAAAGCCAGTTGGAAAGAGTTTCGCGGACCCAGTCCCAACGGGCCGGTCCGCAATGCTCACGTCACCGGGGCCGACCGCGCCAAGCTCGACATCCGTCCTGGCGCCAGGACCGTTCGCGGCCCTCAACAAGCCGCGGTCTTCGACGGAGGCTCGTTCAGCGACTTCCACAACGGGCAGATCCGCACGGTTTCGAACCTCTGCTTGGGGCAAATCCAAACGGACGAGGCGGGACGCTTGCTCGTCCTGGCTGGAGAAGGCAAGGCCGAGTCGCCCTGGAACAAGCCGATCTTGGACTTCGCCAACAACCGCGGCTGGTGCGACACGACCGCCGACGGTCCCGTCAACGCCACGGTGCGGCTGCGGAACTCGGATCGCGAGGCGCCGGTGCTGGGCGCTTGGGTCATCTGCACGCCTCCCAAGTTCGCGCCGGCGATGCGCAACGTCATAACGCTCTACGATACGCTGCTCCAGCGCGCCATTGACGAAGGCCGGCACACGCCGCCGGCCACGCCCTCGTTCAAGTACGACATCTATCCGATCCTCGAGCGCCCGATGGCGGTCAAGTGGTTGATGGAGTCGCCCGGCAGCATCCACGACCGCCTCGCCATCGCGTTTCCTCCCGCGGCGCAGAACCGGCGGAACGACGTTTTCAAGCGGCTGCGCCATCCGCAGAAAGGAGCGGGGTTGAACCGGGCCGGCATGAACATGCCCATCCTGTTCGACGACAACAACGACTGGGAAGCGAGCGGGGATGCGGGCCTCGCCGTGACCAAGGCGATGTACGAAACGCTGCAAAAGTGGCGCGACGGCGCCTTTACCAACGACTGGGATGGCAGCCCGCCTCAGCCGCTGGCGGAGTTGACTCCCGAGGGACTGGACCGCGCGGCCCTGGAGAATTGCGCCGGAGCGGCCTTCTTCCCCGGAATTGAAGCGAGCTGGATGCTCCGCGACGTGTTCCCGATCGTCCCCGGCGCGTTGTTCCGGCTCGACCAGGCCAACTTGCGCGCGGGAGACGTCACCAAGCAGATGGCCATCCCCTGGCAAGCGGACTTTTTCAAGTGTACGTCGGGCGGCAGCCTGATCGGTTGGTGGCCGCAGCAGCGCCCCGACGAGGTCTTCACCGCCGGCGGCAATCAACAGGTGAGTTGGACGCGCGACAAGGTGAACTCGCATCTGCAAATGGTCGAGCGGTGGCACGAGCTGGGGTTCGTCGTCTTTGACGGCAGCCGCTACGTGGAGACCGAGCGCAATGCGGACGTTCCCGCGCCCGTGGTTTAGGACCGCCGGAAAATGCTCGCACGCCAAACCAGGATGCGCCACGTCGTTGTGGCCGGAGGCGGTCCGGCGGGGACCGCGCTGGCGATCGAGCTGCGCCGGCGCCGCCTGGACGTGACCGTTCTCGAACGCACAGACTATGGGGGTTTTCGGATCGGAGAAACGCTGCCGCCCCAGGCCCAGTCGCTGCTCGCGCAACTGGGCGCCTGGGAGGCGTTTCAGCGCGACGGTCACGCGCCTTCGCCCGGAATCGTGTCGCTCTGGGGCGAGGAAGCGCCGTACGAGAACGATTTCATTTTCAACCCCTACGGGCATGGTTGGCATCTCGACCGCGCGAAGTTCGACGCGCGGCTGGCCGAGCTGGCCGAACTCCAGGGAGCGCGCGTCTGCCGCCAAACCGTGGTCCGGCGGCTGCAGCTCTTCCCCGACGGTCAAGTGATGGTCGAAGCCGAGACGCCTCAAGGCCCCACGGTGCTGGCGGCCGACTTCGTGGTGGACGCCACGGGCCGCGCGGCGAGCGTCGCGCAAAAGCTCGGGAGCCGCCCCCTCGCGCTGGACGCGTTGGTCGCCGTCATCGCCGCCGGGCGCGATGGCCGCCTGGCGGACCAACGCACCTTCCTCGAAGCGGCGCCACACGGCTGGTGGTACGCCGCAAAGTTGCCGAGCGGACAGGCGATCGTCGCGTACTTCACCGATGCTCCGCGGCTGCCGCGCCGGCGCCAGGATTTGCAGCGCGCCTGGAGTGAAGAGCTGGCGGCGACGAAGCTCATCGGAAAAATGTTCGGCGCGGCGGTCGGCGACGCGGAGTTGCGCACGGTCGCCGCTCCTACCGCGCGCTTGGCGCCCGGCGACGGTCCTAACTGGCTGGCGGTGGGCGACGCCGCGATGTCGTTCGACCCGCTCTCCTCGGCCGGCATTTCATTCGCCTTGGAGTCCGCGGAGCGCGCCGCCGACGCCATCGCCCAATCGCTGCTGGGCGAAGCCGAGGGGTTAGCGGCTTATCGCGCCTGGCTCGACGAAATCTTCGCCCGGTATTTGGAGGCGCGGACTTACTATTACCGGCAGGTCGTGCGCTGGCCCGACTCGGACTTCTGGGCGCGGCGCCAGGCGCTCCCCAGCGCCGGCCCGCTCCCCGCCTTACCCACACGATAAGGAGGATTCCATGAGTGGCGTTCCTGTCCTGCTTCTTCTATCCGCTTCCCTCGCTCAACTGGGACCTGGCGATCACGACCGGTCCCTGGACGTGGACGGAACGCCACGGAAGTACACCGTCCATGTCCCAACCGGGTATGTCGCAAGCCAACCCCATCCGCTGGCGCTGATTTTCCACGGTTACAAGGAGACCCCCGCGACGATGGCCTTGGATTCCGGCCTGAACGAGAAAGCAGACCAGGCGGGGTTCCTTGCCGTCTATCCGGCAGGCTTGGGGAACCAGACGAGTTGGAACGCAGGTCGCTGCTGTAACGCGGTCTCCAAGGATGTCGAGTTCGTCAAGGCATTGCTCAAGGACGTTGCCGCCATGACCAACGTGGATGCAAAACGCGTTTATGCGGTTGGAATGTCCAATGGCGCCATGATGGCGAACCGCCTGGCGTGCGAGATGCCCGACCAGGTGGCGGCGATCGCCTCGGTCGCAGGCACCCTGATGCTCGACGGCTGCACTCCCCATCGCGCGATTCCCGTAATTCACTTCCACGGCACCGCCGACAACGTGATCGGTTACGAAGGCGGAAACCTTGCGGGACAACCGGTTACCTCGGTCGCGAAGCACGTTGAGTTTTGGGTCGAGAACAACAAGGCCAACAAGACGCCGGAGGTTTCCACCTTGAGTGCGGCTCCGCTGGCGGTACACCAAAAGCGACATCCGCCGATGGGCGCCGGGAGCGCCGAGGTCGTTCTGGTCGAGATCGTCGGCGGCGGCCACTTGTGGCCCGGCCGCCCTCGGCCAGCCCGTTATTCGACGCCGCAATATCAGGAGCTACTCGGAGAAACAACGCAAAAGGTTTCCGCCAACGACCTGATTTGGGAGTTCTTCAAAAAACACCCGTTGCCGTGAACCGTACGAAAATAGTTGCTTCCACAGAAAGAGGCCTTATGGACACCACGATCGTCCGCGCCGAGATCCATCCCGCGATCGGCATGGCGCGCGTCGGAAACAGCCCCCAGGAGTTTTACCTGGGACCAGAAACACCCCATCCGGCGCCTCAGCCAGCCGAATTCTATCGCGACGCGCAGGGTCGCTTGAAGCGCGAAGCCGCGCGCTTTCGGATCTACGGGTTCAACCGGGACGGCGAGGTGGTGGGCGAGCTGACGAGCGAACGCGCCGACATCGAATGGACCGTACACGTCGCCAACAAGAAGGCGGCTTGGTACACGTTCACCCTCGCGCTGGACATTCCTGAAGCCAGTGATCCCAGGGTGGAGCCGTCGCGCCGCCGAAACTCCAACTTGCATGGAGAAGAACGCCGCCAACTGGTCATCGACCCCGGCCCAAGATCGATTCGCGGGGCGAACATCACAACCGGTCCGGCGTTCGACTCCGGCCAGTTTCTCGGCCAGGCGGTCTATCTGGGCGAGTTGCAAACGGATGCGGCGGGCCGACTCCTGTTTCTGCCGGGGCGCGGAGTCTCGCGTTCGGCGTTCGGGCTTCCGCCAACGGACTTCGCCAACAACGATGGCTGGTACGACGATATCGCCGATGGCCCGGTCCGCGCCCGTGTGCGATTGGACGGGCAGGAAATTCCCGTCGAGCCGGCGTGGGTGATCGTCGGTCCACCGAACTACGCTCCGCAGTTGAAGTCCGTTCGCACTTTGTACGATCTGCTGCTGTACCGGATGACGCCGCCCGGACCCGGCTATCCCGGCCCGGTTTCGTTTCAACGCCACATCTTGCCGATTTTCGAGCGGCTGTCGGCGCTGCAATGGGTCAACGCGGGCTTTGCCGAAACGTTTGGCTGGCGCGGCCCCTACGACTTCACGCGGCCCGAGTTGCTGGCCCGTTTAGCCGCGAGCCCCGATCCGGCCACCGACCGCGTCCTGTTCGATCAGTTGGAAGAGACGCGGCGCCAAATTTACCATCACTTCCGCAACTATAGCGGCAACAACGGCTGGCGCGGTTTGTGGCCTCAAGTCTATGGCGACGCGATGGATGTGGATGGCAGCCCGCGACTCGACCTGGCGCTCAGCCCCCTGCAACTGGCGCGGCTGGAGCAATGGTCGCGAGGCGCCTTTCAAGCGGATTACGATCCTGGCGCACGACGTCCCGCGTCGCTGGATGAGGTCGATTTGCCTCTGCAGCCTGGCGTCCTCACCGAGGCGGCGCTCACCTTCGCCGTGGCGGACGCATTCCATCCCGGATGTGAGGTGACGTGGGCGATCCGCGCCCCGTTGATCTTTCGGGACTTGCGCCGCCTGCGCCTTCGCGAACGACCCGCGGCCATGCCGGAGCCGGATTATGGCGACGTGCTCTCGCCGGCCGTGGCGATGTCCTCTACTGGACCACTTAGCGCGCTCGGCGCGGGAGACCTCACGCGGTGGATGGCGCTCCCGTGGCAGACCGACAGCGCCAGTTGCCGTTCGGGCTACGAGCGCTTCACGCCCTTCACTCCGACGTTCTGGCCGGCGCGGGTTCCCAACCAGGTGCTTCTCGACGACGATTATCGAATCGTGATGGATGGAAACGCTTCGCCCGAGGATCGCATGGCCGCGTTCCGCCGGCGCGTGGATTGGTTCCGCAGCCTGGGGCGTCGCCCAAGCCAATACCTTCCAGCCATGGTCGCGAGGTTTGGAGAAATGGGCGTGGTCGCCGCCAGGCCGGGACCCGGCGGCGGAGAGTTCCCCGAAAACATCTTGGTGGAAACGATTTCCGGCGGCGCCGAATCGGGCCACCCGCCCGCGCCAACCGCCGCCCTAGAGCGAACCGCCGTCTCGGCGCCAACCGCGACTCAACAGCCCGACGACCCAGAGTTCATCCCCAAGATTCACCGTTTTCAACAACCGTTGCTTCGCGGGTGAGCGCTCGTGACTTGCCGCAACTAGGCGAGCACGTCGGAGGCGCCGCGAATGGCGCCGATGGCTACGCCGAAATTGAATCCGCTGAATGCGGAGCAGCCGCCATTGGTGTGGACGCCGACGATTTCGCCCGTGTCAGAAAGGATCGGCGAACCGGAAGAGCCTCCCTCGGTATCGAGGCTGTCGTAGGCGATTTGCCCGCCGAGGTTGTGCAGCATCGGCCCCGCCTCCACACGCTTGGGCCGGCCGGATGGATGCTGAATCAGGCAGAGCGTTGCTGCGTCCGTGGTGAGGTCGGCCGCGGCGGCTTGCAGGGTCCCGAAGTCCTCGCCAGGCAAGCGGCCTGCGGCGTTGCGGCCGACGCGGACGATCGCAAAGTCCAAGCCGCCGAGCCGGTACTCAAGGAGTGCTTCGACGGGGAACGCGGCGCCCGGCCGAACGGCGCCGGTCGCCCCATCCACCTGATAGTTGAAGTTGATCCGCATGAGCGTGGCAATCTCTTGCGGCGGGATCGTGACGCCGTTTCGTTTGGGACGCTGCCAACCGCCGCCATGCTGGTCGAAGCAATGGCCGGCGGTGATGAAGAGGTCGTTCGCAAACAGCCCACCGCTTCCCCAGCGCACGCCGGCCACGTCGCCCGGCGAATCGTTCGGGCCGTTAAACCGGCCAAAGAGATCGTCGAGCCACTGCAGTTGGCCGACGGAGCGTTCGTGGTCGTCTACAAATTGGCGGGTTACGCCGAGCGATCCATCGTAGGTTTCGACATCCTGGGTGTCGTCCACGTGGCCGCAGATGCTTTCGATCGCCAGGCGTTCGACTTCCGCGTCGAGCAGCTCCAGCTCGTAGGCGAGCGTCTCGCGGCGCCGCAACATGTCCTGCAGTTTAGGCTGAGCCTCGCCCACTGCTTCGAGGGCGGCAGCAACCGACACTTCCACGCGCCGCGGACGCGGCAAAGCAACCGGCTTGGGATTCATGAAGGCAGTTCCTGAATTGGTAAACGAGATGAAAAGGGGGGCGGAATCGCCACGCCGACTAGGGCGCGAATTGCCGGTCCATTTCCTCGGTCAGCTCAATGTAGGGGAATGGCTCGAATGCGTCTTCGGCCGTTTCCAGCGCGTTCTCCAAAGTCTCCAACGAGCCGATGGACCCGCCGTTATAGACCAGCACCTTCCATTGATCCGGCGTCGGCGCCAGGTCGCCCAGGAAATTGTCCCCGTTGAGATCGCGGCTTACATTTCCCGAATCGATCAGATTGTTGTTGTTACAGTCGATGGCCACGTCAGCGCGAACCTCGCGATTGGGCTGGATGATCGTCCAATAGCCGCTCAGGTCGCTGCCGCCGCCCAATCCTGCCGCCTCGGAAAGAAAGTTCTCTCGCAAGACGGGCAGCGGGAAGCGCTGGTAGTCGAACCGGCGGGCGCTATAGACCTTGATCCCGCGCGTTTGGAAGGCGTAGTTCATCACGCTGATGTGATTGGGCTTGTAGTGCGTGTGGTCCCCGGCGCCCCCGTGCGTCAGTCCCAAGCAGTGGCCCAGTTCATGGATGAAGGTGCCGATCTTTTCGTTGTCGGTTCCACCGGCACCGCCGTTCCATAAACCCAACGTCACCAAAAAATCAGAATGCGGAATACCCATCGCCACGCCGCTGGAACTTCCGCCACGGTAGCCGTTCGCCCAGATCATATAGCGATACACCGGCGCGCGCGCCGAAGCGAAATGCACGCCTTTAAGTGCAAAGAACTCGTCTTGGTAGGGATTGAGGTCCGGATCATAGGCAACCTCATTACCCACTTCCAAGTGAATGTTAATGCCCGGAACATCATCCGGATTGTTCACCGGGGCTTGGGCAAACGCCTGGCGAATTCCGTTGATCACGGCGGCATTTGGACCGAGGCTGTTGGTGGCGCTCGCACGGACCATATAGTCCATCTCGACGAAGATGTCTTTGTGCAAAGGCGATGCGCCCAAGGCGGGCAAGTCGATGCCATTCACGCCATGCGCTTCCCAACCATCCAACAGCGCGTCGCCATCCGTGTCGGGCAGGGCCGGATTGGTTCCCAACGTGGTTTCTTCATTATCCGTCAGGCCGTCGAAGTCGCTATCGTTCGCCACACCCTCAGACATGGCAAGATCGCGCGTCGAACGAATCGCTCTTTTCTGGAATCCTTCCGGCAAGCGAAAGACCTTCGGAACCGCTGCATCCTGCGCCTTCGCAGGCCCGGCGCCTTGCGGCATCGACTGCAATCGATCTTCCAGGGCCTTCAATCGCTTCTCCAACTCCTGGAATTGGCTTTGGAGACTTTCGAGGTCTTGGGCGAACGCGGTTGACGATCGTTCCTCCCACAAGCACATCGACAGCAACGACCAACTTGCCAAGCCTAACGCGAGGCGTCGTAAGAAACACTGGAAATCGGGCTTCATTTACTGCATCTTCAAAGGAGTCGGATGTTTTCCTTCAACCGGATTGAGAGACTGAAAATCCAGCGAGTATTCATGAAATAGCAAAGGTAGAGGTTCTACTAGGGACGATCGGGGGCGCAAACGAATTTTTGCCGAAATCCGTCCCGCAGAGGGGGTGTGCGCTGTGGCAATACCGGCTCAAGAAAATGGGAGTCGTATCTCAAGGATTTTTCTCGATCAACCCCGAACGACCCTGGCGTCACGCGCAGTTCGCTGTTCTCTTAAAAAGGTTTACGGCAATTGCCATGCGAATGGCGTGCGAGCAATGGGCGCCCGCCACTTCTTGTTCATTCGCCGAAAAGAAAAGAGAACTATGTTATCGATGATCGCCAAGACGTTGGTATCGCTCGTCGCACTGGTCCATATCGTGATCGCCGTTGTGGAAATGTTTTTTTGGAGCCATCCCAAGGTTCACGGCAGGCTTGACTTTACTCCTGAGCAAGCGCAACAGGCGGGCATGATCGTCGCCAACGCCGGGTTGTACAACGGATTCCTGGCCGCTGGCTTGATTTGGAGTTTGACCTTGAAGTCGGATGGCCGCCGAACCGCAACTTTCTTTCTTGCGTGCGTCATCATCGCCGGCCTATTCGGAGTAACTTTGGCCTATACGACACTGGCAATACAAACCTTACCCGGTGTCGTTGCTCTATTCGCAGTCTGGACAACGAGGCCGAAAGCGGAAAGGAAGTAAAGCGAGGCTCGGGGCACGCCGGCATTGCCGCCTTTCGCACCGCAACCGCGATGCTGACTACGATCACCCCGCGTATAATGAGGGAATTGCCGATCCTTGGGCTTCGCAAGAGGCTGACGCGCGGAGGGAAAGCCGCCGGCTGTTCTCCGCCCACCCATGGGCTAATTAGTGACGCGATATATGGTGCTTGAATCGCTGAACCCGCGCAGCTCGCTCAACCCTCTGGCGGTTGCTCACGAGGCGTTGGTTAAGCATTTCGACAGCAAAGAACTGGCGCGACTGCTGGAATACAAGTTCGAGCTTTCGCTTGGAGACATCGTATCTCTAGACGCCAAGTGGCCCGAGGTGGTGCATGAGGTGCTGAAGTACTTCGTAAGAGAGCGCGACCTGCGGGAGTTAATGCAAGCGGCGAAAGAGGAGCGCCCAAACAGCCGAGTTTTTGAGCAACGCTGTAACCAGGTGCTCGAGCTTCTCGACAAGTTGCCTGGTGAAACCGAACAGAAAACCGTCAACCGCGTGTTCGGGCGGAATCTTTTGCTGTTCGTGGTTCTTTTAATGCTCGTCGCCCTGTGGGTGTTTTGTGTCTTTGGGGCTCAAAGCTTGAAAATCTCGGTAGTCGTGATCATTGGCATTCTGACCTCTCCTATCTTTGCCAAGAAGGTTCCGTCATGGTTTTTGCACGCCGTCGATTTCAGGCTCGCCCTGGCGTTCTCGACGCGGCGCTGCACGCAGTTCTTTATTTTCTTGATCCCCACGCTGGGGCTACTCAGCCTGTTTGTCGGCGTGGTGGAGGCGCCGGAGTTCGACGTGATGCTCGACCCGGTCCCGAGTGACCACGACGCGCCCGCTGAAACGGAAACCAAGACTTACGACGAAACCTTGTGCAGCTCTTGGGCTGCTGCGGATCCTGGTCCGGGTTCCGGCGAGACGATCCGGCTGGAAAAGAATCGGCGGATGATCTTTGCCACCGCGCCGTTTTGGCCGCGGCAGGTGCGCATTTCGGCCCCGGGGCGGTTGGATCAGGTTCGCGCGATTGCGCCCTGGACCTCGACGAAACCCGAATTGTCGTGGGCGCCGGTCCTGCTCTTTAAGCCAGGCGGCAATTTAGGCGTGTTTGGCGCCCCCGAGGGACGCGAGTTTCATCTGGAAGTGACGCGTCCCGGCAAGCCGCCGCTGACCTACGTCGTCAAGAACTATCAAGGACGCCCGCTCGGGGCCGGTTTGCCGGCGCCGCCCGAAGGGCCGACCGGTTCCGAAAGCCTTGGGGGAGCACGTATGCTTACGGAGGTGTGCGTTCTGCCCGTCCAACTGGATAGCACGATGCGCGTGCGGGCGTCGATCTTCAATGTGTCGGAGGAGGGCGAACTGATTTGTGTCGCCAGGCAATTGAACGCGGCGCCGCCCCACGCGCCGCGAACGTCCGGCGAGGTCGTTAAATTGGTGGTAGTTCCGCTGGTGGAACGTTGAAGCGTAATCGAGGATTTTTATGAGGCGCTTGATCTATCCCTTGATGGCCGTCGCGGCGATGGTTTGCAGCGAAGGCCCTTCTTCGGCTCAAGAGCCATCGCCGCTCTGGCTGCGAGTCCGTCTTGTAAATTTCGACTTCGTGCTGACGCCGCCAAGTCGAGCCGCGAAGGAACAGGCCATTGCCGAGCACATCGCGGCGCGGCTGCGCAATACCGCGCTCTACTCTTCGGCATGGCAGTTTGAGGTGACCAACGAGGACAAGACGCCCAGGCTGGAGATCACAGTCACGGTGAAAGAGGACGGGTGGCCGATGGAGTTGAGCCTGCACCGCAAGCTCAGCGACCGCACCCCACCCGCCATCCATCGCGTGCCGCTGAAGATTATCGTCCCGAAAACCCACATCGACAGTGATACGACCCCGCGGCCGAGCAAATATCCCACCCTCTTCGCCGAAAAGTTCGATGTGCTTTACCTCAACGAAGAGCCGGGCGGGCTGTTCGATCGTCTGACCTTGGTGCCCGTGGGCGACGGCCGCTCGGTGGTGAACGACGCCAAGTCGTATGGCGTCGTGTTTCTGGACTTCGCCAAGTTTTTCCATCTCAGCGATTCGACGTTCGAGCTTCGCGGCGGCGGGTCGGCGGTCCAGGCCAAGTGTAGCGGTTCCTGTCACCAGGAAGTTGGACCGGCCGGGAACACGTTCCATTACCTGTTGCTGGAAAACCCGTCGCCCGCGGCGTCCATTGCGCAGGCCGCGGTGTTCCTGAAAAAGTTCAACTCGCCTGCCGAGTCGTACAATCAAGCGCGTTGCAGCGCAGCCGGGCCGGCGCCCTTCGCCGGCGATCTCGCGCCCCAAGCCATGCTGGTGAACGAATGAAACCCGATGAGAAACCACGACCGGGGAGGCGTCCTATGAAACCGTGGGTGATCCGCGTTGCGTTGGCGTGCGCGACCGTTTCCGGCGCCAGTTCCTTGCTGGCCCAAGGGATTGACGTTTCGCGAGAGTCGGCTCAGTTCCGCGAGCAGATCTCCAACGCCCAGAAATTGGAGACGCAAGGAAAGTTGCCCGAAGCGCGCCAGGCGTACGAAAGGGCGAAAGCCGACGCGACCGAGGACGCGACCGACGCGGCGCTGCAGTTGCGACTGGGCGAGCTGACGCTCAAGCTGGCCAAGGACAAAGCGCAAGCCGAACGCGCCGCGGGCTTGCGAGAAGCCCAAGCGCTGTTCCAACAAGCGACACGGCAAGGCAATCTCGCGCAGCAAGTCATTGCGCATAACAATTTGGGCGCCACCTATTTGAAGACGGGCCGCGCCGAGGACGCGGTCGCGGCCTTTGCCGAGGCGGCGGACAAATTGGAGCGCAGCCCGGACGCCGGCTTCCGAGACGCCCAGCGCTGGATCATCAACTTCAACTGGGCGCAGGCGCTCGGCAAGGCGAACCAGCCCGCCGAGGCCGTGAAACGATGCGCCGCCGTGATCCGCGAGCGGCCCTATCAGGCCGAGGCGATCGAAGCGGCGCGCCAGACGCTGCAAAAGGTCGGCCCGGATCATGTCAACCAGCCGATGCACGAGTTGGGAAAGGCGCTGCTGGAGGCCGGCCGCTTGCCGTTGGCCGTCGAGATCGCGCAAGAGAATGTGCGTCAATATCCTCAGCGCGCCAAAGGCGCCGTGGCGGTCCTCGTCCTGGCGCTCGTCCGCAGCGACCTGGCTCCCGAGAACTTTCAGCTACGTTGGGCGGAGCCGTTGGCAACGTTGCGGAGCCATGGCTTCGCCCAAGCCGCCGACGAAATTCAAGCGGCCTATCTCGCGCGTTTGGAGTGGGAAGCGGTCACCGCGGAGTTTTCGTCCGACGGGTCGAAGCGTTGGGATACGGTCGGCTTCGGATGGTGGCATGCGCAGGACGAAGAGCTGAGTGTCGCCTTTGCCGAATTGCTGCGTCATACGGGAGACTACTTCGCCGGACTGGAAGCTTTCACCTCCGACGAGCCGCGCGACGCGCAGCAGGCCGCGGCGCGCTACCTGTTGAGTTGGAAGATGGACCGGTACAACACGCAGGCTGCCCAAAACTGTGCCTGGCTGCTTGCCAAACACGGTCATCGCTGGGAATCGGGGGATCTAATCTTCGACATCCTTACCGAAGGCCTGTTTCTCGAGAAAAACACGATCTACTCGCGCAACTTCAAGACTCCCGACGATTGGGAGCGGATCCTCCGCATGCACTACCTGCTGGGGACGCTTTACGAGTCCAAAAAAATCTGGGGCAGCCAGAACGAGCCGGCAAGCGCGATCTTCCAGTGGACGCTCGCCATCGCCGCCGAAAAGAAAATCCGAGAGATGGGCGCTGAGGAGGACGACGGCTTCATCGCCCCCAGTTTGCACGAGCGATTGGCCAAAGCTTACGTCGCCGTCCGCGAGGAGCAAAAGGCCTTCGGCCACTACCTGACTGCCGCCGAAGGTTACCAGCAGTATCATCAGGCGAAAGCCGTCGAACGCTGCGTTGCCTCCGCACAATCGCTTCGGGTGCCGCGTCTTCTCGAGGACGAGAGGCGAATGCAGCAAATCCTCCGCGGCCTGCGGGAGCCTTGACAACCGAAGGGCCGCGAAGTGATTTAGCGTTTAACTTGCTACCGGGCGCCACTTAACGCCGTGAACTTTCATGCGAGAATGGAAGCCAGATAAGGAGTTGCGGCGAGTTGTTGGTCGCGAGTACCGGGAGTGATTTCGGCGATGCCGGTCCGTTCGCCACGCTTTTTCTGTGGATAGCGGCGGCGCTTCTTGCGGCGGCGATGATAGGTGTCGTGAACAGCGGCCAGCAACCGCTCACGCAGCGGCGAAATCGCGCCGGCGTCGCGATCGGGCCAGAACGTCCGCCGCACTTCACGCAGCGCCTGCGCCATGCTTGAGCGCTGGCGATAACGCCGTGCGTCACGCAGCGTCTCGACGGCCAGCAGTTTCACGCCGGCCAGCGCCACCAGCGACCACGACGGTTCGCTCACCGCGTGATCGGGCGACGTGCTACGCAGTTTGCCGCGACCGAACGTTTGCTTCAAGCTGCGATAGAACAACTCAGTGTGCCAGTCATAGTACCTCCTAAGGTAGCACTTGTCATAAGGTTGGCGCAGGTTAGCGCCGGCTTGGGGGAATGGTTTGGGGGGTGATCAGCTCCTTGGGGTAGGGTTGCGGCCAACCGCGCGGCGCATCGCGCAGGCGGCGGAGACGGAGCAGTTCGTCGGCGTTGGCGTAGATCGCCCAGCGGCCGCCCGCCGCCGCGACTTTGCGTGAGGCGACCCAGCCCACGCGCCGCCAGCGATGGAGGGTGGCGATCGGCATTGCCAACTCCGCGGCCAGGTCGGCCAGCCACCACTCGTCGGCCTCCAGGTGCTCCTCGCAAGTCACGCTTTGTGGCAAAGGCCCCCGGCGCACGCCGCGTTCGCGCAAGAAGCGGCTCAAGATCGCTGGCGTGAAACGCGAGGCGCGCT
Organism: Planctomycetota bacterium; assembly: GCA_963204915.1. Taxonomy (GTDB): domain Bacteria; phylum Planctomycetota; class Planctomycetia; order Pirellulales; family Pirellulaceae; genus JAHWKS01. The sequence continues at coordinate 4,269 of CAUJHS010000041.1, read as the reverse complement.
TCGGCGGATGGAAGCCCTCCACGCCCAGCGTGGCGGCGATTTCCGGCAACGACTTCGCCTGCGCCCGGAGCGCATCGATTCGCGCAACGAGTTCCTCATAGTTCGACAACTGCTGATACGTCTGCACCGGACGATACAGCGTGTGACGGCTGATGAATCCGCCGGCCCAGCGCAGCTCCAGATCCACCCGATCCGTCTCGCCTTCCACGGTCACCGTGACTTGCCCCAAGAGGAGCCGCGCGATCGCTTGCCGATCGGCTGGGATCGTCGAGTCGGCGCGCCACAGGGCGGGCAGGTCCTGCGCCAGCGTCTGGATCTGCGCACGCTCCTGCGACGACAACCATCGCGGAAGCTCGCGCGTGAAGCGGGCGTACTCGGCTTGCCGTTGTTCGTCCGCGCGCAGCGTTTCGTCCCAGCAACGTTCCAGTTCGCGCGCCACCAGGCGATGGTCCGGATCGACCGCCGCGTACTACCGCCGCGCTTGCTCGACTTCATAGCGCGAACGCGCCAGCCGCTGGCGCCAGTGGTCGTCGAGCTGCGCTCGCTCGCGTTCGATCTCCTCCGCCGCCAGGCTCAGATCGAGCGAAGCCGGCGAGACCGCTTGCAACAACCGTTCCTCCACGAACGCCTCCAGCGCCGCGCCCGACAAGCTTTGGCACGCCTCGGCGCCATAGTCGATCGCCTCGCGCTGACAACTGTACCGCAATCTCTGCCGCGCTGCCTTCGCGGAGTTGCCATCTGCTCGGCCGGAGCCCGCGTTGCTGTAGGCCACCAGCATGTGATGGCCGCACCGCCCGCAGACGACCAGCCCGGCCAGCAGGCTCGGCCCGTGCCGCGGCGCCGACAGTAGCTTGCCCAGCGAACTGTTTTCGGACAATCGCTGCTGATTCCTCTCGAATTCCTCCCAAGGAAGGTACGCGGGGAAGCGATCCCGAATCAGCACGCGGCAAGCATCGTGCGCACGGAACGTGCGGCCCGTGGTCGGCCGGCCGGGGATCTTCTTGCGCGGGTCCACTTCGCGATGTCCAAAGCGATACGCGCCGGCGTCGATCGGATGGTGCAGCAGGTTCAGCAAGGTCGCGCGGTTGGGCCGCCGCCACTCCAGCTCGCCGCGGTTCGGGCCGAAGTGCGGACGCACCGGCAGCTTCACTTCGTGACGCACCAGCCACTTCAAGAGTCCGTTGACGCTGCCGCGCCGAGGGAACTGCTCGAAGATCAATCGCACCACCGCCTGCACCTGCTCATCGGGATCGAGGACGTAGTCGCCCGCGAGCGTCCGCACGTAACCGAGCGGCGGATGGTTGAGCACTTCGCCGCGCTGGGCCTTGTTCCACAGACCCTGCTGCAAGCGGCTCTTGAGGACGTGCAGTTCGGCTTCGCTCATCGTGCCATTGAAACATGTCACATAAACCACCAGTTCAACCTGTTTGCGGGAGATATACTCGGGTGTTGAGGCATCGCCGGAAGGCCGGCGGCGATGGAGGGATGATTCGCGACGTGTTTTGGAAGGAGGATGAACGATGGCTAGTGCTGCAATTGCCGTCCGGCGAGCGAATCGCCATTCCGCAGTCGTGGACCGATTTGCCCGACGAGTGTCTACCGGCAACGGGAGAGATTCCGGAGGCGCAAGCGTCGAGGTTGGTCGAGTTGGCCCGTTACTGCCGGAGCCGGCGTCCACGAACTCGCCAGAAGAAATCGAAGCCGAAGTGACGCTGTAGGAACTCTGGCTTCAACTGCCTCCGGATGACCGCTCGCGCTTTGGCGGATGCTTCTCGCGCATGGTTCTCAAGGCGGCTCGGTCGTGCCAACGCGAAACCCGGGAGGAGCAGCCATGAGCCAGGAAATCACTTTCGCCAAAGTGCGACCCGAGCACTTACGTCGTCTGGCGGTGGTCTACATCCGCCAATCCAGCGTGCATCAAATTCGCAGCAATCGGGAAAGCGGGCAGCGACAGTACGCGTTGACCGAACGCGCTCAGGCCTTGGGCTGGCCGCGTTCGTCGGTGAAAACCATCGATGAGGATCAGGGACGATCCGGCGCCAGCTCCGCGCACCGACACGGCTTCAAGAAACTGCTGGCGGAGATTGGCGCCGGGCAAGTCGGCATCGTCTTCGCGCTGGAGGCGTCACGACTGGCGCGCTCCTCGGCCGACTGGCATCGCTTGGTGGAGATCTGCGTCGTGACGCAGACGCTGCTGGCTGACGAGAGCGCGGTCTACGATCCGCGCGATCCCAACGACAGATTATTGCTGGGGGTGGAGGGGACCATTTCGGAGGCCGAACTGTTCACCTTGCGCTGCCGCTTGCATGAAGGCCGGTGGAGCAAGGCGCGGCGAGGCGAGTTGTCGCGGCCCTTGCCCATCGGCTATGTCCGCACCGAGACGGGCGACGTAGTCAAGCACCCGGACCGTCAAGTGCAAAAGCGGCTGGACTACGTCTTCCGTCTCTTCCAGCAGCACAAAGTCGCCCGGCAAGTCCTGGTTCAATTGGTCGAGGAGAAATTGAAAGTCCCGGCCAAGATCTGGGGCGGGCCGCGCCACGGCGAGATCCGTTGGAAAGAGCCGGATCTCAGCGATTTGATTCGCCTCTTGCACAACCCGACCTACGCCGGAGCCTATGTCTACGGACAGTGTGAATACGACGCGTTCGATCGCTCACCGACTAACGGCAAGGCCAAAACCCATCCTCGGCCTTTGGAAGATTGGCCCGTGTGCCTAGCGGATATTTACCCCGCCTACATCCCTTGGGAGCAGTTCGTGGAGAACCAACGGATTCTGCGCTCCAACTGGTATCGGCAGGAGAGCCGTGGCGCGCCGCGCAAGGGATCAGCCTTGTTGCAGGGGATTGTCTACTGCGGGGTTTGCGGCGCGCGGATGAGCGTTCTTTATTATTCCACCAAGGAACAGCGCGTCCCGGGTTATGGGTGCTATTACGCTTATCACCGCAAGGGCGGTGCCGCCTGCCAGTGCATGAGCGCCCGCGGCATTGATGAGGCGGTAACGCAGTTGTTCCTGAACGCGGCGTCGCCCGCCAAGATCGAGATCGCCCTGCAAGCTCTGGAGGAACTAGATGCGAATCGCCAGGAGACTCGGCGCCAATGGGATCTACAATTGGAGCGCGCCGACTACGAAGTCGAGTTGGCCAGTCGCCGCTACGAAGCGGTGGACCCGTCGAATCGTCTGGTCGCGGCAGAGTTGGAAGCGCAATGGGAGACGGCGCTGCGGCAGCGCGAGCGGCTGCGCATCGAGCGCGCTGAGTGGGAGTGTCAACTCGATCAGCCGCTGAGTCAACGAGATCGCCGCTTGGTGCAGGATCTTTCCCGCGACTTGGAACGCGTCTGGCGCGCCGAGACGACCTCGATGGAGGAGCGAAAGACGCTGTTGCGATTTTTGGTGAAGCGCGTTGATGTGGACGGCGTCAGCGAAGCGGGCAAAATTCGCATCAGTGTGGAATGGCACACGGGCGCACGAAGCGCGTTGACCATCGACCGCCCGTTGGTCGGCGTTTGGGCGCCGAAGACTTCCGACACGGTCCTGCGCCGTATCCAAAAACTCCTTCCCGACCACGACTACGCCACGATCGCGGCCATCCTGAACGACGAAGGCTTGCGCAGCGCAAAGGGTTTGCCTTTCGACTACCAAGTCGTCGGTTACGTGGTCCGCAGTCGGGGTTGGAATCAGAAGAACAACCATCGTGCGGCAGCGCCGACGGCGAAAAGTTGAATCCTGTGCTTTATGATAAGGGTTAGTTGAGGCCCAACTGCAAGCGGTCGTTGTAGTCGCTGGGATCATAGACTCCGTCGGCGTCGCCCAGCAGCGTGCGGTAAATGGCGCACAGTTCCAAGGGCGCATGCCAATCCTTGCCGCTGCGCGCCAGGCGGCTCATCTCCAATCCCAGCACGATGCCGACCGCGTCGTCGCTCACCTCCGAGAGTAAGCGCTGAAAGCCGTGACGTGCGGCGCTGGAGGCGCCGCTTTGCCCTTGGTCTTCGTCGATCACCTCCACGCGCTCGCGCGACCATCCGAGCGTCACGGCCCGCTGCGCCAGCGCGTACTGCCGCGCCGTCGACTCGCGATGCTCGAGAACTTGCTGCGGCGTGGACTGCCGCACATAGACGATCGCCAACCGCTGCAGGTGATCGGCGGCGACCTTCGTCGGCAAGCTGCCTGTGCCTGAGGAATCGCCGAGCGGCGATGACGAGGGCTGCCGGGAAGTGGAGGGAGAAGCCAGCTTACTCATCGCGGGCCTCCTGGGCGCGCGGCAGACGACG
>CAUJHS010000040.1 GCA_963204915.1 Planctomycetota bacterium | reverse complement strand
AAGAAGAACTGAAGCCCGCAGGCGGCGATGTTGAGCGAGCTGGCCGCCAGGCGCTTCTCATTCTTGAGGAACAACAGATACTCGCGGACCTGCTGCTCCGAAAGCCGATCGGGCGGCGTGTGAAAATGCTCGGCCAGCTTGCGCACGGCCCGCAGATACGCCTCGTGCGTTCGCGGGGCCAAACCCGCAAGTTGCAACTCCTGCATCATCTGCTGACGTAACGTGTTCATGCGAAACTCCTTTCCAGAAAGAGAAGGGAAAAGAGTTCACGCTACGCCTCGCCCGCAGTAGAATCACCTCAAAAGCCCGCCGGCAAGCCCCTGCCGCGCAGCGGCTTCCTTGAACATGGTAATAGACTTAACCCGAGTGGGTCTCCCATCAAGAGCTGTTGCAAATCTCGAAACGACTTACGCGGCGAGCGCCGCCGATGCAAGTCTTGGCGCCTTAATTTCGTTGCAAGCGTTCGCGTTAGTCAGTGCGAGGGAAATCTCTCGGATGCTAGGGGTCTACTTTTTTTACAATTGTTGCTGAATTATTACGTCGTAAACGTCTCGTATGGCGTTAAGGTCCCATTGAGTCATGTTTCCATTTGCTACTTCAACCCCTGTAAGTTGCTGCCATGCGGCCCAAAGCTCCTTACCTAAGGCGCCCCGGTCAGTTGACGTTCTGAATGTTTCCACAGCGACTCGATCTTGCTATCATCACACATCGGTAGATGTTGATTTGTAATCCGCTCTCCCGCGTCGACGCTCCCGCCCGGTGTTCGTCCTGCCTGGAATTTTCGACAACCCGAAATGGTTTCTGGATCATGATATCACGCCGCCAGACGAACGCGGTCGTTTGCCTGCTGCTGATGGGGGTAATGGTTTCGGCTCGGTTTGCGGAAGCCAACGACGAAGCGATGCCGTTGCATCAGCGGATTGACGAACTGATCGACAAACGGCTGGCCGAGTTGCAGATCTTGCCGGCAGCGGTCAGCAGCGATGCAGAGTTCGTGCGACGCGTCTATCTTGATTTAGCCGGCGTCATTCCCACGGCCAAGCAGGCCCGGGCGTTTCTGGACGACTCGGCCGCGGATAAGCGGCAGCGGTTGCTCGACGACTTGCTCGCGAGTCCCGACTACGCGATTCACGTGGCCCGGGTGTTCGATGTGATATTGATCGAGCGCCGGATTCCAACGATCACGTCGTATGATGTCCCGGCTCCGAAATGGCTGGCTTATCTGACGGGCGCGTTCGCGGAGAACAAGCCGTGGGATCGAATGGTGCGAGACAGCCCCGGTACTAATTCGCTGAGCCGTGGCTACTGCCCAGCGGCTGATGTTGGTGGGTCAACAGGAATGGCGGAGAGCCGAAGGTCTTGGCGACCTTCGCTACACTAAGGCTTGACAACGCACTCAATCTGTTCGTGGAAACTGCTCTCATGAGATATCTGCTCGTCTTTCTTCTGCTCACCACTAACGTGTCCGCGCAGGTCGTTGATGGGGCTTTCCCTGTCGTCTCGAATCTCAAGGCGGGCGTGGCGAAAGTGGAAATCACGCCGGCAGAGGTGAAGGACATCACCGTCACCGGTCACACGCGCGTGGTGAATGGCGTGCGCGACCCGCTGCGGGCCGGGGTGCTCGTGTTGGATGACGGCGAGACGAAGGCGGCCATCGTGACGCTGGATGTCATCGGCGCGTGGGAGGACATGGTTACGCGGGCGCGTGCGGCGATCGAAAATGAGACCGACGTGCCCGCGGCGAACATCATGGTCTGCGCCTCGCACAATCACTCCGGGCCCGGATGGCGGGAGAACGCGAAGTGGGCCTCGGAGGTGATCGCCAAGCTCGCCTCAGCGGCCAGGGAAGCTGCGGGAAACATGCGGCCGGTCAGCATCGGAATGGCCGAGGACCGCATCAGCTTTGGCATCAACCGCCGCAAGACGATCGACGGACGCGCGGTGATCCGGTTGAACCCTGACGGCCCGAATGATCCGCGCGTGAAGGTGCTGCGCTTCGACGATGGCCGGTCGCTTACGCCGCTGGCCATCGTCATGCATGCGGTTTGCCATCCGTGCTTCTTCACTTGGGGTGACAAAGGCTCGCCGCCGTATCCGAAGGGCTATCCGATGATGACGGCCGATTTTCCCGGCGAGGCGCAGACGTTTGTGGAGTCGATCTACGCGGGCAAAACGGCCGCGCTGTTCATTCAGGGCTGCGCGGGCGACATCCGGCCGAATCTGCCCGGCTATCCGTATCGCTGCGCCGACGAGGCGGACATTCAATGGGCCGGACGCGACCTCGGCGGCGCGACCGTGCGTGCGGCCGCCTTCAGCCTGACGCGCGAGCAGCTTGGCAAACGCGCCACGTTCTACCCCATCCGCGTTGCCAGCGAGGTGATCGAACTACCGGGCAAAGAGCAGCCGGTTCGCGCGGAGTTGATGGCGATGAAGATCGGCCCCTTTCTCCTGCTCGCCATGCCCGGCGAGCCGATGGTCGAATACGGCTTCAAGCTCGAAGCGGCCATCGCGGATCGCACCACACCGATCATTGTCGGCTACGCGAACGGAAACATCGGGTACATCGCCACCGCCGACGCGTATCAAGTCGGCGGCTACGAACCGAACACTTCCAAACTGCTGCCCGAGGCCGAGCCGATCATCCTCCAACGTCTCGGCGCGCTGGCTGACCGCGTCATCGGCGATGTCTTTGAATCCATCTCGAAGCATCCGAAGGACATCCAGAAGCGCGAAGCCGAGGAGAAGGCACGCCTTCAATCCACGCCCTCCGCCAAGCCTTAAGTTGTGGCCGAGTCGCTCCGCAACTCGCCCACAAAGATCTAGGACCCACTCCTCCGCCATGAACAACAACAACGAAACTGCCCGTCGCGCCTACTGGACGGAGCAAATGGAACAAGGCTACGCGATGGTCGAAATGTACTTCATGCGCGAGAGCCTCACGCATGACGTCGTGGCGATCGGGCGCGCGATGAACGAGCGCGGCTGGGCTCTGCAGATCGAAGACTGCTTCCGCACCCTGGAAATGCAGCGCCAACTCGGGCGCAAGCCCGCGGTGTTCGACACGATCCTGAAAAAGTGCATCTGGGAACTGGGCGGCGCGATTCCAATGCCCGAACTGATGTTCCGCCGCGCCATCGTGCTGACGGCCAACATGCCGAAAATCGGCGCGCACATGTCCAGCTCGGCGATTGACATCTCCGTCTGGCGCCGCGACGACGGCACCGAGGTCTGGCGCGGTTATCCGTATCTGGAAATGAGCGAATGCACGCCAATGCGCTCGCCCTTCGTCGCGCCGGAGTTCATTGAGAACCGCCTTACGATCACGGGCCTGATGGAGAAGCACGGTTTCCTGCACTTCCCCTTCGAGTTCTGGCACTACGACAAGGACGATGCGGCCATGCACATCGTCATTGGCAATCCAACTCCCTGCCGCTTCGGCGCCGTGAACTGGGATCCGCGCACCAACGAGGTCACCCCCGTCGAAAACCCGACCGTGCTGCTCAATCCACTGCCCGTGATCGAACAGGAAATCGCCGCCGCATTGGAGCGTGCCCGCTCATGAAATTCCGTCGCACGGCGCCCCGGCGCGCCGTGGAGTGACGTCGTCGCCGAGTTCACTGACCCCTGAGAATAGATTTGGATCGAACCATGAAACTCACCTTCCTCACCGCCCTGTTGCTAGC
>CAUJHS010000039.1 GCA_963204915.1 Planctomycetota bacterium | reverse complement strand
CACCGGGGGTGGGGGTTTTTTTGCGCGGGGGGGGGGGTCCGTCCCCGGTGGGGCGCCCCCCTACGGCCGCCCCACGCCGCGTATCCAGACGTCAGGTTGCTTGAACCGCGTCATCGGGCAAACGATCGGACTTACGTTTGTAATCGACGACGTCCCACGCCAGGCCAAGGCTCTTCATCAGCAGAATGGCGCGATAAGTGAGGTCGATTTCCCACCATTTATGGCCATGGTTAGCCATGCGCGGATACGCATGGTGGTTGTTGTGCCATCCCTCACCGTAGGTGATGAGCGCGACCCACCAATTGTTGCGGCTCTGGTCGGTCGTTTCATAATTGCGATAGCCCCACATATGGCTAGCTGAATTCACAAGCCAGGTGGCGTGGAGCACAAAGACCAATCGGGCAAACATGCCCCAGGTGACGAACGACCAAGCCATATACGAACCGCCAATCCACCAGCCCAAGCCAAACAGTGCAAAGCCGAGCAAAAATTGGAAGGGCAGGAACATGTTTCCGATCCACAGGATCACCCGGTCTTTGAGCAAGTCGGGCGCCCAACGGTTGTCGTGGGCGTCCTTTGTGGGGCCATGCACTTTCCACCCCAACCAACCGGCGTGACTCCACCAGGCGCCGTCGTTGGGCGAGTGCGGATCGCCTTCCTGATCGCTGTGTGCGTGATGCTTCCGATGGTCGGCAACCCAGTCCAGCGCCGAGCCTTCACCGGCCAGACCGCCAATCACTGCTAACGCCCACTTCACCGGGCGATAGGTTTGAAACGAGCTATGCGTTAACAAGCGATGGAATCCCAAGCAAATGCCAATTCCGCCGGTGAACCAATGCAGCACGAGCGCCAATACCACGCCCTGCCACGAGATGAACCAGAGCGCGGCGGCGGCGCCCACATGCAACGCAACCAACCATAGAGCCACGTACCAATTCATGCCCGCGGCCATGCGCTGTTCTTTATCGCTTAAGACTTCCGGTTTACGCGGGTTTTTCGCGACGTTGGCGCTAGGAAGAACCGCCACGCCTTCATTGGGCCGTGTCGTTTTGACGTTCGTGTCCATAAGTCCGTTTGTCATCAAGAGGAATAGAGTCGGGGAGGCAAAACGTCCCGTCGTGCAAAATTCTAACAGGAGATCTTCCGAGGTGGGTCGCGGGTGTGTTTCGGCTATGTAAATGTTATGTAAACGTTTCCCCGGCTTGCATTCCGGCCACAACCAGGGAGACAATGATTTTCAGGATATACCCGAAGAAAACGCAGGAATGAAGAGAGGTGCTTCAGCAAAATGCCTGCCATTTATGACAATTCTGACGTCCGCTTCCTTTATCCGGAAAATTGGTCGCTGACCGACGAGGAAAAGGAGGAGTGGCCGCGGTCCGTCACCTTGCAAAGCCCCAGCAGCGCCTTCTTGACGTTGCTCACGTATCCGTCGCCGCAAAGTCCGAACCAACTTGCACTTGACGCCGTTAGCGCGATGCGTGAGGCGTACGAAGAAGTCGAGTCGGAAGAAGTCTTCGAGAAAATCGGCGCTACCGATACGGTGGGGTACAATATGGACTTCATTTACCTGGATTTCATCGTGCGGGCGGAAGTACGCAGTTTCTCGCACGGCAACCGAACCTTTGTCGTCCTCTGTCAAGCCGAAACGCGCGAGTTCGACGAAATGGCCAGTGTATTTCGCGCGATTACTATTAGTTTGCTGCGCTCGTAAGTACCATGAGTCCCTGATTTCCTGGGAGACGAACCATGATGATGCAATGGCGGATGATGTGGGCCGTCGCGGTCCTTCTGACAGCGCCGTTGATGGCGCAAGCTCAACCCCGTGGCGAGATTTCTCTGTTCAATGGGAAGGACCTCTCGGGTTGGACCCATGTATCGGCCGACCCCAATACGAAAATGGAAGATGTCTGGTCGGTGGTCGACGGGACCATCGTTTGCACGGGCAAGCCGGCGGGTTATTTGCGTACGAAAAAGGAAGATTTCGGCAATTACCGCCTGACCGTCGATTGGCGATGGAAGGGCAATGGCGGCAACAACGGCGTGTTAGTCCACGCAACCGAACCCGGCGCGCTTGGCGTTTGGCCCAAGTCGATTGAAGTCCAGCTAGCGCACGAAAACGCGGGCGATTTTTGGGTCATCGGCACGGAACTCGATGTGCCGAATGAGGATCAACGCAAGCAAGGCCGGCGTCATCTCAATTTGACCGACGGTTCCGAAAAGCCGCTCGGGGAATGGAATACCATGGAAATCACCTGCCGCGGCGATGAAATCTTGGTCAAAGTGAACGACGAGTTGGTGAATCATGCAACCGCGGTTTCGCAAACCCAGGGCGCAATTTGTTTGCAATCGGAAGGTACCGAAATCCAATTCCGAAATATCAAACTCACTCCGTTGAACTAATACGGCTTGCTGCCTCCACGCAACGGGCGTCGTTGCAAGGAACGTCGCCTGCCCTTCGAGTTCCGTAGGGATTAACTCGTGCGCGCTGGTGCGGGGCGCGATCACGTTCTATCGGCCATCGATAACGCGAATCGCGTGCCAATTTGCCAGTTGGCACGCTGCCGCCGGACAGGCCAAGGCGCCTCCCCTTGACTTGTTCCGAGGGCGCATCATATTCACATCTTTGACCTTCGCTGTCATCAAAACACGGGAGGTTGCAAGCCATGAGGCGTGCCAAGATCACGGTTGTCGGCGCGGGAAACGTGGGTGCTACCACGGCCCATTGGTGTGCGTCGATGGAATTGGGCGACATCGTCCTGGTCGACATTCCACAAACCGAAAACATGCCGAAGGGAAAAGCGCTTGATCTGATGGAGTCGTCGCCCATCATGGGGTTCGACGCCAAGATTGTCGGCGCTACAAGCTACGATGAATCGGCAGGCAGCGACGTGGTTGTCGTGACGGCGGGCATTCCTCGCAAGCCCGGCATGAGCCGAGACGACTTGCTCAGTACGAACGCCAAAATCGTTAGTGCTGTTTCGGAACAAATCAAACAATCGAGCCCCGACGCAATTGTGATCGTGGTAAGCAACCCGCTCGACGCGATGGTGCAGCGGTGCTTACAGGTGACGGGATTTCCGCCAGCTCGCGTTTTGGGGCAAGCTGGCGTGCTCGACACCGCTCGCTACCGCACATTCATCGCTATGGAGCTTGGTGTGAGCGTCGAAGACGTTTCCGCCATGCTTATGGGTGGTCACGGCGACACCATGGTTCCCCTGCCAAGCTGCACCACCGTGGGCGGCATTCCGGTGACGCAATTGATTGAACCCTCGCGGTTGCAGCAAATCATTCAGCGAGCCCGCGACGGAGGCAAGGAAATCGTCGACCTACTCAAGACGGGCAGCGCGTATTACGCGCCGGCAGCGGCCTGCGCCCAAATGGTTGAGGCCATTGTCAAAGACAAAAAGCGGCTTATCCCCTGTGCTGCGTATTGTGATCGCGAATACGGCGTCGGCGGCTACTATGTGGGCGTTCCCGTGGTGCTTGGTTCCGGCGGCGTGGAGCGCATCATTGAATTGAAACTCTCTGAAAAAGAGCAGGCCGACTTCAACAAAAGCGTGAGCGCGGTCAAGGAATTGGTGGGCGCCATGAACGGCCTGCTGGGACAGAAATAATCTCTTGGGAATGGCGTGCGGATTGCCGAGACCGGGGCGAGGGAAAGCCAACGCCCGCGGTAGTCCGCACTCGATGATTGGCGAGTGTTCTTGCTGTTGACAGATAGCCGCCAAGGGCGTAAAACCGCAGACCATGCCGACGTCGCGAGGAACCCTGTTCAGTGGGAGCCGTGCCTTGAAGGCGTCATCGCCACACCTTGGGCAAGACCCAGTATTCCTGGGCGGGGCAACCGCCGCTCCCCTTCTTTTGTTTGTTGCGATGTCGATTACCGGGGCAGAACGAAGCGCATTGTGTCGTCGTTTCTTTTCTCCGCCACCTCGGCCTCCTACGGTCTAGGCCGAAGCTTTCGTTGGTTGCATCTTTCCTTCCGCTCTCCCGTATTCAGGGAACTCCATGAACCGGATTCAAGCCCGACCCTCGGCTGTTGCTTCCGCAACGGCAGAAACGATGCTTGTTCAACCTCTTTCCGTTGCGGCGCCTTCGACGCGCAGAGCTGATTACCGCCTCCTCTCGCCTCTGCATTACGAAAAAAATTACGCGTATCCGCTCGTGGTGTGGCTGCACGGGGCTGGCGGCGATGAACGCCAGGTGGAGCAGATCATGCCGCATGTCAGCTTGCGGAACCATGCCGCGGTCGCCCCTCGTGCTGCGGGCGCGCTCTGGGAGCAAACCAGTTCGGGCATTGCGCACGCCGAACGCGCCGTGTTCGACGCGATTGAAGCAGCTCAGACTCGACTAAACATTGCACGCAATCGCATCTTCGTAGCAGGCTACCAGGATGGCGGCGTGATGGCCCTGCGTGTGGCGATGCGCCATCCCACGTGTTTCGCCGGCGCCGCCACCTTGTGCGGTCCCTTTCCCCGCGGGCTTCAACCGTTGGTGCGATTGAACCTCGTGCGGCGACTCCCCTTATTGTTCATGTACGGGCGCGACAGTCGCCGTTATTCGACCGATGTCATGTGCAGCGATCTCGAATTGTTTCATACCGCAGGGCTGCAAGTCGCATTTCGGCAGTATCCTTGCGGCGATGAGATCACCACGACCATGCTAAATGATTTGAATGCGTGGATTATGGAGCAAGTGACGGGAGAAACGCTGCTCGACTGCTGTTCATAGCCCACCGCCTGAGTTTTCTGGGGCGTACGATGCGAAGCATCCACCGCCCCGGTTCGTGAGTCGTCCGTCGAGAGCGCCAGCCCGGCGTTTCGCTCCTGGTTGCGGAAGTTGTTTCGCCGCGCCTCAGGTTCTTGACTCACGGAGTTTTGCCTTGCCGGAATTGCCCGAAGTTGAAACGATGCGTCGCGGCGTGCTGGGGGTTATCGGCGCCGCCATTCTTGATGCACACCCGGCGACGTGCTCCTACCGACCGATTGCAGTGTATCCGGCTCCGCGCTTGTTTGCGCAGCGCGCCGTTGGACGCCGTATCGTGGCGGTCGATCGGGTCGGAAAGCGCGTGGTGTTGCGGCTTGATAGCAATGACGCGGTTATCTTCGAACCGCGCATGACGGGTCTAGTGCTTATTGCCAATCCTCCCAATCAAGAGCACTTACGGTTTCGCTTGCAGCTTTCGGGCGACGTCGCCGACTTATGGTATTGGGACCGCCGCGGGCTTGGCTCGGTGCGGTTGCTCTCGCCCGACGAGTTTCAAAACGCCTTGGGCCCTCACAAACTAGGCCCCGATGCGCTGGCGATTACCGCAGGCGAGTTGCAGGCGCGACTGCAATACCGCCGCACCCCGATTAAGCCGGCGCTGTTGGACCAACGGATCATCGCAGGCGTGGGGAATCTTTACGCCTCGGAGTTGTTGCACCGAGCGAAGATGCATCCCGCACGGAGCTGCGATTCGCTTTCGCGAGCCGCTTGGCGGCGCGTTCACGCGGCCTTGCAAGAGGTGCTGGAAGAAGCGATTCGATACGAAGGCTCCACACTCTCTGACGGGACATACCGGAACGCGTTGAACGAAGCGGGCGGTTTTCAAAATCACCATCGCGTGTATGACCGGGAAGGACAAACCTGCCGCACCTGCCAGCGCACGGCAATCTTGCGTATCGTGCAGGCGCAACGCGCGACTTTCTATTGCCCGCGCTGCCAGAAAGCTTCATGACCTTCAGGCCGCAGCGCCCGTTCAAACCAAGGCAGATTCTTCTCGCAGCGCGTTCGGCGCCGGAATTGCACATTTGACGGCATGATCAACTGCGTCAGGCGTCGCCGGATGTTATCCTCGCGACAAGACTAGATCGCGTTTCACGCAAGTGTGACGTCCCCAATGTGGCGCCATCGCTCCGCGAGTGCCGGAAACTACTCGCGGAGCGAGTGGACAACACGGACGAAGTAATCACACCTCGATGAAATACGCTCTAGATCCTTGCAAAAGGATCACAAGATGCGCCGCACGCGGGCCGTTGATTGACTTGCTCACAGGAGGGTTGCATGGCGACCAAGCACGAATGGTGGCAACGCGGCGTCATCTACCAGATTTACCCGCGCTCGTTTCAAGATAGCAACGCGGATGGCGTAGGCGACTTGCGCGGCGTGCAAGATCGGCTGGATTACGTGCAGTGGTTGGGGGTCGATGCGATCTGGCTCTCGCCAATTTATCCGTCGCCTATGGCGGACTTCGGGTATGACATTTCCAACTATACGGACATCGACCCCGTATTTGGTAGTCTAGCCGACTTTGATCGACTACTGGCTGAATCCCATCGCCGTGGTTTGAAGGTGATTCTGGATTTCGTACCGAACCACACGTCGGATCAGCATCCTTGGTTTCAAGAATCCCGCGCCTCGTGCAACAGCCCCAAACGCGACTGGTACATTTGGCGGGACCCAGCGCCGGACGGTGGTCCGCCCAATAACTGGCTGAGCAACTTCGGCGGCGGCGCATGGGAATGGGATCAGCACACCCAGCAGTATTACTACCACGCGTTCCTCAAAGAGCAGCCGGATTTGAACTGGCGTAATCCAGAAGTTCAAGAGGCGATGTTGAACGTGCTACGGTTCTGGCTTGATCGCGGCGTGGACGGTTTCCGTGTCGATGTGATTTGGCATATCGTGAAGGATGAAGAGTTCCGCGATAATCCGCTCAACCCCGAATTTCGTCCGACGGATCCGCCACACCATCAAGTACTCGCCACGTATTCCACGGACCGTCCCGAGGTGCATGACATCATCGAGAAAATGCGCAACGTCTTCGACGCATATGGCGAGCGCATGATGGTGGGCGAGATTTACTTGCCGGTTGAGCGCTTGGTGACGTACTATGGCGCGCATGGCTCGGGCGTACACCTTCCGTTTAATTTCCAGCTGATTAGCATTCCGTGGAACGCGCGGGCTATTGAACGAGTCATCGAAAACTACGAAGCGGCGCTGCCGCCCTTTGGTTGGCCCAATTGGGTTCTTGGAAATCATGATCAACCGCGTATCGCGAGCCGTATTGGCCTGGCGCAAGCGCGCATCGCGGCGATGATGCTCTTAACGCTCCGCGGCACGCCCACACTTTATATGGGCGACGAGATCGGAATGCATAACGTTCCGATTCCACCGCATCGCGTGCAGGATCCCTGCGAGATCAATACCCCGGGTTTGGGGCTTGGCCGAGATCCACAACGCACGCCGATGCAGTGGGATGACCGCCCTAACGCCGGTTTCACGACCGGCGCGCCTTGGTTGCCCCTGTCCGAAGATTACGAAAACGTGAGCGTGCAAATGCAACGTGATGACGAGCATTCGATGCTCACGCTGTATCGTCGATTATTGGAGCTACGGCGGAGTCAGCCCGCGCTCAACGTAGGAAGCTACGGCCACGTTCCCACCGAGGGCGATTTGCTCGCGTATTTGCGGCGAGACGGCGATCAACAGTTTCTTATTGTGCTCAATCTTGGAGGACGCGAGTGCGTGTTTGGGGGCGACGCGCCGATCGTGCATGGGCGGATTAAACTCTCGACGCATTTGGACCGGCGTGGCGAAGTAGTAACCGACGCCGTTCGCTTACGCTCCGACGAAGGTGTGATTATCGACCGTAGCACATAGAATCAAAGTTGTGCGTTCACGTTACCCAAGTAACGACGAGATGACGCGTCCGGGGCAAATGGGGTTCGGGCGGCCTTCTCGGTTGGGAATGGTCTGGCGAATGTCAACTCCCATCGCATGAAACAGCGTGGCCGTGTAGTCGAGCGGAGAGACTGCATCGCGCACTGGGAAAGCTGCGTGTTTATCGCTGGCGCCATAGACGGCGCCGCCCTGTACGCCGCCTCCGGCGAGTAACCCCGAGTAACAATGCGGCCAGTGTTCGCGACCTGCATTATTGCGAGTAATTTGCGGACGGCGGCCAAATTCGCCGACCCACGCTACGATCGTTTCTTCCAGCAGGCCGCGTTCGTGCAGGTCGTCCAACAGGGCGGCAATCGCTTGATCGGCCGGAGGAATCAAATCATTCTTCAAACGGTTGAAGTTGTCGCCGTGCGTATCCCAGAACGACTTGCCGTCGTTGTGCCAGTTGACATTGACCACCGGCACGCCGCTTTCCACCAGCCGACGCGCCAACAGCACGCATTGACCGTGAATGTTCCGCCCGTATCGATCGCGCACCGCCGCTGGCTCTTGCGAAAGATCAAACGCATGCGCCACTTGCGGCGACAAGAGCAAATTGGCCACGCTTTGTTGATGCTCGTCCCACCGGCCCATCGCCGCGGCTTGTTCGAGCGCGGGACGTTGCTGATCTAATGACGAGAGCAAGGCGCGGCGGGTTTGCAGCCGTTCAACCGAAATGCCGTCGGCGAGTTGCAGCGCCGGAGGCCGCCAGTCCGGCGCATTGGGGTCGCCCTCGAGCAAGAGCGGGTCATGACGTGGGCCCAGCCAGCCTCCATGCTGCCCCGGCGCATGACCGCCTGGCGCCGCAGGGTGATAGCATTTCCAAGGCAAGATTACGCTGCCCGGCATTTGTCCCAACGGTGGATGCAGATGATTCATCATGGCGCCAAAATGCGGCGCGTCGCGGTCGCTTGGAGGATCGTTATCGCTTGGCGCTACCGGCGCCCAGTGCCCAGTAATCGTGGCGTGCCCGCTGGACAGGTGCGCTGGATCGCCGTGCGACAACGAGCGAATGACCGCTACGCGATCCGTCCTGTGCGCCAGTTGCGTAAAGTGTTCGCAGATATGCAGCCCTGGCGTGGCTGTGGCGATGGGCTTGAAATCGCCGCGTACTTCGTCCGGCGCTTCGGGCTTCAGGTCGAAGGTGTCAAGCTGACTCGGCCCACCCCACATGAACAAAAAGATGCACGCTTTGGCCTTTCCAAAACCGGGGCCCAATGGCTTGGCCGACGCCACGGCGTTGCGTCCGGCAAGACGACATCCAAGCAATCCTAGTCCGCCGGCTTGCAGCACCTGACGGCGCGTTACGCGGGAACACGACAAATTACGCTGTCGGACGTCGTCGGTCATTAACTCCTCCTGGCGAGCGGCTGCAAGGGTGGATCCTCCATGGGCATCGCGCAGCCGGTTCATGGTGGGAAGCTGCAAGTTTATCGGATATCGCCGCTGGTGCAAAGCGCGCTCTAGCGGCAAGGGGGAAACAACTGCGAACTACACAGCCAGAGCAATTAGCACCACGACAAGCATCACGCCGCCGCAGGCGAGTTTGCCCAACGTTCCCCAAAGGCGGCCCCAGAACGCGGCCTGACCGACTTTAAGACCTTCTTCCGGAGTGCGACCCTTCCAGTGCTCGCCAAGCATGGCGCCTCCCATCGCCCCCAAGCCGCCCAAGAGCAAGGCGCCGGCAATTTGCCCCAGTACCGGAATCGGCAAACCAATGAACAATCCGGCGATCGCTCCGACCAACGAGCCTGCCAGGGCCAACGCGGCGCTGCGTTTACTGCCGCCCGCTTTGCTGGCCCCCATGGCGCTTGCAGCAAACTCGACGACCTCTCCTGCGAGCGCGGCGACCGCCAATACCACAAGCACCCCCCAATGGAAATGAAGGCGTACATGCATGGGGACAAACGACCAGTACACAACGACCGCCACAAGCATGAGCCAATTGCCTGGCAAGCCGACCAAGTTGGCGATCCAAAAAGCGAGTAAGATAAGGACCAGTACTACGGCCCAAATGACTTCCACAAACGAATCTCCTCGAACGGAAAATCGCATTATATCGGATTCGAACGCAACCCGCGGCGGATCGGCGGATTCTTGGTTTGACGAACTGCGGCTTAGGGAAAACAATAGAAAGGAAGAAAGAGCCGTTCGGCCTTTGCAGGGGGCCAGTTTGCTATGGTGACTATTGCGTTTGAATTTGTGGGCGGTCCGCACGATGGAAAAGTCGTGACGGGCCAGCTCGGCGACGCCAGCGACGCCGAGCGTTATTATCTATTCTCGAATCGCGGCACGGTGGGTCAGCAGTTTAAGGTCGCCTCGGACTATGCCGTCGAAACGGTTGCGCAAGAACATCTGCAAAAAGGCGAGCGGCATTTCTTTCAGCGGCACTATTACCAAGTGACCGATCACTTAACCGATGACGATCAAGTGTACATTCGCGCGGAGTATGTTCCACCGCTTGAAACGAATGAGTCGGAGAAAGCCCCGTAACCCGCTTGCCGACCAAGCGGATCGTTCCGGCGACGGGGCTTACCGTGCTCCCATCCACGCAGGCGGATCGCTTGCCGGAAATGAGCCTTCCGAACCTTCTTGCACGGGATCGGAATAGACGTTATCACGCGGCGAGGTGAGGATGATCAACAACAACGTGCTATCTTCCAAGCTGCGCAATGCGTGATGGCGATCACGAGGCAGGTGCAGAAGCCGACCCGGGGTAAGTTCGCACGTTTCGCCCATGGCGGTAAAGGCGATACGTCCTTCGATGCATTGGACGAGCAACTCTCCAGGCGCTCGATGCGGAGGAATCGCTTTCCCACGTGGAAGAATGAGACGCACCACCTCGGCACACTTCGTCTTGAACAGGTTTTCGGCCTTTAAGTGCGTGAACGCCTTCTTGGGCGGGCGGAGATCCAAGGGAGATTTAAGTTGAGCGTAGGTTCCATTGACGCCGTTCATGGCGGGCCTCCTGCGAAATGTTTGATAAACGAAGTGAAGCAAGCGCCCGCCGCGCTCTAGGTTGGAAAACAGGGACATCATCGTCCTCCTTGGGTGACTGGAAATGCTCCCGGCGAATGATCATGTCCCGCAATCGTCAAATCTTTGATTCAGGATGTGCAATGTGCGCGCCACATTAAAAAATTCAAAGAAAAACAGTCGAAAACGTGGGGAATCTTCGCGGAAACGCCACAAAAACAATCGAAAAATTGGATAAATTGCGTTCCGCCGGCCACTCGAATGAACCTGGAAAGTCCACCTCCCGTGGCGATTTTGCGGGGAGAGCACGGTAAAGAGGGCCGAGCGTGGTTGTCTTCGCTTTGATTGGTGCGTCCGTTCCTGGGCGCAAGTTTTAGCAAACGCTTCGTCGCGATTGCGAACACTGCGTCAGACGGTTTCAGACGGCAAATCGGGCGCGGTTTCGATGACGCGCATCGACTTCCATTTGCCCGAGCGAAAACGCAACATAAAACAGAAGGCCATCGCAATGATGTACGCCGTGGCGAACGCCCAGGCCCAGTACACATTGCCGCCGGCGCGCACGACGAGGAAGGTGGGCGCCACCATCAACGGCCACGCTAAGGCAAATGTGAGAAGCGAGACAAAGCGCGTGTCGCCGGCGCCTCGCAGCGCGAATGAGAAAGTCACATTCACGCCGTCGGCCAAAGAGTACAGCGCCACGCACGCCAACAACGAGGGGACAATCGCCGCTACGGCGGCAAAGCTTTCGGGGTCGCGTTTGCCCTCGAACATCGCAACCAGGGCTTCGGGGAACAACAAGTAGACCGCGGCGACCAAACTCATGTATCCGCACACCCACTTTAAGCCGGTATACGCCGAGCGTTCGGCAAGGTGCGGCTGGTTCGCTCCAAGACGTTGGCCCACGAGGATGGACACCGCCTGGCCGATTCCGAGCATCGGCAAGAAGGCAACCATGTTAAGCCGCACTGTCAGCGTCGTGGCGCCCGTGGCAGCTTCGCCAAGGCGTCCCACTAACTGCACAAATACGTGAAACACCAGTACGTCAAGAAATACTTGGGCGCCGGCGGGTCCGCCGTACTTCATCAATCGGCCAAAAAGGGCTCGTTCGAATCGCCAGCCGCGCAGCGTATTGAACTGATTGCGATAGAGCGGCCGTAAAAATAAGGCCATCGCTACAAGAGCCGATACCCACGATCCGGCTACGGTGGCCCAACCGGCCCCGGCAATGCCCATTTCCGGGAAGCCAGCTCGACCAAAGATCAGCACCAAAGAAAACAACATATTGACCGCCGTTCCCGCGGCTTCGATTCCCAACACTACCCAAGTTCGACCACGGCCAGAGAAGAACCCGTTCACGGCCGACATCAGCAACATGGGGAGTGCTGCGAAACAAAGACAGCGCAGGTAGATCACCTCAAGCGATTGCAGTGCAGGAGTGTGCCCTCCTAGAGCAATGAGGAACGGCGCCGCGGGAACCATGGCCAGGAACAGTAAGCCGGCAAGCATGGCGAAGTGAAGCCCTTGCCAAACGGCCGGTCCCACGCGCTCTGGTCGATCAGCGCCTGTGTATTGAGCGACAAAGGTTGAAACATAGCCGGCAGTTACCTGAAGCAGCCCAAAAGGGAGCCAAAACCACATCACGGCGGGGAAGGACGCCGCCATCTCGCGCGGGTCATGCCAGGCCAATAGCACCGTGTCGAGGAAGACCTGCACGGTCATAAAACTTTGGCTGACCACAAGCGGCGCCGCGAGCATCAAAAGTTCGCGACTACCGCCCGGTGGCGGTTGATCCGTAATTGCATCGTCCTCGATCGACGGATTGTCGCTCACGAACGTGTCGCCTATTGGCGACTCGATTTGGGAGGCTGGCTCATCGACCGACTCTTCCGTGATCGCGTGGGACCTCATGCAGGTATCTTCCTGGCGAATTGAATCCAATTTGGCGCTGTGTGGCAAAGAGACCGACTTTGCCCCCAAGGTTCGGTGCTAATTCAAATTTTAGCCATCGAGGTTATGCCGCCTAAGGCGTTGCGGCGATGCGCAAGGTAGACGGAATGCCCTCAAGTTCAATGACAGGTCTTTCTCGACGACGCTGCACGGCTGTGATACACTTGCCCTCCGGAACGCAGAGAGGCCCTCAAGGTATGCAATTCACAGCTTACTGTTCTTAGCAGAGGGTCGCTCGTCAATGAATCTGGTGAAATCGTTACAACAATTGTTTTCGGGCGGTTCGGGCGCTTCCGCCCATCATAAGCGAGGCATGGCCAAGGCGAAACGCGAAGACTGGGCCGGCGCCGTTCAAGATTACACAGCGGCTATTGACTCCTCGAATGTCTCGGACGACTTGAAGGCCATGGCCTTATTTAACCGAGCTCTGGCCCAGTCTCATCTCGGGCAACAAGACCAGGCCCATGCGGATCTTCACGCCGCGTTGGCCATTCCCGATGCTCCGGCGAACATTAAAATGGCCGCCAAAGAGAAACTGGCCCGCTGGGAAAAGCGCCAGGGACGATAATCGCCTTCGAATCTTAGGTTGGGGGACTGCCTGGCCAAGAGGAAGTAAAATCGAGGGAACACACCGCGATGATGTCGTTAAAGATTGTATGAAAAAGTTAACGCTGACATCGACGCGAGAAATCGGTTCTGCTACACTTTTCCCTGGAGCCGAGAGGGGCCCTATTGTCGCCGGCAGCGCCGGCTTCATCCTACCTAAGGAGCCCCCTGATGAGCCTTGTGAAATCGTTGCAACGTCTTTTGTCAGGCGGCGGCAAAGCAGCCGCAATGTACGATCAAGGCATGGAGAAAGCCCACCACGACGATTGGGACGGCGCGATTCTTGATTACACGGCGGTGATCGACTCTGCCAAAGCGCCGCGCGACCTCAAGGCGATGGCTCGCTTCAACCGCGCATTGGCGTATGCGCATCAGGGTAATCAAGCGAAGGCGGAGGAAGACCTGCAAGCCACGATTGCGATGCCCGACGCTCCGGCGAATATTCGCACCTCGGCCAAAGCGAAGTTGGCGCGCTGGGGCAAGCGCCGCGTACGGCAGTAATGCGGGGAGACGACGAACATTAATTGGCTGCATTGCGGCGCGCCTTGCGATAGAATCGGCGCATGGATCGCGCCCTACCTCCAACGAATGTCGAGCCTCGCTCTATGCCATCGACAACGCGCCGACTGCGCATCTCTCTGCAAGAACTCCTGATTCTCGTCGCCTTCATCGCACTGGGATGCGCCGCTTTGAAGTACGCCAATGATGTGTGGTGCACGGTCCTGGCGGCAAGCGTACTACTGCTTGTGATGGCGGCCGCGATCGCCGCCCTCGTTGATCGCGGACGGCGCCAAGCGATGGCGATTGGCTTCACCGTCTGTGCGGCAATTTATGGCGTCGCTTTTTGGTCCGCGCCCCTGAACAACGGCTTGCAAAGCCGAGAATTAGACCCCTACACAGGACGATTGCCTACAACGGGACTTCTCAAGCCGCTGTATGAGAGCATGGTCCGGCGCACGTGGTATGACTTCCATACGGGACAGGAACTTCCCAACTTCGACCCCCAGAAGCCCCAGACTACGCCTGGCGCGGGAGGTGGACCCTATTTTGCGTCCAATATTGGCAGCCCCAATATTGGCAGCCAAGAATTTCCCGACCGCGGGCAGTTTATGACGGTAGGCCACTGGCTGTGGGTCATGCTTGTAAGTTACTGCGGAGCAAGATTCGCCGAGTGGCTCTACCGGCGGCGACAGGTTCATGAGGCGCAGTTTGACAACACGATTCGAGCCGTGCATAGTAACGAAGACTTGGCATGAGATGGAGAGCGTTGCGAACTAGGTTAAAAGTGCTTTATGAAACCCTATTTACTCGTCCTCATGACCATGTGTGTTCTGATGACGGCCGACACGTGGGCCGACGATCTTAAACTTGAGTTTCAAAAGGTGACATCCGAGGCAGGCCGGTTCACTGCTGAAATGCCCGGCAAACCGCAAACGCGCGACGAACAGGCCGGTCCGGTCCGCTCGCACAGTTTTGTCGCTCCGGCGGCCGATGGTTCGAGTTACTTGATTGGCTATTACGATTTCCCTGCGGAGAGTGTCCAAGGGAAAGCTCCCCAGGACTTGCTCAAGGTTCTTAGCCAAGCGTTTTTGAGTGAGGGTGAGAAGATCGTCGCGACCAAAGAAGTAGCCATTGAGAAAACTCCGGGCCTAGACTACCAGGTTGTTCTGCCCAAAGGCGAGAGTTTCCGCCGTGAGCGCATGTACTGGGCTGAAGGACGACTGTACCGGTTGATTGTCGTCGGGTCCAAAGACGCCATCGCTTCCAAAGACGCGGAGCGCTTCTTTGGGTCGTTCTCTCTTACGGCGCCGTCTCCCACGTTCCAAAAACTAACATCCGAACTAGGCCGTTTCACAGTCGAAATGCCCCAAGGCGCTGAACTTCATACTCGGAAAATGTCCTCCGGGCAGGTGTATTATCAAGCGACTTCCCGCCTTGACGAAGGTCCCGCCTTCGCAGTCTACGCTTTGGATCTGCCTGAATTAGAAAAGAACTTAAAGTTTCCTCAAGGCGGGATGCAAGCGTTCCGCCAAGGCGCCTGGCAAGACGCGAAAATTGTGAAAGACCAAGAGATCGTTCTACCCGAGAGCAAAACCCCGGGACGCGAGTTTGTCGTCGAATCAGATTCGAACTACACGCGAGAACGCATGTACTTGCACCAATACCGGCTCTACCGGTTGCTTGTTACTGGCTCTAAAGAAGCGATCAATTCGCCCACGGCGAATCGATTTCTCGACTCGCTCAGCATCCGAAAACAGTGACGAGCGCTAAGGGATAACCGCGGAAACATCCCGCGCCAAGCGACGGAGCGTTTCGTGCGTGAAGTTGGATGGCGTCGCTTGTCGCGGTTGTCCTGACTGGGACTGATAGCGACGAAGCTTCAGACCGTTCTGATTGATTGTCAGTTCATAGTAGGAGGTTACGCCATCTTCCTGGGATGGCGGACTTGAGCGCATTTGCACCGTGACGCCTTCGGCGTCCAGTTCGATGATCGCAATCGGCTCAAGTAAGTACGTCACGCGGCGAGTAAGTTCCTCCCCAATTTTCTTGAGCTTTTCCAAGGTTGCGCCTTGTAGGCCGCCGGTGTGAAACGTGAACGAGTCGATCGAGCAGCCGAAAGCGTCGACCCCGGCCAGGTCACACTCCAAACGCCCGTTGGGCGCGTCGGCTGCGAGCGTGCCTCTACCGCCTGCAGCACGCAGACGTTGCAACTCGTCGTTGATTTGGTCAGGAAAACTCATAGTTAATCTTGCGGATCGAGAACCACCTGATCCGTCGTTTCCAAATGATGTTTGGAGCCGTTGTACGACAGAATCGACACCTGATTCTCTAGGACCGTCTCGATATAGACCGGCCGCTTCCACAGCGTGAACAAGTTTTTCAGCGTGTCGTGGGCGTAGGACATTTTCAGCTCCACGCCGTTGAACCGATGTTGCAGGTACAACTCGCCGCGGTTTTTGTAGTTGCCGTCCTTCACATAAATTAAAGGTCGGCCCATGTTAGTCAAGCTGAACAATAACTGCTGCTTAACCTCGGGGAAGGCGCGACTTTCAATCTCGTAATAACCGCTATCCTTATTATAACCGAACTTGAACATCTTATGCCGGCGGCAAAAATCGAGCGTGAGGAACTCGTCGATGAACGTCAAGTCGTTGTGAATGCGGCGGACCTCAAAAATCTTTTCACGCCCAAGTCCCGCGTGAGTGTTCCACTCTTGCTTTTGACGATAGTCGTCACACTGCTCGTAATCTTCACCAAAGCAGCCGCGATTCCAGCGATCTTCAATATCACGAAACAGCTCAATGCCCAGCTTGTACGGATTGAGCCGCGTGGGCGAACTGGCCAACGTCCCGGCGCAATGATCGGCGTAGTCGACCACATCCTTCGGCTCCAATCCGTGCCGAGTCATGATCGTGGAATGCCAATACGAGGCCCAACCCTCGTTCATGATCTTGGTTTGGCCCTGGGGGGCGAAGTAGTATGCTTCGTCTCGGATGATTGACAGCACATCGTATTGCCAGGGTTTCAGATCGGCGTGCTGCAACAGGAACAGCATTACGTCCTTCATCGGCTCGGAAGGGAAGTTCGCCTGCTGTTCGCGTTTTTTTCGCTGCCGGTCGCGCTCGGCCTCAAGCGCGGCGGGGGGATTCACAAACGCGTCCATGTAGCCCTTGGCCTTGAACTTGGCGCTGGGCGGCTCGTCGGCCTCGTCATCGTCGGTGGCGCTTTGGAATTCGTACTTGTCAAAGCGGTCGTAACGCTGAATGAATGGCGAGTGAATGTCGATCTGGTCTTCAATGCTCAGGCACGCGTCGATGAAGTCTTCGACTTTTTCTACTCCAAACCGATCCATGTACCGACGGATGCGGTTGCCATGGTTCGCCATCTCGTCGATCATCTTGCGGCTGGTTTGGCTGAACCAATAGTTATTCTTGAAGAAGTCGTTGTGACCGCACACGTGCGCCATGACAAGCTTGTGATCCGTCACGCTGTTGCTGGCCAGCAAGTAGGCGTAACACGGGTTGTTGTTGATGACCAACTCGTAAATCTTTTGCAGCCCGTAGGAGTAGCCCTTGGAAAGCTGTTCGTACTCCATGCCGAACCGCCAATGCGGGTAGCGGGTCGGAAAACCGCCGTAGGCCGCCACCGCATTCAGCTGGTCATGATCAACCACCTCGAACATTTGCGGGAAAATATCGAGCCCGTAGTCCCGCGCGTACTTTTCCATTTCGCGCTGAATGGCGGCCAGGTCGTCGGGCAACGAGCGAAAGGGATGCAGTACAGGCATGACGCCACGAATGAGTGACAAGGAGCAGAAGTCAACAACCTGGTGTCAGCACACGCCATCTGGAAGATTACGTGTCTCTGGTTGTCTTGATTTTCCGGCGCGCAAACCTACGGTGCGCGTCGTCGGTCATTTGATCGGCGCCACTTCAAAGCGGCTGTCGTCGAGCTTGTGAATCATATCCCACATGCGCGGCATTTCATTGCACAACAGGCGACGCGCCTCACGGATAGCGTCCTCCACGCTGCGGCCTTGAACGGTGGTGGACGTATGGCCCACCTGAACTCGGTATGTGGTCATGTCGCCCGACGGCGAATGAAATGCGGAAGACTGATTCGGATGGATTGGAATCATGTTTATTTCCCCTTGCTCAAAAAGGTTTTGATCGAGTCGTAAATGCCTTCTTTATCAGGAATGTCGGAAAGCACGAGCTTGTCGTGATTGGCGCCAAAAAAGGCTTCCGCCAGGGAACGCAGGTACTCGCCGCTTCCGTACGGGCTTTCTACTTGCCCGTAACAAAACAGGTTGCAGCGCGGCAGGAGTTTTTCACGCAACATTTGCAGAGCGCGTCGGTTGTCTTCGCCCCAGTTGTCGCCGTCGGAAAACTGAAAGCAATAAATGTTCCATTCCTCGAAGGGAAAATGTTTGTCGAGCAGGTCCGCGCAAACCTGGTAGGCCGAGCTAATGCGCGTGCCGCCGCTCTCGCGAGTGTGGTAGAACGTGTTTTCGTCGACCTCTTTGGCCATAGCGTCGTGGATGATGTACCGGCGTTCGACGCCGTCGTACTGGCTTTTGAGCCAGGTGTCGATCCAGAAAGCCTCGGTACGAACAATGCTCTTCTGCTCGTCGGTCATCGACCCGGACACATCCATCATGTACACGATGACGGCATTCGTTTCGGGTTGTTGAATGGTGCTCCACGAGCGATAGCGGCGGTCCTCTCGAAATGGCACTACGCGCGGATCGACGAAGTTATAAGACTTTTCCGAAATCTGGCGTTTGAGCGCCTCTTTGTACGTGCGTTTGAAGTGGCGTAGCGACTCCGGACCGACCCGGCGGATACTGTTGTAGCGCGACTTGTCTTGGACGATGTTCGCTTTGCCCTTGGGTTCGATGTTCGGCAGTTCGAGTTCCTCGGCCAACATCGTCGCTAGATCGTCGAACGACACATCGACTTCCAGAATATGTTGGCCGGGATCGCTGCCGGCCTGGCCCGTGCCGTCTCCGTCCGCGTCGCCGCCGCGCGCGATGGGTTGCCCCACTTCGCCTTCGCCCTGCGCCACACCTCCCTTGCCATTCTTGCCATAGCGAAAATGCGGCACGTCGAGTGCGGGGACGGGAATGCTGACCAGATCCTTTCCTTTACGGCCGATCATCTCCCCGTGCGTAATGTACTTCCGCAAGTTCTGGCGAATCTTTCCCCGCACAATTTGCTTGAAGCGCGTGCGGTCGCGGTCAATGCGAAGGGCCATAAGTTCGTTACGCTGCGTTGGTCGCCAAGGGGAGTAGAAAAGGTCTCGGGCTGCGAACTGCCGACGGTTTGCTACTTGCACCGTCGGCAATTGGCCAGCCGTGCGCCTATTTGTGCTTTACATCACCGCGGGCGAAGATGCTGGCGACGTAGTTCAGTACGTCCGTCGCGCTTTCTTCGTCGTAGCCGTGGTCGCGGATTAAACGTCCTTTGACCACGTCGATCTTCGCCTGAGCGTCTTTATCGACCACGCTGGAAACGAGACTGGTCAGCTTGATCGAGTCTTTCTGGTCTTCGAACAACTTTAACTGGAGCGCTTTATACAAACGCTCGTTGGTCTTGTAGTCAAACACCTTGCCGTCAATCGCTAACGCGCCGATGTAATTCATGATTTCACGGCGGAAGTCGTCCTTGCGGCTTTCTGGAATGTCGATTTTCTCCTCGATCGAACGCATCAGCCTTTCGTCCGGTTCTTCGTACTGGCCGGTGAACTTGTGTTTGACCTTCTCGCGCTGTGTGTACGCTTTCACATTGTCGATGTAGTTAGCGCACAGCCGCTTGAGGGCGTCTTCGTCGGCGGCGATGGCGCGTTGAACTTCGTTTTTCACGATATTCTCGTACTCCTCTTTCACTACCGAGAGCAGTTCGCGAAAATGCCCGCGTTGCTCCTCGCTGGTAATGAGCGAGTGATGCTTCAGGCCCGATTCCAGCTCGTTAATCACCATGAAAGGATTGATCGAACGGGCCTCGGGGTGCGCCACCAGCGCGTTGCTGATTTTGTCTTGCACGTACCGCGGCGAGATGCCGTGCATTCCCTCGTAATGCGCTTCTTCCCGCAGTTCCTTGATATTCTCCTCGGTGAAGCCCGGCAGCGACTTGCCGTCGTAGAGCTTGAGCTTCTGCATCAAGGTGAGGCTGGCGTTCTTTGGCTCTTCGAGACGTGTCAGCACCGCCCACATCGCAGCCATTTCAATGGTGTGTGGGGCAATGTGCTTGCCCTTCACCTTCTCTGAGTTGTAGTCTTTCTCATAGATCTTGATTTCGTCTTGCAGCTTGGTCACATAGGGAATGTCGACCTTCACCGTACGGTCGCGAAGCGCCTCCATGAACTCGTTGTTCTGGAGCCGCCGGTATTCCGGCTCGTTCGTGTGGCCGAGAATGACTTCGTCAATGTCGGTTTGCGCGAACTTCTTCGGTTTGACTTTATGCTCTTGGCTGGCCCCGAGCAGGTCGTACAGGAAGGCCACGTCCAGCTTGAGCACTTCGATGAACTCGATGATGCCGCGGTTCGCGATGTTAAACTCGCCGTCGAAGTTGAACGCCCGCGGATCGCTGTCGCTGCCGTACTCAGCGATTTTGCGGTAGTTGATGTCGCCGGTCAGCTCGGTCGAATCCTGATTCTTTTCATCCTTGGGTTGGAACGTGCCAATGCCAATGCGGTCTTGTTCGCTTAGCACGAGGCGTTTTACGCGTACTTCGTTGATAACGCGGGTCCAGTCGCCGTCATGGTTCTTCAAACGCAGTCCGTACATGAAGCGGCAATACGGGCACAACTCGCCGTTAATCGTCAAGTTGTACTCATTCGATTCGTGCCCTTCGCTCAATTGCGCGGCAATATCGGCGCGGAATCGACCTGGAATTAGATGCAGAGGCTCCTCGTGCATGGGGCACCAATGCACGTGGTCGGCGTCTTCCTCGTCGATCCAGCCCAACGTGTATAAAGCTCCTTCGTCGGACGAGGTGTAGCGCTCCAGACCCTTTTTGAGCAAGCGCGCAATCGTGCTCTTGCTGCTTCCCACGGGACCATGCAACAGTAACACACGCTTTTCTATGCCGTATCCCTTGGCGGCGCTTTTGAGCGCATTGACGAACGACTCCAGCGGTCCATCGAGGCCGTAGATGGCGTCTTGGCCGTGGTGATGCGGATCATCAAAGAAGCGATAGTGTGTGCGTTTTTCGCCCCGGGAGGGCTCATACACATCGACCCCGTAGGATAGGATCATGTCGTAAACCCGTTGAAACGCGTTGCGCGTCACCTTGGGGTTCTGCCGAACCAGATCCAGATATTCCTCGAACGAGCCGATCCAGGTTTTCTTGCGAAACTGGCTTAGGTCTTGCCGTTGAGCAATCAGAGAAATGATGTCTCGTCCACCGCTCATGGAGTCGCCTCCTGGGTAAAGGGCGTCGGCTTAACTCCCGCAAGCCGGGCGCCATTGGTTCGTTTAGCGCATGGAGCCACCATCGCTCCAAGTCGCTTGATTTGCCCGTAACCTCCGCGCAGCGGCAAAGCGTACACCAACAATCCTCTGACTTGGGACGCAGCAAAAGGAAGTGTGACGAAGGCTCAATCAACGCGAGCCGGCGAGAAAGACTGCACCCAACGCGAGGAGGCTCCTGTCGGCCGAACGTTCGCGCGCCGGTTGGAAGAGATTGAAAAAGAACAGGTTGGGGAGAATTGCTGGAGGGAGGAGGTCCGTCCCTTTTTATCTTCATCCGAGAGGCAGGCCCTCCGTTGCCTTACTTTGCTCCCGCCTCTACTTAACTAGTATCTACTGCAAGGCCGTGCAAGGCAATAGATTTTATTTGATGTTTCGCCATGCGCCGCGCGCATCCAACAGCACGACTTGCGATTTAACTTGTTTCCGGGTAAGCAATTGAAGCCGTGATGCCGAGGATGGGGAAGACTCGGCAAGTTCTGTGCCTACCGGGAAAATCTCGGTTGGACATGAAACGTCAAAACGCCTTTCTTTGTGACGGATTGACGCCCGACAGACCGAAGATTTCTCAAGCGGCGCGTCATCAGAAGTGCGCCGCGGTTGCACCTTCGAACCCAAAAACAAAGTCGCCCAAGGACAAAACCCCGTTGGTGCGCCTATGCCAACAAACGTTGCACGCTATCGACCAGGCGGTCCATCGCAAAAGGTTTGCGAATGTAGTCATCCACGCCTAGCATCTCGGCGTAGGCTTTATGCCGGCTGCCTTCGTTTGCCGTGATC
The DNA here is from genome assembly GCA_963204915.1 of Planctomycetota bacterium. Lineage (GTDB taxonomy): Bacteria > Planctomycetota > Planctomycetia > Pirellulales > Pirellulaceae > JAHWKS01. Next base: position 606 of record CAUJHS010000039.1, on the reverse strand, counting down.
ATGATCACACGAATGGGCGCCAGGTGCGTGCGGCGCAACCGCTCTAACACCAGGAAACCACTGCGCTTAGGCATCATCATGTCCAGAATCACCAAGTCGGGCGTTTCACGCTCGGCCATCGCCAAACCTTGATTGCCGTCGCGGGCCACCAGTACGACATAGCCCTTGTTTTCCAAGGCGAATCGTAATGATTCGATGATTTCCGGATCGTCGTCGACCAAGAGGATGCGCTTGCGCTTCGCTTCGCCCGATTGCGCCTGGCCGCCGGCTTTTTCCTCCGCCATGAATACTCCACCTTCTTCCAAACGATTGCTGCCTGAGGGGATGCTTACGATGGCCCAATTATAAGGCGACGTGCCGCACTCCCGCAATGCAACGCCGCAACCTACTGCTCTGTCACCTTTCGATATTGGGATTGGTCGCCAAGCATGATTCGGCGATGATTTAAGGCAACCAAGGAGGGTTGCCATGCAGAAGAAGTATATCGTCCGTCTCACGGACCAGGAACGCGCGACATTGGAAGAGGTGGTTAAGAGGTTCAAGGGGTCGTCGCAGAAGGTGCGGCGAGCGCAGATCTTGCTGAAGGCCGATGCGGATGGCCCCGGT
>CAUJHS010000038.1 GCA_963204915.1 Planctomycetota bacterium | reverse complement strand
AGCACGCCGCCAGAAGATGACCCACCGCTCCGCCGCGTCCTTCGCGGGGCGTAGGTCTTGCTTGAGCGGAGTGCCGGGAAACTGGCCCGCTCCGTTCTGAGGGGGCCCGGGAGCAGCAATGCTCCCCGGCTACCCGACGCCAAGGCGCGTTTTTCGATGCAAACGGTCGTGCGTGGCGAAAACTTCCCAACCTCGAAACGGCGAGAATGGCATACTTAATTGGCGCCGATGAAGCAGGTTACGGCCCAAACTTAGGGCCGTTAGTCATCTCGGCTACCGTGTGGCGTGTTCCCGAGGAAGCTCTGACGTGCGACTTGTACGAGCGACTGGCCGGTTGTGTGCGTGCAACGGCGACGCGGGAGGATTCGCAAAATCGCGTCGCCATGGCCGATTCAAAACTCCTTTATAAACCTGGCCAAGGGCTTTCTCTGCTTGAAGCAGGCGTCCTCGCCGCGCTACGAGTGCTGGGCCGCGACGTGAACTGCTGGCAGGATCTCTGGGCGGCGCTATCCGCCATGGGTGAGGGATTCTCTTCGCAGCCATGGCATGTCGACGTGAACCCTCCGCTTCCCTGCGCGAACCCCGTGGCGATGATTCACGACTTGGCGAATGGCCTAGACCGCGGTCTGCGCGCCAGCAAAGTCGAATTGCATACAATGCAAGCGACCGCGATCTTTCCCAACCATTTTAATGACTTGATCGAACAGCACGGCAGTAAAGGATCGCTGCTTTCGTACAATACGTTGGAGCTCGTGAGGGAGTTGTTGGCGCCGTTAGAAGAGCCAGTCCTGGTGGTTTGTGATAAGCATGGCGGTCGAAACCACTATGCGCCGCTCTTACAACACTTTTTTCCCGACCATTTCGTGGAAACACGCGGCGAAGGGCGAGCTTCCAGCATCTACCGGTTTGGACCCAAGGACCGCCGAGTCGAAATTCAATTCGTGGCCAAGGGCGAACGCTTTCTCCCTTCGGCGTTGGCGTCGATGACTTCGAAATATCTCCGCGAACAAGCAATGGCTGTGTTTAACGATTATTGGCGGCATCGCAAGCCGGGACTGAGGGCGACCGCAGGTTATCCCGTCGACGCTGCCCGGTTTCGCGCCGAAATCGCCGGCGCTCAACAAACCGCGGGTATTCCGGATCGAATGCTATGGCGAAACCGCTAATTTCCCCCAACAACCCGGCCAAGGGGGCTATTTCCCTCGGGTGCGCACGGTCGTAAACTTAGAGAAAGCTTCGCACCGCCCACCTTCTTGCAAGCACTATGGCGTCTCCTGACGAATCTGACGAAGAAGACATCTACCAGGAACATATTCTCGACCACTACGAAGATCCGTACCATCGCGGCTCGTGTGAACATCCGACGCATGCCCACGAGGAGGATAACCCCCTGTGCGGCGATGTCATTCACGTTGAAATGCGCATTAGCCCCGACGGCAAGGTGCAAGAGGCATGGTTCGGCGGCGAAGGGTGCTGTATCAGCCAGGCGTCGGCTTCGATGCTCATGGAGGCCATTGAGGGTCGAGACGTGGACGAAATCCGCGCTTTTAGCGCTCAAGATATGCTCAAGCTGTTCCGAGCCAAGCTGACGCCGAATCGTCAAAAGTGCTGTTTGTTGTCTTGGCGCGTGGTGCAGGCGGCCTTGCATTCGCCGTTGGATCACGGCGCTTCGGGCGACGCAACCCTTGCCGGTCCGAACTTGGGCGACGAATCGTAGTCGCTCGAATCGACGCATTGCTCCACGCTCCGATCATTGCATTCCATCTTTCCCTTGCTCTTTCATGGCTACCGCTGAAACGCTTCCCTTGAACGCCGAAGCGTTCCGGAACGACTTTCCGATTCTTTCCACCGTCCTTCATGGCGATCAACCTCTCGCCTATTTGGACAACGCGGCCACCACGCAGCGACCGCGGCAAGTGATCGACAAGGTCGTCGAGGTGTACGAACGCCATTACGCCAATGTGCATCGCGGCATCCATTGGCTGAGTGATCAAAGCACCGATTTATTCGAGGAAGCGCGCGAGAAGGTCCGTCAGTTCATTAACGCCGGTTCAGCCCCGGAGGTTATCTTCACCACGGGCTGCACCATGGCGATTAATCTCGTCGCCCGCAGTTGGGGCGATGCGAACGTGCGCGCCGGCGATGAAATCATCATCACCGAAATGGAGCACCATTCCAACAGCGTGCCCTGGCATCAACTCGCCGAACGCACGGGGGCGGTTGTGCGGCATGTGCCCATTACGGAAGAGGGCTTGCTCGACCTCGACGCCTTCGATGCGATGGTGAGTGAACGGACGCGTCTTGTGGCGATCACGGCCGTGTCGAACGTACTGGGAACAATCAACCCGGTGCAGGAAATTGTGCGTCGGGCGCATGACGCTGGGGCCGTTGCATTGGTGGACGCCGCCCAAAGCGTACCGCATGAAAAAACCGACGTCCAAGCCATAGACGCCGACTTTGTCGCCTTTAGCGGCCATAAAATGATGGGTCCTTCCGGCGTGGGCGTGCTGTACGGTCGCCTGGCGTTACTCGAAGCCATGCCGCCGTTCCTGGGCGGAGGCAGCATGATCCGCCGTGTCACCTTGGACGGCTTCGAACCGGCCGACCCTCCTGCGAAGTTCGAAGCCGGCACCCCGCCAATTGTGCCCGCTATTGGACTCGGCGCCGCCATTGACTATTTGAACAAGATCGGGCTGGACAAGATTCACGAGTATGAACGCTTCCTGACGACGCAGGCGCATGCCGTGTTGGAGGAAGTGGGGGGAGTCCGCTTCCTCGGACCGGCGCCGGAAAAGAAGGCGGGAATTGTTAGTTTCACGCTCGACGGCATTCACGCGCACGATGTCGCTCAAATCCTGGATCGCCATGGCGTAGCAATTCGCGCCGGACACCATTGCGCCATGCCGTTACACAAGCGGCTGGGAATCGCTGCGAGCAATCGCGCCAGTTTTTACTTCTACAATACCCCGGGCGAAGTCGAGACGTTTGCCGAAGCGGTACGCGCCACGAAACGCATTTTCCGACGCCGATAGTTAGTGCCTTTGCAATTTCGATCTGCCGACTCTCCCCGAGATCTTGCGCCCGTTTGAGGCGCAGCGTTCCCCGTGTGGCTGGGCCAATGCCGGAATATCGCCAGGATCCTGTGAGCGGCCGTTGGGTGATCATCGCTGGCAATCGCGCGGGGCGTCCTGAAGAATTCCTTCGCGCGCCTGTCGCGCGAGTCGACTTGAGTTGCCCTTTCTGCCGTGGGCACGAAGATCAAGCTCCTCCCGCCGTGGCGTGGTATGGTCCTCAGAACTCCTCGCCGCAAAATTGGGAGGTGAGGGTTATCCCCAACAAGTACCCGGCGTTCACGCTCGACGATTTCGATTCGGCCGCACCGGTTTCGCAGGACTCGAAGCTCCACGCAGCCGCGCGCTTCGAGAACTCGACGGACGACGAGGCGTTGTTTGTGAATCGTCCTGCTCGGGGCCGCCACGAAGTGGTGATCGAGTCGCCTCAGCATGTGGAAAGCTTTTCGCGGTTGAGCGATGACCAGGCCTTTTGGACCTTCTGCGCTTATCGCGATCGCTTGCGAGTTTTTCGCCACGACTTCCATCTCGCCGCCGCGGCCGTGTTCAAGAACTTCGGCGCCGACGCGGGGGCCTCGCTCGTGCACGCGCACAGTCAGGCGATGGGCGTACCGTTTGTGCCCGAGTCTTTGGGGCGGGAACTCAAGGGATCTGCGGCGTTTTATCGCCGCCGCGGTCGTTGTGTGTTTTGCGCGCTGGCAGAACGAGAAACAGCATGCGAGGCGCGCGTGGTCGCCCAGTCCGAACGGTTTGTCGTCATTTGCCCTTATGCGTCGCGCTTCGCCTATGAAATGTGGATCCTACCGCGCGTGCATGCCTCGCACTTCGAATCGTCGGACGACGCGATGCTGCGCGAAGCGGCCTTGTTGTTAAGACAGGTGATTCAGGCAATGGAAGGCATACTTGACGGGCCCGCTTACAATTTCATTTTGCATACGTCCCCATTTGACACTGATCGCTTCGACCACTATCACTGGCATATTGAGCTTTTTCCGCGCGTCTCGAAGGCGGCCGGATTGGAGTGGGGGTTTGCCTGGCACCTGAACGCGGTTGCGCCGGAAGTTGCCGCGTTGGCGCTCCGTAGGGGGATTTAACGTCAAGTCGGCAAACGGCGTAGAGCGGCTCTATCTGGCCTTTCGGGTACACGAATTGCAACGTATTCATGGGAATTTTTCAGGCGAGGACGCCGACTCGCCCCGATTTTCTCTTCGGGAAAAGTTTGCCCTTTTGGTAAGATTTGCCGATTATCAGGGATGGCGCGCCGCCCTGAGTTGTCGAATCTTGTAACTCAGCTTATCCTTCCGCCTTTCATCGTCCTCGGCCCACGCATGACGCCTACTATCCGCCTGTGCCTGGTATTTCACAATCATCAGCCCATTGGCAATTTCGAGAATGTGTTTGAACAGGCATACGAAGACGCCTACCTGCCCTTCCTTGACGTGTTCGAAAGGTACAGCGAGAGCTTAAGCATTTCGTTACATACCAGCGGGCCGCTCATGGAGTGGCTGGTCGACCGCAAACCAGCCTACATGGAACGCCTCAAAGCGTTAGTGCAACGAGGAAAAATTGAAATCGTCGGAGGCGCCTTTTACGAGCCGATCCTCACGATGATCCCCGCGCGCGATCGCGTGGGGCAAATCGCCGGGTATCGCCACTGGTTGCAAGACCGTCTCGGGGGCGACGTGCACGGTATGTGGATTCCCGAGCGAGTGTGGGAGCAAACGCTTACCAGCGCGATTGTCGACGCGGGCGTGAAATATACGGTTCTGGACGACTTCCACTTCAAGAACGCCGGACTGGGCGAAGAACAGCTCTTCGGTCATTTCTTGACCGAGGACGAAGGCCGGGTCCTGTGCGTTTTTCCGGGCAGCGAGAAACTGCGCTACCTCATCCCCTTCCGCGAACCGCAGGAAACAATTGACTACCTGCGCGACGTCGCATCGCGACATCCTGGCGCGGTGGTCGTGTTTGGCGATGACGGCGAGAAGTTCGGCGGTTGGCCCGAAACCAAGAAACACGTTTATGAGGACGGCTGGCTCCGCCGGTTCTTCGACCTGCTGGTACAACACCGAGATTGGCTCGCCACCTGCACGCTTGCCGATGCTTATGAAAATGTGGCGCCTGTGGGCAAGGTGTATTTGCCCGACGGAAGTTACCGTGAAATGACCGAGTGGGCCCTGCCGGTAGAAAAGCAAAACGAATACGAAGACGTGCTCCGCTCAATGGAGCAAGACCAGCGCTGGCCGCGAGTTAAGCAATTTGTGCGCGGGGGTTTCTGGCGTAACTTCAAAGTGAAGTATCCAGAAACCAATGAAATGTACGCCCGTATGATGATGGTTAGCCGTCGCTTTCAAGACGCGGAGCAGGAAGGGGCTTCGGGCACGGAGTTCCAGCTGGCCCGGCGCGAACTGTACCGCGCCCAGTGCAACTGCAGTTACTGGCACGGTGCGTTTGGCGGGGCCTATTTGCCGCACTTGCGCAATGGCGTGTACAACCATTTGATTGCCGCGGATAACCTGCTCGATCGCGCGTTAAACAGGCCGCAACCTTATGTGGAAGCGTCGGCCGACGACTATAACTTCGACGCTCGCCAGGAAGTGCGATTGGCAAGCGATCAACTCGTTTGCTTTTTGGCGCCCTCGGCAGGCGGACAAATGTATGAGCTAGACGTTCGTTCGATCTGTCACAATCTTCTGGCGACCTTCGCACGACGTCCTGAGTCGTATCATCGTCGAGTTCTGGGGGGGCGCGAACAAAGCGGCGGCATCGCCAGCATTCACGACCGGGTCATCTTCAAACAAGAAGGGCTCGATCAACGCATTCAATACGACCAACAACTGCGCAAGAGCCTGACCGACCACTTCTGGGATATGGAAACCGGTGTGGAAGCGGTCGCCAGCGGGCAAGCGCTGGAGCGAGGCGACTTCGCGCAAGGCGCCTACGAGGCCGTCATTCGTCGCAAGACGGACCGAATTCAAGTGCTGCTTTCCCGCACGGGCAACGCCTGGGGCGTTCCGCTCAAGATCACCAAGGGAGTCACTCTGGAGGCGGGTGGGGCAAACCTGGAAATCGCCTACCTCATTGAAGGCTTGCCGCCGGGGCAAATGTTCCATTTCGGCGTAGAGTTCAACTTCGCGGGTATGCCCGCGGGAATTGATGACCGGTACTTCTTCCAGGGTCAGGACGGGCGCCGTCTGGGTCAACTCGGCCAGCGTTTGAACTTGCAGAACGTGCGCGACATAGGCTTGGCCGATGAATGGCTTGGACTACAGGCCCATTTAGAATCAAACAGGCCCACGAACTTCTGGGCATACCCGATCGAAACGGTCAGCCAGTCGGAAGGCGGATACGAACTGGTGCATCAGTCGGTCCTGGTTCAGCCTCACTGGCATGTCACAGGCGACAAGGACGGTCGTTGGAGCGTCGTGCTGCAGCTCGAGATCCAAACCCGTAACAACGAGGTAGGCGCCGCGGAGCCGGTTGAGTCCGTCGCGGCGCGGTGATGGACGCAACAGCCGACTATGGCAAGCGGTCCAATCCGTCGAAATTCAGCGGGTGTTCGTCATCCGCGGTGTTCGGAATAACGCCGCCAATCGTTCGATTTCCAGAATCAAACGATTGCCAAACGAGGTCGGTCGCCGCGTGGTCTATCACCGGCGCGGGGCGCGGCGCCAGGGGTGACTGCGGCGGCGTAGCCACGCGAACGTTGTCCTCCTGTTGCTCCAATCGGCTCGGCGTTACCACGTAAAGAAACGAATCGCCGGACTCCGCCTCGCCTTCCTCGTTCGACCCGCCACTGGGGAATTCCTTGGTAGGCGGCGTATGTTCGGCTTCGCGTTGCGCTCGCATGCCTTGAACCACGAGCAACACGTCGCCCAAAGTGAAATCGGTATCGCCATTCACATCACAGAACACGGCGAGTTCAGGGTTCATCGTGCCATGTTCGCGAATGTGGCGCATCTGCTGAACTTGGGCCAAGAGGTCGGCAATCGTTAACGAGCCGTCGCCATCCACATCCAATTCGTGTTGCTCGTTTTGAAACGCCTGGCGCGCCTGCAACTTATGGTCGAAGACATAATCCGCGACTTGCGTTCCTTGCGCGATGCCTTCCGTCGCGTCGAAGCTCCAATGGATTCCCAGATAAATGCGGCTGAACGCATTCTCCCAGGCCGCATCACTGAACGAATCAAAATGGCGGTAAATGGCGTGGCGAGTCTCGCCGGCGGCGCTGCGCGTCACTGCGTCTAACTCGTTCGACATGAAGTCAAACGAGATGTCGTCGGTCCCATAGAATCGCTCCAGCGTGCGGAACGCCGCGGCGCCAAAGGTCGCATGACCGGACACGTATGCCGGGAAGGGGGGTGTGAAATCACCGTTGGGATCGTCGCTGTTGCTAGCCGGCGCGCCAAGCGGACGCCACTCGGGATCGCCAACCGTGGCGTCATTTCCATCCACATCGCCATTACGAATGGCGACAATTGGCCGCCACAAGTCGTACTCGTACTTCGATTCCCAAGAGGCGATGCCTGCATCGGCCATGGCGATGTTCAAAAGTGCGAACATTCGCGCATTGTCGACAACCGAGTTGCCTTGTTGTTTGGCAATGGCTTGGGCGATCTGATTATAAAGTCGAGGAGGCGTTCCCAGCCCACGTGTTCCGTCATACGCCCAAAACAGTCCGATATCGGTTTGTTCGGGTGTGCGATCGGGAAGTCCGTTGCCATCGCGGTCACTCGTTTCCGCATCGACGGCGCCAAACACCCGCACTTGCTCATACGCGGCGGCATACTCGGAGCTGTCAAGCGGCGGAGGGGCCGCAACACGGAACTGCGCTCCGTCGCTCATCGCGAACGGCTGGATCTTACCCCACTTGGGTGTCAGGAAACCTTGATCCGGATGCATCGGGTCGGGTTGGTGATGGCCGGGCGCATCGATCAATTCGTGGCTCATGTCGAGATCGCGACCATCGTTCTCACGCATGTCCAACAGGCGATTCGCCGCCAATCGTCCAATCGTCATTCCTTGCTCTTTAGCAGGCCCGTCGGGAACTGCGGCCAAGCGCGCCGCCAAGGCCGCGTCGAATACGGCTTTTTGTTGCGGGAAGTGATCGACGAGCGTGAGGTGAGCCGCCGCCGCGACCGCCGCATCGATACTGGCGGAGCGTGCTCCCTTGCCATTGAAGGCGTAACGCACGTAGGAGCCGTCGATTGCATTCACCGCATCGAAGATCGCGGTATGAATCACGCCCAGCGCCAAAGCCGACTTGGTCGGGCCGCCTTGATCGGGCGACGCCAACGAGTGATCGTTCATCACAGCGTCCAGGGCGATGGTATTCCAATCCAGCACCGGATCCGGCTGCGATTGCGGCAGCAATTGCATCTCGTGTTCGAATACGTGTTCGGCGATGGCTGTACCTTGTTCGATGCCCATCGTGGCGTCGAATTGCCAATGCACGCCGAGGTAAATGCGACTGATGGCGTTTTCCCAGGTCGCCTCGCTCAGTCGCTCGAACTGGCGCGTCGTTGCGGGGCGCACCACGCCGCGCGCATCCTTGGTTACTCCGTTCAATTCATCCGACTGGAACTCGAACGCGATTTCGTCGGTGCCATAGAACCGCTCGATAATGCCAAACGCCGCGGCCCCAAAAGTCGCGTGCCCTGAGGTATACGCGGGGAACGGCGGCGTAAAGTCGCCGTTAGGATCATCGCTATTACTCGCGGGCGCTCCCAAGGGCGCCCAGTCCGCTTCGCCCACGGTGTCGGGGTTGCCGTCCGCATCGCCGGCGCGTATCGCAACAACGGGCCGCCAGAAGTCGTACTCGTACTTGGATTCCCAAGCCGCGATGCCCGCATCGGCCATCGCAATGTTCAAAAGAGCGAACAGTCGCGCATTGTCAGCAATGGTGTTCCCTTCCTGCTGAGCGATGACGCGCGCAATTTGATTGTAAAGTCGTGGGGGTGTGCCTAGCCCCTTGGCGCCGTCATAGGCCCAGAACAAACCGATCTCGGTTTGCTCAGGAGTCCGGTCGGGTTGGCCGTTCTCGTCGCGGTCGGCCGTTTCCGCGTCAACGGCGCCAAGCACGCGAACTTCCTCAAACGCCGCCGCATATTCTTCGCTCGTTAAAGCAGGCGGCGGCGCCACTCGATACTGAAACCCTGTCTCCATCGAAAACGGTTTGACCTGTCCCCATTTTGGCGTCAACACGCCCTGCAGAGGATGCAACGGGTCAACCTGGTGATGCCCCGGTTCCGGGTTGAATTCGTAAGGCTGCGGGGCAAGCGAGCCGTCGTCGGCTCGATCAAGCAGAATTCGCCGCGCGGTCGCCTCGCCCAAAGCAACTCCTTGATCCTCGCCAGGACCATCGGGAATCTCGGCCAGGTACGCTTCGAGTGCGGCGTCTAATTCCGCTACTTGTTTGGGAAAGGACCGGACCAGCGTACCGTGCGCCGCAGCGGCGACTGCCGCATCGAGCGAAACACCCTCCAGCGTGTTGCCATGAAACAAATATGATTCATGGGAGCCGTCGAGCATCGCAACGGCGTCGTACATGGCGATATGTGCAATCGCCATGGCGTTGGCGCCACGGGTTGGCCCGCCTTGATCGGGAGGCGACATGGAGGCGTCGTTCTTCAACGCTTCCAGAGCCACCGCGTTCCAGTCCAAAACAGCGTCGACCGCCATCAAGCGGCGGTCTTCCAACGTCTCCAAACGACAGCGCCGCACCCTGGGCTTGCGCGGTCCTGCCTGTTTGGGACTCGTGAACCTCGTAAACAACGACACAAACCGCCGGCCAGAGGAGCCCGCTTTACTCATAAATCAAGTCCTGTGTCTCTTGATCTCGCCCGCTTTCGCGCAGCCTACGCAAGAAGAGAGGGATGGTGGGACGCCACAAAAAACGCAACAGTGCTGCCGGCCCGGTGTGCGTATTGCGTCAAAATGTACCGCTCACGTCGAATTTTCCTTTAAATATGATGCTCCGCTTGTCCAAATGATGCAAGTCACTGCCACTATTTAGGGGGATTATCGGCCGACGTTCTTGGCCTTCACCGCAGCTCGGTTCCTTATTTATCGCCTTGGTCATGTGATTGAATTCATCGGGAAACTGCTTACGTTAGATGCATTCGGTTTGCCCTTCGTTCGGGAAACCATGGCGAGAGTTTGTCCTCCTCCGGGTTCTGGGCCTTCCATTAGCAAGGGAGATCACACGTTATGCGAAATTTTCGACCTGGCCTTTTCCTGCCCGCCCTGGCGCTGGGAGCGGTCTTTGGCGTCGACGTGAACGCTCAACCGAAAGATGCAAATTATGACGAGTCCAAAGTTCCCAAGTATGAGCTTCCCGATCCCCTCGTTTTGACGAATGGTCAGCGCGTTACGAGTGCCGAGGTCTGGCGAACGCAGCGCCGTCCCGAACTGCTCAAGCTCTTTGAGACGCACGTATACGGCAAAAGTCCCGGCCGGCCGGAAAAGATGTCGTTTGACGTCAAGTCCGTCGATCGCGAAGCTCTCGGCGGCGCCGCCATTCGCAAGGAAGTCACCATCCGTTTTACGGAGGATCCGGAAGGGCCATGCATGGACCTGTTGCTCTATTTGCCGAGCAAAGCCCAAGGACCGACGCCGGTATTCTTGGGTTTGAATTTTGCGGGCAACCATGCAATTCATCCCGATCCGGAAATTACGCTCTCCAAGCGCTGGATGCGCAACAACCCCGAAAAGGCGATCACCAACAATCAGGCCACGGAAGCATCGCGCGGTTCAGCCGCCAGCCGTTGGCCGGTCGAAGAGATTCTGGCGCGTGGTTACGGTTTGGCGACAATTTACTACGGCGATATCGACCCTGATTTTGACGATGGTTTTCAAAACGGCGTTCATCCGGTGTTTTACAAAGAGGGCCAAACCAAGCCTGCCGCAGACGAGTGGGGCTCTATCGGGGCGTGGGCGTGGGGCTTGAGCCGCGCAATGGACTACTTCGAAACCGATCGCGACATCGATGCGAAACGCGTTGCTGTGATGGGGCACTCGCGGCTGGGCAAAACATCGCTGTGGGCCGGCGCCACCGATGAACGCTTTGCGATTGTGATTTCCAACAACTCGGGATGCGGCGGCGCCGCGTTGAGCCGGCGCGCTTTTGGCGAAACAGTTGCCCGAATCAATACCTCGTTCCCTCATTGGTTCTGCGACAACTTCACCAAGTACAACAACAACGAGGATGCGTTACCCGTCGATCAGCATGAACTCATCGCCTTGATGGCGCCGCGACCGGTTTACGTGGCCAGCGCCCAGGAAGATCTTTGGGCCGATCCGCGCGGCGAATTCCTGGCGGCCAAACACGCCGATCCGGTGTATCGACTGTTGGGAACCGAGGGTTTGCCGAGCGCCGAAATGCCGCCCATTGATAAACCCGTGATGGGCGCGATTGGCTATCATATTCGCACCGGCAAACACGACGTAACCAGTTATGACTGGCAGGCCTACATGGACTTCGCCGACAAACACTTTGGCCGCTGAAACGGGCGCTTACTTGGTTTGGGTCAATCGCTCGTGATGCACGCGAGCGACATCGCCCATGTAATGGTTAATGCGGTATTCCGTAGCGGCTTTGGCCACATGGGGTTTTGCCGCCTCGCGGTCGCCGGTCGCTTCGAAGAACAGGCCCAGGTACAAGTGCGCATAGAACATGCGCGTTTTGAGGGCTTCCGGCGGAGGGTTGCCCTCGCGGGCCGCCGTGAGAACGTCGTGGGGCGTCTTCCGCCCCTGATAGAGGGCATAGATCGCCATCAGGGGAATCCGCGGATCGTTTGCAATCGGCAGTAACTCTTCCCGCGCCGCAGCGAGGCCGACTTGCGGCGCCGAACAAAGAAATCGCCAGACCGCGTTTTCCACGTCGTTGTTGTCAAACGTCTGGTACATTTCGAACTGCTTGGCGCCGGCGTCGAAGTTCCCAGCATAGTAATAGGAAATGCCGAGTTCCCAAAGACTCGATTTTCGGTCGGGCCGCAGTTCGAGGAATTTTTCGAAGTCGCGCACCGATGCGTCAATTTGATTGCGGCGAAAGTTTTCTCGACCGCGCAGGTAATACGCTTCCGCCAGATTCGGCTCGAAGGCGATCGCTCGCGTGAGCAATCCGACAGCTTCCTCGCTTTGATTCTTCGCTGCCGTTTGGGCGGCGCGCTGCAAAAGTTCTTGGGCGGTTTCTTCCGCGCGAACTACTTTGACATGAGCACTGTCCAAAACGAGGCAGCTGCATACCATAGTCCAGAGCAGGACGGATCGTCGGCGCATAATCAACTTTCAAATACTGGTGAGTTGATAACGTGCGCAGACTAACGAACTCACGGCGATGCGGCAAGAAGCAGCACGGCGGTTTCAGAAAGTCCAAGTTGGCTTCTCGCAGTGCAGCCCGCAAGGGCATTGCAACGCGCCTCCCGGCGAAGTTGTTCTCAAGATGAGACCAATTTCTCAATCTGGGACGCGAAGTACCGTAAAGAAGCGCAGTTCTTAGGAACTAGCGAAACGAGAACGCAACGAATTACTCCGCCGCGCGTTGTTTTTGCTGGATCATTCAAGGTTCGGCCCGTCATTTGCTTCCTTCCCGGACCGAACGGAGTCTTGAATGCCGATACGGCAGGTTCACGCCGCCAGTCGGAACATCATTAAAATCGAAAGCCAAACAACCGCAGACGAAAGGATCGCGTCATGTTGGTGTTAAGCCGCAAAGTGGGCGAAAAAATTCAGATTGGCGAGAACGTGGTGCTCGTCATCAACCGCATCTCGGGCAACCGAGTCTCGATTGGCATCGAAGCCCCCGACGATATGCGGATTGTTCGCGGCGAATTGGACGATTTTTCGATCGCCGCCGACACAGTGAACGACGACCCGCAGTTACGGCGTCATCGTGTTGCCGACGAGAGAATATCACCGGGATCGAACGCCTTTGCGGCGGCGTGCGAATGATGGCTCGCCGTATCCGTCAAGCGCGCGGAGGCTCCTTCGGCGGCTTCTGGCTCTAAAAGAACAGGGCCTTCGTAGGGCGCTGCGTGCCCCGGGACGCCATGTTCAATCACGCCGTTTTCAATGACGCCGTGCTCATGCACCGGACCAGGCACGCCTTCGGCGGGCGCGAAGGCGGAACCAACGCGTCCGTGCACCATGTCGGCCCGCTGCACTAATCCGCCATAGGCTGCGTAGGAATAATCCTCGGGGGTTTGCGCGCACATGGTGCACCCTGCCGAACTTAGCGCCAGTCCAGCGTAGAGCGCCCAACCAAAACGGTAACGGCCCATGGGGGATGGTTCCTCTCTTGAACAATGCCGTCTGCGCGGCCTCTCGCCGTTGGCAGAATCGTTTCTATCGCAGGAATCGGCAAATCAAGAGAGGAGCTTTAGAGCAATCGCAGGGAATTGCGCGACTTTTCCGGCTAACCAACACGCCGTATGCCAACATCGCTTGACGGCGTTGGATCATTCGCCAGAAGACGGGGAAGTTCGCTCAATCTTTCCAGCGTAAACCTTGCGCAGTCGTCAGAAGCGACGTTATACGCGATGGTGGTCAGACCCAAACGAGCAGCGCCCCTGAGCCGAAGCGGATCACTACCGACAAACGCGGTCGCGTGAGGATCTAAATCGAACTGTGTTACGGCGTCGCGGAAAAACGCGTGTTGCGGCATCACATGGCCGACATCGCGCGAGGTCGCCATGCCATGGAATTTCGCATTCACGCCCATCTCTGCCAGTTGCGAACCTAACGCCTCCGCTTTGCAGGGGGTATTCGCCAGCACATAAAGCCCCACCCGCGCAGAACTAAGTTGCCGAAGGGTCTCATTCACGCCCGGCAAACAGCGGCGGCCTGACTCGAATCGCTGTTTGCGGCAGACTCCGGCGCAAAATACCTCGTCAATTTGTCGGTCCGCCAGTCCGGCGTCGAGCAGAAAGTCTCGCAAAACGTCCCAATAATCGCGCAGGCCGAGATCAACTTCTTTGCGAAAATGCAGGTCCCACCGCGAAAAAAACTCGGGAAACGGCGCCGGGGTCCCCATGCGTAAGAGAAGTTGCCTGAGCCAACGTCTCCAAAGTGTGTCATCGTAGAACACGTTTTCCGGATCGAACAGAATCGCCTTGATCGGCGGCAGTTCGGGCGACGCCGCGCCGCCGGAACCTAATGCGCGAATAGGAAACGTGCGGGGCGAATTCGAAGGCGAACGCTCCGCCGACGAGTCGTAAGGCAGCACCGAATTCATGATTGATTGCGTCCCTTCAACACGTTGGTCCGGAGCGACGGAATCCTGCGTCGCCGAGCTTCCCAGCATGAGCCCGCAATCGCCTGGGAAGGAGGACCACTCGGCCCGAGGGTCGAGTCCACGTCGTGTGGAAGTGAAAATGTAGCACCACGGTTGCCGGCAGGTCAAGCCAAACCAAGAAGCTGGTAAATGGCATGGTCCGCGAGCGTCTCGCCGCGGAGCGCAGCGCCGTCAAAACAGTGATGACGGCTGTGGTCGCCAGGTACCGCCACGGCGTACGCCCCAGCCGCCGCCGCCGATTGGCACCCCGCGGCGCTGTCTTCCAAGACGAGCATTTGCGAAGGATGTACGCCGAATCGCTCCGCCGCCTTCCGGTAGATTTCCGGATGCGGTTTACCGTGTTCTACATCCTCGGCCGTGAGAAAAAACGCAAAACGCGGCGCCAATTGGAAAGGTGTCAACAGCTTGTCCAGAAAAATGCGGCGGCTACTCGTGGCGATGGCTTTGGGAATGCCGGCGTCTTCCAGCGCTTGAAGCAGGTTCATCAAACCGGGCATCGGCTGAAGTTTGTGCGGCAGAAGGGCGGAGAAGATTTCGTCGGTCTCTTGCTGGAGGCCGCTCACCGTATCGGTTAGCGCGTGGAAGTCGATCATCGTTTGCAGCGAAACGCGACCGGGGCGGCCCATCATTTGATCGAGCAATTCCTGCGTCAGGCGTTTGCCTCGACGGCGCAGAAGCTCGTCACCCACCTCGAAATACAACGTTTCGGTATTGAACATCAGGCCGTCTAAGTCGAACGCGACGGCCGCGATAGAGACGTGTTGCATCGTGCTTGGTCCACAACGGCTTTCTGAAATACGAGGGCGAGTTGGCCGCGAACGCCCGCCAGCAGAGCCGAACCGACAGGGAACTGTCAAGCCGCCCAAGACTCCCCATGCGACGGCGCGTCAGGACGCGGTGATACGGCGAATCGCGGGGGTTAGCAGCCAACAGGCGCTGGTGGTCATGGCGCCGAAACCCACCAGCGCATTGAATGCATTGGTAGTTCCCCATTCCGTTGACCAAGAATCGTACAAATAACCGCCTACCAAGGCCGACAACATCAGACTCAAATTCGACAAGCCCATGAGCAGGGCGAACGTTGTACCGGCCGCGGACGCAGGGCAGGCTCGCGCGGCCAGGTCCAACTGCACAAGACTTCCCGACATGTATGTGAATCCGACGATCGCGCTAATGATCGAAGCCGACATTTGGTCCTTCAACCCCCAATACGCCAAAGTGCTCAAAATACCTGCCAAAACCGCTCCATGAAACAAACCTTGCAACGAAACTCTCCGACAATACAACCCGTACGCCAGGCTTCCCGCGATGGCGCCGGCCGACAAAAGCACCACGGTCCAACCGGTGAATTGCTCGCTCATACCCAAGGAGCGCGTCATATGGTTCTCCAGCACGGAAGCACTAAAGGGGTTGAAATTCCACAGCAAAAGAAACAATGCCGCGACGCCGACCGCCGGCGTTCTGGCGGCGCCGCCCAGTTCGCGTGCGGCGGTTTGCAACGCACCAGCCGAGGCGACTTGCCGTTCTTCACGGACGAAAAACCACGCGAGGAAAAACGTAATGAGCGTTGCACCCGCACATAGGAGAAACCCGAGTTGTTGGTGGTTGTGATGACTGAGATATCCGCCAAGCCAACCCGCGAGCATGGTGGCGGCGTACATCGCAGCCCACTGAACCGATTGCAAGCGGCCGGTGAGTCCGCGCGGCTGTCCTTTCTCGACCATCAGGCCATCGACCACCACATCGCCAAAGGCGACGCCGATGGTTGGCGCCACCAACAGCAGCAAGAGGAGGGTATGCTGGCCGCGCGCCGCGGGGATCGTGTAAAGCAACAACAGGCCGAGCACGGTGACGCCGGTCGTCAGCAGCAAATAGCTGCGTCGGCGCGTTCCGCATAGGGGTACAAAGTCGGTCAGCAGCCCGTAAATCGGTTTAAAGACCCACGGCAGCGCCAGCAGGAAACTAAACGTCGAAATCGCAAAGGTTGAATACTCCCACCGACGCAACAGCGAACGTACCGGCTGCGCAATCAGTCCTTCGGTCGGCTCGGCCACACCCTGAACAAAGTACATCGTTCCAAAAAGCAGCAGGAGTCCGACCGTTTCCAATTTCTGGCGACGAGCTGACAAAGTGGGAGGGAGCGGCGTGTTCATAGGGCGCCATGAAAATGCGGCAAAATTGCCTACTTTTGGAAAATCGCGCAGGTTGACCTTGACGTTCTCAAAAACGAGTGTTTAATCATGCGCAATCCGGGGACGCATTGTCCTCAGCAATCCGCCGCCAAGTCAACGGAGTTGTCTCTGGCCAAAAATCCGCCAATCGCTGAAAAAGGAAGAATTGCGAACCAAGCGGTCAACATTTTGGCACGATACATGCTCCATGCAGGCGAAATGCGGTTGCCAAACTGCCACAAACCCCCCTCCGCGCCCGCGCCTCGCTGCAGCCACACTGCGGCGAGACCTGGACGCTCCAGGTTTCTGGCAAACTCCATTTTGAAGGGGAACCGATGAACAGTGGTAATAGCGACGAGTGTGGACGCGCCGACGCGGCAGATGAGCCTCCCGACGGCGCCGAGGATCCGAGTTCGAGTCATGCTGCTACAATTGCTCGCTTAACCTTGACACTCTCGCCGCCGGGCAGTGAAAACGGAACGACTCCCTCGCCCACTACCCGCAAGAACGGGCGATCTTCAGGAAGCAAAACCAAACCGAACGGGCGGGCCGCGAAGGGCAATGGGCGCGCCATCACCGGTACTGGAAACTCGTCGCAAGGAAGCACGAACGGGCACTCGCTGGCCAATGGAAATGGCGGCGAATTAGGCCACTCTGCTTTAGCCAACGGGCTTGGGCCCATCGCGCTGAATTCCAAATCCACCCGCTCCAGCCAACTGCCGGCGATCACGCTGCCTTCGGCTCCGCGCGGCCGCGGTTGTAACCCCCGGACGCGCGCTTGGCGGAAACGATTTTTTCCTGCGGCCACAGACCGCGAGTGGAATGATTGGCGCTGGCAGTCGCGCCATCGCATTCGGACGTTGGAACAATTCGAACGCATGGTGACGCTTTCCGAAACGGAACGCGACGCGCTGGTTCGCGGCGGCACCATGTTGCCTGTCGGCGTGACGCCGTATTACCTCAGCTTGCTTGACGCGGAAGACCCTCAGCAACCGCTTCGCAAAACGGTCATACCTACCACGAGCGAGTTTACGCGCACCGCGGGAGAAGCCGACGACCCCCTTGGTGAAGATGGCCACAGCCCTGTGCCAGGCCTGGTGCATCGGTATCCCGATCGGGTGTTGCTGTTGCCGCTCGATTTTTGCTCCACGTATTGCCGGTATTGCACGCGCTCGCGCGTTGTTGGTCACGGCGAAATCGTCCCCAATGAAGCGCGCCTCGCGGCGATTTTCGACTATCTCGAAAAAGCCACTCAAGTGCGCGACGTGCTGATTTCCGGCGGTGATCCGCTTGCCTTGAGCGACGACAAACTCGATTGGATTCTGCATCGCCTACGGTCGATCCGGCACATCGAGTTCGTGCGCATCGGCACCAAAATGCCCGCCGTTTTGCCCCAACGCGTGACGCCCGAGTTGTGCCGCGTGCTTCGTAAGTATCATCCCTTGTGGATGAGTATTCACTTCCTGCACCCGGACGAATGCACACCGGAGTCGGCCAAAGCTTGCGGGCGTCTTTCCGACTCAGGCATCCCGCTCGGTTCGCAAACGGTGTTGCTGAAGGGTGTGAACGACAACGTTGACACCATGAAACAACTGGTGCATCGGCTGCTCAAAATGCGAGTGCGGCCCTACTACTTGTATCAATGCGATCCGATTAGCGGTTCGTCGCATTTCCGAACTCCTGTGGAAAAAGGTCTGGAAATCATTGAAGGCTTACGCGGTCACACCACCGGTTACGCCGTACCGACATACGTGATCGATGCTCCCGGCGGCGGCGGAAAAATTCCGCTCCAACCCAATTACGTGGTGGGGCGCGAAGACGATTTCCTCGTGTTGCGTAACTTCGAGGGGAAAACGTATCGGTATCCCGATCCGCAATCGCCTTCGATGATTCCCGCCCCACACGGGTCGTTGCCCATTCTGGAGGGAGTACCTGCGGATGTCTGAGGACGAGTTCCTCTGCGTTCGCTGCGCCCGTCACTATAAGACCTGTTGTCAACGATGCGAGATCTACGTCACTCCCAATGACGTAGATCGCATCACGCAACATGCGCAGCGTTCCGACTTTTTCGAGTACCGGGTTCCCCACGATCCGGACTACGCCGACCAAGATGACGACCCTGCGTGGCGCGACCATGTTTTTCGTCAGGACGGTACGCGCCGGGTGCTCAAACGGCAAGACAATGGAGACTGCACCTTCCTGGGGCCGCGCGGTTGCGTGCTCCCCTTGGAGACTCGCCCCTTGGTTTGCCGCCTTTATCCATACGATTACACCGAACGGGGCATCGAAGCCGAATTGTCGGAAGGATGCCCACTTGAGCTGCTACGGCCCGGCCAAGGGTTGATCGAGGCGTTAGACATGAACCTCGTCGACGCTCAGCGCTGGCGCAGCCAATTGTACGAGGAGATCCGACTCGAACATGATTAGCTCCCAAGGCCGCCCGCTACGCGTCGGCCTGACTTACGATCTTCGCGCGGAATACTTAGCCGCGGGATATGGTGAGGAGGAAACCGCCGAGTTCGATCGCGCCGACACCGTCGACGCGATTGAGTCCGCCTTGCGCGAACTCGGTTACGCCACCGACCGCATCGGCCATGCGCGCCAGCTCATCCAACGACTGGCGAGCGGCGATGACTGGGATTTGGTGTTCAACATTTGCGAAGGTTTGCACGGCCTCGGCCGCGAAGCCCAAGTTCCGGCGATTTTGGACGTGTATCAAATTCCTTACACGTTCGCCGATCCTTTGGTCATGTCGCTTTGTTTGCATAAGGGGATCACCAAGACCGTCGTTGCTCGGGCCGGCGTTCCCACCCCGCGTTTCCAAGTGGTGGAGCAAACCGCCGACGCTTACCAGGTTGACTTCGAATTTCCCGTGTTCGCCAAACCCGTAGCCGAAGGCACCGGGAAAGGCGTAACGCCCGCCTCGCGGATTCTTAGTACGGCCGAACTAGCGCCGACTTGCCAGCGACTGCTGGAGCGTTATCGTCAGCCGGTTCTTGTTGAGGAATACCTCCCCGGCCGGGAATTCACCGTTGGCCTATTGGGCTCCGGCGCGGAAGCTCGCGTTCTGGGCACGCTGGAAATCGTACTGCTCCCTTCGGCCGAACCGAACGTTTACTCGTACGTCAACAAGGAACGGTGCGAGGAGTTGGTGGAATATCGCCTTGTGCATCCCGAACAGGATGACGAGGTCCGCCAGGCCGAACAAACGGCATTGGACGCCTGGAAAGCGCTGGGCTGCCGCGACGGCGGTCGAATCGACCTGCGATCCGATGCCCGCCAACGCCCTCAGTTCATTGAAGCTAATCCTCTTGCTGGTTTGCATCCTCAACACTCCGATTTGCCGATGATCGCGACCGCCGTCGGTCTGGGGTACACCGAGCTGATCGCGCAAATCGTGCAATCCGCGCTGACTCGTCGGAACGTCCATGCGCGTACTCGTGCTTTATAACGAAGCGTCGCACGACGCAACGATCGACGAGCAAGATGTGCTTGTCCAGCGCGACGCAGTTCAGCGCGCCCTAAACCAATTAGGGCACGAAACTTCCGTGCTGGCTTGCACTCTCGATTTCGACAAGGCCCGTTCGAATATTCGGGCGCAGCAACCTGATGTGGTGTTCAACCTTGTCGAGGCGTTAGGCGGGACCGACCGCTTGGCGCCCATGGCCACGTTGTTGCTCGACTCGCTAGGCATTCCCTACACCGGCGCTTCAACCGAAGCGCTGTTGGCCACGAACAATAAACTCGTAGCCAAGCGCCGCTTATTGCAAGCGGGGCTCCCCACGCCTGCCTGGTTTGTAAATCAATGGCAAGGAAAGTCGAACGCCGGAGGCGAAGGCGCCTTCCAAACCATTGTGAAAGCGGTTTGGGAGCACGCGTCCTTCGGGATGGACGACAACGCCGTTGCGGCGGTCACTTCCGAAAACGAACTGCGAAATTTGCTTGCGGCGCGTGAGGCCGCCACCAGCCACCTCCACTTTGCGGAACAGTACATCGCGGGGCGGGAATTCAACCTGACCGTGTTGGCTGGCGCCAACGGCCCAGAGGTGCTCCAGCCGGTGGAGATTGACTTTAGCGCTTTCCCGGACGACAAACCGCACATTGTGGGTTATCGGGCTAAATGGGATGCGGGTTCGTTCGAGTATCATCACACGCCTCGTCGGTTTGAGTTTGAACCGCATGAGGCGACTTTGCTGGATCATTTGTCGGCCCTCGCGCGGGAATGTTGGAATGAGTTTGAATTGTCGGGCTACGCGCGTGTCGATTTCCGTGTCGACCAGGCCGACTCGCCTTGGATTTTGGAAGTGAACACCAACCCGTGCCTGTCGCCCGACGCGGGTTTCGCTGCGGCCGTGGCAAACGCCGGCCTGACTTATGAGCGGGCCATCGAGCGGATTCTGGCCGATGCGGTTGGAAGGTTACCCGCCCCCGGAGCGCTCATGGCGCCGTAACGTCGCACATCGATTGCTTCATGCTTGAGCCCCCACAAGTCGCATTTCGTGACTCGGTCCATCCGAGCGACCCCGTCGCGATTCGACGAATCGTCGAATCGACGAGTTTTTTCCGGCCGGACGAAGTGGAGGTCGCCGTCGAACTGGCGCAGGAACGCTTGGCCAAAGGCGAAGCGTCAGGCTACTTCTTTGTCTTTGCCGAATTCGACGGGGGTGTGACGGGCTATGCCTGTTACGGCCCGATCGCCTGCACGCTGGGCAGTTTCGATCTTTACTGGCTCGCGGTCGATCAGGCCCACCAGGGTCGGGGCGTGGGACGTTTATTGGTGAGGGAGTGCGAGCGCCGAATCCGCTTGCAGGGAGGGCGACGCATTTACATCGAAACGTCCGGTCGGCCGCAGTACAAACCGACGCGCCGGTTCTACGAACATTGCGATTATCAAACCGTCGCTGTTTTGGCCGATTTCTACGATTCCGGCGACGATAAGGTGATTCTCGTCAAACGGATCGACGAAATTGCTGCTGGCGTATGAGCGCAATCACGCTCTGACGCCACCCCGGGCGAACGCCCAGTTCAGCACCCTTCATTATACAGGCGTACAGTAAAAAATCAAGAGATCATTTCGATTCCATGAATGGTCTCGTTCTGTTCACTGAGACTTATGATTCGTCAATTCGTCGCAAAAATAAGTCGATTAGGCACTTACGGAATTTGAAGTCGACGTAAACTTCTCGAATTTTTTTATCTTTCTTCTACGCAGTGAGCTAAGAGCAATACGGCTTGGCCGTCCTTTTGACGCGCACTGAGCAGTTCTTGCGAAAGGCGTAAGCGAGCACTTACGGCAGATCGCGGCTTTTTCGGCAAATCTTTCCTAAATTGCTCCTGCGGAATACCCGATACAAACGGAAGACGCCGCTCCGCCGCTGGAGGCGACTACGTAGATTCCAGCCAGGACCCTCCGTCCGTCAGAAAGGGAAACTCATGTTGCGTTTGTTGGTGCAAGGTATTTTGGCGATTGGACTTGTGACGGCGGTAGGCCAGACCGCGGCCCTCGCCACGAGTCCGGCGCCCGCATACACCACGATTCAAGTGACCGATATGCACTGCGCGGCGTGTGCAAAAAAAATTGCGGCGAAACTCTACGCCGTGCCTGGCGTGCTCGAAGTGCGCGCCGACGTGAAGTCGAACCTGGCGTACGTATCGCCGCAACGCCAGAAACGTCCTTCGGTGAAGGCAATCTGGGAAGCCGTGGAGTCGGCCGGGTTTGAAGTCAAACAAATCAGCGGTCCGGAAGGCAAGTTCACCAAGAAACCGCAGTCGTAACACGTGGTGCAGGTTGCACCAGCGAGGAGACGTCCACACATGCAGATTCCATTGCTAGGAAAATTTAGCCTGATTTTCTTCGCGGCTTCACTGACCGCCGGATGCGGGGCTAGCCAAGCGACCGACTTAGAACATGTCGGCGTCAATGGCCAGCAGTTCGTTCTGGCCGAGGAGCCGGCGGGCGCCCTGACAATTGCGGAAGCCAAACAAGCCGCGTCCCAAGGCGAAGTGGTGCTGATCGGCCGGATTGCCGCCGGCGACCTTTCACCCTGGCATGACGGCAAAGCCGCGTTTCTCATTTCTGACGCCATGGCCGTGATCGACGAAGGCGACCACCATCATTGCGAAGACAGCGAGTGCCTGTTTTGCAAAGGGGAATCGTCCATTACCGACCGGCAAGCGATTGTGCAATTTGTCGATCAAGCGGGCGGCGTGATACCGGTCGATGCGCGCAAGTTGCTCCAGGTGGAAGAAAACCAGCTTGTGGTGGTGCGCGGCCGCGGCCAGGTCGACGGTTTGGGGAATTTAGTCCTGTCGGCCGACGGTATTTACATTCGCCGCTAGTCGCTGGGTTTCCGATTTCCTCCGCGGCATCATCGCGGAGGTTGCTTCATTCTGACGGCGATCATGGTCGCATTTTGACGGCCGTACTTTAATTTTCCGCGGGGTTTTCGCGTTCGGGCGCTCCACAAGGGGTTTGCGTTCGGTTATATTCGCACGCGATTCTCTGTTGTCACAGGCCGAATGAGCTGCTGTCCTGCTGGCATCTTCCCACCCTATCACTCCTGCCCGATTGCTGCTTTCTCGTGAAATCACTTCCCCGATTTACCGCCGTCCAATGGACCGTTTGCGTCATCGCGTCCATTGGGTTTGCGTTCGACATTTACGAACTTCTCATGTTGCCCCTGATCGTGGGGCCGGCCCTGCAGGAACTCATTGGGGCGGCGCCAGGGTCGGCGGAGTTCAACATGTGGGTAGGGCGGCTGTTTTATATCCCTGCCTTCGCGGGCGGCATCTTCGGTTTGTTTGGCGGATATTTGACCGATCGGCTGGGACGGCGTCGTGTATTGACGTGGTCGATCCTGCTCTATGCCTTCTCCGCCTTTGCGGCTGGATTTTCGACCTCGCCGGAAATGCTGCTGTTTTTCCGCTGTCTCGTATTTGTCGGGGTGTGCGTTGAGTTTGTGGCCGCGGTGGCGTGGTTGGCCGAGTTGTTCCCTGAGCCGGAACGCCGCGAGAAAGTGCTCGGCTATACCCAGGCGTTCTCATCGGTGGGCGGTTTGCTGGTCGCGGTGGCCAACGGCCTGGCGGTGACTTGGGCGTTAAATCTTCCGGCAATTCAGCTTCCCGAATTCTTGGTAGGATTCTTGGGGCAAATCAAACCGGAAGCCGTTCATGCGCCGTGGCGGTATACGCTGATGTCGGGTTTGATTCCCGCCATTCCGCTGATTGTGATTCGCCCCTTCTTGCCCGAGTCTCCCGCCTGGCAAGCGAAACGCGAAGCGGGATTGCTCAAGCGGCCCAGCATTGCGCAGTTGTTCTCGCCAGAACTTCGGCGCACCACCATTGTGACGACGATCATGTTCGCCATGTCGTATGGAGCCGCCTTTGGCGCCATTCAACATATTCCGCGCATTGTGCCCGGCTTGCCAGAAGTGAAAGAGAAGGTCAAAGTCGCCGTGGGCGACGCTACCGCGAATCTGACCGGCGCCGAACGCGAGAAGGCTTCAAAAACCACTGCCGGACGCACCACGCAAAAAGTCGCCGCCGATGTAACCAAAGTGCAAGAACTCGGCGGATTGTCCGGCCGCTTCCTCTTCGCCATGTTGGCAACGATTTTGTTGAGCCGCCGCTGGCTGATTCGAATCTTCCAGATTCCGGGGTTGATCATTATGCCCGTGGTCTTCGCCCTCTTCGCGACGCAAAGTTTAACCCTGTTGTACATTGGTATTTTCTTCGCGGGGTTGGTCACGGTGGCGCAGTTCTCTTTTTGGGGTAATTATTTGCCGCTGGTGTATCCGTTGCACTTGCGCGGCACGGGCGAAAGTTTTGCTGCGAATATTGGCGGGCGTTTGATTGGAACCTGCTTTGCTTGGGTCACGGCGACACTGGCCGTCACCGACGATCCCGCCCTGGCCCCGACGAAGCTCGCTTATACTGCAGCGGCGGTCGGCTTTAGCGTGTACGTTGTCGGTTTTATCGCATCCTTCTTCTTGCCAGAACCGCCGCGAGAAACGACCGACTGATTCGATTCTCCCTGCGTGAAGGACCGAGGGAAATCGCCGCGCAGACGCTCCCCAGAGCGTCGCGTGGGATGTTAGGATAAGCCCACCTTACGGCCCGAACTTTCCTTTCCCGAACTAGATCCTCGACCCGAAGCCACTTAGGCGGAGTCAAGCAAATGGAAACATTTACGCCGACCAAGGCGGCGATCACCGACAGTTCGACCCCCTGGTATCACGAGTTGAATCGCTACCATTGGTTCGTACTCATCGTGGCCGCATTGGGATGGTTGTTCGATTGCCTCGACCAGCAATTGTTCATCTTGGCCCGGCAACCCGCGATGCGCGAACTGCTGGCCACCGTGGGAGCCGACGGCGCGGTTATTGTGCCGAGCAAGGCGATGATCGATTCCGCCTCAGTTTACGCGACGATGATCTTCATGTTCGGCTGGGCCACGGGCGGTCTGATTTTTGGCGTCATGGGCGATCGCATCGGCCGCGCCCGAACGATGGTTGTGACGATACTTTTGTACTCGCTGTTCACGGGCTTAAGTTCGCTGAGTCTTGGGTTTTGGGACTTCGCCGTTTACCGGTTTCTCACCGGCCTGGGCGTAGGCGGCGAGTTCGCCGTGGGCGTGGCGCTGGTGGCGGAGGTGATGCCCGATCGGGCTCGGCCTTACGCCCTGAGTTTGCTCCAAGCGCTGTCCGCGATTGGCAACGTGAGTGCGGCGCTCATTGCGATCACGCTGGGGCAACTGGCGGCGACGGGCGTCGTCTCCAGCGTGTGGCGCCCCATGTTTGTCATTGGCGCCGTGCCCGCCTTGCTCGCATTGGTCATTCGCCGGCGCTTGAAAGAACCGGAAGTTTGGCAGAAGGCCACGCACGCCGGCGCCGTGTCCAAGCAACTCGGATCGTATACCGCGTTGTTCCAGGATCCGCGTTGGCGCAAGAACGCGTTGATTGGCTTGACCATGGCGTTTTCCGGCGTCGTTGGCTTGTGGGGCGTCGGTTTCTTCACCATGGATTTGGTGGGCAACGTGCTGCGGACTCGTTTTGAAGCCGAGGGACTCGCGCCCGACGTGATTGACGGCCGCGTGGCCACCTGGAAAGGCATCACGTCGATGATGATCAATATCGGCGCATTCATCGGCATGTACAGCTTCGGGATTGTAACGCAACGCATCGGGCGTAAACCTGCCTTCGCCATGTCCTTCCTGGCCGCCGCGATCAGCACGGCCGCCGTGTTTTATTTCCTGGATGAGTTCAACGAAATTTTCTGGATGGTGCCCATCATGGGCGTGTGCCAGCTTTCGCTGTTTGCCGGTTACGCGATTTACTTCCCTGAGTTGTTTCCGACGCATCTCCGAAGTACGGGCACGAGCTTCTGTTACAACGTGGGGCGGTACGTCGCCGCGGCCGGCATGACCGCGCCTGCCTTGCTTATTAGCCAGGTTTACGCACACACCGATGAGCCCCTGCGTTGGTCGGGATTGACCATGTGCAGTATCTTCTTGCTCGGCCTGTTCGTGTTGCCGTTCGCTCCCGAAACAAAGGGCAAGCCACTCCCCGAGTAGAAGTTTTTCCGTGCGAGTAGGAATTGCCGCAGCCAGGCAAATGGCTGCGGCGCGCGGCGGTTCAAACGGGCAGGGAAGCCGAATGGTTACTTTAACGAACGACTTTAACTACCTATGGGTTGGGAAGCGTGGCTGACGCTCGGGGTCGTGGTGGTGTTGACCATCGGGCTGATCCGCAATTGGGCCGGCGCCGACACGCTGATGGTCGGCGGATTAACGATCCTCATTCTTGCAGCCGAGTTATTTCCTGGCGCCAAGCTCCCCAATGCGGCGCAGGCGGTCGCGGGTATGGGAAACCCCGGTTTGATTACCGTCGGCGTGTTGTATGTCGTCGTGGTCGGACTGACCGCCACGGGGGCCATGGCGCTGATCACTCAGCCGCTGTTGGGGCGTCCGAAAACCGTCATGGGCGCCCAAACGCGCATGATGGGTCCCGTGATGGTCTTGAGCGCGTTTCTCAACAACACGCCCGTCGTCGCGATGTTCATGCCGGTGATCGACGACATTTGTAAGAAGACGCAAATCAGTCCGTCCAAATTGTTTATCCCTTTGGCTTACTCGGCGACGTTCGGCGGCGTTTGCACGTTGATCGGCACGAGCACCAACCTCGTCGTTCACGGTCTATTGATCGACGCAACGGGCCAAGGGTTGAGCATGTTCGACATTACGTGGGTCGGCATTCCGTGCGCCATTGCAGGTTTCGTTTACATCTTGGTCGCCAGCCCGTGGTTGCTGCCGGATCGTAAGCCTGCGATTAGCCTGAGCGACGACCCTCGGCAATACTCGGTGGAAATGATCGTGCAGCCGGGCGGGCCGCTGGTCAACCGCACCATTGAAGACGCAGGCTTGCGGCAATTGCCGGGCCTGTACCTGATGGAGATCGACCGCGACGGGCAGATTATGCCGGCGGTTGGATCGACCGAGCGTTTGCAAGGCGACGACCGCTTGATTTTCGTCGGCGTGGTCGAGTCAGTCGTCGATTTGCAAAAAGTGCGCGGACTGGCGCCGGCCACGAATCAAACTTTCAAGCTCGACGCGCCTCGGTTGGAGCGGCGTTTGGTCGAAGCGGTTGTGTCGGACCGTTGCCCGCTGGTGGGAAAAAGCATCCGTGAGGGGCAATTCCGCAAAGTTTACAACGCCGCGGTCATTGCCGTGGCCCGTAGCGGCCGCCGCGTTACATCCAAGGTGGGCGACATTGTCCTGCAAACGGGCGACACGCTCTTGCTGGAGGCGCATCAGGAGTTCGCGAAGCAACAACGTAACTCGCGCGATTTCTTTTTGGTTAGCGGTATCGAAAATTCGGCGCCGCCGCGGCATCATTTGGCGTGGGTCGCGCTCGCCATATTGGTCTTCATGGTTGTAGTGGTCGCAGGCGAGTGGCTCGATATGCTTCCGGCAGCCATGCTGGCGGCAGGACTGATGTTGATCACACGTTGCTGTACCGGCGCCGAGGCGCGCAACAGCGTCGATTGGTCCGTGCTGGTGGTGATCGCGGCTTCGCTGGGAATTGGTAAAGCGATTGAAGACAGCCAATTGGCCAGCACGATTGCCGAAGAGATGATTGGATTTGTCAGCGGTATGGGATTCGCAGGCCCGATGCGCGCCTGGCTGGTGTTGTTCGCGGTCTATGTTGTGACCACCGTCTTTACGGAAGCGATCACCAATAACGCAGCGGCCGTGCTCGTGTTTCCGGTCGCGTTGGCGGCGGCGGAAAACCTTGGCGTGAGCTACATGCCGTTTTTGATCGCCATTATGGTGGCTGCATCGGCAGGTTTTTCAACGCCCATTGGGTACCAAACCAACTTGATGGTGTATGGTCCGGGAGGTTATCGTTTTAGCGACTATGTTCGCTTTGGCGTGCCGCTCAACCTGACGTTCATGGCGGTCACGGTCGGCGTCACGCCGTTTGTGTGGCCATTTTAACCCGCGTGAATGCGATGCTGACTCCGGAAAAAACCTTTCCCCAAGAAGACCCGGTGGTGCGCAACGCGCGCCGCGAGGCGATCGTCTCGGTTCTGATTTGGTTTCTGGCGATGGCGTACACCGTGGGGTACTGTTGGCTTTTCGCGTATGGTCGCGATCCCGCGACGATGCGTTTTTACGCGGGAATTCCCGACTGGGTGCTCTGGGGCATTATTGCGCCGTGGCTTGTATGCCTGGTGGTTTCGTGGTGGTTCGCCTACGTGTTCATGACGGACGAACCTCTCGGAGCGGAAGCCCCGCCAGCAGGTGACGACGAACTCTAACTCTCCGGAGGCAAGAACGATGGCAGAAGAATGGCGACCGGAGGGTTTTGGAGCCATCGCCGCGCTAGGCGTGTTTATCGTCGCTTCGATTTGGTTGGGCGCCTTAGCGCAACGGGCCGTGAGCAAAGGCTCGTTCTTGCAAGGATACTTCCTGGGCAATCGCGGGCTGGGGGCTTGGGCGCTGGCCCTTACCGCTACGGTGCAAAGCGGCGGCACGTTCATGGGGTTTCCCTCGCTGGTTTACAGCTACGGTTGGGTCGTCGCGCTGTGGATTGCGAGCTACATGGTGGTGCCCATTACCGGTTTTGGCGTGCTGGCCAAGCGGTTCTCTCAACTTTCGCGGCGGACGGGCGCCATTACCGTGCCCGATTTATTCCGTGAACGGTTCAACAGTCCCGCCGTGGGGTTGGTTTCGTCGCTGCTCATCATGTTCTTCATGTGTTTTATGATGGTGGCTCAATTCAAGGCGGGCGCCTCGGTGATTAAGGTCGCCTGGCCGCAAGAAGCGACGCCCACCTTGACCGCCACGGGCGGCGATATCGACTGGCTGTTTTATCTCGGTCTTGCGGTGTTTACCGTTACGGTGGTCAGTTACACGATGATTGGCGGTTTTCTGGCCGCGGTGTGGACCGACTTATTTCAAAGCGTCATGATGTTCATTGGCGTGGCGTTCTTGCTGGGCCTAGCGCTGTGGCGCCTCGGCGGGCTAGACGAAGCCAGTCTCCGAGCGGTGGAGAACACCGGGCCGGGGTTTGCGCAGGCGCCCGGTTTTTCGCCCGACGGTCGCGAGTTTCTCACACCGGGGTTGGCGCTGTCGTTCTTTTTCGTTTGGTCGTTCGGCGGCATGGGATCTCCCGCCACGCTCGTACGACTCATGGCCT
This sequence comes from Planctomycetota bacterium, assembly GCA_963204915.1. GTDB lineage: Bacteria > Planctomycetota > Planctomycetia > Pirellulales > Pirellulaceae > JAHWKS01. The sequence goes on along the minus strand of CAUJHS010000038.1, from coordinate 35,169 downwards.
GCAAAGATACCCAAACGATCCGTCGGTCGGTATTTCTTCTGGCCGCGTACAACATGATGATTTACCTGCCGCTCATCATGATTTGCGTCGCCGCACGCGCGGTTTTTCCCGATGTGGAAAAGTCGGACGAGATTATCCCGCGTATGGCGCTGTGGACGACGCAAGACCTTTGGGGTGGTTCACTTTTGGCAGGGTTGGTGCTGGCGGCGCCCTTTGGCGCCGTCATGGCGACCGTCAGCTCGTATTTGGTCGTGATCGCTTCGGGACTGGTGCGCGATGTATATCAGCGCTTTTTCCACCACGACGCCGGCCAACGCGAAATCCAGTATTTGACCTACGCAACCATGGCGGCCGTGGGGTTGGTGGCCGTGTTGGCGAATTTGCGGCCCGTGGCGTACTTGCAGGCCATTGTGGTGTTCTGTGGCTCCAGCGGCGCCGCGGCATTTGTGGTGCCTGCGGTGATGGCCGCCTTCTGGCGGCGCGCCACCGCGGCGGGAGCGCTCGCGGCTATGCTTGCCGGAAGCGGGGTCGCTTTGATCTTGCTCATTGTCGGATCGCAAATGGAAGACCCGCTTGTCGGGCCGGCAACGAGCTTTCGGTCGTATTATCTGTTCGGACTAGAGCCGATTGTCTGGGGGCTACTCGCCTCGCTGCTGGCCGGCGTGCTTGTAAGCCTATGCACCACGCCGCCAGATCCCAAACTGGTTTCCCGCTTGTTCGACGTCGAGGACTTCAACACGCCGGAGAAAACCCCCTCTCCCACGTTGGCCAGTTGAGCCCGTAGGCGGAGCACATTGCCGAACCGCGGGTGATTTCATCCCCGGAAGAAGAGCACGGTGATCAATACGAACACGGGCAGTAAAATGGCGCCGCTGTAAAGCATGTACCCAAAAAAGCCGGGCATGCGGACGCCACCGCTTTCGGCAATTGCTCGGACCATGAAGTTCGGTCCGTTGCCAATGTAAGTATTGGCGCCCATGAACACGGCACCGCAAGAAATGGCGGCCAATAGCTTGGCCGCGTCGGCGCCTTGAGCAATGAACTCCGCCATATAGCGTCCCTCGGTAGGCACGCCTTTAAGACCACAGGCGGTTGCCGCCATCGTAAGGTAGGTGGGGGCATTGTCCAAGAAGCTCGACAAGACGCCCGTCGCCCAGAAAAATTGCCAGGGCTGGTCAATTGCCAGCGGCAATCCCAAGACCATACGCTCTCCTTGGCCCCAGGCGTTGAGAATTTGAAGTGCGGGCGCCATGGTGATGAAGATTCCCGCGAATAGTACCGCGACTTCCACAATCGGTCCCCAGGCGAAGCGATTCTTCTCACGAATCGCCGCACGTGTTGAACCATACGCGAGGATGGTCAACAGCAACATCACCCCCTCTTGAACGCCAAAGGGCCAGGCGTTGCCTCCGTTGCCCAAACCTCGGCCCGAGGCGTAAATGGTCGCCACGATTCCCGCCAGGAACACGAAGTTATGCCAACCGATGACGTGTAAACGTTCGTGCTTGAGTACCTCTTCCACCTGCGAGCCCGGGCGGTCTCGGTCTTCGCGAATCAATACCCGCCCGTCCCACACGTGAAAGAGCGCCAAGAGCACGCCATTGACGACGAGCCACTGAGGCCACAACTTCAAGGTCCACTCGAAGGGCACGCCTTTGAGGAACCCAAGAAACAATGGCGGATCTCCCAAGGGGGTCAACAAACCGCCACAGTTCGACACGACAAAAATAAAGAAAATCACCACGTGCGACTTGCGCTGTCGCGACTCGTTCGCCCTTAACAGCGGGCGAATGAGAATCATTGACGCTCCCGTGGTGCCAATCAAATTGGCAGAGACCGCGCCCAGGGCCAACATGCCGGTGTTGGCCAAAGGCGTACCGGCAAGCGAGCCGCCCAGGTAAATACCGCCGCTGATCACGAACAGCGAGCCGAGGAGCATAATGAAGCTGAGATACTCCTTCGCTTTTTCCTCCAGCTCATGCACGCCAGCGTCTCCCCATGCCGACACCAGGTACACCGCCAGCGGCACGGCCAGAATCGCCGCAACCATTGCCTTGTTGCGGTTGTGTTCCCACCAATGCGAGGCGACCAGCGGAAAGATCGCAATCGCCAGCAGCAGGGCGATGAACGGCAGCACCGTGACGAGCGACAACTGGGCGCCCATCGCCGCGGTGTGCCCCTGCTCTTGGGCAATCGCCCCAGCGGGCAATGCCGCAATCGCCAACCCCAGCACGAGAATCCTGGTCCACATAGACGAATCAACGAGAGGTTAGAGCAAAGAATCGCCGCCAATCGCGGCGCCGAAAACGCCTGGAGGGAAATGTTAAGACTCCAGAGCGTGGTTTCCCCGTTTAACAAACGTGCGGCGGTTGTCGCGAGTTCGAAGGTGTTATTCGTCCGAGGCGTCGCCGCCCCGAACGGCCAGCAAATCGCCTTGGTCATCGCGCGGCGCCGGGGCCTGCGGGCCGCCGCGCCACACCGACAGCCATTGCGACACCGCGCCAACCATCAGCACCAGCAAACAGCCCATGACGAACAAAGTCATGACGATGTTTAGCCCGCCCTGCAAAATCATCGTCCATTCTTGACGCTTGATGCCGGTAAGGAGCAAATCTTTGAACCGGCCTGTAACCATTTGATTGGCGGCCGTGACCGTAGTGACAATCACAAACGCCATGGGGATGAGCGTCACGGCAATGTACTTCCCGCGTCCATTGGCCACCAGCACGCTGGTCACAATGCACAAGGCAATCACGGCCAAAAGTTGGTTGGCGATGCCGAACATGGGCCAAATCGTGTCGATCGAGCCTGTCCAGATCAAGCCGCCCCAGCCCAGCGTAACCAGCCCGGTGCAAATTACGGCGCCGGGAAGCCAATCGACACGGTCAAACGGCTTGTAGATTTTGCCAAGCGCTTCTTGCAACAAGAACCGCGCAATGCGCGTGCCGGTGTCGATGGTGGTCAAGATAAACAGCGCCTCGAACATGATGGCAAAGTGATACCAGTACTTGATCACGGCATCCAGGCTCAAGCGATCGCCGGCCACACGTCGCATGGCCTCGGTCAGAATTTGCGACATTCCCACGGCCAGCGTCACGGCGCCTCCCGTGCGGCCTCGCAATGACTCGCCGCCGACCTGCCGTTCAATCTCGTGCAGGTTGTCGGCGTCGGCCTGCATTTTCACCAGAACATCGGCGTATTGATCGATACGCGCCAGGTCAATGTTGATCGCCCAGTAATCTCCCTGAGGCAGCGAGGCGGCGGCGATTAAAGCCAACACGCCAACCAAGCTTTCCATCAGCATGGCGCCATACCCGATGGGACGAATATGACTTTCCTTAGAGATCATTTTCGGCGTCGTGCCCGAAGACACCAACGCGTGAAACCCCGAAATAGCGCCGCACATGACACAGATAAACACAAACGGGAAAATCGCGCCGCCGAAATTCGGCCCGCCACCCGCGGCGAAATACTGGTTTACCGGCGGCGCTTCAAGTCGCGGGTTGGCCACAATCACGCCCACGACTAAAAGCAAAATCGTGCCAATCTTGAGAAAGCTCGACAGGTAATCGCGCGGGCAAAGCAACAACCAAACCGGCAATACCGACGCAATAAAGCCATAGGCGCAAATTGCCGCAATCGTGGCGCCGCGCGACAGCGAAAAATACGGCTCTAGCGGCGAACCGGGAATCCAGTTGCCCGCCACCGTAGCGGCCAACACGCCCGCCGCACCCACGAGCGAAGCCTCCAACACCCGCCCTTTGCGAATCTTGTACATGTACAACCCGACCAGCAACGCGATCGGCACCGTGCAGGCGATGGTGAAGGTTCCCCAACTGCTGCCGGGCACAAGTTCGGTCGAGCCGGCCGGTATGACGAACCGGGTGGGAGACTCCACTTCTTCCGCCGCGTTCGCGGGCAGCGCCAGGGTGAAACCGCTCGTGCGCGTCGTTTCGGCGCCGTTGGGATACAACACCCGTGCGCCCGGAGGAATTTCCAAGAGCGCATGACGTTCTTCTGTGGTGCGTTCAAGTGAGGTGTCGTTCGGCAACTCAATCACGGTGCCTTGGGCGAGTTTGATTTCCTCCCCCCCCAGCGCCTTGACCACGACCAGCCCCAGGCCAGAAAGTGCAATCACCACGACGAACAGAATGGCGATGGAAGCTGCGCCGCCGGCTACGGGGCCGATGACCGTACGAGCGATCTCGGCTAAGGAGCGTCCGCCATACCGCACCGAGGCGGCCAGAACGAGCATGTCTTGCACGGCCCCAGCCAAACACACGCCAACCACCAGCCACAACAGCCCGGGCATGTATCCAAATTGGACCGCAAGCACAGGACCAATGAGCGGCCCGGCTCCGGAAATTGCCGCGAAGTGGTGACCAAACAAGACCCACTTATGTGTGGGGTGATAGTTTTGTCCGTCGTTTAGGGCGTAGGCCGGCGTGGTGCGCGCATCGTCTAAGGCAGCGACTTTGGCCGCCAGAAATGCGCTGTAGAAACGATAGGCGATCGCCATACAGGCGAGCACCCCGATTATCAACGGCATGGCATGCATGAGGAATTACCTTGTCCCCTGGAGCGTGTGCAGCGTTGGGGCGGGAGGAATTGACGCTCGGTCGCCACCTACGAAATCGCCCTCGCGGGGCCCCTGCGTCGCGGATGACTTAATCTACCGCATTTCCCCGTGCGCCAAATAGGGAATACGGCGTGTGAACAGTATAGTGCTGTTGCCGTTTCATCGACAATCGTCGATGATCGGAGTGCGCCCGATTTCTCGGGCGGGGGAACTTTGACGTTGTCATGCGCCACCGAGGAATTGATGCACGAATCGATTCACAATCCGCCGCCGGCTTCTTCTGCCGACGAGGACGACGCCCACTCCACGCATCGTCGCCTTCCGCGTGTGCTGGGCCTGTTCGACGCGGTAGCGCTGGTCGTCGGGTCAATCGTCGGTTCCGGCGTATTTCTCAAAGCGGCGGTGGTGGCGCGCGAGCTGCACTCCTTTGGTCCAATCATCAGCATTTGGATTGTGATCGGTTTGGTCACCCTATGCGGGTCGCTCGCGCTGGCCGAACTCGCCGCGATGCTTCCCCGAGCAGGGGGGCCGTATGTTTACCTCAAAGAGGCTTACGGCCGATTGCCAGCCTTTCTATGGGGTTGGACCGAGTTTTGGATCGTACGAACGGGTTCGTTGGGAGCCTTGGCGTGTGCGACCGTCATCTACTTGAACTCGGCGATTCGCGGAGTAGCGCCAATTCCGCCAGCGGTTCAACCTTGGGTCGCCGTCGGATTGATTTTGTTTCTTACGGCCGTGAACTGGCGAAGCACGCGGTGGGGCGCCTCGCTGCAAAACTTTACGATGGTGGTGAAAATTGGCTTTCTCATCGCGCTGATCACGCTTCCCTTTTTGGCTGGAAAGACCAACGTGGCGAATTTGTCGCCGATCTGGCCGACGGACCTATCGGCAGCGTTTTGGCGAGCCATTGGCGTGGCGGCCATCGCCGTGTTGTGGCCTTACGATGGTTGGATCAATGTGGCGCCGGTGGCCGAAGAGATTCGCAATCCGCAGCGCAACATTCCGTTGTCGTTAACCATTGGAATGGTCATCGTGATTGCGGTGTACGCGGGCGCGAATACGGTTTACCACTTGGTGCTGCCCATGGATGCGGTGGCCGGTTCCGAAGCCGTGGCGAGTGATGTATTCAAAGTACTGTTCGGAGCCGCTGGCGTCACCGTGGCGGCCATTGGCGTGATGTGCTCGACTTTCGGCGCCACGCAATCGAACTTGCTTACCGGGCCGCGTATTTACTTTGCCATGGCGCGCGACGGCTTACTGCCTCGCCACTTGGCGACCGTCCACTCCAAGTATGAAACGCCGGGAAACGCGGTCGTGGCGCAAGGCGTTTGGGCGTCACTGCTGGTTTTTGCAGCGTATGCTTGGAAACCGGTACCGATGGACGCCTTTGACGCTTTGACCGATTTTGTGATTTTTGGCGGTTCGTTATTTTACGCCTTGGCGGTAGCGTCGGTATTTGTGTTACGGTGGAAAATGCCGGATTTGCCCCGCCCCTACCGGACGTGGGGCTATCCAATCACCCCCGCACTCTATTTGCTTGCGTTTGCCGCAGCGCTGGTGAGCATGTTGATTGACAAATGGCAGCAAACCGCCGCCGGTAGTCTTCTCATTTTGGTGGGCGTGGTGTTCTTTTATTGGGCGACGGGCCGCAACGCTCGGGCGAAGGAAGTTGGGCCATGAATTCGATTCCTGGAACTGCGGGAAAGACCGCTACGATGAAGTCTGCGTCCGACGAACCTCAACCGGAAAAACGCCCCAACGTCATTCGGCGGCTTTATCAGTGGGTGTTGCATTGGGCCGAGACCCCCTACGGCACGCCGGCGTTGTTTGCCATTTCCTTCGCGGAAAGTTCGTTTTTTCCAATTCCCCCCGATGTGTTGCAAATTGCGTTGTCCATGTCCCGGCCGCGGCGGGCGTTTTTCTACGCGGCGGTGAGCGCCGTGGCGTCGGTCTTGGGCGGCATTCTCGGCTGGCTCATTGGTTACGCCTTGTGGCGGCTCGTGGGCGACTTTTTTTACGCCTATGTGCCAGGCGTCACGCCAGAGAACATGGATTACGTGGGCGGGTTATACCGTGAGAACGCCTTCTGGGCGATTTTTGCCGCGGCCTTTACCCCGATCCCTTATAAAGTGTTCACGATTGCGTCGGGAGTTTTTTACGAGTATGTCTCGCTGCAAACGCTCATCATTGCGTCGATCCTAGGGCGTTCCGGCCGCTTCTTCCTTGTGGCCGGTTCGATTTATCTGTTCGGTCCCAGCGTCAAGCGTTTCTTGGAGACCTACCTCGAGATCGCCACCCTTGCGCTGTTTGTCTTGCTCGTCGGCGGATTTATCCTTTTGAAGCAGTTCTCCGGCTGAGTACGCGGCGTCGACGAGGTTTTCCAGAGAAGGGAAGTCCCTGGATATTGCTCTCGCGCTGTGGCGCAATACACTAGGGGCTCGCTGGAATTCCGTGCGCCGCGTTGACCCTAGCAAGTGAAGACTCATGGCCGCTTCGAGCCAGAAAACTAAACCCACCAATCAACTGTTCGCCAAAAAGTCGCTCCAGGTGCTTCTGGATGAGATGGCCGGCGATCATCGTCTGAAGCGAGTTCTGGGACCAGTCACGTTAACCGCGCTGGGCGTCGGAGCGGTGATTGGCGCGGGAATTTTCGTCGCCACGGGCGCCGCCGCAAAAGACGTAGCCGGCCCCGCGTTGATGATCTCGTACCTGGTGGCGGGCATCACCTGTATCTTCGCGGCGCTATGTTACGCCGAGTTCGCGTCGATGGCGCCTGTCGCCGGAAGCGCCTACACCTATGCGTACACCACGTTGGGCGAGTTGTTCGCTTGGATCATCGGGTGGGATCTGGTGTTGGAATACGCTGTGGGGGCGGCCACAGTGGCCAACGGCTGGTCAGGATATTTTCAGAGCGTGCTGCTCAAACTTGGCATTGCCGTACCCATGGTGATTTCGGGCGCGCCAATTAAGTACGACCAGGGTCACTTCCTGCCGAACCTGGTGGCCGAGTACGACGGCGCAAAAGTGACGCAAAGCGTGCGAACCAATGTGGACGGTGAAGCGGAGGGCGTCACCTGCTGGGTTCGCACGAAGGATGGCGCCGTGGTCGGTCGCGTCGACGACGACGCAACGGCCGCAAAAATCCAGAACGTGCAACAAGCCGTTGTGAACCTGCCCGCGATTCTTATCGTCGCGATCATGACCATGATCTTGGTCAAAGGCATTAGCGAAAGCGCTGGCTTCAACGCGCTGATGGTCGCCATTAAAGTCGTGGCGGTCTTGTTCGTCATCGCGGTGGGAGCGTTTTACATCAAACCGGAAAACTGGACCAACGATTTTGCTCCCTACGGTTGGACGGGCGTCAGTTTCTTCGGAATACCCGTGCTTGGCATGGTCAACGAAGGCGGCGCCCCGGTAGGCATGTTCGCTGGCGCCGCCATCATCTTTTTTGCGTACATCGGTTTTGATTCCGTTTCAACCCATGCCGAGGAAGCGAAAAATCCGCAGCGCGACGTGCCGATCGGGATTATCGCCTCGCTTCTCATTTGCACGGTGTTGTATGTGGCGGTGGTCGCCGTTTTGACGGGCATGGTTCCCTACGCGGCGCTCAGCAAAGATGCGGGCGTTTCGGATGCGTTTCGAAGCGTTGGCTTGGGCTGGGCCGAGTTCATCATTGCTCTGGCGGGCGTGGCGGGCATTACTTCGGTGCTGCTGGTGATGATGCTTAGCGCGCCGCGCGTGTTTTTGGCGATGGCGCGCGACGGCCTTGTGCCGCGCAGCTTTTTCGCCGACGTTCACCCGCGGTTTCAAACGCCGTGGAAGAGCACCATCGCTATTGGCGTGTTCGTGTCGATGTTGGCGGGTTTGTTGCCGATTGACTCGTTGCTGCATCTTACGAACATCGGCACGTTGTTTGCTTTTGTGGTGGTGTGCAGCGCCGTGCTCATCATGCGACGAATCAATCCTGAAGCGCACCGCCCCTTCCGTTGTCCCCTAGTGCCGATCGTTCCCGTTCTCGGCATTGGTGCGTGCTTGCTTCTGATGTTCTCGTTGCCCGCGGCCAATTGGTGGCGGTTATTCGCCTGGCTCGCACTGGGCATGTGCATCTATTTTCTGTACGGGCGGCGCCACAGCGTGCTAGGGCAGGAATTGCGCGGCGAAATCAGCAAGCATGGAGTCTCGCCGGCGGGGATGCTCAAAGAGGATATTCCGCCAACGTAAGATCGTCGCGAGATCGATACTTTCCGGCGCCGCCGGAGTTGTAATGTTAGGTGCTGCGCCGCCAAGTTGCGGCGAATTGGATTGTGTGAACGACGTTCTAGCTACTATCATAGATGCGACGGGCGCCGCACCTTCGTCGCGTCCGCTTGCTACGCTAACCGCACATCCCCTACCTGTGATTCCGTGCTTCGCGGAAAGTCGCGCTTGAAGTAGCGTTTAGAGCTGCGCGATTCGCCGTCGGCATTTGCTTTGCGAGGATACGTTCCGTGCATCTGATTGAATGGTTAATCGCAAATCCGGTTAAAGTGTCGGTGGGCGTCATTCTGTTATGCCTGTTTGGCGTAATCGCGGCCGGGCAAATGCCGGTGCAACTCACGCCCGAAGTGCAAATTCCTACGCTTACGGTAGAAACACGGTGGCCCGGCGCCAGTCCACAGGAAGTGGAGCGAGAAATCATCCTCGAACAAGAGGAGCAGCTGCAAAGTGTCGAGGGGCTGCGCAAGATGACGTCCGAGAGCATGGACTCCATGGGGCGCATCACGCTGGAGTTCGCCATTGGCACCGACATGAACGAAGTGTTGATGCTGGTGAACACGCGCTTGCAGCAAGTTCGCGAATATCCGGAGAACGCCGATGAGCCCGTGATCAGCACGTCGAACGCTTCGGATCGCCCCATCGCCTGGTTTATTTTGACGCCGCGCCCTCCCACGCGCGAACAGTTCGCCGCAGCAAGAGAAAAGCATCCCGATCTTGCCGATCGCCTTACGTACGTGGAGCAGACTGCGAATCCCGGCTTGCTGCTTTATCGGCTGCGTCAGCTTTGTAATGAACATCCTGACCTGGCGATGGCGCTCACGCTGCGCCGTCCAAGACCGGAGGAATTTGACCAAGCGCGGGAGCGCTATCCTGAGTTGACGTCGCAACTCACGGAAATCGAGGGGATGGATGACCGCATCGCCATGCTCACGCGTTTGCAGGAGCTCTCGGCGCAGTATCCGGACCTGAAACCGTTGGTGAGCGAGATCGACGTCACGACCGAGCGCCGATTTGCTGAAGATTTCATCGAAGCCCGCTTCGAGCGCGTCGATGGCGTGTCCAACGCCAATGTGATGGGCGGACGCGAAGAGGAAATGCAAGTGATCGTCGATCCCGAACGCCTCGCGGCGAGGTACCTAACCATTGGCGATGTGCGCGCGGCGCTGCGAGGGCAGAACATGGACACCTCGGCGGGGGATCTCTGGGAAGGAAAACGCCGGTATGTCATCCGCACGTTGGGGCAGTTCCGCACGCCGCAGCAGGTCGAGAACGTGATCCTTTCACGCCCCGATACGCCGGCCGTATACCTGCGCGACGTGGCTCAGGTGCGGCTCGGCTACAAGAAGCCGGACGGCATGGTGCGGCGTTACGGCACTTCGGTGATCGCCATTAACGCCATGCGCGAAACCGGCGCGAACGTGTTGGATGTGATGGAGGGCCTACGCCAGGCAACGCAAGAAGTGAATGATCACGTTCTGGCGGATCGCGGCCTTTATTTGAGCCAAGTGTACGACGAAACCGAGTACATCCATTCGGCCATGTGGCTGGTCGAGGAAAACGTGATCGAAGGCGCGGTGCTGACGTTCATCGTACTGTTGCTCTTTTTGCGCAGCGTTCGCTCGACCTTGGTGGTGTTCTTGTCCATCACGGTGAGCATCATTGGCATGTTCTTGGTGATGAAGCTACTCGGCCGATCCTTGAATGTGCCGAGTCTGGCGGGCATTGCTTTTGCGGTCGGCATGCTCGTTGACAATTTTATTGTGGTGTTGGAGAACATTTACCGGCATCATCAGTTGGGCGAGCCTGCGGTCACGGCCGTCGTCAAGGGAACTAAAGAAGTGTGGGGCGCCGTGGTGGCCGCGACGCTCGCCAACCTGGCGGTGTTCATCCCCGTATTGTTCGTGCAGGATGAGGCTGGGCAATTGTTCCGTGATATTGCCCTTGCCACGAGCGCGGCGGTGGCGTTATCGCTGTTGGTGGCGCTCACGGTCGTTCCGACGGCGGCGAGGCAAATTCTACGCCGTGACGAACCCGAGGAGGACGTTGTCTCTGGCTTTCGGCCGCCCGTCCATCCGGCGCCTCCATCTCGCAATCTCTTCGTGCGCGGAGTCCGTGGAGCAAGAACGGCGATTCGTCGAGCCCTGGCGCCGGTGTTGTACACTTTGCGGCATCTGCTGCTATGGCCCCTCGACCGCTTTGGCGCTTTATTCGTGGAAGCCGTGGTCGGCGCCAATCGCTGGCTGATTCATTCCGTAATGCGCCGCATCGCCGTCGTGCTGGTGCTCGTTGGCGTATCCATTCTACTGCTCTGGGTTTTGTTTCCCAAAGTCGAGTACCTGCCCAGCGGCAATCGGAATCTCGTGTTTGGCATCATCTTGCCGCCGCCCGGGTATAACCTTGACTATATGACGACGATGGGCGAGCAAATCGAGAACTCGCTGCGCACCTATTGGGATGTGGACCCCAATAGTCCCGAGGCCGCCAAGCTGGACTACCCTGTGATCGGCGACTTTTTCTATGTTGCTCGCGGCCGTCAACTTTTCCTGGGTTTGCGAGCGCACGATCCTATGCGAGCGCGCGAGTTAGAAGGTCTTGTTCAGCAAGTGGGACGCCAATTGCCCGGAACGATTGTGATCGCCAAACAATCGAGCCTGTTTGAACAGGGGCTCACCGCGGGACGAACCGTGGAAGTCGAAATCGTCGGACCGCACATCGAACAACTCGTGGCGGTGGGCGCACAAATGATGGGACGCATTCAAGCCGAGTTTCCACCGCCTGCGGACGCTCCGCCAGGAACGCCCGGCGTGCAAGCGCGCCCGGTGCCCAGTTTGGATCTTTCCAGCCCCGAGTTGCACGTACTTCCCAAATGGGATCAGGCCGCTGACTCCGGCGTCAACGCGGTTGATTTAGGTTATACCGTTAACGCCTTGATCGATGGCGCGTATGCGGCCGACTACTACATGGGGGGCGACAAGATCGACCTGACCATTGTCGGTAACGCGGATTTCGCCACGAATACCCAAGACTTGCGGGCGCTTTCCATTGCGCTGCCACAGGGGCAAACGGCGCCGGTCGAAGCGGTGGCGAATGTCGAGTACCGTAGCGGCCCGGAACAAATCAACCGGCGCGAGCGACAACGAGCGATTACGATTGAAGTCACCCCGCCGGCCCACATTGCCTTAGAAGACGCCATGGACCGCATACGCAACAACGTAATTGCGCCCATGCGGGAAGAAGGCCTGCTGGACGGCATTCCCGAACCCAACCTGGCTGGTACGGCCGATAAATTGAAAACTACCTGGACTTCGCTGCGATGGAACTTGGCCCTGGCGGTTCTGATTACGTACCTGTTAATGGCGGCATTGTTCGAGTCTTGGCTATATCCCGCGGTGATCATTCTGAGCGTGCCCTTGGGCGCCGTCGGCGGGTTGGCAGGGCTATGGCTCTTGAATGCGGTCATATTGCCAGAAGGCGTGGTGCAGCCGCTGGATGTGCTCACCATGCTCGGCTTTATCATTCTGGTAGGAACTGTGGTGAATAACCCGATTTTGATTGTCGAGCAGGCGCTGGTTCACATGCGCGAGGAAAACATGGGCCAAAGGCATGCGGTATTGGAAAGCGTTCGCACGCGCATCCGTCCAATCTTTATGACCGCCATGATCGGTCTGTTTGGTCTCTTGCCTCTGGTGATTTCTCCCGGCGCAGGAAGCGAACTTTATCGCGGCATTGGAAGCGTGTTGCTGGGCGGATTGCTTGTTTCCACGGTATTTACGTTGATCCTTGTGCCGTGCTTGTTTACGTTGACGCTGGAAGCCAAACACTACTTTTACGAGGGCTGGCGAAAACTGGCTGCCCCCACATTCGGGGGCGAGGAAGTGGTGTTTGACAGTGAATCGCCTATGAAATCCTGATTTCACCAAGCACGCTGCAAATCGGAGCCTCACAGGCTTCCACACCGCCGCCACGTAATTGCGGGCGTATAATAGACGGGCGTCACAGAGCGTGCCGACGAGGGAGCGGCCTTCCACCGACCGCGCTCGCAGGCAATACTAAACGAAACGTCGCAAAAAACGATGGAGTTTATTTTGCGAAGTTCAAGGACTCACCAAGTACGCTCCGTGGGGATCGCTCGTTCCGCCGAACGGTACGGAACGACGGGGGCATGACCTTCCCGGACGGAATTACCTGATCCCGCTGGGAGCGGGCGCCGCACAGGGACGCCGCCTCGTCATGCTGCGACATGCCCACCTGCAGGCAGACGCGACGTTTCTTCCCCGGGGCCGCAGCTTCAACGTTTGATGGAATCGCCTCCCAAAATTACCCTGGACGCACTGCGACGCGACCTACGATCGGTCGAGCCAGCCGCCCTGCTGGTGGAGCCGCGCATTTTGCGCCGGGTCATTCGACTCGATCAGCGATTGCCAGGGTTGGGGTTGGCGGTTCCGCACCGCAAGTGCTATACGCTGGAACGCGATCGTTTGTTGGCGTTCGTCGATCGCGCCGAGTTGGAGCTTCCTCCGGAAGCCGATCTTCCGCCCGGAGTGATTCTGCTGTCCAAACCCACGGACGAAGAAACGCTGGATTGGGACGGCGCCGAAACCGCGTTGCTGCGCTATTGGCGGCTGTTGTTTCACTCGCGCGTCCATCGCGAATTGGACCGTCGATTTGCCGATTTCTCAGGCGCGGAAATCGCCGCCGACCGGCGTCAACGGATTGGCGATATTGAGTTCGCTGAGATTCGCGCGGTGTTGATGAAGGACGAGTTCCTCTTTCCAACACCGACGGACCTTCACGTCTACATTGAGTTTGCGGCGGTCTATCTTGAGTTGCGGTACTTCGCGGAGCCGCAATTGGCATTGTATTTTCCCGCCATTCGCGACTGGGCCGCGATTGATGCGGTGGTAAGCCAAGACTTGGACCACGCACAAGTGTTCGCCCAAACGCGGCTCCCTGGCGCTCCGCCGCCGAAATCGTATGCGCCCAACGACGTCGGACCGCAAACGTTCGATTGGACGCCGGGCCCGGTCGAACCGCCGCAAGTCTCGCCGTCCAAATCATGGAAGTTGCAAGCTCGCGCCAAACGCGCGGCCGCGTTGGGCAACAGCGTCAAAGCGGCGCGCTTACACATGCTGGCGGCGCGTATCGCCCTGATGGACGAAGCCGACGAAATGGTTTCCGCGGCGCACCGCGAGCTGATGGTCCTTTGTCGGCGATTGCAGCAAGTATTGGATCTTTCTGATCGCGAGACGGACGCATGGTGCGCCGCACTGGAGCCGCTTTTGGCGCCTGCGGCGCAAGGTTATTGGTCGAATGAAGCGCGCTTGTTATACGATTTGCAGAAGGTGTGCGTCGAACACGAACGCGGCGTGTTTAAGCTCGACCTGATCGAGTGGGTTCGGACCCTCGGCCGCCGCCCCGTGCGCCGCTCCTTGCCCCTGCTGCGCGAAGTGTTGATCACACGCCATCTGCGCACGGCCGATCGACGCGTTCCCTCGGCTCGGATGAACGCTGATGATCGCCAACGTTTGGCGGCGCTTCTGGCCGCGGCGGTAGACCGAATCGAGCATCGCTCGCGAGACCGGATTCGTCCGCTCATTTCGGACATCTTCGATGAAGTGGGGTTGATCCCCCAAAACGTTCCCGAGACCGTCGCCCGGCGAAAACTGGTCGAAGAGTTGCTCGACCATGTGGTTGAACATGGTTATGTCAGCATGGGCGACCTACGCGATTCGCTATCGAAGAACGATCTTAAACTGCCCGACGTGGCGGGTTTGAAGGAATTGGTGCTGGGCGACCGCTTGTTGCGCGCCGATCGCAAACTTGACGCGGCGCTGGATGGCGTTTATCGCCGTGGCGCCGTTTACCTACGGTGGCCGCAAACCATCAGTTCGATGGCTTTTGGCACCGGCTTTGGTCGGTTCGTTACTCAGTATCTCGCAGTGCCCTTTGGCGGAGCATACCTGCTACTGGAATTTCTGCGCCATATGGTCGCCGCGTTTTCGGGCGCGCATGCTGCCGACCATGGACCCACAGCGGCTTCGATGGCATTGCAGGTCGGCCCCGAACCGCAATGGTTGTTTTATGGATATGTGTTTTTGCTTGGCGTATGGCTGGCGCTTCTGATCCATCGGCCGACGTTTCGCTCTTGGAATGTGGCGTTGTTTTGGCAAGTTTGGCGGATTAGCCGGAAAGTGCTCATTGACTATCCCGCGCGCTTGCTGCGTTCCGAATTGGTTCAGCAAATCTTGAATAGCCAAGTGTTCGGGGCGATACAGGCGTACTTGTTGCGCCCCGCATTATTGACCGCGTTATTCATGTTGCCCTTCGCCGTCGTGGGGCGGCCCTGGAGTCTACGGACGGCGCTCGATGTGTTTCTCGTCGCGACGGTGTTTCTCAATTCGCCCGTGGGACGCTACGTGACCGAAGTGGTCAACGACTTTGTGGTTCAAGCCTGGCATGAGGTGAAAATTCGCATTTTTGCAGCCGTGTACCAATGGATAATGGACATCTTCCACGGGCTGATGGTCGCCTTGGAGCGTGTCGTGTACACCGTCGACGAATGGCTCCGATTTCGCGCGGGGGACAACCGGTTTTCACAAGCCGTGAAGTTGGTCGCGGGGGTGGTGTGGTTCTTTGTTGCGTACGTGGTGGTGTTCGTGTTCACGCTTTTGGTTGAGCCGCAAATCAACCCCATCAAGCATTTCCCCGTCGTCACGGTGTCGCACAAGGTGATCTTGCCGTCGGGCCCGGTGTTTGTGAAACAGTTGACGCCTTACATCGGCGCCGCACGAGCAAACACGCTCGTTTGGACCACCATCTGGCTGGTCCCGGGCGTGTTCGGCTTTTTGGTGTGGGAGCTGAAGGAAAACTGGCGACTCTACGATGCGAACCGCTCGCTGACGCTCAGGCCGGCGCCCATTGGTCATCACGGCGAGACGATGCTTCGCCTCTTGCGGCCGGGATTTCACTCAGGCACGCTTCCCAAGGCGTTCGCGGCGCTCCGCCGGGCGGCGCGCAAGGCAGAGCGAACCGGCGATTGGAAGCCTGTAAATCATCGCCGCGTGTCGCTCCGTCGTGTGGAGGAATCAGTACGTCGGTTCGTCGAACGCGAACTGATCGAACTGCTCGAAGAAGTCGGGTTTCACTCCGGAGAGTCGCTCAACATAGGAGAAGTTGCGGCCGCGACGAACCGGATCGAAGTAGAACTACGCTGCGACGCCCCGCAGCGGGAGTCGGCCCTGTTAACTTGGCACGACCACGGCGGACGTTTGACCGCCTCGATTGTTCGGATGGGGTGGTTGAGCAATTTAACAACGCACGATCGAAAAACCTTTCAAGATGCTTGGGCCGGCTTGTGTCGGCGCGCAGGCGTCGATAGTGCGGCGGGGTTCGTGTCACTCGACGCCCGAGCGCCCATCACTTGGGAGGAATGGGTGACGTATTGGTCCCGGTTTTCCGCCTTAACAACAATTAAGTCCGAGGGGCGGAAGGCGCCTCGAACCGGGTCGCCGGACGCCGCGGGGTATTCGGCGGACATCAACCCGACCGCTCATTAAGGTGCGACGCGCTGTTCTATTTAATTTCACGGAGGCGAATATTCTTGAATTCCGCCCACATGGGTCGCCCGGCGTGAAGTTGTAAGGCCAGAACACCTTCGCGCAGCGCCAACTGCGGGTCGTTGTCAGTGAAGTCGAGAATCAGGCGATTGTTCAAATAGTGCCGAATCCGATTGCCTTCTGCGATAATCACCACGTCGTTCCAGTCATCCAGATGGAACAGCTCCTTAAAGGCAGCGGCGTCGATCAACGTTTCTTGAACGGACTTTTTGCCGTCGTCGCCCCACACCGCCTTTTCACCCACGAGACAGATACGACCGCGGCGCCCTCCTTCGTCGTAAATGAAGCCCGCGACGTTCGGCAAGGTTTCTTCATTACGAACTTCGTGCTGGTATCCGCGAACCACCCACGCGTTGCGCGGGTTGCCTTCGGTGATATGTTTGGAACGATATTGAATTCCGGAATTGTTCGTTGCGCTGCAACGGAACGATAGCCGTAATTCGAAATCTTTCACCGTCCCGTCTTTCCAAATCAGAAACGTATTGCCTTGGGCAGGATTTTGTTCGGTGGTCTCGCCGTGAATTACGCCGTCTTTGACCGACCAAAGTTTGGGGTCGCCGTCCCAACCGGACAAGTCTTTTCCGTTAAACAGACTTCGCATTTCGCCGGATTCCGCAGGCGCCTGCTGCGACTCGTCGGCGCCCAAAGCGAGTAACGCCAACACGGCAAGAGCCATAGAGCGAACCATTACAATCTCCTAAGTGTGAGGAACCTGGATGAGCTTCGATTATGACCCATGACAGGGCGGTCTCAAGTTGGCATCGCCATTTTTTTGAGAGACGCAGCCGACTCTCGGCCAAAACGCTTTTGCTTGCGTCGCACGATGGGATAGCCGATTTTCGCCAAAACGTGGTTGGGCCTGGAAAAAGCAAGGATGTCGTACCACACGCTGTCATCCGAGTGATCCCATTCGATCAGGAACCGTTCTTCGCCGCTTTCTACATGTCCCGGCAATGTGCCATAAGCGAAACCGAATTTGTCGATCGGACCGTGGTCGTCAACCACATAGACGATGCGACATGCGTTGAGCCACCACAGACCAAGAGCGTAACCTAGAACCGCAACAACCTCGCCAGGCCGCAGAGGCGTATTCGTGGGCCAGGCGTTGACCCACCCCAAACGGAATTGACGCCATTCTCGCAACAGCGCTTTCGACGCATGGAACGTTTTTTCGCCTTCGCCCAACCGGATTCGGGTGTGATCAACGTCAAAACCTGGCGGCGGTGTTTGTGCGGTTGCTCCTATCGCTTCGTAACTGAATTGCGAAGCGATTTGCCCTTGAAGAAATTGTTCGATGACGTCTGTTGAAGGTCTTCGCAGCGACAACATGTTCCACTCGTTTGCGACTTCAGCGCGTTCCAAGACCCCGGCGTCGCAAGCGGGAATCGGTATGCAGTAAAATGTTCTTCCCGAATCATAACCGCAAAACAAGCGCTATCCCAACCAGGGGCCGGATCATCCAAGATGTCTTTGTCGTCCTCGTCAAATCGCGATGCGCCGTTTCAACCGCTTGTCTTGCTCACGGGCGCCTCGGGCTATGTTGGCGGCCGGTTACTGCCGCGACTCGAACACGAACCCGTGCGCGTCCGTTGTCTGGTCCGAAATCCTGATAAACTTCGTGATCGCGCGGCGCAATCAACCGAATTGGCGCAAGGCGACGTGCTGGACTTTCCCTCGTTGGAAAAGGCGTTGCAGGGCGTTCATACGGCGTATTACCTGGTTCACTTAATGTCGGGCTCAAAGGATTTTGAGCATGAAGACCGCCAGGCGGCCCGCAACTTTGCCCAGGCGGCGCAGAAGAATGGGGTCCAACGGATCATTTACCTCGGAGGGCTCGGCGATGATGCGGACCCTAAACTGTCGCCGCATTTGCGCAGCCGGCATGAAGTGGGACACATATTGCGAGAGTCCGGTATCGAGACCATCGAGTTTCGAGCGGGAATGGTCGTCGGTGCGGGAAGCTTGTCTTATCAGCTGCTCAAGTCGCTGACGGATCGGCTTCCTGTCATGTTATGCCCGCTGTGGTTAAAGACTCCCACTCAGCCCATCGCAGTGGATGATGTATTGGCGTACCTGTTAGCGGCGCGAGTGTTGCCTCCTGGGGACAATCAAATCTTTGAAATCGGCGGCGCCGAGGTTGTCACTTACAGTGACTTGATTCGCGAATATGCGCGGCAAAAAGGTTTGCGCCGCTCGTTGATCTTCGTACCCGTTTTAACGCCGTACCTGTCAGGACTGTGGCTTGCGCTCGTAACGCCGGCCAGCTTCGAGGTCGGGCGACATTTGATTGAAGGCTTGAAGAACCCCACCGTGGTTCGCGACTCGAAAGCGCTGGACGTTTTCGCAATTCGCCCCATGGATGTCAAAGAAGCGATGCGACACGCCATGGCCGATGCAATTGATTGATCGATTCGCAACCGTGATGACACGATCATGGTTTCGGTTTACGCCTGTGCGCCACGGAGAACCAAACGAGCCCAAAGACGAGGAGCGCAAGCCCGAATAACCAAACCTGCGTTTCAACCCAGAACGCGAGAAACAGGCAGGCCAACAATCCTGCGAAGGGGATCGCGCGGGGGTAAAGCCGCTCGTCGTCGGTCAGGCGAATTGCGGCCAGATTCGTGATTGCGTAGTAGATTAGCACGGTAAAAGCGCTGAACGACCAGGTGGTTCTTACATCGCCTACCAACACCAGTCCTGCGATAAGCGCCCCTACGATTAACACCGCCGGAACCGGAGTTGCGTGCGCTTCGTCGACACGGGCGAACAACGCAGGTAGGTCGCGTCGGCGACCCATCGCAAGGACAACGCGCGACAATCCCAAAATCAGATTCAGGAGTACGCCGAACATAGCCGTAATGGCTCCCAAGGCCACCAAGAGGGCAACGCCGCGCACGTCGAACTGACGCGCCACGACCTCCAACGGCGCCGCTTGCTGAAGCCCCGCGGTAGGAAACCCTTGTGATCCCACCGCAGCCACCGCGACCAGTCCTACCGCAAGGTAAACCGCCATGGAAATGAGCAACGTAAGGATGATGGCGAGAGGAATCGTTCGACGCGGGTGATGCACTTCTTCCGCCAATGTGGCGATTCTTCCATAGCCCGTATAGGCGACAAACATCAGCGCGCATGCTCGGAGAAACCCGGTTACCGGCGAGGCGTTCAGAGACGGCGAAAGAAAGAATGGCGTCAGATTGGCTCCTCCGGCAGCCAACGCGGTAGGCAAGCCGGCCAGCACAAAGGCCGTCAACGAAAGCAAGGTGACGGTAACCATGGCGACATTTGAGTTACTTGAGCGTCGAATCCCGCTCAACACAATCACTACGAACGCCGACACGATCGCCAGAGCCAAGGGAACAAGCCAATTCGATTCATTCGGCGCCAGCACGTGAAGAATATAGCCCGAAACGCCCAAGGCCGCCGTCGCCGCCGAGGCGGTCTTCGCGCACAGGAACATCCATCCGGCGGTAAAGCCCAACGCGGGATGGAGCCATCGGTATCCATATTCGTACGTTCCACCGCTCACGGGATGACTGGCGGCAAGCTGCGCACTGCTTAGCCCGTTGCATGCAGCGACCGCGGCAGCGACAACGATAGCAAGAACTACCGAGGGACCGGCGTCTCCTGCGGCGACTCCGATACTGACAAACACACCGGTTCCCAAGATCGAGCCGAGCCCCATCATGGTGGCGCCCAGAACGCCGACCTGCCGCGACAACACCGACGACCGATGCTCGCGTAAACTGCTCGATTGATCGACTTCGCGCGGTGACAACAAGAAATCCTAGGGCAGGTCTGGCGGCGTGATCTCAGGAGCCTTTCCGGAGAGCGTTTCGAGAAAACTCACCAGGTCCGAGATTTCGGAGAAACTTTGTCCGTACAAGGGTTGCACGTCCAAAGGCAATTCGTCGGGCGTGCTGGTCGGCACGCCGCGATAATAAAACGTAACCACATCGGTCAGTGTCGCCAACGAACCATCGTGCATATAAGGACCGGTTTGCGCAATGTTGCGCAAGGACGGCGTGCGGAATTTGCCTTTATCGTCATGATTCCCTGACACAGCAGCCAGGCCAGCATCGCCAAACGATGCTCCCAAACGATAGAATCGTTCGTCACTCAGGAGCGGTCCATGGTGGCAACGCGCGCAGTCGGCTTCGCCCTTAAAGAGTTCAAAGCCGCGTTGGGCCGAATAGGACAACGCGTCTTTCTCTCCGGCGAGGTAGCGGTCAAATGGGGCCGGCTCCGTGATAAGGGACCGCTGAAAGGCAGCAAGCGCTTGAGCGATTCCCGCCTGTGTCGCCTCGGAGCCGAATACCGTTTTGAATTGTGCGGCGTAACCTGGGACGGCATTCAACTCTTGTTCAAGTTCATCCAGGTTTTGGTTCATCTCATCGCAAGATTGAATTGGCACAAGCGCCTGCTCCTCAAGATTCGCGGCCCGCCCGTCCCAGAATAGCCGACTCAAGAACCCTACATTCAGCAACGTAGGCGTGTTACGGCGAAGTTCCCGACCGCCGTTCCCTTTGCCTTGGGGTAAGCCGTCGGTCCAGGCTTTCTCAGGAAGATGACATGACGCGCAGCTCATGGCGTTGTCGCCGGAAAGCCGTGGATCAAAGAACAGTTGCTTGCCAAGCGAGACCGTTTCTGGCGTGGTCGTTCGATCGTCGCGAACCGGGACAACTTGAGGTAAGGGGACGAACTTTTTGTTCCGCGGCTCGGCGCGCGCCGCGTCTCGGGAGGACAGGGCCAACTGCGCCATAAAAACCATAGCAAGTGTGATCGCAAGGCGACGCGAAATTGCATGAGGCAAGCGATGTCGAGACCGTCTGTTAGATCTCCACGTGGGAGATTCACCGTTAGTATCTTGCTCGAATGCTTTCATTGTCTGCCGCCGTGAGCGGGACGCAAGGACGGTTCGTGAAGGCGCGAGCGATCATTGCCGAACGCCGACATCGGGCAATGTCAGATAATCGACACACGGTTCACGTCCACCGGTAGTTGCTTTGCCTTCGAAAACCCGATACTTGGATGGTGCAGTCCCCAAAAATTTGCACCATCGAATAACTATTGTTTTCCGGTCCCGAGCCTTCCACCATCGCAGCGAGCGCGCAATAGTGAATTCCCGCGATCGCGCGATAATCATTTTTGTGGCTATGGCCCTGGAACACCGCCAGCACTTTCCCGGAGTCCTCCAAGATCTTTCTCACGTCGACGGCGTTCCTTACACCGAAGTTGTTGTTGACGTCCAAACGCTGATGCGCCAGCACAATCACGGGCTTTTGCGTTTGTTCCAAGTCGGCGTTAAGCCATTCTTGTTCGGTTGCAGGGATGTTCGCGTCATCCCAGCGAGAGTTCTTGCGTCCGTAAGGCGCTCCGTCGTTCCGGAAGCAGGAGTCAAGCACGATAAAGTGAAACTCCCGTTCGTCGAAAGAATAGTACGATTCCGCCTGGCCAACCTCCTCCAAAAACTCCTGCTTGTACAGCGTATCCACACAGTGGTTGCCAAGAACATAGTGCTTCTTACCCGGAATAGCGGCGAACGCGCGATTGACCCGTTTCAAGTATCCGCGTTCGGCGTCAACTGAGTCCGCGGCATCCACAAGGTCGCCAAGTTCAACCACGAAGTCGGGCTTGTCGCGTTGAAAGTGCACCGCCGCCTCAGACAACTTATCAAGCGTTTCTCGATAATGCCGCGACCCAGCGGGAGGTTTGTCGGCATAATGAAGATCGGTCATCATGGCCAGTCGAACGACCGAGGGCGAAGATGGTTCCCTGGCGTTCGCCCATACCGTATGGCGCGGGTCATAACACGCGGTCATCAGAAACAAAGAACCGCTATAGATGAAGGCGCGGCGGTTCACATAGGGCGGGGAGGATTCAGAAGCGTTCATGGCGTCCGGTCTAATGATGAGGCGCAGGTTGGGTTTTATTGTACACCCCGCTTTGCCCTTTGAAATCCGAGGCCCGGCCGCCACGTGTTTTGCACGAACCCAAGCCATGAAGCGGCGCCTAACGTTGATCTTTCCCGTTGCATCACGTCGGGTTCATTGCGTGTGCAAAAGTGTCTTCTCCACTTCATGAATGTGCAGCGTCGTCTTGAGGACGACATCGGGAGTGAGTGAAATACTGTCAATTCCTCGCTCAACCAAGAATCTTGCGAACTCGGGATAGTCGCTTGGCGCCTGACCGCAAATGCCGATCTTTCGACCCTTACGTTTGGCGACAGAGATCGCGTGCGCAATCAGCTTCTTGACTGCTTCATTGCGCTCGTCAAACACAGGGGCGACAATTTCCGAATCGCGGTCGACGCCGAGCGTCAATTGCGTCAGATCGTTCGAACCAATTGAGAAACCATCGAAAATCTCGGCAAACTCCTCGGCCAGGATGACGTTGCTGGGAATTTCACACATCACGTAAATCTCCAAGCCGTTGCGGCCACGCGCGAGGCCATGCAACTCCATCTCGGCCAAGACACGACGCCCCTCTTCGACCGTTCGGCAGAAGGGGACCATGATTTTGAGGTTAGTTAACCCCATTTCGTCGCGAACCTTGCGCATGGCGCGACATTCCAACGCAAAACCGTCTCGATAACGGTCGTCGTAATAACGCGATGCACCACGAAAACCGAGCATGGGGTTTTCTTCGACCGGCTCAAAGGGTTTGCCGCCTATGAGGTTCGCATACTCGTTCGTCTTGAAGTCGCTCAATCGAACAATGACGTCCTTAGGATAGAACGCCGCGGCGATCATTCCCACGCCATGGGCAAGTCGCTCTACAAAAAAGTGCGGCTTGTCGGGATAACCCGCAGTGAGTCGGTCAATGGCTTCCCGCACGGCGGTATCTTCGAGGCTTTGATAATTAACAAGCGCCATCGGATGAATGCGAATGTACGTTGAAATAATAAACTCCTCGCGCGCTAGGCCTACGCCGTCGCAAGGAATGAGCGACAACCGAAGCGCCTCCTCTGGGTTGCCTACGTTCATCATGACCTTGGTTTTGGGACGAGGCAGCTCGCGTAGATTGACGCGTTCGACTTGGAACGGAAGGGCGCCATCGTAGACCCATCCGGTTTCCCCCTCTGCGCAAGAGATCGTCACTTGGCGCCCCGTCATCAAGACTTCCGTGGCGTTTGCCGCACCAACTATGGCTGGCACGCCAAGCTCGCGACTGACGATGGCGGCATGGCAGGTGCGCCCTCCTCGGTTCGTCACAATCGCTGCGGCCCTTTTCATGGCGGGCTCCCAATCGGGATCCGTTTTATCCGCCACCAAGACTTCATCTTGTTGCACCTGGGCCAACTCGTGAACGCTTTTAATGACTCGGACCAGGCCAACCGCGATTTTTTCTCCCACGCTTCGACCGGCGACCAAAGGCGTCGCTCGTTTCTGCAACTGGTAGAGTTCCACGAAGTCCGGTTGCTTTTGCGACTGCACGGTTTCGGGCCGCGCCTGAAGAATAAAAAGTTCTCCCGTACGGCCGTCTTTGGCCCACTCCATATCCATGGGCGAGTAAACGCCGCGCCGTTGACTGTAGTGGTCTTCGATCAGGCAGGCCCAGCGCGCCAGGGTCAAGATTTCGTCATCGGTGATGGCGAAGCGTGCGCGCTCGTCGGGTGGCGTGGGAACGTTTTTTACCATTTTTCCACCACCCAAGTCGTAAACTAATTTGAACTCCTTTGTGCCCAGGGTCTTTTGAAGAATGGGGCGATGGCCCGTCTGCAGTGTTGGTTTGAAAACGTAAAATTCATCGGGATTTACGGCTCCTTGCACGACATTTTCGCCCAGGCCATACGCAGCATTGATTAGCACAACATTTCGAAATCCGGTCTCGGTATCAATCGAGAACATCACGCCCGATGAGCCCAAGTCGGAACGCACCATTTGCTGCACGCCAATTGAGAGCGCAACTTTATGGTGGTCAAAACCTTTATCCACTCGATACGAAATGGCTCGGTCGGTGAACAGCGAAGCGTAACAACGTTTGCAAGTTTCGAGAATGGCGCCGCGCCCTTGCACATTGAGATACGTTTCTTGTTGCCCGGCGAAACTTGCATCGGGAAGGTCTTCTGCAGTCGCGCTACTACGCACAGCCACATCCATGCGGTCTGGGTCGCCCTGTGTAAGTTCGTCGTACGCTTTCACAATCTCTCGTTCAGTTTCTTGCGGCAAGGTGGACGCAAGCATGGCGTGTCGCACTTGCCGACCACGTTGCTGCAGTTCTTTGACGTTCGATGCGTCGAGGCCCTGTAACAACTCAGAAATCTTGCGATCCAGGCCGTTCTCGCGCAAAAACAGCCAATACGCCTGAGCGGTTATCGCAAAACCATTGGCCAAGTTGATTCCCTGGGGACGTAACTGGCGGTGCATTTCACCTAATGATGCGTTTTTGCCTCCTACCAGCGGCAGGTCTTCCATCCCGATATCGTCGAACCAGCGAACAAAACGCAGGGCGGTTTCCACGGCGGCCATGAGTGCAATTCCTTACGGCAAGTTTCAGCGTCTTCGCATTCAAACAGCGTCTGCGGCGCGACATATGCTCTCGCTTGTTCTCCTGGAACAACGCAAACACCGGGCCGAGTATCGCGATGGGCGAAGTACTGAAATTAACCTCACTTCGGGAGAAATCCACCTAAGGCGATCTGATATCCGTCGCGCAAAAAGCGTGCTGCCGAGGAATCGCGGGCGCGCGATTGTGCGTATTCGCACAAGAGTGCAAGTCGCGAGGAACACCTAACAGTCGAATGAAACGGGCCGCTTGAGCCTTACCGAAGAATCGGAGGAAGTCGCCCCAACCTCAGGAACACACCGATGAACCGCGTACTATCTACTGCATCCGTCGCGGCGTTTCTCCTTTCTGCCACATGCGTTCTAAGCGCCGAGCCTAAACTCTCGTCGCGCGCGCTCATGCAAAGCAAAATTGAGCATTCACGCGAGGTGCTAGCAGGCTTGTGCGTCGAAGACTTCGGACGCATCGCTGCGAATGCACGATCACTCACTCAAATCACGGAGGAACAGTGGATCGGTGTCGAATCGGAGCAGTACCGCATGCACCTGAAAAACTTCCGCTTCGCCACCGCGGAGCTTGAGAGGTTGGCGAACGAGAAGAATATGGACGGAGCTTCACTTGCGTACTTGCAAATGACCATGAGCTGCATCGATTGTCACAAGCATCTGCGACGGCGTGAGAAGTAGACGTCGTTCATGAATACTGCCGCGGCGAAACGCCCAAAGCACGTGTTACGCCGCCGGAAGTTCAAATCCCTTGCGGCGCGGCCGATCAAGGTAGCGGTTGGCCTCGTCGTCGTTCACAAATTGCTCGACTTTGGGATCCCACTTCAAGGGGCGGCCCACCGCGCGTGTGATGTTCGCAAGGTGACACACGCTGACCGAGCGATGGCCAATTTCTACGTCTGCAACGGGCCGCTCGCGGGTGCGCATGCAATCAAGCCAGTTTTGCATGTGCCAACGCGCTTGCCATAGCGCTAACGCATCGCTCCACTTACGTTCCTCCTCGACAATATCGACTTTCTTTTGCAGTTCCGCTGCTATGTCAGGCGGGTTTGAGGTGAACTTGTTGCGATTAATCTCGAGTTTGCCTTTTTCGCAGATAAACACGGCCCCGCCCATGGGACCGCGCCCTTGCTCCAGCACGAAGTTCACGTTGACGCCGTTCGCGTAACGCATCGTAACCTGCCCGTGCGGGCCTTCCGTAAGAGGCCGCATTTCGACAGGTCCCGTTTCATCCATACCAAGCGCCCATTGAATTTGATCGATTCCATGGGCGCCCCAGTTCGTCATCTCGCCGCCCGCGAAGTCGCGCCAACGCATCCATCCCATCCAGTCGGGATGGTAAGGACGCCACGCCGCCTGATTCAACCACATATCCCAGTCAAGGCCAGCAGGGATTGGCTCCTCGGGCAATCCCTGCTCGGGCGAAGGCTGCGCGCCTCCGTAATTGATAGCGCGAACCTCCAGCACTTTCCCTAATCCGCCGCTGCGAATCAAATCGCAAGCCACGCGATTGATCTCCATCGATCGCTGTTGCGTACCCACTTGGAACACACGATCGTATTTCCGTACTGCGTTGACGAGAGCCCGGCCTTCGCTGAGATAAAGCGTCAAAGGCTTCTCGGCGTAAATGTCTTTTCCCGCCTGACACGCATGAATACACGGCAACACGCGTTGAAATTCTCCCGTCGCGACAATCACGGCGTCAATGTCCTGGCGCTCGAGCAGTTTTCGGTAGTCCTGATAAACTGGCCAGTCACCCTTGGCGTCGTTCTTGAATGCTTCGGCTCGCGGCACGTTGCAGTCGCTCAGGGCGACAATTTGCGCCGATTCAGGCAATTGCTGAAGCAACAACTTTGCGCGGCCGCCAACGCCAATCGCACCGACCTTAATACGATCGTTGGCTCCCGTTCGTCCCGGTGCAGCGAGAACTTGTTCCCGCAAAATCATTGGCGCGCCAATCGCGCTTGCCGCAACCGTAGCCGCGGCTGAGTGGAGGAACTGTCGGCGCGTGCCGCGGTGCGTGGAGCGTTGATACGAAGCCGGCATACTCGGGCCTACCTATGACGTGTTGGGGAGATTCGAGGACTCAACGACGGGTCTTACCGGCGGCGACTTGATACGCCAACCGACTGAGGAAATCGCGTCGCTGGTAAACCATCGGCCGATGCGCCTCTTTCCGTATTAAAGCCGCTCCGTGGTGCATTCTCAAGCACCTGCGGAACTTGTCTTGGCACGGTGGCGAACGCCACAAGCGGCTTCGTGCGCAATGCAACGCCGACGCCACCGCGCAGGGCATCGACAACGTGTAATACAGTTTTTGTCGAGCGTGAGCATTCCGTAACTCTTTTCCATGAAATCCTTGACGGGGGTGGTTCGTTCGTCTAAACCGGTAGTTGTTTTGGGGGAGCCGCATAAGAGGTTGTCTTGTGCGACCAACGTTGCACCCCCGGGGAAGTTGCGTCCCGCCTCTCGGAGCCCGTCATGCTCACTCCGTTTCTGCCGTCCGACGAAACGCGCCGCGCCTACCACAGTGGTTTGTCGGGTAAGGTTTTTGATCCGGGGGACTTGATCCAACGTAAGGATCAGGGAAAACGCGACCGGGTTTTGACGTTCGAGACCGTCAAGTACGGCCCGCCGTTTGAGGTTGTCGTTCGCACGAATGTCACGGAATGGAAAACCGACCATCGCGGTGTTTACGCCGACAATTGTTGGCGGTTTACCTTGCCAGGAGCAGCGTTTGCGGGACCGTTCTACATGAAGTTCGTATTGAACACGAACTTTTGGATGGTTGGAGGCGACGTGCTTGTCGAAAGGTACGAACGAGCACGATACTTCCATGATGCACAAGTGCTCTTTGCACACAAAGTTCGCTTTCAAACGAATCAATGGCAGCCAAATCACTTGGTCACTTTGCGCAACAGTCTCGATGGCTGGTCGCGCGATATCTATGGAGCGTTTCGCAATGACGCGTGGGAGTTCTATCTCGATCGGGATATTTATCCCAACGCCTTCGACGCGAAGTTGGTGCTCGACGGGCATCTCTTCATGTCTGGGGCGAATTTAACGCTCACCGCGGCCCATCCGCTTGTACAACTCGATGATACTCAAGTGGTCTTTCCAGCGACTCCGTCGGCCTTCAAACACGGATATGACAACTTCTCCTCCGTCGCAAATCCCGGGGAACAATTCACCGTTCGGTCCACGGGACGAGAAGACGAAAACTACGACGTCATCGTGATCGGCTCGGGAATGGGAGGCGGCGTACTCGCCGACGCCCTTTCGGATCGTGGGCTCAAGGTGTTGGTGCTGGAATCCGGCGGATTGCTTTTTCCGGCGCATATCAATGAATTGCCTCGCACTGAAGTGGACCTCGCCACGCGTGATCGGCTTGGACATTTCGTCAGTGTCAATCCCTTGGAGAATCCGTGGTTTCAACCTGGCGTGCACTTCAACCTGGGCGGGAGGTCGGTCTATTGGTCTGGCCTCATTCCCAGAATGCAGGACTGGGAGTTTCGATCTGTCTGGCCAACCTCGGTTCGGAACTACCTTACGGTCAAGCCAGCCGGAGGCCGTAGCGGTTACCAACAGGCCGAACGGTTGATGCGCAAATGTAAGACGCTCGGCCCATTTCAGAACAAGCTGCGAAGGTATCTTAACCAGCAGCTTGGCAGCGAGTTTACTGCGACGGACCTCCCTCGCTCGATGCACCAACCCGACCTTAATCGAAAAGGCAAGTTGCAAAATGTGTTGCAACGCTCCACCGGAGGATTCTCCACGGCCGATCTGCTTTTAGACTCGCTGGGGTTTGCAAACCCCGCTGGCCGGAACAACTTACGCGTGAATTTGCATCACTTGGTCAAGCATATCGAAACAACGAACGGCACAGCGACGGCCGTGATTTGCGAGGACTTGATCGGCCGCGTCGAACGGCGCTATCAAGCCTCTAAGATTGTGCTGGCCTGCGGCTCTTTGGAAAGCCCCAAACTGGCTTTAAATAGCGGGTTGACCGATCCCAATAACATGATGGGAAAGGGCCTTACCGATCATCCCGCCTACTTTTACAAAGCGCACCATGCCTTACCTGACAGCGGTCCGCTGCAGTGGATCGGCAAACGTCGCGGCCACGCCAAGTTGATTCTTCGCCACAAGAGCGCAACGGCAAGCCAGCACGCATATCACATTGAGCTTCTGGTCAACGCAAGGTTTTGGGATACCCGCCACGCCGACGATGATCTTTGGCGGCAAGTTGTGGATCATCCTGACCCGTCGCGCGTCGAGATCAAGTTCCTCTTCGATAGCCCTTTGAATGACTGTAATTTCGTCCAGGCGAAAGGAGTGGGGCAAAAGGTTGATATCCAGGTCAAGCCCAACCTGTCCGCGCACGGCTATAAGAGCGAAATGGTGCAGGTGCGGAACCTCGTGTTGACGACACTCGGAGTGAGCGATCCTCTAAAATCATCCTGGGAGGACGATGAATGGAGTCAAGGGATCTACGGCACAGTGCATCATGCCGGTGGAACCCTACGCATGAGCGCCGACGGGAGTGGAGTTGTCGACGAAAACTTGAAATTCCTGGCGTATGACAATCTTTATTGCTGCGATGTCTCGGTCTTTCCCTCCATTCCCGCCGCGAATCCCTCGCTGACGTTAGCCGCGTTAGCACTGCGTTTGGCCGACGAACTCTCTGCGTAAGAAAGGATCGCCTTTTATCGCTCGCGCGGAGAAAGCCATGGCGATGGTTGGGAAAGGGTTCTCAACTTCGGCAGTCGCGTTTAAGAAACCAACGCTGGCGACAATTCACAACCCGGCGCACGGCATGACCTAGTCACGCCGACTGGCCCGGCGACAGTACGAACGTACAAAATCACCCCAGCACGAACACGACCACCGACTGGGGCGAAAGTCAGCGAGCCGATTCGCGGCTGTGGCGATTAGGAATCTCACTGCGAACCTTCTATGGTACGCGACACTGTCCTCGCGACGCGAAATCCATCCGCACCGGTGTGGTTCCATGGCGGGTTCCAAATGGCCGCATTCGAATCCACGGAGGAAGGATCGTTAAGGTATGTTCCGCCTCGCAGGGGGCGAAAACCATCTGAGACGATTTCGTCCGTCGATTGGTCATGAGCGACGGGACGCCCCTGATTGTCGACTTCGTCGTGACACCATTCCCAGACATTGCCGTACATATCGAACAATCCGAGATCGTTGGGTCGCAAAAGACCTACCGGGCGCGAACGAACTCCCGAGTTGGCTATCGACCAGCCGTAGCGATCAAGCAACTCCGGCGCGTCGCCAAAGGACCATTGGGTTACACTGCCTGAGCGACACGCAAACTCCCATTCCTCCACCGTTGGCAAGCGATAGCCCGTTAGTTCTAAAGCGTGGGCCTTGACCTTCATTCCTGCCGCGTACTCGCCGCTCGAATTCGGTTCGTAACACCATTGATCTTCCGGCAGATTTTCCTGTTGGCTGAGCCAGTTGCAGTACGCGGCTGCGTCGTACCAAGAAACCTCATTTATAGGACAGTCCTGCGAATGGGCCGATCGTTCGTCCCACACGTGATTGGGACGGTGCCGGAGAAACTCAGCGACCGTCGTCTCGCGCGTCGCCAAAGAAAAAGTTAAGTTCACTCTTAGGGTCCGGCGTTGACCAAATCGATCGTCTGCCTCAATTTCACCGGGCCGAATAACAATCATTTGCGGACGTTGATGCTCGTCGGCTCGTGGCGAAACGTTCGCTTGCCTTTCCCAACGCGCCATGACCCAGTCAATCGTGCTGCGAACTGCAGGATCAGGATCATCGCGGAGCGATTGCAACACACGAACGATTTCCTCGCGACTCGCTGCCGCAGCATCATCGCTCGTCAATTCGCCAAGTACCAGCAAAATCGCTCGGCGCACAGAACCTTCGGGCTCGGTGGCAACATCAAGATGATTCAAGAGTGTCGGCACATCCGGACCAATCTCCGCAAGGCGATCAATCAAGTAGCTACGTAACGTGGGGTCAGGTTCATGCTTGAGGAGCGGCCAGATGTCGTCCCATTGTTGTAGCGACGCCAGCGCTGCGGCGGCCGCCGCCTTGCGTCGCGCCAAAGCAACTCGTTGGACGCGATCGTCGCTGCTCTGCTCGGCGAGAATCGACTTCAATGGCGAGAAACCGTCGGTCTCGCGAGCGGCGAACTCGGCGTAAAGTTCGATGAGCCTTCGGCGTCTCGCGGCATCGCCGCTATCGGCAATCAAGTTAGCTAAGGCCGGCAACAGGCGCCCACGGATAGGCCACAACGCCTCGGCCCACTCTCGCAAAAGTAATGCGTTCTCTGTCGCAAGACGGTTCGCCACACTGATGCTCATCTCGTCCCACCGGGGATCATCTGGAAAGTAGTGGGCGAGAAAACAAGCAGCTCGAAGTCGTTGACCTAGATCGGCCTGCGGGTCTTCGAGGATCTTCCACAACGGAGGGGCGGCCGCGCTCACGTAGGGCTGCATCACTTCGCGGATGGCCACAACTTCCGAGGGATTGCCCGAAAGTAGCCGAGTTAACAAGTAGTCGACCTGACTCGCGTCGCGCGGCAGGAGCGCCAAGCTTGCATGGAGTTGCTGACGAGCGTCGTCACGTTCGCGGGCGATAACCAGCATTTGCTGAAGCGGTTTTTCGGCCCAGCGGTGGTACGTCGCCAGTTCTTCGACGACCATCGGCACTTGGGCTGTGGGCGCATGAAGGAGCGATTTAATCTTCGCCTGCGATTGGAAACGTCCCCAAAGGTCCCATCCTCCCGCCAAAAGCACGAAAACGGCAATGGCCGTGAAAGCGCCACGCGTTGCAAGAAAACGGCCTGCCGTGCGCATCATGCGTCGTTGTTCGTCAGACCAGTTTTTCCGATCGGTCAACGTTAAGAACCCGAGAACCTCTCCTAATGACGGCAAGTGCCGGTTCTCAGGCCGAGCATTCCATAAAGCCGCCTGATCGGCCAGGCGCAACTCGGCCCGCCCGCGGCGCGTTTCCTTTTGTTTTCGGTACAACCATTCGCGAAGCGGCGTTACGAGGTAGTCGTGGGTGAGCTGATAATACTTAACGCGATGTTCGTCCCGGACCGTCTCCTCATCGTCCGGATCGGCAGGCGTAATCAGACGGACTTCACTGTCAAGAATGTGAATCAATTCCGCGAATTCGCGAGGACGTTCCATGTAACCGGAGCGCTCTCGCAACTCTTCGGTCGATCGCATCCGGCCCTTGATTTCGGTTCCGGCGACGGGGAGCAATGCCTGCAACACCGCCCGCGCCGCATGTTGATGAAAACGGTGCGTCGGCGGCGCCGAGGATGCGCTAAACGTCTCTTCTAAAAACGTCGCGCCAACGCCTTCAAAGCCGCCGAGTTCGCGAAGGCTGCTCGGAGTCCAAGGGCGGCCTTTCATCATTTCTGCAAACAGCGCCAGCCGCACGCAAATCACCTTGTCATCCTGCGCCAAAAGGCGAACAGACTCCGTAAGGAATTGACGATGTTCAGGTTCGAGTTCGGCGGAATCGGGTAGCGCACCGAAGGCTTTCCCGTAGGCGGCGAGCACCTTGCGGCTATGTCGCAAAGGAAACAAATCGACAGCGATCGAGTTTTGGCCTTCAACGAGCGGAATTTCAAGTTCCCGCATGAGCCAAGTGATCGCCATCCAGAAGTCGTCTCGAACCAGCACCACGCTTTGGACGGAGGCGCCGTCACATTGACGCAGCGCCTGCGCCAGTTCCGTATTCTCCTTATCGCGATGGGCATGAAGCCATTGCTCAAATTGATCCAGCACGATCAGAACTTTACGCCCGTGGACTGACACTTCGCCTCGGCGTAGAGCGGCAAGCATGCCCTTAAGATTCAATTCCTCGGGCAAGTCGGGGAATGACCGGCGAAGTGCTTTACGAAGCCGAAACTCGGTATCATTCGACGTCGCCTCAAGGTAGACGGACGCAACTCGGTGGCCCAGGCGCGGCAGAAGACCGGCCCGAACCAATGACGACTTACCGCAACCCGACGGACCATAAATGACTCCTACACGGAACGTCTTGTCGGGGTCGTCTTCTTCGATCCTGGATTTCCAGAATCGAATGCTTTCTGGCAATCCCCGCCGGTCGCGAGGACCAGGAAGCAACTCCAAATAGAAATCAGCGTCATTCTGATCAAAGCTGCGTAATCCCTTGGGTACGATGTTTATTGCCTGGTTCGCGGAATCGCCCTGAGACATGACGTTGCCGTGCAAGGAACGCCCAATCGTTCTCTCTGCAGGAGGGGGACCGACGTCATCGCATCGCAGCGTGGTGAAAAGACCTGGGTCCGCCAGATAGTTCCGCAGATCTTCGGCCATATCGAGCGCAGTGCAGTAACGGTCACTGGCGCGACGCGCGAGCGCTCTTAGGCAAATTCGCTCCAGTTCGCGTGGAACCGCATCGTCGATCTGTCGCGGCGGCTTGACGTCTTGAGACGCAATCTGCGACAGTAACTCGACCTTATCCGGGGTTGAAAACGTGCGGCGTCCTGCCAGCAAGAGATAAAACACGGCGCCCAGGCTGTAGATGTCGCTTCGCCCATCGACCCGATGACCTTCCCCGCTGGCCTGCTCCGGACTCATATAAGCAGGAGTGCCTGCCCACCTGGAGCCTTTGCCAAGTTCGGATTCGCGTAACGCTAGCCCGAAGTCGACGACATGAGGTTGCCCAGTGCGGTCAAGCAGGATATTGCTTGGCTTGACGTCGCGATGCACCAGCCCGCGCTTGTGGGCATAGTGTAGCGCGTCCGCAACGGCAGCAGTCCATTCCGCCGCTTCGCGCCAAGTTGGCCGCGAGTTCCGAACCCGCTCCAAGAGGGTGGTCCCGGCGATATACTTCGAGACGATAAAAACTGGAAACGCTTCCGTGCTGCCGACATCGTACACGGGCACAATATGCGGATGATCCAAACCTGCGACAGCTCGCGCCTCGTGCAAATAGGTTTCGGCATCTTCCGGACGCGTGACGAGACCAGTGTGCGGCGTCTTTACCGCAACGGAACGATTCAGCTGTTCGTCAAACGCAAGATAAACGCAACCAAATCCTCCCTTGCCAAGTAAACTTTCAACGCGGTACCGCCCGATTCTTTGGGGTAAGACCGGTTCTCTCATGTCGAAGGAAACCGGCGTGACATTGGACGTTGAATCACTATCCTCCCTGGCGCGTTGGGCGGCTGGATGCGATTCGCGATGGGCCATAGGGTCCATGTTCGCTGCAGGGCCCTCCAATGATCTCGTAGACATCCGAAAACTGAGGACGCCTGACCAATTCTACATGCGCCGACCAGCAACCGATACGTATGGTAATTACGCGTTACGTGTTATTTGCTCGACTGGCCGAAAGAAACTGCCCGCTCCAAGTGCTGTGCAGGAGTTGTACTTCGCGAGTAACAGCGATCGGCTACCAAGAAGTGCTTCGCATACGTCCGAGAAGCGTGAGCGCTGCAACACGCGCACGAAAAACGCCCAACGCAAACCCTTGGGCATTGGAAGCAAATCCAGAATTTCAGAAAAAAAGGCGAACGGGACTCGAACCCGCAACCACTGGATCGACAGATGCCTGTTTTTTGGGCGAGAAACCGATCGTTAGTGGAAACCTCGTCACGTCTTACGTTGGCAGAGCAGGCTGCATCCGGCAGGCTCATCTACTCTGCATTTTTATTGGGTTTTTTGCGATTTTCAAGCGGAAACTCTGCCACATCTCTGCCACCACTTATCTCGCGAAGATTCGCATCGATTGCCGGTCGGCATTCGCCTTTGCAACGCAAAACAACGCCAAGGCCGTGCGAGGACTCCAATGCAGAACCGGGTTAGTCCACCCAACCCGTGCGATTCTAGTCCACTCAACTTTTCCGGCATTCTACGGGCGGCTCCCGTTGTTTTCGAGGCCACATGCCGATGCTCTCTCAAGCCGACGAACACGCGATCACACTTTCTCACCCAGGACGGTTTGCACGACTTTTTGGCATTTTGAAATGCAAGATGAGTTCTCAGGCCGCCCTTTACTGCAAATGAGGAGACCAAACCGCGACTGGCGCTTGGTGTTGACGGCATTCGAAAGCGGTGGCGCCGGGCAGCCGAATTTGGAAGCGCTAGGTTGGTAGGATCTCCAGGTTGAACAGTTGGGTGGTCGCGGAAGAAGGGATTGTAACGGATCGGCTAGGTGGACTTGCGGCGGC
>CAUJHS010000037.1 GCA_963204915.1 Planctomycetota bacterium | reverse complement strand
GCCGATCGACGCCATCCGCCGCGGCGAGACCGACGGCAATGACCTGACCGCAGCCGATCCCCGCTGGATGCCGCTGCTGAAGACACTGCCATTCCCATCGTACACTTCCGGCCATAGCACCTTCAGCGGGGCGGCCGACGCCGTGCTGAGTGCGTTCTTTGGCGCAAAGTCGGCTTTCACCGCCCAGTCGGATAGCCACTCCGGCTTCACCCAGCGGCCCTTAGCCGTTAGCCAAGTCATCACGCGCCAGTTCAACAGTTTCGCCCAAGCCGCCGAAGAAGCCGGACGCAGCCGCATTTACGGCGGAATCCACTTCGACTTCGACAATTCCGCGGGTTTGGCGACAGGCCGCGCGCTGGGGGCGTTGGTCGTGGATACCTTACTTCGGCCAATCGAGCCAGCGCCTTAATCACAGCCAGTGCGATACCTCCGCATCAATTGTTGACGACATTCGACAACGGTCGCGCGGGGCAGCCGAATTTGGAAGCGAGGGGGTGGGTGAGATCTCCAAGTCGAAGGGTTAACGGTCGTGGAAGAAGGGATGGTAACGGGTCGGTTCGCTGGTTTTACGGCGGCGCCTGGCGTCATACAGGCGACAACTCTCGCCACAGGTTTCGATAACGTTGCTACGATGGGTCAGCCAGTCTGCGCCGCTTCCGGCAAGTTTCCTGTGCCGCGGCCATTGCCTTGTGAATCGAATCGCCCCAGGGTATGCGGCGGATTATCTCGATTTCATCCGCTTCGATCTGGCAGAAAAGTGCAATTGCGAAGGAAACCAAGCGCTGGACAACGTAAGAACTTCGCGGTCGTAAACAGTTTGCGGGATGATCAAGGCATTCGATCGTAAGGCGGCTTGGAATGCCCCGGCGTCATGACCGTTGCAACCGTCGATACTTCACGATGGCGGAAGTCAAAAAGCGTTTTTTGGGGATTATCCCTGGCGCATGCGCCCGCCCTTCGGCGACGGGGCTCTCTGTCCTGAAAAAACCGCAAAGTGGCCGGCAACGCGCCGCATACCCGGTCGGACAAAAACGATGGCGGCACAGGCAGCGGGTTAAGTCCATCGTCATGATGTTTCAGTTTAGGTTTGAAGTTACATCGGCAACCATGCCGGCGCCGTAACCTTGGATTGCCGCCGGTTTCTCATGCTCCTGCTGTTTGCTGGCGCGTTCGATCGGCCGCACGCCTCGCACGCAGCTCTTCAGTTTGCCTTGGTCGGCAAGATCGGCTTCGTAATTTCCGCGTTTGACCCTGCGTCGGCAGCAGCAGCACTTGGCTCTGGGGCGAAGAGTCTTACAACGATGGAGCGGGGTTGTCTCGCATCGACAAGCTGGCCGCAGGGCTCAAGGTCTCCATGCCGCTCGATGATCCCTATCTCAGCAAGCAGGAAGCGCTCGACATCGCCGCCTTCGTCAATTCACATTCTTGGCCGAAGTTTGTCCTTAAAGAACATCTTCCGAAAGCTGGACGGGTTGGCGAGTACAACGCCGAACGGTCGGATCGCTGATTACCTTCATAGACGTAACTCCTCAGAATCACGCACGAGCGTCAGGACAGCGGCGCAGCGATGGCTTTTTTCAGCATCCCGTCCTCCATTTCATAAATGGTATCGAACACCTCCAGCGTTCGGTGATCGTGCGTGACAACGATCGCTCCAGTCCCCTGCTCATGTGCGACTTGAGCGAATAATTCCATGACCTGCCGACCACGGCGGCTGTCGAGGGCGGCTGTCGGTTCGTCGGCAAGGATCACGCTCGGACTATTCGCCAAGGCCCGTGCGACTGCAACTCGCTGTTGTTGTCCTCCTGAGAGCATCGCCGGTAGGTTGTCTGCACGTTCGCTGACGCCGAGATAGTCGAGGAGTTCCATCGCTCGCTTACGGGCCTGCCGACTGCTATTGCGGTTCAATTCGAGAGCAACCGGCACATTCTCGATGACCGTCAGGAAGGGAATGAGATTCGATTTCTGGAACACAAAACCAATATGCTTGCGGCGGAAACTCCGCAAGTTCACTTGAGCCGCCGGGCCATCCAGCACGAGTTCGCCGCCGATGATCACCCGGCCAGACGTGGGTGGGTTGATCAGACCCACTGCCGTTAGGAACGTCGATTTCCCCGAGCCGCTGGGGCCAAGCAGAGCCACGACCTCGCCACGACGGACCTGCATCGAGGCGTCCTGCATGGCGACGACCTCGGTATTCGCGCTGCCGTACACCTTGGTCAAACTTTGCGTCTCAATGGCCAGTGGTTCGTTCATGGTTCTGTCTCAGGAGAGGGCCTCGTTGGGTGAAACTCGCATGGCCTTCCAGATTCCCAAGCAGCTCGACAAGACCGAGATCACGAGCACAATCAGCGCCAAGCGGAGTAGGTCGTCCTGCGTCATGATGACTCGCCGTGGAAATCTTGGAAAAACCCATTGCCCGGCGGCATAGGCGACCGCATAGCCTAGAGCGCCCAAGAGGAGCGCCTGCTCCAGAATTAAACCCAAGATCACGATATTGGGAGCACCGATCAATTTGAGAAGGGCGATGGACGTGGAGCTTGTCGAGCGTCAAGGTGTAAAGAATCAGAGCCATGATGATCCCGGCGATGACCGTAAGCAGCACCGTGAATAACCCAATCTGGCGGCGCACCTTCTCGACCGATCCCTTGAGCAGAAACTCTCGTTGCTCTTGCTGCGTGTAGACGGAGACATCGGCCCAGCCGGAAAATGTCGCCGCTACTTGGGACAGATTGGAGCCGGGGGCCACCCGCACCATGACGGCGCTGAGTTGAGGCAGGGCAATGGCGGGCAGTTCGGTGGATGGCCTCTGCGCTTGTTCCACCAGCAAGGGCTGGCTCGTTCCGGCTTCGCTTTGTTCGCCTCGAACTCTGCGAGCTTCCCGCTCTAATCGAGTTGCTTCGCCGGGCATATCAAATTGGACGACTTGTGCATCGGTGGCGGTGAAAAAGGCAATTCCATCGCCCGCCGAACTGATCATTCCGGTCGATACGCCGACGACGGTGTAATTCTCCTTCCCCAGTCGAACTTGTTCCCCAAGGCGCAATCCAAGGGTCCGATCGGCAATCATTTCAAAGTGGTTCGCAGCCAAGGGTCGCCCGGCAAGTAGCGGAACCCATTCGCCTTTGTCGGTCGGCCAACCCAAGCCGAGCACGGCGATGCGCAGCGGCTTGCCATGATGCTCTCGTTGGACGGTGTGGAACAGGAACTCTCGGGCGTCCAACACGTCCGGCACGGCGAGTGCTCGATGGACAAGGTTGGGCGGAACCCGAGAAACCTCGGCGAAGGGCCCTCGGGTGTCTCGTTGAACAATCCACAAGGGCCTGTGGAAAATTTTGTGTCAGTCGGGAGAATGGACGTTTTCCCAGATTCTCTCATTTACGGAGACTGACGCATGGATGCGATGTGGACGAAGAAGGCCGAGGAGCTCGCGCAAGAGTTGGCGACCCAGGCGACGAGCCTGGAGGATCTGAACGGAGCGCTGCGAGCGCTGATGAAAACGGCGCTGGAGAAGCTGCTCAACGCGGAGCTGGAGGTCCATTTGGGACGCGGCTCCAGCGCCGCGGCGGCCGCGACGAACGGTTCAACGGAGGGCGCCCTTGCCGAGAACCCCAGTGAGACGCGAACGCCGCGCAATCGCAAAAACGGGTTCAGCGAGAAGACGATCCAAGGCGACTTGGGGAGGCTCCCGATTGATATGCCGCGCGATCGGCAGGGAACCTTCGAGCCGCAGTTGATCGGCAAGCATCCGCGGCGGCTGGCGGGCTTCGACGAAAAGATCCTGGCGCTCTACGCCAAGGGCCTGACCACGCGCGACATTCAGGAGATCGTGAAGGAGCTCTACGGGGTGGAAGTCTCCGCCTCGTTGGTCTCGGAGATTACGCAGGACTTGGACGCGGAGGTGAAAGCGTGGCAGACGCGGCGCCTGGAGGCGGTCGTGCCGATCGTGTTCCTGGACGGGATCGTGGTGCACATTCGTGGCGAGTCGGGCCGTGTCAGCGAGCACACGATGTACGTGGCGATCGGCGTGAATTTCCAAGGAAAAAAGGAACTGTTGGGCCTGTGGCTGGAGGAGACCGAAGGCGCCAAGTTCTGGTTGTCCTGCTTGACCGATCTGAAGAACCGTGGTTTGAACGACATCTTCCTGGTGTGCGTGGACGGCTTGACCGGATTCCCACAAGCGATCCAGACGGCGTACCCGCAGGCCAAGGTGCAGCTGTGCATCGTGCACCTGGTGCGGGCGGCGTTGAAGTACGTCAGCGACGCCGACAGCAGCGCAGTGATTGCCGACTTGAAGAAGATCGATCAAGCTGCGACCGTGCTCGAAGCTGAACAAGAATTACAAAACTTTTCAGAAAAATGGGACGACAAGTATCCCACGATCTCGAAGCAATGGCGACTGAAATGGCCGCACATCATTTCGATGTTCGAACTTCCCGCGCCCATTCGGAAGGCGACGTACACCACGAACGTGATCGAATCGGTGAACAGCGTGATCCGCAAGTTCACTCGCAACCGCAATCAGTATCCCAACCGCGACTCGGCGCTGAAGCTGATCTACATGGCGATTCATGAAGCGTCCAAGAAATGGACGATGCCTATACCGAAGTGGAAAGAAGCCCTCAATCACTTCGCCATCCTGTTCGCCGACCGCATGCCCAAAAACCT
>CAUJHS010000036.1 GCA_963204915.1 Planctomycetota bacterium | reverse complement strand
GAGCTGGCCGCCAGGCGCTTCTCATTCTTGAGGAACAACAGATACTCGCGGACCTGCTGCTCCGAAAGCCGATCGGGCGGCGTGTGAAAATGCTCGGCCAGCTTGCGCACGGCCCGAAGATACGCCTCGTGCGTACGCGGGGCCAAACCCGCAAGTTGCAACTCCTACATCATCTGCTGACGTAACGTGTTCATGCGAAACTCCTTTCCAGAAAGAGAAGGGAAAAGAGTTCACGCTACGCCTCCGCCACGCTAGAATCACCTCAGATGGGCCGCCCCGCCTGCCGCGCAGCGGCTTCCTTGAACAAACGGTTCATTCGGAGCCGCAGGCCGCGCGGCTTCTAACATCAATGTGCGTTGCCCGCGGCCCGGTTAACCGTGGCGTTAGGCGATGGTTGGATTGGTCCATCCATGCGGGCAACCGGAATGTTGGGCCATACAGCCGCTCGTAAACGTGGCGCCTGTTGGATAACATAACAACAGGGCTACGACTGAGGAACCCACATGAACTCGATGACTGAACAGTTATTGGACGCCGCATTGGCCTTACCCGACGGTGATCGCGTCGAGCTCGTGGAGGCGCTGATCGCCTCGTTTCAGCCCGAGGATCGGCCTCCCTTCGATGAATCGTGGCGCGAAATCATTCAGCGGCGGTCCGCCGAACTACGCTCCGGCCAAGTGACGCCGGTTCCTTGGACCGAAGTCAAGAATCGCGCCCGGGAGAAGGCTGGTGGCTAACGTTCTCTTCCACCCAGAAGCGCAAGCGGAATACGATACAGCCATGGCTTGGTATCAGACGCGCAGCCCAAACGCGGCAGCACGTTTCGAAGCGGAAGTGGAGCGCGTGTTGGGGTTGATCGAAGCTAAACCAGATGGGTTCCCAAAGTATGATGATGAGCACCGCTTCGCAATGTTGCGCCGGTTTCCTTACAGCGTAGTGTACGAAGCTCAACCGACGTGCGTCTACGTCATCGCGGTAGCACATGGAAGCCGCTCGCCCAGTTACTGGCAGGGCCGCGCCTAATCTCTTATTTGGCCTCTGAAGTCAAGTAGCGCGTACGGGTAGCGGGCGAAAAACTTCCGAGTTTTTTCGGACGGTGGATTTTTGGGGCTGCTTGCGCTCTCTTCTTTGAGCGCAAGAGGGTTGGTAGCCCCTTTCGTCGAGCCCGAGCCGACCCACGCTGCGCGTGTGTGCCCGCGGTCTGCCGTCCTGTCGGCGCCGTGGCGCCGGATAGTGGTTCGGAGCAGTTTTCTTCGGGCGCTGGTGTGCCGCCGCCGGGTGATCGGCTTTGCCGCGGTGAGTCGTTTCCGCAATTCGCGTCGGTCCGCGCCGGGACCTCCCTTCCCGCCGCGCGGGTGCGCGCAACATCTATCAAGGCTCGACCGACTCGCCTCTCGGCAGGCGGGCTGCGCCGCACGGAGTCTCCCGACTCATGGTGTGCCGCGCCTCCTAGAAATTCCTCCCTTCCCCGGTTGTCCGGCCACTCAAAACGAAGGCTCACGCCGCGAGGCGCGTCCCGTTAGTACTCGGCTCGGTCCAGGGGCGGCCGCTCGATCGGTCAACAAGTCAGTCATCAGCAAGGTCGTTATGGTTTTCCAAGCGCCGGGTCGGGCGTCCCATCCAAACCAAGCGGGTCGGGGACTGGTGCGCCACGATGCGGCATGCAGAGCTGGGCGCGACGGCGCCACTCGAACCACACCCGGCGATGGATCGTGCAGCGGTAGTTCCCTCCGCGTGCCGGCGGACGTCCTTTCGCCGACCCGCTCACGGGCCGCAAGCTCGTGCTGGCGTCGTCGGTGAAGGCTCTGCGTCACCGGAAGGTGTTGGCCCAGGCCAATCCCTTCGACCGCGAGTGGGAAGACTACTTCCGCCTGCGCGCGTTGCGGCTGAACCGAGATTCCTTACCCGTATTCCTGCGTCGCGTGCTGCTGCGGCAACTGGGCGTGTGCCCGTTCTGCCGGCAGATGTTGCAAGTTGAAGAGGAGCATCACTTGCGTCATCGGGATGGGAACCATCAGAATAACGCTATTGAAAACCTGATGTTGCTCCATCCCGCGTGCCATCGGCAACAGCACGCCGCCAGAAGATGACCCACCGCTCCGCCGCGTCCTTCGCGGGGCGTAGGTCTTGCTTGAGCGGAGCGCCGGGAAACTGGCCCGCTCCGTTCTGAGGGGGCCCGGGAGCAGCAATGCTCCCCGGCTACCCGACGCCGCTTCACACGTCATGAAACCACTTCACACCAATCTGATTCTGACGGCATCAGCACTCGTGTTGAGTGTCGCTTCGTTCGTCGTCGTCATTCAGGGTGCGTCGGATGAGCCATACACCGTGTTCCGCAAGTCGGATGCTGTGGTGCAGGTCGGCGTCGCGATGGTTCTCATGCTCCTCTGGATTCAGTTGGCCGTCGGCATCGTGGCGGGCGTCGTTTGGCGGCGCGTTTCGCTGTGGTGGTTGCCGCTGTTGCTTTGGGTTCTCATCTGCGAGTTTTACCTGTTCCACAGCCCGAGCGGTTACGTTCAGGACATCACACGCTATGTTGCAAAGTCACAGTAACCGGCCTAACGTGGCGTTCAACCCGACACGGCGCATCGCGCGGGTTTGATTCGGTCAATGTCCGTTCGCGCCGTGCGGGTTAACTTGGGCGTTATTGCGACACGAGGTCGCGTGTTTTACTGCTGGACGAAGGCGCAAGCCTTTGATCCAGACATAGTGTCGTGTCACTTGTTCCTGCACCGAGGGGGCGTTGCTGGCAACGGCGAGGTCTCAAGCTCTCGGTAACCGCTCGAAAGGCGAGTTGCACGCCCGACGGGCTGCGGGAAGGACGGGACGGGATAAGGTAACTGAAGCCTCGCGGGTTACGGACCGTGAAGAGTGCGGAGCTAGAGCAACCATTCGGCTCCAGAGCCAAAACGGCAATGAGGACCAAGTCCGGGGGATATTAACGGTCGTCCGGCACACGTGCAGCGTCCTCCGGTCTACAGAGGCGTCCCACCCCCGTCGGTGAAACGCGCGGAACGTGGTAAGCCTGTTGCACCCTCGTCACTCGCGCCAGCGACGGCGAGTATTCCGACCGTAAGGAAGGAGGACGGTTCAGCAGGTAAAGGATGCGGGAGGAAGCGAAGGCCGCGCGGTAATGGTGCGGATAGGGGCCATTGCCCTGATCCGAAAGGATGCCCACTTCCCGCAGGTGTTACGCCACGACAAGCCGAGACAAACCCGAACCGAGGGCATGTTTATAATGAGTAGCCGCGTGCTACCAGCGGCCTCGGGCGTCTTCTTGTAAGATGCAAGGTCCCTGTCGAGTCCGATCGTGGAGGCGTTGCACTCGTCGTGCAACACCGCGTCCTTCACGGGCGTTCGTAATGCTTGAGCGACGTGCGGTGAAAGTCGCATGCGTCGTTCTGAGGGGGCGGCGGCGACGCCGCCCTGCTATCCGGCGGCCATCGGAGAAGATCGTCATGAAAAAAATCGCTGTCACTGCGACTGTGTTACTCGCGGGTGGTATATCCACCTTTCTTCTGGCCCAGTCGGGGTCTGAGCCGTCACGCGCCGTGGAAGCTCCCAAGCTGTCGTATAAGGCATGGGAGCGGGCAGAGATAGAAATTCTCGGCGGAAATGACGAAGCAAAGCAGAAGACTTTGATCGACAACGATGCGCTAACCCAAGGGTTGAACAAGCTGGCAGAGGACGGATGGCAGTTGATCGCCATTGAACAACGTCACACGCGTCCGATCACAGGTCCGAAAGGCACGACATATTCAAATCCGGCAACGTATATCTTTACACGCACCGAGTAAATGCTCGCAGCCGAACTGGTCGCTCAACCGGACACGGCCCATCAGGCGGATTTGGTTTGGCAAGGCTCGTTGTGGGCCGTGTCGGCTAGCTTCGTGTTAGCCAATAGACAAAATTTCAGTAGACCGACGAACCGTAGTCGCGAAGATCACGCGCCCTGGCTATGCTTCTGGGGGCGCTTGCGGCTTAACGCGTTGAAGCCGACAAGTCGTCCACCAGAAGCAATTTGAGCGCGACTTCCGCAACTCTTTCGCAATCCCATTTTGTCGCAGGCTAACCCGTCGTTCGGCAACGGAGTTTCCGATGGCGCGTCGGTTACAGGTGAAAGCGAAAGACCGGCGCAAGGTGTCGATCCCAGCCGAGTTGCGAGACTCCTTGCACGAAGTCTTTGAGCTTATGCAGGAAGCGAGAAGTGACCCCGACATTGTTTTGGGTTTTGACGACGCGATCCAGGTTGGGGCTGTGTGTGGTGGTCGCTATGGCAAGAAGCCCCGGCCGTATGTACTTACTTATTATCCCGAAGGCGACACAGAAAAAGGACGATGGTTTCTCACGCTCCACCGCACGGAAATTGAAGATATTGGTGACGGGCGGATGACGGATATCACGATGTATTGCTGCACATCGCCTGATTGTCGGTGCAAATTTCGCGAGGCCGACGAGCATTGCTTCTACTGTGATTACGTCGATGATTGACAGGCCGAACGGGTCGCTCAACCGGACACAGCGCATCGGATGGGTTGGGTGTGGTAGACTCAAGTCGCGCCGGGTCGGGTAGCTCGTTCGTTGTGCAGAGGAATCACAGAAAAACCAAGAATGGAGGCTCCTCGTGAAAGTTAACTTGAAGCGTGTGATCGTCGTCGGAGCCCTCATTGGCGCCTCTGTGATGGGTCTCTGGGCGGCGGAGCGAACTGACCATCCCCAGTCGTCATCATTGGCCAACTCCTATTACCTTTACACGGCGCGTTTCTCTCCGTCAAAAACCGGCGTCGTTGCGATCCCTGTCGGGTACGTCTGGAGCGTCGAAACGAGTTGGCGCGGAGTTGACCCGCACGGCAATAATCTTGCTGATACTCGCGTCATGCTTCGCTTACACAATCCCAACGAGAACTTCTCGGCAATCACAGCACAAATGGACCTTGCCACAGCCGCAAAGCTGCATCACGATCTTGGCGAGATTATCATCAAAAAGCTCCAAGATCCTGCATTCCAAGATCGGCCGCATGTTGGCTCAGCCAAGCAAGGAAATCCGAATCGCACTATTATTGG
The DNA here is from genome assembly GCA_963204915.1 of Planctomycetota bacterium. GTDB lineage: Bacteria > Planctomycetota > Planctomycetia > Pirellulales > Pirellulaceae > JAHWKS01. The sequence continues at coordinate 7,662 of CAUJHS010000036.1, read as the reverse complement.
AGTTGACGCCGATGGTGTAGCAATCCTCAAAGACGAAGAACCCAAGTAAGACCGAGGTGCGGTTGCATCGAAAACCGGCCATTGCCCAATGGATCGCTCAACCGGACACGGCCCATCCGGCGGATTAAGTTTGGCTTGGCCCTTTCCGCGCCGTGCCGATTAGCTCGTTCGTTCGGCGCGGATGAGTCTATTGATCTAGGCGGCCTTCGATTCCCCCGCGCCGATTGGCTCTGGGCGAGAATTGTCGTAAGGTGAAGGCATGTAACGGTCTCCGTGACGAACGGAACGCCCCCACCCCGCATGATATAAAAAAGTTTAGCGAGGAAGGCCGCAAAGTCACGAAAATAGTATACAAATTTTCAATATCATTCTTGTTTGTCGAGTTTCCGTGCGAGCAAAACGCAAAGCCGTCATCGGATTGCTGGCGACCGTGACGGCGCTACTCACGGTTGGCTTCCTCTACAGGCCTACGCATTGGTCGGACGTGACCACGGCGCCGCCAACTCCAACCGTTCCGCACGATGCACAGCCGGTGCACGTTCACACGATCCAGCTGCCGCCCTTGCCGGGCTTTCGATCTCCGAAGCCCGTCGTGGCCGCTGACCCCACCGGAAACGTCGCAGTCGTCGCATACGGAATTCCCAATGATTCGGGATCGGACATCCTCGCTTGGCACTCGTGCGATCGAGGGAGCAGCTGGGCCATGCCGGCGAATCTAACAGGCCAAGCGAGCGCCGGGGAAGTAAGCTTCGATCCATGGCTGGTCACCGATCGCCGGGGCCGATTCTATTGCATCCATTCCCGTACGTCCGACGGCCGGCCGCGACTCTGGCGTTCGCGTGATGGTGGATTAACTTGGTCCGAGACGCCGCCCATCGAATCGGGGTGGTGCGATCGCCCTGTTGTCGCCATCAGCTCCGACGGTCGCCGCATTGCCGTGGCTGTTTCCCTGTCAGAGAAGACGGATCAGTTCCCAATGGGGCCGCTGAATGGCGATGATCCAGACCTGCGTGCAAAAATGGAGGCCGCCACCCGCCAGAGCGGCGGTATCTTCTTGTCAGAGGACTATGGCAATTCATGGAAACAGCTGGCCAGCCCGTTTGATGACGAGCATGCGATACCGTTTGCCGCGGCTTTGGATGATTCTGGTCGAATAGCAGCAACGTGGATTGTGGCAGGCGACGGCTCGCGGAGCGTCATCACCGTCAGCGACCGCCAGGGTCAGCGCTGGGTCGAAACGCCACTCGTGAAAGCTGTTCAAGCGGATCGCGAACATCCATTCAATGGCGAACGATTCCCCGTACTGGCGCTCGACGGTCGGTCGTCGTTACACGTTGCCTACGTTAGCGCTGGTGCGACAGCTTTGATGATGCGCCAGAGCTGTGATTGGCGAACGTGGAACGACGCTCGGCCGCTTTCGAGCGACTCTGCAGAGGAGGTGCGAATGGCCGCGCTCAACGCATGCGGGGGCATGGTGCACGTGACGTGGATGGAGCGGGTGGGCGCTAGCTGGCACACATACTACTGTGGATCGCGCGACTACGGCGTCACCTGGTCAGACGCCCAATGCCTCTCAGCGGAAGTTTCGCTGCCTGATGGGACCACCGCGAAGGGATTCCAGATCAACAGTGATGACGACCAGTCGAGCGTCTTCGATGATGGTACCGGCCGCGCGCACGCTGTCTGGGGCATGCGCGGCGGTCGTGTCGCCCACGCGATCGTTGAGTGGTCACCCTGACGGTCCAGCGCCGAACAAACGCATCCACTGGAGCCTGTGATTGAAAAAAGAAACGGACAGGCAATGCGGCTTGGTCCGGAATCGTACTAGGCGAGGTGTTACGGCTCGGCATCGAGCTAAGGATGGAGCCGACACACGGCCACACGTCTCACAAGCTCAGTCGGGAAGCGTGCTGCGGGTGACGTTTATCTTTCGGGCGCTTCCCGAGCGCGCAGTCTAGTAGGGTGGGCTGTGCCCACCACTGCCTCGCCTAAGATTTGGCCCAGCGGCGGGGTTGGGACTGAGTTTGGGTGGGCGAAGCCCACATTACCTGACGGACCTCCTTAAGGTTCCTGATCTCGTACACGAGAGTTTCACCCGATACAATTACGCGCGTGCCGGGCGTACACAACGGCACTCAAGTTGACACGGCACATCGCGCGGGTTTGGCTCGGTCCAGCTCCCGCCGCGCCGTGCGGGTTCGCGCATGCGTTCGGCGGGAGAAAATCGTGTTGGTGACAGCGGGGGTTTCCGCTCGGTTTGCATTTGCCGCTGGAGTCAACGCGACCTTTAGCGACGTAGTCGAGGTATCGCTCGACTGCTGTATCTGCCACCGTTGCCACCGAACCGTTATCTTTCAGACAGGGTCGCCCGAGGGCAAATGCACCCCCACAGGTCACGCCTTTCCTGGGAAGGTCATCACCAAAGAAGTCACGCCCGAGTCGGTAATTTACCGGCTCGAATACTGGTACGAGCCTTTTGTCGATGCCAAACATCCTGAACGCTGCACGCCCACCCATCGGCCAACATGGGCGCGCGTTTCGTTTACCATCGTCTGCCCGCAGTGTGGCGAAGCTCGGCAAGGCAGTACACAGAACAATCTTGGGCGGCCGCGGACTTGCCAATGCCAATGTGGCCACGTACTGTTTACGGAATCTGATGAAATGCCAGTATTCTCGTAGCGAGTTAACCATGCCCAGATCGCTCAACCCGACACGGCGCATCGGGCCGGCTGGCGATGGTCAACGGGTTTCGCGCCGTGCGGGTGAGGTGATTCGTTAGCTTCATGGCGACCTAAAGGAATTACTCATGTCGATCCGCGATGCGCATATCTGGGTCGCCCAGTTTAAGTCCGAGAAAGCGCTCGAAAAGTACATGGACGAGATGTATGACGAAGACGATGAGGAAGCTCCAATCAGTCCCTTTGCGGCGGACCAAGGTGAAACCTTCTACGATCACGATTTGGTTTACGCCGAGTTTTTGAAAAAGGCTACGCCAAGAGTTCTCATCGAATGCTGGGGGTTTCCCAAGAAGGCCACGGAGGCAGTCGTGAAGGCCGTCGAGAAGCTAGGAGTTGATGGACTCAACACCAGCATCGTCGCAGACAAAGCGGAGTTCTCCGATCCCAAGTCCGCGAAGGGAAAGGGGTATCAACTCTGGTACGTCGGGCAATTTAAAGGTTGCAGCCTGTAACGGGCTAATCGGGCAGTCTAGTAAGGTGGGCTGTGCCCGCCAGTGCCTCGCCTGAGATTTGGCCCTGCGGCAGGGTTGGGACGGCGTTTTGGTGGGCGAAGCCCACCCTACCTGACTAACACGCCTGACAAACAGCGGTAGTCGGTCTACTACTAGACTGGGCGTGTGCCCGATCTGCCGGCAGATGTTGCAAAAGGATGAGGAGCATCACTTGCATCATCGGGATGGGAACCATCAGAATAACGCTATTGAAAACCTGATGTTGCTCCATCCCGCGTGCCATCGGCAGCAGCACGCCGCAAAAGGAAGATGACCCACCACTCCGCCGCGTCCTTTGCGGGGCGTTGGTTCTGCTTGAGCGGGGCGCCGGGAAACTGGCCCGCTCCGTTCTGAGGGGGCCCGGGAGCAGCAATGCTCCCCGGCTACCCGACGCGATGGAGGGTGCACAGATGCCTAATGGAGGTTCGGACTGCTGTGGAACGTGTTGGTTCAACGCTCGGAACCAGGGCGATGCGGGGTACGCCCATGCCGATGATCCAGAGCCGAACTTCTGCACTATCCGCAGGCTGGCCATCGAGAGGGCGTTCTGGACCTACTGCGCCAACCACCCCCACCATCGCCCGGATCGCGACCCGATCCCGATTGGGCCGGTGTATGTGGATGACGGCGGCAACCGGACCGAGTGGCAGTCGTCTCCGGACACAGAAGAGGTGCGGCAGCACTTACTAGAATTAGTTCGGGCCATCGCGGCACAGCCACGCGAGGAGTACCCGGCGGGCTTGTACACCGACGAGGTCGTGGTGCGGCAGCTGGGCGAATTCCGAGAGGTTCGCGCCGAAAGGGAGTTGCGGCAGATCGCGGCCTTCTCGCCTGACGGCCCGGAACGTCGCTACGGTCGCACGCGGGCGGGTTTGGTTGCCGCGGCTTTGGAGGCGCTCACCAAGCTCGGCGTGAGCAACGCCGAACTGCCGAGCCAGGCCGTGCGGCCACCGACTGCCCCACCGATGACTTCGCTGCTCGGAAGTTGGCGGCTCTTCCGAGGGGAGAACAACGGGCTTCCGATTGCAGCGGCTGCATTGCCTCGCAGCCTCGTGCTGACCTTCACCGAGAGGCTGCTGCGTGCGGAATCGGAGCGAGCAAGAGACGCGTTGGCTGGTCACTGGTCCGTCGATCTCACTCGCGAGCCGATGGCGCTCGACATCGCCCACACCGAAGGGCCGTACGCGGGGATGATCCAGCCCTGCGTGTTCGCCATCGCCGGAAACCGTCTCTTACTGGTCTTCGGTGATGCCGGCGGTGGTGAGAAGGCAAGACCGACCGGATTTGATACCACCGGGGGGCATCAAGGAGTACTCTTCGAGTTCGAGGCGGTTGGTCCGAGTCGACAAGACGCCAACCCATCCGCTGCACCAGACCCGGCCGGCTGACCTGTTTCTGGTAGCTCACCTGTTGTCTCTTTCGGCTTGAGGCGTCTCGGCCGGGCCGGTGAGCTGGGTCGTTAGGCGGCACCGATTGGAAAGGGAGAACGAATGGCAGGCCCGTGGCTTTATCCTATTTCGGCGGGTGAGGGACACACTTTCGATCTTGCGGACGGTCAGCGCATTCCCGTTTCTGCCGATTCTTTCCGGGAGTTGGTTGAGGACGGTCGAATTGTTGAGGATCGTTATTGGTATATCAGCCAACACTGGAGAAATGTTGAGATTGGGGACGAATTGTTCATCTACACGGGTGACCGGAATCTGGGCATCATTGGCTACGCTAGCCCAAGGTTCCTCATGGAGAACCGCACGCTAGCGCGTGGCGGCTGATTGGCTCAACCCTAATTCTTTGGTGTCGCAAAGCGCTAGGGGCCTAGCTTGCGCTCGATCGCTCTTGATAATGGGTTGCGCCGTGTTCGTGAACACGCGAAGGTCCACGTTCACCTGCGCTGCGGCGCAGACTATGGCCGATTGGCGCCCGGCGACGGCCATACCGAGTCGCATTTTCGTGTTCTCGTTTCGACACGACGCCGAAAAAAACTAAAGGCGAACCCGTGACCGAAAAGACAAGTGACGTTCCCGATTGCGGCGATGCCCCTTGGGCCGATCCGCGTCGCAATCTGCCTGGGCATGTTCCGCCGCATTCCCACGGAGCGGACGATCGCCCGATCGCGACGCGCGCTGCGGACTGGTCGGACAAGCACTTAATCTGGACCTTGACGACGGCCATTCCCGTGCTGGGCGCCGGTCCTTGGGTGTACGCGGCGCTGCGCGTCAACCGGGCGAAGTATTTGGCGAATGCGCTGGCCTATTTCGCCTGGCCCGCGGTCGGCGTCTTCCTCAACTTCGTCGTGGTGGCCGTCGTGCCCGCGCTTGTGATGACGCAGCACACCGCAGCCCGCGGCCCCTATTACCTGTTGCACTTGCTGTTGTTGTGGGTGTGCATGTGGGCCGCGTCGTTGGTCAACGCCCAGCGCGAGTGGAAGACGTTGCTGCACGAGGAGCCTGCGCGTCCCGGCGACAAATCGTACGCGCTGGCCTTTCTCTTGTGGCTGATGCTCGGTTGGCTGGGGGCGCACCGCTTTTACACGGGGCGGTGGGTGACGGGGCTGCTCTACGCCGCCTCCTTCGGACTGTTCGGCCTTGGCTGGGGATTCGACCTGCTCTTGCTCATTGGGATGGTCGCCCGAGCCAATCGCGAGCGTCTCGCCCGTCCGGCGCCGCCCCTCGATGCGATCCCGGCGCCAAGCTGGGCGGCGGACCGCGGCCCGCTGGATGTGCTCGACTTCCTCCTACGAATCGCCTTCTTCTTGGCCGCTCCGTTCGTCTTCGTCATCCTCTGCGTCTTGATGAACCGGATGGAGTTGATTGTGCTGGTGGTGGCGGTCCTGGTGGCCTGCGGCCTCTTGGGCAATCTTAGCCGCTGGCTGGAGCGCTTGGAGGCCGCCGGCAAGATGCCGCTAGTCGATGACGCCCTGGAGCGGGTACGATTCTTCCACGATTTTTATTTCGAGCATCGACCCCGGTCGTTCTTTTACTACCTGTTCTTTCCCGTCACCGCTCCGGTGGCCTGCCTGATCTCGGCCGACGCTCGCCGCGAGGCGTGGATGTACGCGCGGCTGATCGGAATGGTCGTGGCGGTCATCGTCATCGAACAGGTGTACTCCTACTTCTCAACCTACCCGCCGCACCTCGGCCCCGGCGATGCGCTCCAAATCGCCTTCGTGATGAATCTGTTCACCGTGTTCACCGTGGTCGTCTTTATGATCCCCACGATCACGACTTCCTTCGCCCTCAACCTGTCTGGCCAGCAAGGGAAGCTCAAGGGGTTGATGATTCTCGCGCTGATCGTCGCCTTACCCGCGGGCGTCCTCCGTTACTACAAACAATTCGACGGCGTATCGCTCGCCTCTCAGCAACTGCTCAAAATGCGACTGAAGAAGCCGAGCTTCCGCCAAGAGCTGGGGGAATCGACCGGGATGTTCCTTACGTACCACGCCCAGCGCATGCCAGCGGACGGCGCAAGCGCGTTCGCCGCGCATCCCGACCTGACGGCGAAGTACCGCCGCCACATCGCCGGGCTGACGCCGAACGACGAAGTCAATGCGTTCACGGTCTTCACGCTTTCCTTGCCCGGAGAGTCGCAGCCGTGGCTCGGCGTGCGCCTGTGGTTCGGCTTGACGGACCCGCCGCAATTGCTATTCGTCGCCAGCCCCAACGCGCAGCTGTATACGCAATGGAACGATCTGCCGCCGGCTGTCCAAGAGCAGTTCCAGGTGATCGAAGAGTACGAGCCCGAGAACCAAAAGCGCTTCGACCTGATCGCCAAAGCCGCCTTGATCGACGACGCGTAAGACCGGAAGATTCCATGCGCGAATTCAGGGCTTGCACGATCATAGCCAGGGTGAGTTTGGCAACGGATAAGAACAGGGTGTGCCGGGATAAACCGGGTTAGAATTGAACAGAAAAGGGGACACTCTAGAATGGCATGAAATTAAGCCGTAAGTTGTTTGTGGAAGAACTCTTGCTGTAATTGTTGTCGAGGTTTGGTCATCAGCGGGAACTGCTTGGGGCGCCGCTTGCGGACTCGCGGCTCATAACGTCCGGGACGTTCGGGGTTCACCTTCAAGTTCGCCAGGCTTTTGGCGGAGTTCTCCGCGCACAACCAGCGCAGCGCATCGACGAAGCTGATCCGGTCCGGCGACACGCCTTGCAGCCAGGCCGAGACGTGCATCGCCAGCCGCACCAGGTTGTAAGCCACGGCGAACATCGTCAGCTCCTTCAGCACGCCCGCCACGGTCTGGCATCGCAACGCGTCCATCTGGAGTGTCTGCTTCAAGTGCTTCAGATTGGTCTCCACTTGCCACCGCTGCACGTACAACGCCGCCACTTCCCGCGCCGGATACCGCTTGGGGTCCACGAGCGTGGTGACCAGCGTCACCTCGCCCGTGCGCCAACCGCGCCGCGCGATCCGCACCCGGAGTTCGCGCACGA
>CAUJHS010000035.1 GCA_963204915.1 Planctomycetota bacterium | reverse complement strand
GCGAGCGGGAAGAATTCGCTGCCGGAAAGGCGCCCCTCGTGCTGCGTGCCGTACTCCGTGCTCATGCGGAAACGCTGGTTGAACATCCCCTTGCCGGCGCCGGCGACGTGGATCAGCGCTCCGTCGAAGACGATGCGGCCTTCATCATCATCATTCAGCCCTTCATAGAGGAAATGGTGAATCACGCGGCCCGACTGGGAGATACCGAACACGCACGCTGTGCGGATCGCGCCGGCCAACGGATTTTCCTTCGCATCGCCGTACCGGAAAAACGACACGCAATCTCGCATCGCCGTGAGACCGAGGCCGGTCACGCGAGGCTCTTTCGCCGTATAGACAAGATCATAGAGCCATCCGGGACGCAGGCCGTCTTTCACGTACAGATGCGTGGCATCGGGAACGAACTGTTCATTTTCCCAGCGACCGAAGGCCCACGCTTCGCGCGGCACTTCGACGCCTCCCGCATCTCGACGCGGTCGCATCGTCAGCGTGGCGTCCGCGTTGGCGAGGCTGACCGACGGATAAGCCGCGCCAATGCCCCACGGACTCCATGAAAAGGCTCGGCTGAAAGTCTTCTCGGTGCTCGTGATCTCGAGATGCGCTCGCCCGGTGATCGTCCGGCCGTGCTCGGTCGCGATCGGCAGCCCGCAGAGCAGCCGCTGCGTGTCGTCGGCCTGCACCTCGCCGTTCCAGCCGCACCACAGCACGGAGAAGCCGTGCCGAATGAGAAAGCCTTGGCCTGCATGCGATTCGGTCTGAGGATCATTCTTACGCTCGCCGTCATTGAAGGTCGACAGCGCGAGCATATTCCCGCGGTTGTTGACGTCGTAGAGGAGTTGGCCGTTGCCTTTGTTCGCCTCAACCGGCTTCAGCAGGAAAAAGTCCGTCCAACTCTCAACCTTGCCGTTTGCGTTGCGCGGCGCGCGTTGTAAATCGCAGATGCGCTCGTTCGCGGCGTTCTGCGGATCGGTTTCCAGAAACATCCGTCCCTTGACGCGCTCGTAAGGGCCTGCAGGTCCGAAAACTTTTCCGTCCGCGAACGGCGAGCGATCGGCGATCTCGACGCGGACCACTTCCGCGCGAGCTTCGGCGACCAGACACGCTGCGAGCAGAATCGAAAGGAAATATCTCATGGCGAGGTCCTCACCTGTTGCAGCATCTCCAGTGCTCGCGCGGTGATCTTTTCGGACGCTTCGCGTTCGACGCGATTGGTGCCGAGCCACGTTTCGTACCCGCCGAGGTCGTGGTGACGCGGCGTGGGCAAATAGCCGTTGCTGCCGTTTGCCAGTTCGATGGTGAAGGTGTCCTTGAACGGGCTGCGGGCTTTGATTTCGAGGCCGATTTCGGTGAAGACTTCAAACGGGATGGACGCGATGCCGAGTTCGCCGATGCGGAAGGCCTGGATCACGACATGGACCGTATCCGACTTTTCCAGCCTCGCGGCCATCACGCGCTCGGCATAGGGCTGCTCCAGGCGATGCACGGGCACTGTGCCTCTCGGCTTGTTGAGCACGCTTTCAGCCCACTGAATCATCTCCGGCGTCGGCCGGCGCACGGCGAGCTCCAACTCGCTCACGGCCGCCTTGAGCGGCGCCCAGTCTTGATACGTGAGTGTCTGTCGAACACGCAACACTTCTTGCACGAGATCGTCGGCGACAAGTTTGATCTTCTCATACGGCTGGCGTGGCACTGCAGGGGACTTGCCGCTGTAGTCGTTGTTGTTGACGTCACCGCAGGGGCCGTTGGCCAACATGCCGACACAAGGCGCTCCCAGTTCCTGCTCGATGCGACGGCAGAATTCGCCGAAGTAATCCGCCGACAAGTCTTCTCTGTTGACGCCGCCGACATAGTGCAACCAGTAGTTCGCCATCAGCGCGATCTGGCGACCGTCGGACGCTTGCACCGAGAGGCAATAGACCTCGGGATTCGTCGGTCCGGCGGGGCCGGCGAGGTTCGAACGCAGCGCACTGCTCGGATTCATCACCGCGCGATCCTGCCCGCCGAAGGGGTTGGGATTTGTGACACCGTCCACCAGCAGATAACGGCGGTTGAAGACGTGCTGCGGCAGCTGGCCCGCGCCCCACGCGATGCGGGCAGGCTCCAGATTGTTCAGCGCGCGCTTCACGCCGTCCACCACGCGTGAGATAAGAAAGCTGCGGTAGTCCAGCGAGGCGTCATTGTTGGTGACGGCCGCCACACTGGAGTGCGTATGCGTGCCGGAGAACATCATCTGTGAGGCTGGAATGCCCGTGTCTGCTTCGAGTTTCTGCTTCGCTTCGTCCCAGATATCGCGACCGAGAGAAATGATGTCCGCCACGGCAAACACGAGCTTCGTCGTACCGTCATCGAGGACCAGGCAGCGCACATGCAACTCATCATGCACATGCTTCGCGATCGGACGCGGCGCGAAGTTCCCCACGATCTCCAGGCCCAACGGCGGCGTGATATTGCTCGTGGCCGCACCCGCCCTGAACTCAGGCTTGTCCTGTGCGCAGACGAGGACGGGAAGGAGCGTAAAGCAGACGATCAACGGAGGTGTGATGCGTGAGCGAATCAATGCGAGCATGGTTTTTCAATCTCCATTCCGGATTTTTCTTCGGGGCGGGCGATTACGACACAGGCCGAAGAGCACGAAAGCGAGAGGAATAAACTTCATCTGCGCGGTTATTTCTGGGGGGCTTTGAACTGTGGTGGATTCGGTTTCAGATACGGTTTCAGTGCCTCGAAGCGAAAATCAATCTCCGCGATCTCCTCAGCGTTCAGTTGCAGTTCCGAAAAGATTGGCTTGTCCGGGATGCTTCGGTTCGCGCCGTATTGACGGGAGACCATGTTCTTGAAGACACCGCGCTTCTTCCAAAGATGAAGCTGGAAACCGCGCAGGTCGCCGCCGGGAAGATGCTGTCCGAGATTGAAGAGCAGCATCAGCTTCGCGTGGATATCGCGGACGGCGTCGGAGTCTTTGCCGCTCTCCATGAGCGACCAAAGATGTGCGAGCACATCGGCATAGACCGCGCGTTCGGTGATCAAGCCTTCGGTGCCGAGGTGCGATTCATACAGCCAGCCATGCGCGCCGCGAGCGCTGAACACGCGCCGAATCGGCGGCCGCACGGCCAGCAACTCGCGTGTGCGGGCGATGACCGGTGCGGCTTCCTCTTTGATGTAGCCGAAATGGGGAAACTCCTTCGCCAACTCGATCAGCAGCGGCACCGAGGGAACCGGCCCCTTGTAGGCGACACCGCCGGTGGTCTGGAGAATCACGGGCCGCTGCGCGACCGCCGCCAGCGCACGCCAATACCGACGCAGGTCGTCTTCCGTCCGGCCCGAGTCTGGTGGCCGCGAGATGATCGCGGCCGGCGCGAGTCGCTCGGCATGTCGCGCGAAGACGAGCATCTCATCCGTGTCTTTGCCCTGCACCCCGAGGCAAAGTCCCGTGCTCAGACCGCGCGACGCTTTCGCCAGCACCTCCATGCCGCGTAGCTTTTCGTCGGTGGTCAGGAGATCCACGCTGTCGCCCGATTGGGGCCAGATCATGCCGGGACAGCCACCCCAATCCACAAAACGTGCCTGATGCGCGAGCACCTCGAAATCCACTTCCCCCGCCTCGGTGAAAGGCGTCGATAGAATCGGAAACGGCCCGGAGATTCTTGGGTCGGCGGTGGCGGCCTGCGTGCGTTCGGCGGCGCGCAGCGAGGCTCCAATCCAAAGGCCCGAAGCGCCGGCGATAACCGTTCCGAGCAATCTTCGTCGAGTGGTCGGTCGTTCCATGATGCGATAGCCCAGTACTTTCAGACAGCGGCGGGGTGCATGGTTTACGCCGCAATTGCGGGGGCGTGTACGGCTTCAAACTGATCAGGTGACCGATACCCCAGCGTCTGATACAGATGATGAGGATTATAAAACGTTTCGATGTACGGGAACACACTCCAACGGGCCGCTTCTCGATCAGCAAACATTTGACGATTCGTCCATTCGTGCTTAAGCGACCAGAAGAATCGCTCCATCACCGCGTTGTCGTAACAACAGCCCGTGCGACTCATCGAACACTCGATGCCTAACGTCCGCAACGTTTGCTGGTACGCCTCACTCGTGTACTTTACCTACAACCTCGATCGCTGTGATGCAAGAGCTTGGCGCCATGCGGCTGACGTGACTCCACGGCGCGCTACAATGCCATACTTACCAACTCGGTCTCCAACGAATCTCCCAGTGACCATCCCACTGCCTTGCGACTGCACCGTGCGATCGCCATGCGATTTCAGATTCTAACGCAGTCGCTGGACCTGTGGCACGGTCGTCATTCTCTTGGCCGAAGAGTGCGGTGTTCGCGTGAGTCGAGAGACCGTGCGGCGACGCCTGCATGACGAAACGTGCGGCGATTTGTATCGTCGATGGTTCCAAAGTCGTTGCTGCGATCGCGACGATCAACTACGATTCTTAGGTCTTTGTCATACGCGTTGCTTGCCCTCGACGGGAACGCCAACGGCGGCCTGGAACATGCGAGTTAGTTTCGCGTTGGACGACGCAGGCCGCTTCGCTTTGTTGCGAGGTCTCCGGGCCAACGTCGGCACAAGCTACCGCCCCTCTCATCAAGGCGTGTAGCTTTAACGCCGCATTTCCGGAGAGTTACAAACCATGCTGCCGATCTTCGGAACTCGCAAATTGCTCTGCGACGGCCTAGCGCGGCACGATCTCTTGCAGATTCGCGGACTCGGTGCATTGGGATTGTCGCTGGCGGATTTGATGCATCTTGGCGCCGTATCGCTGACAGCGGCGCGCGGCGCCATGAAGTTTGGGCAAGCCAGGCCATGTATTCTTTTGTTTCTGTTTGGTTTGCCGCCTCAGCATTGCTACCCCGTCGCTTCGTAAAGCGTCGCCGTCAACCGATCGTTTGCGTCCGGCGGGCTTTGACCTCCATGGGAGAACACACTCAATGTACACTTCAGCTTCGCGATGCCTCGTTCTTGTCGCGTTCTTGATCACCGGCGCGAAATCCGTCGCCGTCGAACTCAATCCGATTCAGACGGAAAATAGAAAACCAGGCGCCGACGATTGGCAACTTACCCGCGTCCGGCTCGACTCGCACGACGGGACGCGTTCGCCGTGGATCGAAGGCTACTGTTCAAAGCAAAGTGCTGCGGCCGGAGAAACAGTTGACATCTTCGTGTCGACCGATCCGCCGGTGAAGTTTGAGATCGAGATATTTCGCACCGGCTACTACGGCGGCAAAGGCGCGCGATCGATCAAGCGAATCGGCCCGCTTCAAGGCATTGCTCAGGCGACGCCGCAGCCCGGCGAGAAGAATTTACACACGAGTGTCGCTGGCAAGCCTCGACAAAACTGACGATTCCCGACGACTGCCTCTGCGGAGTTTATCTCGGTCGACTTACGACCTTGCCGGAGTCGCCGGACGAGCCGTATTGGCAGAGTTATGTCATCTTAATCGTCCGTGACGACCGCCCCGCCGACATCCTCTTCTAATGCTCGGACAATACGTGGCAGGCCTATAATATGTGGCCCAACAAATTCTCGCTGTACACGCATCCGCGTGGCGGACATGTTCGACCGCAGCGAACACTATGTCTACGACGGCGAGCACATCGTTCTGCGCTACCAGAACGGCCAGCTTGCCAACCGCTACGTTCACAACCCGGATGTCGTCGATCAAGTGTTCGCGGATGAGAACGTCGCTTCGCTCGCCGCGCCAGACGAAACGCACTGGATGGCGACGGACAACCAGCACAGCGTCCGGCGCATCTACGACTACAACGAAGCCACCGGCGCGACGGTCGAGATCGACCACATCCTTTATAGGATGTTCGGCGACGTGCAGAACTATAGCACGATGAACACGACCCCGCTGTTCCTTGACACCGGCCGAGAATGGGACGCCGACGTAGACCTCTACTACTACCGTGCCCGCTGGTACGGCCCGGCAGTTGGAAAGTTCCTCAGCGAAGACCCGATCTACGACGACTACAATAACCCCCACCGCTACGTCGGCAACTCGCCCACAAACGCGACCGATCCTAGCGGGCTTGAAAGCTTCACGTATCTCTGGAATTTTCCGAATTCAAACGCTTCGCGGCCACGCTGGAAGGAAGTGCAACGCGCTGAGATTCGGTCGGGCAAAACGGCGATCAACGGTGCGGCGACAGCGGTGAAATCCACGGTCTCCTTAGGATTGGCAAGCGAGCCTGTGGAGTTAGTTCCGCTCACAAACGACGAACGAGATAATCCCGCGTATGCAATGGATGTCTATGGTTATAGTCTGTGTTACGAATTGGCGTTTGGCATGGGCATTGGGAAACTTGCCTCCAAGCCGGGCAAATTCCGACAATTTGCGTTTGGGTGGGATATCGCTCAAAACTTCAGTTTGATCGGCCAAGGGGCTTACAATGGAAGCCCTACGCAGATCGGTTTGGGTTTGGCTGGCCTGGGCGGCAATACCTTCGGGCAGTTCAGCGATTGCTTGACAACGGCCCCAAACAGCAGCGGATGGCGAGCAGCAGCGGATGCTGCTGATGAATTTGCAAATGCTCCGTTTGCTCCGGGTTCCGTGGGTACTGCGAAGGCTTGGACAAGCATTAAGAGTTGGCTGAAGGCAGCACAGCTTCCGACGTCTGGAAAAATTCGGTTTGTCCCGCCAAAGAACTACAATCCCGCCAGCCCTCTAACACGAGGCCCCGGTGGTGGGTATATCGACCGGTTCGGAAATGAGTGGGTGCGTGCCCCATCTCGTACTACTGGAGAAGCATTCGATTGGGATGTGCAATTTTCTAACCGGGGTAAGGAGATGCTTGGCTGGTTATCATTAGAAGGCAATCATGTGAACGTGTCGCTCGGCGGACATGTCACTCACTAAGGCAACAAGCTCATGAATAATCGTTTTCAGTTCTACGAAGTGGTCGTTGTCACTGCGTCCGATGACGCCAGCCTTGAATCGGTTAGGTAAAGCTTCCGTAGGACTACAAACAGGAACCGACCAATGCCTTCGGGAAAGTGGGCCCCCGCTCCTGTCAACATTGAAGCCGTCCGGGAGTACCCTGCCCGGAATAGGGAGTGGCCTGAGCGGTGAACGCTGTCGTTGTAGGCGGACATCCTGGCGAATCGCTGCGGCGATTTCAAAGTCGGCGGCGCAGCCAATCAGCCGCCGGTGCTCGCCTGCCAAGCCGGTGCTCATGATGTCAGGACACATCAGCACCTGCTCGTCGGTCAATTCATCGGGGATCGGTGCGAGATTTGCGGTGGCATCCGGAATCAACACGTATTCCGATTGGCAACCGTCAATCGTGTTGCCCAGTCGCCAACCTCCCATCGGCTTTCCGCCGCACTGGGCTTGGTTTCCGCCCAGGCACGCATGGCACTGCCCACACGGCGTGATTGCGCCCGCAATCACCCGCTGCCCGACGGTATGACCGGAAACCGCGGACCCCAGTTCCTCGATCACTCCCACCGGTTCGTGCCCCACCGTCAAGCCGCGTGCTACCGGATACTCACCTTTGAGCATATGCACGTCCTACCACGCCGCAGGCTGACTAGTCATTCGCTGTTTGTCATCTGCGGGCCGAGTTCTTTGAAAAGCTCCACCCACGACAACCAAATTGCGTTCTGAATGGTGGCTTTGTCGGTCTTCTTTAGCTCAGCAAGTTCCGCCGGCGACTCATCCGGCCAATGCCCGATCCAGCCCTGGGCGAATGGCCGGCTCTTAAGCAGGAAGTCGCGCTCGTCGTCTGGGCCGCAGCTTAACGGAAATGTTTCGCCAATCACGATTGGTTTGCCCCAATCGTACTGCTTGAGTAACGCGATCTCCTCATCGACCTTGCCGGTCTTGGGATACAGATGCGGCGAGACAAAATCGAGCTGTTCGGCCGCTGTTTTGTAAGCTCCTGGGAAAGGCAGCATGCCCATCGTGATCAGGTGCGTCGGGTCGTGCTTGCGGATAGACGCCACCATCAACTTCGTCCACTCGCGGAAAATGTCGTCTCCGTTGCGCTCGCCTGGAGTCAAACTCAGCCGCTGGCAGAATTCCACGTCGCCCATTCGGCCCAAGTACCAGCCATCCTCTGGCTTTCCCACGGCGCCCGGTTCGTTCACTAGGTCGTAGGCGAACACCGCTGGACTTTCCGCACACGTGCGAGCGATGTTTTCCCAGAAAAAAGCCTGCGCATGCCAGCGATCCTTCTCCGGCAACTTGTCGTACCAGGCGACTCGGTCTTTGATTCTGTAATTAGCGAGCCCCGTGATCTTCAGATGGACGCCCGACTTCTCGCCGATCCTTAGAAGGCGTTTGATACCATCGACGCCCTTCGCATCGACCTCCTTGGGTCCGGTCAGAATCCGTGGCAACTCCGGATGAATGCGCGCCACGGTCGTGCCGGCCGCTTTCATCTCGGCAAATTCCCGCTCCACTCGCTCCGGGTCTTCTGCCAGCCGCTGCAGGATGTCGACCGAAGCATAGTTGTGCCCCCAAGGGACATAGCGCTTGCCGGAGGGATGCAGGACAAACCCCTTCTTATCGGCCGCCACCTTCACGGTTTCTAACTCGACACTGCGGGCCTCATCGGCAGTGGGCGAGGAGAACCTCTTGTCTTCTGCCATCGTGGCGTTGAAACCGCTCAGCAGGAGAATCAGGAGACTCGACTCGAGAGCGAGGCTGGTTTTCATAAGAGAAGTTCCTGGCGCCAGAGGTTCGCAACGGGACGCATTTGAAGCGCGCCGGAGGTTGTTAGGTTATCATAATTGCAACCGCGATGCCGAATTCCGTGATATTCGGGGGTTCGAACCGCCCGGGGCAAAGAACTGCGCCGGCTCAACAGCGGCGAAGTGTGCCCGGCTCGTTTTGGCGCGTGGGGTGTGGTCGAAGCTCGCGGAATGGAACGAATTGATGCCCCGTGGCCGGCGCCGCAAGTACGAAATAGTTCCTCGTCATCGCCCTAGCGAACGGGCTTTGCAATGCTGGCCGTCAATCCCCAAATCGCAGGTGAGTCGGCCCGTTATGATCGGCAAGACGCGTTCCGGCGCACCAGTAGACGCGCCCCTGATCCTGACGGGATTGACCATTCTCGGGGTGACGCTGGCCATCGCCAGTTTTTCGCCGCTAAATGACCAGGCATCCAGGCTGCTTTCGGTCGTGGGCATATCCATGGTCTACCTGGCAGGCGGGCTCCCGGCTGCGTGGCGAGCACTCACCGCCTTAGCGAAAGAACACGTTCTCGACATCGACCTTCTAATGGTTGTGGCGGCTGTCGCGGCGGCGGCCGTCGGCGCGCCCTTTGAAGGAGCGGTGCTACTCACGCTGTTCAGTGTCTCGACCACGCTGGAGAAACGAGCCCTGGGTCGGGCGCGGCTCGCCATTGAAGCGTTAATGGCGCTCCGACCGGAAACAGCGCTTCGCAAGTCGGTGGATGGAACGGTAACCGAAGTCCCGGCCGCCGATCTAAAGGTTGGTGACTGCTTCGTGCTGCGTCCCGGCGCGCGTGTGCCGGCGGACGGCGTTATTGTCAACGGTTCCAGCTCCGTCGATGAAGCCAGCATCACCGGCGAGTCGATGCCGGTCGCCAAAGATTCCGGTGATCCGGTGTTTGAGGCGACGGTGAATCTTGATGGCGTGGTTGAGGCGACGGTTACGAAGACGGTCGCCGAAAGCACCGTGGCCCGCATGATTTCGCTGGTCACCCAGGCGCAAACTGCGAAAGCGCCGTCGGAACGTTTCAGCGCGTGGTTCGGCCAGCGATACACCATTGGGGTCATGGTCTGCGCGGTGCTGGCGTTCGCGGGGTTTTATTGGTTCGAGCGCGATTGGGAGCAAGCCCTTTACCGCTCTGCCACATTCCTCGTAGCAGCGAGCCCTTGTGCGATTGTCATTTCGGTGCCCGCCGCCATTTTGTCTGCGCTTTCGGCGGCGGCGCGCCGCGGCGTTCTCTTCAAAGGCGGCGGGGCCTTGGAAACGCTCTCAGCCGTCGATACGTTTGCCTTCGACAAGACCGGCACGCTCACCACAGGCAAAGCCGCCGTTACAGAGGTGGTGGCCGTCGATGGCGACGAGACCCGTTTCTTATCGCTGCTGGCAGGACTCGAAGCGCAATCGGAACATCACAGCGCCGCGGCCATACGCCGCGAGGTGACGGCTCGCGAGATCGCTTTTGCTCGAGTGGAAGATGTCGGCAATCGTCCCAGCGCGGGAATCGTTGGCACGATTCCGGAGGGCCAGTTGTGGGCGGGCAACTCGCGGCTAGCGGCGCACATGGGCGCGGCGATTGATCATCCAGCACTGACGAGGCTGTCCGACGCTTCACAGACGGTCATCTATCTAGGGCTGGATAACCGAGTGCTGGGCGCCATTAGCGTGGCAGACCAGGTGCGCACGACATCGGCCTCAGCGCTTGCCGCGCTGAAGAGAAGCGGCGTTGCAACAATCGTGATGATGACAGGAGACCGGCGTCCTGTCGCCTTGCGGATTGGAGCGAAACTAGGGTTGCATGCGGACGATATTCATTCCGAAATGCTGCCGGAAGACAAAGTCCGCATGGTCGGAGAGCTTGCCAGCCGCGGGAAGGTGGCGTTCGTTGGCGACGGCGTCAATGACGCAGCCGCGCTCGCCCGTGCCGATGTCGGGATCGCGATGGGCGCAGCCGGATCGGACGTCGCCCTCCAGGCAGCGGACGTGGCTCTCCTGTCCGACGACATGCAGCAGTTGGCAGACGCCCACCGCCTCGCGCGACGAACGACAGCAATCATTCGGCAGAACCTGATCTTCGCGATGGGCGCAATGGTGGTGCTGGTGATCGGCGGGCTGTTTTTCGCCCTGCCGCTGCCGCTGACGGTCATCGGACACGAAGGAGGAACCGTGCTAGTCGTACTAAATGGTCTGCGCCTGCTTGCTTCCCGGTCGGGGCAAGTGAATCCTGTTAGGGGGAGTATTGCATGAGAAATGAACCGTCTGAGCCTGTGCCGGCCAATGGGCGTCTCATTTGCGCAGGGATGGCCGGCGCGGCAGCTATCGGTCTACTGCTCAACCATTTCCTGATCGAATCCCAAGGTATGGCTCGGCTGATGCTTCTTTGCCTTGGTCCCCTCGCTTTGTTCCTGGGGATCGGCGGAATGGTCGAGCCTAAGATCTTCTGGTCGGTCGGCAAATACGGCAAACATCTTCCGGTGCGTTACAAGGTGATCGGTGGTGTGCTAGGAGGCTTGGGAGTCGCCGTCACTTTCCTCTTGCTTGCGTTCGTCTACCGGCTTGGGCCTCCCGAGCCGAAGCCTTCACCACGCCTGCCAAGACAAGCGGCTATAACCGCGGCCAAAGGCTCAAGAGCGAACTCGAACGACCTCGCCACGCCCTCGAAGCCCGAACATCGTGCGGAGCCGAAGGAGGTGGTGTACTTGACCTACGACCGCCCTAACAAGCGCTGGGCGAGAATGGATGAAGTGGCTTCGCGAGGCGTGCGCCGTGAGCATGCAGAGGGAATTACTACGCTGCATTACGCCGAAGGTGAGCATGCGCTGCTCAAAGTGCTCTGGCCCGATGTGCTGGAAGTCGGCGACCGGTTTACGGTTGAAGTGCAGGGAGCGAACTCGATTGAAATGGTCGATCTCGAGGGAGCTGACGCCAACGCGCGTACGTCAGTACCAGCGAATGGTGCTTTCGTCGTCGTCGAGATTCGTCGCGAGCAAGGCGAGATCGCGTTTACTTGCGACGGCCAGCCGCAGAACACGTACTACGCCAGTGGGAAGTTGCGAGGTAACGAAGCCAAATCCGCGCTACTCGCCACCGCACTAAGGCCAGCTTTCAGTGTGAAAAAGGGAGAACGGATGAGCTTTCGCAACGCCCAGATCGTGAAGCATTAAACTTCGTTGATTACAGGCAGCGTGGACTACTAAACAGGGTAATCGCATCAAAACATCAATGATTTTGGCAGAGGATATTCTCAAGGATCTCATTATTCCAACCGGCCTGAAGACGTTTGCCGCGAAGACTGCTTTTTAAGGAAGTGTCCCGCTTCAACAGCGACAGCGCCAGGCGACGAAACACCGCGGCGATTTCGGGGCCATTCTCCTTGCGCAACCGGCTCTGGTCTTCGGAAAAAATTACATCCAGGGACCAATGCAGCGAGTTCTTAATGCTCCAATGTCCACGCACGTAGCCGGCCAGCCGCTTCACTTGCGGCGGCAAGCTGCTGATGAAGAACGCCGCTTCCTCGCTTCCCTGGCCCTTCACTTCGCGCGTGCGGACGATCATGCCCACGCTCTGAAGATCCTGCCATTGGCCCTGCTCGCGCAGCTCCTTGGGCGCGGCGATCACAAAGCACTCCCGCTGTTCGGTGCGGCCGCGGTTGCGCTCCGTCGTGCGATGGTGCTTCAGGCCCGGAACCTGATCGTCGCGTTCTCCCTAGTCCAGAAACAAGCTCAACAGGTACTCCTGCAGCGTGGGCTGATTGCCTTTGACCAAGAGCACGTAGTCGGCGCCTTTCTGGCGGATCTTGGCGGCGGTCTCCTTCGGACCGTGCATGGCGTCCAACGTGACCACGGCTCCCGTCAACGCCAAGAGCTCCAAGAGTTTCGGCACGGCGGTGAGCTCGTGGGACTGCTCCTCGACCGCGACCTGCCCCAGGCAGATCCGCAAGCCGCCTGCCCATGCGCTGACCCCGTGCAAGGCGGCTCTTTGCCCGTAGCTCGATCAAAAGAGCGGCGCAGGGTCTTGCCGTCGATCGCCTTGGCCCTTGAGGGACAACTCCAGATCCTCCAGCCACTGCAGCATCCGCGCGACGCCAATGGCCAGCGCGATCGTCACCGCCGCCGGCAGAACTTCCGGAATGGCCCCGACCGCCAAGGCCACCGCGGCCAGGAACATGTCCCCCGGCGCTTCGCCGCGCGCCAGTCCGACCACGAACGTGACCACCGCCAACGAGGATGATCCACAAGAGGACTGGGCTGAATTCGGCGATCCACCGGGTCAGCAGTGTTTGCAGATCGTCGTCGACGGCGATCAAGTCCGGTCACCGGACTGGTATCGATCCAGCGTACGACGTCCTCCGGCGACCGATGATGTCAGTGTTTTCCGAGAATCGTTTCCATGGGGGCGGCGCGCGTTGTTGACCGAAAAAGATCGGTTGGCAGGCCCTTCCTACCGGAGTATTCGGTGCGAGGGAGCATTTGCAAACTCGATAATCCATCGCTGCTACATCGGAAGAACCGATAGTCCGGAGCTGTGTCGCACCGCCACCCGTCTGGTTGGCACCCCAACATGCCCGACGCTTTCTGTCGTGAGAAAAAGCCACGACTGCCGCTTTGCTGTTAACCCGCCGGACGCAGTTTCAAATTGTCGGAAAGGTGATAGCAGCGGGGAACGATACTCGACATTTGCACTTCAGGCGGTTAGCGTGATGTCGGTTCTCATCATCAGCCGCCTGATCTTTCGTCGATTGGTTTGTTCCATGTCCGACGTTACCCGCATTTTGTCGCAGATTGAGCAGGGCGATCCGCAGGCCGCGGAGAAGCTGTTGCCGCTGGTCTATGACGAGTTGCGGAAGTTGGCCGCGGTGAAGCTGGCTCAGGAGCAGCCGGGCCAGACGCTGCAGGCCACGGCGCTGGTGCATGATGCTTACATTCGATTAGTCGATGTCGAGAAGGCACAGCACTGGAACAGTCGGGGACATTTTTTTGGGGCTGCGGCGGAGGCGATGCGGCGAATTCTGGTCGAGAAGGCACGGCGGAAGCGTGGGTCGTCGGCGGGTGGCGGATACGTCCGCGTGGAAATGTCCGCGGCGTTCGCCGAGGTGGAGAAACCTGGACTGGATCTCGTGGCGTTGAGTGAATCGCTCGACAAGCTGCAGGCGAAAGACCCGCGGGCCGCAGAACTGGTGAAGTTGAGGTTTTTCGCCGGCCTGACGAGACAGCAGGCGGCCGAAGCACTGGGGATCTCAATTGCCACGGCCGACAATGACTGGGCTTATGCCAAAGGGTGGCTCAAAACAGAACTGGCGGGAAAATCCGGCTCTCAATGACGAAATTTATTTAGGAATTTGTTAGAGCATTTGCCGGCAATTCTCGCACTGACTTACAGGACACAGTCAAGGCGGGAAAATCCATGATTGTCAGCCAACAGTTGGACGAAAAGGCGATTTTCAATGTCGCCCGAAAGATTGACGAGCCAGATGCCCGGCTGGAATACCTGGAGCAGGTCTGCGGAAACGACGCGATCTTGCGCGAGCGCGTCCTCACTCTGCTGAGCTCCTATCAAGAGGAAGAGAGCTTTCTGGAACTGTCGGCGGCGACCGTGGGACTAAGAGTACCGCCTGCGGCAACTCTCGATCCGCCGGTGGAGCGGAGCGGCACGCCCTACAAGTTGCTGGAGCAAATCGGCGAAGGGGGCATGGGCATCGTCTATGTGGCTGAGCAGCAACTGCCGGTGCGGCGACTGGTGGCGCTGAAGCTGGTGAAGCCGGGGATGGATAGCAAGCAGGTGATCGCCCGGTTCGAAGCGGAGCGCCAGGCGCTGGCGATGATGGATCATCCCAATATTGCCAAGTTTCACGATGCGGGGACGACCGAAGCAGGCCGGCCTTATTTCGTCATGGAACTCGTTCGCGGCATTACGATTAACGAATTCTGCGATCAGCAAAAACTGACCGTGCGCCAGCGGCTGGAGTTGTTTATTCAGGTTTGCCAGGCGGTGCAACATGCGCATCAAAAGGGGATTATTCACCGCGATCTCAAGCCGACCAATGTCCTGGTCACGCTGGCCGATACCGTCCCCGTGCCCAAAATTATCGACTTTGGCATCGCCAAAGCCCTCGGCGGCTCACTCACCGAGAACACGCTCCATACCGACTTCGCCCAATTCATCGGCACCCCGCTCTACATGAGTCCCGAGCAAGCCGAACTCAACCAGTTCGGCGTCGACACCCGCAGCGACGTCTATTCCCTGGGTGTCCTGCTCTATGAGCTGCTCACGGCTACGACGCCGTTTGAAAAGGATCGGCTGAAGAGTGCGGGCATCGATGAAATGCGGCGGATCATCCGCGAGGAAGAACCGGAAACAGTGAGCGCGCGGATCGCGCGAACACGGAGGGAGGGTTCAGCGTTCGGGGTTCAGCGTTCAGGACGAAGGGGGAAAGAGACAGGAGTCATGAGTCCCAACCTCATCCTTCATCCTTCCGCCTTCCGCCTTCATCCTTTCCAAGAGCTCGACTGGATCGTCGCCCGGACCCTCGAAAAAGACCGCTCCCGCCGCTACGAATCCGCATCGGCGCTGGCCGCCGACATCCAGCGCTACCTGGCCGACGAGCCGGTGCAAGCCTGTCCGCCGTCGGCGCTGTATCGAATCCGAAAATTCACCCGCCGCAACCGTGGCCCGGTCTTCGCGACAGCGCTGGTGCTATTGGCGCTCGTGGGAGGAATCGTCGGGATCAGCGTCGGCCTGGTCCGCGCTGAGCAAGCTCGACGGGCCGAAGTCGAGCAGCGTCAGTTGGCCCAGGCCAATGAGCGAAAGGCCGTGGCTGCCGCGGTGGCGGAAAAGCAGGCGAAAGACTTGGCCCAGGAGCGGGAACGGGAAATCGCCGCCGTGCTGAGCTTTGTCGAAAACAAGATTCTCGCCGCCGCTCGGCCCGAAGGAGCGGAGGGGGGACTGGGCTGGGACGTGACGCTCCACCAGGCCATCGATGCCGCCCTGCCGTATTTGGACACGAACTTCAAACAGCAGCCGCTGATCGAGGCCCGGCTAAGGCAGACAGTCGGCACGTCATTTTTTTTCTCCGGTAACGGGAACAAGGCAGTCGAGCAACTTGAGAAGGCCCGCGAGTTGTATGAGCGTCACCGTGGCCTGGACCATCCGGATACCCTACTCGCCTTGAATGAATTAGCAAGGAGTTTGCACCGCGCCGGCCGAAATGACGAAGCCGTGCGAGTGGGAGAGCAGGCACTGCCACTGAGAAGAACGGTCCTCGGGCCGGACCACCCCGAAACGCTCGAAGGGATGCACAACCTGGCATATCACTACAACTTCGTCCGCCGGTACGACGATGCGGTGAAACTGGGTGAGGAGACATTGGCACTGCGGAAAGCCAGATTCGGCCCCGAGGGGCGGCAGACTCTGGAGACAATGGGTGTGCTGGCGATCTGTTATTTCAACGCCGGCCGCCACGACGAAGCGATCCGACTTCACGAACACACGCTGGCGCTCAAGACAGAGAAGTTCGGCCGTGATACGGTGCCAACACTCTTTACCATGTTCCAACTAGCACATGCGTATGCCGCGGTGGGACGACACGCCGAGGCGTTGAAGCTCAGTGAAGAAGCGTTCCTCCATCGCAAGAGGACACGGGGACCCGATCACCTGGTCACTCGGGACAATAGGAGCCAACTGTTAGACATTTACCGGGCCCTAGGGAAATTCGACGAGATCATCGCGCTTCGCGAGGAGACCTTCAACGATCGGAAAGCACGACTGGGCCCGGGCGATCCACAGACACTGGTTAGCATGGACGAACTGGCCCGGGAGTTGGCCAATTGCCCCGACCTCGCCCTACGCGATACCGCGCGCGCCATTAGCCTCGCCAGGCACGCGGTCGAGCACCTGCCCAGTTCGCCAGCGTCCGGGCATGCTTGGAATACATTAACCGAAGCGCACTACCGCGCCGGCGACTATCAAGCGGCCGTGGCGACTGCGGAGCATAACAGTCGCTTGCCCTACGCCCGGTTCGTCGGAGCGATGGCTCAATTTCAGCTCGGCAACAGCGCCCAGGCGCGGAGCTGGTACGAGGAAGCCGCTGAGCTCATGGCAGCGCAAGGCGCCAAAGATCCCGAGCTTCCTCGCGTGCGCGCCGAGTGTGAGTCGGTATTGTCCATTTCTAACACCCCTTAGTCCCTGACCCTCCGGAGAACCTCATGCAATCCAACCAGTCCAGATTCACCCTGTCGCCGATAGGCGTGCAAACCCTCACTCGCTGGGCTATCGCCATTCTGCTGGCCGCTGCTGGGTCCCTGGGCAGTCCCGCCCCGGCGTTGGCGCAGAAGGCGGGCAGCAGCGGGCTTGCCTTCAGCTCCTACCGCGTGGCGATTGACTTTCCCGACGCGCCAAACTACCGCTTGGTGGTGAACGGTCCGAGCGGCGGCGGCTGGGCGTCATTTTATACCTCCACGATGGATGGAGGCTCGGACTGGTCCAGAGAATTGGGCACTTTTGGGGATGCATCCGCCATTCTGACCGTGTCCGGGACGAAGACAACCATCGCTTCCGCGAACCTGTCCAGCAATCTCGTGGCTCAGGACTACGACGACTATTGGTATTGGGATAACAACTTGGGGGAGTGGGTTCAGGACTTCAGGCTTGGGGCGGTGCATGCCGTCTCTATTAACCTGACGTTCAGAGCCACCGGCGTGGTCCGCAAATTCACGAAGGACAAGTATGAGCTTCACGAAATGGCCGTGGAAGGGACAGTCCTCCTCGATGGTCAGCCACTGCGACTTCCTGCTCGGACCTCGATTCAGGCATGGTACCGTTGAGCCGCGGAGCTGGTCGTATCTTCTTGCTTCCCCTGACTGATGCAGCAAACAAACCCTGCCGGGACTTGCGTGCTGGCATCGGGAGGTCGCAGGGAGACAAGGGGGCAGATTTGGTTTTCTTGGTTTTTCCGTAGGCGGCTAACGGGCCAGGCTCTCGCGGAACGGGTACGCTCTCGGACGCTCTCAAGCCATTCGCCAAAAAACAATATAACCAAATCTGACCCCGGCTCCCTCATATCCTCCACACGCCACTGGCATCCCGCTCTCGACGTGCAGGTGGGTCATCCTCAACAGGCTCTAGCGCAGGCCGTCGGCAGACGCATGCACCAGGTAGTCATCCGCCTCGCGCCGGATCCGGAGCCAGACCTCGCTAACGCCGGCCATGAAGTCTTGCGTTGACCAATCGGAATAGCCATGGTTCGTCACGACGGCGCCGATATTGACGGCATTTGAAAGCGGTGGCGCCGGGCAGCCGAATTTGGAAGCGCTTGGGTTGGTGAGATTTCCAAGTCGAAGGGTTAATGGTCGTGGAAGAAGGGATGGTAACGGGCCGGCTAGTTGGATTTGCGGCGGCGCCTAGCGTCATGCAGGCGACAACTCTTGCCGCAGGTTTCGATAACGTTGCAACGAGGGGTCAGCCCGTCTCCGCCGCTTCCGGCAAGTTTCCTGTGCCGCGGCGTACATGTTGTTCTCCTTGACTTCACATCAGGGATTGAGAACTTTCAGGTCAACGAGGTCGAGATCTTCTCGGCCGTTCACCGACAGCAAGGCCTGCCAAAAGTCGGCGTCCAGGCCGAAAGTCATATAACGGACCGAGCCGTCGCCAAACAGCACATTGCCGCCCGAACCGTGGGGACCTCCGGCGGCCGAGGTGCATTGGACCTTGGGGTCGGTTTCGTCCCCTGCGGGAGCGCCTTCCTTGCCCGAGAACAGCGCATCCCAGGCGAAAACGACGCTGGCGTATTGCACCGGAACACCGCTCACCCAGCCCGTCGAGTTGTTGCAGGGCTGGGCGGAAGCCAATTCTCGCTTTTCGGTCACGAAGACTGTGCTCGATAGGCCGTCGCGGATTTGTTCCATGTTGCGCGGCGGCTGAAGCACGGTTAGTTTGCCGGCGGGATTGGAGACAAGCGTCTGCAAGAAGACGCCATCGCTCCGGCCTGCCAAGCCGTTCCACGGCGCCGCCTTCTTCTTGTTGGAGGAATTGGCGGGTTCGCTCAGATCGCAGTTGCTGCAGGCGTTTCCGACGTAGTGAATCGCGCCTGCGGCGCCGAAATCGCTAGTCGTTCCGTCACGGGAGGGGCACAGGTAAATGCTCACGTGACTGCTGCGGACTGCGGCGTCGTTGGCGTTCTCCCAGCGGTTCTTCATTTCCAGATAGGGAAGGATTTGATAGGCCCAGCCCCAACTTTGGAGCTCCTTCTTCGACGGTTGTAATCCGAAGGTGCGGGGCTGGGGCTGCAACACGCCATTGGTCTCCACCAAACTGGCCGCTCCCGCGCCCGGAAGGGTGTCCAGCGTCGTATGGTGGATGGTCAGGGCCAGGCCAATTTGCCTCAGGTTGTTTTGGCACTGGGTCTTGCGGGCCGCCTGCCGGGCCGCGTGAATAGCGGGCAGCGTCAGGCCCGCCAGAATCCCGATGATGCTAATCACGACCAGCATCTCCACCAGCGTCACGCCGCCCCTTAGGCGGCGTGGGGGACCGGTGCGGTGTGGTATTCGAACTAGGGTTTGCATCGCTAACCTCGACTTTCTGAAACCGACAGGGGCGGGAGGGCGGTTCGGTCCTAAGTCTTGGCTCAGGATTGCCGCTGGGGCCGAAAACCCTTCCCGACCCCTTCTGTGTCGCCGATTGCTGGACCTTCCCGCGTGCTTACTAATCCAGCCAGTCTGCGTCCTTGAGAAGGTACCTGTAGTTCGGCATATCCGACTCAATCCCCTTGGGGGTCATCAACTGCTGCAACACCTTGTATTCGATCTCTTCCTTTAAAAACCGGGCACTGCCGTCGGCGAAAGCGACGTTGACCCCTCGATTGTGATTGCTTGAAGGCCGCGCCACGAGGCAACCTCGGGCGGTCACCGTGGGATTGGACGACTTTTCGCCATTGATCCCATAAATCGCTTGCCAAGGCTCAGGCGATGATTTCGGCGGGTCCGACGTCCTGGTTTCGTTCGTATAGTGGAACACAAAGGTGGTCATGCAGCGCGCCATTCCGACCACCTGCAACCCAGGAATCGAATAGTCCTGTTGGGGTTTGGTTGGGTCAACGGGAATTGGCCCGACGGCGTTCCATACGAGGTCGTTCGGCAGGTTTTCGCTGAACAACAACGTGGTCGCAGCGCCGTCCGGCGCATCGCGAACCAACTGTTGGGGAGAGAATCCCGCTCCCTGCGGTTGCCGCCCGATTTGGTTCAAAAAAATCCCGTTTTCCTTCGTTTCGCGTCCGACGAAGCCGCTATTCGCAACGTAGGCCAGCCACGGTTGGCTGCGGTTCGAAACCTCGCGACTGGGGCAGTTGAGTTGGGCGATGTACGGCAAGAGTTCACCGTTAAGCGTCGGGTTGGCCACGGCGCTTTGGTACGGAATGCTTGCGTCTTGCCAGCGATCGTAGAGCGGCTGCTGCTCGAGGTAGGGAAACAGCAAAACGACCCAACTCACCGGTTTGTTGGCGCCGCCGCTCCCAAGTGCAGATCCACTCAGGACCGCGAGATACTCCTGGCGACCGGGAAATCGCCCCTTGTCTTGCTGGAACTGGATGGCGGCGACGCCGAGATTTTTAGTTTGATTGAGGCATTGGGCGCGGCGGGCGGACTCGCGGGCCGCGTTGACCGCCGGCAGCAACAGGCCCGCCAAAATCGCGATAATGGCGATCACCACCAGTAACTCAATCAGGGTAAAAGCGTTTCGGCCCGGCCTTCCCATGCGGAAAATTGAAGCGAGGTCTCCGGCCGCAACCAGCCGACGGTCTTCCCAGGGTTCGGTTCTCAACCGACGATGGCCCTGCGGATTGACGCAAGCGCGATTGCCGCGCCAGGAACGCGTTCGACGAACCGGGGCTTCGGGGGCCGACCGTCTTGGGGAATGCGTTTTCATAAAGGTGTCTCCCGTGGAGAGGTTGGCCCGCGTTACAATGAAAAAGCCGTTGCTTCCGGTGCGCGGACCGTGCGCCGGAGGGCGGCCGTGCGGCTGGGGAGGAGGGTTTGGCGACGCTGACTCCCCGGCCGGTTTTGTTTGTTCTTATGTTTACGAATCCGCAGGCGCCGGTTACTGGTCGCCTGAATTTTCACGGCTCGTCGTGTTGTCTTTACCTTCCAGGTTGGCAGGTTCTGCTGGATTGGCGGCGTCAGGAACGCCTGGGGCGGGCAACTTCGCAGCTCCTGGCCTCATGAGTTCCTCAACCTGTTGGCGCAATGCCTGGTATTCGAGTGTCTGTTTCCAGCGTTCGTAGGCTTCGCCCGGCCCGACCAGGTCGATGTCGGCGCCAAGATCCTTGCCATCGGGACCGGCCTGGTAACCAGCGCTATCGGGGCGCAGGCGGAACTGTTCCAGCGACAGACCAACGAGGTCGTGCTGGCTTCGCGCCGACAGGTTCCCGCCAGAAAACCGAATCACCCCGCGCTGGTAGCCTTTTTCCGTCACGCCCCAGAATGTCGGATCATCGTCAGCGGTCGGTTCCAGCCGTCGTGAAAAGATTTCGTTCTCGGCGGGATTGAGATTCTCAGGCGCGGTTGACAATTGCATTTCGATGAAGTCTGCGTCCAAAGGACACAGATTCTGTTGGGCTTGCCAGCGAGTCAACCGCTTCACGGCAGCCAATAAATTGGACACAGTCTCGCCCTGGTCCAGCCACGCAAAGTGCAAGACTCGGTGCGTCGGACCGTTTCCGGTGAAGATGTTCTCTTCCACCTCAACATCAATTGACGCGACTCCCTCAGGAATCGTCGGAATGGAATTGAAAGCCAGCGCAATGTCGCCATACGGAGTGTTGGTCACGGTATTCCCGTGAAAAGTAATGGAAACGTCATGCAGGTCGAAATCGGTCTTAGCGCAGCCCCCGTAGGAAATCCCAAACGCCCCGGACACCACGCAATTCTCGATGACCTGGCTCCCTCCGGATCGACAATTCCAATCGACAGCGATGTCGCCGCCGATCAGCACGCTGTTGCGAATCTCGGTATGGAGTGCTCTGTGCCAAATCAACAAACCTCCCCGGTCCAGGTTCGACACGAGTCGGCAATTGGAGATGAACAGGGCGAGCGGTCCATGTTCCGTTGTCGCGAGGACAGAGCCGACGCCACACTCCGCGGGGCGCTTCAATTCCAATCCCTCGAGGACCAAAGTCGCATCGAACGCGAAGAACGCATGGTGCTTGGTTTTCCCGCTTTGGACTAAGACGGGTTGATGACCAATGCCAGCGCGAATTGTCAGTGGATGTGTGATCTTGATTGCGTCCATCACAAACGGCCCGTTATCGCGAATTTCGATAGTATCGCCGGCGCTGGAGCCGAGAACGGCGTCGGCCAGTGTGTCGAACTTGCCGACCTCCGCGCCTTTGCCACTGAGGACCACAAAGGCATCCCTCTCGATGGGCGCCGATTCCTTCGGCCACACACTCTCCGGAATGCGCCACAGGTGAGCGACGCCGTTGTACGATCCGGCCAAGGCCCATTCGCCGTCTGCGGAAACCGCGGGCTTGCCGGGGTAATTTTCGTCCCCTTCAAAGGACGCCATGGGCTTGCCCGTTTCCAAGTCATAAAGCCAGGCGCCGGGATGGCCGATGACGATCACGCGTCGGCCGTCCGGGAGCACGGCTAAGCCCCAGGCGAGTTCGAGCGGCGTGACAAAACTCCTGAGTTGTCGCCCGCTCGGCAGGTCCCAGATGCGGATCGTTCCGCTTCGATCACACGAGACGGCGCGGGCGCCGCCGGGAAGGAATGCAACGCTCGCGATTTTGTTAGACCCGATGCTCTCGAACTGCCGGACCAGTTCGCCCGTCTTCAGATCCCAAAGCGCCAAGCTAGAACCAGGTTTCCCTGCCAATCCACAGAGGGCCCAGCGACCATCATCGGATACGGCCACGTCGAGGACCGCCCAAGCCGAATTGTCGAGGCGGCGCACTTCCTCGCCGGAATCCAGGTCCCACAAGATCATAGCGTCATCTCCTCGACCGCCTCCGTCACCAACGCTGACCGCCTGTTTCCCATCGGGCAAGAACGCAAGGCGGAGCACCGCTCCGTTGTGCCCGTTCAACTCCTGAAGCTGGTCTCCGGTCTGGATGTTCCATAGACGGACCGTCCCGTCGTCGCTCCCGGAGAGGGCTCGCCGCCCATCGGGAGAAAACGCGACGGCGTGGACCAAGTCGCGGTGCCCGCTTAGGCGGTGAATTTCAGTGCCGCGCTCGACGTCCCAGAGTTGCAAGGAATAGTCTAAGGGCACTGACTTGTTGTCCAAGTGGCGAGCCACGCCCCCGCCGGTCAGTGCCTGACGGCCATCGGGCGAGAACGCGACTGCCCCGACCTGAGGCGGAAGCGCTTGGAACCGACGGACTTCGGGGATGGTGGGCGCCGACGCAATCGCAGGCTTCTCAACGCCGGCTTGCGACGTGGCGTTGCCGGCCTTGGCTCCGGTCCGGCCCGCGTCGATTGGCTCCAGCGTTACCTTCACCACCTCCCGCTCGCTGCGGCTGATCTTGACCAGTTCCTGGCTTACGACTTGTCCACCCTTGGTTGCCTGTAACTCGTACTGCCCTGGGCGCACTTTGAGTTCCTTAATCCCCGCGCCGGTGATCTTGAGCTCTTCGCCATCCAGAGTGACCTGCACGCTGGGGTCGTCCACTTCGATGACTAGCGTCCCTTCGCCCGTGACGATGCGGATCACGGTGGCGGAGAGATGCGTCACGCCGGTCGCTTCCGACACGCCAAACGCCGCAGTCAGGGCCAAAAGAAGGGAGGCCGCCGCCAGCCAGCCTCGCCCGCCGAGCGCCGGCGGCGCCAGTCGCCTGACGACACGGATCGGCACCGGACGGGGCTTGGAGCCGGGATCCTGCACGTGCGCCAGGCCTTGGCCCAACACCTCGGCGACTTCTTCCGCCGTCTGGTAGCGGTCGTCCGGATTCTTGGCCAGCAGCCGCTCGATGATGGCGACCAGCCACGTGGGGATGTCGGGGCTGACCTCGCGGATCGGCCGCGGCGTGTCGTCGCACACGCGCCGCAAACAGCCCATCGTCGATTCCGCCCTAAACGGCGAACGGCCGGTACACATCGCATACAGCACGCTCCCCAGACTGAAGAGGTCCGAACGTGGATCGACCGGATGACCCTGCGCTTGTTCGGGGGACATGAACGCCGGCGTGCCCGCGACCTGTCCGGTCTGGGTGATGGCGACATCGTCAATAGCGCGGGCCAGACCAAAGTCGGTGATCTGCACGCGCTCGATCCCGTTTTGCAGCAGGATGTTGGCGGGCTTCACGTCGCGATGGATCAACCCCTGCTGGTGGGCTGCGGCCAGACCGGCCGCCATCTGCCGGCCGATGCGAAGGATCTCCTTCAACTCCAACGGCCCCTCCCGGTCGATCTTCTGCTGGAGCGACTGCCCGTCGATGAACTCCATGACCAGGTACGGCGGCACCGCGCAATCCGCCGACTCGTTTTCCTCCACGGCATAAATGGTGACCACATGATCATGACTTACGGCCGCCGCGGCTTGCGCTTCGCGCGAAAATCGCTGCCGGGCCGTGGCGTTGGCGGCCAGTTCC
This sequence comes from Planctomycetota bacterium, assembly GCA_963204915.1. GTDB lineage: Bacteria > Planctomycetota > Planctomycetia > Pirellulales > Pirellulaceae > JAHWKS01. Next base: position 35,680 of record CAUJHS010000035.1, on the reverse strand, counting down.
GGCGCCAGCACCTTCACCGCTACCACGCGGTGCAGTTTGGTGTCCCGTGCTTTGAACACGATCCCCATTCCTCCGCAGCCGACGACTTCCAGAATCTCATACTGACCGAGCCGACCGAGCGACCCTTCCAAACGAGCCGGAGCGAGGAAATGAAGGTCGAGGCTGGCAGGACGCGGCGCATCGCCGGGGCCGGGCGCCGCTGCCGCAGTGACCTTCTCCGTATTGCTGCGAAACAACTCGGTGACCAGACCTTCCACGAGGGGATGTTCCATAAAACTGCCCAGTTGGGATCGCTGGGTCAAAAGCTTGTCGAGACGGCTCCGTTGGTCTGTGTCGCTTCCGCACGCCTGGTCGAGATAGGCGGCGCGCTCGGCCTCGTTTTCAATTTGCGCGGCGGCGGCGAAAATTTCGCGCTCGTTCATGGCGTTTTCTTCCAAGCCAGGCCCAAGGTCAGCCTCAAGAGACAATGCGACGCCGAGCCGGCTGGACTGCAAAAAGTTTGCAGCTTTTTTCGTCAAGCCCGCTCCTGGGCAACTCCGTCACGAGTCCTGCATCTGGGAGCGGAGCCACGAGCGGGCGTAATCCCAAGCGTAGTACGCAGATCGGACGGACATCCCGAGCGCCTCAGCGGCTTGTTCCGTTGTCATTCCCGCGAAGTAGCGGAGCTTCACCAGGTTGGCGGCGACCGCGTCCACTCGCTCAAGCTGCTCCAGTGCGTCATTGATCGCCAGCAAATCGAAGCGATTATCAGCGTCGGTTTCGGCTTCGGCCAGCAACCGACGCTGCCGACCGCCACCATGTTTTTCCCTCGCTTTGCGGCGGGCCGACTCGACCAGGATCCGCCGCATCGCCTCCGCCGCAGCGGCAAAGAAATGTCCGCGCGAATCCCAGTGCTGGGCGTGCTCCACATCCACCAGCCTCACGTAGGCCTCGTGGACCAAGGCTGTCGCCTGCAAGGTCTGGTCCGGCTTTTCGCGAGCCAACTTGGCCGCGGCCAGCTTGCGCAGCTCGTCGTACACCAGCGGCAGCAGGAGTTCGGCCGCGCTGGGGTCACCCTGCTCGATTTGCAAGAGAATCGGTGTGACGTCGGTCATGGTCGTGGACTTTCATCAACGTTTCCCGTGACCGTAATTCTATTCTTCGCGTCGCCGCGGTGCGCCCTATTAGACGGTTTCTATCCAGGGCCGGGTCTGCGTAAACGCACGGTCCTTGAGCCGAGAGGTCGGCTGTGTGGTCGCCGGAAGTACGGGGCAACGCTGCAAAGACTGACAGCGTTTGGTCGTTCGCGGTGGCGACGCGAATGATTTGCTCGGGCTGTGGCGTCCGCCGACGTTATGTATTGGTAACTAACTAATTGAACTTGCATCAACCGCTGCACCAACTGCAAAAAAAATCCAAAGGAATTCACGGAGAAAACTCGACTCCGTAGAATTTCTTCATCCGTCGGAAGGCAAAGCGGCGTGACGCTTTGCGAGTTGTTCCAGTTGCGGTTCGTCTCGCTTCTTGCCGTGGAGCGCGATCTCGAACCCCAGTTCGACAAATCGTTGCCGCACGTTTTCGACCGTTTTCGTGCGACAGTCCAAGACCTCGGCAATTCGCGTATCCGTCCAGCCCGCATCCGTTTTGAGCAGAATGTTGGCCCGCTTAAGTTTCTGACTGGCGCCTTTGAGTTTCTTGACGACTTCCTGCAGCCTGGACCGTTCGTCATCCGTCAATTCGACGATATACGTCTTGTTCATGGAAACGTCCTTGTTGAAAGAAAGTTTCCACGAAAACCCCGCTTACACCAACCCTAATTCCTAGCTGTCACAAAGCACTAGCGTTCCACGGGCCAACACCCTATCACGTCCTGCCGCGATTCGGAACGCGCTCCTTCTTAACCTGCTTATCGCTCTAACATTCGCAGAGCAAAAGTCGCCCGTTTAGCTGCGTCAGGCTCGGGCACCACGGTGTTCTAGCCGCCGTAGGATGTCACGAATCCTTTCGACGGCGCCCAAGCGAAATCAAAAGGAAGGTAGAGAAAAGGGATAGGAGGAGGCTGAATGGACCTAGATTGGCTCCATATTGAGGCCATGCGGCACCATCGGTTCTGCAATCGCGCACCATGCCGTGAACAGCAGCAAGCCGCGGATTGAAAAGAAAAAATCGTCAATAAGGTTATGGCGGCTAACGGTTTTAACGTGGTGTCCTTAGGGAGAATGCACACCTCTTATTTCAGATGAAGTGCCGTTCCTCAGTTCAGCTATCTTGTGAACCAAGTTGGGATCGAGGTCGAGCAACAGCGGTATGTCATCGACGACGTTCTCGGGAAGCACGGTCGCCAAAAGTGCCCGCTCCTCGCAGTTAATTAGCTCACAGAGAGAATCATCCGCGACCCTATCTGCGTGAGCCAAGATAATTGCGATCGGAATGATCGATTTCCCATGAAGCGACTCGACAGATGTCCGCGTTCCTTCGGTCGGACCGTGGCGAGCGGAAATACAAAAACGGACTCGATCGATTCAGCAATGTAGGGGGCGGCCGCCGCAGGATGGCGCGCGGCTCGACGCCGCTGGGCTGGCGGCCAATCTGTCGCTGAGGCACGAATCGTCGTTGACGTTTCCGACTCGGCGTGTTCGCGATGGCTCTTGCCGGGCCTTGATTCAGGCACATCGGAAGAATTTTGCGCGAAATCCGGATTTTTCCGGTCGCTGATCTCTCCTACCGCGCAGGCAAGGGTCAGACATCGTCTTCTTATTTGCACATAGACCACATTTATCATTTTCTTTGTATCTTAAGTAGCCCTAATAGAAGAGCACCTGTCATGCTGGGTTCCGTCAGGCTGTTTTCTTGCGCGTCAAAGCGCCGCGTGCTTCGTCCCTCACGTCGTAACCGATTGGCTAGTTTGCGTTTATGCATGGAAACGCTGGAGGCCCGGAATCTCCTGGCGGCCGACGCCTTAATCACGCTCGGAGGCGCAAACCACGATACATTCTCCCATGATGGGGGGGTATTTATCACGACGAGCGATGATCCGAAGTCCATCTCAGTCCTTGGCAGCCAAGGATTGACCATTCAACTGCCCGATGGACTGACCGGCGACGTGGTTCTCGAACAAGCCGACGCTCCCGGATTCATGCGGCTGCGAAGTGACGGCCTGGAGTTTACCACCACCGTTTTCTCAAACCCTTCCCGCAGCTTGACGATTCTGGGCGGCGCTGGGGATGAGCGAATCTTGGTCGCTTCGGCCGACGCCGGCTTCAACTCTGCAGTAACGCTCAACGGCGGCGCGGGTTTCGATACGGTGGTTATCGACGCCGCGCTGACTTTGGGTTCCGCGGCGGCCGACAACACCGGCAATCTGTCGGTCTTGGCTGACCACATCGACGTTCATGCTCGCATCGATACCGCAGCGGCATCGCAACACTCAGCAACGGGCGGAATGGGCGATGTCTCGTTGACCGCCAGCCGGAGCATCACGGTCGGCCCCACCGGGGCCATCGCCACCGACGACGGCGCCATCACGCTCATGGCGAACCAGGAAGCCACGCCGACTAGCGGCGACTTTGTCGGCGTGCATATCGACGGCGGTGTGGTAGAGGCTTCGGGCGCCGGAAACATTCTGGTGCAGGGACGTGGCGGTGCTGGCGCTGGCGAATGGCAGTCTGGCGTCTTTGTCAGTGGCGGCGGACGAGTCGGCAACGCGGAGAGCCTTGGCGACGTCACGGTTGAAGGTCAAGGCGGCGCTTCCACGGGTGACTTCAACATTGGCGTGTACGTGCGCGACGCCGCTTCGACAATCATCTCGGGTGGATTAGTTACCGTTGGCGGAGTTGGCGGCGGAGTTGCGAGCATCAGCAATCATGGGGTGACGGTTCATGATGGCGCCAAGATTGCTGCATTGGGCGCGGGCGAGGTGGTGGTCACCGGACACGGCGGCGCCTCCAGCGGCTCTTACAACATGGGAGTTTATGTTCTCGGCGCCGGCGCCGAAATACGTTCTGGCGACGGGGACGTCACGGTCACTGGCTTTGGCGGAGGTGTCTCCACCAGCGGATCGAACCTTGGCGTGCTCGTCGAATCAGGATCTCAAATCGCCGCCCTGGGAGCCGGCGCCGTCTCGGTACAAGGCACGGGCGGAAGTTCTTCCGGTAGTTCCAACCTTGGCGTGCATGTGACAGGCGCCGGATCACAAATCATCACCTCCGGCGGAGACTTAGCAGTCATTGGAATTGGTGGAGGGGTGCAGGCAAGCACGTCAAACTATGGTGTAGCGGTGGGGGGGCAAGGGCGGATCTCCGTCGGAGGCGACGGCGACCTTACCGTCGCGGGTACAGGCGGCGTCTCCACGGGTGAGCGGAATTACGGAGTGCAATTGGGCGGCGGCTCGATTCTTGCTTCGGGCGCTGGAATCTTGTTGGTCACGGGAGTCAGCGGCGCAAACTCGACCGGCATCTTCAACGTGGGAGTACGTTTGGACACCAGCGGTCAGATCGTGGGTAGCGGCGCGGGTCCGGTGATCGTCGAGGGCACTGGCCGCGGCGTTTCAGGGAATCAAGGCACGGGCGTGCGACTGGGGGGCGAAAACACCTTGATCGCCGCCGCCGGACTGCTGACCGTCATTGGCGAGAGCACCGCGACGGGCACCACCATCAATAGCTGGGGCGTCGATCTTTCAGCGGGAGCGAAAATCCGTGGAACCGCCGCGAATTCGGTCACGGTCCATGGTACGGGCGCCAAGGGAACCGGCAACGGCAATACCGGCGTTTTTGTTCGCAACGCCGGCTCGGAAATCAGCTCGGAAGGCGGAGCGATCTTCGTGACGGGCGTCGGCGGCGGCGCGAATGCCAGCGCCAGCAATGCGGGCGTTCGTCTGGAAGCCGGCGGAGTCATCGGCACGGGCGCTGCGTCGGTGCGAGTCGAAGGCGCCGGTGGCAACGCTTCCGGCGCGAACAATCATGGTGTGGTCATGTTCGGCTCGGGAACCCGGATCACATCCGGCAACGGCGATGTGACGGTCATTGGCAACGCTGGCGGCACAGGCAACTCCGCGCAGTCGCACGGGGTGCAGGTCTTTCAAGCCGCTCAGATTCTCGCAGGGGGAAGCGGCGGCGTGTTGGTGCAAGGAACCGGCGGCAAGGGCGCCGGAAACAATCACGTTGGAGTGTTGCTCCAAGACGCCAACACTCGCATCGTCTCCAGCGGCGGCAATGTGCAGGTGAGCGGCACGGGTGGCGGGGCAAACGCTTCCACGACGAATATGGGGGTCCATCTAGCATCGGGCTCGGCAATTTTCGCCGGCGGCGTGGGCAATGTCCAAGTCCATGGCCAAGGCGGAGCAACCACGGGCACGCTCAATCGCGGTGTGTTGGTGCATGGCGCCGGCACGCACATAACCTCCAGTGGAGGCGATGTGACCGTGACGGGTACAGGCGGAGGTTCAGGCGGATCGGACCGTAATTACGGCGTGGCGCTCGATCAAGGCGCTTTGATTTCCGCGGGAGGCAACGGCGAGGTGCTAGTGCAAGGCCAAGGCGGAGCGGGCGGCGGCGCCTCGAACTTTGGCGTCGCGGTGAACGCCGTCAACACGCAAATCACTTCCAGCGGTGGCGATGTTGAGGTGCGCGGCATTGGCGGCGGCGTGAATACCTCGACCTTGAACGTCGGTGTTCAACTGGCCAACAGCGCAACCATCACCGCAGGCGGTCTGGGCAGCGTTTCCATCGACGGCCAGGGCGGCGCCACGACGGGAGAGCGAAACTACGGCTTCCTCCTTACCTCCGGAGCGAAGATTACTTCCAGTGGCGGAGACGTGGAGGTAGTCGGCAGTGGCGGCGGAGCCAGTTCGTCTCCCTCGAATTTTGGCGTGTATCTCAGCACGGGCAGCGAGATTTCTGCCCCAGGAGATGGCTCGGTGCATGTCCAAGGATTTGGCGGCGCCGGCGAAGGTGATCGTCAACATGGCGTCTATATCAGCCACGCCGGCACACGGATCAAATCGGATCATGGCGATGTGGAAGTGATTGGCGTGGGAGGCGGACAGGGGTCGTCTCAAAACAATATCGGCATGGTTCTCGACACGGGCGCGGAAATCAGCTCAGGAGGAACCGGGAAGCTCTTGATCCAGGGAAAGGGTGGCGCCACGCCCGCCCCGAACAACACGGGCATGATGTTTTTCGGCGGCGGCATTCGCGTTGCCGCGGGGGGCGAGTTAAACGTCAACGCGACCGCCGTATCCGGCAGCCAGGCGATTGAACTGTACGACGACTTTGTCATGGCCTCGGGCAACAACTCTCCGCTGACGCTCCGTGCCGACAGTTTCCACCTGGGCGGCGCAAATCTCGGGCTGATTCAAGCGGGCAGCGGAATCGCGACCATCCTGCCCCATACTTCCGGTACGCAGATCGCGCTCGGTAGCGACGACGTGCTGCTTGGCAGCCCGCGGACCTTGGGCCTGAGCGTGACCGAACTGGGGCAAATCACCGCCGGTTCGCTCCAAATTGGCCACGCCGACAGCGGCGATGTTACGACTTCCGTTCCCCTCGCGTTCGCACGGCCCCTTTCGCTCATCACGGGCGGAGCGGCGTACATTAGCCAGGCCGTGACGATGGGCGCGGACCACGACTTCTCGATTCAGGCCACCACCATCGACCAGTCCGCCCCCGTGGTTCTAAGCGGGCAGGCGGCGCTGGCGTACGAGGCCGCGCAGAACATTTCCATCAGCGCCGATCTGACCGGCGGCAGCGGCGGAGTGTCGCTGGAAGGAATGGGTTTGTCCGCCGTCAATTCCACCGGAGTTCGCGTTCATTCCGGCGCGGTCGTCTCGGCCGCGGGGAACGGCCCGGTGCAAATCTACGGTGTTGGTGGAAGCAGCGAGGGGAACGGCAATGTCGGCGTGTCGGTGACGGGCGCCGGAACCCGAATCACCAGCGACGGCGGCGAGATCATCGTTCAGGGCGTGGGAGGCGGCAGCGGCTATAGCAACAACAATTACGGCGTCTCGCTCGCTTCCTCGGCCAGCATCGTGGGCGGCGCACTCGGATCGGTGACGGTGGAAGGAACCGGCGGCGCGACCTCGGGCGTCACGAACCTGGGCGTACGCATCAACGGCGGCGCCAGCGTCACGGCGTTGGGTGCGCCCATTACCGTGCAAGGCGCTGGCGGCGGCGATCCGCTCAGCGACAACAATCGTGGCGTGTGGATGGACACCGGCGGCCGCATCGAAAATCAAGGCGCCGGCAGCGTCTCGGTCCTGGGCGAAGCCGGCTTCGGCGTCGGCTCCAATAACAATGGCGTGTTTCTCACCGGCTCGACCACGGCCATTCGCTCGCACAGTGGCGCCGTGACCGTGACGGCGCCTGCCGGCACGGGCGGTTCTGCGCTACGTTTGGAAAGCGGCGCCCAGATCGCATCGACGGCAGGTGGTACGGTGACGTTGGCGGCCGACAGCCTGCTCATCGCCGGGTCGCCCCTGGGAACCGTAAACGCCGGGTCGGGCCGGGTCGCGGTTCATCCCGCCACGCCGGGAACGCTCGTCAGCGTGGGTGGCGCCGATGTGCTGAGCGGCGATCCGCGTACGCTCGGAGTGAGCGTTACCGAAATGAATCAAATCACGGCCGGCACGCTTCAAATCGGCCATGCCGATAGCGGCAACGTCGCGCTGACGGGCCTCATGACGATCACCCGATCGATGCACCTGGTTTCCGGGGTGACCTTCGTCCTGGATCAAGCCCTCACGGTGGCTGCGGATGCGAACCTGTCCGTTGAAGCGCCAACCATCCATCAGTCGGCGGCGGTGACGCACACCGGCCAAGGCGCCTTGGCGTACGACGCATCGCAAAACATCATCATTAGCGCAAACCTGACCGGCGGCGCCGGCGGCGTTGAGTTGGACGGGCGTGGCCTAGCCAACGTGAACTCCGTGGGCGTTCGCATTATTTCGGGCGCTGTCGTTTCGGCTACCGACGACGGACCAGTGAACGTGTTCGGCGAGGGAGGTAAAGGAACTGGCAATAACAATCATGGCGTGCAGCTTACCGGCGCCGGATCGTCGATCATCGGCAGCGGAAGCATCCTGGTCCGCGGCGTCAGCGGCGGGTCGGGCGCCAGTCGCGATAACTATGGCGTCTCGCTCTCTAGTTCCGCCAGCATCGTGGGCGGCGCGACGGGCTCGATCACGGTGGACGGGACCGGCGGCGCCAGTTCCGGCGTCTTCAATGTGGGCGTGCATCTGGTGGGAAGCGCCAGCGTCACTTCTGCCGGCGCGCCGATTGAGGTGCTGGGCGTGGGCGGCGGCAATGCCGACAGCGGAAGCAATCGCGGCGTGTGGCTGGGAACCGGCGGCCGCATCGAAAATCAAGGCGCCGGCAGTGTGTTTATCAGCGGCGTTGGCGGACAGGGCGTCGGCGGCTTCAATCGCGGCATCTTCCTGGAGAACGCCAACACACGCGTGGCGTCCACCGACGGCGACGTTACCCTGGTCGGTGTAGGCGGCGGTACCGAGACCAGCGCCAATGAATTCGGCGTCCATATCACAGGGTCGGCTCGTGTTGTCGCAAGCGGGTCGGGCAATGTAGAAATCCTCGGCGTGGCCGGCCCTGGCAGCGGCGCCAATAACAACGGCGTGTTCCTAACCGGCGCGGGCTCTGAGATTCGCTCGGCAACCGGACAAATCAACGTGTCCGCCACGGGCAGCGCCGCCGGACATGCCGTGCGGTTGGAGAACAGCGGCCAGATCGTCTCCAGCGGCGGTCCCATTGCGGTGCTGGCCGATAGCCTGATCAACTCCACCGCCACGCCCGGAGCGATCCATGCGGGTTCCGGAACCGTCACCCTGGCGCCGTATACGCCCGGCGGGCGAGTTACGCTCGGCGGCGCCGATGTCCTTACCGGCGGTTCAGCAACGCTGGGCTTGAGCGCTTTTGAGCTGAACCAGGTGACCGCCGGCATGCTCATTATTGGACGCAACGACGACGAGGCAACCGGACCGATCTCCGTCGCTTCGGCCATCGCACCCTCCGGCGTCACAACGCTTAGCCTGCGAACGGGCGCCACCGTGACGGGCGGCGGAGCGATCAACGAAACCTGGCTTGCGATCCAAGCTGCGGAGGGGGTTTCGCTGGAAGGCGCGAACCAAGCCAGCTACGTGGCGATTGGCTCTGACGCGGGCGGCGTGCGCTATCATTCCGCCGCCGACTTCTCGCTAGACGCCGTCGATGGCCTCTGGGGCGTTGGCGCGCCAGGCCAGGCTGTCCACCTGAGCTCCCCGGGAACGATTTATGTGGGCATGCCGATCTCCGCCTCCGGCGAAGGCGGATCGGTTTCGGTGGCGGCGGGACAAACCGTTGGCGTGACCGCCGAGATCACCGGCGGCTCGGGCGGCGTCATCCTGGTCGGCCAGGCGCTCGCCGCCGTGGAGACCCTGGGCCTAATCATCGACCGTCCCGCGGTCATCACAGCCACCGATGATGGCGATATTTATCTCTTCGGGATAGGTGGCCCGGGCGCGTCGAGCGGTACGTATGGGGTCGGAGTATCCGGCGTGGTCTTTTCGCAAGGCAGCGGTTCGGTGGTGGTGGAAGGCTACGGCGGAACATCGCTCACTTCCAGCGACCACAACTACGGGGTGTACGTTTACTCCGACGGCGTGATCGAAGCGACCGGCAGCGGCGCGGTCGCCGTCACGGGAACCGGCGGCGGCGGAACCAGCGGCGAATGGACGGGCGACCGCAACTACGGCGTGCACGTCGCCTCAGGCGGAAAGATTCGTACGACCGGCAGCGGCGACGTGACGGTCGAAGGGACCGGCGGCGCTTTCTGGGGTAATGAAAACCACGGTGTTGCGATCAGCGTCGGCGGCGCCATTTCCGCTGATGGTGAAGGATCGGTGTTTGTGGTTGGCGCAGGCGGGGGCGGTTTGGGTGGACAAAAAGCCGGCGTCTACGTGGCCGGTCATTTGTCTTCGAATCAGGGCGACGTGTCGGTCATCGGCCGCGGCGGCGCAGGAGGGGGCGGGCTCAATTCCGGAATCGAGATCACTGGGAGAATCCACGCCCCGGGTGGCGGCAATTTGTCGCTCACCGGCGTTGGAGGTGGCGAGGGAGGGAATTCCTGGAGCAACTTTGGCGTTTACCTCCGCGGCGCCGAACTCTGGACTTACGGCGGAACGATTTCGATCCACGGGACGGGCGGCGAGGCATCCGGCGGCGCCAATTTTGGCGTTAACGCACAGTACCGAACGATTGTCGAAGCCACCTTTAATCTGGTTTCGGTCGTCGGTCTGGGCGGTTCTGGCTTCGACGCCGACGGCGTCGTGTTAGGCGACTCCAGCATCGTCTATGGCGACACCGTTTCGGTGGCGGGATTTGGCGGCAGCGACGACAGTCGTGGCGTCCAAGTCTATGGCGATACGATGGTCGAGGGCGTGAACGATGTCATCGTGACAGGCGAAGGCGGGACGGGAGGCGAAAGCGAGAACATAGGTGTTGTTGTCAATGGACTGATTCGTTCTCAGAACGGCTCCGTAACCGTCGAGGGAACCGGCGGCGGAACGGCCGTCGCAACCAGCGACCACAACTACGGCGTGTACGTTTCCTCCGACGGCGTGATCGAAGCGACCGGCAGCGGCGCGGTGTCGGTCACGGGAACCGGCGGCGGCGGGACCAGCGGCGAATGGACGGGCGACCGCAACTACGGCGTGCATGTCGCCTCGGGCGGCCAGATTCGCGCCACCGGCAGCGGCACGGTGTCGGTCGAAGGGACCGGCGGCTCCTGGTGGGGCAACGAAAACCACGGCGTGTTCGTCACCGGCAGCGGTTCGTCCATCACCTCCCAAGACGGCGACGTGTCGGTCACCGGCCAGGCCGGCGGCGGGATCAGCGGCGAAGGAAACTATGGAGCCGGAGTACGCGTCGATAACGGCGGCGTCATTGGCTCCGGAGGAGAGGGAGACGTTTCGATCGAGGGCCGCGGCGCCGACGGTTTGGGCGAAGGCAAAATCGGCGTCGTCGTCGGCGCCTTGGGTCTGATAGCCACGAACCAAGGCTCGCTGTCAATCCTTGGCGTCGGAGGCGACGGTGACGGCAATTCGTGGAGTGGGGGCCGCAATTACGGAGTCTATGTGCTTGGCTACATCGCTTCGACGCAACAAGGCAACGTTGCCGTGACCGGCAAGGGCGGCGGCGCCGGAAGCGATTCTTTCGACAATTTCGGCGTGTGGTTTTATGGAGCAAACGCCTATATCGCCTCGTCCGGAGCAGCCGTGACCATCGACGGCACGGGTGGGGCCGCGTCAGGCGGACGCAACCTCGGTGTTTGGGTGTCCGCCGACGCACTCGTCGAAGCCAATCATTCCGTAACGCTCGTCGGCAGAGGTGGTGCAGGAAGTATTAGCCATGGCGTCCTGCTGAGTGACACAGTAATTCGCTCCTACTACTCGATTTCGGTGCTTGGCGAAGCGGAAGGGGGAACGAGCGGGGTCGGGCTGCATCTGGAGCGCGCCTCGTTATCTTGGGCCGCGGAGATCACGGTCACCGCCGACAGCGTCAACCTTCAATCCACCGAGGCGGCGCTTGATGCCGGAACAGGTACGTTCACGATTCGACCTCTGACGTCCGGCACCCGGATCGATCTGGGCGGCGCTGACGTCTTAACCGGGGTCGACCGCACGTTGGGACTGACCGATGCCGAGCTTGATCGTATCGTCGCCGGCACGCTAATCCTGGGAGACGCCCAGAGCGGCGACGTGACGATCAGCGCCGCCATCACCCGGTCGGCGCGCACCGATATGGAGATCCGCTCGGGCGGAGACATTCGCTTCGACCCCGGCTCGGTAAGCACTGCGGGCGGCGCGCTTTCGCTGACCTCGGGCGCCGCCGGCAGCATTCGGCCGCTGCGCGCCGGGACCGATGCAGCGGCCAGCGCCGTGGCGTTGCAAGGCGTTCTCGCCATCGACCTGAATGGCCCCTTCTTGGACACGGACTATCACCGTTTGGTAGTCAACGGCGAGGTCAACCTGGCGGGCGCGGAATTGACGCTCGGCGGCGACTACGTCGTGCAGCCGGGAGACTTTCTCACCATCGTTTCGGCCGCGAACCGGACGGGCTTCTTTGCCGGGCTACCCAACGGATCGGTAGTGAACTTCAACGGCGTGCAGTTGACGGTAAGCTACACGGCCACCAGCGTTATGCTTTGGGGGCCAGTATTTGAGCCGTCTCCGGACGCCATCGAGGGCGAAACGTTGATCATCAACAGCTATGTCGAGGGCGCCACGGTTTTCTTAGACGCCAACGGCAACGGACAGTTCGACTTTCTCGATCTCAATGGGAGCGGAGTTCGAGATCCCGGCGAGCCGCTGGAGCCGCTCGCCGTGACCGATGAAGACGGCCGAGCGCGACTGAGCATTGCGCCCGAGTTCGACCTCAACGGCAATGGTCAGATCGACTTTGACGAAGGCGAGTTGATTGCTACGGGCGGAGTCAACCGCACCACGGGCGCTCCGCTGGCTTTGCCCCTGCGCGGCTACTTGATTGACGGCACGGCGGTGATCTCGCCACTGACGACGCTCGTGGCTACCGTCAGTCGCCTCGAAAACGTGCCTGTGCCTGAGGCGCTGTTGCTGGTGCAGGAAAGACTCGGCTTATCGGACATCGACCTGTTAAGGATCGATCCGATCAACGGCACAGCGTCAGGCGACGAAGCGGCCGCGCTCCTCCTGACCACGCATGTGATGGTGGCCAACACGGCCGCCCAAGTGGCTGCGGCGTTAGGAGGCGAACTCGGACAAACCGACACCGCGCTGCAAGACCAGATTTACGCGGCGTTCGCGGCCGACTTGCTAGACGAGACGGAGCCGCTGTCGTGGAGCGACGCACAAACGATCGCCGGCTGGCTCGCAGAACTTTCCGCGGTCGCGCCAACCACGTTGACGCCTGAATCAGTCCAGGCGGCGGCGCAAATTATCGCCGACGCCAATACCTATGTACTGAGCGTTCCCCGTGAGGCCAGCTTCGGGTATCTCGATGAACTAATGCGGGTCGAGGTAGTCGCCCAGACCGCGATCGCCAGCGACTTGATTTTGCTCGCGGCGGGCGAAGTGACCACCGAAGAGTTCCTCGAACGCTACGACGAAGAGTCGTTGGCCGAAGCGATCGATGCGGCGGAGCCCGCTCAAACGCTTCCCGTCATCATCGCCCTCAGCCCGATCGCCGCCCTGGACGAAGGCAGCGTGGCGGTGCTGCGCGGCGCGTTCATCGACGCCAGCGAAGCCGGCAGTTACACGCTGTTGATCGAGTGGGGCGACCCCAGCGACGGCGCCGCTTCCACGTTCCCGATCGAAGGCGCCTTGGCGGCGGGTCAGTCCATCGCTTCGCAAAGCGACGCGACCATGCTGACGATCGAGCAAATCGATGACGATGGCACGGTTCATTTCCAGGTCGGGCGACAGTACCTGGAAAATGGCCCAGACCTCGACGGCGGCGCGGAGCCGGCGCCCTTCACGGTGCGCGCCACGATCGACAACGGCGTCAGCCAGGCGACCGCGACCCAGGGCGTCACGGTTTTCAACGTCGCTCCCGCGATCGATGGGTTCAGCAACTCCGCCGCTGAGCCCGGCGCCGCGCTGCCGGGCACGGTCGTGACTCTAAGCGCCCTATTCTCCGACCTGGGCGTGCTCGATACCCACCAGGTTGTTATTGATTGGGGCGACGGCGCCGTCGGCGACTCGCATGACGGAACGGGGAGCGTCTCGTTGACCTCAAATGGCGGATCCGGCGCCGTGGTCGCCACGCACGCCTACGCCCAGGCGGGAATTTACGAGGTGACCGTCACCCTCTTGGATGACGATGGCGGCGAAACACAGCTCACCACGACGATCCTGATCACGGGAGTTCGCCTCACCCAAGACGGGGAGTTGCAAGTGGTGGGAACGGCGGGGCGCGACCATATCAACGTGCTGCGCATTGGTCCGCCGCACGCGGCAACCATTCGCGTTAACGCCAAGTTCAACCAAGGCGTCGCGGGCGGGCCGCCGTTGATGTTTGATGTTCCTCAAGCAGCCGTCACGGGCATCCGGATTTCCCTGGGAGATGGAAACGATCATGCCATCATCCACCCGCAGATAACCGCGAGCGGCTGGATCGACGGCGGGCCAGGGAACGATGTGCTGCACGGCGGCGGCGGAAACGACACGTTGATCGCCGGCACAGGAAGCAACACGCTCACGGGCGGCGGAGGAAATGACGTGTTTGTCGGCGTCGATGACGATGACAATCTCCAGGGAGGCTCGGGCTTTGACCTGTTCATCCGGGCGATGACAGCCGACGAGTCCGAGGAGAGCGACTTCGGCTGGACCACGTCTTCGGGCGACCTGCTGATTGCTGATTGGACCCAGCATCCTGATCGGGTCGAAGAAGCAGCCAAGATCCTGGCTCTTTGGGCCATGGGCTGGCGTCCGGACTTGGACTACGACGAACTGCTTGAAAGCCTGCTGGCGATCATGCGTTCCGATGCCGACGAATCTCAAGCCGATTCGCTCTTCGCCGACCTGGAGGCCTTGAGCGCTTTGTTGGACCTGGGCGCCGAGTCATCCCCCGGGCGTTAGCGAACCACCCAACACAAAGACCACTCCACACAAAGCCTTGGCGTTGCCTTCCACGGCGCACGGAAAGCCGTGGAAGATCGGCATTCTGAGTTGACCAGCCGAACCAGTTTTTTTTCTCGCCAGCAGGTAGCGTTGCGACGTTCAGTACGTTAACCTCGTACGTGGTGGTTTGGTTTCGGAAACGGATGGTCTCATCACGGCGTTTTCCGCTAGCTCCACCTTTTTTAACTTCTTTTCGTACGCAACTTTCCGTTCGAGCGCAGCCACGCACTCGGTCGGGCGTATTTTGTTTTCCGGGGCAATGTTCCGCGGTCGAGCCAGGTAGACGGATCAAGTCGATCGGCGAGATTTCGCGATTAACGGAGGGCCTTAATGACCGACTCCGCGGATACCGCTGCCCTGTTGAACCGCATTCGCGAAGGGGATTCTTCGGCCGTTGGAATTCTGATGTCTCGCCATCGCGATCTCCTCCGGCAGTTCATTGAGATGCGGATTGAGCCGATGCTGCGCAAGCGTGTCGATCCTTCCGACATCGTCCAGGAAGCGCAGATCGAGATGATCCGACGGTTGGACGACTTTCTGCAGCGAGAACCGATGCCCTTTCAGATCTGGCTGCGTAAGACGGCTTACCAGAATCTGTTGCGGCTCCAGCGTCTGCATTTGCAAACAGGCCGCCGTACGGTGCGCCGCGAAGTCAACCTGCCGGAAAGCGTGTCGCGCGTGCTGATCCATCACATCGTGCGCAACACTTCGCAACCGCTGGATGAACTGGTGCAACAAGAACTGACGCAGCGCGTGCGTCGTTCGCTCGAGACGTTGCCCGACCTGGATCGAGAAGTCTTGCTGCTGCGGGCTTACGAGGGATTGGACAATCGCAGTGTCGCCACGCTATTGGAGTTGGATCCCCGCACGGTCAGCAAGCGGTATGCTCGGGCGCTGCTCAAATTGCGTCGCGCGCTGCTGAGCGATGGCCCTTTGGATAACTCGTGAGCCGCGCGAGGCGTTGCATGGAATCGTTCGAACCGCAAGTGAACGAGTCGCTGTTGGCCGACATTGTCGACGAATTCACCGACCGTTGCCATCGTGGCGAAGCGGCGTCCGTCGAGGATTACGCCGCGCGGCATCCGGCGCTAGGTACAATTCTGCGGCAAGTCCTCCCTGCGATCGCGAATCTGGCGAACCATTCGACGCGCATGCAGGACGATCGGAACCCTGCGAGCAATTCGACTGGCGCCCCGACGAACGAACAAGCGGAGCGCGATACCGAGCGCATGGCGTCGGTCGTTGCGTCCTCGTCTTGGCCGAACCTCTCGGGCTACGAGATTCTTGGCGAGATTGGCAGCGGCGGCATGGGGATGGTTTACAAAGCTCGACACCTGCAGCTCGATCGCATTGTGGCGATCAAGGTGATGCGGGACAATTCGACGGCGGCGGTGTCGGAGCGGTTAGCGCGAGAGGCCCGTTTGCTGGCCAAAATCCACCACCCGCACATCGTACAGATTTTTGAATTGGGCCAATATGAAGACTGTTCGTTTCTGGCGCTGGAATACTGCGCCGGGGGCAGTCTTGCGGAACACGTCGTAGGAGAACCACAGCCGCCCCGGTGGGCGGCCGAGGTTACGCTCAAGCTTGCCGACGCGCTGCACGCCGCGCATGGCGCCGGGTTGATCCATCGCGACTTGAAGCCGGCGAACGTCTTGCTCGCCGCAGATGGCGCGCCGAAGATTGCGGACTTCGGCCTGGCGCGGCTCCTCGGCGTCGATCAGGATCAAACGCGCTCGGGGATGATTCTCGGCACGCCCTGTTATATGGCGCCGGAGCAAACACGCGGAGACCGCGCTTTAGTAACGACCGCGGCCGACATCTACGCCCTCGGTGCAACGCTGTATGAACTGCTTGTCGGCCGGCCTCCTTTCAAGGGAACGAGTTTCTTCGAAACCTTGGAGCAAGTGCGTCGCGACAAACCGGTCCCGCCTCGGAAGTTGCAGCCCGGTATTCCGCGCGATTTGGAGAAGATTTGTCTGAAATGCCTCCGCAAGGCGCCGTCAGCGCGTTACCGCAGCGCAGAAGAGTTAGCAAACGACTTGCGCCGCTTTCTCAAGTCGCCTCCTAGCGAAGCGAGTCCGGCGAATGCCGCCGCGAGGCTGGTCCAATCGGTGCGGCTGAATCCTTTCGCCACTCTCCTGGTGGCCACGAACCTTGTCTTACTCGCAGGTGGGTTGAGCAGCAAAACCCTGCTTTTCCGAGATGCTCCCGCCCACTCTCATACAACCGAAAGCCCAGCGCATGCGGACGGTACTGCGGAAGATGCTGCCGGTAAGGCCAGACCAGCCCGCGCTACTCAGAATTCAGCCAGCCCGCAACGCTTTGAATCACTGCTTGCCCAGGCGCGAGCCGGCCGAAAAGCAGGCCGCTTAGGACAACGTTTTCATGGGCTGGCCTCCTTGACCGAAGCGGCGTCGATACTATCGGAACTCGGTCTTGACGAAACCGCACGCCGGGAGGTGCGCAACGAAGCGATTGCCTGCATGGGGCTGATTGACCTGCGAGTCGACCGCCATTGGACGGAGCCCAACGCCGACCCATCTCATGTCCGAGTTCGCATGGATGGCAAGCTGGAGCATTACGCGCGACTCGAGCAAGACGGGCGGGTCGTCGTTCGCCGCATGGACAATAATGCCGAAGTTCGCGGCTTTCCCGGTCTCGACAACATTTTCTACAAACAACCGCTGGCGGTGCTCAGCCCCGACGGTCGCTATCTGGCGATTAAAGGAGGTCCTATTTCCGCTCAACTGGAAGTCCAACTTTGGGATCTGATGAACAATCAGGAATTGTTGGCCTGCCCCGCGGGCGGTACTTGGGAACGCAACTGGCATGACCGCGCCCTGGCGTTCTCGCACGATAGCCGTCAATTCGCGTACGTCGGGGAGGGGGGATCAGTCCGGATTTTTGACGTCAAGTTGCGCCGCGAGTCGGCGCGCATACCCATGCCAGAGATGCCCTATACTTTCAGCTTCCGCCCCGACGGCAAACAACTGGCGGCGACCCAACGAGGCGACGCGGGAGGAGTTTTCGTCGTCCGGCTTCTCGACGGCGTGATCGAACGAACGCTCGCACATCCGACTTCGGTACACGGCACGGACTGGTCGCCCGATGGCAAATGGCTCGCTGTCGCCTGCGGCGATGGTCGAGTGTATGTCTGGAATGTGGTCACCGGGGAAAAGTTGCGAACTTCTAAAGGCCATCGCGATAACACGATTCATGTTGCGTTTAACCATGCGGGAGACCTGCTGGCCTCCGCGGGTTGGGATTCTGTAACGCGATTGTGGGACCCTCGGACTGGCGAATCGCTGCTTGTCGCCGATCTTCGCGGAACCCAATTCAGCCGAGACGACCAATGGTTGGCTTTCAACTTTTCGGGCGTCGCAACAGGACGATGGGAAGTCGCGACGGCTCGCGAGTGTCGGGTGTTGGTCACGCCGAACGGCAAATCGCCCATTGCGAGTTTGACGTTCAGTCCGGATGGTCGAATCCTCGCTTCGTCAAGTCGTCGTGGCGATGGTTACCGACTCTGGTCGGCAACGGACGGGCGCGAGTTGGCCTTTATTCCAGGCAGCGGAATCGCAGAATGGCATTCTGTACTCTTTGAACCCACGGGCAAAGGCCTGCTTACGGTCGACTCCAAAGTGCGCCGCTGGCCGCTGGAAACCACTCCAGAAGGCTTGCGTCTGGGAGCGCCCGAGCAACCTGTCGAATTGCCCGCCGACGGGCAACCCGCGAACTTGAGCGTCTCACTCGATCAAGCCGCCCGAACGCTTGTTTTGACCAATCGGGAGCAAGGCGCCGTGGTCTGGGATTACGCCAAACGCAAACCGCTCGTGACAATGGATGAGGATCGCAAGATCCAATGGGCCGAGATCAGCCCGAACGGCAAATGGATTGCAACGAGCGCCCCATTTGGGCCGGGCGTCGAGTTGTGGAATGTTGGGAGACGGAGAGTCGAAAAAAGCCTTTCGCTCGGCGGGGCCCGCGCCGTGTTCAGTCCCGACAATGGACAGCTCGTGCTCAGTAGGGGTAGTCATATCGAAGTTCGCGAGGTCGGCACGTGGAAAGAGCTTCCTGCCCTAACGAAGAAAATCGCCGGATTCGCGGCGGTCGCCTACAGCGCCGATATGCGTCTGCTCGCCATCGTGCGACGTGACGATGTTCTGCTCTGTGACGCGAACACGGGCGAAGACCTCGCCAAGCTCACCCCGCCGCGCGTGGCGCAACTGGCAGCAGGGGACGCGGACGGTGTGGGAATCGCTTTCAGCCCCGAGGGAACGCAACTCGCCGTCGGCTCTCAGCAAGGCCTCATTTTCCTTTGGGACCTGGCGTTGATTCGTGAGCAACTGGCGGCAATGCACCTCGATTGGGACCATCCGCCTCTCCGGTCCACAGGCAGTCGAGCCGAGGACCTTGCCGATGGCCGACCTTGACGCCGCCTTGCCAACCGGCTTCGAGCGATGGGCGTTCTTAGGTGACATTCGCGAACCAGGTTTCGGTGTCAGGATGGTTGCGTTCATTAATCTGGAGCCCGCCCAGGCGGACATCGAGTCAGCGAGGACGCCAGCGAATGCGGTATCGTTGGATCGGCGTTGCACCGAAGTGTGGTGGCCCCTGTACGGCCGATCTGCATAACGACGCGTTCTTTAGCGCGCGATTGGCTACGTGTCAGTTTGCGTGTTGAATTCGTTCTCCCGCGATTTTGATACTGCTGGCGAATTCACCATGCGCATCGGGATTGACGAACGTCCGCACCGAAAAAGGCGAATGCCTTATAGGACCCGCTGATCGAGCGCGGGGGCGCTGGGGAAATTCTTTGCCAGCGTCCGTTGTGATATCGGTGCGGGTCCACGTCGGCCCAGGGAATCCACGATTAAGCCGCAACTCGTCCGGTCCCTTGCCCAGCCCTCCTTGGCCTCTTGCAAGTTTTCATCTCTGCTTGCGACGCAGATTTTCCCGGCCAGGAATCGGTAGGGAAAGCCGCAATCGGTGCGCTGGCAGCTTGCCGGACGCCGCTCCTCCGCCGCGGTTCACCGCTTTCGTCTTTTTCTCTCGTTCGCCATCCTCCTTTAGGATGAAGCTCATATCGCTCCGTCCTCAGTTGGATGCTCCCGTTCCCGATGAATCCGCGCGGGTCGCCTGAACATCCGTCTGTTGGCTGTAGTGAGCAATTCGGCGCGGTATGATCATCGCTCACTTGTTCGTGAAAACAATCGTTCGCCACGTGCTGACCCATCGACGACCCATGCCTCCGGTCTCAAACAGCGTACTGCCTGCAACCCATGAGCACTACGACTTCGCGATCATTGGGATGGGAATTGGGGGGCTAACGCTGGGAGCGCTGCTCGCCAACGCCGGCCACAAAGTGATTATCTTCGAGCAACACTATGTGCCAGGAGGGTATGGGCACACATTTCGGCAAGGTCGATTCTCGTTTTGCGCCGAATTGCACTATGTTTGGGATTGTGGCCCAGGTGAACGCGTTTATCAGATGCTCGCCAAGCTGGGTCTTGAAAAACAAGTCACCTTTCATCGGCTCGACTCTAACGGCTTCGACCGAATTGTCGCCCCTGGAATCGACTACACCATCGGTAGTGGATTTGAGCGGGAATGCCAGCGCCTGTCGGTTTTATTCCCAGTCCACGCCGGCAATTTGAAGCGCTACTTCGAAATCGTAACGTCACTTCACAAGCAGCTCTACGACTTGCCGATTGGGTTCTCTTAGCGCACTGTGCTTGCACACCCCGCTCGGTATTCGCACATCATTCGCTATTTGAAATGGACGCTGGAAGAATTGTTTAACGTGCTTGAATTTCCCGTCGAGTTGCGGCTGATTCTGGCAGGACAAAGCGCGATATTCTGGGCGCCGCCGCGAGAGCTTTCCCTGGTCGTGCAGGCCGGAGGTGTGGGAAGCTACAACCAGGGCGCCTATTATCCCGCCCAAAGCTTTAAGCACGTGATGCAGTCTTTGCTCCGCAAGATTAAGGAGCAACCCGGTTGTCGATCGATGCTGTCAACCCAGATCACACGAATCGAACTGGCCCACGGCCGAGCGCAGTCGGTAACAACGGCGAACGGGCAACGATTCACCGCCGAATGCTTTCTGTTTGACGGCGATGCTCAGTTGAGCCTGAACCTGATTGGAGAGGAACATTTTCCCCAGGCATTCCAACAGAAGTTGCGATACGAGTACGGAACGAGCGTTTTAAGTGTTTACCTGGGACTGAAAGACATTGATTTGCGGCGCCACGGCTTCGGCGAATACAATCTGTTTTGGCATCCGAAGGTCGATTTGAACGAGGTTTATGCAGACCAATTGTCCGACCATATTCCCGATCGGCCCTACTTCTTCTGCAATGCTCCCACCCTCCGCACCCATGACGCAGCGCTCGCGCCGGCAGGCTGCGACCAATTGGTCATGGTCGCGCCCTGCCGTTACGATTTCTTTCGCAGGCTCCGCGAGCAAAATGAAGACGATTATCAGCGAGCCAAACAGAAATACGCCGACAATATCATCGGAGTTCTGGAATCCGAATTCATTCCGGGCCTTTCCAAACACATCGTCGAGAAGGTCATTGGTAGTCCGCTGACCAATGAATTTTACGTTTGGGCCCCGCAAGGGAACTGTTACAGCACTCCCATGAGTCCGAGGCACGTAAACCTGCAGCGTCTCAACTATAAGAGTCCCTTTCCGAATCTCTACTACGTTGGCGCGAGCAGTTGCTTGCCTGGGTTCGCAACTATCATTCATTTCGCCTGCATGTTGTACGAGAAACTGACCGGAGACTCGGTATATTGTGATCCTGGGGCGGCACTTGAGCGTTGACGCGTTGGGAGATCGCTGCTCGCCCTGCGCTCCTGACCAGCATGTACTGGTCAACAATGCGCGAGCCAGTCAAAGCACTGAGATTGGTGAATTTGCGTTTTGACGTGAGCGTTTACATAGAGCGCTCTTATTCTGCCGCTGGCGCCTCGTTGATTGTCACGGCTCGTAAAAACTCTGCCCTTCCCAATCTACCCCATTGGCGCGCACTTCGATCGTGCGCGGCGTAAGGCGTATGACGGATAGAGTCAAGGGCCATTCCCGGCAAGCCCATTTTGTGGGCTGCGCATCGTTCGGTCCTGACTGAATGGTTCCAAGGATATACCGTGGAGTGCTCAATCGATTTTACGGCTGGCGCGAGCAACGTCGTCAGCGACGTCCGCCACGGCGTCTTCGAGTTCGGTCGCAAACGGAGCGAATAGCTCTGTGTTCCCATCGAGTGGTAAGACCTTGGCTGCATCCCGCCTCGTAGCAAGGTACGTCTCTTCGACTCCCATGGCGAAAACTGCAGCCCGGGGAGGTTCGAATTTACCTTTAGTTCGGTTTCTTGTATTCAAATCGCGTTCTGACCTCAGGCGCCAAGGATCATCCAAGATAGGGAGATGATTACGGGCGACGATTCCCAGGTCCCATGGGGGCAAACGAACAATGTCTTCGCTTTCCACTTGCCGAAACGCAGACGCGAAAACGCTCTCGGCTTCCCCAGATCCGCTGGCGGCGATTTGATTGCGCAAATAAACGATCATGTCCAACAAATCCGACATCGTCGCCCAACCATCCCCATTGCAATCCACATACGGCGGAGGCGCATAGGTTGGCGTGGGCGGGTCGGGAAGATCGTGCGGAACGCCGTAGTTGCGTAGGTCTTGAACGATCGCCCAAAGATCGGCGATGGTTACCATGCCAGACGCATCCACATCGAGCGGTTCGTCCGGGTTTTGCCACGGTGGTCCCAACGACGGCGCGACCAGCGTCACCGCGTCGGCCGTTGCGGGAGCCGCCTCTTGATGGCCGACGTTGTCGATAGCACGGGAGTAAAAGGCGTAGGTGCTTCCCACTTCGCCGGTGAACATGGCGGAAGTCGCCGTGAGGTTGTCCCACAGCAACGCATACGGACCGCCATTCTTGGAGGCATAAACATCAAACGTCTTGAGCCCCGAACCTCCCACGTCGTCGCTTCCGGCCCAACTCAGCTCAAACGTCTCCAGTGACTTCGCCGGCAGGGCGTTCACGGCGCTTGTCGGCCCTACGGCGTCAATAGTAACGAAGGCCTCTTTCTCCGGATCTGTTCAGAGCAAGGGATCGTGCGGATCGATTTGATTCGTGGCGATTGATGGATTGAAACCAAAGGTGATCAGGGCCACATTCCGCAACTCGGTTCCGGTCGGCAGGCCCGTTTGCGCACTAATGGTATAACTGAAATAACCCATGCCGCGGCCCGTGCCGTCTTCAGGCGGCAAGAATCCCGTCAGCACGTCCGGTGGAAGTCCTGTGGTGGCGTCGATCGACTGGAAAACTGCCGTGATTAATCCCGTTGGAGCGCTTAAACCAATTTCAATTTCTACTTGGAAGGAGCGACCGTTCAGAACCATCGGGACGGTGGTCTGAAAGTGCTGGCTTTGTGTTGGAATAGCGATGCGGGTGTCGCCGAAGCCAACTTCCGTTAACTGAAATGTGGTCCAGTCCAAGTCGTTACTGAGAGGATCCGTAACAACCACACGCTGGGCGGGCGCCGTGGCGGTTGGATCATTCTCAAAGTCGACTCGATACGCCAGCAGGGTTTGTGGCGACACGAAATGTTGCGGTCCGTAGCCCGCGGGCCCCATTTTCTGATTCGGATCAAATTCCCCACGTGTTTCCAAAGTTCCTCCATCTGCATCGGGGCTTTGATCGGGAGTGGGCGTTCCGCCATCCAGTCCTCCATCATTTCCGTGACGCCCATCATCATCGTTATTGTCGTCGCACGACCCTTCGCCAGGAAAAGTCCAGTAGAGCTCCAGGGTGCAAAACTCCCATTCTTCGTCATCATCGTCGGGAGAAATGTCGAATCCTTCCTCGAGTGGGTCTGGGGCGAGATCGAATCCTGTGTCGAGTTCAGTTACCAAAGGCACCGACTCGAGGTCGTACCCGCAACTCTCGGAACAACTCGCCTGCAGGCCGCGTGGGTCGATCCAACTGACAGGATTATTTCGGACATAAACGTAGCGTTGGTTCGCCGGCCGAAGGAGCGGGTCCATGCTCGTGTAAACCCCCAACGACGGATCATAAAACCGATTTCGCATGTACTGCAGACCATGATCCTCGCCGCTAACTCCTGCAGATCCCACATACCGGAAGCGGTTGTCTACAGTTTCGAAACTCGTCAGCGTCTCGCCAAAGGGGAGATAGTTGTATCGATTCTGGTAAACGCCGGTGTTGTCGGTTATGCCCGCGGTTGAGCCGATCGCATCAAAATCGTAGTAGGTGGCAGCGCCTGTTGGCCCGACCCGGCCCACCAACTCGAGGCCATGCACATAGTGCGCGATTAAATCTGTAAACGACGGTCGAAAAGTGCAGCGCGCGGCGGTTGAAAAGTGCGGCGCTGGGGTGGTGAGTTGTTCAGTCTAAGTGAGGTTGTGGGGGCGTTCCAGTGCGAATCCTTCCTCCTCCGGAGGAGGAAGGATTGTGACGGTGGTAGCGACGGTTAGGATGATGCCGATTCGTCGGCATGTGACGAGGATGACGTCTCGGGTTTCGTGCGCGACCCTTTGCGCCGTCGACGCGCGACTTGCAAGCGATAACTTTCGCCGGTCGATTCGAGAATGTGGCAGCGGTGCGTCAACCGATCGAGCACGGCGCCGGTCAGTCGCTCGCTCGATCAGCGCGTCCTATAAGTCATACGCCTTATTTGGTGCGGCGGATCGTCAATCCCGAAGCGCATCGCGAATTCGCCAGCAGTATCAAAAGTGCGGGAGAACGGTTTTGGCCGCAAACTGACACCTTCAGCGCCGATGGCGCACGGCTTGCCACCTCGGCGTATGATGGAATGGTGCGCATGTGGAATGCGCAATCCGCGGCTCTGGAGAGGGAAATCCGCATTGGCCCGGGCGGCGGCGTCATCAACGCGCTGGCTTGCACCCTAGATTCGACTCCGGACGGCAGGCATGTGGCGACCGCGAATTCCAACGGCACGCTGTACCTCCGTGTCTCGCCTCGCCCACCCACTAAAGCGTCACGACAATACTACCCCATCGCAGGCCCGCGTTTGCGTGACCGAAGCGGCTGAACGCCTCGTGCAACTCTACGAGGCGTTGGACAGGAGTGACGAAGCCTCCCAGTGGCGGCACGGGCGGCGACGCTCCAGCCATGAGCGACCCACCGCGGCCCAAGCCTCCTGGCTCCGGCCGAAGGTCGTTCGAGTTGAAATTCAGGTTCGCCAGAGTCCTGGAGAAACCTTTCGAACACCGCCAGCGGTTTTAAGCCGCGACTTAGGCGAACCACCTCATGCGGATTCGCTACAGGCGTTTTGCCGCTGGAATCTAGGGTGGCAAGTTTCCTTGTGGCGTAAACGGTTTAAAGCCCTCCGGTTTACTCGATTGGGTTTTTTCCGTACCGTTTTTGTCTTTATATCTTACTTTGCAAGCCGTCCTCCCCTCCGGTTCGGGCTTGCGTTCTTTCTTTTCCTTGTCGCCATAGGGGTCGTTGGGATTCTTGCCGTAGGTGAGCGTAATCCCCGTGCCCGTGCCGTCTTGTGATACGTGGACGGTATCTGGCCCTATCTGCTGGGTGCCGTTCGGAGGAATGTGTCCGCTTCCGTTGGGACCTGAATAATCGTAGCCTCCATTCGGGGAAGGCGTGTAGGTGGTGCCTGAGGGTGACGTATAGGGTTGTCCTGCTGGCGGGTTCCACGTTGACGGTTGCTGTTGCAGGCCGAAGGGGTCTTTGGCGTTCAGTGGGGCGTTGCCGACGTAGGAATACAGGTTCATCGTTCCCGCCAGGAACGAGATGGGGTCCTGGATAACGAAGCGGCCGAGGGCGGCATCATAGTACCGGGCGCGATAGTAAGAGAGGTCGATTTCGGCGTCGAACTCGCGGCCTGTGAACTGGTATCGAGTGGCGGCGGCGGGATTCGATTGTTCAATTGCGGCGCCATAGGAGTCGTACTTCAGGTGATTGATCACGGCGCCCGTGTTGTCCACGAGATCGCGCACCGTACCTAAATGGTCGGAGAGCATCCGCAGGACGTTGCCCGCGCCGTCGTCCTGGGCGAGCACTTGATCGACGGCCGAACCGTGCAGGTAGCGCTGCGCGAGCGCCGGAGCGTTAGGACCGGCGCCATCGTCATCGATGAAGTCCAGCAGCACGTCATCTCGGTCGTAGACGAAGTGGATGACCGCCACGTCTGCCGCCTCGGTGACGCTTTTGGAGATGCGGCGGTTGAGAGCGTCGTAGGTGAACTCGACCGTTTGCAGGACCTGGTCGGCCCCGTCTTTATCGGTCACGCTCGTCAGGCGGTTGCGGTGGTCCCATGTGAACTCGCGCGTGGCGTCGGTGGCGATCTCGGTGCGGCGCATCAAGTTCCCTTCCGCATCGTACTGGTAGTTGTAAACGCCGTCGGACATCAGCCGGTTGTGGATTCCCGTTTGATAGTCTTGGCCGTGACGGTGCGAGGAGATACGGTTGCCGTTGGCGTCGTATTGGTACGTCTCGTCGGGGTTGTCCGGGTCCGCATGCTGCGCGCCGGTCAACTGGCTACGGTCGTCGTATGTGTAGGTGGTTAGCCCGTCGATGTCTTCCAGCGACGTGATGCGGCTGGCTGCATCATACGTGAAGTTGTAAAAGGCGAGATTCGTTCCCGCGCGGGCATGGGTCAGGCTTTCGAGCCGATTCAAGGTATCGTAAACGTACGTGCTTTTCGCGACCGGTTGCGAGCCGGCCAGGTCGGCAAAGCGGTCGATAGCCGCGAACTGGCCCAGCGAATTGTAGGCGAGGTCCACCCGCTTGGCTGAGACTCCCGCGCCGCTTTGCGTGAGGCGGGTGAGGCGGTGCAGCGCGTCGTAGACGTACTGATTAACACCGGCTGCGGCGCCGCCGATCGTATCACTGACCGAGACGACATTGTTCGCGTCGTCGTAGGCATACGCCAGCATCACATGCGGCGCGCCCGGCGTGCCGGCGTTGTCCACCGTCTTCACACGGTTTCGCGCATCGTGCGTGAACGCCAATGAGGAGAAGTTGTCCCTTGCCGAGACGAGGTTGCTCGCATTGTCGTAGGCGAACTGCACCACGTTGCCGCCGCCGGCCCAAGTTTCGGTCGTCAGACGGTTCAAGTCGTCGTAGGCAAAGTTAGTCACGCGGCCGTCCCGGTCGGTCGATTGAATAAGGTTATCGGCCGCATCGTAAACGAAAGTCCGCGTGGACGCGTCGGCTTCTTCGGCGTCGATGGACGGGAATTGCCGCTCGCTCACTAGCCGGTTGCGAGCATCGTAGGTAAATGTCGTGCGGTTGTCACTGGGATCGATCAACTCGACCAGGTTATCGTCAACGTCATAAGCATAGCGGGTCACTCCGTCGTCGGGATCGTGCGTCTCGAGCAGGCGGTTACGCGCGTCGTAAACGTATTGCGTGATCAGCCCGAGCGGATCGGTCAGCTTGGTCAGATTGCCAGAGAGGTCGTATTCATAGCGCGTGACGCCTTGGTTCGCATCGGTCCATGAGGTGGCGCGATCGCGCGTGTCGTACTCATAGGTCGATTCGTTGCCGCGGGCGTCCAGGCGACGGATCATGTTGCCCGCCGCGTCATAATCAAACTCGGTAACCGGGGAAGTGAGCGGACCGGCGCCGTCGGGGTCGGCTGCGGTCATCATCACCAAACGATTGAGCGCGTCGTACTTGTACTCGGTGCGGTTACCGTTCTCGTCGATGGCCGCGGTGAGGTTTCCAGCGGCGTCGTATTCGTATTGCAGGGTGGCTTCCTCGGCCGTGCCGACGGCGTACGTGATCGACGTCGTACGGCCCAAGGCGTCGTAATCGTAATCGGTCACGCGCCCGAGCGGGTCGGTCATGGTGTCGATCAACCCGTGCGTGGTGTAGGTGTACTGCGTCACCTAGTCGTCGTTGCCGCCGTTAGCGCCCACGACTTCCGTCATCGAAAGCGCATTGCCGTTGGCGGGGGCGATCTCGTATAACGTCTGCCGTCCCCGTTCATCCGTGTAGCTGGTCACCTGGCTGAAGGTCGCGTCGTACGCGTACGTCACCGGTCCCGCGGGCTGCGAGTCGGGCAGCGGCGCTTCGCTGGTAGTGGGCTCAGCCATGCGGAAGCGGTAGGCGAAGGTGTCTTCGGCCGTACCGTCGAGCACGAGGTAGTACGAACCGGCGAACGATAAGGTCGCCTCAAGATCGGAACCGCCGCCCGACTGAGTGATCGTCCGGCCGGCGCCGTCGAGGAGTTGAAACGTGATGGGGGCAAACGGCGTATCGCGCATATTGAGGAACACGCGCTGGCCTGCCTCGCCGGTAAAGCGATACGCCTCCGCCTCGCGTCCGCCTTCCAAGGCGCCGGTCAAGTCGGTCGGCAGGGCAGTTTCAGGCAACCCCGAGAGATCGAGCAATTGGAAGCGATAGTCCACCGGGTCGCTGCCGTTGGTTTGCCGGATTTGCACGAAGTGCGTTTCCGTGGTTTCCAGTGCGGCGTTTTGCATTTGGCCGCTCGACGAAATGATGCGAAACTCCAAGCTGGACGCTGCTAACTGATCGATGAACAGCACCTGTCCCGCGGCGCCGTCGAAGCGGTAGAACTCCGTCCCACCGGTTTGTCCCATGATCTCGGCCCCGAACGCGATCGGAGTCGAATCGCTCGCGGGCCGCAACAGCCGGAAATCAAAGTCGTCGGCGCCGTTGGGTGTGGTGAATTCAAGCGTGTACTCGCCGGAACGCGGCAGGATCAAGTCCGTGTCGAAGCTGGCGCCGGCAGAATAGATGACTTGATCGTCAGGGTCGCGCAACTCCATACGCAAAACGGAGCCAGTGTCGAGCGCATCGTAATAGACGAAGTCGCCCGCCGACGCCTGGTAGGTGAAGGTCATCGTCTCGCCCGACGCCAGGCTGCCCATGTGCCGCTGGCCGAAGCCCATGGGCGTGACCGGCGCTTCGCTTTGATCGTTCACCTGGAACTGGTAGTTCAGGTCGGCCTGCTGCCCGCCGCGAAGCACCAGCAGGTATTCGCCGTCGCTCGGCAAGGTGTGCGTGAAGTCGCTTTCGATTGGGGGTGCGCCAAATTCCGAAAGCGGCTGGTTTGTTGGTCCGTACAGATCCCAGGAGCCGTTGCCGGGATCGGCGAGCGAGTCGAACTGCAATCGTTGACCCACCTGGCCTGGAACGCGGTAGACGTCGCTTTGATAGCCGGGCGAAAGCGTTTCGCTCGTGGGCATGCCCAGTTGCAGCAGCGGCGCGGCGCCGGCGTCGAGCAAGCGGAAGCTATACGTGCTGGTCTGCTCATCGCCGCCGACGTGCAACACGTACTGTCCGTCGCGCGGCAGCGTGAACGGACGAGACTCCACCAGCGCGGTCGCTAAGAGGTTCGCCGCCACCACGTTGCCGTGCTCGTCTTGCACTTCGATCGGCGGCATGTCGAAGAACGGGATTTCTGCCAACGCATCAAAGTACATCCGCTGCCCAGCGGCGCCGGTGAATGTGTAGCGATGAATTTCACCCGGGTCCGCCAACGTTGCGTTGACGACTTGCCCCAACGTCACGGGCGAGGTGGTCGTATTCGGCGCCCCCAGGTGGAAGCGGTAGTCGATCGGGTTTGCGGTGTTATTGGTCGCCGCCAACAGGTATTCGCCATCCGCGGGCAAGATCGCTTCCAGGTTGTCGGCGAAGTTGAAGGTATCTGCCACGAGCTGTCCCGCAGGGCCGAGCAACTGAAGCCTGCCTTCGAAGGTGGATTCGAGCGATTGAAAGAACAGCCGCTGGCCGGCGGTCCCGTTGAAGCGATACACGTCATCAACGAAGGGGTTGACGGTCCCAGCGATTTCCTGGTCGAGCGATACGACGGGCAAGTCGGCGACATCGAGCACACGGAACTGGTAATCGAGCGTGGGTGGCGCCTGGAAACTGTTGTCGTAAACCGCAAGGTAATGCGGTCCCGTCACGCCGAGCCTAGCCGAGTTGTTGTGGAAGCCGCCGAACGGGTCGTACAACATCAGGCTGGTTGTGCCCATTTGCCCATCAAAGTACAGCCGTTGGCCGGCGGTTCCCTCCAGGCGATAGAAGTGGGTCTGCGTGTTGGGGTCGAGCGTGCCTTGCACGAGCGCGCCGGTATTCAAATGCTGGGCGGCGCTTTGCACGTCGATCCAACGGTAGGAGTAATTGCCCGTGCCTGAAATCTTCTGCGTGTACTCGCCGGAGGCGGGAATGGCGAACATGCCTCGCGCGACGTTCCCCACGGCGTCGAGGTCGAAGCGATTGGCCGACGTCACGAAGTTGTCGTTCGAGTCAACCAGGCGCACGCTGACTTGCGAAAACTCGCGACTCAGACCGTCGAAGTACATCAACAGTCCGGCAGGCGCCATGAGCGAAAACTCGTGCATTTCGCCCGTGGCGAGCGTACCCGTGTGAACCACGCCAAACCCGGACGGCGTCACGGGCGGCGGCATGGCGTCGCGCACTTGGAAGCGGTAATCGAGCGGCGATGGGTCGGGGTTGGAAAAGTCTGTGCGGACGATCAAGACATACTCGCCGTCCGCCGGCAGACCAGCGTCGAAGTCTTCGCCCAAAACTTCGTTGCGCACAAAGCCGAAGACGCTCGGCGAGATGGCCCTGATGGCCCAATTGCCGCGCTGTTGCTCCATCAGGCTGTCGAACGTAAGCTGCTGTCCCGCTGTCCCGGTGAAACGGTAAAGGTGCGCGTGCAAGCCCGAAGGAAGCTGTGCATTGACCGTTGCTCCCAGCGTAATCTCCGGCGCGTTGGCCAGGTCGAGCAAACGGAAGCGGTAGTCGCCGGTGAACTCGGTCCCGCCAATCTCCAAGCGGTACGTGCCCGTCTCGGGGAGAACGATCGGCCCGCGGTCGAAGTCGGGAATGTTGCCGTTGAAGGAGAAGATGGACAGCAAGGAACGTCCGCTGGGAGATCGCAACTGCGTGGCAATGCCGTCGGTGTCGCCGTCGAGCGTATCGAAATAGACGACCTGTCCCGCCGTTCCTTCAAAGGTGAACACGTCCAGCTCGCCCGGCTCGGTAATCGTGCCCGCCACTTCGCCGCCGCCCGCGGCCGAGATGGGATCTTCGACCGTCAGCAAGTTCCCGCGCGCGTCATAGGTGTAGAGCGTAATGTTGCCGCGGGCGTCGGTGGAGCGCGTCACCAGGTTGTTGCCGTCGCGCTGGACGGTGGGCAGCGGGCCGAGGTTGTCGCTTTCCGAGATTAATTGTCCGGCCCCGTCCAATTGCGTGCGGATGGTGTTGCCGGTGGGCGTAACGTAGACACTTTCGCCGTTGGTGCGCACCGCCAGCGGCGCGTTCATGGGGTCTTGCGTCTGCGTGGCGGGATACAGCCCGCGCACCGCCAGCGGCGTGATGTTGACCGTCGAGCCGTCGGGACGCTCGGCCCGCTGCGCGCGCCCGAAGGCGTCATAAGTAATCTCTTCGCGGAAGCCGCGCTTGGTGACTTCGGCGGTCATCAGCCGCCGGGCGTCGTACTCGAATTGCCGGCTGGTGTTGTCCGGGTCGGTAATGCGTGTCAGGTTCCCTGCGGCGTCGTATTGCAACTGTGTTACGCGGCCCGCGGGATCGGTGATCGAAGTGACGCGTCCCTGCGCATAAGCGAACGTCGTCTCCAGGCCGACCGGGTCGATGATCTTGAGGAGGTTGCCTCCGGTGTCGTATTCGTACCGCGTTTCGTTGCCGTTGCGGTCGCGCATCGCCGTGATTCGCCCGGCTGCGTCAAACTCCTCGACCGACTGGTCGGTCATTGTGCGGCGATAGCCTACGCCGGCCAGTTTTTCCAATCGGGAAAAGTCGCCCGGCGGCGAGGTGAACTGAAGTGGATTGCCCGCGACCGGCGTGTAGAGCTGCGACTCGCCACTTCCGTCGAACACCGCCACAAACCCGTTGGGGCCTTCCACCACGGCCTGCAATCCGGCGATATTCCAACCAGCGCCGAAGGGACTGTTCCGGCCGTTCTCGTGGAGCAGCAAGTCTTGGACCACGTCCGAGGCGCCGGTGAAGCGCCCGTCCGAAAGCCCGCGCAGGCCGATGGTGACCGTGTACGGATAAAGGCCGGTCGGCTGATCGGAAAGATCGACCATCAGCCGGGCGTCGAGACGTCCGCCGCCTGCGGGAACGGTAAAGAAGTTCTCGCCACCCATCAAGCCGAACTCACCCGGTTGATCGAAGCCGGGCGCCGCCACCTCCACGCCATTGACGTTGACCGACGCGGACATGACCATCCGCAGCGCGTCGGGTGGGTTGAAGAAGGCGGGCGACACGTTTCCAATCGAGCCGCGAAAGATGCTCTGGGGATTGGCTCGCAGCGAGTCGTAAACCAGCTCCACTCCGCGCGACTGGCCGAGCGAGGAGTAGGTCGGGAGGGCGTGCGTTTCGATCACCGCTCCCGTGGCGAAACGGACCGTCGAGCTGAAATCGCCTTCCTCTTCGCACTCTTTGCACTCGTCCTTATCGTCGTCCACGTCGGGTTCGTCCGGGGGCGGCACGAAGAAGTGCCAACTGCTGTTCCGCACGCCGCCGCTGGTCGTGACGACTTGCGTACCATCGTCGCTCACCACGCCGTCGCCCACGTCGTCGAATTCGCCCGTCACGGGGTTGATCGACCACAGGTCCATCTTCACGCCCGGCGCCCAGCCGTCGCGGTTGGGGAACGTGACCGGCGCGGGCGACGCAAACGTCATCTCGCCGGGCTGAATGGTCACCACCAGCGCTGGCGCCAGGTTGTTGGGGAGCGCCGCAGGCGTCAAGTCGGGCGGGACTTCGGTGATGCTCAATACGCCTTGAAAGGGCGAGCCTTGCTGATTGAACAGCGTCCCTGCAGCGACGAAAACCTCGGCCGTTTCGCCCGGCGCCACTTCTTGCGACACCGTGGTGTCCTGCGCCGGGTTGATCTGCGTACCGCCCGCCACGTCCAGCACCGGCGAGTACACCGGACGGCGGATCTGGTTCAGCGCGCCCAGGAACACTTCATGGCCGAACATCAGCTCCAATTTCTCGGCGACAAAGGGATACGCTTTGTCGCCCGCTAGTTCATTGCCGTGGAACCGCAGCGTATCGCTGATGAACGGACCGGCGGAGCCAGCGTCGATCAAGAACTTGCCGCTGGCGTCGGTGAGTACGCTTATGGCGCCGAGCGATACGCGCAGGCCGGGGATCGGCTGCGAATCGGTTCCGAGCACCACACCCGAAAGCCGCGTTGTGCCGACCGGATCGGCCACGACCGTGAGCGACACGGTTTGCCGCGCCTGACTCACTCCATCGCTGGCAATCACTTCGAAATCGTATTGGCCCACGTCGTCCGGGCCAGGAGTGAACTCCAACACATTGTCCGGGCGCAGGCGGCCGCCGGGAAGCGGCATGTCGCTGGCCAGCATGAACGTGATCGGATTGCCAGAGGCCGACGTGGCCGACAGCGCCGCTTCGACCGTTTGCCCCGCGGTGACGTTGAGCGGGCTAATGGGCACCAGTGTCACACGCTGACCCGTGAACGTGAAGGTCACGTCGAGTTGGCTGAACGGGCCGCCAAAGGTTTGCGTCGTCAGGCGCACCGTGTGCGGTCCGTCAGTGGGCATCGAAGGCGGCGTCCAAGTGAACGATCCATCGGTCGCCAGTACGATGCTCGTCCACGGACCTTGGTCCAGCCGCGCAACCAAGTGCGTCGATGGCTGCAAGTTCGCCGTAATGCGGCCCGCGATTCTCGCATCCGACGTGATGCCATCGGACGTATCGGGCGGCGTATCGTTCGCCAAGGCGGCTTGCAGTTCTGGTGCGGCAAGTCCTGAACCGTTGCGCAGCAGCGTGACCACGCCCAGCAGGTCGGCGATGTTCGCCTGGTCGTCGCCGGTCACGTCTACAAACGGCGGCGGAACATTCGGCGCCACCGGCGGAATCGTCAAGCCGTGCGGATTGCCTTTGACGCGCAATTCCGCCACCACCGCCAGCGCGTCGGCAATCGAAACGAATCCCGAATAGTCCACGTCGCCCGCCAGCGCCGGGTTGCGCCAATCGCCTGCCAGAAGCTTGCGGTCCTCAAGCGTTTCCAAGTGAAGGCCACTTGTGCGCTTGGAACGCAGCGAAGTTTTGCACAACGCGGCTCTCCGCGCCGAGCGAACCAAGGACCTAGGAAGAGTGACACGCCGGGCGCAGTGCTTGTGGGGCAAAGTCATACAACCTTGGACAAGAAACGAAGGCAGGTTGATGGTGGAGAAAACCGACTGCTTCCTGCCCGGTTGGAGCATCGCTTATAGCTAAGAATAGTTAACAGAATGCTGTCCGCAATCCCCCCTCGCCGCGCGCAGTTAGTGGCCGCGCGCCAGCGTATTGGCGCTTGAAGGCGGATTGTTTCCTGGCTCAAAAGCTTCTGTACGAGTTCGCTTTTACCGCGCCCCAGCGTCAACAAGCTGCTTTTGCAGGGAGCTGACGAAAGGGCGCATCTCAAAGGTAGGGAAAATGTGCCATTGGTCCCAGGGGCACGGGCAAAAATCAATTGGCGCTCTGTCTTGTCTTTGCCGCCAGCAACCCGCTCCGGAAGGTGCGATACTCGCGCGTCACCGCGCTGATCAAGCCCCGATTGAAGGCTAAAGAGGAGTGGTGAGTCTTGCGGCTGCGCCAACAGCCGAGCAAACTGGACCTGTTGATCCTGCGCGAATTAGGCCATGTGCCGTCGAACACAGCCGGCGCGGAACTGCGCTTCCCTGCGCACGCCCCGCCTTTCGACCTAGAGAGCCTACAAATCTGGCTCCTTTAAATTCGGCTGCCCCGCGCCACCCTATTCGAATGTCGTCAACACTTAGAAAATGATGCGAATTGGACCGTTGTCTCACCCCAGGCGCCGCGGCGGCCTGGAACAATTGGAAGACCGGCGGCTGCTGGCCGGCGGCTGGCGGAATCCGGCGAACGCCCTGGATGTCGATAACTCGGGGGTGGTCACGGTGGCGGATTTGCAGGCTGTGATCAGCGACTTGCGCCGAGAGGGAAGCCGCCCCCTGCCTGCTCCGCCGCCGCAGGCGCCGCCCTACCTCGATGTGGACGGGAGCGATTCCGTTACGATTCTGGATGCGCTGCTGATTGTGCAGGCGCTGCGCGAAGGCATTCAGCCGCTCGCCCTGACGGCCTCGCTCCATCCCGACTCCGATGCGAACGGCAACGGCGTCGTGCTGGAGCCGCAAGTGACGCTCGTGGGCCAAACGATGGTGGGCGCGTCGTTGCGGCTGCGCGTCGCGGCCTCACCGGAAGACACAAGCTCCCACAATGCGGCTACCGAAGTACACGCCGTCGCCGATGTCCAAGGGCGATATCAGTTTACAATGGAGTTGTCGCCGGGGTTGAATACGCTCGTTGTGGAGGCAACGGACCGGTTTGGACAGCGCGCGACGGTCGAACGGACGGCCCGGTACGGCGATGTGGTCCTGGATTGGAACGCCTCGCTGCTGAATGTGATTCGCGACTGGACGACATTGTCGAACGATCCTTATCCGAACCGGATCGTGCCCTCGCAGCCGCCCCGGGCAGCGCGGAATCTGGCGATGGTCCATGCGGCGATGTACGACGCGGTGAATGCGATCGAGCGCACCCATCAGCCGTACCATGTTGATCTGGTCGCGCCCTCGGGCGCGTCGCCGGTGGCGGCCGTGGCCGCCGCCGCGCACCACGTCGCTTCGCAGCTTTACCAGGAACCGGATGAACGGGCGGTATTCGACGCCGCGTTAGCCGAAGCCCTCGCCACAGTTCCGGACGGTCCCGAGAAAACGCTGGGCGTCGAAGTGGGCCGCCAGGCGGCCGAGGCGATGCTTGCTTGGCGCAGCGCGGATGGCGCCGGCGCCAGCGCGTCTTACTCACCGGGCGGTCAGCCGGGAGATTGGAACCGTACGTTCCCGGATTATCTGCCGCCCCTGTTGCCGCAATGGCCGCTCGTGACGCCGTTCGCCATGAGCAGCCCCTCGCAATTCCGCCCCGCTGCACCTCCGGCGTTAGATAGCGCCGAATACGCCGCCGCCGTAGACGAGGTCCAGCGGCTGGGCGGCCTGACGAGC
>CAUJHS010000034.1 GCA_963204915.1 Planctomycetota bacterium | reverse complement strand
GCGAATGGTCTTGGTGAGGCCCTTGACGCCGACTACCGTGGGGAGGCCCATCTCGCGAGCGACGATCGCGGAATGTGACAGCAGTCCGCCGCGCTCCACCACCAAGCCGGAGATCGACGGGTAGAGCGGGATCCAGCCCGGATCGGTGCGCAGGGTGCAGAGGATTTCGCCGTTGAGGTCCAGGTCGTCATCGGGCGAGAGGATGACTTTGGCCACGCCCTCGACCACGCCGGGACAGCAGCCAGCGCCCTTCAATCCCGCGCCATCGCCGAGTACGCCTGTCGAATCCTCCACCGGTTTGCCGTCAGCGCTGAAGTGGTAGTTCATCCAGTAAGGCGGGCCGCGGGTGATGAAGCGTGGCGCCGGCTCAATCTCTCGATAGGCTGCGTACTCTTGTTGCCGCTGGTGGACCACGCCGCGCAAGTCCTGGGAGGTGAGATGCCCTTCGAGCGAGCCTTGGAGTTCTTGCAGCGTCAGGTAGAAAATGTCTTCGGGACGATCGATGATCCGGCGCAAGACGTAGTCCCGGCCGATGCCATAGAACATGGCGCGCACCACGCCATAAATACGGGTCCGGCAAAAGCGCGTGTTTTCCCGGTTCCGCACCGCTCGGCGCGCGTGCTTGAGCGACCACCGATAGACTAGCTTGCGCCAGCCTTTCAGCTCCTGGTTCACCTTCCGCTCCGCCGCCTTGCGAATCTCGCGCTCGCGCCGGGAGTGCGTTTCAAGATCGGCGACGCCCGAACGCAGATAGTTTTTCAGGCACGTAAAGAGGAACGCAGGGTCTTGATGGAGGTCGCGCTGTTCGAGCTTCATCTCGTTCATGCAGCGAAATCCATAGTGGTCAATGTATTGCTCCACGGCGGCGAGGAACGCGGTAAAGGGAGACTGCCGCAGCGCTTCCAGCGCGTCGTCAGCGGGGACCTGCAGGAGCAGCGCCTTGAGGTCCGGCTCAGCCTCGGCCAGCGCCGCCATGCGGAGGATCGCGCGGGTCGGCTCGGCCGATTCCAAGTTGCCTTCGCCACATAACAGATCGTTTTGCAGCGAGCCGCCGAGGTGACCCAGCCACCGCGCCGTCAAATGTTTGAACAACCCGAAATGAACCATGCACAGGTAATCGTTGAAGATCGGCGCCTGCCACCGCCGAAGCAACTGGTTCTCTAGTTCAAGATAGCAGGCGTAAATCTCATCCGCGGGCAATTGATCGTAGTCCACGCGCCGGGCCGGCTCGTACTGCGCGTGGAAGTAAGCGAGAAAACGATCGACCACGCGCTGGATGGTGAAGTGGTAGTACGCAAACTTGAGCCCGCTCCAGAAGCGGCGCACCTTCGACGAGAAACTTTCTTGGAAGCCCGGAGGCTTGATCCGGTCCGCAATTTCATCGGCCAGTTGATGGGGCGTGCCCATCATCGTTTCCATGAAGGCCCGGTTGTGCTTGAACCCCGGCAGGATGCTCGTGAGCCGATACCAATTGAGGATGTTGTAATACACGCGGCCGTAGAAGCTGCCCAGCATGTTGCGCAAGAAGTGGTCCATGTTGCGGATTTCGTGCTGGGGCACGCCCAGCACCTCGCAGAACTGAACGTACACCTGGTGGTACACATGCCGGGCGAATGTGAAGGTGAGCGGCAACGTGATGCCGCCGTAACTTTCCACGATGTTGGAGTTGTCCCAGATGTAAAGCAATCCTTCGTATGCGCGCACGGCGCTAGTAACCGGCCGGGCCTGCAACAGCATCAGATCACCGTCTTGAATGGCCCACTCGATGTCCTGAGGGAAGCGGTAGAAGCGTTCGACCTTACGGCCCAGCGCCGCCAACTGGGCCAACTCGGCGTCGCTAAGACATGACACTTCGCGCAGCTCGGCCGCGATGGTTTGCTCCTCCAAACCAGAGCCGCCGCGGCAGCGGACCAGATGCGTATGCTTGACCGCGATCTCGGAGCGAATCTTTGCGCCCGAGGTCTTATCGAGCACGACGGTATCGGCGTCCAAAAGTCCTGACACCAGTCCTTCGCCCAGACCGTAGACGGCGTTGATGGTGATGCGGTCAGCGTCGCCCCCAAGGGGATCGCAGGTGAACAAGACGCCGCTTTTTTCGGCGTCGACCATGGCTTGCAGGATTACCGCCACGTCAACGGGTTCGTCGGCCAAGCCGGATTGCGCCCGGTAGCTCACCGCGCGATCGGAGTAAGCCGAGGCCCAGACATTCTTGACGGCTTGAACCGTATCGTCCACAGACGTGACGTACAGGTAAGAACTCAACTGGCCGGCAAAGGATCGGCCGGCGGCGTCTTCACCCACAGCGGAGGAACGTACGGCAATCGCAGGCGCTGCAACTTCGCGCCACGCCCGTCGAATCTCCTCCTCGATGGCTTGCGGCAAAGACGCGTTGACAATCAATTCCCGCACGGCGGTCAAGTCGCCACGCTTCGTAAGCTCCGCGATCTGCGCATGCAGCCCGGCATCCACGCGAAAGCGGCGAAACCACTCTTCGCCGAGCACGACCCAGCGGGGAACTGGAAATCCGGCCTTGCTCAGGCGGTAGAGGTTCTCGCCCTTGCCGCCAGCGTGCCGGCGCACATAGCAACGGTCACTGTCGTGGGTAATCAGCATGAGTCACGGTCACGAGAGAAAAGGGCCGAGAGCAAACACCATACACATGAGCACAAGGTACGCCGAGCAGAGACCCCGGTAGGCCTTGCCCCACGGCTGCCGGTCGAGGACAGCATACGCCAGCCCCACAGCCGCCAGGATCGCCGCCAACGCCGCCATCGCCGTTTGAGGCACAGAAACGGGAGCCGTCCGCGACGGCGGAAAGTACCCCCACAACAGCGCCAAGGACCCTGCGGCCATTGTTAACACCATTGCGACGGCGCCATAGCGCGAAACGATTTTGGAATACGATGGCGCTTTGTCGCGCTCTTCGTTCGACAAGAACGTTTTGCGTCCGAACTCGAACGCATTGAACAATAGCCAACTATTGAGGGCGAAGAGCCAGTGCTGTGTCGTCAACACCCATGGGTAGCAGCCGGTCATGGCCGACAACATCGCCGCCGAAAGCAATACCGACACCGCCGTGTGGCTAACCGCGTAGGTTGTCAGCTTGGGACGCAACCAGTCGCCGATAAAGAACTCGCAATACATCAGCCAGGAATACGCCACGGCCGCCGCGACCGTACACCAGGCCGGCCAGCCCGCGGCGCCAAAAGAGGCGAAGACGATCGCCAGGCACACAATCATGCCGAACTTCAACTCCTTCCGCGACACCAGCCCGCGCGCCAAGGGCCGGTCGGGGTTCACCTCTCGGTCGTGCTCATCATCTTTGATCTCGTCATACAACCGCAGCAAAAAGAAGAACGCGACCACGCCGGGCAGGATGATGAGCAGCGAGCGCCATGTAGCCCACGCGGCGGCGGATTGGCCGGCGCCGCGCGCCGCGGCGACCGCGTGGGCCGCTGAAAACGAACCGATCATCAGCAGATGCGAGACCGGCTCAAATCGCTCCTGAATGAAGACCCACCACCGGCTCATCGTTCCCCTTCCCGCAGTTCCTGGCGCAGCACGTCATATTCCACCTTGGAATGGTGCCGGGGATCCATCGGAATCTGCGCGCGGAACACCACGTCATCCACGGGAATGCCGTTCTTGGCAAAAACGCGACGGATTTCCTGCTCCCATTCGCCATGTTGGGAAACGTCGTCGCGATGCGAAACGACCACGCACACAGCGCGTTCGCCGAGGTTCGCATCGGGCAGACCCAAGAACGCTCCTTGTTGCACGAACGGAAGTCGCTTGAGCAGAATTTCGGCCCGTACCGGAAACAGGTATTTCCCTTGTCGCGTGATGACATTGTGGATGCGACCCACGATCCACAGACGGCTTTGCTCATCGAGGCGGCCCAGGTCGCCGGTGCGATGCCAGACGACGCCCTCGTGATCGACGATCTTGGCCCGCGCAAACGCCTCGGCGTTGTTGAAGTAATCGCGGCACACGTGCTCGCCGGCGACAACCAGCTCGCCCACCTCGGCCGGCGGAACCTCCAGCTCCCGCCACGCTTCTTCGCTGGCCAACGGCGGAATCGGCTCTTTGCAGATCTTGAGGAACCGGCTCCGCAGTCCCGAGTCGATGTGGCCGACATTCACGCCTTCGTCCACCCATTCGGGAACAGCGCTTTCGGTGGACTCCGCGCCAAGCATTTCGCCCGCCTCGATGTGCGCAATTGGTTCGACCTCCGTTGAACCGTACAAGACCCAAATCTCGGCGGCCGGCGCCGCCCGGCGAAAGGCGCGCAGGTCGTCACGGCTGATCGGTGCGCCGCCCGTCACCGCGCGTCGCAATCCTGGCATGCTCAGCCCATGCTCCAAGCAGTAACGCGACAGCCCGTTAAAATGCGATGGCGAAAGCGTGGCGCAGGTGACGCGGCAGGCGCGCATTTGCGACAACAGAATCAAGGGATCTCGATCGCCGAGCGAACCGACATCGATCCCGGGAATCACCGTCGGCACGCCGCCGGCGATGTTGTTCAGCGAAAAGATCGGGAACACCGGCAGGTCCACGTCCGCCTCGGTGTAGTGCAGGCAGCGGTTGAGGGCGTAGTGTTGGGCCGCCAGAAAGCGGTGCGTGCGGTTCGCGCCTTTGGGCGCGCCGGAGCTGCCCGTCGTAAAGGTCACCAACGCCGTCGCTTCGCGCTCCACCGGCTGCACGGGCGCGTCCCGCGGCACCTGCATGAGTTGCTCCAAAGCGGCAGTATACGATTGCGTGACCGGGCCGACGGAAATTTTGATTGGAATGTCAGCCAACTGCGGCGTTTGTGCGCAAAGTTGAAACGCCTGCTCGAAGGTGATGAGCGCCTTGGGCGTCACCGCGTTGGCGCTCGCCCCCAAATGGCCACGGCGCGCCCAGGAGTCGAGAAACACTGGGATCGCCCCGATGCGCTGGAGCGCGGTCATCGCCACGTACAGCGGCGGCGACATCGGAACAAACACAATCGCCCGGTCGCCGTGCGACAGGCCCAGTTCGCGCAACCCCGCCGCAGTGCGCCGCACCAGGCCGGCAAAGGTGGCCATGTCCAGGCTTTCATGAAGCAGCGGATCGCCGAGGTCGAACGACCACGCCTCGACCCGTTCGCGCGGCAGCCACTGGAGCACCGTTCTCTCGGGGTATCGCTCGGCGTTTCGCTCCACAAACATGGCGACGTTATTGTGCACTTCCGCGCCATTGTGATACCCGATTTGGGGCATAGCCGCCTCCTGGAAAGATCAAAGGTAAAACACTCACAGTAACATGCCGCGCGTTTTGAGCCTGGCGATCTCCGCCCGCGTGCGGGGCGTTTTATGGATATATGCCTTGTCCGCCGTATTAGGCTCGCCAACGGGCAAGGCGCCAGCGCACGCGATCTCTTGAAGGAGTTCCGCCAGCGCATGGCCCTCTGCACGGCCGGTACGCGCGAGGTAGCGGATGTAGTCGCGCGCCGCGCCATCCGACACCTCGCTTCGAAGGAGGATGCGCCCGGCGTCGAGTCGCTCGGTCATCACATGGATCGTGAAACCCGCCGGGCGATTTTCGCTCAACGCGTATAAGTCAC
Organism: Planctomycetota bacterium; assembly: GCA_963204915.1. GTDB lineage: Bacteria > Planctomycetota > Planctomycetia > Pirellulales > Pirellulaceae > JAHWKS01. Next base: position 13,430 of record CAUJHS010000034.1, on the reverse strand, counting down.
ACATGGCGCCGCGGTGCTCCGGCAGCAACCCATGATGAACATTCAGGCAACCGAGCTTGGGAGCCGTCAGCACGTCGGCCTGATAAATGCAGCGTGTGCGCAAGTTGATCACCAGGTCGATCTCATGCTGGCGGATCCATGCCGTCATCCAAGGAGTGTTCATCGTGGCGGCGCGCAGCACCGGAAGGTTCCGCGCGGTGAAAAGCTTCTCCCGCCGGCGCAGCGGCAGTTCAATCGTGTTGCGCACCAAGGACGTCGCCACCCGTGGACAACCAAGCGCATACAGTCCGAGCACGGTCTTCGCCAGGCTCCAATCCAAATTCCGCAGAAATACGGCGCCGGCTACGTGCTCGCCCGCTTCGGCCAACAGCGTGACGAACAAATCGCCGTAATTGCGCGGCACGTAGGTCACCTGCGAAGTCACCAGCAAGGCTCTCATAGATGGTCCTTAAGGCCGCAGAATCAAGCTTTCTTCGCCGGGGCGCCAGACGCCAATTAGTTGCGCGCGCTGCAGCGCCATCACCACCAGGGCGGCCGACGCAGTCAGAAGCCAACTGAGCCGATCCCAGGTCTGCGCTGGAAGGTCTTGCGGCTCGGCCGACGGCGTCAGAGCGAGTCGATCCCGTCGCAGCCCGGCGTTCGCCAGAGCGACCCCCAGGCTCACCGCCAGCATGACCGCCAGGGCCGGCCAGGCGCGCTCGCGTTGCACGATCCACGGGAACAGCGAGGTAACGGCCCAGGCCAGCAGCGCTACCGAAACCGCTGCGCCGAATTTCCGGGTTCTCGTCAGTTCGAATCGTTCGCGCAGGCGGCGCCATAGACTCACAATGAACGTGGCCGTGACTGCGGCCAGGAATGGACCATAAACGAAATGGTAGGAGCCAGTCACATTGGCGGCGAGCAGCAATACAAAAGGGATCACTAGCACCCGGACTAACAATCTAACCCGCACTACGCGAAGGCCGCGTTCCGGAGCGAAGAGACACTCGGGCGCAACGACGAAGGCGACCCATGCCAGGAGCACCGGTAACGCCCATTCTTCCGAACCTAAAGACCAACTGGCGTAGGCGAACAGCAGGAACGCGATATTGCCGCCCGTGTTCGACGCCCGTGTTCGACGAGCCAGCAAGCCGACCAACAAGCACATGCCGATCAGGCTGGCCGTCTGGTAAAGCACCTCGGGCACGGGTTTGGCCGCAAGCTTCTTGAGAATCAGGCAGGCGCCGACCGGCACGAACAGGTTATCGGCTCCGCTCAGCGAGATCGCTTCCAGCCCGGTCAACAACAGGCCCACGGTCAGCGCGGCCAGCACGCACGTTTCTCGCGGCAGGTCGGTGAGCAGCAACATGGTTAGGTGCATCGCCAGGAAAGCGATTATCAGGAACACCGCCGAACCTTCCAGGCTTTTTGTATCGTGCTCGACGGTGTAGCGGATGGAGCCATAGCGACCTCCGATGAGCGCCGCGCCAGCGTCCGCCACCGCCAGCACCAGGACCGAGCTGATAAACAACCACGCTTCCCCTTCCGCGAACCAAAACGCCAGAAAAATGCCCAAGGGATAATACTCGCTGCCCCGCGTCGAGCGCTGGACTCCATGCAAGCTGCGTAGCCGGTTAACCCTATGCCCGATGGCAAATAGGGCCGACATGCCCAGCCCCAGCACGAGTACGGTCCAGGGCGATTCAACGAGAAGGGGGAACAGCAAACAAAGCAACCCGCCGCCCAGATGCACGAGCTTCCTCGTCCATTCGGGCCGAGGTTTGCCGTAGCGCGTCCAGTACTCGGCCACGGCCAGTAGCGCGGCGAAGCTGCCGGTGATGATCAAGGCGCCGACGATCTCTTGCCGCAGATTCATGCGCGCGCCTCCTCTACCACGAATGCGTTGTAAAAGAAGGCGCGGTCCTGGCGGAACCAGCGCTCGGCGTCTTCGTCCCGCGCGATCACGCGCTCGGGGAACTCGCTGGCCAGCCGCCGCGGCGCCAGCATGTTCCAATAGGCGAAGCGGGCGCCGGGCCGAGCGCAATCGAGGAACTGCGCATAGATGCGACGGCAGATGTCGGGGCTTAGGTATTCGAACAGGTCGGAGAGATTGAAGCCGTCAAAACCCGCTCCCGCATGCTGGGCCGCCGCTTCTTCCACCGACGCGCAACAAAGCGACAGACGCGGCAAACCGGACCGGACTTGAGCCAGATGATCCGCTTGCAGGTACCACGGCAGGTTGCGCTGGAAGTTGCCGGTAAGAATGTATTCCAAGTAACGGTTCTCGTGCGTCGGTAGCGCGGTGAGCGCATAGCGAGTGCGCGCGAGGATGCGTTCGGCGACCGAACCTTCTACATAACGAAAGAACTCCGGATCGCGCCCGAGGCGGCCCATCACGAAGCGGCTGAAAAAGATGCGGAACAGCCAGCGCCAGCGCCGACAGTCCCAACGCTGGCGATAGAAGTCTTCGCGCTGCGGCTCGGGCTTTTCCTCCAGCAACTGCCCCACGGTTCGCCGCGAGTGAATTAGAGGCAGCACTCGCCGGCGAAAGATATGAAAGAATCGCTCGAACTTGCCCGCGTGGATGATCCCGCGCGCGATCGCCGGTCGTTGGGACGTCCAATACCGCCGATCATCGTCCGGCAACTTGCCGGCCAAATCTTCGTAAATCGCCTGGCGGTCAGGGCACGAGCCAATCCCAAGAAACGCCAGCAGTTCATCCCGCGGTAACTGTTCGATGGCCGCGCATTTCAGCCGCATACACGCGAGTTGGGCGGGACTCAAGTCGGCCGCAACCACTTCCGCACCAGCCGCGGCCAACGCCAGCGCGTTATCGCCTGCCGAGGCGATGGAAAGGATCCGCTTGCCAGGAGCGGGCCGCAGCGCTTCACAAAGAATCTCCGTATCCTCCCAGACATTCGCATAACGAATGAGGTCAAAACGCGCGCGGTCTTCAATGTGTGCATCCACGATTGGCGGTTATTGCGAGGTGAAGGCTCAAAACAGGGAACGAGTTCATTAGCCGGCACGCGCTAGCGTCCGGTGCTTGCGGGAGAGTCGCAGGTTAGCGCCTGGCGGCGGATCCCAATACTAAACGCCGGGCCTCCGCCCATACTTGGCATGGGCCTGCGCGAAATCACCAGCGGCCATCGAGCCGATGATCGAAATCTCTCCCGCCAGCACCGTCGCCGCGCAGATCTCGGCGAATTTTTCGGCACAGCCGTCTCCGTAGCACTCGAGCATTTCCAGGCAGGCGCGGGCGGTGGGCAAGCGCGTCCCTCCTCCCACCGTGCCGACGATCACGTTCGGCAGGCTGACGGAAGCATACAAGTCGCCCTCGTCGGTGACCGCCAGACGTGTGATCCCGACCGACGCTTCCGAAACGCATGCAGCGTCCTGTCCGCAAGCAATGAACATCGCCGCCAGGCCGTTGGCGAAATGCCCCTGTGAGCCGATCGTGCCGCTCTGGACGCCGCCCATAAACGAGATCTGCCAGTAGTGAAACATCGACTCCGGGTCGGTGTGCAGGAACCGGCGCACGAGCCGGCCGGGCAGCGTCACATCGGCCACCACCTTCTTGCCTCGCGTGTAGAGGAACGAGCTGGTCGTCGCCTTCTTGTCGCCCGACATATTGCCTTCGAGGTACCAGCGTCGCGGGCGCATTGTGACCTTGTCCACGAGAAACTCGCAGATCCTTTGCGTGGCGAGCGTGACCATGTTCTGTCCCGCGGCGTCTCCTGTGCCGAACTCAAAGATCAAGTAGACTTCCTGTCCGCCAGCGACCGTCTTCATGTCAAGCAGCTTGCAATGCCGCGAGGATCCGGTCACCAAGTCCTGGAGCGAGTCATACAAGGATAGCGCCTCCGCGAGAAATTGACCCGATTCGACAAGATTGCGGAACACGAAGCAAGGCGCCCGTGATACCGCTTCGGTCAAGCAGGCGGCGGTGGCGCCGCCGGCGTAACTAATGAGGTATGCGCCGCGCGTATAGGACGCGACCAGCGCTCCTTCGCTGGTCGCCAGCGGAACGAAAAAGTCGCCCTGAGCGTTGACGCCGTTGATGCGCAGCGGACCGGCGACCCCCAAGGGCACTTGCGCGAAACCGATGAAATTCTCGATATTGCCGGCCAACTCTTGCGCCGTCAACGTGGGTGGAACGGTCAGCGCGTCTAGGCGCAGGTTTTGTCCCTCGAGTAACGCCCGGCGCTGCGCAACGGCGTCGTCCGAATAGTCGTTCAGCGCCGGCAGGCGCGGCGGAAGAGGGTGCGCTTGCGGACTACGCGGCGCGCACTGCTTCACCAAATGTTCCAGATCCTGGCCATGCAGCGATCGCTCAAAAACGTTCTGCGCAACCTGTTTCGGTGCCGCCACGGAATTCTCCGGTTGAAGAGCCCTAATCTATTTTTCTGCAGCAAGTTTGAAGAGGTACGATCGAGCCTTGCACGACCCTGTCTCGGGAGGACACGCCTGTGTGACGCCAGCGCCCTGATTCGAACATGGGAGATGGTCCTCGATTGTACCCTCATAAGACGCCAAATGCGTGCATCGATCTTGCACGAGTGGCTGTTCTTGGACGATGTCATTGGCCGTAGGACGCGTAATAGCAACCCCTGTGCCACGACTTGGACAACACCGTAAAGATCAACGCCGCTTGGCGTTAGCCGCGAAAATGAAATCAGTCACATTTGATTTCGTCGACCTGGTCAGACATTTCTTGTCGCGGATCGTACAAACTATGTCTTTTACAGCGGGGAGTTACCCTAATTTCATTTACGCCGCCCCGGTTGTATCGCTTCCAGATTCGAATGGGCTTGCAGGTGCGGGCGTCGATCCGCTCCTCCCGCACTTCTCGCCGGTATTGACCCCAGAAGGCTGAAACCTTGATGGCCGAAGCGGCGGGATCGACGCAGAAGTTCGTACCAAGCGACGAAGGGAGATGCCCGTGGCGCCGAGAACATCTTTGTCCGTTGTGCCATCATCGTAAGCGCGCAGCTGCCGATCACGGCTTGCACGACGATCTCGACCATGTGGCGGTCGACTTTTTGCGATAGTGCGCAGCAGAAAAAATGCTCCTCGCTGTCGGGTTCAGCTAACCTCTAAGACGGGCGGCGGCGGTGCGCCGTGTCGTCGGCGATGATGGCGACAATCCGAAAGCATTCGTGGCGCCATAGATGTAACCGCGCTGCTTCCTATCGGTCAGCAGGGCGGCCGCAAGTTGATCCAGGATTGGGTTCGCCAAACTCCTCGCCCCGGCCGCGATCCTGAGGCACGGCCACCTTTTGAACGCTCCAGACTCTCACCGCCTTTGAGCAGGATTTACTCCTCACTTAGAAGGTCGCTACGCTGGTCTAACGTGATTTCGTGAACTGATGTAACAGCGCGGGGAGGAACACGATGTCGGCGAACAGGGCGGTGGTGAGTGTGACCGCTCCCATGATGCCGAAGATGCGCGCGTCGCGAGCGTCGCCAAACACGGCCGTGAGCATCCCTGTCACCAGGACGATCGTCGTCATCACCAGGGCCGAGCCGACGCTGGCGAAAGCCCGCTGGATCACCTCGTGGTGGGCGCCTCCCGCGACGGCTTCCTCGCGATAGCGGGAAATGAAATGAATCGTGTCGTCCACCGCGATGCCGATGCAGATCGTAAACACGCACACGGTGACCAGCTCCAAATGCTGGCCGGTCAAATACAGGATCGCGCCGGTGGCCGCAAGCGGAAATGCGTTGGGGACGATCGAAATCATCCCCAGGCGGAGCGAGCGGTAGAAGACCGTCAGCACAACCCAGATGATGATACTGGCCGTCGCCAGACTCGTCGCCAGGTCGGTGACAACCCGATACACATGTCGCCACCGCCAGACGGCGTCCCCGTCCAGCTCGAGCGAAAAATGCGGATGGAGTGCAGAGATCCGTTGCAGTTCCGCCTCCACGCGCTGGAACACGGGTCCGTACTTCGCAATGCCGAGATCCTGAATGCGAAATTGCACCGAGGCAGTGCGATCTTCAGGAATATAGAACGAACGTTTTAGAGACGCAGGAAGCAGCTCGAGCAGCGTCATCCTTTCGACGGGCGGACCCTCGCCCGGCAAGGCCGCCAGCAGCTTGTGAAGTCCCAGGGGATGCCCCAACAGCGGCTCGCGGGCAAGCGCTGTGTCCACTTCCTCTAAGACCTCAAGCAGCTCTCCCTCGCCGGCTTGCTCGCTCCACGAAACGCGTACGGAGCCGAACTCCAGACCACCCAGCGCGCGATCCAGGCGGCGCAAACCCTGCGCCGCCTCGGCCGACTCGCTCAAGCCGCTATATCGCTTCTCATCGGGCGTCAGTTGCAAGGAAAGGGCGGCAAGAACCAGCGTCGATCCAATCGCCAGCCAGGCGACTTTCCGGTCGTGCCGCAAGACCCACGCGACCAGCAGCCCGATCTTGCGCAATTGCCCATCGATCAGGCTCTTTCCCAGGCCCACGTGCAGCCGTCGTCCCAGCGGCGAAAGACATCCCAGCGGCACGACGGTCAAGACGCTGATAAACGTCAGGCCGACCCCCAGGACGCAGCACCAGCCAAACTCCCGCACGATCTCGTGGTGCGCCCAAGCGAGACTGGCGAAGCCAATGGCGGTGGTGAGGCTAGTCAAAGCACATGCCAGCCCCACCCGAGCCACGCCGCGACGCGCCGCGTGACGCGTCTCGAACCCCGCCGCACGCTGGTTGCGAATCTCGACCATCAGGTGGACGGCGTCGGCCAGGCCCACCAGGCTGATCAACACCGGCACGATAATATCGTTGAAGGGGTTGTCCTGCAGGTTGAAGAAGTGCAGAAAGCCCATCGTCCAGAACACCCCCAGCGCCGGGGCGAGGGCGACCAGAGCCGCGGCCGCAACGCCCCGAAAGAGCGTCAGGGCCGTCACGACCATAATGCTGTAGCCAATCACCTGGTACCGCCGCGAATCCCGCATGTGATTGTGGACCATCATCAGGTGGAGCGGCGCTCGCCCGGTGACCTGGAACTGCACGTCGGCGTGCGGCGCCCGGGCGGCGGCCGACTCGGCCGTTTCGCGCAACTGGGACGTGCAGGCCTCATCCGAGGTGACATAGAACCAGTCCAGACGCAAATGGAGCAGCAAGGTTTTGCCGTCCTGCGAGATCAACTGTCCCACCGCAAGTGGGTTCTCCAGCGTCCGTCGGCGAGCATCTTCAATCTGCCGCGGCGAGGCGTTCTTCCGAGGCAATAGCGGCTCGGGAAGACCGAACAGGTTTAAGCCGGGAATGCTGTCGATCCACAGGACGCTTTTGACCTGCGGCAGCGCCTCCAACTCCGCAACCGCGTGGCGAATCGCGAGGAGGTTCTCCTCTCGAAAGAAATCGTCGCTGGTGGCGACGACCACGCAATCGCCCCCGCCGATTTGAAATGGCTCAACCTGGGGTCGCTCGGGCTGGGGACGCGCCACCGCCGGCGCTTGCCGTGACTCCGAGGCCTGGGTGGGGGCTGGAAGAAACACGTCGCGCACCAGCGAGGGCTTCACATATCCGACGATCGCCAGCGCGGACAACAGCGCGATCACCAGCAAATGGACAACCGGGTGCTCGGCCCACCAAGCAAAGAGGCGACGGTTCAGCCCGCCGATGGCGTCTTCCTTGTCCATCATTGCCGCCGGGCCGCTTCGGCCTCGATTTCGCGGTACTCCAGGCGACCGTCGCCGTTGTGGTCGATCTCGCCAAAGCCGAACCGACGGAACGCCTCTGGCGCCTCCTCTTTGACGACCACCCCGTCGCCGTCCTCATCCAACCGCGCGAGGAACTTCTTCGTTTCGGCTTGGATGCGCCGGCGCTGCGCTTCATCCACCGGAGCCTGGTCTGTTGGTTGCGTCGGCGCGATTTGCGGTTTGTCGCGTGGCTGGGCAATGTCAAAAAACGCCACCGCCATCTCTTGCCAAGTTTGATCGCCCCAGGTCACATACTCGTCAGGGTCGGGATTGGTGGGGTTTTGAGCGGAATTGTCGAACACGACCTCCATCTCCAGGGTGGCTACCTCCTCCAGCGGCAACGGCGTCTGGAGCTGATACCAGTGCTGCCAGTTGAAGTCGTACTCCGGCACGTTGAGCAGCGTCTCGGTTCGCTCTCTCCGGCGGACGTCCAGGCGGAACGATTTGCCGCGCAAGTGCATATGCGGCATTGCCCCCAATAACCGCCCATCTTGGGCGAACTCGTCGAGCCGCACATGAACTGTGTGGCGCGCGGCGCCGGGCGGAATCTCAAAGTGGTGGTTGAGTGCTACGCGGGTCGTCACCTCATGTGTCACTTCTTCCGGATCGGCGAACCAGACGCCGAGCCGGGTCAGATCCTGCGCCGCGCGTCCATTGGGAGTGTAGTGCATCTGGAAAACGATTTTCGAGCGAGCGGGAATACGCCGCGCATGACCCGCCGGCAGCGCCGTCGTGCGTTGCCCCGGCACATACCCTCCCAGCCATCCGATTCCCTCGGATTGCGAGCCGTCCGGCGGGCGCACAAACGCGATGGCGTGGTGCACCACCGATGCCTCGCCCGGAACGACCTGCGCCGCACGGATCCAGCGGTCCTCATCCCACTGGGGATCGACCACAAAATACTGGTAATCGATTGTCCCCTCGGCCGCTACTGCAAAGGGCCGGTCACGCATCGGGAACTCCATGTCCGGCGTTGTCGTCAAATGCCAGCCTTCCGCCCACTCGGGCTGCGGCGGCAAATCCTGCGGATCGCCCTGGGGCATTCCCTGGGCGACCCACGCGGCCAGGGTGGCGCGGTCCTCCTCGGGCATCGTCCGCGCCCCGATAAACTTTCCGTACCGGGGATCGGCGTGCCAGGGCGGCATCCGCCGAAGCTCGATAACCTCCAGCATCATCTCGCCCCAACCCATCACCTCGTCGTAGTCGGTCAGCGAAAACGGCCCGATCGCTCCCGGCCGATGGCACTCCACGCAATGCTGGTTGAGGATCGGCGCCACATTGCGGGTAAAAGTCACGGCGGAAGTCGCCTCGACCGCCGGAGGCGCCTCGTCAACGAAGGTGATCAAACAGCCGGCCGGCTCCGTGAAGGCGACCGCCACGTCGCGGCCTTCGACGAGCGACGCCAGAGCGCTGCGGAGATGATTCTGCGTCGGCCCCGGCCGCGAAATGCCCGGTTCGTACTGATCGTCAATGCGTCCCCGGTAGCGGACGCGGTTCGAAGCGTCCAGCACAAAGACCTCGGGCGTTCGCGTGGCGCCCAGGCGGCGCGCCAAAGTTTGCCGGCCGTCTTTGACGAGCGGAAACGAGAGCTTGTGCTCCGTCGCGTACCGGCGAATCTCCTCCACAGAATCCTGCGGGTTACTGTTGACCCCGATCACCTGCACACCGCGGCGAGCGAAATCTTCGTTCAGACGTTGTAAGCGCGGCGCATAGAGCTGGGCGAGTGGGCACTCGGCGCCCAAAAAGCAAACCACTTTCCACGGCCCAATGGCCGCGGCCACTTGCCGACCTTCAACATCTTGCAGCGCCTCCCAGCCCATGTCTATCGATTCGCCCCAGGCGCGCATTCCGGACAGCGCGACGACGATCCAAGAAAACATCCCAAGCACACGTCGAATACGCGACATTGTAGAATACTGCGATCCAAGGTTTGCCGGCATGGATTTATTCTTCGCCCTCCCCGTTGCCTCTCGACAGGACCTCAGCAGTTGCTCGATGCAAAGAATACCATTTTCCCAAAGGTGCGCAAAGGTTCTCACGCCTCGATCCGACCGCGGCGGCGGCGCTCCTGCGTTGGTCCGCACGTTGCTGGCATTGACGTCCGCAAATCTCAGGCGCCTTAGCGCGTATGGGTCACGGTCGAGCCGTCCGGTCGATCGCGGGAATTGGTTTCCGACCACTCGTCCCGAGTTAAAACATCGATGGCGCCGTCTCACAAGGTTTGACCAGTCGTGATTTCGATGACGGCCGATGTGGTTGACGCATCACGAATGTCGGCCGGAGCGATGGGCCATTTGTGGACGCGCCCATCGTGAGATACCGTCAGCAGCTCGCGGCCGCCAGGAGAAAATCGAAGCAAGAGTACGCCGCGTTCGCCGGCAAGGTATTCCACCCCAACTGGCAAGTTTGAATCGACATCCCAAATCCGAACGGCGCCGTTTTCGCCGGATACCGCAATTAGTCGTCCGTCCGCGCTGAACTCACCCGCTTCGACGTTTGCCGAGTGTTTGATGGGAGATCCCCAGGGCCGGCACGTCGTTGAGTCCCAAAGCCTTGCCGTTCGATCGCCGCTTGTACTCAATAGATTCTCCCCATCGGGGCTGATCCGCAGCGTGTTAATGGCATACCGGTGCAGCATTGCCGGGCCAACGGGCGTCGCCGTGCGAATACTCCATTTCTGGATTTGTTGGCCACTGGCGACAAACAGGTGTTCGTTGTCGTGATTGAACGCCAGGGCGTCCACCTTGTTTCCGATCTGGATCAATTGACCGATCGGTTTGGCGGTCGCGGTGTCCCAGACGAGAATATCGCTGATGGTCGCCGTCGCAAGCCGTTGACCATTCGGGCTGAAGGCGGCCTCGAAGATTCGGTTTCGCATACGAAACACGCGACCTGTCGCCTTGCCGGTAGCCCAATGCCACGTGCGAGCTTCACGCCCGTTAGCGTGCAAGACGACTTTTTCCATTGGGCGAGGAAAGTAGCAAGGGAAAAAAAGTGCGGCGCTCGCTGGGACTATGCGTCGGCTCGCCAATCAAGTGGCCGCCATCCACCTGGTAAAAACGCAAATGACCCGATGCGGTCGCCATAACCGCCTGATCGCCGCCAATACTCAATATCACCGATGTGAGAGGGCATCATCGGGCAACCCTCGATCCCGAAAGGAATTAAGCCCGCCACAGAATCCTGCCACACACCCACATACCGAGCAAGAGACGTCTAACTCAATGAGATGTATAAGTGACATCATGATTCGAACGCAAATTCAATTCCCCGACGCGCTGTACCGAAGATTGAAGGAAAACGCCGAGTAGCAGGACTGGTCGCTGTCGGAGGTGATGCGGAAAGCTGCGGAGCATTTCGTCGAGCGGTTCCCACAACCTAGGGAAACTTGGGGCGGCTGGCAGTTCCCCACTCTCGACTGTGGTGGTGATTTTCTCGTTGATCCGGCGCTTATCAGTGCGGAAGCCGATGCGATCGCGCAGCACGGTGACGCATGATTCTGTCTGCTGACGCGAATCTGTTTCTGTACGCCGCCAATTCGCAATCGCCGCACCATGCCTCGGCTCGTCAGTTCTTCGATGAGCAAGCTGCCGGCGCCGAACGATTCCTGCTTTGCGGTCTCGTGTTTGTCGAGATCGACATGCAGCTCCGAAATCCGTCCGTGTTTCCCAAGCTAAAGTCGGCTGCAGAAACTGCGACGTTCTGTGTAACGCTGCGTCGCAATCCCAACTGGGAATTCGGCGACTACGAACCAGCGGTCGCTGGGCCATGGTGGCAATGGGCCGCGACGACCTCGGCCGGGTTCCGGCAGATCATCGACGCGCGGCTGGCCTTCACGCTCCAGCATCACGGGGTGACGCACTTCGCCACCGCGAATGACCGGCATTTCAGCGATTTCGGATTTGAAGCGGTGTGGAACCCGTTGTAACTCGAGCTTCATCGTCCGGTTTGCTGAGTCGTTGATCAACGGCGATTGGCAAAGTCGGCGCGGACTTCGTCGAAGGCCGCGAAGCCATGCCTGTTGGCATCAACGGCGTTGAAAGTTCCGGTTGTTGGTATTCGTCGTGAGCGAGTCTGCAGTCCCTGTTCTTGTCGGCAGCTTGGAACGCTTCAACGACGCGCGGCGAATGTTGCGGGAAGAAGTGCTTCCCCTGCCCATTTAAGCAGCACTGCCGGCGTCCCCGCTGCGAGGTGTTCCCGACGCTCCTTCGAATCCAAAACATCGGCTACGAGCTCGGACAGCGCGGGGTCTTTCTCTTTTCAGATTGTTTTATGGGCTTGGCGTCGGCTGAGGCGCGGAGGCGTTAGCGAGCAAATACGACTGCCGAATTATCGGAAGTGCGCGCTCGATAACTTGCTCGTCCTGAATTCGCAAAAGGACGCCGCCCTCGTGCTTGGCGTCGAACAGAAATTTCCACTCGGTTGCGTCGCTCGCGAGTCCATGAGGATCGTCGATTTCTCCAGACGATGATTGCGAAAGCGTTCTAGCTGTACAACAATTGCGTCATGTCCGATGTTACTCGCATCCTCTCTCAAATCGAACCGGGCGATCCCTCGGCCGCCGAGCAACTCCTGCCGCTGGTCTACGACGAGCTGCGAAAACTGGCAGCCGCGAGACTAGCGAACGAGAAGCCCGGTCAGACGCTGCAGGCAACGGCCCTCGTTCATGATGCCTATCTCCGATTGGTCGATGTGGAGAAGGCGCAGCACTGGGACAGCCGGGGGCACTTTTTTGCCGCCGCTGCCGAAGCGATGCGGCGGATTCTGGTCGAGAAAGCACGACAGAAGTTGGGCCCGCGGCGCGGCGGCGGTCGTATTTCGTTGTGTCTTGAGGACGCTCACAACGTGGTCGACCCCCGAGCCGACGAGATTCTCGTAGTCCACGAGGCGTTAGCGGCTCTTGCCACGGAGTCGCCAATCAAGGCCGAACTGGTTGTTGACGGCATTCGAACGCGGTGGCGCCGGGGAGCCGAATTTGGAAGCGCTAGGTTGGTAGGATCTCCAGGTTGAACAGTTGGGTGGTCGCGGAAGAAGGGATTGTAACGGATCGGCTAGGTGGACTTGCGGCGGCGCTTGGCGTCCTGCAGGCGGTAGCTTTCGCCGCGAATTTCAATAATATGGCAGCGGTGGGTCAGTCGATCCAGCGCGGCGCCGGTCAGTCGCTCATTGCCCAGCACCTCCGTCCAGTTCTCAAAGGGCAGGTTCGTGGTCAGGATCACGCTCTGCCGCTCGTAGGCCGTGGCGATCACGTCGAAGAGCAGCTCCGCGCCCGCCTTGCTCGCCGGCACATAGCCCAACTCATCGAGGATCAACAGGTCCAGTTTGCTCAGCTGACTGCGCAGCCGCAAGAGTTGCCGCTCCTCTTTCACCTCCAACAGGAGCGTGATTAGCTCGGTGACGCGAAAGAAGCGCACCTTGCGGCCTTGGCTGCAGGCCGCCACGCCCAGGCTGATCGCCAAGTGGCTCTTGCCCGTGCCGCTGGGGCCCACCAACAGCAGGTTCTCGCGCCGATCCAGATATTCTCCCTTCATCAGCTCCAGCACCAGCGGCTTGTTGACACTGGGCCGGGCGGTGAAGTCGAACTCATCCAGCAGTTTGTGGGCCGGGAAACGGGCCGCCTTCAACCGCCGCTCGGCCGCCTTGCGCTCGCGCTCGATGAGCTCCAGTTCACAGAGTTGCAGAAGGAACGCCAGATAATCGGCTCCGTCCTGCGCCGCGCGGGCGGCGATCTTCTCGCACTCACTGTGCATGGTG
>CAUJHS010000033.1 GCA_963204915.1 Planctomycetota bacterium | reverse complement strand
TACCTGCGGCATCCGTTACGCGATGGCGGTGGAAACTCGCCTGCCCTGTTACGCACGTCAGTCGCCTCGGTAGGGCGGCTTTTGACCGAAGGAATTCCGACGCTGGTAGCGTGCGGCGCGGGAATGAGTCGTTCGCCCGCGGTCGTGGCTGTGGCGATCGCGATGCATCGGCAAGAACGGGCCGAAGATTGCCTGCAACGTGTGGTGGCGCACGGTCCGCGCGATGTATCTCCCTTGTTCTGGCGAGAGATCATCGCGGCTTGCTATGGTGATGAAGTTCGGCGCTAAGCACAGTCAGCGCACCGGAGGAAGCGCCGGGTGGGGCCGGCGCTGCGTCTTGGACTTAGTGGCTTGAATCGGCCGCGGCGCATAATTGCGATCCGAGCACCGCTTCGCGGCGGTTGTTATAGGCGGGCAGGCGCGCATCGAGTTGACGGGCTTGCAACAGTCGCCGGTTCTCCTCAGAAAGACCGCAAATGCGGAGCATTCCCCCTTCCGTGCTCAGGCGTTCGTGGAGGCACAGCAACTGGTCGAGCACTTCGTTGTGCAGCGGGTTGACTTCGTCCATTTCCAGCACCAGTCGATGCACCAGATGCTCCTGGAGTAACGACCACAGGCCGTCCGCCAAAGCGGGGCATTCCGGCGTTCCTTCACACGGAGCATGCAGGCGAACCAGGAGCCAGTTCGGCCCGCGTTCAACATCAGCCGACCAACCGTTGGCCAAGTCCTTCATTGCGCCACTCCTTTCGGCTCCAATAAGGGTCGATGTGACCGAGCGCCGTCCAAGAATTGGAGAGAAAGTCTGGCGCTCGCTGGGAAAATCCCTAACTGCTCATCTTACCGCGACCCAGTAAAAGATCAAATAAATATTTCGACATGGATTCGGCGCCTCGCCCAACCGCAAGTTCTCGACGCACGCCTCGATTCCATGTCGCGAGGCGCTTTGAACGTTGGGAAATATCTCTTTTACAGGTATATCATGTTCGTTACAATCCGCCCTCCGAAAAACAGCCTTTTCGTAGGGACGTTGTAATATGTCACCGTTGTGGTTGATACTTCCTTTGATTACCTCATTCTCGAACCCAGACGAGCCCAGCACCAAAGTTGTTTCTCAACGAGGTATGGTGGCCAGGTCGAATGTGCAGTTTGAAATACCTGTAACAAAGGACGTGCGAAAGTTCCTGGGATCGGAGTTAAGCCGATTAGGGAGAAAGGGTGTTATTGGCATAGAGGAGATTTATGAGACACGCCTTCGAATGCAGCAAATCGTCGACCGTAGTGGAATGGGGGACGCGCGTGTCAGTGTGGAATTTCGTTTTGTTGTCGACGCATTCAACATTACGTTCAAAGTCAAGTCATTGTCCAGAACAACCTAAAATCATTGCGGTAGATCGTCAATTGTAATAATGTCTGTGTCGACATGTCCTGTGTCTACGTCGAAGAACTCAATTTTCACATCATAGGTATCGTACAGGGCGCTAAAGTTCAACTCAGTCGAGGAACTTATGGCATTATTAGGATCGTTATACCAACCCAATGTATGTGGACCGTCATTAATATAGTTGAATACGCTACATAAACTCCATTGGCTTGTCGCTGGATTCCAAACATATACATTTGCAAATCTCGTATGTTCCGCGGGGACTACCACTTCAAACGAAACAAAACACCAGTCGTAGTAAGCGTTGTTGAACGACTGCCTCATTGCCCAACTATCCGGTGAATCGCCAATCGTAAGGTCATTTTCGCCTGCTTGTAATTCAATGGATGTAGTTAGGCAGCAAATCGCGGCCCCAAGAAAAAGAAACCATTTCTGCATAATGTCCCTTTGAAATAGCTGTGGGAGCGAATCGTAATGAAAGGATTGAACTGGTAATCACCATCCTTGATGCCTACTTTGGAAAAGAAGTAGGTTCCTCGTGTCGAACGCCGTTGCGAAGAGATGGGGCAAATGCTATTGACATTTCTATATTCTGTCAATCATCCGCTCGGCAGAGTTTCGAAGTTATTTTGGAATCTTATAGAAATTCTACAGAACGATCTGCCCCGTGGAGGCGCTGGTTAAGGGCGGGTTATTTCAGGGCATTGCGCCGTTGGTTCGATCAACACCGCCGATCGTAAGATCCCTCTCCCAGTGATTGCGCGATGCCGCATTTCGTAATAGCGTCGATTGGGCACACGAATCAGCGCGCCGGCAACGCAAGCAAGAATTCAAGGAGAATTTGTGCTGACCTTGGTGACGGGCGCAACTGGGCTCTTGGGCAATAACGTGGTGCGCGCCTTGCTTGCCCGAGGCGAGGCGGTGCGCGTGCTGGTGCGTGAATCGAGCGATTCGCGGCCCTTGGCGGGCTTAGAGGTTGAGCGAGTCGCCGGCGATGTGCGCGACGAGGCCGCGGTGCGCCGCGCCGTTCAAAGTGTCGACCGTGTCATCCACAGCGCCGCACGGGTGCATATCGGGCATTGTGATCTGACGGAACAGCGGGCCATTAACGTGCAAGGCACGCTTCACGTGGCCCAGGCGGCGCGCGATTCTGGCGCGCGCATGGTGCATATCTCGACCACCGACACCCTTGGCGCCGGGTCGCGCCAGCAGGCGGTCGATGAACAATCGCCCCGGGTGGGCAAACCGGAGTGCACGTATGTCATATCGAAGCGCGAGGCGGAACACCTCGTGCGCTCCATGACGAAGCAGGGCCTCAATGCGGTGGTCGTTAACCCCGGCTTTATGTTGGGGCCGTGGGATTGGAAACCTTCGTCGGGCCGCATGCTGTTGGAAGTGGTGCGGCGCGCGCCGCCTCTCGCTCCTCGGGGTGGTTCCAGCCTGTGCGATGTGCGCGACGTGGCCGAAGGCGTGCTCTTGGCCGCTGAGCGCGGCACCGTGGGCGAGAACTATATCCTGGCGGGCGACAACCTCCCCTTCTTTGACCAATGGACGATGTTCGCTCAATTGGGAGGTGTTAAGCCGCCTCGCTTTCGCATGGGACCGGTAATCAGTTGGATGGGCGGCGCCTTCGGCGACTGGCGGGCCTGGCTCACCGGACGCGAAACCGACATCAACTCAGCCGCTGTGGCTTTGGGGAACCATTTTGGCTTTTATTCGAGCGCCCGAGCCGAGACCGAGTTGGGATATCGGCATCGTCCCGGGCGCGAGGCGGCCGCCGCCGCGTGGGAATGGTTTCAATCGCACGGCTATGCGCCGAAGTAACGACAGGCCTCGTCCTCGAATGGGTTAAGGCTATTCCGGCTTGGCCATGGGAACGCGCAACGCGGCGCTTGGCTTGTTTGTCGCAACTCGCCGCCCTAACAGGAGGGCTCCCAGAAGGGGATAACGCGCAGCGATGTGTTCCACCACGATGGGAAGGCAGAGTCCCAGCCCCAAGCCCGCCGCCAACAGCACTAACACGTTGCTAATTCCGCATCGCTGAAGGATGATGCGGCTTCCTCCCGTGGCGAAAACATGGAACAGATAAATCACAAACGAATAATTGCCCAGGCGGGCCAACGTCGTCGACGAAGGATGGATTGCAAAGAGGATCACCGCGCCTCCCATGCCAATGCACATGCCCAGCCAACTCGTTTGAGCCAGGGAAATCGACATCCCCAGGAACCACGCCGCCTGCTGCACCAGCACGCCGCAAAACAACAGCGCGCCGGCGCCCCATAACACAGGGCGACGAAGGAACAAATCGTGGTAGCGTTGAAGACCGGATCCCAGCAGAAAGTAGGGGAGCAGGTAAAGAAAACCGCCCAAGCTGAACACGTCGGTTCCCGGCGTAAAGTGGCTAATCAGTGCGGCGCCGGTGAGGCAGCCTAGCCAGCGAATTTCGGTCGAAAGAAGCTCGTAGCCCTCCAGGAACACGGTTAACAAAAACACCGAAAACAACGCTTGCAAGAACCAGAACTGGTCGTAGCTAAAAACGTAAATCCGCCAGACATCGCCAAACGAGCCATGGTGATTCGCTCCTGGCGTGGCGTTCTGGAAAAGGTATTGCACCGTGGCGACCGTGAGTAGCGGCAATAATAGCCGCCGCGCCTTTCCTTGCATGAACCGATGAGCCGATGACCATTCGACCGGCCGCATGGCGTACACGAAGCCCGAGATCACGGTGAACAGCGGCATGCGCAGATGTTGCGTTGAAAAGCACAAGTACCGTAACAACGAATCGTCATCGACGTGCAGCCCGCGCGTCGAGTCGTCACCCACGACATGGCTCAACACCATCAACGTAATGGCGACCCCGCGAAGCGTTTCGATGGAGAGATCTTTCTTCACGGAGAGCACATCATTAGCGGCCACCACGGTACCGTGGCGTGCGGCCTCAAAAGCCGTAGTCGAATGGGGAAGCGCAAAATCAGCCATGGATCGTCCGCAGGTGAAGGGAGCGCCAGGAATGGCGAGGTGGGGTAAGGCCTTGCGTCGCAGGTGACGCAAACGTACAGGCAATTCGGGTGACGAAGTCCCTCCGGCAGGCAGCCGCGTGGTCTATCGAGAGGGATTGGGCGTGAACTCGGGCGCGTTTGACGGGGTCCGGATCACTTCTGTGGGGTAGTCGGTGGTCACAGACAGTCGGGAAGCGGAGTCGATCGGGAACACGTCCCGCCCAAATGTCTAAGACTGGAGTCGCGGCCACGACTCGCAACGCTTTCTCTGCCCCCTCGTTTAGCAGCGTGGATTATGAGTGAAGATAGGATGTTTAGTCAAGAAGTTTGAAGTGGCATATATCCTGCCAAAATCGCAGCTTGGCTGGCCCCTGGACGGCGCTAGAATGCATCGTGGTCTCGCGATGCTTCGCAAAAACTAGGGCATCCCAGGGAACTTTTTTTTGGTTGGAACGTCCTAAGGGGCACAACGCGAGGCGAATTGCAAGGTTGTTTGTCCCCCACAATCTGGCCGACTGCCTCCTAGCCCAAATGGTCTACCAATGTAAAATTCGCGGCGAAAACGAGAGTTTTGGGCGGAAATCATTTTTCCAATTCGCCAAACCTTTCCTAGATTTCAGTCGTAATGCAGATTACTCCTCTTTCCTGAACCCGATTGGCAGGATCGAACTAACCGGCACATTCGTGCGTAATTTCCTTCAAAGGCATGTTTTTTGCGACGGAGCGTTTGAACGGCGCATTCAAGAATGCTAGGTACTTGCGTCTTAAGAACTTTCCCTCGCCCGAGGTGACCCAAATGACTTCCCGAAACACCGGCGCTGTCGCCAAAATTCAAAAACTCTTGCTCCGCCGCCGAGACGCCTTGCGGCAGACGCTGGCGGGCGAGTTAAGCACCTTGAAGCAATTCAAGAAGGGAGACGAAGTCGATGTCGCCATCGACTCGGCTCAAACCGAAATTAGTTCGCACTTGGCGGAAACCGAAAGCCGTGAATTGGCTGCGGTGGAAGCCGCGCTGGAGCGAATCCGCTCAGGCGCTTACGGCCAGTGCGACGGTTGCGGGGGGAAAATCCCCAAGGCCCGACTAGAAGCGCTGCCGTACGCCACGCTGTGCATTAACTGCCAGCGTGAGATGGAAGAGACCGGCGAGATTGTGAACCGCCCCGATTGGGCCAAACTTCCCGCCCTGGATTTGGACGACGAGGACGACAAAGAGGTGACGTTCAACGACATCGAGGTCAACTCATAGTCGCCTACCCGTCGGGCGATTGCCGAATGCCCCTTGGGGCCGCTTTCCAGAGCCGCAGATCCTGCGGCTCTTGTTGTTGAATCCCGGCTCGGCGCCAACGGTTACAACTCGCGGATGGGGGCGTCCGTCGAAGCTCGCTTCACGAGCGGGGTCAGCGCGAAGTTCCCCGAGTAATATTCGCCAATGCTCCATTGGCCGAAGATGGTTCCTTCTCCATCGTGTTGGCCCTGATACATCACCGCGTGACGTTCGAGATATTGTTTGACCAACACGACGGCGCCGTTCTCCGTGTACTGGCCAGAAAATGTGAAAGGACCGACGCAGTCGCGTCCTTCCCCTTCAATGCGACCATTCTCGAAACGCAGCTCAAGCGGCTCCATCGGCTGACGGCCAAACGCGCCTTGCTCCCAGTATCCGCGCCAAGGTCCTGAGGGAAACATGGTCGTCCGTGTGCGGGCGTTAGCCGCACGCGCCCACTTCTTCGTTTCGCGTGATCGTGAAGCCCATTTCTTCGATCATGCGATAGTCCTGCTCGGGCGGTTGGCCCTTCG
This sequence comes from Planctomycetota bacterium, assembly GCA_963204915.1. Classification (GTDB taxonomy): domain Bacteria; phylum Planctomycetota; class Planctomycetia; order Pirellulales; family Pirellulaceae; genus JAHWKS01. The sequence goes on along the minus strand of CAUJHS010000033.1, from coordinate 71,331 downwards.
TCGTCAAATAATCGCCTACAAAAATTGAGTTCGCCGCGTACAAACCGAGAGCTTGCAGGCTGCCCAAGTGCAATTCGCGACCGCCGGCAATACGTAACTCTCGATCCGGGTTCGCAAAACGAAAGAGCGCCAACCCGCGCAGGCAGTCCCGCGGCGTCAGTTCGCTGCGGCCGGCCAGCGGCGTGCCATCCACAGGATGCAAAAAGTTAATCGGGATCGACACCACGCCCAAGTCGCGCAGCTCCAGGGCCATGCGCACCAGGTCGATGGGCTTCTGGCCCATGCCCATAATACCACCCGAGCACATTTCTAAACCGGCGTCGCGCACAGCGCACAAGGTGTCCACCCGATCCTGGTAGGTGTGCGTCGTGCAAATGTCGGCGTAATGTTCGCGGCTGGTGTTCAGGTTGTGGTTCACCCGATCCACGCCGCAGGCCTTGAGACGCTGGGCCTGCTCAGGGCTGAGCAAACCCAGACAAGCGCAAATTTTCAGGTCGTACTTTTCTTTGATTTCGGGAACGATCGTTTCGATGGCGTGCATCTCGCGTTCGTTGGGGCCGCGGGCAGAAATCACGATGCAATACGTTTTGCTTTGGCGTTCATACGCCACCCGGGCGCCATCCAGCAGCTTTTCCCGGCTGAGAATGTTGTATCGAGGGATTTCGGCTTCCGAAACCTTCGATTGCGAGCAGTATCCACAGTCTTCGGGGCAAAGTCCGCTCTTGGCGTTCATCAAGAAGTAAAGCTGCACGGTATTGCCAAAATAGCGGCGCCGCACACGATACGCCCCGGCCAGTAGGTCGAGCAACTCGTCATCGCTGGACTCGAGAATGGCCAGACCTTCCGCCTCGGTGAGCCGATGCCCGTCCAACACACGGTCCGCCAGTTCGCGCCAGTCCATTCCGGGGGTCGTTTGTAAGGGCGAAGCAGCCACGGAGATCGAAACCATGATTCCATCACACCAAAAGGAAATTTGCCCACCAACAACCCGCGTATGATACCACGCCGGCCGCCTGTCCGAATATCCCAGACCCGCAGAGCGCGGGTTTGGTGCGCTCCCGTTTTTTACGACAAAACGCCCTGCCCACTCATATTGAATCCGCTTGATGGATCGCCGGCCCACGCGCTGCGAACGCATGGGAATCGCTCGAACGCTTTCGCAAACTTACGGCGCGCGGCGCAGCGTGTAGTGGGCTTCGGCCGGGAAGAACTCCTGGTCGCCATCGGTCAGGTTCTTGACGTGCAGTTCATACACGTAGCCTTCGCGCCACTCGCTCAGCCGCAGCAAAACCGAGCCGCCGTCCGGCGCGGCCTCGATACTGCGGATCGTTTCGGTGCGTCGGTCCACGTCCTCGCCGCCATACGCCGGAGTGGAAACCCGCGTGTAACTCGACACGGCGTAATTCTTCACGTCAGTCGCACGGTCCTGGCTGATCGGCCGCGTCCACTCGACGCGCAAACCCTCCGGCTCGGCCCGCAATTCGCGAATGCCGGCGGGCAGCGTCTCCAATTGCGGGCGGAAACGCACCAGCGAGCCGATGTTGTTGCCGCCTCCCCAGCCGCTATCGAGCAACGAACCCACGTACAAGTCGCCCTCGGGCGAAACTTCCGCACACAGCGGGCCAAGTAGGGCCGGCCCTTCCGCCGGGGCGGAGTACGTCAGCGGATACGCGGCGCCTTGCATCACATCGCCCACGCGCTGCAAACTCATCCGCACCAGCATCCGGTTGTTCATTTCGCAACCCACGAGATGCCCCTCAAACGGACCGAAGGCGTCGCGTCCCAGTTTTTCGCGCAGGGCGGGGGGAGTTTCCAAAAAGCAAATGCCGTTCACGCTGCGCGTCCACGGGTGCGGCAGATCAATCGCCGGAGGGGTCAAGGGCGCGGTTAAGCCTTGCTTTTGCTCCAACTTATTGATGAACCCGTACCGCCGTTCCGGAATAATGTGGTTCAGCTCATTGAAGGGGTTGTAATTGCCTTGATTGTCGGTGACGAACATCTCGCCGTCGCGCCGCCGCGCGATGCCCATCGGAAAGCGATGTCCCGCCGTGACTTGCTCCAATGAGAACGATCGCGGGTCGTCCTCCGTGGGCTCGCGCGGAACCAACCGCAACAACGTTCCTCGCAGATGTGCGGCGGCCTCGGAACGGTCGTCCTGCTGACACGGGAGCGCCACGTAGTAGTTGCCCTCTTCGTCGCGCGGCAGGCCGACGGCCCAGTCGTGGTAGTCGGTCGTATGTCCCCAGCCCGAGGCCAGCGTCTCGGTTCGCTCGGCGCGCCCATCGCCGTCGGTGTCGTACAACCGCAGTAATCCGTACTTGTTAATCACATCGATGACCGGTCGCGGTTCGCCAGGAACGGTACGCGTGGCCAGACCATACGGCGCGGCCAGATCGTCGCTGAGCGGCGCCGCGGAGTCTTCCAGCCCATCGCCGTTGGTGTCTCGCGCCAGCCAGACTCGCCCTTTGAGCGACGCGAGGACGAGTGCGCCGTCGGGCGTCCAGGCCAGTGCGGTCGGCATGATTTCATCGCGCAAGGGCAACTGCACGGCGTCAAACCCGGGCGCCACGCGCAGCGGTGTTGGCGTTGGCGTCGGCAATTCCGGCAGATCGACCGGATAGGTATCAACTTCCCGAGTCGTTCGATATTCCAGTTCGACAACGAGGGATGTTTTGTCGTCGGCTGCGGAAAGCTTCACGACGCCCTCATGTTCGGCCTTGGCGCCTACCGGCGAAACGATCCGGATGCGCGAACCGTCTTCGGTTTCCCAGCCGCGGCCATCATCGGAACGCCGCCAAGCCGTGTCACGAGTCGACACGACGCGCACCACGGCTGCAACGCCGGTAGGAATTCCGCGCAGCGTCAAGTGGCGCACGAAACCGCTTTCAGGCGAGTCGGCGCGAGACCACACGGGCGTGAACGATTGCTCGACGTGAACAACTTGCGGTGCGGCGTCTTTCGTCGCGCCGGCGAAGTGTAACCGTTGCCGCCAGACCACGGCGCCATGTTCGTGCCGCCACGAGTCCGCCTCGGTGGGAAACTGTCCGATCACAAGTGGCTCGTGAAGTCGTCCTTCCTGCTCGATCGCCAGTTCGCTTCCTTCCGGCGGAGCAGCGAGGAGGTGCGAATGCGGCCCTCCGCCGCTTTCCCAGAACCAGGTCTTGCCCTTGGTGCGCTGATACGCGGCGTCGCCCACCCACCAGCCGCCGGGACGATTCGCCCCCAGATCGAACAGAAAGTTGTGCCGGTTGGGTAACCCGATCAACAACGGTTTGAGGTACTCACGACCTTGGTCGTATAGCACGTCGGTGGCCACAATCGCCGCTTCGTTGCGCTCGCGCAGTCCGGAACGCCGCAGCACGCGCACGGGGTTGGGCGGAGGCGGCTCGAAGCCGGGCGTGTTCAACACGCGCCATACCGCCGCCAGTTGGTCATCCAGGCTGTCGTCCAACACGCCGCGCACGGGCATTTGCACGGCCGGCATTTCCATGCGCGGCACGATGCGCGCCGGGTTGCGCACCCAACGTTCGAACCATTCGTGACGAATGCGGCGCGACAAGAGCGTGAGGTCCGGTCCTCGCGTGTTGAGCGGCGCTTTCTCCGGCTCGGCCGTTCCTACGCGGTGACAACTGACACAACCGAAGCCGTCGGATGTAACCAGCCGCGCACCGGCGGCCGCCACTCGCGGCGTCGGGTCGGTCGCAGTTATCTCTGTAGCCGCAAGGTCCGGCCGCGCCGGAATGCGGTCGAGCGCCACAAAATGCTGCACCAAGGCTTGCTGTTCCTCGTCCGATAGCGAGAACTTCGGCATGCGTACGGCCAGCCACGGTCGATGCACGCCGCTGGTGCGGCGAATGGCGTCCAACAACGCCGACTCGTGCAGCTTGTCGCCGACGCTTGCCAGCGGCGGAGGCGTCATGGCCGGGAGTTGCGCCGCCAGGTCCGTGTGCGCGGCAATAACGCGGGTTAGCTGTGGCGACAATCCCGGCGACTCGTCGCGCTCGTGACAAGCCACGCAGTTGCGTTCGCGCAGCACGAGCCGCGCATCGACCGTCGCCCGCGTTGGCCGCGCAACGCGCTCGGTCGCCGTCCAATACTCTTGCAGAGCGGCCTGATCCTCGGGCGACAACCGATACGTCGGCTGCTTGTCCGAAGGCGCCCGCGTGGAGCACGCCCGCCGCCAGTTTGATTCTGCGGAGAGCGTCGCTGCAGGCGCCAAGGGAGCGGGAGCATTTTCCGGCAGCGTATGGCACACACCGCAACGATTCGCCGCAACCAGGTCGCGTCCCTGTTGCACGAGGGCCTCATTCGCCGAAGGAGCGGCGTCGCGCGCCATGGCCGGTTTGTCGCCCCGCGCCGCCAGGTAAAGCGCAAGACTCTTTCGCTCATCGTCGGTCAGGTCGAACACCGGCATGCGATGATCGCGATTGAGCGACGCCGGATCGGCCAACCAACGCTCGAAAAAGGCCGCGGGGCGCTTTTGGGCGATGCGCGACAAATCGCCTCCGCCGAATAACTCGTTTTGTCCCAAATCGTTGACCTGATGGCACGCCAGACAACCGAGCGTCAGTGCGAGCCGCTCGCCCGTCGCGGCGCTGGGCGGCTCGACTTTCGTTTTCTCTTTCGCGGCCGGTTTGCGTGACGATGACTTGGCCGGGGTTGGCGCGAGTTTCGCGGCTTCGCCTTGCGTTAACAAGTACGCCGCCACCGCTTGGGCTTGCTCGGGCGAGAAGGCGAAGTGCGGCATCCGGCGCGTGATGGCGGTTTCTTGCGCGTTCTCCGGGTCCGACAAATACGCCACAAGCCAATCGTGCGAAAGGGTTCCTTGAAGCCGGTCTAGCGCCGGTGCGGGTAGGGTGCGGCCGAGCGACTCACTTGCATGGCACGCACCACAGCGCAGCGCCGCCGCGAGTGCTTCGCCCCTCGCAAATGTATGCGCCGGCGAATCTTCGGGGTTGTGATACAACTGACGGGGCGAAATGGGTTCGAGCGAGAACTGCGGCCCGGACCAGAACAACGCGAATCGCGGCGACTCGCCGCGCGACGCGTACTCAATTTCCAGCGTGTGCCACCCAAACGGTATTTCGAGAGGCTTTGCTTCGCTCCACTGGGGCGAGTCGGCCGTGGCTTGCAAAATGCGCTCGCCGGCCAGGGTGATGGTCATATCGCCCGCGCCATACGCGGCGATGCGATACTCGCCAGGCCCCGGCGCGAGCAAAAACCCGCGCCACTTCGCGGAGAAGGGGCCTTGGCTGAGGCGCGGATCCGGCGACTGCGACCCCCAATCAAACGCGAGTTGGCGGTCGACGCGCGTCACCGTTTCCCGCGGCGTTTCGCGCGAAGCGTACGTGGCGACGAGCCCCTGCCGAAGCTCCTCGTCATCCTCCTCTTGCGCGAAACTCCCGGTGGGCCACAAAGCCAACGCCACGTACAAGGCGCTCAGATAACGAGAGATCCAATTCGAGCGAAAGAACAAACGCATAGCACGGCGAGGGAGCAAGGCGGGAAACGATAAGAGGAAGCGCCGCCTTACGGCGACGCCTTTTGAAGTGAGGCAGGCTTTTGTTACGGCGCGCTCCAGGCGGAGCCGAGTTCGTGCAACATCAGCGAGTTTAACCGCGCCGCGCTTCCTTCAGCCAGGAGCTTGACCGCAGGCGCGTCGGCCTTGGGAATGACTGCGGCGGAAATCGCCACACGCCCCTCATTGGCAAAGACTTCGACCGAACCGCGATCCACCAGCACGCGCAGTCGCAACTTGCCATCGTCCAGCGTAAGCGGCGCCGTGACATTATGGCAGGTCAACTCGCGCTTCTTCACATCGTACACCACGGGGACGCCGCGCACGACCAGCCCCAGGCGCGTCGCCTCGCCAGGCGCGAACTCGGCCTCCATGTCCAAGAGCTCGCCGCTCACGTTCTCCAGCGCGCGTTCGCCGGGCTCAATTGCTTGCGCGCTCCAGGCGTGTTTTTTCTGACGCAGCGACTCTAACTCGCGCACGGGTTGCGCGAACAAGCGAACTCCTTCGCTCGTGGTGCGAAGCGAAAGTTCAACCGGGACCGTCATTTGCTGGTTGAACGGCATGCCCGGAAACGTGACGCCGCGGCCCCATCCGATTTGCACGATGCGGCCGTGCGGCGTGTTGGTGAAAGTTTGCGCCGCATAGAATGCGCCGTGCCACAAGGCGTGTTTGCCAGAGCCGGCGGGACGGAACTCCCGACCGTCGAAATCTCCCAGCACGTATTGCCCATCCGCGGCGTAGAGGACCCAGGTCGTGCGGTTCGGATCGCCGTCGACGGCCGCTTCGAACAAGTCGGGACATTCGAAGAAACCTTCAATGCGGCTGTGATACGTCCACGTTTTCAAGTCGGGCGAAGAGTGAAAGGCGATCCATTGTTTGCCTTCCGCTTCATGGTACACCGCCATGACCCAGCGGCGGGTGGGTTCGTGCCAAAGAAGGCGCGGGTCGCGCCCGGCGTGGCGCACCACGGGATTGCCTTCGAACTCGCTCCAGGTACGGCCGCGATCGGTGCTGTACACAATCGCTTCTCCGCGACCGGTGCTGGTGTACGCCGCCACAAGCGGCGGTTGATCGCCTTGTTGCCAGCCTGCGGTGTTTTTTGCATCAACCACGGCGCTGCCGGAGAAGGCCCAGTCGCCGTGACGCACCGGGTACAGCGCGAGCGGCAACTCTTGCCAGTGGATCAGATCGCGGCTTACCGCGTGACCCCAATGCATGTTGCCCCACTGCACGCCATACGGATTGTGCTGATAGAACAGATGGTACTCGCCATCGAAATACACAAGCCCGTTGGGATCGTTCAACCAGCCGCGCCGCGACGTGAAATGAAACTGCGGCCGATGGCGCTCCTGGTACATTTGATCGGCGGCGGGAAGGTTCTCAGACAGCGCGATCGCCTGGAGTGCTTGCGAATCGGCAGGCAAGCGATCCACTTCCACACGCAGCGTCTTGCCGGCGAACTTGGAAACATCGCTGAAGGCGAAGAAGTCGGGCGAGGCGTCGGCCAGTTCGATGTCGAACTCGCGGACGGTTTGACCGTCGAGCACGAACTTCATCCGGCGCGAAGGAGCGCCGTTCTTTACGGGCAGGTGCAAGTAACGCTGCTTGACGACGAGTTCGCGTGAGGCAGGTTCGGCTTGCATGCGGCGGTCGCTTTGTACGATGTGATCGACGTTAATGTGTCCCCACCCGTCGGTGCGGCGGTCGACAATTTGCAGCACGACGGTTTGGCCTTCCAGGTCGGCCACATCCCAGGTATGCCAGTCAAGGCGTTCACTGCCGCCGGGCCGGTCATTCGGGCCAGTGGCGGTGCGCACCGCTTTACCGTCAATCAGCAGATTGATGCACGTTTGCTCGGGGTGCATACCGCCGCCGATGAGAAAGTTCAGAAACTTGCGTTCTAGCCGCAGCGGCGGCGACGTGAGCGTGCCGGTCGTCCCGTCGCCACGGTAAAAGCTGTTCACCAGCCGCTGCCCCTCATAGCCGCTGACCGGCATTTGTCCGGGAAGCGCGCCTTGCGCGGGACCGGGACCGAACGCTTCACCGTCCGCCTTCCATTCGCCGTAGGATTCGCGTTCAAAATCGGCCACGAGCACATCGGGCCGGTCGGCGGCCTGCACGGCAATCGCCGCCTGAAGGGCGAGGCAAATCGTCAACATGGTGCGGGACATAAGGGGAACCGGCATAAATTACCAAGCGAGCGAAATACGAAAAGTCGATCTTCGTTAAGTGGTTACGCAATCGAAAGCGTGCGCCCGAGCAAGGGCTGCAATGCCTGCCAAAGCCCACCCGTGGAGGAGTGGTTCCGTACGGGAATTGCGTGGGCGATGTGCTTCAACTTTACCTCACTCGGTTGGGAAAAACGAGTCTTGGCGAGCGGTCACGCATCGGACGAGGATTCGAGTTGATCGAGTTCGCGTAAGCGGCGGTCGGCGTCGAATAGGGGGGGAGGGAGCGACTCAGCCAACCGCAATGCTTCAACTTCGGTAATGTCAGACCGGGGATGTCCCACGCCGCGAAACACCGGCAGACCCCGCCGCAGGGCGATGATCTCGCGCCGGGTGCGGCCCTTGGGCGCATCGGGCCACGGGCCAGGTTGTTCGATCAACTCAAAAAAACAGGGAACCACCTGTTGCATGTAACGCCAGTAACCTGGGTTGTCGGTTTGCAGGAACAACGTTCCCTGCGGCGCCAAGGCACGGTGGCACAACGCGAGAAACTCGGGCGTAATCAGTCGCTTGTGCGCCTGCGAAGGTTCGTAATACGGTTGCGGGTGATAACAATGCAACTCGAAGATGCTGCGAGGCGGCGTGTGTTGCCGAAGCATTTCCAGACCGCCGCAAACGGCGAATCGCACGTTCGTCAGCCCGCGCTGGTTGGCGCGGCGTGTGGCGTAGCGGATGACAACCGGCAGTACGTCGACGCCCAGGTGGTTGGAGTCGGGTCGCCAGACCGCGCTTCCGAGTAAGTACCGGCCGTTGCCGCACCCCAGGTCCAGGATGCACGGCGCCGTGCGGTTAAAGAGCGTCGTCCAATCCAACTCACCGTCGGGCAGCCGCTTTAGGGCGGTTTGCGTCCATTGCTCGGGCGGCAGAATCTCGCCGGCAATGGGGACGCCAAATTCGCGTTCGATGCGCCGCTTGTGCGACGCGCGATGACCATCAACCATGAACCGTTTCAACCAAAGCGTGAAGTTCCGCCCATTCGCGGGAAATTGGTCTTGTCTTTTATAACGCCGATGCGGCGCTTCTCGGCAGAGGCCTGGCTTCGCGATTCACGAGGTTTTGCACGGCGCGTGATCCTGACGACGACTTGCGAATCGGGCCGCCACGGGCCATAACGTGGCGTGTGATCCCTTCTGGTGACGTTCTCCTTTCAACCCTTGTTAACGCATGATTCGTTTGCTCGTTCTGTATGGACACCCCAAGGATCCTGCTGCGTTTGATACGTACTACCAAGAGGCGCATATTCCCATCGCGAAGAAGATGAAGGGGCTGAAGAAGTGGACGATTGGCAAGGTGCAAGGAACGCCGGGCGATGCGCCTTCGCCGTATTACTACGTGGCCGATTTGTACATGGAAAGCCGCGAAGAATTCGAGCAGTTGCTCGCGTCGCCCGAGGGACAAGCCGCGGTGGCCGACGTACCGAACTACGCCACCGGCGGCGTGACGTTCTTATATACCGAAGTGGAGGACGTGATTTGACGCGGCCGACGATTGCTCTTGCCGGCGCTGGCCTTCCTCCGAACGCAGGTAAAGCTGCATCACGCCCCACACAGCCGCATGCAACAGGATGAGAAAAACGACGCCGCCGATCAAGTTGCGGCGAACGGCGGCGCGGCTTTGCTGCTGAATCTCGTCCGCCGAACCGCGAATGAGGCGGTTCACGTGCCGGCTGCCACGCGGCGGCAAGAGGCCGCGGCGCTTCTCCTGATAGAGCCCGATGGCGCACACGTCGGCGCCGGGAGGCACTCGCTTCTCGGTCATCTTGGGAATGGCGACCGAGAGTCCGGTTTCCGCTTCGGCGTCGGAAAGCTCGTCGTCGTCCGTGGTGTCGTCCGTTGCATCGGCTAGGTCGCGCTCGTCCTCGGCCTCATCGTCCTCCACTTCCTCCGGATGTTCCGCCTCCCATTGCGAAAGCCGTTCCAGGTCAGGCTTCGACGCGGGAGAGATGAGCGTCTTGGGGTCGACCTTGCTGAGGCGCAGGTTCTTTTGCACCAGGCCGTCGTCGTCGGACCAGACTTCGCCAAACACGGAAAACATGCTGGCGATTTTCAAGCCAGCGCGATCTTCGAAGGGAGTAACGCTCAGAAAGTCTCTGGCGCGCAAGGCCGCCGCGTAACTGAAGATGTGGTCTTCTTCAAAACCTTCCAGCAGCGGAAACCCGAGGAGTCGCACGTCGCCGTGGCGCGAACGTATAACGCACGGCGTCATCAAGAAGCCGGCGAAATCGGATCCGGTGTTCTCTTGATTCTCCGACTTCGACACGCGATCGGCGCTTGCCAGGTCGTACTCGCAAAGGACACATTCGGCGCCGCTAAACGGCGCGATCAGCGGTTTGCCCGAAGCGTGAATGACGCCGGGAACCGCCACAAGCTTGCCGTCGCGCAGCGGGCGGTTTTGTTTCGCAGCCGCAAGCAGCGACGCCGTTTTCCAAGCCGTGCGCGCGTTGGTCAAGCCGCCTAAGCCCATCAGCGCCAGAAACGCGACGACCCCGGCGCCCACGTAACTGCCCGGACGTTCAAACACGGAATCGAGCCAGTAAAAGTACGCCGCCGCCAGCGCGGCGTACAACGCCAACGCCATGAGACATCCACGAAGCATGACGCGACCTGAAGCAAGACGAGTTGATCCAACCGAAGGCGTAGCGTACTCCAAGCCGGACCAGAGGGCTACGCCCGTCGACCGGAGAAACGCGGCTTCAGGCGGGTTTACGGCTCGCCCCAAATGGCGGGCGACTTGAAGCCAGGCGCCGCAGGGGCGCTCTTCGGTGGAATCGCTTGCTGGGCGTAAACATCCAGGCGCGCCCGTAGAACTTGCACCTGGTCAGCATGTTCGTTGGCGAGGTTGCGCCGCTCGCTTGGATCATTGGCCAGGTTGAATAGCTCAACGGTTTCATTGGTCGGCGCGTTGCGGCGTTTCTTCTTGGGACGCGGCGCCGTGGGAGTCGCATCGTCCTGTGCGGCGCCGGCGTCATTGCGAACGATCAGCTTCCAATCGCCCGCGCGCACGGCTCCGCCGCTGGGCGTCGTATTCAGCAAAATGTCTTCGTGCGGCGAAGGTTTCCCCTGCGTTAGCACGGGCCAGATGTCTTTCCCATCCAAGGGACGGTCCGGCGCGCTCGGCGGTGCGGCGCCTGCGAGCTTCGCCAAAGTGGGGAACCAGTCGACCATGTGCAACGGTTCGTCGATGATGGCGCCAGGTTCAATCTTGCCCTTCCAATTTGCGAAGGCGGCTACGCGTACGCCCCCTTCGTACAACGTGCCTTTGCCTGCACGTAGTTTGCCATTGGTGGCGCCCAAGTCGGTCGGGCCGCCGTTATCGCTGGAGAAGATGAACAAGGTGTTTTCGATCGCTCCGCGTTGTTGGAGTGCGGCGACAACACGACCCACTTGCTCATCCAGGCAATGCACCATGGCCGCGTAGGCGCGTCGCTTCGGATTCTCGATGTGCGCGACCTGTTGAAGGTGTTCGTCGAGCGCTTGCAACGGCGAGTGCGGCGCATTGAACGGCACGTACAGGAACATGGGGTTGGCGAAATCGTGCTTTTCGATGAGCCGCACGGCTTCGTCGCCGAGAAGCGTGGTCGTGTAGCCCTCGTCGCGGCAGACTTCGTCGTTCCGATGCCAATCGAATCCGCCGTCGCGTTCGTGGGTGAAATAATCGAGCGCGCCGTTGTAGTGACCATACTGGTGCACAAAGCCGCGTTGCGTGGGCAAGTACGCACGCTGGAAATGACCCAAATGCCACTTGCCGCAAATGGCCGTGAAGTAGCTCGCCTCGCGCAAGGTCTCGGCCAGCGTGCGTTCTTCGAGCGGCAGGCCGTACTGAGCCCAGGGCCGCACCACGCCCACCTGCAAACCATGCCGCATGGGATAACGTCCCGTGAGCAGGGCGGCCCGCGTCGGCGAACAAACCGGCTGAACATAGAACGATTCCAGCCTGGCGCCAGCGGCGGCGAGTTGGTCAAGGTGGGGCGTCTTGATTTCGCCGCCATGAAAGCCGACATCGCTCCAACCCAAATCATCGGCCAGAAAGAACACGATATTCGGACGCGGCGCTGACGCACCATTCCGCGCTCCGGCCGCATGCGAAGGCGCAACGCCATGCGTCGACAGGACCGCGCACGCCAAGAATCCCCAGATCAAAAAGTTTTTCAACATAGCGGATGCTCAAGAGGAGAAATCAAAACGGCACGCGCCGTAGGGCGCGCTGTTTTGCATCAGAGGAAGGCGTTTCTGGCGATGGTTGCTCTGGCGATGATGCGTCGGGAGGCGACTCGCCATTTTTCGGTTCGTCCTGCGGCGGTACGCTACTGGCCGGCTTGTCTGCGGTTGGCTCTTTTGCGTCACTCTCCGCGTAGATCCTGGCCAATTGAATCAACACGCCTTCCAATTCCGTGTAATAGTCGGACTCGGTTAGCTCGCTTTTGCGACGTCGAAGTTTTTCCAAGTCGGCTTCGAGTGTGTCGCGCCAGGCGACTTGTTCGGGCGAAAGTTGCACCTCAGCCGGGCTTGGCTGCAAATGCATTTGATTGGCCCGAAGTCCGTCGATCTCGGCGTTGTCTTTGGCCGCCCGGGTGGCGCGAACGCCGCGGAACCACGAGGCTTGCACGCCGAGCGCATCGCCGGTGTCGTCCAACAGGGCGTGTTCGGTCGCCAGGCGCCTCTCCTGCTTATAAAACTCCTCGACGCGTGAAGAAGCCGCCAGAAACGCTTCGAGCAGCGACACCTGTTGGTCTTTGTCCAAGTCGCTGCGCGGATCGGCAATCGTTTGCGAGAAAAACTCGCCAAACCGGGCGAAGTTCTGTTCCGATCCGCTACGGGTCGCGGTCACGATCACTCGGTTGGGCCCGGCTAGCGCGTTGATGAACGGCCCACTGCACGAGGCGCAATTGATCACCGCGATCGGACGCTCCAGCGGTTTGAGCCATTCGTTCAGTTCGTCGGCCGAGAGGTCCGGCCCTTCGAGATTGAACATCGCCTTGCGGCGGTCGTACGTGCCATGCCCCAGCAGCAAGACCCAGACCGGGTGTGGCGACTTCGCCGGAAGCGCGGCCAGCGTCGCTTGCACGCGGGCCAGATCATGTTCGCCTGCGGGCGCTTCGGTGGCGCCAGGGCCGATGCGTACAACCTGCGCTTGGGCGGTTTCCGCCGTTTTCACCAGTCGCTCGGCCCAGGCGTCGAACTGCATGCCATACTCGGCCGTACCGGGAGCGCCGACCACAACAAGCACCACGGGACGGTCTTCGACCTGTGCGGCGGCGACGCACGCCAAGACCAAGGGAAGCAACACAGTCATCTGGCAACGCCCTCGAAGGTTCGGGAACGGCGTTTATTGTACCTCGCGCGGAAACCGCTGACGACGCACCTCAGCACGCTCGTTCAAAAAGGCCGTCGCGTCAATTCATGCAAGAACGACTTTGCCCAGAAAAGATCGCGGGCGCCGCAAGATGGAGGGTGGGTGAAGCAGGGCAAGAACGAAAAAACGCCCGGCCAGAGGGCGGACCGGGCGTTTCTTGCGACGAGCCAACAACGCTCGCCGCATCAAAGTCGTTCGCTCCGCGAACGACGCTGAAGGGTTACTTACTTATCGGTCTTCACAAACACGTAATGCGTCAGCCCTTCGGTGACGACGCGGAGCCGCACGCCTTTGGCCAGCGCGTCTTCGCTCAGGGCGTCGCGCAGGTCTTCTGCGTCTTCCACGTTCTTGTTATCGACACTCACGATCACATCGTTAGGACGCAAGCCGGCGTCTGCGGCGATTCCACCGGGAGTGATCTCGGTGACCACCACGCCGCGCTCCACACGATCCAGCTCCAAGCGTTTGGCCACTTCGGGTGTGACGGTTTCCACGGTCGCGCCAAAGTCCAACTCAACCCCGGTTTGCGGTTGTTCGTCGGGTTGTGTGTTGAGCGACGGGTTTGCCGGAACGTTCGCCTCGCTCAGCTTGCCCACTTCCAGGGTCAGCTTCACTTCGCGCCCGTCACGGAACACGACAAGGTCCGCCTTTGTGCCAGGAGTGGTGGCGGCGACCGAGTTGCGCAGCTCGTGCATTTGCTCGGTGTCGCGTCCGTTGTACTTCAGCACGATGTCGCCCGACTTCAATCCGGCTTTATCAGCGGGGCTATCGGGCACAACGTCGCCGATCAACACGCCATCGGTCGACTTATAGTTGAACGAGCGGGCCAGATTTTCGTCCAAGTTCTGGATCGAAGCGCCCAACCAACCGCGTTCGACCGCGCCCGACTTGATCAGGCTCTCCATAACGTACCGCGCCATGTTCGACGGAATGGCGAAGCCAATGCCGTTGTACGAACCGGTGCGCGACGCGATGGCGGTATTGATGCCGACGACTTCGCCATGCAAGTTCACCAGCGGACCGCCGCTGTTGCCTGGGTTAATGGCAGCGTCGGTCTGAATGAAGTCTTCGTAATCGGTAATGCCGACGCCGGCGCGGCTGGTGGCGCTAACGATTCCCGCCGTCACGGTTTGATGCAAGCCAAAGGGGCTGCCGATCGCCACGACCCACTCGCCGACTTCCATGGCGTCCGAGTCGCCCAGGACCGCGGGCGTCAGGTTCTTGACGTCAATCTTGATGACCGCCACGTCGGTTTGGGCGTCAGTCCCAATTACTTTCGCGCGAACTTCGCGACCATCGAACAGCGTGACTTCCAATTGCGTGGCGCCGCGCACGACGTGGCTGTTCGTCAAAATGTAACCGTCTTCACTAACGATCATGCCGGTGCCTTGGCCTTCCCGTTGGAACGGCTGCGGCGTGCGTTGGTCAAACTCGAACCCTTCAAACTGTTCAAACAAGTCATCGCCAAAGAAGCGACGGAATTCTTCGGGCAATTCGGGTCGAGCGCGTCGGCGGGGATTTTCGTTGTCGCCGCGCGTGCGAGCCGCAGGTTCGACCCGCGTGACGGCGCGAATACTGACTACTGACGGCTCCATGGCTTTAGCCACGGTTTTGAACGCGTCAGAAATTGACTGCGCGTGATGCAGGTCTTCTTGCGACACCGCAGCGCGTTGCCGGTCCTGCGCGAACGACAATTGCGGGCCGGCGTCTTGAAGCGCCACCCACGAGCCGGCCGCCACCAGACTGGCTAACCCGCCCGAGACTACGCCTAAAGCAAACTTCGACTGGGCCATACCGTGAGGTTCTCCTTCTTCCTGAGAAATACAAATTGCAATGCGGCAAAAGATAAGGTGCGACGACGCGCCTGCACGTCGTTGACGAATGCGACCGTGCCCCGATTGGAAATCCAAGTCGGGGCGGCTCCTTTCCGCGGGTCGGGCGCCAACGACTTGAGGGCGGCGGGCAGGACGCGCCCTTTTTGATACTACGAGGGCGCCGTAAGGATGGTTTTTCGCCGCAACGAAAAATAACAAAACAGAAAGGCGGCTTGGAAAGCCGCCCCTGGGTTAGATGTCACTCGAAATCGGGCTTACTCGCCCGAATTGATGACGATGCGTTTCGGTTGAACTTCAGGCTTTTTGGCCAGTTTGACGTGCAGTACGCCATCGATGAGTTCGGCTTGAATGTCGTCGGCATTGACGGTCTCGGGAAGCGTCACTTTCCGCTCTACGCGGCCGTAACGCCGTTCGTCATGCCAGTAATTCCGGGTCTCGTCGGTTTTCTTGCGCTCCGCCACCAGGTGGAGAACGTTCTTTTCCACGGTCAACTCGAAATTGTCCTTTTTCAAGCCGGGAGCTTCCATTTCGACGTGAAAATGAGTTTCATCCTCCCACAGGCTCAGCGGCGCACGCCACGGGTTCGCAGCGAATGCCGATCCGCCGGTTTGCGGATTGAAAAACTGGTCGAACAATTGTTCGACTTCTTCCAAAGGCTTGGACAAGTTACCCCAACGCGGTTGTCGTGCAACGTTTGCCATACTTGTAACCCCTTATGCTAAAAGAAGATATGCACTCAACAGGAAAGCGATTGCCGGAGGTTTCGCCCGGAACGCTCTGACACGAAATCAACTAAAGCAAAGAGCGCGCCAAAATAAACCTTCAGCCGGATGTTGGTGTGTAACTCTTGATAAATCAATAGGTTATGTCGATTTATGTGTGTTGGGATGGGTTCCGTTACTGAAAATGGCCCTGAAGCGATGTGACAGGATGACGGACGTTACAAAACCGCTTGTTTCCTGCCCTGTCATTCTGACAGCATCACTCGCTCGGGTAATAAAGAAAGACATCAACAACGCGCTCCAGGGCACGAGTTTTGTCGCTGGGTTGGGGCCGCGGCGCGGTAGAATCGCGGCAGGTCGGTTGGGGTTGCGCCGCCTCTCGGATTGAAGCGGACAACCCGATAGAATCGAAGGCGTTTTCCCGACCACCTACGAATGTTGTCGGCCTGGCCGGCCTGTGTCTTGCAACCGCTGTGGATTGCGCCAACGAAGAGAACCCCCATGAAAATTCTTCTTGCCATTGATGGATCTCCTTGCAGTCACGCCGCGGTGCGCGAAGTGGCGACGCGTCCCTGGCCCGAGGGAACCGCGGTGCGGATCGTAACGGCGATCAACGCGCCCTTAGTTCCCGACCCCTTTCTCATCGGCGTGATGGTGTACGAGGAAATGATGGAGCGGCAACGCAAGGAAGCTCCCGCGATGCTCGAGAAAGCCGCGAACGAGATTCGACAACAAGCGCCGCAGTTAAAGGTTGAAACCATGCTGCTCAAAGGAGCAGCGAAAGAAGTCATTGTCGAAGAAGCCGAACAATGGAACGCCGACCTGGTCATCCTTGGCTCGCACGGCTACGGCGCCGCCAAACGCTTTGTGCTCGGTTCGGTGTCCCAAGCCGTGGCGATGCACGCGCCGTGCTCGGTAGAAATCGTCCGGCTACGTGATGTTTGTCCGCCGGAAGCAAAGGCCGAGTAGGCCGCACGCCAAGCAAGCCCCCGCGCAAAGGAGCGTGGCGGAGAATCCTTGGCGTGTATTTCGTCGAGGCGTTCGTCGCGGTCCTGGAGAAGCGGCGCCGACCGTTCGCCGAGAGGAGCGTCTTCTTCGCGACGGATCAAACCAGCGGTTTCGGGAGTTACGTTGTCCATCCACTTCTAAGAAAGGGCCGCACTCATGATAAAGGGCTTTCGCGATTTCATTCTTCGCGGCAACGTGATTGATCTGGCGGTGGCGGTGGTCATGGGAACGGCGTTTTCCGCGGTGGTGAATTCCGTGGTGACGAATCTGATCACGCCCATGATTGCCTCGATGGGCGGCTCGCCGGATTTTTCAAAGATCAAAACCGGGCCAATCCTGTGGGGCAACATCCTGAACGACGTGCTCACGTTTCTGATCACATCGGCCGTGGTCTATTTCGTCTTGGTGCTTCCCATGACCAAGCTGTTGGCGCGGTTCAAACCGGCCGAGCCTTCGCCGCAACCGACGCGCGAATGCCCGGAATGTCTCAGTAATATTCCCGCCCGCGCACGACGGTGCGCCCATTGCACGGCGCAAGTGACGCCGACCGTGACCTCAACCGTGACGTTTCCAAGTTGACGCCGCGCGCCATTCGGTTGCGTTGGGATCGATTTCCAAATTCAGGAGCCCCGCGATGTCGCCTCAGTTCACACGACGTTCATTTTTGGGTACTGCCGCCCTCGGTTCGCTGGCCGCCTGGAGCGCCGGCGCCCTGGCGTGGGCCGATGACGCCCCCGATGCAAAAATCCTGGGCGAGGCGGGCGTGAAAACCAGCGAGCGCTCCCAAAAAATCTGGCGGCCCGTTTCTGACCGCAAGATTCGTGTCGGTATTGTGGGTTACGGCGTGTGCAAGTTCGGGGCGGCGTTTGGATTTCAAGATCATCCGAATGTGACCGTGGCCGCCGTGAGCGACTTGTTCCCCGACCGCTGCGCCGAGTTGGCCAAAGTGTGCCGCTGTGAGAAAACCTATCCCTCGTTCGAGGAACTCGTGAAGGACGACAGCCTGGAAGCCGTCTTCATCGCCACCGATGCGCCAAGCCACGCGAATCACTGCATCGAGGCCCTGCGGCGCGGCAAGCACGTGGCGTGCGCCGTGCCGGCGGTGTTCGGTTCGCTGGACGAGGCGCATCAATTGTGGGAAGCGGTTCAGTCAACCGGCCGCACGTACATGATGTTTGAAACGTCGGCCTTTCATCACCCCTGCCACGCCATGCGGCAAATTTTTCGCGCCGGGGGGTTCGGCAAAATGGTGTACAGCGAAGGCGAATACTACCACTACATGGCCGAGCCGATCGACTCGTATCGCGGCTGGCGGGTTGGACTGCCGCCGCAGTTTTACCCGACCCATTCCAACGCGTATTACGTTTGTGTGACGAATGGCCGCTTTACGGAAGTGAGTTGCCAAGGCATGCCAAGCGTCATTTCGCATTTGAAACCGGAGAACAACCGTTACCAAAATCCCTTCGGCACCGAGATCGCCTTATTCCGTACGAGCGAAGGCGGCACGGCCCGCATGGCGGTCAGTTGGGACACGCCCGGCCATGAAGGCGAAATGGGCCGCGTGCGCGGTCAGCGCGGCTCGATGACTGGTATGGACTACGCGGGACTGGAAAAGAACTTACCGGATTTGGATTACCCCGCCCTGCCCCCCAGCGTGGCGCCCGGCGGGCATGGCGGCTCGCACGGCCATCTGATGAACGAATTCGTGACCGCACTGTTGGAAGATCGCCCGCCGTTGGTCGACATCGCCGCCGCACTGAACATGACCGTGGCCGGCATCGTCGCCCATCAATCGGCCATGAAAGACGGCGAAACACTGAAAATCCCCCAGTTTGCGTAAGAAGCTGGCGATCACCGCACCGCCAAGTCCCGCATGCGGCGCTCGGGTTAAGGATTCGCCGCGATGACGCGTTGCCATCGGGCGGGCACGGTATCCCAGGCGGACTGGTAAGTAATTTCCAACGGAACGAGGACGTAGCGTTCCGGCGCCAGGAACAGCGGCATGTCGGGCAAGGCGTCTCCGACGGCAAGCGTTTCAATGTAGGCCCGCGTGCCGTCTTCGGACTCGTACGCCACGAACGTCAACGGTTTCTGCGGCGGCAACTCGAACTCTTGGCCGATGTACTCACTCCAAATGGCCGCATGAATCCCGTCGGGGTCGCGCGACGAGGGAGGAAACGGATCGAGCAGCAGCAGGTGAATCCGCTGATCTAACAATTCGCACGCCTTTTGCACAAATGCCCGGAACGCCGCGCCGCCGCTCTTATTGCCGGGCGAAATGATTTCGATCATCGCGACGATTTGGTCGCCGCTGACATGTCGCACGACCACGCGGCTCGTGCGTCGCGCTCGTAAACCCGGGAGTGATTCGGCAAAGTACGTCGTTTGTGGTCGGGTTTGCGTGGCCGTGCCTCCGGAAGAAGGCGTCGCTACGCGATCGCGTAACGTCAGCACATCTGGCCCAAAACCGGCCGCCACTTGCTCGGCCATCGCATAGTAATCGGGCGGCAACAGCCCCCGATTCAGTGCGCGCTTGATTTCCGAGATCCACTCGTGGTGGAAGTCGTGAAAAATGCCCGCGTCCACGCGAGTCCAATCGTGCATCGGCATATATCAATCCTCCCATGATGATTATACCACGACCTGGCTGATGAATATTCCGACTCCCTGCCGCCACAACCGGGCGAGGCGTTTCAAGGCGTGTTCAATCGCGTCGCGTATCGGAGGAGCCTCGTTGCTTTTTTCCATTACGACACAACGCTTCCAGTACAACACACCGGATTCTACGGCCCATCGCCGGGTCACGCCGCCCGATGCGGAAGGCGAACGAATGGAATCGCGCGTCCAACGCCGCAGTCGGTCGAGGATCATCGTTGAGAAACACTCGGCGAGCCAACGACGCCTCGGCGAAAAATGCGCGCGATCGCCAGGAGGTCAACTCAAAAAGTTCAAAAAAGTTACGGCGAATCGCCGGTTTGTAAATGGTGTTGTCATATGACTTTGCGTTTTCTTTGCGATTAATAACTTTTAGTTTGATGTGATGTTGTTTCTAATGAAATGACATGTTGACGTTGAATTTGACATTTGTTCGGTATAATCAAGGGTAACGCACAAGGGCTTGGTGAACGGTGAACGGCGAGGGTTGCAAGCGGCGGGCGTAACGCGTGATAATGCTCACTCCGCTTCTTGGTTTTGCAAAGGAAATTCTCGCATGTCCACCTTGCTGCGTTGGGTGACTTTGTGCGGTGTCGTGGGGTTGGGTTGGCTCGGTGGCGCACCGCACGCCTCTCGGCACGCCGAAGCGAACGACCTGGGCACGCGCGCCGGACTGCCCGAAGGCTGGCACGGCGCCGCGCCGCGCGAGGAAATTCGTCCCACCTTCGCGTTCGATCCCGTGGGTGGTCCGCGGGGGGATGGTGCGTTTCAGATCACCGCCAACGATTCGATCGGCCAACACGGTTGGTTCAAAAAATCGTTCCCCGTGACGGGCGGAAAGTGTTATCGCTTTCACGCCGTGCGAAAAACGGAACACGTGGAGGCGCCGCGCCGGAGTGCGCCAGTTCGCATCGTTTGGCAAAACGCCGCGGGCGAGGCGGTTCGCGCCGACGCGCCGCCGGGACGGGAAAACGAACCGGGACACCTTCCGCTGGCTGAGCCCGAACATCCGCTGGACAGCGCAAGCGACGATCCAGGCTGGACCCGCGTCGAAGGCGTGTATCGTGCTCCTTCGGCCGCCACGCAAGCCGTGGTTGAGTTGCACCTGCAATGGGCGCCGCGCGGATGCGTCGCTTGGAGCGAAGTCGCCTGGGAGGAGTCCTCGCCGCCACCGGCGCGCAAGGTCAGGCTCGCCACGATTCATTACGTTCCTTCGGGCAAATCGCCTCGCGCGAACTGCGAAGAGTACGCCCCGTTGGTGGCGAAAGCCGCAGAGCAGAAAGCCGATCTCGTCGTGCTGGGCGAAACGGTTCCCTATGTCCGCGTGCGCAGGAAGCCGCATGAAGTGGCCGAGCCGATTCCTGGCCCCACGACCGAATACTTCGGCGAACTGGCGAAACAGCATCAACTCCATGTGGTCGTGAGTTTATACGAACGCGACGCCGACGTGGTGTACAACGCGGCCGTGCTGCTCGGGCCCGAGGGAGCCTTGCTAGGCAAGTACCGCAAGGTGTGCTTGCCCCATAGTGAAATCGAAGCGGGCGTCGCCCCCGGGAGCGATTATCCCGTGTTTGATACCAAGCTGGGAAAAATCGGCATGATGATTTGTTATGACGGCTTCTTCCCCGAAGTCGCCCGCGAATTGACCAATCGCGGAGCTGAGATCATCGCCTGGCCCGTGTGGGGCTGCAACCCGCTGCTCGGCCGCGCCCGAGCCTGTGAAAACCACGTGTACGTGGTAAGCACCACCTATACCGACGCCGCCAGCGATTGGACGATCTCGGCCGTGGTCGATCATGCCGGCCAAACGCTGGCTCAGGCCAAACAGTGGGGCGAAGTGGCCGTAGCTGAAGTCGATCTGAGCCAACGCTATTTCTGGCGGAACAACTTGGGCGATTTCCACAACATGGTTCAACGCCATCGCCCGCCTGTAACGGTGAAAACTGGTTCTGGCGAATAGCTTTGTGGCGTCACGATAGGGCGTAGTCACGGCGTCGGGGCGATGAACCTCGCGCGGCGATCGGGCAAGCGGTCGTCGTATCGGCCGAGGCGTTCATTTGAGCGTACAAGGGAGTTGTTTCATATGACGCGTTTTCGGGATTGGTTTGGCTGCGGACTGGTCGGTTGCGCCTTGCTGTTGGCGCATGACTTCAGCCAGTCCGACGAAGTGCTGCCTCACGGCGATGCGCCCCCCGCGCTGGTCAGCCCGTACTTTCCCGATCGCGTGCATGAGTTCGTATGGCGAAACTGGAATGTGGTCGAACCGGAACGCATCGCAAAACTGCTTGGCGCCACGGAACAAGAGGTCAACGCGATGGCCGAATCGATGGGACTGCCATCCGTTGCCACGATTCCGCCCGAAATGCGCACGCGCGGCTACGCCACGATCATACGCCGCAATTGGCACTTATTGCCTTATGAACAATTGCTCGAGTTGATTGACATGACCCCTGAACGATTGGCGTTCATGCTGCGCGAGGAGGATTTCCTATGGGTCAAGTTGGGACGTCACAAACCGGCCTGCGAGCCGCTGCGCTATCAGCCGCCCGATGAAACGGCTCGTCGCCGCGCCGCGGAGATTCACCGTTTGGTGAAGCAGGACTTTGGCGACCTCCTCCAGAAGACCGGCGAGCCGCGATTCGACTTCGTGCGGCAACTGACCACGCTGCCCGACAATCCAACGCTTGCCAAGGCCGTTTCGGCCGAGGGGCAGCAACGCCTGGTGTATTCCTACGTGGCTGTGTACGGCGATCCGTTGCTTAACCCCCAGTTGAACCCGTACCCCGACGGCTTGTTGCAGCGGCTTTCGGAAGTCGGCATCCATGGCGTGTGGCTCCAAGCGGTGCTGCGCGACCTGGCGCCGGGCGGCGAAATTTTCCCGGAGTTTGGAGTCGACCACGAGCAACGACTCGCGAACCTTGGCCAGTTGGTGCAGCGCGCCAAAAAGTTCGGCGTGAACGTGTACCTGTACATCAACGAACCGCGCGCCATGCCCACGGCCTTTTTTCAAAACCGACCGGACCTGGCCGGCGTCGCGGAAGGCGAGTTAACCACGCTCTGCACGTCGCAACCGGCGGTGCGGCAATGGATGGGCGACGCCCTGGCGCACATCTTTCGTGAAGTACCTGACCTGGGCGGCGTGTACGCCATCACGGCTTCGGAAAACTTGACGAATTGTGCGTCGCACGGCGCTTGGCGGTCCTGTCCGCATTGCAAAAACCGCAGCGAGGGCGACATTCTGGTGGAAGTGAATCGCGTGATCGAAGAAGGCGTGCATCGCGGAAACCCCAAAGCCGAGGTGCTGATATCCGACTGGGGATGGCGCGGCCACGGCGAAGCGTCGGACATCATCGCCCAGTTGCCCAAGTCGGTTTGCCTCATGTCGGTCAGCGAGTGGAGCTTGCCCATTGAGCGCGGCGGCGTACCGAGTGTGGTGGGCGAATACTCAATCTCATCCGTTGGCCCAGGTCCGCGAGCGCAACAACATTGGAAAGCGGCGCATGCGGCCGGGTTAACGGCAGGAACCGAAATTCAGTTCAACAACACCTGCGAGATTGCTACCGTTCCCTATTTGCCGGTGCTGGACCTGGTGGGCGAACATTGCCGCAATTTGGCGCCTGCCAACCTTCACGCCATGCTCATTGGTTGGACGATGGGCGGGCATCCCTCGCCGAACTTTCGACTGGCGCAAGTGATGAGCCGCCGCCCGACGCCCGACTTGAACGATGCGCTGAACACCGTTGCTCTAGAGCGGTTTGGTCCCGCGGGAGCGCCCCTGGCTCGACAGGCTTGGGCCAGCATGAGCGAAGCCTATCGCCAGTACCCCTTTCATATCAGCGTGGTTTATACTTCGCCCGTGCAGTGGGGACCGGCCAATCCGCTTTATGCCGCGACGACCGGCTATTCGGCCACGATGTGGGGAATTCCCTACGACGACTTAAACGGGTGGCGCGGCCCCTACCCCGGAGAGGTGCTTGCCGCGCAGTTCGAGAAAGTCGCACAAGGCTGGCAACCGGGATTACAACAATTGCGACAAGCGGCGGAGAGAGCGCCGCCGGAATTCCAAGCGGCGGCGCAAGCCGACGTGCGTTATGCTCAAGCCGCGGCGATTCATTTTCAAGCCGTGGCGAACCAATGCCGTTTTGTACTAGCGCGAGATGCGCTGGCGGACCCGGGCGCGAAACTCTCGCCCGAGCACCGCACACAACTGCGTCGACAAATGCAGGAAAGTATTACGTCCGAGATGGAACTGGCGAGAGAACTATATACGCTCGTCCAAGCCGATTCGCGCATCGGTTTCGAGCCGTCGTGCCAGTACTTTTACCTCCCACTCGACCTGGTCGAAAAAACCATCAACTGCCGCTGGCTGCTGGAGCATTTTGCGCTGGAAGAAGACTCGACTCCGTCGCCGTGAGCTTTATCATGGCGCCGCCGGTCACGTCGCCCGTTCGCTCGGCGTCCCAGCTTGTGACAAATACTGCGGCTTGGTTTGCATCCGGTGGCGTTGTACGTTTCTTGCAAATGTTAACGACGATCGCAACACGGTCCACGCGCTAGCTGGCGAACTTGTTCCTACCTTGTCATACGAACGGTTCCGGAAAAATGACCTATATTTGCCGAGACGGGCCCTTATTCTGAGGGGTCGTGGGAATGACGCGGAACTGGGGCGCAGGGTGGACCTTGGGCTATGAACGCAGGTACTGCGGTAGAGTTGAATCGATTGGCGGAACAGCTTCGAAGGATGCGGATTCCGCTGGTTGGAATGGTGCTCATCAATTGCGGGCTGTTGTGGGTTGCGCCAGCAGCGCGCGATCGTTCGCCCGCAACAATTGTAACGCCGGTGCTGGTGTCGACCGCGGCAGGCGAAGTTGCCATCGCCGCGCCGGCGTCAGTCGCGCCGGATGCGAACCTGCCCACACCTGATGCGACTCCTCCGGAAGTCGGCGAGCGAATCGAGTTCGCCGATTTAATCGAAACGGACGATGCCAACGGACCGCGTCAGGTTGCCCCGTGGGCTGTTCAAACGCCGCCCCAGACGTTCGCCATAAAGGAGCAAGCAGGAGATAAGAAGGCAACGCCTGCAACACCAACCGATGGGCCCGCGTCCACAAACTTGGCCGGTGTGGTGCTAGAGAACGCCGCGGGCTCAACCATCGCGGTCGGCTTCCTGGCCCATGGCGTGGAATACTGGCTTGAACCAGGCCAGCAACTCCGGCTGACGGGTTCGTCGCCGTACGAGGTGGTTTTCGATCGAGGTGGAGAATTCGGCGTAGCGCGTGAGATGCTTCGCCCTGGCCGATATGGCTTCCGTGTAACGGAACAGGGTTGGACCCTGGAGTCGGCGCATCCTCAGGCCGCTCCGAAGGGCAAGCTTGCGGAATAACCGCCAGAGTCCAACGCCGCGACTTAACGGCGTTGGAGGGACCATGCCGGGAGAAATCTTCTACCAGCGCATCTTGGTCGTCTTAATGCCGTCGACGAATCGCAACTGCGACATAGCGCCGCGCGAAGGCTCTTGACCGGCCGCAGGCAGCTCGTTGCGCGGAGGCGTCAGGCTTGGCGCCGAGTCCGTTGCGGGCGGCGTCACTTCAGGCGGCGCCGGCGCGTCGCTCGCTGACGGCGCGGCTTCCGCGCTCGGTTCGGCGGCTGGGGCTTCGGGCAATTCCGGTCCTGGGTCCGGAGGCATCGGTTGGGCGGGAGGCTCCACTCGGGAAGGCTCGGGCATTGGCGGCGCGGGCGGCGGCAAATCGTCTTCCGTAGCGTCGGGCTCGCTCGTCACAACCGGCGGATTCGGTGCGGGAGGTAGATCCTCCATGAGCAACTCCGGCGCGTCTTGGTCCGGCGCGGGGGCTTGACGCAGCGGTTTCGCATCTTCGATGAACGTAGGCATTGCGCTGGCGATAGGAGCCATGCCATAGGGCAGAGCCTGCATCGCGTCGCCGGGCCCCGGGTCGGCAAAGCCGTGCAACCGGGGATGTCCCTCGAAGCAATACGTGGACCAAAGACCGTGTGGTTCAACGATTACGTGGTGTGGCGCCGGTTGTACCGCGCAGTGCGGCGCGCAATGCGCGTTCGCTCCCGTGCGTAAGGAACAAGCGGGGACGTGGCAACATCCCACACCTGCCGTAAGAACCGCCGACGCCGCAGGCAACCAGAAAATCAACTTCATCGAGGGAAATCCGTTCGCGGGAACGACGCGCTATAAGCGTCTTTGGGCGACATTCCGTGCCGTTCCTTCGAATGATCGGTCGCGGGTCGGGCGCGCAAAGAACAATCACGAGGACCGCTGCACGTTTGTCGCAACCGGCGAATGCGGGATGGCCCGCGTCTCGCCATAATTCGGAGCGACAAGACTACGCCGCGCCAACGGCGCACCGGGCAGCACTGGCGCAGTCGTTAGTTTGTCGCCTCCTGGCGACGGGTGAGGACCATTCCCAAGTGGGAAACCGCCGCCAGCACACCACGCACGATCTACCTTATCGTATGCCGGAGGACGAACCCTGGTTTGCGAGAGCTGGTTGTTCATCCCGGATCCATGCGAGGTGATCAATGACAATGCCGATGGCCGAAGTGGCCAAGAACTTCGCGACGCTCCCTGCACGACCTGGCTCTGCATGTCCCAGTGTCGATCGGGAAGAACGCGCCGTGGAAGCGACCCGCGTACTCGACTTGGTTGACGGCGCCGTTGCGGCCGCTGCCGAGACCGACGACGAACGGTTGCTGCAAGATTATATGGCCGAGATGATGAAGCGGTTGGGCGCCGGTGCAACGCTTTCCCGCACCCAACGAGTGCCGCCGCCAGGCGCTGCGGCGCCGGATGCGGCTTCGCGGTTTGCC
This sequence comes from Planctomycetota bacterium, assembly GCA_963204915.1. Taxonomy (GTDB): domain Bacteria; phylum Planctomycetota; class Planctomycetia; order Pirellulales; family Pirellulaceae; genus JAHWKS01. The sequence continues at coordinate 45,176 of CAUJHS010000033.1, read as the reverse complement.
GTTCAACGTCCGGCGGCAGGCGCCGCGCCCGCCGCTCGTCCCGCGCCGGTCGCGGCGCGCGCGGAGCGAACTCCGGAGCGACCGCCCGAACGCGTCGAGCAACTTTCGGCCATGCGCAACCTGGCGAATGAATATGTTCACGGCCAGTTGAACGATTTCGCGCGCGGCCGAGCCTTGCGACGATTGCGACGATTTTCGATTTTGGCGTTCGCCGCCGGCTTGTGCGTGGTTGGGTTTTTGGCCATGTCGGTCTATGGCGCGCCGCAGGCGTATTATGCAGCCTGGGGCGCTCATCTGATCGCGGTGGCGGCCACATTCGGCTTTCTGCTTTCCGGTACCCGCCTTCGCGGCGACCGGCGGCCTTCCGACACGAGCGATGTGCCGACGGAGCGTCGCAAGTCGTAGAACACGCGACCTTGCCCGCGCGGCGAACCGATGGCGGGTCGCCCGCGAGGCTCGCAATGGCGATCAGCCTGCAAGTGTCCAGCGCGCCTGACGCAGCACCGAGTTGGGCGAGGTGGAAAGCACCTCGTACCACACGGTTAACAGCGCGCCGTCGTCGAGTTCGACCGTCGAGGGGTATCCCAAATCGCCGGAGTGGCCGTCTTGCGAAATCAAGATCGGGTCGGACCAGGTTTGACCGTGGTCGCTGCTCACGCGGGCCTGGTTGCCTAGCGGGGCGCGGCGGTGGCCGTAGGTCATTAACAGGCGGCCATCCTTCAAACGCAGCAAGTGAGAAGGCAAGCCCCACACGCCAATCGAGTGCGGCTTGGTCCAGGTCTTGCCGCCGTCCTGCGATTCGCATTGCAGCGTTTCGCCGCTGTTGGCCTGATTGTGATTCCGCACGTGGATGAGAAGGCGGCCATCGGCGGCTTCGACCGCGTGCAGTTCATGATAATTGGCGGTTGTGTCACCGTCGCGCACCGGCAGTTCAGCCAGCCAGCGCCAGGTCTGGCCGTCGTCGGTCGATTCGCACACGCCGACGCGCTCGCCGGGCCGCCACAGGTCTTTGCCGGCGTACAACAGCCGGCCGTCGGAAAGTTGAATCGGCCCGTGCGGGCTGTTCACGAGGCAGTCGTACCGGGCTGACCATGTGACGCCGTTGTCGGTCGAACGGACCATCCACACGTTGAGTGCTTTCTTACGATCTTCGGCAGATACGCGCTGATGGGCGCCGCGCCATCGGGTCAGCTTGTCGGCGGGCCAACTGTTGGGGTTCTTTTCGGCATTGGCCAGAATTGGCTCATAAGCCAGCGAGGTGAAGGTGGTCGCCAGCAGCGTGCCTTTGGCCGTTTCGACGATGCCCGCGTCGCGGTCGTCAATCGGACCGTCGAGCACCACCTCGGGCCACGTCCAGGTTTGGCCGTTGTCGTGTGAACGCATTAACTCGACGCGGCCAAAGGGGCAGACATGCGCCTCGCGCCCGCCGGAGCAAACCACCAGCAGTTCGCCGCTGCGGCGCCGGGCGAGCGTCGGCCAGCCGTGATAACGATGGGCCAATTGGCTAATCACGCGCGTGTCTTCGATTTTGGCCGATGGCGCCGCGTGCGCGCTTCGCACGAGGCCCCAGGAAGCCAGCGCCGCCGCCGATGCGGCGGACAACGCTTGACGTCGATTCACGAGGTACGTCATGGTTGGGTTCTCTTTACGAGGAAACAAAAATCGCCAGGGCCAATGTTCTTTGCCAACGTTACGAATTCGCGCGAGCGGTCTCGGCGGAAGGCTTGAGCACATGCGAACGCGGCCAATCGAGCATTTGTTGCATGGCGTGCGTAACTTCCTCGGTAATCGCCGCCAGCAACGATTCGCCTTTTTCCGGCGTGGCGAACTCGGGAGTGTCGAGCGCACCGGAAGCCGTCATCCGATGGAAACGTCCCGCCAGTCGCACGCCCGGCGGCGCCGCGTGGCGGTGCGTATGACCGTGAGCCAAGTCAAGCTTCACCAGCTGTCCGTGCAGCGCGAGCATGAGCGATGTTTCATACTCGCAGGCATGGCTCAGTTGCGGCTGCGTCATGCCATGCCGCTCGGCTTTCATGGCGGAAGCGGCAATGGTCCAGTACGAGCCAAGAGCGATCAAAACATCGTCGCAGGTGTCGTAGTCGTTGGCCATTTCGGTAATCGCCGTTTCGCCGGGGGCGATGTTTCCGCCGTGCCCGTTCAGAAAGAAGATCCGGCGGAAACCCGCCCGCACCAGTGAGCGCGTGACCTGTTTGATCATTTCCACATAAAGCGTGTTCGAGACAGAGATCGTCCCTGGGAAGTCCAAGTGATGGTCCGACGCGCCCAGCCACAACGTGGGTGTGAGCAGCACGCGGTCTTGCAGCCGGGCATGCACACGCTCGGCCACTGCGGTCGCCAGGAACGTGTCGGTCAAAAGCGGCAAGTGATGGCCGTGCTGCTCCAGGGAAGCGATCGGCACAACCACCAGCACGCGGTCTTTGTCAAGCTGTTCGATTTCCGGCCAACGGCATTCACCGTAACGCATGATAATTCGAGGGGCGTAAGGAAGATTTTCGAGTTTCGCTATCAACGTGCGAGAACAAAGTAGGTCACTCGCTCCGCGAGTGCCCACCCCTTGGCTCCGCGAAAACCACGGGCGTTGGTTGGAAGCTTTGGGGCACTCGCGGAGCGAGTGAACTACTTTGGAGCCGTGACACATTTCTGAAAGTCATGCCAGGATAGCATGGATTACGTGGCCGTGGACGTCGGTGAGACGTCGATCGATGCCGTTATGGCGGAAAGTGAGGCGCTGGTGGTCGATGCCCAAAAGGTGCAGCACCGTGGCGTGCAGGTCGTAGCATTCGGTGCGGCCTTCGGCGGCCTGATACGAGAATTCATCGCTTTGGCCATGCGCCACGCCCGGCTTGATTCCCGCTCCCGCCAGCCAGGTGACGAACACGCCGCCGTTGTGATCTCGGCCCGTGGCGCCCTGAGTGAAGGGCATGCGGCCGAACTCGGTGGTCCAAACCACGAGGGTGTCTTCGAACATGCCGCGTTGCTTCAAGTCACGCACCAGGGCGGCGATGGGTTGATCGACGCTCGTGGCGATGAACGGCAACTCGTTCGGGATGTCGGTGTGGTTGTCCCAATTCTTGCTGGGGCCGCCCATGCCGCTCCACACTTGGACGTAACGCACGCCGCGCTCCAGCAGGCGCCGCGCGGTCAGGCAATTGCGGCCAAAGTCGGCCGTCTCGGGCCGCTCCAGCCCGTAGTCGCGTTGCGTGGCGGCGTTCTCTTGCGAAAGGTCGAGCGCCTCGGGCGCACTAAGCTGCATCTTGGCGGCCAATTCGTACGACTTGATGCGGGCCTCCAGCCGAGAGTCGGCCGGATGCGCCTCCAGGTGATCGCGGTTCAGTTGATCGAGCAGCGCGAGGCCGTCGGCTTCGCTTTGGCTGGTGATGTGACCCGCCCAATCGGGCGGCGAAAGATCGTTGATCGGCGTAGGCGCGGTTGGTTTGATGATCGTGCCTTGATGCGCCATCGGCAGAAATCCGGCCGAGAAGTTCCCTGCATTGTTGTACGGCAACCCGCGCGAGTCCGGCAGCACCACGAACGTGGGCAGTTCATCGCTGATGTGCCCCAGTCCGTAAGAAATCCACGCTCCCATACAAGGGAAGCCCGGCAGCAAGAAACCGGTGTTCTGCAAATAACTGGCGGGGCCATGCACGTTGGTCTTGGACGTCATGGCCATGAGAAACGCCAGGTCATCGACCACGGTGGCCATGTGCGGAAAGACGCTACTGACCCAGCGGCCGCTTTGGCCGTGCTGCGTCCAGGCGAAGGGGGACTTCATCACGGCGCCGGGTACGCTGGTGGCGGCGGCGGTGAGGCCAAAGTCGACCTTCTCGCCGTGCCGCTTCTCCAGTTCCGGCTTGTAGTCGAAGGTGTCCATCTGGCTGACGCCGCCGTTCATGAACAACTGGATCACCCGCCGCACCTTGGCCGGGTGATGGACCCCGCCGTTCAGCTCAGGCCGCGGCGAATCCGCCAGCGCGCCCGACCGGCCAAACAAATGCGTCAGGGCAATTCCGCCGAGCGTGCCGAGAAAGTTACGCCGCGAACGGAACGGTAGGATGGGATGTTGCGAGGGTGTAGGCATCGTATTCGAGCGAGTGTTAGGCCCGTTAGGTTACTCGGCCGATGTTCTCAATCGATGAACATCAATTCGTTGCTGTTCAGCAAAATGCGGCAGGCATTGGCAAGGCCGTGCTGCGTGGCGTAGTGCGAAAGTGCGGCTTGTTCGCGCTCGTTCGGTATTCGGTGGAGCGTTAGTTCATAAAGCCGCTCGATTTGTTGCGGCAGGTTGGGGCGTTCTCGCTCCAGCCGGGCGGCGAGATGTTCGCTTTGCCGGATGACGAAGGGGTTGTTCATCATCGCCAGGGCTTGCAGCGCCGTGACCGACTCGGTGCGGCGTGCGGCCAGTTGCGAAGCGTCGGGGCAGTCGAGCGTTTCCATGAACGGGTCGGGCAGCGTGCGGAACACAAAGCGGTACACGCTGCGGCGATGGTTCGCCGGATCGTTCACGTCGAAGTTGCGATAATCAACATTCGGTGTGACGTGGATTCCCGGCGACTCGATGAATTGTTTGACCGAAGGCCCGCCCATGCGCCGGTCGAGCATCCCGCTGATGTGCAACACCGCGTCGCGAATCGACTCGGCGTCCAACCGCGTGCGGTTCATCCGCCATAGGAGCCGGTTGTCGGCATCGAGCGATTGGGCCTGTGGCGAGGGAGACTCCGTCGCATTGGACGACTGCTGATACACGCTGCTCGTGACGATCAATCGGTGCAAGTGTTTGAGCGAGCCGCCGCTTTCGAGAAGTTCGAACGCCAGCCAGTCGAGTAACTCGGGATGGGTCGGAGGCGAACCCATTTGCCCGAAATCGCTCGGCGTGTCGGACAAGGCCCGCCCGAAGTGATAACCCCACACGCGATTTGCAATGGACCGCCAGGTGAGAGCATTCCGCGAGTCCGTCAACCAGTGCGCCAGCGCGGCGCGACGTTGTCCTTCATCGGTCGGATCGTCCATCGTAAGTTGCGGCGCTAAGTTGGGCAGGCACGCGAGCGCGCCGGGCTGCGCCACTTCGCCGGGTTGGCGCACATCGCCCCGCTTCAGCACATGAATGGGCCTTGGCGTTGCGGCCGGTTTGAAGGAGCCATCGGGCTGGAAATCATTCGAGCCGCTATACACCAGCGACGGCGGCGGCAAGGCGGCCAGTTCGGCGGAAAGTTTTTCTTCGAGAACATGGGCCGCGAGGAGCACTCGCTGGGCATCGGTGCGCTGCGGCGCCGGAATGCGCAGTGCTGCGGCGATTTCGGCAGGAAGCGAGTCCGTATTCAGCGGCAACGGCGGCGCAACTGTGGTTACGGATAACCGGAACCGGCCGATGAGATGTTCGCGCCCGTGCGTTTGTTGCAAGCGGAAGGTCAGCGTGGCGTCACTGTCCCAGGGGAGCGGCTCTTTCAGTTCAAACACCGCCTGATGCGGCTTGCCGATCTCGGGGAAAATTCCCCAGGCGCTGTCGGCGTTGCCATCGATCGCCATGGCGGAGGTCCAGCCCTGCTGGTCAAAGTCGGCCTTGGCGTTGATTAAGGTAAGAGGAAGCGATTGCGAAGGATCGTCATACGGCGCCGCAGTGACCGTGAACTCGTTCAAATGCAAGTTGCCGTTGTCCTGCCGGCCCGGTCCTTGTTGCGGTAAGGAAGGATCGGTCAGTAATTCCAGGCGGAGGCCGGTTACGCCCGGTAGCGTGGTGCGCGCGGTGACGGTGTAAACTTCCGTCGCGGGACGCGGGCCGCCGCTGAGCAACGAATGGTCGGGCTGCCGGGTGAGCAAGGCGCCGTTCTCGGTGCCGAAGGCTTCCGGATCTAGCACCACCCATTGCGACGCTTGCGCCGCAACTTTGGCTTCCCAGGCAGCCACTTGCTGTTGCAATGCGGGCGCAAGCAGCGCGGGATCGTGCTTCTCGCGTCGGGCGGGCAGGGCGGCCAGTTCGCGTTGCAGCGATTGCCGGCGCTCCGCCACTTGCGGGTCAGGATCGTAAGGCCGGTTGCCTTTATCGGTGCCGGCAAACACCGCTTGCAGCGCGTAGTAATCTTCCTGCGAGATCGGGTCGAACTTATGGTCATGACAACGAGCGCAATGAATGGTCGCGCTGCTGAAGGTGCTCATCACCGTGGTCACGATATCGTCCCGATCCAGGTATCGCGCGATTTCGCGGTCAATCGTGTCGTCGCGAATATCGCGCAGCGAGCTTTCATCCCAGGGGCCGGTCGCAAGGAATCCGGTAGCCACGATCGCTTGCGTATCGTGGGGGAACAACGCGTCGCCGGCCACTTGCTCTTGCACGAACCGCGCGTAGGGCTTGTCGTCGTTCAAGGCGCGAATCAGGTAGTCGCGGTAGGGCCAGGCGTGCGGCCGAGGGCGGTCTTGGTCGTGACCGTGCGTTTCGGCGTAATGCACCAGATCCATCCAATGTCGGGCCCAGCGTTCGCCATAGTGCGGACTGGCCAGCAGCCGCTCGACGACGCGTTCCCAAGCGTCCGGCGAATCATCGGCCAGGAACGCTTCCACGTCCTCCGGCGCCGGGGGCAGACCGGTTAAGTCGAACGTGATGCGCCGCAGCAGCGTGCGCCGGTCGGCCGGGGGCGAAGGCGATAGCCCCTGCTCATGCAGTTTTTGTAAGATGAACCAGTCGATCGGCGTTTGCGCCCAGTCGCGATGCGGCAAAGCCTGCGGCGTCGGCGGCGCCGGGCGCTCCAGCGGTCGGTAGGCCCAATGCGCCGGCCACGGTGCGCCCTGTTCGATCCAGCGCCGCAATACGGCGACTTCCTCCGAAGTGAGCGGTTCACCTTTGGGAGGCATACGCTCCGAAGGATCTTCGGCGATCACGCGCCGCAAGAGTTCGCTTTCCTCGGGTTTGCCGGGAATGATGGCGTGCAGGCCCGAGTCAAGTTCGGCCAAGGCGGCGGTTCGGTCATTCAGGCCGAGTCCGCCGCTCGGCTCGGCGGCCCCATGGCATTGAAGGCACCGACTGAGCAGCGGCTGCACATCGCGCTCGAAACGGACGGCGTCTTGCGAGTGTCCGACGCCCGGCGTCGTGACGACCAAAACCGCAACAAGCCGAAGGGTGAGATAACGCATGGCGAGGTTGGCTCCCAGCCTGGCAGAGCGGCGCCTGGGGGGAACGCTGGCCGTGAACGCCGTTCACGCGCCCGCGCTGGGTTGTGGAGTATGGAATGTATCATACTCCAAGGTGATAGGGGACATGCTGGGTCCCTGCACCAGGCGGCGTACTTTGCAGAAAGTTGGGAAGCTCGCCATAAAGTAGGTCACTCGTTCCGCGAGTGACCTGATACGGACAAAGCGAACCGAAGTCGCGGCGTCATCTTGCAAACCTTGGGTCACTCGCGGAGCGAGTGACCTACCATGAAGCCGCTACGCCGGCATGACAAACGCTCGGGTGCTTTCGTGCGAGCTAGGGACGTTCAATCGGCTGCGCGTCGACGCCCAAGGTCGCCAGAAGATCTTGAATCTTCCGATGCGCGCCGACGGTGTGACGCACGATCAACCGGCCAGACGTCACTTTCAGGTACACCTCGTCTTCCCCCCAACGGTCCGGCTCGACAAGCGTGGTGATCACCTCGGCCAGGTCTTCGCCGGGAATCGGTGGTAAGTACATTCCTATTCCGCCAAAGCCGCCCAAGTTGGCGAGATGTTCCTGAAGTTCGGGTTGCGGTTCGGGGTCGTTTTGGCTTTGGGGCGCCATGGAGCCGCTGACTCCCCCAAAGTTGACCACAGCGGGAATGCCGTAAACGATGAGGACGTAGGCGTCTTCATCCTCCGGGGCAGGGCCTTGGGCTTGTTCCACCGCCTCGCCTTTGTTGACTTGTTGGCGAAGACGGTGGAGCAACCTTTCGATTTGGTCATGGACTTCTGCGGTTTGTGCGACGGCGATCACGCCGGCGCTGGGCAGCGAGGCGATGGAGCCTGAGCCGCCCATTTCATCCCACGACGCGGGTGCAAGACTGTCCATGATCACCGTGCGCAGCTCGTCGTTGCCCCCCTCGCGGAACATCGCGCCTAAACCTGGTCGATGACGCGCGTTCGCGCAAAGGTCGTTCACAGGGTAGATGCGCACTTCCAAGATCGTCTCGGCTTCTTCGGGAGTGGTAATCAACACGACTTCGTTCGCCAGCACCCAGGTCAAATCAACGGGTTGCAGCAACTGATGTAGCGTCTGACGCGCGGGCAAGTCTTGCACTGAGAGCGAGACGGGAACATCGGTGGCCAGCCCCACATCGTCCAAGGCGCGCGTATCGACGACGATCTGCACGCCGAGCTTTTCGCGCAAAACCTGCAACATTTCGTGCAAAGGCAACTCGTTTTCCTCCAGCGAAATGCGCTGTTGCAGCGCCGCTTGCATGGCTTGGTTTGTGCCGTTCCCCAGGAGAATCACCGCCGGGGACGGCGCCGCGTGAGGCGATTGCTGCGTCGCTTTGCGGCCGTCACGCAGGGCCTGGAGCAAATGCGCGATTTGTTCATGCTCCGCGTTGGTTTGCGTGATGACGAACGTATCGCGGAAGGCGTTCACCGAAGCGGGACCGCCCGCTTCGCTCCAAGTTTCCCGCGAGATGGTCGCCATGATCAATTCAAGCAGCGTGTGGTCGTCCCTCCGTCCTTGGTGCATGACCAGGTCAGCGACGCGGTACACCTTCGTGGTTAACTTCGTCTCGGCGACTTCTGCCGTGGTAATGATCAGAACGCCATTTTCCATGGACCAGGTCAGGTCCAGCGGTTGTAGAATCAGGTTCAATGCCGACCGGAGCGAAATGTCTTTGAGATCGGCCGACACGGCGACTTCGGGACTGATTCCGTAATCGTCCAGCGCGCGCCGGTCGATCAGGATGTTGAGTTTGGTTTGCTCGCGCAGGTGTTGCACGATGTCTTGGAGCGGCGTTTCCTGGAAGTCGAACGAGTTTCTCTCAGCCAGGGCTTTGAGAATCGGTTGATCGGCGTCGGTCGTTGGGCTCGCCTGGGCCGCTGCGGCGGGTTGGGGGCGATCCGTCTCATCGGCCCGTAGCGACGCATTTGGCGATTTGGCCAGCCCAACGCAACCGACCGAACACAAGAATAGCGCAAACTTCAACCGCCGCATGGTGAGCTTCCTTTCGAGCGAAAAGATGGGAAAAGACCGCAAAACCGCGGCTGGCCTGACGCGCTTGCCACACGCCCTTAGTCGCATTGTGACGAGCGCCGCGCAATTACGCAAGAAAGTTTGTGCGTGACGTTTGACACGCATTGCGAGAGAACGGCGGCGCGTGACGCTCGCGCCATGATTACAAGAGTACGCGGTCGAAGTCGAGCGCGTAGTCGGCCCGGACAAACACAATGCCCGCATCCTGTGGCGCCATACGTCCGTAGAGGTTGCCGTCCCAGGCGGTGTATTCTTTCCGGGCGCCGTCCTCCAGTTCACAAGTGACGAAGTAGGTTGTCTGAGCGCTGCTGTCGCCGCTGCCGCCGGAAACGTGGGTTCGCTTGTCCGCCACAATTGCCGGCAGCGCCAGGAGGGGCGCGGATTCCAAGTCTCGCATCTTCTTTCGCATCGCAAAGAACATCGTAACGCCAATGGCCGCCATGGCCAGCGGCACAAGCGACATGACGGCGGGAATCAGCGCGAAGCCGAACCCCGGCGCTCCGCCGAATTCAAAACCGAGGAACCCGAAGATCCCGCTCATGCCCAACGCCATAGTGAAAATGAACAATGCGACTCCGGTGAACAGAATCGGAAAGCCGAGCGCAAACGCCTTGTGCATCGCATGCACTTGGGGAAGCTGCGCCTGGCGATCAAGAGAATTGCTTTTGGCGTACTGGGGCGACTTCTTGATACGCTCGAACACGCTACGCCGGTCCTTCGGCAAATCCGAGGAAGCGAGCGAAGCGGGCGCCAGGTGCGCGCCGCAGTATTGGCACACGGTCGTGTCGGCGGCGTGATCGGCGCCGCAACCAGGACATCGGTTCATAGCGTCTCCGGGAACAGCAGCGCCGCGAGCACGTTTTGGTTTACTCGCGCGGCGCTTGTTGATTCTGTTTTAACACGTGGGGCGCGACAACGTACCAGGCCGGTAGCCAGGACAGAATTTTTTCCTGAAATGCGTGTCCTTAGTTGTTTCGTGAAAAGCACCCCTTATAATCACGGTCGCGCTGGAGGGAGCCTTAGCGTCGTCAGCGACGGCGCGGAAGCGCTCCCCTTCGACGTTGATTGGCCGCCCATGGTGTGGCGCCGGCAACGCTTGGCGCCGCGAGAGTTCGAAGCGTCGGACCGCCAGGTTGTGCGTTCCAGCCAATTCATTCGGCGAGGACATCCTATCGCCATTTCCAGAAAGGTGGATTGCATGAGGGAAGTCAAAGATCGGCCTCCCGCTTCGGGATTCAGCCGCCGCGATTTCTTGAAAGGCTCCAGTGCGGTTGCGGCCGCATCGCTGGCCGCCCAAGAGGCCCTGGGCCAAGAGAAAGCTCAAGCCGGCTCGCAAGTGGTCAGCGGCTGGACGGAAATCACGCTCGACGTGAACGGCCAGAAGCAAAAAGTGAAAGTCGAGCCGCGCACTACGCTGTTGGAAGTGCTGCGACGTCAGCTCGACCTGACAGGCGCCAAGCCCGTGTCGTTGGACGATTCAACGGGCGCCAGCACCGTGTTGGTGGACGACCGGCCGATTGAAGCCTCGACCACGTTGGCCGTGGCCGTCGTGGATAAGAAAATCCGTACGGTCGAGAGCTTTGGCGGCCCGCATCCTGACCCTGTTTGTTCGGCCTTTGTGGAATATGACGCGCAGCAATGCGGTTTCTGCACGCCGGGTTTTGTCGTCGCCGTGCGAGCATTTCTGGATAAAAACCCCAACGCCACCGAAGAACAAATCCGCCAGGGGCTTAACGGCAATCTTTGCCGTTGCGGCACCTACGCGCAAGTGATTCAAGCGGCGCTGGACGTTGTCAACTCGAACCAACAGTGAAAGGAGGCGGAACTATGGCGAAGATTGAATGGCCTGCCGCCGACCGAACGGCGCTCATTGGCGGACGCATCACACGCATCGACGGATTAGAAAAATCCGTCGGCGAAGCGAAATACACCTACGATATCAACCTGGACAACCAACTGGTTGCGGTCGGACTGGGCTGCCCGCACGGGCATTGCAAGATTCTCGCCCTCGACGCGGCGCCGGCGCAAAAGGTGCGCGGGGTGGTCCACGTCGAACTGCTCAAGAAACCGGACGACGAAATTCAATGGGAAGGCGAGCTTCTGGCGGTCGTCGCCGCCGAGAGCGAAGGCGCCGCCCGTGAAGGCGTGGCCCGGTTGCGCGAGGCGTTGAAGTTTGAAGAGTTGGACGTCTGGGTCGATGATGAAGACCTCGAAGGCGCCCAAGGCGCCAAACGCACCAACAAGGCCGGCGACCGAGTCAAGCTCGAAAAAGAGCCGGGCGACGACGATGACGAAGATGAATTCGTAGAACAAGAAATCGAGCGTCTGTTCAAAGAGTCGAAGCACGTGGTGGAAGGATACTACGGCATCGACGCCATTACCCATTGTTGCCTGGAGCCGCACGGCTCGACCGTCGAGTGGAACGGCGACAAGCTGAACGCGTATCTATCGACGCAGAACGTGTCGGGCACCGACGAGGGCTTTGCCGGCGGCCTGGGAATTACCGCAGACGATGTGACCGTCACGTGCAAGTACATCGGCGGTGGTTTCGGCAGCAAATTTGCGCCCGATTACTGGGCGATCGAGGCGGCGAAGATCGCCAAAAAGACCGGTCGACCGGTCCAGCTCATGCTCGACCGCGACCAAGAATTGAAACTGGGCGGCAATCGGCCGTCGGGTTATCTCAAGGTCAAAATTGGCGCCGATGCGGACGGTGTGGTGCAAGTGTGGGATTCGCAACACTGGGGAACCTCAGGACCTCAGGGCGGCGGCGTGAGCCAAAGCGTGGTTCCCTACGTGTACCAGCCGAAGAACCATCGCGTCGTGGCCACGGGCATTCGCACCAACACGGCTCCCGCTCGGGCTTGGCGAGCGCCGAACCATCCGCAAGCCTGCGCGATGAGCCAGACGGCGTACGACGATCTGGCCCGCAAGATGGGTGTCGACAGCCTGGAAATCTTCAAGAAGAACCTGGCGAACATTGCGTCTCGGCAAACCGCCAAGGTGTATGCCGATGAAATGGACATCGCCGCGCGGCTGATCGACTGGAAGGCCAAGTGGCATCCGCACGGCAAGGGCGAAGCGAAAGGCTCCGTCGTGGAAGGGCTCGGCATGGCCATTCACGAATGGGGCGGCGTAGCCAATGACTCGGCCGCCATTGTGCGCATCCATCCCGACGGCGGCGTCAGCACCTTCTGCGGCACGCAAGAGCTTGGCACGGGCACCCGCACCTGCTGTGCGATTGTCACGGCCGAGACGCTCGGCCTGAAGGTGGACGACATTAACGTCAACATTGGCGTTTCGACGTATCCTATCAGCGGCGCTTCGGGCGGCAGCACCACGATTGGTGCGATCTCCGAATCGCACCGCCGCGCCGCCACGGAAGCGCTCAACCAACTGTGCGCCAAAGTGGCGCCGAAGCTGGAAGCCTCGGCCGACGAGTTGGAGGCGGTCGATGGCCGCATCCAAGTCATCGGCAAGCCGGATCACAGCGTGACCTGGAAAGAAGCCTGCACGATGCTCGGCATGAAGCCGTTGGAAGCAAGCGCGTCGCACAAGCGCGGCAACGCCACGCCGCTTTCCAGCGAAGGCGTAGGCGGCGTGCAAATGGCCCACGTCGCGGTGGATAAGGAAACCGGCGTCGTGAAGGTCAAGAAGTTCGTCGTCGTGCAGGACATGGGTTTGATCATCAACCGCCTGACGGCGGAAAGCCAATGCTACGGCGCCGCGATCATGGGCATCGCCTACGCGTTGTTCGAGCAACGGTTGATGGACCCGGCCACGGGTCGCTTCATCAACGCCGAACTGAGCGAGTACAAGTTGCCGCGCATCGGCGATATTGGCGAGATCGTGATCGAACTGTACGAGCCGGAAGACCAACGCAGTCGCGGCGTGATCGGGTTGGGCGAACCGCCGGTCATCAGCCCCGGCGCGGCGATTAGCAACGCCGTGTGCAACGCCTTGGGCGTGCGCGTGCCGGTGTTGCCCATCACCCCGGAACGCGTGGTGGCCGCCATGCAGGCGCAAGCGTAGATTCACCACGAGAGCTCGTGGGAATTTTCTTTGCGTCGCTGAATGAAAACTTTCCGGAGGCGGTTCGCCTCCGGCTTGTGGAATACATAAGTTCCTGTCACGTGGAATCTTTGCCATGAACAATTTCGATTACGCCGCCCCCCGGTCCGAGGAGCAGCTTCTCGCGCTGCTTTCGCCCGAGTTGGGGCACACCGAGCTTCTGGCCGGCGGGACCGATTTGATCGGTCTGATGAAAAAAATGGTGATCCAGCCGCAACGGGTGGTGAACCTGATGGAGGTCGACTCGCTGCGGCGGCTCGGCCCCGATGAAGAAGGCAACCTTTGGATTGGCGCCACGGTCCACCTGGATGAGCTCCTTTCGATTCCTTATATGGAGAACTATCCTGCGGTGGTGCAAGCCATTCGCGGCATCAACTCGATGCAGCTTCAAGCGCAGGGCACCATTGGCGGCGATATTTGCGTGCGTCCGCGCTGCTGGTTTTTCCGAAACGGGCATGGCTTGCTCGCCCAGGGCGGCAAACTGGCCATGGAGGGGGACAACCGCCATCACGCCATCTTGGGCAATGAAGGCGCCGCCAAGTTTGTCTCGGCCACGCGCATCGGGCCCGCCCTGATCGCGTTGAACGCCCACATGCGGATTATCGGTCCCACGGTCGAAGATGAGCAAATCATCTCCGTGGCCGACTTCTACCGCATTCCGCGGCACGAGCGCGAACGTGAAACCATTTTGTCGCCGGGCCAAGTGGTGACGCACTTCATCCTGCCGCCTGTCGGGCAGGCGACCAACGCCACGTATGAAGTGCGGCATGGCGAAGGGCCGGATTATCCGCTCGCGGCCGCATCGGCCAACTTGGAGTTTGACGGTCACGTGGTGCGCCGCGCCACCGTGGTCATGGGACAAGTAGCGCCCACGCCGTGGATTTCGCACGAGGCCGAAGCGGCGCTGGTCGGCCGTCCGGTCACGCCGGAAACTGCGGACGAAGCGGGACAAGCCGCCGTAGCGCAGGCTCGGCCGCTGTCGCACAACGGCTACAAAATGCAGTTGGCCAAGACCGCCGTCAAGCGCGCGATTTTGCGAGCGGCAGGTTTGGAAACCGGCGGGTTTTAGTCCCACGGGGAAGCGGAGCGACGAAATGCCGTCGGCGCACGCCGTTGCGCCGGCCACCTAATTCCCGCGCAATCCCAATTCACGGAGATTTCATTCATGGCGTTCGAACGAACCCGCGTGTTTACCGACCCCGTGACCGAGTCGCCCTGCATTCACTTGCGAAGCAAGGCCATGTACGTCACCGGTGAGCAAACGCCCAAGCATCCTGATGAAGCCGGGGGGCAGTACTGCTGGTGTAACCTCACGCAGCACGTGGTTGGCCCAGATCAACACGATGTAGACGCCCGCCGCTGCGGCCCCGGCCGCGACTGTTACCGCGCTTCCTACTAAGCGCCCGCGGCGCGCCAAGGTCGATTGAACCGAGTTGCGGGAGCGGAGCATTCCGTCCCGCTGGGGCGTTGTTCGCAGTGGACTTTCTCGGTCGTGGGGGCCTTCTTCACCCGAAGACTCATCGGAGTTCTTCGGGCTTTGTTCAGGCATGGCGAGCGCTTCGCGGCATCACCACCAGCGGCGCGAGCGTGGCTTGCTCTTTCCCGCGCCGGGAGCCGTTGTTACGATGCAAATGCGTCGTCAACTCGGCCCTCGGTTTCTGACCCAAAGACTTTGATCATGCCGCCACGGGTTTCTCTTGTCATTTTGGTGTGGTTGTGCACCACGGCGCTGTCGCTGCGCGCTCAAGACGCCGTCGCGGAGCCAGCAACGCTTCCGCCCCCGCTGACGCACTACCTGGGGCGCGAAATCGCCCAAACCATGCATTACTTGGGCGCCGAATGGCTCACGCGCGATACGCGCGAACGCGAAGAGCGGGCCACGGAGATGCTCGAAAACTTGGGCGTTCGCCCCGGCATGACCGTGTGCGACATGGGCTGCGGCAATGGCTATCATGCCTTGCGCTTGGCCAAGATGGTGGGCCCGGAAGGCAAAGTGCTGGGCGTCGACATTCAGCGCGAGATGCTGCAGTTTCTTACCGAGCGGGCCGAGAAAGAGAACGTTTCCAACGTCGAGCCGATTCACGGTTCGCCGGTCGATCCTCACTTGCCGGAGGGGCAAGTCGACCTGATTCTCTGCGTCGATGTGTACCACGAGTTCTCCCACCCGCAGCACATGTTGACGGCGATGCGCAAGTCGCTCGCTCCGCGCGGCCGGCTTGTCCTGGTTGAATTTCGGGCCGAAGATCCTGAAGTGCCCATCAAGCCGTTGCACAAGATGAGCAAGAAGCAGATCAACCAAGAGTTGACCGCCAACGGCTTCAAGCTCGTGCAGGAGTTCGACGGCCTGCCCTGGCAACACATGATGTTTTTCGAGAAGTCGGCCAACGGCGAGTGAGCCATTACTGGGCGCCGGGCCCGGTCACGGTGGTCAGTCCGTGCAAAGCCCTGCGGGGCTCCTGTGTGAATTGAACCTCCACGCAGTCAGGCGACTCCTCGCCCTGCGGCGCGTAACGCGCTTGCCACACGGCGCCGATATTTCGCCAAGGCCACACGATCCGCCAACCGCGTTCCTCCGCCCAAGCGTCGTAGAACCTCATAATCTCGGCAGGTTCGCCGCCCCGAAAACCAATCAAGCGGTTGTTCGCATGGGAAAGGGCCAACGTCCTTTCACACGATGGCGGCAGCAGCGCCGAGGCCTCAGTCCCGGATTTCTGCGTTATCGCTCGGCACACGTACATTGCCCACACGTTTTCTCCTTGCGGTACGGCCAGTCCCCACACGGCCAGGCGAGGTGCGATGGGGCCAACTTGCTGCAAACCGCCGCGGTTGCGTTCTTGAACTCCGAGCACCAAAGGAAAGCCGTCGGCTTCCTCGTACATTCGCCACATTCCCGGCTGTTGTTGGACCGGTTCACGGCGGGCCAATTGCTCGAGCAAGCGAGCCTCGGCCGGTCCAACCGCGTCGAATCGCTCCGCACCCTGGGCCAGTTGCTTCGCACAAGATTGACGCAATCGTGCGAGAACCGCCGTGCGATCTCCCGAGAAACTCTCGCGAAGAAAGGTGAAGGGGGCATCGCCAAACTCTAACGAACAGGACGACGGCGCATCAAGGGCGGAAAAGAGCGATGCCGCCGCCTCCGGTGGTTCGGCGGTCGTGGTCGTCAATCCCCACCAGGAAATCAGTTCTCGCCCGCAACCTAACGCCAAGACCAGCACGACGGCGGTTCCCAGCGCATTGCTCGTAATTGATGACATCCGGCGCGCCAGCCGCACGTAGTGCGAAGGCGAAGAAGGCGACACGGGATCGTGGGGGCGGCTATCGCGCATGTTCTTCCTCCGCGCGAAAGGCGAATTCTTCGCCGGCGGGTCCGGTGGAGCGCATCGCCGATAGGGACGCAAGATACTGCTGGAGCGCGTCGATCCTCTGTTGCAGCAAGCTCTGCATGGCAGGAGGCGGCGGAGGCGTGGCGTTGAGTTGGTCTTGGTACAGTCGCAAAAACGCCCGCGCCATGCGCTGCGGCACACGTTCGATTTGCTGGGTGAGAGGTCGAACGCGGCGTTCCTCGACCCAGCCCATGTCCAACGATGAGAACGACGCCATGCGCGGATGAAAATCGGGCGCCCAACCGTAGTACGCCAGGAATTCGTCATCTTGGTCGAGGACGCGCCAAGTGGCTCGGTGCGGCGAGCTCTCGAAGGCCCGCACGGCGCGTTCATACGCCTGCACCAATGCTCCGGGCGCCGGCGGCAAGTCGTAAATTCGCGGCATGCGGCGCTGGCGATTGCTGGTGAATCCCATTTGCCCATACTGAAATCGATCTTCCAGTAGGGCGTTCTCTACGGTCAGCCGATAGGGACCGAGCGCGCCAAACATGGGCGGATCACGCGTAATTTGGGCCGTACCGCGCTGGGCTCCTCGCGAAAAATCGAGCAAGTGCGAATTCACGTCAATGCCCGCAGGAAGCGGGCCTCGGGCCACGGGGTGGTTTAAAACTCCGTCGTCAAGTTGCGCGAAGGGAGCTCCAGCCGAAACGCCCAAATGGGCGTCGCTCGGCCAATTCGCCGGACGTGAGAAATAATGCCCTTGCCGCGGCCAGCGCGCTCGCCACATGGCGTCGCGAGAGACGGTTTCTGTGCGAATTTTCCAACTGGCGGCCGTTCCAAACACGACGATCAAGGCGGTAATCATCAATAACAACGGCAGCGCCATCACCAATTCCAGGGGGGCAAGCCCGCGGCGGCGCGGTATTGTCGCGCTCCTTCCAACGCCCCCGCGCTCGCGAAGGCGCGCCGGATTGCGCGGATCGCTAATGCGTGTTAAGGCGGCGGAAACCGTCAAGACTGAGTCCTCCCAACTGATGGGGCCGATACGTAGAGCCCGGCGGCGGCGTTTGAACAATCTCAGGCGCCGTGCGGGCCGTGGCGGGCACAAGTTGCACGCCCCAGTTCTGGTTCATCAGGTCCCAATGGGCGGGACTGTTCTGCCGGCCCACCCACCAGGGCCGACTCCACGAGCGCACCAGCCGGGCCTTGGGCGGAGTCAGGTAGACCTGTGCAAACGCCGTGTCGTCGCCATCGAGTGGATTGCGAAACAGGCCGGGCAGCCGCTCGGGCATGGGGCGCCAATACACCACGCCCAGGAACATGAAGTCTCGCTCGAGCAATTGATTCAGATCGAACTCTTCGGCAACATCGACTCGCAACACGCACGGCGCGTTTCGGTCGGGGTACTCCTCCTCGAGCAGGCGTTCGAGTTGCCCTTGGGTGAATCCGCGCCACAAGGCGCCGAATTGCGACATTTTGCCCCAGCGATCGACGTCGGCCAGAGCCGTAGCGTTTAAATGCCGCAAATAAAGAAAGGCATGATCTTGCCGCTGGGCTAACGCCGTTTGCAAGCGTTGGGGTTGTTCGGGCGATTCGTCCCGAACGGGATCAACGGCCGGCAATGTGGTGCGGGCTAACTCGCCTTCGCCGCCGACAGGAAAGACGTCGGTTCGCCACAAAACTCCGTACATCGGTTCTCCACCGCTTAAACCGCGGCCAGCATCGCCATGGCGCCGGGCGACTTCCGCCGTGGCGGCCGCTGCGAGCCGAGGGGTTGTTTGAATCACCGCGTGCTGAAATGCGGGGATCATTTCCTGTGCGAGGATTTCCTCCATCACGGGGAGAACTTGTTCCGACACCGCGGCGTTCTGTTCGCTAAACGCTCGGATTAACTCGCGTTCCAGTACGACCTTCGCGGGAATGCCTTCGGTCAAGGCGGCGAGCTTAGGAAGCGGCGCCTCGCCAAACTGAGGGGCGACGTTCTCCCAAGCGTCGAGCACGGGTCCGGCGAGCGTCTCGGCATGGCGGTCGCGGGCTTCGCGCAGGTACGCCGTCATGGCGAACACATCGCACAGTAAGTGGTTCGTGAAGGCGAGCGTATTCATCCCGCGAGCCAAAACTACCCCGCCCGAATAGGCGGCGGCGTCGGCGGCGTTCTGCATTTTGACTTTCCGATCGGCGCGCCGGCCCACGTTAATTACCATGCCCAACAGCACCGCCAGCATGATGACCGAGAACACCGAGACGAGGCTCATCGAGCCGCTTTCGTCGCGGTGCAAACGGGTGATACGGCGGAGAGCGTCAGTTACTCGCACCATTACGGAATCTGGCGATAGGATCGGAGCGGTTTGTCGCCTTCATTACCTAACGTGGCCGAGGCGGTGATCGGCCATACGTAGACTTGCCCCCGACGGTCGATGCCCGCGCTGATTTCATCGTTACGACTTGCGGCGCGGGCCAGCACGCGCCCTGGCCCCGGTAAGAGCGCCAGGTGGTGGGTTACCGTGACCGTGATTGGGTCGCGCCACCCGACTTCGTTAGGATAAAACTGATTGCGATCCGGGGGAACATCATAAGCGATTCCAAGCGGAGGATCGCTCCACTCTCCTGGCGGACCCACGCGGTGCAGGATTTCGATGACGATCTCCGTATTCGCGGCGCTGTACGCGAGCTTGTTGGCCAACCGCGTGGCGATGCGCGGGTTGTTTTGCGACTCGGCGCTCAATCCCGCGTAGGCCGTTGCAAGTGCAAGGGCCGTTTCGCCGTCCGTGGGAGATAGGGCGTAACCAACCTCGCGCGATGGCGCCAACGGCATGCACGCGAGCACCGCCGCCCGCCGGATCTGAACGTATTTAGGACCTTGCGGCCGGATGCGGTACCGCACTTCGTTGGAGTCGTCGCCCATGCCTAACGGCGCCAACTCGCTAATGCGGTTCTCGGTTTCAGGATCACCCACATTCGCGGGAATCCAGACAATCGCCGAGCGGGCCGCGGCAAACGCTGCGTAATGCACCACGATAGCGGCGATCATGACCTGGCTGATCTGGACCATCAGCATGAGCAGCATTACGAATACAGGAAGCGTTAGTACAAAACTCAGGCTTTGTACGCCTCCGTTTTCATCGCGAGGAAACCGCGCGAGACGGCGAAGTTGGGGTTGCGCGCCGCCCATTGCCGCGACGAGGCGCGCCGCCACGGCCGACAGCACGAGCGCTGCCGCCCATGGCATACATGCAATTACTGCGGCGCGATCCACGAAGAAGCCTCCACCAAGCGGTCGACCAGCGAAAACCGGACAATCAAAACGGCAACCAAAGCGCTGGGCGCCATGTAGATTTCTCGCTGCAACTGTTTTTGTTCGTCCGCTGAAAACCCTGTCCAACCCGTTCGCTGAAGGCTCCAGCGAACTTGTTGTAGGACGCGGCTGATTAGTTGTCCCAAACCAACGCGCCAGATGAGCAAGATCACGCCAAGGGCGGCGCCCAGCACAAAGGTCCAAAGTAATGCTTCCAGCCCGCGTTCGGGGCCGAGAAACGCGCCGAGCATGGCGATTAACTTGACATCGCCTCCAAATTCGCCAAAGAACACGTAACACACCAGCATGATGAGCCCGCACGCCAGAAGGCCGAGCAGGCTTTGCGCCAAGCCATGAGCAGCGAACACGGGGTTCTCGAACCAATCGGCTGCGGCGCTTAACGCGAGTGCAATGATGGTCCCCGTGTAGGTGGTCTTGTTATAAATTTTTCCTTTGACCAGATCGGTGGCGACCGCGATCAGCAAAAACACGAACATACAAACGGTTGCGATCATGCCGGTGCGGTCAATGTTCTTGCGAGTTTTCGCGCGTCGTGCGGAGCGACGCGACGCCATCTCGTCCTGGGTCAATTGGTGGCGTTGGAGCGGCTGTCTTCGAGATCTTGCAGTCCTTGGTTGAAGTACCCTTTGACGCGCGGCCAGCCAACTTTGATCAGAAAAATCAGGATGGGCAGGGCGATGGCGCCAATGATGAGCAGCGTTTCCAGGCTGACCGCGCCTTTTTCATCTCGATGCACGCGCATCAAGAGATTCCACCAGGGGGATTTCTTCAGCATAGGGAGCACCTTGAGCGTCACATCAGCGGTGATCCCAGGTGGATCACCGTGAATTCATAAACTAAACGCACCATGCGTGGGATTATCACCATCAATACGGCCGCCAAGGGCAGGATGACCGCCATGACTAGAATATAGTCCATTGCGGCCAACCCTTGCCGTGGACGAATTCGATTTCGCCTGGGTGACCATTCGTTGCGCCGGCGATGAATTATTCGCGGCTGCGTCATGGCGCCTCCCACAGGCTTGAGGTTCGCCGAACGCGCGCTTGCATGCCAAGTTCGTATAGTTCGCGTCGGAAGGAAGGCGGCTGACCCGTCGGCTCCAGCCGCACCCCATACCGGCCAACCTCCTGCGCAACCTGCAAAGCAAATAAATCGCACAATTGATAGCGGTTTTCGCCGTCCAGCCCGCGCGCTTCGGTAATGCGGCTGACGCGACGTAGCCCGTCCTCCGGTGAACGGGTGAGTTGCACAATCAAATGAATGGCCGATGCGACTTGCGCCCGGGCCACGTAAACCGGCAACTCAACATCGGACATGAGCGATAACGTTTCCAACCGCACGAGCGCATCATAGGCCGAACTGGCGTGCACCGTGGATAAACTGCCCGTGTGGCCGCTAATCATGGACTGGATCAAGTCGAGCGCTTCGCCGCCGCGAACTTCGCCCACGATGATCCGATCGGGCCGCATCCGCAGCGACGCGCGGAACAATTGGCGAATATCCAATCCCGTGTGCTGCTGTCGCGTGGCCGGCTGGACCTCAAGGTATAAGCAGTGCTTCTGGTGTAAGCGTAATTCGTTCGTGTCCTCGATGACGATGATTCGTTCTTCCTCGGGCACCGCTTCGGACATCGCTCCCAGGAGTGAAGTCTTACCGCTGCCTGTGCCTCCGGAGATGAGAATATTCTTGCGTAACCGCACGCAAATCTCCAGGAACTCTTGCGCGGTCTCGGTCAGCGAGCCAAAGTCGACGAGGTCGTCCAGCGTGAGGGGGACACGCGAGAATTTGCGAATGGTCAAACAGGTTCCCTGGCGCGAACTCGGCGGAATAATCGCATGGACGCGTGACCCGTCGGGAAGCCGGGCGTCGAGCACCGGATGGGTTTCGTCAATCTCTCGCCCCACGGATTGCGCCAGGTTATTCACCGCCGAGCGCAAGGCGTCTTCACTGGCGAACGCGACCCTCGTGGGTTCGATTCGTCCGGCGCGTTCGATATACACGCTGTCGGCGCCGTTGACCATCACTTCCGTGATGGTTGCGTCCTCCAAGAACGGAACGATCGGCGCAAGAAAATAGCGAAGGCTCGCTTCATAAATCGCCGTTCGCAGCATTGCGCCGGACTCGCGTGGAGTAGAGGAACAGGTGATCGAGTTTTGCGTTCGTAGGAAACGCAGCCGCAATTATCAAGGTATCTGACAGGCGTCCAAAAATCAAAATGTTGACCGCCCTCGGGCCAGCACCCATACTAGGGCCGACTGTCGCAGAACGCCTGCCTTGCCCCACCGTTGCCATCTTGGATGAAACCACCGTGAATCGCTCCCTTCGGTCGCGCCGCCAAGTGGGATGGTTCGTGCTGGCGATCGCGGCATTCGGGGCGGGAGATGCGGCCGATGACGCTCATCCCGCTCAGGCGGAACATGGCCGTGAATCGTTTGTCAATGAGTTCAAGCCGCTATTTCTTGGCAAGATTCTCTTGGCAAGTTATCGATGTACGCGGCCTCGTGTGAACCAGTCCGTAACGCCCCGTGTTTCGCTGATTTTTTTCCGCAGAGCGCGTCCGACGAGTAGGAATTATCGTGCATGTTGAAATCAACGTTGCGTGTTGTGTGCTTTGTTGCTGCTTGCGTTTCGCCATGCGTCGTGTTGGCCCAAGGAACGGCGGAACTGGCGGCGAAGCTAGGTTCGCATTCGATCGTTGAATATCCCATTGGCGTCACGGCCAAGCGGGAGACGGTCTCGGCGCTGGTGGCGGCCGACGATTTTGACGTTAGCACTCGCAAGACACGCATACTCTTGGTCGGTCAATCCCAACCTGCGTCCGACGCCATCGGCGGCGCCATGACGTGGTTCTACACGAACCGCGATGCGCAGCCCTGGCGCGAACGTTTTCTCGTCTCCGCTGCGCCGTTTGTACCGCCCGGCGACCAATCAGCGGCAGGTGCGGAGTTTCCTCCGCAGGGCGTGGCCTACATTGGGGATGCGCCGCAATTGCATTATCTGTGGCGCTGGATTGGCATGCATGCGCCGGATTTGGTTGTCGAAGTTCGATCGGGAGCAGCGACCACGTGGTTTGTGCCACCGTCGGACGATTTACCCCAGCGCCAGCTTACCTCTGTATTGACGCCTGCCGCGGAAGGTGGGCCGAACGAACTGGCCGCGGCGCTGGTCCGCTTTCCGGCGTGCAGCGTAGGACGAATTTCTGCGGTGCGCGTGACGACGGCGGCGGAAGGCGAATCTTTTATTGCTCCGTTACTTGCGGCGCTCGCCTCGATGAATTTCGAAGGGCCTTCGCCGGCTCGGCGCGAACTGCAACAGCGGCTCGCACGCACACCTCTCCAGGTGGCGCAGCAGTTGAGCGAACATTACGGCCAGACATTGCCGCAAGCGGTTTACATTCCCGCGATGGCCCTGGTGGGACGCGTGCGATTGGGCGAGTTAACCAACGATCCTTCCCATTTGACCGACGTGGCGCGCATCGTGGCGCCCTACGTCAGCCGCGACAAGACGACGCCGCTGACCAATGGCAGCGCGCTTTCGGGGCGGCTCATCTTTTCGGAATTGGCGCAGCGCTCGGACGAAACGATTCGCACGCGCTACCTTGCCCATGCTCGGGAAGCGGCGGACCTGGCGTTTGACGAACAAGGCGCCATGCGCCCCTCGATGCCGCACCACGACGAAATGAGCGATGCGCTGTTTATGGGTGCCCCCATTCTTGCGCACGTCGGGAAACTCTCGGGCGAATCTCGGTATTTCGCCGCTTGCATGCAGCACCTGCGATTTATGCGAAACCTCGATTTGCGCGAGGATGGCTTGTACCGTCACTCACCCCTGGATGAAGCCGCGTGGGGGCGCGGCAACGGTTTCCCGGCTCTCGGGTTGGCTCTCTGTTTAACGCATTGGCCTTCCGACCGGGAAGATCGGACCGAACTGTTGGCCATGTTTCGCGAGCACATGGCGGCGCTCAAACCGCATCAAGATCGCAGCGGTTGCTGGCGGCAAGTGATCGATCATCCCGACAGTTATCGCGAGTTGAGCTGCACATGTATGATCGCATTCGCCGCCGCTCGTGGAGTGCAACAAGGCGGGCTGGAGCGGGATGAGTACGACACGATGATTCGCAACGCCTGGTCGGCTATACTCGCCCGGGTTGGCGCCAATGGCGAACTGGTGGATGTTTGCACCGGCACCGGCAAGCAGAAGTCGCTAGAAGACTATTACCTTCGCCCGGCCATCCTCGGACGTGACGACCGCGGCGGCGCCATGGCGCTGCTGGCGGCTACCGAATTGGCTTCCTACCTGACTTCATCCGTCAAACCGTAGTTTCGCTTGCTGCAAAATGACCGGTTCGCGAAGTGTTGGGCGTCGCGTTGTGTCTGCGATGCGCAATCAACCGAACCATCGGCCGGTTCTTTGTGAATTCCAAAATTGGAAGGAAACACCTCATGACGAAGACCCCTGGGGACAACAGTAATCGTCGAGAATTCTTACAGGGGGCGGCTGCGTCGCTCGCCGCGTTATCGGCCGCACAAGCCGCTCGGGGTGATGACGCTGCGACGAAACGCGGCTCCGAGACGCAACGTCGCCCTTCGCTCATCGAGCAAGAAAACGCCAAAGAAGGTTCGCTCGACTGGCAACTGACTCGCGTGCGGTTGGACAAAACAGCCGGCTTTCGCTCTCCTTGGATTGAAGGTTATTGCTCTAAGCAGAGCGTCGCTGCGGGCGAGTCGATTGATCTTTTTGTCTCCACGAATCCCGCGCAAGAGTTTGTGATCGAGATTTTCCGCACGGGCTACTACCAGGGGCGCGGCGCGCGGCTGATGACCAAGCTCGGGCCTTTCCCTGGCAAGACACAGCCGACGCCGGAACCGCAGGGTGAGCGTCGCTTGATCGAATGCCAATGGGAGCCGACCACCACGCTGACCATCCCCGAAGATTGGCCGAGCGGCGTGTACTTGGGACGGCTCACCACCACGTCCGATGCGAGCGGTCATGGCTATTGGCAAAGTTACGTCGTGTTCATCGTTCGTGATGACCGCCCTGCGGACATTCTTTTCCAATGTTCCGACAACACCTGGCAGGCGTATAACCGCTGGCCGGAATGCTGCTCGATTTATACCCATCCTAAGGGCGTGCAAGGGCCGTGGGCTGACGCCAGCTTTGATCGACCCTACGCCAAGTACGCGCAGATTTACGACAATCCCCAGTCGATCGGCTCGGGCGAGTGGTTGTGCTTTGAGTTTCCGTTCGCGTATTGGCTGGAGCAGCATGGCTACGATGTGACGTACTGTTCCAACAGCGATCTGCTCACGCCCGATCGCGGCTTACGGTGCAAGTCGTTCCTTAGTGTGGGGCATGACGAATACTGGGACATTCGCCAGTATGAAAGCGTCGTGAAAATGCGCGACGAAGGCGTGAACCTGCTGTTTTTCTCCGGCAACTCGGTCTGCTGGGTTACGCCCTATCGTGAAAGTTATGATGGTCGGCCCAACCGCATTATTTTCCGCGGCGGGCCGTACGGCGGCAACTACAAGTTGGCCGAAGCCCGCGAGAAAGACCACGGACCGTTCCCCCATCGCGGGCCCGACGAAGGTTACCTCATGGGTTCGCGCAATGTCGATCCGGTGAATGGCGGCGGCGACTGGACTTGCGCGAAGCCGGAGCATTGGATCTTTGAAGGCACGGGCATGAAGCGCGGCGAGAGCATTCCCGGCCTGATTGGGTGGGAGTATCATGGGGATCCGCCCAGCGACATTCCCGGTTTGGAAATCGTGGCGGAAGGAACAGCCCTCCAAGGCGGCACGAATCCGCAACATTGGACTGCCACGATCTATCCCGGCCCCAAGGGGAACTTTGTGTTCAACGCTTCGACAATCTTCTGGTGCCAAGATCTTTCCAGTCCTCCAGGCCACATGCTCCCCTGGTCGCATTGGTCGCGTCCCCACGGGCCAGACGAGCGCGTGCAGAAGATCACCCACAACCTGATTCGCCGGGCAATCACGTGATGAAGCTCGTGTCGTCACGTCGCTGGCTCGGTAATACCATCTCCGCGACGCAATCCCGGTCGCGGAACTGACGGCAAATGCCCCGGCTTGCAAGCTTGCGTTAGGTCGCATAAGCGGATATAGATGGATGTGCGCCGATTTTGTACTTCGACCCTGCGCGACGGGTGCGCGGCGTTGAAGCAATGTCGGCATGCCCTTGTGTTGGGAATGAGTGGGTTGGACTGACCAACCGTTGTTGTGGGGTCTTCGGAGATATCACGCCATGTTATCCGTACTTGGACGCGCGGACCGCCGCCAGCGGTTTTGCAATGGAGTGTCGCGACGCGATGTGCTGCGCATCGGCGGATTGGCGCTGGGCGGCTTGACGTTGCCTAATTTGTTACGTCTGGAAGCCCAGGCGGGAACGCAGCATTCGCACAAAGCCGTCATCATGATCTACCTGTGCGGTGGGCCGCCGCACCAGGACATGTACGACATCAAGCAGGATGCGCCGCAAGAAGTTCGCGGTCCTTTTCAGGCCATTCCCACGAATGTGCCGGGTATCGAGATTTGCGAACATCTGCCGCGCATGGCGCGCATCATGGACAAACTTGTGCCGATACGTTCGATGGTTGGCGCTCGTGATGCGCATTACTCGTATCAGTGCATGACCGGTTACCATGACCAGCAAACGCCCTCCGGCGGATGGCCGCACTTCGGCTCGACGGTCAGTTACTACCAAGGTCCCGTCCGAGCGGGCGCGCCGCCGTTTGTGAGTCTTTGTTACACCACGCAACACGTTCCTTACAACGAACCCGGGCCGGGTTTTCTAGGACTCGGGCATTCGTCATTCCGCCCCACCGGGCCGGGACGAGATGACCTTGTGCTTCAAGGCGTCACAGCCGATCGGCTCGGAGACCGACGCCAACTGCTTCGCTCGTTCGACCGGATGCGGCGCGACTGGGACTCCAGCGGCAAGATGGATGGTATGGACGTCTTCACCGAGCGTGCGATGGGCATCCTCACTTCGCCCGAACTATTCAACGCGTTGGATATTTCCCAGGAAGACGACCGAACGCGCCAGCGCTACGGAACCGACGATGAGAAGCGTCCTAAAGGAGACGGCGCTCCGCGCGCTCCCCAGAACTTCCTCGCGGCGCGTCGTTTAGTCGAGGCGGGGGCGCGTGTGGTCACGATCAACTACAGCTTTTGGGACTGGCACGGGCAAAACTTTAAGAATGCACAAGAGGAGTTTCCTGTCTTTGAAAAGGCGTTAACCGCCCTGGTTGAAGATCTTCACGAACGCGGTCTGGATCAAGACGTGACCGTCATCGCCTGGGGTGAATTTGGCCGCACCCCAAAAATCAATAAAGACGCCGGACGCGATCACTGGCCGCAAGTTTGCAGCGCGCTGTTAGCGGGCGGCGGTATGAAAACGGGACAAGTCATCGGAGCGACCGACCGCCTGGGCGGTGAGGCCGCCGAACGGCCTGTAACATTCCAGGAAGTGTTCGCGACGCTCTATCACAACTTGGGCGTTGATGTGAATTCGCAACGCTTGTTCGACTTCCGCGGCCGACCGCAATACTTGCTTCCGCCAGGCGTACAACCGATTCGCGAGTTGATCTAATCAAAATTGATCTACAAGGACCGCCTCATGCGCCATCGGTCGGCCTTCGGGCATGTTCACGAACATGCCTTTGTCAACTATCATGCGCGCCAACGGGAAGGTTTGGCCTTGGTCAACCGGCGCGGAATGGTCAAAGCCAGTCTGGCGGGTTTGGCCGGTTTGAGCCTGCCTACACTCTTGCGCCATCGGGCCGAAGCGGCGGCGAGCGGCCGTTCGATGAACGATCGAAAAAGCGTGATCCTTCTGTGGATGGCCGGCGGACCCAGCCACATCGACACGTGGGATCCAAAGCCTGATCGGCCGTGGATCAACCGCGGCCCCTTCGGCGTGACGCAAACGAAGTTGCCGGGGGTGTTGTTGTGCGAGCATTTGCCGAAGCAAGCCGCTATGCTCGACCAATTCACCCTCATTCGTTCCGTCGATTGCGCTCAAAGTAATCACGAACCCAACATGGTGATGCAAACCGGCCACCGCGATGCGGCGCCGCGGGTGAATCCCAAGGGACATTTGATACCGTGTTTTGGTTCGCTGGTAGCCAAGTTTCGCGGCTCGAACCATCCTGCGATGCCGGCATACGTGGCGTTCCAGCGATCACGCTCTCATATTGGATATGCAGGTTATTTGGGAAAACAGTACGACCCATTTCTCGCCAACGATGCGGCGAAATTGCCCATCTACGACCTGGTTGGGAAGGATACCGGCAAGTTCACCACCGCGGGATTGTTCCAGCCCGTGTTGGGTCTCAATGTCGAGCGTTTGACGGACCGCAAACACCTTCTCGGTCAACTGGACCGCTTGCGAAGTGATCTGGATCGCGAGGGCTCCATGGAGTCGCTTGGCGCCTATCAGCAGCAAGCGGTGGAAATGGTCCTGGGGCGGCAAGCGCAAGAGGCGTTTGACCTTGCCCAAGAGCCCGAGCGCGTGCGGGCGCAGTTTGGCGATCATTTGTGGTGCCAGCAGGCGTTGCTCGCGCGGCGGCTTGTAGAGCGCGGCGTTAGTTTCGTCACCCTCGATCTGAGTTACCACACGGCCTCCGGCACCTGGGACACGCACGGCGATAACATTCCGCCCTATGGCGGCATTCAAAAAGGACTGGGTCCGCTCCTGCCGCTCTTTGACCATTTGATTACGACCCTGGTTCGCGATTTGGGCGAACATGGTTTGCTCGATGACGTGCTGGTCGTGGCCATGGGCGAGTTCGGCCGCACGCCGAACATGGGAACGCAAGACAGTACGGACGGGCGAAATCATTGGCCGGTGGTCATGTCGATGTGTCTGGCGGGCGGTGGTTTGCGGCACGGCCAGGTGATTGGCGCCACCGAGCGCGACGGCGGACAAATCGCACAGCGCCCGGTTACTCCCGCCGACCTTGCCGCCACGTTGTACCGTCATTTGGACGTGCCGCTGGACGCAGTTTGGGAAGATAACCGCGGCCGTCCGCACCCGGTGGTTCAAGAGAACGGCCAACCCCTTGAGGAGTTGTTTTAGTCGCCATCAACGCGACCGGGGCAATAAGGGGTTGTTTGTTCGGTAAGGTCGAATCGGCTTTACCAAGTACGATTTGTCAACGCGACGCGCCCCGTAAAGAGCACGTTGCATTTCGCAGTGGGCGGGAGCAACCGACGCCCAAGTACGCCGCGCCGGGGAGCTATCGCGTAGCGCCGCGCGAATTACGTTTCCCGGCTGCCTTCCGATATCGGCTGGTTTATACTCGTCACGTGGCGAGTCGGGCAGCCTCATGAACGCGTTAAGCCGCCTGACTCGTGCCGTTCAACTCGTGAACTCCGACCTCCAGCACTCATGCCGAACTTGATTTCCCTTGCGGCCAGATTGTTTTCCGTCGTGACAGGACTGACCGTCGTGTTTGTCCTGTCGTTAGACCCAACGCAAAGTTACGCGCAGTTGCCGTGGCCCGACAAGAACGGGCCGACGTTTGACGGGCGAGCGCTTGAGGAAGAGGCTCGCGGCCTGCCAACCGCCTGGGACGAAAAGAGCGGTCAGAACGTGGCTTGGAAAATCCCCATCGAAGGGCAGGGACATTCTTCGCCCGTCGTCGGCGAAGGCCGAGTCTGGGTCACTTCAGCCACGGTCGATGGAAAAAAGCAATTGGTCTATGTCATCGATGCCGCCACAGGTGATGTTTTGCATCACAAGGTCGTGTTCGAAAATGCGAACCCCGAGCCGCTAGGTAACGAGATCAATACCTATGCTTCGCCTTCGCCCGTGCTCGAGCCCGGCGCGGCTTATGTGCACTTTGGATCGTACGGCACAGCGCGGCTTGACGCCGAAACAGGCGACATCGTTTGGCAAAACCGGAGTTTGCCAGCGCGGCACTTTCGCGGACCGGGGTCGTCGCCCGTTTTGTTTGAGGACTTGCTGATCCTCACGTTCGACGGCATCGATCAACAGTATTTGGCGGCGCTCAATAAGGAGACGGGCGAACTCGTATGGCGAACCGACCGCAGCACCGATTACCAGGATTTGGGGCCCGATGGCAAGCCGCGCGGCGATGGCGACTATCGCAAAGCGTTCAGTACGCCGGGGTTGGTCAAAGTCGCCGGACGTACGCAAGTCGTTTCGGTGGGAGCCCGCGCCGCCTTTGGGTATGACGCCCGTACGGGTGAGGAAATTTGGACGGTGCTGCACGACGATTATAACGCCGCGCCTCGCCCAGTTTTCTACGAGAATCTGGCCATTCTCAGCACCGGTTCGCGAGGCAGCGCCATGATGGCCGTGCGCTTGGATGAAACGACGCGGGGGAATGTGACGGACACGCATGTGGTGTGGGAACGAAGTCAGGGCGTTCCCCGGCTCACCTCGCCCGCTTTAGTCGGCGAACGGCTCTATAGCCTGTACGACAATGGCGTGTTGTACTGTTTGAACGCGGCGACCGGCGAAGAGATGCAACACGTGCGACTGGGCGGCAATTACACCGCCGCGCCGGTCGTTGCGAACGGCCTGATCTATTGTTGTAACGAAGGGGGGCGTACTTCGGTGGTGTCGATCGAGGAAGGGAAGATTGTGGCGCAAAACACATTGGAAGAAGGACAACGCGCAACACCGGCCATTGCCGGCGGCGCGCTGTACCTTCGCACCTATGGCCACTTGTACAAGATTGCCGCCGCACCGTGAGAACAACGGCGGTTTCCGCATCCGCGGAGTTGCTTCCTCGCCGCAGTTTCCTCTAAGCGGCGCTGCTTGCGCGTTTATTCGGGCAACGGCTTGCCAAGGGTTTCTGGGGCCAGCCAAATAATGACCACGCCCACGAGATACACCAGGCTCATAATTGAGCAGGCCGTGGGAAAGTCGTTGTCGAATACCTGCGTCATCAGGTAGCCGGTTTGCAGGGCGGCCACAGCGGCCAAGATGCGGCCAAAGTTGAAACTGAAGCCCTGTCCTGTGGCGCGCACCGACGTACGGAACAACTCGGGCAAGTAAAGCGGCAACCAACCATAAAACGACGCGGTAATTCCGCCCGCAATGAGGGCCATCACTAAGAACGCGACCGTATAACTTTCGTTCAGTTGGAAAAACGCCAGTACCGACAAAAGCGAGCCAATGCACAAGAGCGTATATGTGATGCGTCGTCCCAGCCAGTCGCCGGCCAACGCCGCAAGCACGGTTCCGAAGATCGCGCCAATGGCCAGCGCGATTTGCGTATAGGAGCGCGCTTCCGAGCGTGCGGCGGAGCGAGCCTCGGTCGAGGCGTCTTGCATGGCGCTATCGACTAATTTGTCGGCCCATGACGGAGCGTTTTGAACCGAAGCCCAGGTGCCGATCAGCGCTACGCCGCTGAGGCAGGCCCCCAGAAGCATCCGCCGAATGGTTGGCGCCCATGCATGCGACGGATCCGCATGTTTTGATTCGCCTTCCGCGCGTTGCAGGTATCGCAAGACCGGATACGTGTACCCGATAATCGCGACCGTCAGTCCGAGCAAGGAACCGACGATGCGCACGGGCATCGAAAACTCATTGGCCCACAGGTAAATCATGGCCAAGGGACCGAGAGCACCAATCACCACGCCAAGCATGTCCTTCACCGCCCAGTGCTGGGTGGCGCCTTGCTCTTTCGCGTGCAGCCAGCGTTCCGATTCCGGCACGAGGATGCGGATAAAGAACGTGAGCAGCGCCGGCGCGGCGCCAAAGATCATGAGGAGGCGCCAACCCGTCGGCTCGCCGAAGGAGTCGATCACCAGGTAATTGACCCACGCCTCGGGCAAGCCCGTGGACGAGAGCCAACCGTGCGTCAAGTGAATGACCTTGCCCAAGGCGAGTCCAACGATGCCGATGGAAAGAAAACCCACGTTGGACGCCGCACCGATCAGTCCTGCCATTAACGCTCGCGAGCGGTTCGGCCAGATTTCCATAACCAGGGCCACGCCGAGCGACCATTCGCCGCCCATGCCCAAGGAAGAGATAAAACGGTAGGCGAACATTTGTTCGACGGACCCGGCCACTCCGCACAATCCCATGAACACGGCGTAAGTGAGTACGCTTAGCGTCATGGCTCGGACGCGTCCGATGCGGTCGCCAAGCCAACCGAACACTACCCCGCCCGTTGCAGCGCCGACGAGAAACACGGCGTACATAATGCCGATCCACAAACCGACTGAATCTTTCCGCGCCTCGCCCAGCAGGTCCGCCAAGGCCGGCCGCGCCACGAGGGGAAAAAGTCCCATCTCGAGACCGTCGAACATCCACCCCAACAGCGCGGCCGTTAGCGCTAGCCACGCGCCGCGGGGAATGCTTGTGCTCTCGGCAGGCGGCGTGAGGGCTGGGTCGCCGGTGCGGGAAGGTTGTTCGCTTGCGCTAGTGCTCATGTCGGTTTTCGGTCAAGGAACGGCGGGATATGGGAAAGTATGAAAACCGCGCGTTCATCCTTGGGTTGGCGGCAATCGATTCCAATGAAGTGGGTTGATTCTAGCCGCAATTCGTCAGCGCGGCAAAGCGATCTCGCATTTTAGAATGGAAATGCTTGGACGATTCGCGGCCAGAATTCGATGCAGGCCTCTGGCCAAGGTTGGCCTTCGATGCAAGGACCTTCTAACGGAACTGGGCGTTGGCCCGTTGAATGACGAGCCTTGGGCCGATACCTTGGCGACGTCATGCCCGACTTGCCATTGTCTTAGAGGCTCGCATGTTGAACGGCGTTTTCGTTCGGTCGGCTGATCTCGATGCCGTGGAAGTCGCTTGGTTTAGCGCTTTGTGCGGCGACGATTACCGATACCTGGGCGTGCCGGATGACGCCTTGCGGAGCAACTGGGAGCATTGTCGCGAAATCGTGTTGACCGCCGAACGGTTGGGCTACGACAACATCTTGCTTCCTAACTCGTATGTGCCAGGCCAGGACACGCTCGTCTTTGCGGGAGGCATGGCGGCGCTGACCCGCTTGATTGCGCTGCTTGTGGCGGTTCGGTGCGGCGAGTACCACCCGCCCATGCTTGCCCGAGCGATCGCCACGCTGGATCACATGCTGTGCGGTCGACTGAACCTGAACATCATCTCCTCCGAGATGCCCGGCGAACAATTGGATTCCGAGGCGCGCTACCGGCGCTCCGCCGAGGTGATCGAAGTTCTGAAACAAGGTTGGACGCGCGACCGCATCCAGTTCAACGGCGAGTTTTACCAATTGGACTTGCCCGCCGATCCAGTCAAACCGTTCCAGCAAAATGGCGGCCCCTTGCTGTACTTCGGCGGCATATCGGACCCGGCGCGTGACTTGTGTGCAAAACATTGTGATGTATTTCTCATGTGGCCCGAAACCGAAGACCGCCTGGCCGACACGATGCGCGATCTTTCCGCCCGAGCGGCAGTTTACGGGCGAACGATCGACTTTGGCCTGCGCATTCATATGATCGTGCGTGAGACGGAAGCCGAAGCGCGCGACGCCGCACGGCGACTCGTGTCGAAGCTCGATGACGCGATCGGGCGACAAATCAAACACCGGGCGCAAGACTCGCGCTCGGCGGGCGTCTTGCGGCAGGACGCGCTACGTCAAAACGCCGATGAGGAAGGCTTCATCGAACCGTTCATCTGGTCGGGCATTGGCCGAGCACGCAGCGGTTGCGGCAGCGCCATTGTGGGCGACGCGGGGCAAGTACTCGAAAAGATGCACCGGTATATCGACATGGGCATGCGCGCGTTCATTCTGTCGGGTTACCCGCATGTCGACGAATGCCAGATGTTCGCCCAGCATGTTTTGCCGCACCTGAAGCAATGCCGACTCGCGGCGGTGCAAGGCCGCGTGGTCGAAAACCCGGTGACGCCGCTCACGACGGCTCCGCGCAAGTAATCCGTGAATTGGATCGCAACCGCCTTTGGCGCTCTCTCGCATGAACGACAAATCGTCTTTGAGCGGTCCTTGGTATCGCGGCGTCACCAGCTATCAATGGTTGGTGTTGTTCATTGCATCGCTGGGATGGATTTTCGATGTTTTCGAAGGTCAAATCTTCGTCGCCAGCATGAACGAGGCGATGCCTTCACTCCTGCCCAAAGGTACGGAGCAAAACACGATCGCGCTGTACAACAACATCGCGCTAGCGGCGTTCTTGATGGGCGGCGCCGTGGGAGGCGTCTTGTTCGGAATGTTGAGCGACCGCATCGGTCGCACCAAGACCATGGTGCTGACGATCCTCGTCTATTCAGGATTCACTTGCATTACCGCGTTTGCACAAACCTGGTGGCAAATGGCCGCCTTGCGGTTCCTCGTGGCGATGGGCGTGGGCGGAGAATGGGCCGTGGCAAGTTCGCTTGTCGCCGAAGTGTTTCCGCTTCGGGCCCGTGCGTGGTCGGGCGCGATCTTTCACGGATCGAGCGTCTTCGGCACCTATCTGGCCGTTGCCGCGGGTCAGTGGATTGTGCGAAACCCGGAACTTGGCTGGCGATGGGGATTTTTCGTGGGAGCGTTGCCGGCCTTCCTGACGTTGTGGATTCGGTGGCGATTGCGAGAGCCCGACAAGTGGATCCAAGCGCGTCAAACCGCGACACACGATCGTTCGCAGAGCGTAGGCCGTTTAGTCGACATTTTCCGCGGCCGCTTGTTGTTGAGAACGCTCTTGGGCGTCTCGCTGGCCGTCATCGGCTTGGCGACTTTTTGGGGTGTGCATATCTATGGCAAAGATATGTTGCGACGCCATGCGGAACAGCAAATTCTGGCCGCAGAGAACATTTCGCTCGACGAAGACGAGATCACGCGCCAACAGGCCCTCTTGCCGCATGCGCAAACGATCAAGAGTTGGGAAATGCTGGGGATGCTCCTCGTGACCACCGGCGGGGGTGCGGGGCTTCTGGCGTTTGGACCTCTTGCCGATTCGTTGGGCCGACGCGGGGCGTTCGTGGTATATCACCTCGGTGCGCTGGTCGTCGCGCTGGTGTTGTTTCGTGGAATGGAGGGGGTCAGCGGTTACGTGCTGATTGGCTTCTTGCCGTTGTTCGGGTTTCTGACGCTTGGTATGCACGCCGGGTATGCAATCTATTTTCCCGAGTTGTATCCCACGCGCATGCGCGGCGTGGGCGCCGGGTTTTGCTTTAACTTCGCTCGGCTGTTAGCGGCCTTCGTGCTGGTGCTTAATGGTTGGCTGCAAAAGGAGGGATTTCCGTTTCGCGATGCGGCGTCGATGATCAGTTTGCTGTATCTCGCAGGTATTGTGCTGATGGCCGTGGCCCCAGAGACGCAGGGGCGCGAACTGCCGGAATAAACGCCATAATCGTCGAAATTGCCTATTTTGACATGTCGCTTGCCGTGAATTGGAGCGCCGTGAGGCTTTAACTTCACTTCCCAGTCGGCCTCGATATAATAGTAGTTTAAGTGGACGCGTTTTGGTTCGCGTCGCGCCGTTCTGCATGATGCGGCCTCGATCGGGCGGAGCTTTGTCGGGAGAAGGACCGCCGCTGGCCGCTCCAGCCGCCTTTTGCGAGCGTTATGGGTATTAAGTTTCACTGTCCTTCGTGTGACAAGCGGCTGCACGTCAAGTCGTTTCTCGCCGGTAAGCCCGGTTTTTGTCCCCAGTGTCAGGCGAAGCTGATTGTTCCGACCGAAAGCGAGCCCAAGCGAGCGCATGCGGTCGAAGCGGGTGGATCAGCGATACTGAGCGCCCCCACCGCGCCGATTTCCAACGAAGGTGAAGCGTCGCCCGCACTCGCTCCTCACACGGCGGGTAATGGTCAAGGCAAATTGCATGCGCCGGTGAGACCTGCGGTTCCTACCGGCGTTCCGGCTATGCAACCCGCGCCGGTGTATGCTGCTTCGCCCGCTTCGGCGCCTGGCATACCGACAGCGATGGCGACGCCGGTTACGGCCAACGCCCCATACCAAGCCAATGTTGCATTCCCTACGGGCATGCCCACAGGCGCGGGGGTCGCGGGCTTGGGTCAACCTGCAACTCCGGCGGCGTATGGAACATCGCCAGGATATGTAACTCCGGCGACTGCCCCGGCGCCGATAGCCGCCATACCAGCCGCGGTGATCGATCCCATTGCGGAAGCCCCTCAAGCCGTTTGGTACGTGCGTCCACCGGCGGGCGGTCAATATGGTCCGGCGGCCGGAGATGTCATGCGCAAATGGCTTGCGGAAGGGCGCGTCAGCGCCGAAGCACTCATTTGGCGCGAAGGCTGGCCTGACTGGCGTAAAGGCGCCAAAGTGTTCCCCTCGTTAGCTCCTGCCACGGCCGTGGCCCCGGTGTCGCCGGGCGCCCCTGTTACTTCGGCCGTGCCATCGCCCGCAGCGGCGCGTCGAACGCCGCGCCTGCCCCGTAAGCGGAATTCGACCGCATTGGCGATTACCGCGATTGTTGTGCTTTTGCTTGCAAGTATCGGCTTGCTGATAGGTCTATTGTGGGTACTCGGCGTTCTTGGCTGAGCGAGTACAGCCATCGCCCCAAGAGTCGGCGCGCACTTAGCGCAGAAAGACTGTTTTTGCAATAAGTGTATGCAACGGCCTCCGCCCGTAAGAGGGGGGGCTGCGTGCGCGTCGGAAGTTCGTGGGGCGTTTTCTTCATGGCATGCAATCACTAAACTGAACCCATGTTTCCCCATTTTTGAACTCCGGGCGACAAGCTTTCTCGGATTGGTGGGGAGGTTACCCCCCCTTTTTTCTTGTTCCCATCACTTTCACGGAAAATCAATGATTCGTACTTCACTTTTGTTCGCCGCGTTCACGCTTGGCTTGTTTACCTCGGTGTTGTGGGCGGCCGGTGCGGACGATGAAAAATCGGTTGGCAAGACGGTCTCGCTGGCGGAAGGCCAATTGACCATGACTGCCCCCGCCGAGTGGAAGAAGCAAGAACCGAGCGTGCGAATTATCGAAGCGGAATTCGCTGTTCCTGCGGTCGAAGGAGACAAGAACCCCGGGCGTTTGACGATTATGGCTGCGGGAGGCTCGGTTGAGCAAAACATCGAACGTTGGATGGGGCAGTTTAGCCAGCCCGATGGTAAGGCCACAAAGGAACGCACCGCGACCGAGAAGATCACGGTCGACGGTCAAGCGGTGCATCTAGTCGATATTACGGGGACGTATAAAGATCAGCGGGGACCCTTTGCTCCCGCCACGAGTCACGAGGACTACCGTATGCTGGGCGCTATCATCGCTACGGAGAAATCGGGCCGTTACTTTGTCAAATTCTACGGTCCCAAAAAGACGATTGCCGCTAATGAGAAGGCGTTTCGCGCGATGATTGAAAGCCTTGACGCGAAGTAAGCCGTTCGCGGCCAACGGCCGTATTGTGACGAATTTCTTTCGCCCTCAGCAATCGCTGGGGCGGTCGGTTTAGCCAACTCGTCGCTTCACGATCGATCCCTCCCCTGAAATTGACTTGGATGCTTCAGGACGGACAGGAAGGTCCGTCCTACTTTCATTTAATCGTCAGATATGAAAATCCAGCAACTACTTGAACATCACGGCATCGCACGGAATCCGTTTGCCGAGGAAGATGCGCAAACGGATCCGGTATTTAAAGATCATTGCATCGACAACACGTATCATCCCACATGGGATAAGATTTACGGCGATCCGGGAGAACCCGCCACGGCGATCGTGTTTGGTGAAAAAGGTGCCGGAAAGACGGCCATGCGACTCCAAATCGCAAAGCATCTGGAGGAATACAACGCGGGGCGCACCGAGGGTCGGTTGTTCATCATTCACTATGATGACTTCAATCACTTCCTTGATACTTTTCGTGATAAAGTCAGCTCGCGCCGCCGTCCCGACAAGCTTCTCGCCGATTGGAAGCTCTGGGACCACATGGACGCCATTCTTGCGCTCGGCATTACGGGGTTGATCGACCGGATTTTGGAAGTGGCTCAGCCTTCGCTTGCGGCCGGGGCGCCGATCGACCAACGCAAGGTCGATCAACTGCAACATCACCAGGCGCGCGACCTGTTGCTTCTGGCCGCGTATTACGATCAATCGATGGCCGAAACCTTTAATTCCCGCTGGGCGCGGCTACGCAAGCGTTTACGTTTCCGGACTTGGACCGCGCACTGGGACTTGGCGCTGGGGGCCGTGTGGTCCTTAGCCGCGATCATTGCCGCAATCGCAGTCTTTGCGAACACGCCGTGGGAGAGCCTGCAGCCGTTGTGGTTGTATTTGTTACTGGCCGTTGGTGCGGTCATGATCGGCTGGATACCCTGGGGTTGGCGATTCGTGCGCCGCCATTGGTTGTCGCGAAGAATTGCACGGCGGTTGCATACGGGAAATCGTCAAGCTCCTGTGCTGCGGCGCGTGCTCATGAATTTTTCTACGTCCGATCTTGCCGACCAGCCTTTCCCCGCGAAGGATCGCACGGATGATCGCTACGAACTGCTTCTCAAATTACAAAGCATCCTAGAGACGTTGGGATTCAAAGGAATTGTCGTGCTTGTTGATCGCGTGGATGAACCGCATTTGATCAACGGTTCGCCCAAATTGATGCGAGCGCTGATGTGGCCGATGTTGGACAACAAGTTTCTCAAGCATCCAGGGTTGGGGCTTAAGCTCATGCTTCCCATTGAGCTAACGCAGTTTTTGGAGCGAGAAGATAGCGAGTTTTACCAACGCGCCCGGTTGGACAAACAAAACACGGTGCGGTCGCTGGAATGGACCGGCCAAGCGCTTTACGACGTAACCAGCGCGCGTATTCAAGCATGCGCCGTCGAAGGCGCTACACCGGCGCTGCGTGACTTGTTCGACCCGGGATTGAGCGATCAACGTTTGCTCGACGCGCTGCGTTCGCTTCGGGTGCCGCGTGCGGCGTTCAAGTTTCTCTATCGCGTGCTGGTCGCGCACTGCAACGCACACACCGATATGAACCCCAAGTGGCAGATCTCGCCCGAAACGTTTGAGTCGCAGTTGGCGATTTACCACCGCGACCAAGAAGCGTTCGACCGTGGCTTAGGCGCCGGCTAACCTGAGGTACGAATGCGTGGCGCCGGGAAAGTTCGCCCGGATCGTTCTTAAAACTTCGTGCGGCGGCGAAGAACCTCCCGCAAGTGAGGAGCCGTCGAACTAGATTGCGCGATTGGCCTCGCTGGCTTCGCGCACGGCGCGTGAGGCGTTATCGGCAAAGTTGTCAATCTGATTCAGCCCGCGCACGAGCATTGCATGGCCGTCAACGTCCACCTGTTCGAGATCGGCGTCTTGCATTTGCTTGGCGAGCGAAGCCAGGCGGGCCGCTTGTTCACGCAAGCGTTCGACCACGCGGCTGATGCGGCGGTCGTTATACCCTTCCTTACGTGGATTGCGGGCGTGATTTGCGCTTCCCGCCAGAGCGCTCTTGCGTAGACCTGACTTAACGGCTTTCTTCGCCATGGGGTGCACCTCCAGGCGAAAATGTAACGCAATCGCCGAAAGTTGTAAACCATTTTTCAGCAATTCTGTTCAATCTTGCCTCGCTGCACGAGGACCTTGGCGCCACCACGGGCCAGCAAAGGATTGGCGAACGGTTCAAACCTCGCCGTAACGCAGGAATGATACCCACTTGAACCTACGAGCGTTGAGCGCAATACTGGCCGGTATTGTCGGTTACGTTTCGTCCGAAACGTGAACGCCCAAGCTGCCGCCAAAGCGAGCAGGCCGAATTGCATTTCGACCATTGCCATTCGCCAAGTGCGGGCAGAAAGATCTTTTTCCGTTTTTGAGAAAGGTGTGGCTATGTCGCGCGCCGGCGCTGTAACGTTTAAGGGCAATCCCATGACTTTAGCAGGCCAGGAATTGAAGGTAGGCCAGCCTGCCCCCGACTTTAAGCTGCATTACTTCCAGGATGGCTTGAAAACCATTACCTTGGCCGACCTCAAAGGTAAGCCGGCGGTCATCAGCGTGGTGCCGTCACTAGATACGGGCGTATGCCAAATTCAGACAAAGCGTTTCAATCAGGAAGTCGACGCGCTGGGCGATAAGATTACCGCACTGACGGTCAGCTTGGACTTGCCGTTCGCCATGAACCGGTTTTGCGGCGCCGAGAACATTAAGAACATGCGACCCGCCAGCGATTACCAAGATCGCACCTTCGGCCAGAACTGGGGCATGCTCATTGAAGAGCTAAAACTGCTCGCCCGCGGCGTGTTCGTGCTCGATAAAGACGGCAACGTGGTTTACGCCGAAACTTGCCAGGAAGTCACGCAAGAACCCAACTACGCGGCGGCCATGGAGGCGGTGAAGAAGGTCCTCTAAGACGTCATCCGCCAAACGCGATCATCGGTTGCATTCCCGGCAGCGCAAAAAGAAACGCCAGAGCATGGTTGATGAACAACTTACTCTGGCGTTGTGTTTTTGCCGCCTGATCATGTTGGTGAAGTTCATCCCTCAGACCTACGCCGCCTCCGCACCGCGCCGGCAACCATACCTACCGCACCTAAGCCAAAGAGCACAAGAGACGCCGGTTCAGGGGAATGAATCGTCGGTTGCAGTAGCTTAGGCAACGTGGGCACGTTGTTTAGCATGATGTTGTCTAATACGGCTAAATGAGATTCGACCGTACCCTGAACGTCAAACGTGACCCACGTGATATTATGCCAATCGAGAACGAATGTGATCCGTGATGCAACCGTTTGTGCGAAATAATTTTGACATTACGATTGACGCGACTACGTACGGAACGTGGTGTTTGAGATAGGAAGTGACAAGCCTCATACCATCTTCGCAAAGGCCCGCAGGTCGGTTTCGAAGCTTTTTAAGCGTTCGTCCATTGCTTGTCGTGTGGCGTCGAGGTCGTGCAGTTGTTCGGCGGGCTGGTAGGTGAACATATAAAACTTCACCTTAGGTTCGGTTCCGGAGGGACGCACCGCCACTCGATTGCCCTCCTCGGCGAGATCGAGAATGACGAGGTTGTCTTTCGGCCCCACCAGCGGCTCTTTCTTACCGCCGCGCAGCGTAACCAGGTTTTGATAGTCGCGGACGCTTACCACGGGAATTTCCGCTAGCGCCGCGGGGGGCGCCTCGCGGAACTTGTTCATCAGTTTTTGCATGAGCGCCATGCCTTC
The DNA here is from genome assembly GCA_963204915.1 of Planctomycetota bacterium. Lineage (GTDB taxonomy): Bacteria > Planctomycetota > Planctomycetia > Pirellulales > Pirellulaceae > JAHWKS01. The sequence goes on along the minus strand of CAUJHS010000033.1, from coordinate 4,207 downwards.
TGAGCCTTCCATGCGCACGTTGAGTTGCGTCTCGGCATGGTAGCCGTGTTGCCAATACAGGGCTTCGAGTTTCTCATGCAGCGATTTGCGTTCCGATTTGAGTCGGGCGGCCAGTTCCGCCATGAGCATCGAGGCGAGAGCGCCGTCTTTGTCGCGCGCGTAAGCGCCCGTCAAATAACCATGCGACTCCTCCATGCCGTAGATGAATTGGTCCGGTCCCAGGTCATCCATCCGCCCGGCAATCCATTTAAAGCCGACGAGATTATTGAAGTCCGTTTTGACGCCGTAAGAATCGCCAATCCGTCGAAGCATTTCCGTCGTCACCAACGTGGTCACCAAATAATGCTGTGGCGAGAGCGAACCGGCCTTTTTGCGCTGTTCCAAAATATAATCGCCTAACAGGACGCCGATCTGATTGCCGGTGAGTGTGCGCCACTCGCCTTTGGTACTGGTGGTGCACGGCGCCGCGACGCCCAAACGGTCGCAATCCGGGTCGCTTGCCAAAATCACTTCGGCGCCGGTTTCCTTCGCACGGGTAATGATTGCATCAAAGACCCCAGGGTTTTCGGGGTTTGACACATGCCCTGGCACGTTCGGAAAGTTGCCATCCGGCTCCGCGTGGGGGCCAAACACCTCGACTTGGTTAAAACCATCCGCTTCGAGCGCCGGCAGCACGGCCCAGCGTCCTACGCCGTGGAGTGGCGAGTAGATAATCTTCACATCGCGGGGCCCAGGGAAACCTTGGGCTTTAACTTCCCGCACAAAAGCCGCGTCGACTTCTTCCTTACAAAAGACGACTTTGCCTTCTTTCACAGCCTGGCCGAAGTCGGCTTGCAGGATTTCCTGCATATTCATGACTCGCTCGATGATAGCCTTATCGTGCGGAGGCATGACTTGTCCGCCCGTCGACCAATACACTTTGACGGCGTTGTCGCTCGGCGGGTTGTGGCTGGCGGTCACCATAATTCCGCAGGAGCACTTCTTGTAACGCACCAAGAACGAAAGTTCGGGCGTGCTACGGTATTCGTCGAGGAAGTACACCTTGAACCCGTTGGCGACCATAATCTCCGCGCACAATTCGGCAAAGTGCCGTGAATTAATCCGCGTGTCGTAGGCAATGCCGCATGAAAGTTCGCCTTGTCCGGCCAGCGCTTGCTTGACGTAAGCGGCAAGGCCTTGCGCGCTCTCGCCAATGGTGCGGTCGTTAATGGCGTTCGAGCCGTACGGCGCCATCATGCCGCGACGTCCCCCCGTTCCAAAGGGAATGATCGTCCAGAATACGTCGTCCAAAAACTTCCATTTGCCTTGGTCTACGTCTTGAGCGATTGGCGGTGCGTACTTGGCATAGCGTTTTTCCGTTAGCCACGCGCGAATGTTTTCCACGGCGCCGGCCGAGAGTTTTCCTTCTTTCCCTGCGGTTTCAACTTTTTGTAGCGTTGCTGCAAGATCAAACATCGCCCTGGCCTTGGTGGGTAAATCGCGTTATTGGATGGAACGTCTGGAATACCGCGTGCAACGGCATGCATCGTACCAAGAATTGTCTTCCCCTCCAATGAGCAGCCACCGGTGAATCACGCATCCATCAACGCCGCTAATTGCATTGACGTCGGCGCATCGGGCATAATGGCAAACGTTACGAACTTTGCGCTCTTGTCCCGGAATCGAACATGTCTCGAACGCGCCTTGCGCTCTTTGCCGGACTCATCGTTGGGGTCACCTCCGTTACGGCGGATGCCGAAAATTGGCCACAGTGGCGGGGGCCGCAAGGCGACGGGGTAAGCCGTGAGAAAGACGTTCCCACCGTTTGGAACGGCGTCACCGGCGAGAACGTGCTGTGGAAAGTAAAACTTCCCGGGTGGGGGCATTCTTCGCCCGTCGTTTGGGAAGATCGCGTTTTTGTCACCGCGTGCGAAGAGTCCGGCGAACAGGGCCATCGTTTACTCCTGTGCCTTGATCGTGATACGGGCGCACTCCGTTGGAAGCAGGTGGTTCTTTCCGCCCCGCTGGAGAAGAAGCACCAGTTAAATAGCTTCGCATCGGGCACGCCCGCGACCGACGGCGAGACCGTTTACGTGACATTCCTCGCGCCGGAGTTTCACGATGTACGGGAACGCACGCCCGGCGAAATGGTCGTCGCCGCGTACGATTGGGAGGGGAAACCGCGATGGCAGGTCAAGCCGGGTCGCTTTGCCAGTGTGCATGGCTATTGCAGTTCTCCCGTGTTGTTCGAAGATAAAGTCATCGTCAATGGCGATCACGATGGCGACGGCTTCCTGGTGGCGCTGGACCGGAGGACGGGGCGTGAAATCTGGAAAATCGCCCGCCCCAACAACACGCGGAGCTATGTGACGCCGATCATTCGTGAACTTGCCGGACGAACCCAACTAATCCTCTCGGGCAGCAAGTGTGTAACAAGCTACGATCCGCGCGACGGTTCGCTTCATTGGATGATGGATGGACCTACGGAGCAGTTCGTCGCGTCGCTTGTGGATGATGGCGAGTTGTTGTTCCTGACCGCGGGCTTTCCGGAGCATCATCTTTTGGCCATTCGTCCCGATGGCCGGGGCAACGTCACGGACACGCACATCGTCTGGCGGGAAACGCGCGGCTGTTCTTACGTTCCTTCTCCCATCGTGGTTGGCGAGTATTTCCTCATCGCCGCCGACAACGGCCCCGCAAGTTGCTTTGTGGCGAAGACGGGCGAGAGACTTTGGATGGAACGCTTAGGAAAGCACTATAGTGCGTCGCTTACCGCCGCAAACGGGCTGGTGTACTTTCTTGCCGATGACGGCGTCACCAAGGTGGTGCGGCCCGGCCCAGAATTGGATCTGGTCGCCGAAAATCCGCTGGGAGAGAATGCGTTCGCGTCGCCAGCATTTTCACAGGGACGGATTTTCCTGCGTGGAGAACAACATTTGTTCTGCATCGGCGAGCGGACGGCAAGCAGCGAATAGCGTGGTGGAGAATTTTTCGGTCAAGCGTTCGGTTAAGCCTGAATACGCGAAGCCGCCCAGGTGCAGCACGTGGGCGGCTTCGCGAGGTTGTGTCGAATTTGTGCGCTCTACCGAGCGGCCGTCTTGTACGGGCGGTTGTAGTACACGGCGGGTCGACCATCAATCTTCTTGAGGGCCGAACGCGTTTTCGGATTGACGTTTCGCGCCGGACTGGGAAACTCTGGCGGCATTGGCGCGGAATCCATCGGCGCCACTTCTTCCCCCTCGCCTGACGAAGGCGGCGCGGCAGGAGTCGGCGTATGGTAGGCAGGCCCTTCGATGACTGTCCCCTCCATCATTGGGCCATGAACCACTTCGGCGCCGCCGTGCATTGCATAGGGTCCGCACGGCGCGTGACCGCCATGACATGGCGCGATATCGGAACGATGCCCCCACAAATTCCACCATCCGACGGGGCACGGTCCCGGGCCGCAAGCCGACGGGCCGCAAACCGACGAGCCGCAAGCCGAGGAGCCGCAACCGCAGGGTTGGGGACCAATCCAATTGCCATGGCAGTCGCAAGGATCAGCGCAGTCGGGCGGATCGTTGATCCACGGGTGGACATAAAACTCGCCGCATCCCGCGCCACACGTGACCGAATCGTGCAAGTAACCAAGCAGTCCTCGGCTACCAACATGTTTGGGGCATGGCCCATTCACGCCGCAGTCAATACATCCGCCGCAGGCGTGGTGAGCAACGGGTCCACAGGAGTCGCCGCAGGGGGCGCACGCTGGCTCGCACGAGGCGGCCTCGACAATGTCGTGCGGTCCACAGGGATTACAGTAGTTCGACGTGCAGCAACATCCCGCGGCCGCCATCGCGCCGCACCAAATAACCGCCATCACAGCCGCACCATGAATTTTCATCACGGAAATCCCTTTCCCAACAAGCCAACGTTCGATAGCCAAACGTATCGGCCGGTAGAGTCGTTGGAATCGAGAAAATCGTTGTAATCGTTAAGTCTTGCCGCGCCGGGCCTGTGTCGGCTGTGCAAACTTCCTATCTTTCGTTTTTCTAGGTCAAGCATTCTTTTTGTGCCCTGGTTCTTTTGACGTTGGAGCTTTCCGAGGCGCCGTGTGTGGCAATTTTCTCTGGCGCTGGGGCTAGGTAGGTTATATAACGTAGGCAATTCATGTTGGAGGTTCCTTTCTTTAGGAGTCCGTGATGAGCGAGTTGCCGGCGTTGGATCGGGAGGCGTACCGCCAGCAGATGCA
>CAUJHS010000032.1 GCA_963204915.1 Planctomycetota bacterium | reverse complement strand
CCGCGGTCGTCGCTGGGATCGGGACCAGGCGGAAGGCATGATGGCCTTGGCCGCCCTGCAAGACAGCGGCCTGTGGTCCACCTACTGGTCAACCCTTGATCCCGAAAGGAATTAAGCCCGCCATAGAATCCTGCCACACACGTGTGGCCTCAGGGCTTGTCGGTTCCAAGGAATAATTTAGGTTATAGTTTTCGGACTTTTCGTAGAGCTTTCGCAGCAGCGCATCATCGCGCAACGAACGAAATTCGATTTCGGCGAGCCACACCGAATGCCGGAGGCGTGGGAATCAGGTGAGTGGTGTCGTCGAGTGGATAATTCCACTCTGGAGAATTTACCAGTCGCTGGCGTCGACGATTGCGAAAGATCGCGTTGTAACGGATCGTTTTCTTCGACGAAACCCCCACACGTTTTGGCTCAATCTCAGCTATGCGGTACGTTCATCCGGGGCGTCATTGTTCTAATGTCGCCAGTAGTTTGCGCCAAGAAATGGCGTATCGACGGTATAATGCCGAAAACTGTACGACGATCATCGCCTCTCGATGCACGCGCAACGGCTGAGGACCTTTGTGACACATCATCCGCCTGAAAAAAGTGCTGTCGTGCGATCGAAATTCGCTTGGAAGTCGCTAGGCATCGTGGTCGCGATAACCTTGATCGCCTATGGGTTAATCGCCTACATCGTTGCGCCTTTCCTTTGGAGCCGGTACGAACGGCGACATCCTTGGTTGGCCGACGCGCCCGATGTAACGCACATCCGTGACGGGCATCCTGGCGATCCGCTGAATGTCGCGCTCGTTGGCTCGGAGGATGAAGTAAAAAGAATTATGGCGGCGGCAGGATGGTATGCGGCAAATCCGCTTGGCATTCAAAGCGATGTGCGGATCGCCGTTGACACCGTGTTAGAACGACCTTACGACGAGGCGCCTGTTAGCAACCTCTACCTGTTTGGCCGCCACGAAGACCTGGCCTACGAACAGCCGGTGGGCGATGACCCGCGTCGACGACATCACGTACGATTTTGGCGGTGTGCTCGGTCGGACGAAAGTGGTCGGCCTGTCTGGATTGGCGCTGTCAGCTACGACGAACGCGTGGGTTTAAGCCACACCACGGGACAGATCACGCATCACATCGCGCCCGACGTCGACAAAGAACGTGATCGGCTGTTGGACGGTCTTCAGAAAACCGGACGCTTGGCAAGCGTCGAAATCATCAATGGCTTCCACACGATCCGCGAAGGCAAAAACGGCGGCGGCGATCCGTGGCGCACCGATGGCCGACTTTTTATTGGGCGCATACAGCCTCAGTCGTTGCAGTAACGGAGGGAATGTGAGTCGCCAAATCGAGTAGAGGGGGTGCCACGAGACAACGCAGATGGGAGGTAAGGCAAGGCGGCCAAAGCGAATTCAAGGAGTATCACGACGAGATGAAAGAACACTTGCGGTTCTTTTCCCTCGCCTCAAAAATAGCGATTTTTCGTGTTGCATTCGTCTCCGACGAGTCGTGCCTTGCCCTGGTCTGCCTTGGTTGTTAGTATTCCCATAGAAACTTCCTCTGCCATGCTCGTGTTGTCGGTGTCGTATTTCTGGGGAGCCGATAAGAGATCCGCAGGGGACCGAATTCGATGTCGGCCGCGTGTACGTCCCACATTCCAGCGCGCCTCGGCGTTCTGGTTTCTCGTTGGGAATTCGCGCCCCGGCGCCTAGGTCCCCCCTTTCTTCACTGCGGGCTCTCACAAAACGCACTGCCACGGCATTACGGTGGAGAAGTTTTTTCGTTCTTGGCCGCCCGGTTTGTTGACAACAAGCAAATGCCTCCAGCATTGGGGCGGGACTCGATTCCGTGTCATAAACTTTTGCACCGCATGCCCCCTCTTCTCGAACAACGCGACGCGCTGCTCAATCGCTTGGCGGCGCTTAAATCCTGTGCCGTAGCGTTTTCAGGCGGGGTCGACTCTGCGGTAGTAGCGAAGGCGGCGCAATTAGCATTGGGTAATCGGGCACTCGCCATGACGGGGGTGAGCCCCAGCCTGGCCGAAGGCGAGTTAGCCGCGGCAACGCAACTGGCGCACCAGATTGGCATTCGGCATGTGGTTGTCGATACACAAGAATTCGCCACGCCAGCATACACGCGGAACTCGCCAGATCGGTGTTACCATTGCAAGACCGAATTGTACACGCAAATGGAAGGCTTGGCGGAGCGACTGGGAGTAGCTGTCATCGTCAATGGCGCAAATGTGGATGACCTGGGAGACTGGCGCCCAGGAATGAAAGCCGCTTCCGAGCACGCAGTGCTAAGTCCACTGGCGGAACTTGGTTTGACAAAGGCCGACGTTCGTGCGCTTGCGACGTACTGGGAACTACCGATCGCAGACAAACCCGCAGCGCCATGCCTTTCCAGTCGAGTGGCGTACGGAGAGGAGGTTACTCCTGAACGACTTCGTATGATTGACCACGCCGAGCGGTTCCTGCGAGATCTCGGCTTACGGGAGGTCCGCGTCCGTTATCATCGCGGTGATTTGGCGCGAATCGAAATCTCGCCGAAGTCTCTCGAACGTCTTTGTTGGGACGAAACTCGTACCGCGTTGGTCGCACGTTTCAACGAACTAGGCTTCAAGTTCATTACGCTCGATTTGCAGGGCTTTCGATCGGGCAGTCTGAACGCCTTGCACGATAATAACTTGCTGCATATCCAACACCGCTAACTCTCCACGCATTCAATCGTAGCCCCCAGTGCGGCTTGGACTTCAATGCTGGAAGGGGGCAGGCGGATAGGACGATTCTAGCTTTTTATTGTCGAGAAACTCTGTCACCATTCCTGCAAGAGTATTATTTGTCGTACACCCGGCGCGCGTTTAAAAGGCAGGTTAACTCGTTACGGCGCGGCAATTTCGAGCTGAGCCGACTCGTCTAACCCGCCATTGCGGAAAGCCGAGAAAACAGTAAGATACACCCAGTCGGCCGAACCTTACCAAGGATGGCCTATCTCTAAAAGTAATACGGGGTGTAGCGCAGCCTGGTTAGCGCGTTTGACTGGGGGTCAAAAGGTCGCTGGTTCGAATCCAGTCACCCCGACCTTGTAAAGCCTTGCTAGTAAAGAACTTACGGCAAGGCTTTTTTCGTGTCTGCACCCGCATAGAACCGCGGGGTTACGCCGGGGTTACGGTAGAACAAAAAAACCGGCGTAGGACAACCCCACGCCGGTCGGTGACTAGATAAAGTGCTAGTCGTTAACGTGGCTTCTTCAAACCCTCCAACCACAGAATAACATCATCGGTGGCGAAGAATTCGGTATCGCCAATGGCGGCGCAAGGCACGTTGCCTTCGTCGCGAACCCACTTGCGAACCCAACGCGGCGTTCTCGACATCGCCGCGGCAAGGTCATAGACGGACAGCCAGCAACCGGGGAAAACGCCCGCGGTCGGTCCTGCGGTGCTACGGTTGCGGTCTATCATCGCCTTTGGCCCATGCTTCAAGGTGGTCTTTGTGCCAGACATATACACTCCCAAGCTTGCGATAGGGCACAATGCCGGATTTAACAAAGTGGTCGATGATCCATTCACGTTCGGCGTCGAAACGAACCATCAGGTCGTTCAACGTGTAGAAATCGTCGAAAAAGTCGCGTACGCGCGTCGCCTGATGTTTTCGTCGCGATGATGAACCCTTACTCATGGCGCCGCCTCGCTTTCGTCTCGGTTGCTAATCCACCGGTGAAGCTCCTCGCCAGTGATCCACACGTAGTTGCCTTCCCGGCGGTAGCGAACTCGATTCGTGTAAATCAGGTGGCGCTTTAGCCATTCCACGGGGTCAGCCGAATCTATGCCTAATGCGACGGCGGCCGCTGGCAGGCTGTAATCCAACCGTGGATCGAGAACGCCCAGCGTGGATTGAACCGGCGGGTTTCGGTCGGCCATGATATGGCCCTTTCAAGAACGCATAACGGCCCGGTGGCGCGTCTGAAAGGGTGGCCAGTGAAACCACCCGCCGCCGCCTTGCTCCCCGCCATTGCGGATCAACGCTTGAACGGCAACACACGCCAACGGGCCGTCGTGCTGCTGTGTTAGGTACATCAGCAAACCTCACTGGAACTTGGGCTGCAACCGATTTCAGGCGTTTGCAGCGTGGCCCATGATAGCCGATCGCTAGGGCCTGTCAACTAGAATTCGGCGCGTGACACGTGCGGTCAACTTGCCCAACGTCGATTCGCCGAGCAAGGAATTTGCTTGGCTTTCGTCCCGGCAACTGTCAACGTTTACAGTTGAACTGACCTCGCCAACTGGGAGAACTCCCAGTTGAATTGACCCTGGCAACTGTCGTTTCCGACAGTTGAATCGTCCTGGCAGGTTTCCGACACGTGAATCGACGTCCAACTGCGGAAAGTCGCAGTTGAATTGGCCATGGCAGGTGGTAACGTTACCACGTGAATCTACGTTGAAGGTGGGGACGTCCCCACGTGAATCGACGTCCAACTGCGGAAAGTCGCAGTTGAATTGACCTTGGCAGGTGCGGAAAGTCGCACCTCCAACCGGTCCCGCCAAGAAATAAAAAATGCCCCGTTTCCCCGGGGCGTGGTAGGCCACACTTCGCTTGGCTCCCCTGCTAGGTCCGTTTCGCCGACTCCCGCTAGGTTGTATGGCTCCAACTCCAAAGCGCCCGGTCTACTTCGCCGCCGAGGTCAGTTGCTAGGTTTTCTTTTTTTTGTGTCGCGAACCGTTCGACACATAGCTAAGCGTGGAAACCCACTACTTGTTACATAGTAGTCAGAAAGTTTTTCCAAAAAAGTTTTCGAGAACGTCGCAAGTCCGTTACAAACTTGCGCTTGCGGCGTGGAAAAAAGTTTGCACGTCCTGGCGTTGTCCACGGTGCCGCGGCTGACGTTCAATGCGGCGGCGGCTTGGTCTGAGGCTTGCCCGACGTGCTTATCACTGCCGATCGGTTCGCCCAAATTTGGGCTAAGCGATTTTCCCTTTGCTTTGCTGCTCTTTTTGTCGCCACCACCCTTGCGCTTCCGCTCCTTAGCCGCCGGCTTCAGCAACTCCTCAATACGTGCCGCAACCATTCCGCGTTGCGATTCCGTCAAATGACGACGATGGAGATTGGACGAAAGCGAGATTTGCGTTTTAGCGCACTGTCGCCTCGCAGGTCTCAAGACACGCGGCGTTGTTCGACGTCGCGTCCTGGCGCAAACGCCGCGGCCGTTGGAGCGAGGGAGGCAACCGCGGCCTTACGTAGGTTCGCCGAAGGCGCTCTTCTGGCGTCCAGGTCGATTGGATGGCCTGGCAGGCTTCGAAGATCTCGGCTTGTGTCGGCAGGTAGTGCTGTACGCTCATGCGGCAATTGTACCGAATGACACGATTGGTCAACTAAAGGTCATTGTTGAGTCGCGCTCCAATCTGATTAACTCATCTGTCTTTTTGCCCTGTTCACGAAGCAACGCCACCATTTGGTCTGCGGCTTTTGCGGTGCGCTCCACGGGTCCTGAATTGGACCCCATCATTGCGGCTTCTGTGGCGGAGAACGTGCCGGACACGGAGCCACGGCCGGTTGGTTTCGCCTCCCGCTGTTCTCGCCCGAATGCGGTGTTGTCGAAGGCTTCCTCGCCTTCCTCGGGTAGATCGAACCCCATGACCGGCGCCGAACGGTTTTTTTTCATGTCGCGTGCAATTTCCCGTTGGCGTCTGCCGTATTCGGTATTGTCGAATGCTTCGGCTCCGTCGCCGGGTAGTTGAAAGCCCAACAGTGGAGCAGCACGATTCGCCTTCATGGCGTCGATTAGCGCTTGCTCTGCGGGTGTAATCGGTCCTGTTGGAGCAGCGGTGC
>CAUJHS010000031.1 GCA_963204915.1 Planctomycetota bacterium | reverse complement strand
GGTTGTCAAACACACACAGGCCAAACGCGGCTTTGTGTTGCTGCCGCGACGCTGGGTTGTGGAACGAACCTTCGGTTGGCTGGGCCGCTTTCGCCGCCTGGCCCGCGACTACGAACGGCTGACGACTACGCTCGAAGCCTGACACTGGGTGGCCGCAATGGTGTTGCTCTTACGCAGCTACTTTTCAACTGCATAACAGGCTCTAGCGTGGAAAACGGAACGTGGTTCCGGGAGTGGGAAACCTTACGAGCAAAGGGTCGCAGCGAATTCCCATGACGATTTTTTCGCGTGCAGCCTCTCGCTACGTGCGATGAGGCCGTTAAAACTTGACAGCTGCTGGTCGCTCTGCGCCCGGCGAAACATCGTGCGCCGGATGATGTTTGTGACCGTGCCGTAAACGCTAATTCTGTGGAAACTGGCAAAGGTTCAAGGTCCGCACGGTCCGCCGAATGGGAGAAATCGGGCTTACCGATCAGCACGGCCACGTGTTTACCACGCTGCGGAATCTGCGATAGCATGAGCCATGCATTCGGTATCAAAGGCGTACGTTCCGCAGTCGCAGGGCGTTCGCGATCACCGAAACTGAGCTAAGGCTCATCGCGGCGCCGGCAATGATCGGGCTAAGCAAGACGCCGAAAAACGGATAAAGCAGTCCGGCAGCAATTGGAATACCCAACGAGTTGTACACGAACGCGAAGAACAGGTTTTGCCGGATATTGCGCAACGTCGCACGACTCAGGCGGATAGCCTTGGCGATGCCGCGTAGATCTCCCTTCACCAGCGTGATGCCCGCGCTCTGCATGGCGACGTCGGAGCCGGCGCCCATCGCGATACCAACGTCGGCCTCGCTCAAAGCCGGGGCGTCGTTGATGCCGTCTCCCGCCATTGCCACGCGCAACCCTTGCGCGCGGACCCGCTTGATGTAGTTGGCCTTGTCGGCAGGTTCAACTTCCGCCTCCACTTCGTCAATACCCAGTTGTTTGGCCACTGCGACCGCGGTGCGGCGGTTATCGCCCGTGAGCATCGCCACGCTCACGCCAAGTGCGTGCAGTTCCTGGATGGCTTGAGCCGTGGTGGGCTTGATCGGATCAGCCACGGCGATCACGCCCGAAGGTTGGTTATCAACCGCCACGAAGACCGCCGTTTGACCTTGCTGTTGCATCGTGGCCGCCGTGGTTTCGAGCGATTCCAGACCGCTGATCTTGGCCGCACGCAGAAACGACGGTTTGCCGATCAGCACATCGCGCCCCAGAACAACGCCCGACACTCCTCCCGCCGTGACCGAGCGGAAGTTCTGAACGGCCTCCAAGGCGATGCCTTGGTCCTTTGCGCCTTGCACGATGGCGGCGGCCAAAGGGTGCTCGCTCGCTTGCTCAAGCGACGCGGCAAGCCGCAGAAGCTCTTTCGTGTCCATTCCGCCAACGGACCGCACGTCGACGACTTTCGGTTTGCCTTCCGTGAGGGTGCCCGTTTTGTCGACGACCAGCGCGGTGACTTTTTCCAACCTTTCGAGCGCTTCCGCGTTCTTCACTAACACGCCGGCCTGAGCGCCGCGCCCCACGCCAACCATGATCGACATCGGTGTCGCAAGACCCAGCGCGCAGGGGCAGGCAATGATGAGCACGGCCACGGCGTTGACAATAGCGTAGGCGAGTTTTGGCTCCGGCCCAAGCCACATCCAAAGAACAAAGGTAAGCGCCGACACAACCAACACCGCAGGGACGAACACGCCCGCGACGCGGTCAGCCAGGCTTTGGATCGGAGCGCGGCTGCGCTGCGCTTCGGCGACCATTTGCACGATTTGTCCAAGCAGGGTGTCGCGGCCGATCCGCTCAGCTCGCATGATAAACCCGCCAGTACCGTTGACCGTACCACCGGTGACCCCATCGCCAACGTTCTTCTCGACCGGGAGCGGCTCGCCCGTGATCATCGACTCGTCGACATGGGACCGTCCTTCGATCACGACGCCGTCTACGGGAACTTTGTCGCCGGGGACCACGCGGAGCGTGTCGCCAACATGGACCTGATCGAGCGGAACTTGCTGATCGCCGCCCGGCGCGACCTTCCGCGCCGTCGGCGGCGCCAAGTTCAGCAACGCTTTGATAGCGCTGCCGGTGCGGCTGCGGGCGCGAAGTTCAAGCACCTGCCCCAAGAGCACAAGCACCACAATGACCGCTGCGGCCTCAAAATACACGCCGACTTTGCCGTCATGCTGCATCGCGTGAGGAAAAATACCAGGCGCCAACATGGCGACGGCGCTGTAGGCATAGGCGGCGCCGACGCCGATGGCTATCAACGTGAACATGTTCAAATGTCCCGTGCGGAACGACCGCCAGCCTCGCCGGAAGAACGGCCAGCCCACCCACGCCACCACGGGCGTCGTCAGTGCGAATTGAAGCCAACGCGAGACATGACTGTCTCCCCACGCTTGTACGCTGGCCGCAGGAGCCAGGTGAGCCATGGCCAACATAAATACGGGCAACGTGAGGGCTCCCCCGATCCAAAGTCGTCGCGTCATATCGCGAAGTTCGGAATTGTCGTCCTCGTCCTCCGCCACGGACACCGATTTCGGCTCTAATGCCATTCCACAGATCGGGCAGTCGCCGGGATGGTCCTGCTGCACTTCAGGATGCATCGGGCACGTGTAAATCGTCCTACTCGTCGCGGGGGGCGACCAGGACGGGTTTCGCTCGAGCGCCATACCACAAACGGGACACTCGCCGGCCGTTTCCGACTCGACGCCAGGACACATAGGACAGTAGTACTTGGCTGCGGTGGAGGGGGTAACGGCGACGGCGTCATGTCCATGGCAACACGAATGCTGTGGCGCATGACCGTCGCGGTCGTGGGTCGACGCGGCGTCGCGACTCGCCTGCTCCGCGGCGCGATCTGCCGGCGGCGCCAAACCGCGACCTAGGCCAATGGAAATCAAAGGCGAGGCCGGCGGTTGGCTCTGGCCGAGAAACGAATCGGGGTCTCCCGCAAACTTGGTGCGGCAATGGGTGCAACAAAAGTAATAGGTGATCCCCTGATAGTCGCAGGATGCCGGCGCCCGATTTGGATCAACCGTCATCCCGCACACCGGATCGATGGCTGTCGCGGGTAAGCTACCGGGACTGTGGGCGGGAAGTTGATGACCCATCGTGATTCTCCTGAACAAAAGTGTGACCGATTGACGCTGAATGGTGCGGGCACGGACGTTCGAGGGCGTCCAAAATCGGACAGCCTTCGACATCGCCATGACCGTCGCAGGCTTCAATCAGCGGGGTTAAGGCCTTCTTCATCCGCTTGAGTTCGCGAATGCGCTGGTCGATATCCGCGATTTTCGCCACGGCTTGCTCGCGAACCTGGGCCCGTGTCGCTCCTGGGGTAAGCTTCAGCGTCAGTAGCTCGCGAATCTCACGCAAGGTGAAGCCAAGGCGTTGCGCCTGCTTAATGAACCGCAGCCGCGCCACGGCTTCCGGCGTGAATTCACGATAACCGGACGGGCGGCGCGTCGGCGGATCAAGCAGCTGTTCCCGCTCATAGAACCGTACCGTTTCCACGCCAATTCCCGCTTCGCGGGCGACTTGTCCAATCGTTAGCGTTTCCATCGTTTGTTCCTCCATCGTCATTGTACAGTCTGTACCATACTACAGAGTCAAGTCGGAAAATGACCGGAAAGGTACGCCACGTTCACGAATGCGCTGCGGCCAGATCGACGGCGCTTCCGACGCGGCTCAAGGTTTGAACATCAAACCTTACACGCTTCACGCTCACATGCGCAAACGTGGGATCGGCGGGAACACCTTGCGCGATGGATGACCATTGCGCAAAGTGCAATCTGCAAGCAATTCCGTCGTGGGACGCAGCGCCCCAGCACATGGGCACTAGAGGAGTTGATCTTGCACTTCGGCTCGATTAACGTCGCACTAACCGCCGCGATTGGGGCGGCTCATTTCGTCCAGGAGTTTTCTCATGCTTGTCGTTCGTTCTGTTTTTGCATTCCTGTTTTTGTTCGCCGTTAGTTCGGGGGTTTGTGCGGAAGAACCCTTTGAATTCCCCAAACCCACTGCAGAGCATGAATGGTTGAAGAAATTTGTCGGAGAGTGGGAGTCCACTTCCGAGGCGCCCGGTGCGCTGGGGCAGCCAGCCGTAACGTGCCAGGGCAAATCAACGTCGCGTATGCTCGGCGAACTTTGGGTGATCTCGCGGATTGAAAACGAGATGCAGGGGGTAACAGTCCACGCCATCCAAACCATCGGCTACGACCCGGAGAAAAAGAAGTACATTGGCACGTGGGTCGACTCGATGATGAACCACCTGTGGAAGTACGAAGGATCGGTCGATGACCAGGGCACGACACTAACGCTCGAAGCGGAAGGCCCGAACTTCCTCACGCCCGGCAAGACCACGAAATTCCGCGATGCGTATGAGTTCAAGTCGAACGACCATATCGTCGCCACCGCGTCGATGTTGGGAGAAGACGGCCAGTGGATTCAGTTTATGAAGGGCGATATGCGACGGAAGAAATAACCCTTGCGTAAACCTATTCAGCGCGCCTGTGCGACGGCGCGCTGAAAACGTCGCGTTATACGGACGCAAATCTCCCGAAACAAAAACGTGATGTGCCGCAAGGTTCCCTCCGCCCGACAAGTTCGTTAGGATTGCGGGCAGTTTCTTTGCCGCAGGTGCATCGCGCTGAACGTTCAACCGAATCCTGCATGTTTGGCTTGCCGCGCCATTGAGCCGCGTGTTTACCAAGCGAGGCCCGCATCATGTTTCGAATTTCGCGCATCGCTTTGCTTCTCGCGGCCTGGGGTGCGGCGCCGTTGACGGGCGCGGAAGTCCTCCTCGTCCGCCAGAAGCCCGATCCCTACGGCAGCCCGCGACCAGCGGTCGACGCGGTACATGTTCCCGTGCGCACGAGCCTTTACTTCGAATTGGAGTTGAAGGACGCCGCATCCGACGATCGGATTCAACCACGGTCGGTGAGCGTAAGCCTGCAAGCGGAAGGTGAAGTGGCCGATACCATTCTTCGGCCCGACCTGCATTTCACCGGCGACGCTAAGGGCTGGGTGCGGGCGCGCGGCAACCAGGGCGGCGTCACGGTATATATCGACCCTGGCCAACAACTGAAACCAGCGACTCGCTACCGTATTGACGTGTCGGCGCAATCGCACACCGGAGCGCAGTTGGCCGGTCCCAAGGCCGCTTGGAGTTTCACCACGGAAACCGCCGCGCAGGATCGCCCGCTGGAATTTGAGGTCGACCTTGACGCCAAGCCCGTGCATTGGCAAGGCGGTTTCTTTACCGGCATTTGCAATGTCGTGTTCTGCACGCAGGATTCGAGCTTTGGTCCACTCTATCGCATGATGACAGACGCTCAGAAAGACCATCCGCGCGCCTGGCGCTACCAGCGCGATATCTGGATGACTGCCACCGACGACCGCAAGGAAGATTGGCACCTGTTGATGGACCCCAAGGTTCCCAATTTTGTGCGAGAACGGGAAACACGTCGAATTACCTCCCTTGAAGACCACGCCGACGGTTTGCTGCTGCACCTTGAAGACTTTTACGGTTGCCAACAATACGGCGTCGCGCCCGGCCGGCCTTTGAGCGAAGATTACCAACCGGGCTACGAGATTCTCGTCGCCGACGGCGTGGACCATGCGCAAGCGAAGGTGCTCGCGGTTGATGACAAGGCCAAAACCATTTTGGTTGCGAAGGTCCCCACGCCGAAGCAAGGTTGGCGAATCGATTACCAGGCGCCTCCGCCAACGCAAGAGAATCCGGACGCACCCGGGCTGTTCGCCGCTGGCGGAACGCATCTGCGGCGTTTCCATCCGTCCGGCACGCCAGTGTATTACTGGGGGCGGCTCGATAAGGAATGGGATCTCGCGGTGAAAACCGGTGGGCGCCGGCTCGTGGTCAACTTCGTCGAGGCGCCCAGCGATCTATCGCTCACGGCCAAGCCGTACACTCGGCCGAAAGATTACGTTCAATGGCATGACGTGGTGCGCACGACAACGGGACATTTGATCGACCGTTATGGCGACGCCTCTCTGGATTTCGCTTGGAGCGTGTTTAACGAACCGGATATCGTGGGCGACTACTGGCGCTTCCATTGGGACGAAGCGCAACGGTTTTACGATTACACCGTCGATGGCGTCCTGCGGGCGTTTGAAGATCGCGGGTACGATTCCCGCCGCGTGCAAGTGGGCGGATGGGAGCTTGGCGCCATTTTTGGCGAGAACCTCCGGTTGAACGAAGTGCTGGCCCATTGTTCTCCAAGGGCCGAGGCGCAAGCGAACGGCATGTTGCCGCAAAACGCCGCCTTCACCGATGCGCAACTTGACGGCAAACGCTCGCGCCGCGTCGAGGAACTGTGCCGCCCTGCCAATGGCAAAGGGAGTCCTTGTGATTTTCTGTCGATCCATACCTATAACCGGTCGGACGTGGCCGCCTCGAAACTGATCCGCGCAAAAGAAATGGCCTTGGCGATGGACGCCGACTTTTACCGCAACCTATGGATCAATACGCATGAGTCCTGTCCCAGTTGGAGCCCGCCTCCGGATGACGGCGCCGCCGATAGTTATTTGGGCAATGGTTATTTTCCCTCATGGTGTTTCGACGTAGCACAGCGCCAGTTGCATCGAGCTTCCGAAGATGAACGCTATGCGTTTGGCGACAGCGTGATTACCATTTGGCCGCCGCCTCAGGGCTTCTCAGGCTTGAACGCGCTCTCGCGCCATTTGCCCGTGGACAACGATGGGGACGGCCGGAGCGATGCGTCCACGTCGGTGGCTGCACCGGTGTTCCACGCGTTGACGTTGCTTTCGGATTTTGGGCCCGACTTCTGGCCGCTGTCCTCGCAGTCGGTTGCAGGCCACACCGTGAGCGGGTTCGCATCGCGCCATGAATCGGGCGCCCTCCTCGTCGCGATCTTCAGCCATCACCCGGAAGACATTCAGTCGCGATCGGATCAATCGTTCCAGATTAAGTTAAGGCTAAAACCCGTGAACGATGCTCGCACCGTCAAGGTGACGGCGCATCGCTTTGACCGTGATCACAACACGTATTTTGCCGAGGCGGTCGCACAACGAAATCAGGCGGCCAAGGTGACCGATCCTCAGGAGGTCGAACGGTTAACGCGCGTGCTGGAAAGCGGTGATCCCGCCGCTTTGCGCGAGGCGTTTCCCAGAATCGAAAAGCTCGACTCCGCGAGCCTCGCCGCTCTCGGTCCAGCATTCTTGCAGATGCTCTCGACATTGACCGAACCCGAATTGCGCGCCGCCGCACAAGACGTGCTGCGCGGTGTTTTCACGGCTGTGGCGGGCGCGCAGCCCGGAATGTCTTCCGCGACAATTGCGAAGGTGAAAAATCTCGCGACATTGTCGCCTTCGAGTGAGTCGACCGTCATGGCCGACGCCGACGGCCTGGTCGAACTTTCGGTAGCGCTGCAAAGCAACGGCGTTCAGGTTCTTCGCCTTGAGCCCTCGGGCAATTAGCGTTGGTTTACCAGCGTTGTCAGCTTTGCGACAGGAAAATACTGGTCTTTCCGCGTTCCATACTCACAGCAGTGCGGGCTGTACATTTTTTGCGCGCCACTGGTCGTTCTTGGTAATAGATCAACGCACTGCGGAAGTCCAGCGCAGGCGATTTTCTTTGCTTTTCCTGCGTTGGCGATTCGTTTACGCTTTGGGAACGCGAATTGCAAAAGGGATCGGCCGTTCGAATTCCGCACATGGGGGCGACGCCAGGTATTCGTATGGGAACCGCCATCGCAACCGAAAAGGCAAACATTCCCTTCGCGGCGGAGGCCGAACTCGATCAAAGGGCGAGCGAGCGGACGATTTTCGATCTGCATGCCGCCGGCCTCTTGAGCGACGCCGCCCGGAACGAAGCGTTGACCGTGTTGTGTCCAGCACATCATTGGTGGTGTTGGGCGAATCGGGCGCTGTTGTTCGTAGGCGCCGCACTGACGCTTGCCGGCGTGGTGTTCTTCTTCGCCTACAATTGGTCGCGCATGCCGGCGGTGGCCAAGTTCAGCATCATCGAAGTCGGCCTCTGGGTGTGCGCCATCGGCGCCATTCGCCGAGGACTGAACCGCCTGAGCGGCAAGGTGTTGTTGCTAGCCGCGTGCGTGTTTGTAGGCGTGTTGTTCGCGGTCTACGGGCAAACCTACCAAACCGGCGCCGACGCCTTTGAAAACTACGCCTTATGGGCGCTCTTGATCTTGCCCTGGGTCATGCTGGGAAAGTTCGGGGCCCTATGGGTCTTGTGGTTGGTCGTGACAAACGTCGCTTTGATCTTATTCTGGATTCAGTTCGAACCGCTGGAACGGTTTGACGGCGTCTTCCTCCTGTTTCCGCTGTTAGCGGGAATGAACGCGCTCGCACTGATCGGTTATGAGTACGGTTTGGCTCAACGCTGGACGTGGCTCGAAGGGCGTTGGATTCGCCATCTCGTTTGGCTCAGCGTGTTGGTATATCTCTCGATTCCGACGATCGCGTTTATCGTCGAACCGGAGTTCGACAACGGTTCAATGCTCGGCTTGCTTGTGATGATGGTCGCGCTACCCGCAGGATTCTGGTATTTCCGTCATCGTGCGGCCGACTTGCCTTGCCTGGCGTTCACGGTCATGGCGGCCAGCACCGCGATCTTAACGTTCATCGGCAAAGTGCTCTTCGAGATTTCCGAGGGGGCGCCGGCGTTCTTTCTCTTCGGGCTGATCGTGCTGGGTTTGTCGAGTGCGGCGGCGTTTTACCTGCGACATTTGAACAAGGAAATGCGCCATGTCGTTAGCGCTTAAGCGGCCAACGCTCGGCCAATTAATCGACCACTTGCAGGCGCAAGGCTTGTTGGACGAAGCAGCGCGTGTGCAAATCGTCGCCCATGCCAACCTTCGGTCCGCACGTCATGGCGAACCGTGGTTTGTCCAGGCGTTGCTGGCGGCCGGCGCCTGGATTGCCGCGATCTGTTTCATCATTTGCTTGGGCATCGCGGGTTTTCTTGACGGCGGCGAATCGGCGCTCATCGCGTGGGGAGCGGTTTTCATTATTGCCGCCGCCATGTTGCGCAACCTGACCAGCCACATCTTTCCGACGCAACTGGCGTTGGCCGTGAGCGCGGCGGGACACGGTTTCCTGCTGGCCGGCGCCGGCATGTTGTTCGAGAGTGTGGCGAGCGTGGCCGTAACGGCCTTATTGCTATGCCTTGTGCTTTATCCGGTGTATCGCGATGCATTGCATCGCTTCCTTTCTTGCCTTCTAGCTTCCGGTTGCATGACGGCGTGGATCATGATGGACGGCGTGGGCGAACTGCTTCATGTAATGATGTTAGCTAAGATCCTCGCGATCGGCCTCGTGTTCATGTACCGAAATGACCTCACTTGGCTGCGGCCCTTGGGTTACGCCATGGCCCTGTCGGTTCCCGTCAATTTGTTCCTGGTGGTTCTGCCCGAGACGGCTGCGGAAATGCATTGGTGGCCGGCTAACGTCGTCCTTGCCGGAGCGCTGGTGTGGCTCTATCAATGGGTCGCGGGCGGTTGGGAGAACCTGCGCAAAGAACCACTGATCGTCGCGGTCGTGGCGACGATTGGTCTCGCCGCCGTCACAACGCCCGGAGTGCTCGCGGCCATTGGTTTGATGGTGCTCGGTTATGCACGGCGCGACATGCTGCTGCTGGCCATGGGAATCGCTTTCTTCCCAGCGTTCATCGTCGTGTTCTATTATGAGTTGCAAACCAGCCTGTTGACGAAGTCGTACATTCTTATGGCCAGCGGCGCGGTGCTGTTGGCCGCTCGCGAGTTTCTGAACCGTCGAGGTTGGGCGAACCTGGAGGCCGCTGTATGAAGATCGGACTATTTTGGATCGCCACCATGGCGGTGTTCGGCGTCACGAATGCGATGATCGCTTCCAAGGAAGCCGCCATTCGCACCGGCGAAACGATGTACCTGGAGTTGGCGCCGGTTGACCCGCGCTCGCTGATGCAAGGCGACTACATGGCCCTCGACTACCAGGTGGAGCGAAACGCCAGGATAAATTCCTCCAAGCCCCGACGAGGCTTGGTGGTGGTCAAGCTCGACCAGAATAAGGTCGCGCAGTTCGTGCGATACCATGCCGACGAGCCCCTCTCGGCCGATGAACGCTTGCTGCGATATCGGCGGTGGGCGAGCAATTTGCAAATCGGGTCGAACGCTTTCTTCTTTCAGGAAGGCCACGCCAGCCACTACGCAAGCGCGCGCTATGGCGAGTACAAAGTGGCGCGCACGGGCGAATGTGTACTCGTCAACCTGCGTAACGCCGATTTCTCCGTAGCGGGCCCACCTAAGGTCAACCGCTAAAGTGCGTCTCCGGTTACGTCGTAAAGTCGGCCAAACTTCCGACCGCCGTTTCCTGTACACCGCCTTCAGAAAAATCACAGTTGAACAAAGCTTCGCTCTGGACGTGTCGTTGCTAGCCCGCCAGAATGACAAAGGCGGAATTGCTCCATGTGGCGGAGGATCAGGCAATGGGTAAACCCCTTGTGATTTTGGTGATCGTGCAAATGGTCGCCGTTGGCTTAGCGCTGGCGGCCGCGCTGCTCGAAATTGAAACCATCGTCGTGAGCGGTCCCCTCCTGAGCGCCAGCGGTGCAATTATTGCAGGACTTGCCGCGCCCCGCGGTTTGTGGCGAAATTTATTATATGGACTTTCCGTTCCTATGATCTCGCTGATGAGTTTTTTGCTCATTCAAGTTTTCGACTGGGGTCCGCACGCCGCGCGTATCCCGATTGGCATTCTATTGAGCCTGTTTGCACTGGCGAGCTTGCCGTTCGGAGTGCAGGCTTTACGCGAAGCCGATCCGAGAGTCGCACAACTGTCTCGGCCATTCCAGTTCCGAATTCTGACGCTGCTTCTCGTGATGCTGGCCCTCTCGCCGCCATTGGCCCTCATGCGCCACGACTGGGGCTTCAGCGCGGTCGCTGCGTTAACCGTGTACGGCATGTTGCTCGGGCTCGCCTTGCACCACGTTTATGCCGCTCCAAATCGAATCCAGCGAGAGAAGGATAAGGATAAAGCCTGCAACGCCGACTCGTGGAACGAGCTGGAGCGAACCTGGGACGACATCTGCACCTGGCCCGATCATCAGCGTCGCGTTTTAGCAAACCGGCTGCTTGGCTCGCTTTCCCTCGACGATGCGTCGGATCACCCTTGGTATCACCCCGAGAAGGTGCATTAGTCCGTCTAGCGTGTCCGTAACGCCGACGCCTTGCAAACCGCACGGGCGGGACTTGAGTTCCCTCGGGCATCCCGCCATATTCATTTGGCAATACAACCCGGACGTCCTGCGTTCGAAGCAACCGGTCAACCCACGCCGAATTAACGCAAAACAGAACTCCTGAATTTCACCTCTTGCGAGAACCTGAATCCATGTTGTGTTATCGGCGGTTGCTGCCAGGGTGGATGCGATGCGCGGCGCCGCTGTCTCTATTACTATTGGCGCCGTTCGCTTCAAGCCCGGCTGAGGAGTCTCCCACCGTTACGCCTGACCACGCGCGCGTTCGCGTGACGGAGCCAGTTCGCGATTTTTTTGAAAGGTACTGCTTCGATTGCCATGACGAAGGAGCCAACACGGCAGGGCTCGCGCTCGACAATCTCATAGCGCGCGACTTGGCCGAGAACATATCGGCGTGGGAAACCACGGTCCGTAAACTCACGACCCGTCAAATGCCGCCACGCGATGCGCCGCGACCGGATGAACAGGAATATCAAGCCGTGGTTTCGTGGTTAGAGGCATCGCTCGATCGGGCTGCCGCGGCGAGTCCGAATCCTGGCCGCACCGAAACGTTCCGCCGGCTCAACCGCACCGAGTATCAGAACGCGATTCGTGATCTCCTGGCGCTCGAGGTGGACGCCGCCGGCCTGCTCCCGCCGGATGAGTCCAGCCACGGCTTTGACAACGTCACAGTAGGCGATCTTTCGCCGACGTTGCTGAACCGCTACATCTCTGCGGCGCAAAAAATCAGCCGACTGGCGATTGGGCGGCCAAGCGAAACTCCCGCTGGCGAAACGATCCGCATTACCCCAGATGTCACGCAAGATGTGCATATCGCGGGGTTGCCGCTGGGCACGCGCGGCGGCGTCTTGATTCCCTACCACTTCCCGCAAGACGGCGAATACGAAATCCAAGTTCGCCTCATGCGCGACCGCAACGGCAACGTCGAAAGTTTGCGCGAACCGCACGAGCTGGATGTGCTGCTCGATCGGGAACGCATGGCTCGGTTCACAATCAAACCACCTCCGTCGGGCCAAGGCGATGAAGCGCTCGACGCCGATCTAAAAACTCGCGTCCGCGCGACCGCCGGGCGGCATGCGCTCGGCGTGACGTTTGTGAAACAATCGTCTTCGCTGCTGGAAACGCGACGTCAGCCGCTGAACGTGCATTTCAATTTTTATCGGCATCCACGCCTCGGGCCAGCCGTCTATGAAGTCTCGATCCTCGGGCCGTTCGATGCGACCGGAGCTGGCGATACTCTTAGCCGGCGCCGCGTGTTCGTCGATCAGCCAGTCGACGCCCTCGACGAAGAAGCTTGCGCCCGGCGCATTTTGACGGCCTTGATGCGTCGTGCGTATCGAAGACCGGTAGATGAGGAGGACTTGAAAACGCCCCTTGAGTTCTTCCGAGCAGGCCGTGACGAAGCCGGGTTTGAGGCGGGAGTTGAATCGGCGCTCAGCGCGGTGCTGGTCAGTCCGCAGTTCTTGTTTCGCATTGAGCGCGATCCGCCACAAGCAACGCCGGGCGGCGCCTATCCCGTAAGCGACCTGGAACTAGCGTCGCGGCTTTCGTTCTTTCTGTGGAGCAGCATTCCCGATGATGAACTGCTCGATCTGGCCGAACGCGGCGAACTCCGGCAAGCGGAGGTGCTACAGAAGCAGGTGCGGCGCATGCTGGCCGACGAACGCTCGCAATCACTGGCCACGAACTTCGCCGGCCAATGGTTGTACTTGCGCAACTTACAGTCAATCACGCCTGACGGGCGTTTGTTTCCCGATTTTGACGATAACCTGCGCCAAGCCATGCGGCGCGAGACCGAGTTGTTTTTCGAAAGCATCGTGCGTGAAGACCGCAGCGTGCTCGATTTGCTTCAGGCCGACTACACCTATCTCAACGAACGCTTGGCCAAACACTATGGCGTGCCGCATGTGTACGGCAGTCGCTTTCAACGTGTGACGCTGGATCCGTCGTCACATCGCGGCGGACTGTTGCGTCATGCCAGTGTACTGACAGTTACGTCGTATGCTACGCGCACCTCGCCCGTGATTCGTGGAAATTGGGTGCTCAAGAACTTGATCGGTTCACCGCCGCCCCCTCCGCCCGACAATGTGCCCGCCCTGGAAGACAACACGGTGGGAGCGGCGCTTTCCGTTCGCGAGCGATTAGCCCAACATCGCGCGAACCCCGCGTGCGCCAGTTGTCATAACCTGATGGACCCCGTCGGTTTTGCGCTCGAGAACTTTGACGCAGTCGGCCGGTGGCGCGAGCTTGAAGAAGGCCAACCGGTCGACGCTTCGGGAGCCTTGCCCGACGGAAGCGAGTTCGCGGGTCCTACGGGACTCGAACAAGCCCTGCTAAACCGCCCCGAATGGTTCGTGCAAACCATCACCGAAAAACTTCTGACGTTCGCCCTCGGACGAGGCGTCGAATATTACGATGCACCCGCCATCCGCGGCATCCTGCGTCGGGCAAAGAGCGACGACTATCGATTCTCATCCCTAATCATGGGCATCGTTCACAGCGAACCGTTTCAAATGAGGAAAACGCCATGATCGTCACGAAGAAAGCGTTGCCGCGCCGCACCTTCTTGCGCGGAACGGGAGCGATGCTCGCGCTACCGCTGTTGGACGCCATGGTTCCTTCGCTTACGGCGCTGGCCGACACGCCGGCCAACCCGGCCCGATTGCGGCGGCTCGGATTCGTCTACATGCCTATGGGATGCGACGTAACCCGCTGGACGCCGCCAGGTGAAAATACGCTGGAAGAGTTATCGCCGTCGCTTTCGCCGCTGGAGCCGGTGAAGCAGCATGTTAGCATCATTACCAACTTGGAGTTGCGCAACGCCTATCCTGGCACGCACGCCACGTCGAACGCGGCGTTCTTGAGCGCGGCGAAGGCGAAGCGCACCGAAAGCAACGACTATCACCTGGGCACCACGGTGGATCAAATCGCCGCGCAACAGATCGGCCGCGATACGCAACTTCCCTCGCTCGAACTGGCGATGGATTTGCTCGCCATGGTTGGCCAATGCGATAACGGCTACGCCTGTGTGTATCAGAACAACCTATCGTGGTCGTCTCCCACGACGCCGCTTCCGGCTGAAGCGCATCCGCGCGTCGTTTTTGAGAATCTCTTCGGCGAAGGAGGCAAGACCGCCGATCGGCGCAACGTTCTCAAGAAGCGCGCGAGTTTGCTTGACGCGGTGACCGAAGAATTGACCCGCTTGCAAACGACGTTGGGGCCGGCCGACCGCCGCCGCGTTGAACAGTATTTGCAGTCAGTGCGCGATGTGGAGCGTCGCATCCAACAAGCGGAAACTTCCGCGGCGGAAAACCCGTTGCCCGACCGAGATCGCCCCAGTGGCGTGCCTGCGGCCTACGCTGACCACGCGCGGTTAATGTTCGAACTGCAAGTGCTCGCGCTGCAGGGCGACATCACCCGCGTGACGACATTCCAACTCGCCCGCGAAACAAGCAACCGCACCTATCCTGAGATTGGCGTCTCCGAGCCGCATCACCCGCTGACGCATCACGGCAACGATCCCGCCAAGATCGCGCAGGTAGCCAAGATCAATCAGTTCCACGTGTCGCTGTTCGCGGAGTTTTTGCAGCAACTACAAGCTACGCCCGAGGGCGACGGCACGCTGCTCGATCATGCGCTGTATTTGTACGGCAGCGGCATGGGCAACCCCAACGTGCATGATCACACGAACTTGCCCATCATCGTGGCGGGCGGCGCCGCTGGCAACATGCGCGGCGGCCGGCACATCAAATACAACGATCCTAAGCCGCTGGCCAACTTGCATCTGACGCTGCTTGACAAGGTAGGCGTTCGCCTGAACGCGTTCGCCGACAGTCAAGGAAAAATCGACGAACTCTTTGAGCCACTCTCGGTTTGAACGCGATGACGCACCAATCTCACGCCGTCAACTTTTGATGCACACCAACAAGTCTACTTTCGCGGTCCTCGGGCTTCTTCTCGCGATGACGTCGCTTGAAGCAGCTTGCGCGGCAGAGTCGCCACTGGCGGACGCCGCCGAAACGCAGCAGTCCGCTCGGCTTGCTGAGTTACTTAAACAAAGCGCCGACGTGAACGCGGCACAGGCTGACGGCATGACGGCGCTGCACTGGACGGTGCTTCATGAAGACGTCGCCGCCACATCGCTTCTGATGGATGCCGGCGCGAACCCGAATGCGCGGAATGAGTACGGAGTTACGCCGCTCTCGTTGGCCTGCGCCAACGGGCACGAGGTTCTGGTAGTGAAACTTCTGGAGGCGGGCGCCGACCCTCATGCAACGTTGCCTGGGGGAGAAACGGTCCTCATGACTGCGGCGCGCGCAGGCCGGCTTGGTCCTGTCCAGGCGCTGGTTGCGAAGGGCGCCAACGTCAATGCCAAAGAGCATCAAGGACAGACCGCGCTCATGTGGGCCGCAGCCGAAGGACACGCGGCCATCGTCGATGCGTTGCTTACGGCGGGGGCCGACTTCCGCACCTCGCTGCGCTCAGGTTTTACGCCACTCTTCTTCGCCGTGCGCGAAGGTCGAACCGCTGTCGTATTCCGGCTTGTCGCCGCCGGCGCCGACGTAAACGAGGTGATGCAGCCGACCGGCAAAGGTATAACACCGTTGATTCTCGCCGTCGAAAACGGCCATTTTGAATTCGCCGCGGCGCTGCTTGAAGCGGGCGCCGATCCAAACGCGCATCCGGCCGGTTATACGGCGCTCCATGCCATGACTTGGGTTCGCAAGCCGATTCGCGGCGATGGCGATCCGCCGCCAACGGGTTCTGGCAAATTGAACAGTCTCGATTTCGTGCGGCGACTTGTCGCCCATGGCGCCGATGTGAATGCGCGGCTCAAACGGGGCGAATCGGGACGAGGACGCTTCACCACCACGGGCGCCACGCCCTTCCTGCTCGCCGCGCGGGCGTCGGATGTTCCGCTCATGCAGTTGTTGGTGGAGTTAGGCGCCGACTGGCGAATACTCAATGCCGACGACAGTACGCCCCTCTTGGCGGCGGCCGGTGTGGGCGCGCTGGGAGATGGCGACGAGGCGGCCGGCACGGACGACGAGGCGATTGCCGCCGTCCGCATGCTGTTAGAGCTAGGAGCCGACATCAACGCCGTAGACGCCAATGGCGAGACGGCCATGCACGGCGCCGCCTATCAAAGCCGCGCCACCCTGATCGAGTTTCTCTCGGCCCAGAAAGCGGACATCGCCACATGGAATCGCAAGAATAGGTGGGGTTGGACGCCGCTCCTCATCGCTCAGGGGCATCGTCCCGGCAACTTCCGCCCCGCTCCCGAGACGATTGCCGCCATCGAACGCGCTTTGACCGCCCCGCAGGTAAAGTAGCGCTCGGCGGCCGTATGGGGTTATGCTGTGTCAATTGGCACACATCGCCTCTCGGCGATCAAAATCGGCGAGTCGTAAACGGGCAGGTTCTTTAAGAGGAATTGCCGTTGGTCGCGCTTCCAACTTTCCTTCGGCAAAGCGTAGGCCGTACTAAGCCGCATGTCGATCAACACCGGCTCTTCAAATTGACCCGCGCTAAGCGTCAAGTCCACGGCCGTTGTTTCGGTGGAATCGTCCGGCGGCGCATCGTGGAACCATACCGCGGCCAGTTGCCCGCCTCCGTTCTTCCAACGATAGCCGTGAACCGCCAACTCGCGCGGGGCGGTTGTCGTAAAGGGATACGAATCGAGGCGCTCCAGCGAATCGTCGAAGATCGCAAACAGCGTTTGCATGGCCGAATACGCCAGTTTCGGGCGGGCGATGGACTTGTCTGCGTTCGTCTCCAGGAGCCCCTTGTGATTCTTGTCGATGCGGCCGTTCTCGCCCCGATAGTGCATATCGCTTAGAGAGAACAGATTCGCAGGCACGTTCTTCGCATGATGCGCCAACATGCGGCGTAGATTCCATTTGGCCTGCATGTTTTCCGTCCAGGCGATGCGGCTGAGGGCGAAACGCGATTGAAATTGCGACGGAGCGCCCGTTTCGCCTTGGCGAACTTCAATCTTCGCCCCCACCTTGGCGATCATCGTACGCAGTGCGTCGATGATTTCGGTATCGTCCGGATTGCGCGGATACGTGTGCACGGTGATTGCGTCCATCAGATCAAGCCGCTTCCGTTCGCTCATTTCGCTCAGGAATCGCTCAGCGTAGTCGAGCTTGCCTGCGAGCGCGAGCGCAAAGAGTTTTCCCTGCGGTTGAATCTTGCGAACGATCGCCGCGGTGCGGAGGTAGAGATCGACGTAAGCGCTCACAGGCGAGGCGCCATTGTTGTTCAGGTCGGGCTCATTCCACACTTCCCATTCGTGAACGCGATCTTGGTAACGGCTCACGCACGCGGCCACCCAGCGATCCCACGCCGCCAGCGCCTCGGCCGATGTGGGGAATCCGCCGCCGAGCCCCGTCCCGCCGCCGCCGGGGTACAACGTGTTGCCATAGCTAAGTTGAAGCCAAGGCCGAACGCCCTGCGCGACCGCGTCATTCACGATCGCGTCGAGCCAATCCCAGGAATAGACGCCCTTGGTCGATTCGCACTTGGCCCAGCCCGCTTGCAAGCGAATCGCTTTCGCGCCAAGCGGTCCTAAGAACGACTTGTAATCATCGTACACGGCGAAATCCCGATCGAGCGTTTCTCCGCCGATCGACCAGGGCGACGCGGTGATTTCTTTCGACGCTCGCGGCTTGACGCGGCCAAGAGCCGGCAAGCGAACTCCCGCGTTTTTTGCGGCAGGGTCAGATGGCGGCGCCTCGCCGCGCGCTAGCGCCGCGGCTCCTGCACTGGCGGCTAACGATATCGCTAGAAAGTCGCGTCGCTTCATGGTGGACATCTCCCGGCGCGTTCGGCTACGTGACCTTGAACTCCGTCGCCTTGTGTTTCGTTCCTAAGGGGTCGCGAGACGTTTACTGAGCTCGACTTCACCAAACGTCATCAGCACGTAGGCCGAACCCGTGGGGCCACGGTACGCGCCTTGCGCATCGCACAGCTTGACCGCCAGCGCGGCCATGGCCCAAGCGTCGTCTTCCGTGCCGGTCCACTTTCGCGTCGTTAGTTTCTCGATGCCATGCTTCTGCCCGTATTCCCGCACCTTCAAGGCGTCGCGTTTCAGAGCGTCCGCAATCGAAGGATTGTCCCACGCCCAGAGCCAGGTGTTGTCTCTGGTGTTAAACGAGCCGATGATCTGGGCCGGCGTTACCGCGGTCGCGCCGTCGGCGGTAGTGAAAACCAAATTGCCTACGCGTTGGTCGATGTCCCACCGATCGAAAGTTCCCAAGCCCCAGGTCTTGTGAGCTTCAGTTTTCCATTGCAGCTCTTGAATGCTTGTCTCCAGCAAGGCTTCGAAATTATCGTCGCGACGGTCGGACATGGCTGGCTCGTTTCCCTGGCCGCAACCCACCGCCGTTAGCAACAAAAGACCTACGAACACGGCGTGACGAAGGATCATGGCGAACGGTAAGAGTGAATGGAAACAAAGTCTGCGGAAGGGACGGCGGCACGCGCCCCTCCCACGCCTTTACCATAACGAACGGACTTGCCCCGAGGAACGGTTTGCGATGAAAATGCGCAACCCATCTCTGCTGATACCCGTCGCGGACATTCCCGCCGGCTAATTGTGGAAATTGCCGCATGCCCAAAAAGAACATGCAACTGCCAACCACCGAGGACCTCCTGCAACTGCCCCGTTGGGCGCGTGTGGCGTACGCAGTTTTTTGGGCACGGCGCCTGCAAGCGTTGGTTAATTCGCCCACAACGGAGTTAAAGAGTCGTCAAGCCCAAACCTTGGAGCGCGCGATCCGCCTGGCCGCGACGGTCACTGTGGCGGCGCCGCGCCGAGCGCCGGACAAAACCGTGATTGACTTGCATGCCGCAATGAATAAGGCACGCCAACTGTCCAAAGAACTACAACATGCAAACCCACTTGCCAGCGCGGCGGCGCTCGCGGCGTCCAAAACGGCCGAAAGCGCCGAGCATGCCTGTTGCGACGCTCGCCGCCAAGACGCCGCTGCGGCGGCCGACGCCGCACGCACCGCATACGAAGCCGCCCCGTCCAAGGCGCTGCTCGCCGAAATTCGTGCAAGCTGGCAAGCGTTGCTTGAGGCCGCGTCCACCGAAGGCTGGACGCACGCCAGCCCAGTTCCGGAGCGATTCATCCAACCGTAAACCGCCGTTACGGCAGCAAGCGAACACAATCCAGGCCGACCATGTAGGCGGGTATGGCCGAACCGTTGGCGCCAACCACGTCAATCGCGAGGCGATGCGGCCCGGCGCTGAGTTCATGCTGGCCCCATTCAAGCACGCCCGATGTGATCACATCGGGATAATTATACAGATCGATCGGTTCGCCCAACGGTTTGTCATCCAAGTAGAGCCGCACGATGGCGAAATCGCGCGCCATGGTGAAGACCGTCGCAAGTTGATACGCGCCGGCCTGTTCCACCGGCAACTCGAGTTCGAGTCGGTCGCCCGGCTTGGCGCCTGTCCAAAACACCTGCTGGCCGCCGCTCCAGCGATCTTTCTTAAACCCGCTCATGTTTTGCGTTGATGTTCGGCCGGCCGAGGCGCGGAGCACCTTGAGGGCTTCTCCTTCCAAGGCGCCAACGACGCGGCCCGTTTGCTCGTCCAGCGGCGCCGGCTTGCCGCGAATACTTTGACTTGCGGCGCCTTCGACAACTTGGGGCTGCGCGGCGCGCCAACGTTCTTCGTCAACTTTCTCGCGCGTGTGCAACAGCACGTGGGAGCCTTTCATACCGCCCACCACGATATCGGGTATGTCGTCGCCGTTCATGTCGTGAACCACGACTTGTCGGCCAATACCCGCCTGATCGTCCGCACGATAGGGAATCCAGTCGACGCCGTCTTTATTGCGCACGAGTTTGAACCAGTACACGACGGCGCCCGCGTCCCACAAGGGACTGGCCTTATGGTGCGAATAGTACGTTTTCCCCGTGATGATGTCCTTCAAGCCATCGCCGTCGATGTCGGCCAGATTAACCGAATGCGGTTCGCTAAATACGAGTCCGTAGCGATTCTGCTCGGGACGGTCGCCCATGATTAGATGCTGGCGGAAGACTGGCTCGGCGCCGCTGCGATCCTGCTCGTACCAGGCCAGGCCGAAATCGTGCGCGGCCAGGCTGGTGATAATGTCGTTGTCGCCGTCGCCGTCCACATCGTAAGCGTACATTTCGGCGCCGCCGTAAGCGTTGGTGAAGGCCGCGGAATGCAACGTCCAGCGGGGCTGCTGCGAATCGGGCGCGGGCTGTTCCAGCCAACCGCCGGCAAACAGAATATCGTTGCGGCCGTCGCCATTCACATCGCCCACGCCTAAACCGTGCCCAAACCGTGCGGGCGCCGTTTTGTCGGAAACGGCATGAAAGGTCCACGCCTCGAACGGCTTATCCCAATCGACCGTGGCGTAGCCGAAGAATCCGTCGCGCGTGCAAACGAGTTCCGGTCGTTCATCGCCCACCAGGTTGACGAACTGCGGTGACTCGTTGGAAACTTCGTCGATCACCTGATGTTTCTTCCAGTGTTGATCGAGGTGATGCTTGGTCGGGTTCTCGTAAACATACGCCGGCGTACCGGGAAAACCGACGGTGAACACATCGTTCGCGCCATCGCAGTTAAAGTCGTACACCCAGGCGAAAAAATGATCGGCGTACGCTTCCATGGGCTGCGGTTTGGGGGGATAGATTTCGTGTTTCTCGCGAAATTCCGGTCCGGAGAACCAGTACGGTCCATAGACAACGTCAGCGTGCCCGTCGCCGTTGATGTCGCCCGCGCCGGCGCCTTCCGAGAAATACACATCGGCCAACGGCACGCGCCGGAAATGATCCAGCGTGCGATCTTCCGCCGGAATCACGTCGACCGGCGCCGCCAGGGCGAGAAGAAGCAGTCCCGCGCGAACGAGGACAAGGCCCATGCGAGTCATCACGCCCAAACTCCTTGCTGAAGGTTGTATCGAAGTTGCATCTATCGTAATCGAAGTTCAGTCCCACCATAAGTGAATGCGGCGGTTGGTGGACAGGTGCTCGACCATCGTCGACCGTGAATCGAAGTTGTCGGCATAGTCATAACAAAACGCCACCAGTTGTTCGGCCAAGGCGGCCGGGTCGGCAGGCGTCGACAACAATTCGAGGACGACAATATCGAACCGGCAGCCGCGCAAGTGGAACGGGTGTTCCTTTTCGAATTCCCGAAACCAGGTGACGATGTCGCGCGTTGAAAGCTCTTGGTCGTTTCCACGCACGCCC
Organism: Planctomycetota bacterium; assembly: GCA_963204915.1. Taxonomy (GTDB): domain Bacteria; phylum Planctomycetota; class Planctomycetia; order Pirellulales; family Pirellulaceae; genus JAHWKS01. The sequence goes on along the minus strand of CAUJHS010000031.1, from coordinate 311,446 downwards.
AGAAGCTCCATGACGGCGTACTTATTCGCCGTGGGCAGCAGGTACACAAACCGTTTCTCGGTTCCGCCCCTCCACGGCATGCCCGAGTCAATCACCAAGTGGCCTCGGGCCAGACAGTCCTGATAGGCTGCGTCCAGAACACGCCACTTCTTTGCGTCAAACTCGCGTTCGAATTCGAAGACGGCTTTCCAGGAATCTGCGTCCTCGCCGGGAGGCGGAGGCGTTCCGTCGGGAGTGACCGTGAACACGACCATGCCGGGAATGTCCTTAACGGGCGTCCCCGGCGAGCCGCACAACTGCTCCATTTGTTGCACAGATTCTGCGAAGCTGGTGTGCGCCGCCGCGACAGAAAATTCGAGTGGCGCTAACCGGTCTACGTCTTGCGGACGACGCACCGCTCCGGCGGACAGCAGGCGTTCCGCGAGACTCCACCGGCGCGTTTGCACGGACGCGACTAGCGGCGTTTCGTCGTATTCGTCAACGGCATCCACATCGGCGCCAGCGGCCAGGAGCGCATCGACGGTTTCCTCGTCGCCGGCGCGGCAGGCGTCGTGAAGCGCCGTTCCCGACGAACACACCACGCTGTTGTACTTTTCGGCGGGAATGGAATTCGAGGCATACGTCGGACGAACATCGGCGCCGGCTTGAATTAAACGCCGCGCGATGCCGCCGTGTCCGCGCACAATCGCACAGCGTAGCGGTGTTTGGTCGCCGCCGTACCCTGGGTCGGAACGCGCATTCACATCGGCGCCGGCTTCGAGCAAGCTCGCAACCACGTCGGCGTGTCCTTCACGCGCCGCAAGAATCAATGGAGTAACTCCATGTTCGCCGCGTACGTTCGGGTCGGCCCCGTTCGTTAAGCATTCGTTCACACGCGCGACATCGCCTTTTTCGGCCGCGGGAAGCAGCGCCTTAGAAAACGCAGCCACGTTCGGCGCCGCAGCGCCCACGCCCCGCAACCATTCGGCCACTTTGAGACGCCCATGGGCCATCGCCACATCGACGGCGGTGCGGCCCTCGCGATCGACGGCGCACGGATCGGCGCCGGCTTCGACGAGCAATTGAAGCATCTCGATCGGTTGATCGGCGGCGGCGCGCATCAACGGCGTGGCGCCGCGCAGAAAGCCGGCAAAGGCGAATTCTCCGTCAACGTCGAGTCGCGCGTTCGGATTGGCGCCGTGCTCAAGCAATAACCGCACGAGTTTCAGTTCGCCGCGCCGTACGGCCCAGATCAACGGCGCGCCAAGGCGCGCATCGGCGCCGGCTTCAAGCAAAAAGCGGATCTTCGGAAGTGCGCTTTCCGATATGGCGATTTCGAGCAACGTCATGTCGTTTCTGGCGACCTGATTCACATTTGCTCCGGCCGCGAGAAGAAGCCGGCCGCACTCCACACCGCGCCGGCTATCTCCCACGCACGCCAGCGGCGGCTCGTCGAAGTAGTTCAATGCGTTGGGGTCGGCGCCGGCTTCCAGCAGTTTTCGGACGCGATCGACCTGGCGTTCTTTGACCGCGTGAGTCAGCGCCGTCTCGCCCGAATCGTCGGTTTCGTTCCACCTGGCCGCGGGAATTCGCTTGAGCAAATCAATGCGGCCCGCTTTGGCAAGATAGGGCCCCGCGGCGTCGAGCGAGCATCCGCCATCGGCCAGCAAGTCAATCACTTCGTTCAGTCGCCGTATGCCTTCGGTTCGGGTTGATTCGAATTCTTCCGCCGAGTCGATTCCGGACATCATGAGGTCGAAATCGGAAGGGCCGGATTGACCAAGCATGCGTGCGGTCATCGTGCGTCCCGCTTCAGAGTCGGGGTCCATGCCCATTTGCTTGAGCGCTTCCTGAATTTCGTCCAGATCGTACCCGCGATCGCCTTGGTTGCTTTCGAGCGTAGCCAAAGATTGGGCGGCGTAGGTCAGGGCGTTGCGTCCGCGCCGGTCGGTCGCCAGCGGATCGGCCCCCTTTTCCAAGAGAATGCGAATTTCGTCGAGGTACGCCAATTTCGCGGCGTACATCAAGAGGGTGCGTCCGGCTCGACTGCGTTGATGAATGTCGGCTCCCGCGTTTAACAACTCGCGAAAAATTGTTGCGTTGGCGTCGCGATGCGTGTCGGACATCAGTGCGCACATCAGCGGCGTAACGCCGTAGCGACTGGCCGAATTGACCTGCGCGCCGGCGGCGAGCAAGCGTTTTACGAGCAGAACACTGCTACGCCAGACAGCGAACATGAGTGGCGTGTGGCCGAGTTCGTCCGTTGCACTTACGTTCGCCCCGGCGTTCAGCAACTGCTCCACCACGTCGACGACCGGTTCTTCGTCGATGTCGTAACCGGCATAGAGGGCCATCGCCAAGGCCGTGGAAGGTTCGCCCGCTTCGCATTCGAGTTCCAGTTCCAGGTCGTCATCGTCGACGTCTTCTTCCTCAGCGCGTTCCGTGTCGGTCTCGGAGATGACAGGAAGCGCGGCGTTCACGTCGGCCCCGGCGTCCAGTAAGAGCCGGACGACGCTACCTTTGATGTGCGCCGATGCAAGCATTAACGGCGTGCGGCCGTCAATGTCTCGCGCGTTCGGATCGGCTCCGGCATTGAGGAGTTGCGCCACGGTCTTGGCGTGGCCGGCCTGCGCGGCGCGGTGAAGTTTCATAGGGTTCCCGCTCACGGGAGTTCAGAAAAGGTCCGGTTGCCGATGCGGTACTTCTTCCAGTCCGGGTGGTCGAAGTGCCACCATTCGAATTCGTAAATGGTGAAGCCTTCAGCCTCCATAGTCTGGCGAAGCAATTCGCGATAGTACCGCTGCCGCGATGTGCCGCCGGGATAATCAGGATACGACCGCGGCGAAAACTCGTCGTAGCCAGCGACCATGGTAATCGGCTCGCCCGTCTCCAGATCACACAGGGTCAAATCAACGGCGCAACCGCGGTTGTGGCGCGAACCATTGGCAGGATTGGCGACGAAGTGTTTTAGTTCCGAGGGCGTGGCGTCCCAGAACATCTTCGTCACATGCCAGGGCCGATACGCATCATGAATCAAGAGCCCTAAACCGTGTTCCTTGAGCCGCCGATGCGCGCGCACCACGGCTTCCGCGGCAGGACGTTGCAGGAAAGCGCGCGGTTCTTTATAGAACACCGAACCGGTGAAATTGTTCGCGCTCGCATAGCGAATATCGAGCCGGATTGTGGGATCAAGCTTCGTCACTTCGACCAACTCAGCCTCGCGAAATTCGCCTGACTCCTGCGGCGGTTTGGCTTGAAGCGCGGCGGCCCGGAGTTCATCGATCGGCTTAATCGGCGTGATGCGAAAAGTTTCTCCCTTGGTGACGCCAATTTCCCTGCGCGGAAAGGTAACACTTGCGGCAATCACTTCTTGGGCGTCGTCCTGCGCGTTGCGGCGAAAGATCAGCTTCTCGCCGTGATACAGTCCTGAATCCGGGAAAGCGAATTCGTTCTCGCTTAACTCTTTGAGCGGGTAGTAATAAAACCATTCGATTAAGGCGAACAATTGTCCCCGATCTTCGAGAATGTAGAGCGTGTTGTGATCCCAGCCATATTCGCCGATCAGCCCTTTCCAGCGGGCGGGCAAATCTTCCGGCACACTTTCGGTAACCCGGGTGTAATGCGTCTTGCCGATCGCGAGCGTGTCGGCGTTGACCCGGGAAATCTTGGGACCGTAGTCTAAAACGTCGTCAACGATGAAGCCGTCTCCAGCGGCGCGGATTTCGCGGCGGGTGTCGCCATGACGCAGAAACAGCCGTTCGCCACGGACGATGACATCGATCCAACCCTCTTCCGAACGGTAATGTCCTACAAGTTGTGCGGCTCGCTCCGGAGGAATCGGATCGGAAGCCTCCCAATCGGGAAGCGTTCGGCCGTCTTGCCGGGAAAGCAACAGTCGCAAGGCGTACTCCGCCAGGCGTTGCACCACGCCATTACTGCAATCGAGCGACGCAACGGCCGCCACGCCCAATTTGCGTTGCGGCAAAAGCTCCAGTTGCGTGCTAAACCCGTAGACGGCGCCTCCGTGCCCAATTTTCGTATGGCCGTCGAAGTCCGACACACGGAAGCCAATGGCGAAAGGATTCGGTTCGCCTGCGTCCGTACGTTGCGGCAGGATCATTTGGCGGAGCGTTCCCGGTTGAAGCAACACGCCGTGTTCGCCCCGACCTTCGTTCAAGACGGCTTGTGCGAATTTCGATAAATCGAGAACGCTGGAGTAAAGGTTTCCTGCGGGGGCCGTACCTAAGCCGAAGTCGGGAGCTTCAAACCTTCGGCCGTCGTAGGTCCACATCCAACCGATGGCGCTTTCGCGCTCCACGTCGGGCGTACGCTCGAAACTGCTCTGACGCAAACCGATCGGCCGAAAGATCTTTTCCTGCATTATTTGGTTGAACGGCGCGCCGGACTTGTGCTCCAACACGCTGCCCACCACGGCGATGCCACCATTCGAGTACTTCGTTTTCGTGTTAGGGGCATAAACGAGCGAAGTATCGTTCAAACTGGCCACGGTCGCTTCCAAAGAAGGCTCCGTGGCGTCGAAATAATTCCCTACAGGCGACTCACGCACGAGACCCGATTGGTGCGACATCAATTGCCGCAAAGTGATGGGCGTACCAAATGGATTTTTGGGTGTGAAGTTCGGCAGGTAGTCGTTGACCGGAGCGTCGAGCGCCAGTTCTCCGCGTTCGACCAATTGCATCACGGCAAGATCGGTAAACAGTTTAGATACCGAGCCGACCCGGTAGACCGTCTTGGCCGTAGCAGGTCGTTTGCGTTCCGGATCCACGTAACCGAAACCTTCGGCCCAGACGGTCCGGTCGCCCTCGGTAAGTGCGATCGAAAACGCCGGGAGCGATTTGTCGGAAATTTCGCGACGAATCGCTTTCCGCAAACGCTCGACGACCTCCTCGTAACCTGCGGCCGGAGCGATTGCGTCTTTCGTAACGGGTTCAACGGTGGCCGATTCTTGGGCAAAGCCACGCATGGGATCCAGCGGTGAAACGGTCAAGGTGACCAGCGCCCATGTAACCTGCCATACCAACGACCACCGACTGCGGGCAACGATATTCATATGGGCGACTGGGTTAAAACTTTCTCCGCGGCGTCTCCAACGATGCGGGGAAACGAAGCAACTCACCTGGCGCCACCCTACGCCAGACGCAGACGGATATCAATTGTCGCGGTAACATCGACGCCATTTCGGAAGAGCGTCGGCGGACGCGGGGCCTCGAAGCGGCTCTTTTCCGCCTTACGGCCACGCATTTTAGCTAACCGATCTTTGGCAACTCAAACCCCTTGCGGTGTTCGCGGCCAAGGTGCTGATTCGCTTCGGCGTCGTCAAACGTTTCGGTCGTCGCGTCGAACCGCAACTTCTTGCCGGTTCGCCAGGCGATATTTCCAGCGTGGCACATGACCGTGCTGACATGGCCAGAATAGATTTCCTGGTTGAGCGATTCCCGTTTGCGGCTTCGCACCGCGTCCAGAAAGTTGCGGATATGGGCTTGTTGGCCGGAGTCGCTGCGTCCTTCCTTAACGAGCTTGTCGTCCGCATCGAACGCTTTCCAGGAATTGTTCGTCAACAGCAGCCAACCATTCTCGCCGTAGATGACGGCGCCTTCGCCGGCGCCATGTAAACTGGGTTTTGACCATAATCGCATTTCGTATTGCAGCACTTTGCCGGGGTAGTCGTAGTTGACAAGCATGGTGTCCGGCCATTGCTGATCGTCTTGAAAGAAGAACTTGCCGCCCGAGCAGGAAATGGCTTGCGGCATCTCGTGCAGGCCCATGACGTAGCGGCAATAGTCGATACGGTGAACACCGTCGTTCCCGAGATCGCCCGTGCCGTAATCGAACAGCCACCGCCAGGCCCCTTCCACGATCGTTTTGTTATAAGCGCGCTGCGGCGCGGGGCCTTGCCAAAGTTCATAGTCGAGTCCCGCAGGAGGCGCGCTGTCGGACTCCAAATGGACGGCGCCGTTGCGCGCCGTTTCCCAAGCTTTGCCGTAAATCACTTGGCCCAAGGCGCCGCTTTGTACATATTGTGCGGCTTCGTGTAGAAATGCAGCGCTGCGGATTTGCGTGCCCATTTGCACGATGCGCTTCTGTTGGCGAGCCGCAGCGACGGCGGTCTTTCCTTCAAGAATGTTGTGGCTGGCCGGCTTTTCCACGTACACGTCTTTGTTCGCTAGGCATGCGTCGATGGTCAACAGCGCGTGCCAATGATCGGGCGTGGCGACCATGAAGGCGTCAATCGAAGGATCATCAAGCAGTTCCCGGTAATCATTCGCAAGTTTGGGCATCCGTCCGGTTTTGTTTTTAATTTCCTCACCACGCTGCGCGCGCACCGCCTCTCGGACATCGCAAATGTGAGTGATTTCGCAATCCGGCTCTGCCGCAAAGCTGTGCATCACCGAGTTTCCTCGGCCGCGCACGCCAATGCACGCCACGCTGATCTTTTCGTTGGCGGCGTAAGCGCGGCTTCCTGATCCCGCGGTCAGACTCAAACTCAGGAGAGCCGATTGCTGAAGAAAACGGCGGCGGTTAGTGCGGAACATCAGCCAATCTCCCAGACGAGAGGTGTGAGGACGACTCTGAACGAGCATATCGACCCAGCGCGGCAGGTCAATCCTGGCGCGGCGGCGCGCCGGCTGAGAAAAAACTTACGCCGCGGGGCCACGAAACGCAATCGTCCCAAACGACGATCACAACCACACTTACGTCACGAGAACAAAACGACAAGTCGACGTAAACTATCAGAGCCCAAAGAAAAATCGGCTCGCTCTCTTGATTTTTAACTGTACATGTGTACAATAAAAGAGTTGGTGAAATCCCTGCATCACAAAGGGATTCATCTGAAAAACATCTCGTTTTTCGTTGTGTTCGTCATTTTCCCGCCCTCGCTGCTCTTCCCTCCGTCATCTCACTTTCCATTCCTACCTCTCCGCAAACAGGAACGGTTTGCCCCAATTGTGTACCCTTCTGGCGCCCCGTGCCGAAGGGCCGATGCGGCGCCGAAGCGCTTTCCTACCACGTGTTCGCCAAGTCGTGATAAGATCAGGGTTTGTGATCCCGATTGCGCTCCCCTCTCCGCATAACCCTACCTCGCGAGATCATGGTGTTGTTTCGATTGTGTTTTGTCATCGCTTGCGCCTTGGTCGTTGGCGCTGCGTGCCCCGCGCGGGCCGAGCCGAGTGAAGCGGAACTGAGTCGCCAATTTTCTGAACAGGTCGCGCCGTTCCTCAAAACGTATTGCCACGCTTGTCATGGAAGCGAAAAACCGGAAGCCGAGTTTGACCTAACCAAATACAACTCGCTCGCTCACGTTGCACAGGATTATCCAACCTGGGACATCGTGTTGGACCGCCTTCTGGCCGGCGAGATGCCCCCGGCGGACGCCGAGGCGCAGCCTTCGAAATCGGCGGTCGAAGCGGTAACGGATTAGATTCGCAACGTGCGGCGGTTTGAGGCCAACCGCAACGCAAGCGACCCTGGCATGGTAATGGCTCGCCGCCTGAGCAATGCCGAGTACAACTACACGATTCGCGACTTGACTGGCGTTGACATCCAACCAGCCCGCGAGTTTCCGGTCGATCCGGCGAATGAAGCGGGTTTTGACAACACGGGCGAGTCGTTGGCCATGTCGCCGGCGCTCATCAAAAAACACTTGGAAGCTGCACGTCGTGTGGCGGAACATCTCGTCCTGAAACCGCAAGGCTTTGCCTTCGCGCCGCATCCGGTCATCACCGATACGGACCGAGATAAATACTGCGTGAAGCGGATCATCGAGTTTTATCAACGCCAGCCGACCGATTTGGCCGACTACTTTCATGCGGCCTGGAAATTCCAGCAGCGGCAAGCTTTGGGCCTTGCTGAAGCAACATTAGACGACATCGCCGCGAAGGACCGTATTAGCGCGAAGTATTTGCACACCGTATGGAGCGCGCTTACCGACGCAAGTGAAGAACTTGGCCCGCTGGCCAAACTTCGGTCAATGTGGCGCGCCCTGCCGACGCCCGATGCGGCAAAACCCGATTTAATCGTTCGCGAGTGCGAAGCCTTGCGAAGTTACATTGTGGGTGTGCGCCGCAAACTTGAGCCGCAGCCGAAAGACCTGGATGTGCGCGGCATTCACAAAGGGTCGCAGCCGTTTGTGCTTTGGAAAAACGATCAATATGCGGCCGGAAGGCGCACGTTTCGCCGCGACGCTCTGAGTACAAGCGGCCAAGACGCCGACTTGTTGCTTCCGGCCGATGAAGCGGAGCGTGTGCGTTTTGAAGCTTCGCTGGAAAAATTCTGTTCGATCTTTCCCGACGCGTTTTACATCTCGGAGCGAGGGCGCGATTACGTCGGCAAATCGAAAGATGAACAAGAGAAAGGCCGTCTATTGAGTGCGGGTTTTCATAGCATGATGGGCTATTACCGTGATGACTCGCCGTTGTACCACTTAATTCTTGACAAACAACAACAAGTTGAACTGAACGCCTTATGGGCCGAATTGAATTTTGTGACGGCGGCGCCCATGCGACAGTACACCGGTTTTTTGTGGTTCGAACGTACCGACTCGCGTTATATGCGCGATCCTGAGTTCGACTTTGCCCGGTCGGAGGACAAAAACGTTACGTCGGAATCGATGATCCAACGCTTGGCGGACGTTTATTTGAAGAAAGCGATCGCGAGCGGCGCGGAAGGCGCGTCAGTCGAGGCGATTCAGGATTACTTCAAAACGATTAACCTGCAAATCCGCTGGGTGGAGAACGCCCGCCGTGGGGCCGAGCCGAGCCATTTGCAAACGTTGCTCGAGTTCGCGCAACGCGCCTATCGCCGGCCTTTGGAACCCTCGGAGCGGGAAGGACTGCTCGCGTTTTATCGCTCGTTGCGTGAGGAGAAATTGAGCCATGAAGAAGCCATGCAAGACGCCGTAGCGGCCGTGTTGCTGTCGCCGCATTTCTCGTACCGGATGGACTTGGTCGCTTCAAGCGAAGGCCAACGTCCATTGACCGATCACGAGTTGGCGAGCCGGCTCAGTTATTTCCTATGGTCTTCCATGCCCGATGAGCAGCTTCTGGCCCGCGCTGCCGACGGAACGCTGCACCAGCCGGAGATTCTCAAGGCCGAAGCGCGGCGCATGCTGCAGGATGAGCGCATTCGCGGATTGGCCACGGAGTTCGCCGGAAACTGGCTCGATTTTCGCCGGTTTGAAAGCCACAATAGCGTCGATCGCGAACGGTTCCCGCGCTTCACAAATGAACTCCGTCAGGCGATGTTCGAAGAGCCGATTCGATTTTTTCTCGATGTGGTTCAAAACGAATCCTCGGTGCTGGAATTGTTTGCAGGTCGCCATACCTTCGTGAATGGCGCCTTGGCAGCACATTACGGCATGACGGACGTGTCGCTTGACGATGATCAATGGAGGCGCATCGACGACGCCACGCCATATGGTCGCGGCGGGTTGTTGCCCATGGCGGTGTTTCTGACGCAAAACTCGCCGGGGTTGCGCACCAGTCCGGTCAAGCGCGGCTACTGGGTGGTGCGGCGATTGTTGGGCGAGTATATCCCTCCACCGCCGCCCAACGTTCCCGAACTTCCCGCCGATGAGGCTAAGCTCGGCGAATTGACTTTGCGTGAAGCATTAGCCCAACATCGCGAACAGGAGAGTTGTGCAACGTGCCATCGCCGTTTCGATTCGATTGGTCTGGCGTTTGAAGGCTTCGGGCCAGTCGGCGAACGACGCGAGGTCGATCTGGGCGGGCGACCGATTGACAATCACGCCGAATTTCCAAGTGGCGGCGAAGGCGCAGGCCTCGACGGATTGCGCGGCTATTTGCAGCAACATCGGCAGGAAGAATTCGTAGACAATCTCTGCCGAAAACTGTTATCTTACGCACTTGGCCGGACGTTGGCGCCGTCGGACGATAACGCCATCGACGAAATGCGCCACAAGCTTGCGCCCAACCAATATCAGTTCAGCAGTTTGATCGAAACAATTATCACTAGTCCGCAATTTCTCACCAAGCGCGGCCGAGATGAGGCCATCCTGGAAGGAGAGCGATGAATCACCGCACGACCGTTAACACTCAGGTTTCACGTCGAACGCTGCTTCGCGGCGCCGGAGTCGCCATGGCGCTTCCCTGGCTGGAGTCGATTCCTGTGTGGGGGCAGACGCCTGCGGCCAACGACACGGCCGATGGTTTTCCCAAGCGGTTTGCCGCGGTTTTCATGGCGTGCGGCATCAATTCGCATCACTGGTGGGCGAAAGGCGAAGGCGACGGTATGGAGTTGGGCAAGAGCCTGGCGCCGCTGGATCCGTTCAAAACGAAACTCAACTTCTATACCGGCTTGTTTAACCGCGCGGCCGTGGGCGTGGGAATTCATCCCGGACAAACCGGAAACATTCTCTCGGGCGCTCCGCTGCAAAAGGGCGCCGAGTTAAAGGGCGGCGTCAGCATGGACCAGGCGCTGGCCAACACCATTGGTCAGGAGACCGCTCAACCAAGCCTTGTGCTTGGTTGCGAGCAACCCATCACGGGATATCACGAGACGAACTTCTCGATGGCGTATAGCTCGCATATTTCTTGGCAGAACGCCACGTCGCCCGTGCCGATGGAGGTGTATCCCTCGCTTGCGTTTGACAGCCTCTTCGACAATCGCAGCACGCGCCGCAACCAGAGCGTGCTGGATCGTGTCCTGGAGGAAGCCGCGGACTTAAGCCGGCGTGTCAGTGGGAGCGATAAAATCAAACTTGACGAGTATCTCTCGAGCGTGCGTGAGGTCGAGAAGCGTGTTACCCGAATGCGCGACGAGCAATCCAGCGCGGCGCTCCGCGCTCGCGACCAGGCCCGGCCGCTTGCCGCCATGCCACGCCCCGACAACGGTTTGCCGGAAGATATTCGCGAACACATGCGGCTCATGTGCGACATCGTGGCGTTGGCCTTCCAGACCGACAAAACGCGAGTCGCCACGTTGCTGCTATGCCGCGACATTTCTGGGCTGTTTTATCCCTTCCTCGACGCGCGCAACGCGCACCATTCCGCCTCGCATAGCGACCTTTCGGACGAATACGAACGCATCTCTCGTTACTATGTTAGCCAGTTGGCTTACCTCGCCGAACGCCTCGACGCCATGCCCGAGGGCGACGAAAGCGTGCTCGACCATTCCTGCCTGCTGTATCTTTCGAACATGTGGTCGGGCAGTCAACACGACAGCACCAAGTTGCCCGTGCTCACCGTGGGCGGACTCGGCGGCACGCTACGCACTGGGCGCGTGCTTAATTATCTGGACCAAGGCGACGAGAACCGCAAGCTGTGCAGCTTGTACCTGTCGATCATGGATCGTATGGGGCTGGAGCTTCCACAATTCGGGGACGCCGATACGCGCCTGGCCGGGTTGTGAAATTCACAAGCACCTCGGGTTGGATTGTCCAATCAGGTTAGATCGTTGAAGATGCGCGTCAGTACTCATCGCCAAGGACGAAAACGATGTCATGTCGCAGGATCGCGTTAGTCAGTGTCGCGGTTGCGGTGTTTTGTTGGTTGCCGGTGTCGACCCTCGCGCAGCAGGAAGTTCTGAACGGCGAATGGCGCGTGGAGCGCATCGAACCCCGTCAAGCTTCGAGCAACGGATGGCCCGACGAGCCGTTTCTCGCACACCTGCGGTTTCGATTCGAAGGGAACCGACTGACGGTTGATACGCCGCTCCCGGGGCCATCGCCAACCCATGAAGTTGTCATCGACCGCACTCAGTCGCCCCATACCATTGATTTCATTCGCCGCAGCGATCAGGGCGACGTACTGCACACAACGAAAGCGATCTTTGAATTCAAGGATGATGCGTTGCGCCTTTGCATGCCCGTCGATTCTGCGACGCCGCGCCCCGTTGAATTCAAAGCCGCGGACGACGGCAAAGTGATCTTACTCGTACTCAAACGCGCCGCCGAGAACGATTCACGCCGCGCGCAGCCGTCGCAAGAGAGTAAACGACCGATCACTCCCTAGGTTGCGGACCATGGCATGGCTCCTGGCGATCTGCTTCGGATGACCCCTCCGTCTCACCGGAATAAGTCAACGACGTGCGGAATTCACGCATTCGTAGGTCGCGCACGATTGTGTCATTAACCGTGGCGTGGCGTGAGGAGCGTGGGCTTATGTAAACTAACGCGTCCAAAATAGTTGCAGAAAGCCGCCCAAGCCGGAGTCGATCTTGAGTTCGTCCCGCCGGTCGTCAAAAAAACCTTCCGCCTGAAAAATTCGACGATCGAAGAGATAAGCCGTTGAGGCGTCCAGCGTCCAACCCCAGGGCAGTTGTCGTTGCACACCGAGCGTGAAGCGCTGATCGAAAACGTAGAACCGATCCTCGTTGCGGACGCGTTCGGTCAGCAGGAACGCTTCGGTCATCGTACGGTAGCCCGTGTACAGGCTCCAGGCGTCGCCGAGTTTTTGCCGAGCGACGATCTCCACGTTGTTTACCGGCATGTAATTGGCCGAGAATGTCAACGCGTCCGTCGGTCGGTAGTCGAGAGAAAACGGCACTCCCAGGTTCGCCTGAAATTCGTAGCTCGGTCTCCATACGTAAGCGACGCCAGGGATAGGAAAAGCTACCTGTCCCGTCGGCGAGTAGAAAAGACTAAAGCTCCACGCATCGCGCTCGTGATGCGGAATCGTCAGAAACCCGAGTAACGACACGGTCACATCGCGCGTCGCGCCAAAGGGCTCGTCGCTGGGCGAGCCCACTCGGACCATTCCGCCCGCTTTGCCGCCGTTGTTCAGATCGCGAATATGCATCACGCCTAATTGCACATCCCAAAGTTCGTCGGGAATCGGCGATCCTGAGTCGGGCAACAAGGCTGGTGTATTAATCGCCAGGCGTTCCACGCCGCCCAGCGCAAGCCAAATTTCACCTGGTTCCATGCGCAAAGGAAAACCTAGATCAAACTGCGCGCCGCTGATCGCCAAATTTTCCGGTCGACCCTGCAGAGATTGTGATGGAACCCAAAAGTATTGCGCTTTCAGTGGCGAACGGTCTTCGCCCGGCAAACGAAGCTTGGGGGCAGGCTCCTCAACGTATGGGTCGGCGGGCGTTAAGGCGTACGTTAACTCGTTTTCAACCGGCGGTAGGCGGTGCGGCTGCCTCACCGGCGAATCATCGAGAGGGCGCCATTCCGGGGACCACGGACCGACATCGTTCGGCGCCGCCGGGACTTCGATCGTTCTAAGCGTAATCGGTGGTGGGAGTTGCGCCCACGAGAGTTCGGGGGTGTACAAACACGCCGCAAACAAGGACACGAACGACGAAAGTCGGGACACCATGCGACTGAGTTTTTCTCACCATCGGACAACTGGCTTTTAGCAGTAGTGTAGAGGGCTGGAAAGGGCAGTTGAGCGCAATTTCCGTTGTGCAATTATCTTGAGGTTTTTCCGATTGACTCTCCCCTGACGGGAGGCCGTATCCTGGAGTGCATCTTGTGAATGAGTTTTGTCGCAAACCCGCCAGAATATCACCATGTTCCGTATTGGCGAGTTCTCCAAAGTAACGGGGTTAACCGTCAAAACACTGCGTTTTTACCACGAACAAGGTCTGTTGCTTCCGACCTATGTCGACGAGCAGACCGGCTACCGTTACTACGGAGAGAACCAAGTCGAGACGGCCCGCATCATTACGCAACTCCGGGCGCTCGAATTCTCCCTGGAGGACATTAAGAACGTTCTGGCGCATCAAGAGGACGACTCAGACCTTTTGGACTACTTGGAGCGTCAGCGGCAGATGATGCAAGAGAAGGCGCAAGCGTCTCGACGAATCGCGCGCGCCTTGACGAAAATCATCAACCACGAAAGGGAAGCACACCAAACCATGAATGACGCGAACTTCAACGTGGAGGAAAAGGCCATTGAGCCTTTCTGGATTGCAGGCGTTCGCATGAAGGGACGCTACGGTGATTGTGGCAAAGGCTTCGCAAAAATCGGCAAGCGATTTGGCCGACGAATTTGCGGTAAGCCCTTATTGCTTCATTACGATGCGGAATACAAAGAAACCGACGCGGACTTCGAAGCCTGCATGCCAATCCAGCGAAAGAACTCAAGCGACCAGGCGAACTCCTACGAGGACGTTTCCGTCAGAGAACTTCCGGGCGGCCGTTGCGTGACGCTTCTTCACAAGGGCCCCTATGAGGAACTGGGACGATCCTACGAAAGGATTCTCGCCTACGTTCAACAACGGGGTTATGAGATTATCTCGCCGACGCGCGAGGTGTATATCAAGGGACCGGGCATGATTTTCCGCGGCAACCCCAAGAACTACCTGACTGAGATTCAAATGCTGGTCGTCGACCAGGGTAGCCGCGCGTCGTGAATGATTCACGTTCGCCGGACTTGAATGGCTAACGCCCGCGCGGGGTTTTCGACCGTGAGACGGCGGATTTCCTCATCCGTCAGGCCTGCGGTTTTGAGCGCAGGCAGGAACTGTTCAAACAGGGTTGTGAGGGGACGAAACGTTCCGCCGCCGGGTTCGCCCACGGCATACCAACCGGCGTCGTGCGAGATGAGCACTCGGTGCAACAGACCGTGTTCCTTCATGAACAAAACCAGTTCCACATGGCGGTCCAAGGAATCCGGCCCGACGCCGTCGAATTCGACCCAGCCGCCCAAGTCCGCGGCGCGCCGATGCAGGTCGCGTCTGCGTTCATTCTGGGCGTGAACCCAAATCCACGCCTGCGGCGAGACGCCTTCCTCGCGTAAGATCGCTAGTTCCTCCATCGCCGCCGCGCCGGATCCGGTGTGGCAAGCGATGGTCAGCCCGCTTTGCAAGTGAGTTCGCGCGGCGGCTCGCACCAGCTTCTGGTTCACACCGCTAAGTGGGGAATGATCAACGCCAATTTTGATAAAGCCCGGTCGAACGCCTGTCCCGTCGATGCCGACGCGCCATTCGTTCAACCAACGCTGGGCAAGGTCGTCAGCGCTTTCGTGTTGCGCATGTGCCGGAAGATATTTGCCGTTTCCGGCGCCGTAATAACCGGTGTTCGTAAGAAGTTGCAATTCACTCGCTTTGGCCAACCGCTGAAGCAAGACGGGGTCGCGCCCTAAATACGCGGGCGTACACTCCACAACGGTTTGACACCCCGCTTGCTTGACCCGTTTCAAGTGCGGCAACACGACCTCGAACGCGTGATCTGGATCATAACGCTGAGGGCTCACTTGCGCAGCGCCGACGAAATCGACGAGCACATGTTCATGCGGCAAAACGGCGCCCAGTTGCGCCGGCGCGATAGCTCCGCTCACGGTCATGATTTGCAGCGGAGGCACATCGGCGGCTTCCACGGCGCTTGCACACCCCGTCGCTAAGGCGGCGACGGCAGTTTGCAGGAAGGCTCTTCGGTGCATGAACGACTTCTCGCGGAAAAACGCAGGGGCCGAGGTTCATCCTTGCGCCGCCGCGCTACGCAATCACGTCGGATACAACTTCTCCGTGGACGTCCGTCAGGCGGAAATCGCGGCCGGAATAACGATAGGTCAAACGAGTATGGTCCAGCCCCATCAGGTGCAAAATCGTCGCGTGCAGGTCGTGCACATGCATGGGGTTTTCGGCGGCGGTGGCGCCATGTTCATCCGAAACGCCATAGCTATAACCGCCTTTGACTCCTCCTCCGGCCAAGAAGCAAGTGAAGTTGCGGTTGTAATGCCCGCGTCCTTGCGGCGTCAGGTCTTCCCAGGGCGTGCGGCCAAACTCGGAACAACCAACAATGAGCGTTTCGTCCAGCAGTCCGCGCTGGCGCAGATCTTTGATCAGAGCGGCGATCGGTCGATCGACGTTTTTGCTCAGCTTCTCGTGCAGGCTCATATCGTTATGGTTGTCCCAATTGTTGTTCGAGCCGACATCGAACAACTGGACGACGCGCACGCCGCGCTCCACCAACCGCCGAGCAATCAAACACTGTGCGCCAAACGAGCCGGGTTTAGACGCCTCGGCGCCGTAAAGGTCAAGCACATACTGCGGCTCTTGGGAAATGCTCAGGGCCTCCGGAGCTTCTTGCATCAACCCGTACGCCGTTTCCAGATTGGTAATGCGGGCTGCTAACTCCGGCGCTTGGTCATGCCGCTGCAAATGCGCGTCGTTCAGGTCGTTCAACATAAGCCGTTCCAAGTCGCGCCGGCTGAGCGAAGCGACCGGGCTTGCCAGATTTGGCAGTGGATCAGGGCCGGGAATGAAACGGGTTCCCTTATGACAACCGGGAAGAAAACTCGCGTCCCACGCCAGATAAGCGTTGTAAGGCTCCTTCGCGGCTAACACGACATACGGCGGCAAGTTCGTGTTGCGCGTGCCCAAACCATAGCTAATCCAAGCGCCGATGCTCGGCATCGGAAAAGTGATCGAGCCCGTGAGCATGCCGAGCGTGGCGGCCGAATGCCCACCCGAATCGCCGCGCACGGTGTGCAAGAAGCACATCTGATCTACAACCGAGCCGACCTGCGGGAACAGCTCGCTGACCATCTTGCCGCATTCGCCGTACGGCTGAAACTTCCACGGAGACGCTTTCAAGGGCCGTCCGGCGCCGCTGATCGTCTTGCCGTGGTCTTTTTGGAGCTGGGGCTTGTAGTCGAATGTGTCAACGTGCGACAACCCGCCCGTGAAGAAAAACAAAATCAAATTCTTGGCGGAGCCGGGGAAATGCCCCGGCTTAGGCGCCAGGGGGTGGCCGTTGTTCAGTTCGGCCGCCAACGTCAATTGCCGATGCAGCGCCAGTTCGCCGGAAGCGGCCAGCGCGGCGGCGCCTTTGATGAAACGGCGCCGGTTGAGTTGATTCCTGTCCATGATTCAAAGCCTCTTGGGGCTAATCGATATAGGTCAATTCGTTTGAGGCCATTAACGTACGCGCGAACGCTGACCAGGCCTCTTGCGCGCGTCGCTCGCTTGCGACGCCTTCCTGCGCCATGGTTTGCTCATAGCGTTCCAAGAACACCTGCGTCCGCGCTACTTCCGCCTCGGATGGCGAACGCCCGTAAGCCAGTAGAAAAGCGCGATGAATGCGAGCCGTCGCGTCGGGCTCTTGCGCCGCCAGCCGTTCGGCAAAGCGTGCGGACCATTGGTGGACCAGGTCGTTATTCAACAGGAACAGTGACTGGAGCGGCACCGTGGAATTGTCGCGCATGGCAGTCGAAAGGCTGGGGTCCGCCCCGTTGAACAACGACAAGTACGGGTGAGCATGCAGACGCTGCACCATCAGATACACGCTGCGGTGATTCGATGGATAGCTGGCATGATTGAACTGATGGTGGGCCGTGAACTTCCAGGTCGACGGTGCGGGAAAAGGGTGCGGCCCGGGGCGTGTCAGATCGAGCGAGCCGCCCAGCAAGAGCAGCGTGTCGCGCAGCGCTTCTGCATCCAGCCGGCGGCGGTCGAACCGCCAATACCAGCTGTTGCCGGTGTCTC
Source organism: Planctomycetota bacterium (assembly GCA_963204915.1). Classification (GTDB taxonomy): domain Bacteria; phylum Planctomycetota; class Planctomycetia; order Pirellulales; family Pirellulaceae; genus JAHWKS01. Next base: position 294,052 of record CAUJHS010000031.1, on the reverse strand, counting down.
GCTCGCTATTGGATAGGTCTTGATCGGAAGAAAGCTGATACGTTTGCGACAACATGATGCGTCGATGCATCGCCTTGAGCGACCACCCAGAGTCAATCAATTCGCTTGCCAGCCAGTCGAGCAACTCTGGGTGTGTGGGCGAGGCCCCCCGATACCCAAAGTCGGAAGGCGTGGCCGCCAGCGGTTTTCCAAAATGATATTGCCAAAGGCGATTCGCCATGACTCGGGCCGTCAGGAAGTTTGCTTTGGTCGTCATCCAGCGCGCCAGTTCAAGGCGGCCGCTGACGCCTTCGGGTATTGCAAGTCGCTCGGAGTCCAAAACGCGAGGAACGCCACGCGGTACAATATCGCCCGCCTTTCGCGGATCTCCCGCCAGATGAATGGGGACGTCGATCGGCTTGAGGTCCGTCACGGCGTACGCCGTAGGAACGCCGGCCAGAGGGTCGAGCGACTCCAGGCGTTTCTGTTCGGCGCGCAGCGATTCGAGCTTCTCTTGCACGTGTTTCCGCGCTGTGGCGTCGTCGCACATGGGCGACTCGTCGCTGGTCGCGGCCAGGTCTTGCGCGCTCGCAGGCGCGGCTAGGGCGAGCGTTTGCTCTTCCAGCTGCTTGATTTGCTCCTTCACCTGGGTCAGCGTTTGGTCGTGCTCAGTTTTTCGACGCCGCTGATCATCGGGCGAAATCAAGGGGACAAAGTGCGTTTGCTTACGAACTTCCTCCGCACCGGGAAACGGATACTGCGTGCTAGCGAAGAAACCGTACAGGGCGTAATAGTCCTTTTGCGAGAGCGGATCGAACTTGTGATCGTGGCAGCGTGCGCAGCGGAGCGACAGTCCGAGAATTGCGGGTCCCACCGTCGCGAGCGTATCTTCAATCACAATGTGCATGTCTTCCAGTTCGCGCGTGCCCATGCGTTTGGCCTGGGCGATAAAACCGGTTGCAATGACCAACCGCGCGAAGTCCTCCGGCGGCGCCTGTTGCGCTAGCAAGTCGCCGGCCAGTTGTTCATGCAGGAAGCGGTCGTACGGGACATCGGCGTTCAAGGCGTCAATCACGTAGTCGCGGTACAAGTGCGCCTGCGGGATGGGATAGTCGGAGTTGTCGCCGGCTGTGTCGGCGTAACGAACCAAGTCAAGCCAGTAACGCCCCCAACGTTCGCCGTAATGCGGCGACGCAAGCAGTTCATCAACCAGGCGCGCGAAGGCGTCGGGGCGCTCGTCGGCCAAGAACGCTTCGATCTGTTCGGGGGTTGGCGGCAAGCCGAGCAAATCGTAATAAGCCCGCCGCACCAACACACCCTTGTCAGCTGGCGGGTTCGATCGCAGTCCGTGCTTCTCACGAGCCGCGGCGATCCACTGATCCAACGGTTCAGCCGCCCACCCGGTTGGATCCCGCGGAGGCGTCGCCTTTTGGAGCGGCATGAAAGCCCAGTGTGATTTCTCGCTGATCAGCGGCGCCGACGCGGCGGCAGGCCAAGGGGCGCCCGCCGCGATCCACGCTTTGAGATCGGAAACGACCTCAGCCGGAAGCGGTTCATCGGGCGGCATTTGGAGCGACTCGTCGTCGTGTCGAAGGGCGCGAATGAGCAAGCTGCTTTCGGCGTCTCCGGGAATGACCGCGGGGCCGCGCTCGCCGCCTGTGAGTAAAGCGTCGCGCGTATCCAAACGCAGCCCGCCATTGGCGACTTCGGGCCCGTGGCATTCCACGCACGTTCCCGCCAAGATGGGACGAATGCGCGTCTCGAAGAACGTTTCATCAAGTTGGGCCGGTGCGGCTTCCTCGGCGCGTAAACCGGTAAGCGACGCGCACAGGACCGCAAACATCCCGCCCACCAGCAAGTGCGAGAATTTGCCAGGCATGGGATGACGTCTCCGGGTGGGTGAAATACGAGGTTCAGTTCACGCCTAAGGTACCATTTCGCCTCGCATACATCAACGCGGACTGATTTATCCGCCTGGGGCAAGCGTCGAATCCGTTTGAGAGATACCGAGTTGAAGAGACGAGAGCAGCTGCGTCAGTGGTGTTTGCGTACCGGTCAGGGGTGCGTTTCTATCTTGGCGTTAGTTGGTTGGCGTCACGTTTTCGCTGAGAAGGCGGCGTGCATCTTGCAGATCGGCAGTCTGAAGCCCCTCGTTAAAGCGCTCATAAACCTCGGCAAGTTGGTTCTTGTTCTCGAGCGAGGGGGCGACTCGCACCAGACTCATTGCAGCGCGCAACTCCAGCGACTTGGCGTCTTGGCGACGTGCAAAAGACAATGCCTGGTGGAAGCAGAGCTCGGCGTGATCGCCATCGTGCGGGAGACAAAGTTCACCTCGCAAGCGGTGCAATTCTGCTTCGTAAAGCCCTTCCCCCGTGCGGCGCGCCAATTCCAAGGCCTCATCCACAACGCGCCGGCCCTCGGCAAGTTGTCCCTGCTCACGCAATACGTCGGCCAGCAACCCTAAGTAATACGTTTCATAAGTGACGCTCTCGGTCGCTCGCCAGTCGCGCAACCCTTGGCGCAGTTGCGAGATTCCCTCATCCGGCTTGCCACATGCGGCAAGCGACCAACCATGGAGCACGCGTCCGCCGGCACGCCAAAACGAGAAGCCATGTTCCGAGGCAATCGCGATCGAAGCCTCGGCGCACGCCTTTGCACGCATGGGGTTGCGGCAAAGTTGATGCAGCATGGCTGCGAAATGCAGTGCAATGGCTTGGCTGCTGGGCGACAGTCCCCGGCTCCGGCGAATTGCCGCTTCGCTATGCCAGAGCGCTTGTTCGGGGTAACCCAACAGCCACAGAGCGACCTCCCCAAACGCCTGGCACATAATGCCTGGGTCTTGCCCGAATAAGTAAGCGTGAGCCACGTGCCGATCCGGGTCGTACAGCGCGGCGGCTTGCTCGACGTGCTGAATGGCCGTCGCTGGCTCACCTTGACAAAATGCGGTCATGCCCAAGGCCTGGTGAGCCTGGAGCGACAAGTCCGGATCGCGCAACCGACGCGCCAAAGACGCAAGTTCGCCCGCCATTTCTTGAGCTTTGCTCAATTCGGAACGGACTTTTGAAAACAGCCACAGACCCCAGAGCACGGGGAACAATGGCGCGGCTTCCGTGGTCTGTCCGCAAAGTTCGCGCGCCCGCGCATACGCTTGACGCGCCGACGCCGCTGCGAACCCCTCCGTCACTTGAAGTTGCATGCCCAAGGTGGTTTGCAAGGAAAGCTCTAGCGCGGCTCGCTCGGAGGTTTCCGGTGCGGCCTCTAACAGCCGCAAGCCCCAGCGGGCCAAGACCACCGCCTCCCGATGCGCGAACACGCTCGCGGCGTTTTGCGCGGCGCGCCACGAATGCCGCGCAGCGCGCAGAAAGTCTCTTCCGACCTCGTACAACCATGCCAGCTCGGACGCCGCCGCGCCGCTCTGATCTCCCTGGCGCCGTTCGAGTGTTTGCGCCAGTGCGGCCCCGAAGTTAGCGCGCCGCGTCGGTTGCAAATCGTGGTAGAGCGCCTGTTGATAAAGGATATGCACAAAAACATACCGCACCGTGAGCGTTCGGTCTGGGAACTCATGTTCGCGTACCGATCGAACCAAACCGTGAACCCGGTCGAGCATTTGCAGCCGTTCTTCCACGTCGGCGGCGTGCAGTCCTAGCGCACCGGCCACGACCGCCGAGTCGAATTCATGTCCCTGGACGCTCGCCGCCGCCAGCAGTAAACGATCTTCCTCGTCAAGCCGGTCCAGCTTGCGTTGAATCATACTGCGCACCGAACTAGGCAGCTCGCGGCGCAAGTCGGGCAAATCTTGTGCGAGCGACCATCGGCCGTCGATCTGAGCAATCACACTGCGTTCGCGCAAGTAGCGCAACAGGTCGACCAGAAAGAGCGGGCTTCCTTCCGTACGTGCGTAGATTAATTCGGCAAAATCAGGAGCGAAAGCATGATCGGGGAACGCCAACGTCAGGTAGGCTTGAATCTCTTCACGATTGAGAAACCCCAAGGGCAAATCGAAGAGCACGCCTTGCGACTCCAACTCTAACCGCACGCGGTGGAATGGGTGCGGTCCGAGCAACAATTCCGTCGGGCGGTAAGTGGCCAGCACCAACACACGCAACCCGCGGCAATTCCGTCCCAGATGGGCGAGAAGATCGACAGTCGACACGTCGGCCCAGTGCACATCGTCAAAGAAGAAGACCATGGGGCCGAGCCTTGAAAGCTCCTGCACCAGGCTGCAAAACTCGCGCAGCATGGCTTGTTGCGACGCCGCGCGCTCCGGCGGCAGGCGGCGCGCGATTGCGGGTGCGTGGTGTGGCGGCGGCGTCGCCGCCGCGGGATCAACCCCGTCACGATCCTGACGGATTCCAAGTGCGGGGAAAGCAACGAGCGAATCTCGGCCAGGATCGGCGGAGGCCACCTGGGCGTACCAGGTCGGCGCCACGATCTTCATCGTTCGCGCCGCGGCGCCGGTGCGATCGGCCGTGAGTAGGTCTTCGAGCGCGTCAAGCACCGGCAAATAGGCTTCCGCTTCCGCCAATCGCTCAGAACACCGGCCACGGGCTACGAGGCAACCTCGCCCACACTCCGACAAATGATTCAGAAACTCCTCGACTAACGTCGTTTTGCCAATGCCCGGTTCGCCTGCGATACACACCAGCGCGCCACGTCCGGCTGCGGCGGCCTCGAGCGCTTCGCGAAGGCGCGCCAACTCGGGTTCGCGACGGACGATCGGGCGGCCGGTCGCAACGGGAGCACGTGGCAAAGCCGCATCGGCGAGCGAAGCTAACACCTGCTCCACCTCCAACGCCCTCGGCCGTAACCGCGCGTCTTTGTGCAGCATGGCCTCGAGCAGGCCCGCCAAGGCGGCGGGCATTGTCGGGTTGAGCCGCTGTGGCGCCAGCGGCAAGCGCGACGTAATCGCGTGGAGCATACCCAACGGCGAATCCGCCTCGAACGGGTGCTCCCCCGTGACAAGCTGATACAACACGATGCCCAACGAGAACACATCCGACGCGCTCTCGGCCGTCATGCCGCGGGCCTGCTCGGGCGACATGTACGCCACGGTGCCCAAGATGGCGCCCGGCTCGGTGGTTGAACCCTCTTTGGGACTGGGGTGCGCCAGGGTCGGCAACCGTCGCGCCAGGCCAAAATCGAGCACTTTGACGTAGCCGTCATCGCGCACCATGATGTTCTCAGGTTTGACGTCTCGATGGACGACGCCGGCAGCGTGCGCTGCCGCCAGCGCTTGCGCCGCTTGACGAATGAGCCGCACCGCAACATCCACCTCGATGCGCCGCGCCAGCATGGTTTGGAGCGTGACGCCTTCGATGAACTCCATGACAATGAAGGGACGACCGTCGTGTTCTCCCAAGGCATGAACCGTGCAAATATGGGGATGATTCAGCGCCGACGCGGTGCGCGCTTCGCGCAATAATCGGTCCAATCGGTCAGGATCTTGGGAAAACTCGGCCGGCAAAAACTTAAGCGCCACATAGCGAGCCAGGTTTGTTTCTCGGGCCTTGTAGATGACGCCCATGCCGCCACGTCCCAATTCGCTGAGCAACTCATACCCCGGCACCGCCGGAAGCAAATGGGAAACCTGAACCAACGGCGGCGGACGCGAAACAAAGGTCGCCGAATTCGAGTATTCAACGTCGGCGGCCAATGTCGCATGCAACAGGAAGTGGCGCTGCAGGCGATCGGCAAACGTGGGAAAGCGCCACACGAACTCATCTTGCGGCGCCGGATCGCCGTACTCTTGCCGCAGGACGACCTCGGTCAAAATCAATTCGAACGCAAAATCGGAATCCAAGTCCGGATGGCGATGCAAAAACGCCTCAGCGGGGACTCGCTCTCCCCGGCGCCATCGTTCGACCATCTCCGTGCAAAGCTGCTCGCCCAAAGACTCATTCATGGGATTTCACGCTATAGGGCAAGCTCTTCATTTAAACCAAGTTCCGCCGCAACGCGGGCGAAGGCGCGTTCAAGTTGCTTGCGGCGACCATCGGGCGTGCCTCCCAATTCGGCTGCGATGGCCGGCCAACCCTGCCCGGCGCCTCGGAGTTCGGCAAGCTGTCGTTCTTCCTCGGTTAAACGCTTGCGAAACTCGCCGAGAATTTCTTGGCTTGCGACGACTTGGCTTGGCGTCGCTTCGCCGTCGTGCACATCGTGAACCGCGGCATCGAGCGACTGTACTCGACGGATGTCGCGCCGTTGGCGCCGTTGATTGCGCACCTGGTTCAACAGTTTGTTGCGCGTCATGGCGACGAGCAGCCCCAGCAGCTGTTGGGGATGTTCGGGAACGAACCTGCCGGCCGCCACCCCCGCAAAGAAGCTTCCCAGCACCGACTGGGTAATGTCCATCGAATCGAGCAGACGCTTCATGCGTCCGTCCTGCACGCGCATTCTCACGCGCACCTCCAACCGGATGTCCGACTCGTAATGCCGGATCAATTCGGCAGCGGCGTCTGGATCGCCGGCCTGCACGCGCGCCATCAGGTGGGTAAAGGCTTCTGGAGAAAGCACGACAAGTTTTTGACGAGTTTGTCGACAAAATCTGAGCCCGTCGGAAGACCGATCGCTTCGGGGCTAACTCCACGACGGTTGTCTTGCAAGGGCCCTCACCTAGGCCATGGGAAGACTTTCGCCGCGGACCGGCCCCTGGGCGAAAAAAATTCTACCAGTGCGAGTCCGTCTCGGCAACGAACGGAGACTAAAGCTGGTGAAGGGCAAAACCTACACCGGGGCTCCAGCTCATGGGGGCTGATCGCGTTCCTGTATACACCTTGGGAGTTGTGACGATGTTGCGTTCGTTGTTTCAGTCGGTGATTGGCGGTCGGTTTCGTCGGCGGGCTCGCCCTCGTCCTGCCGCACGGCGGTTTGCACCACGGCATGAGTCGCTCGAAGCCCGCCTCGCGCCCGCCGTCACGGCGTTTTTCACGGCCAGTTCCGGCGTGTTAACCGTCACGGGCGACAGTCAAGACAATACGATCACAATCAGCCGGAATGCGGCGGGATCGATCTTGGTTAATGGCGGCGCCGTAGCGGTGTTGGGCGGATCGCCGACGGTGGCCAACGTCGCGCAAATGCAAGGTTTTGGACTCGGGGGGAACGATACGATCTCGCTCGATGAAACCAACGGCGCTTTGCCTCGCGCGAACTTATTTGGCGGCGAAGGCAATGATGTGCTCACGGGCGGTTCCGGCGCCGATCTGTTATTTGGCCAGGGCGGTAACGACACCCTGCTTGGCAGAGGCGGGTTCGATTTTTTGTTCGGCGGTTTAGGCGACGATGTGCTGACCGGAGGAGACGCCGACGACCAGATTTTCGGCGAATCGGGCAATGACCGCATGGTGTGGAATCCCGGCGATGACACCGACTTGAATGAAGGCGGCGCAGGTATCGACACGGTCGAAGTCAACGGCGGCAACGGCGCCGAGGTATTCACGACCACGGCGAACGGCAGCCGAGTACGGTTTGATCGCCTCGATCCGGCGCCCTTCGCGATTGACATTGGCACATCAGAACAACTGGTTTTGAACGCCAACGGCGGCGATGATCGTTTTTCCGCGACAGGTAACTTGGCGGCGCTCATTCAAATTACCGTCGATGGCGGCGCGGGCAATGATACGCTATTGGGCAGCAACGGCGTGGACTTGCTGCTGGGCGGCGACGGCGACGACCTAATTGACGGCCAGCAAGGGAACGACGTGGCCTTTCTTGGCGCCGGGAATGACGTGTTTCAATGGGACCCCGGCGACGGGAGCGATACCGTAGAGGGCCAGGACGGGAACGACACCTTGCTGTTTAACGGCAGCAGCGGCGCCGAGATTTTTGATCTGTCGGCAAACGGCGACCGGGCCCGCTTTACACGGAATCTCGGTACGATTGCGATGGATTTGAACGACATCGAGGGGATTGACCTCAATGCGCTCGGGGGCAGCGACACCGTGGTTGTCAACCCGATGAGTGGGACAGACCTGGTCAAAGTTAACGTCAACCTGGCGGGCGTACTTGGAGGCGCCACAGGCGACGCCCAACCAGACACCGTGATCGTGCAAGGCACGAACGGCAACGACATCATCGACATTTTCGGCGCCGGGACTTCCGCAGCCGTAGTCGGACTTGCGGCTTTGGTGAATATTACGAACTCCGAAGGAGCGAACGATTCGTTAGTCATTAACGCCCTCGGTGGTAACGACGGCGTGACCGCGTCAACCACGCCGGCCGGGGTGATCAAGCTCACCATCGACGGCGGCGCCGGCGATGATACGATTCTTGGCAGTCAAGGGCCCGATGTGATTCTCGCAGGCGACGGCAACGATTTCGTCGACGGCCAGCAAGGCAATGATGTGGCATTCCTGGGCGCGGGCGACGATGTGTTCCAATGGGAGCCCGGCGACGGGAGCGATACCTTGGAAGGCCAGGACGGGACCGACGCCATGCGGTTTTTTGGCTCTTCGGCGGGTGAAAACATCGATATTCTCGCGAACGGCGGACGAGTTCTTTTCCTTCGCAACGTGGCCAACGTCACCATGGATCTGAACGATCTGGAGACGATTGAGTTCCGCGCTCTCGGGGGCGATGACACCGTCGTTGTCGGCGATCTTTCAGGAACCGACGTAACGTTGATCGGACTTGACCTGCGCGGTCCGAATGGCGGAGGCGACGGAGGCGCCGATTCGATCACGGTCAACGGCACGAACGGCGCCGATGTCTTCGGCGCGGCAGGCGATGCTGGCGGAATCACCGTTTTCGGACTTCACGCAAGGGTCAACATTTTCCATCAAGAACAGGCGAACGACCGACTTACGCTGAACGCCCTTGGCGGCGACGACACGATCGACGCCACCTCGCTCGAAGCGGACGGGATCCAGTTGACCATGAATGGCGGCTTGGGCAACGATGTATTCCTGGGTAGTGAAGGCGACGATCTGGTCAATGGCGGCGACGGCGACGACTTGATGCTCGCCGGCGCCGGTGACGACACCTTCGTTTGGAATCCCGGCGACGACAACGACACGCTCGAAGGCCAGGCCGGTTTCGATCGTATGATCTTCAACGGCGCCAACGTGGCGGAGAACATTGACATTTCGCCCGTGGGCGGGCGAGTCCGCTTCTTCCGCGACGTGGCCAGTGTGACGATGGACCTGAACGATATCGAAGGCATCGATTACAACGCGCTCGGCGGCGCCGACGTGGTCGTGGTGAACGATCTTTCGGGAACCGACGTGGTCGAAGTGAACGTCAACCTGGCGAGTGTTGGCGGCGGAGGGGACGCGCAACCAGACACGGTCATTGTCAATGGCACAAACACCGACGACGTCATCCTGGTGTTCGGCGACGCCAGCGGCGTCTCGGTGCTGGGGTTGGCCACCATGGTGAACGTCTACGGTTCGGAAGCGGCCAACGACCGATTGACCATTAACGCCTTGGCAGGTGACGACGTCGTTGAAGCTTCCGGCCTCGCCGCCAACGCCATACAACTCGTCGGCCATGGCGGGGAGGATGACGACGTGCTCATCGGCAGCGACGGCGCCGACGTTCTCACGGGCGGCGACGGCGACGATGTGTTGCTCGGCGGTCCTGGCTTGGATGTTCTCGATGGCGGTACGGGGGACAACGTCGTGATCCAGGGTTAGCCGCCCAGCTTTCTGATTCCATCGCTTCTTTCCAACATTCCATAGGCGTGCGGCGCAATCCGCCGCGCGCCCTCTGCGGAGACCTCGATGCAAACCATGACTACCGACCTTGACGCCCTGATCGGGCAAGTGATTAGCGATCTGGGGGCAGCGGCGAACACCGCTTTGGTAATCGTCGGCAATCGCCTGGGACTGTATCAATCATTGGCTGAATACGGTCCGATGACGCCCGAGGAACTCGCTCGGCGCACCGGGACCCACGAGCGATGCGTGCGCGAATGGCTCGCAGCGCAAGCGGCGTCTGGGTACATCGCGTATGATGCGTCGACCGAGCAATTCAGTTTGACGCGCGAACAAGCGATGCTGTTTGCCGACGAGAACAGCCCGGTGTACTTGGCGGGCGGGTTCTATTCCGTTGCTTCGGTTATCAACGATGAACCAAAGCTGACCAAGGCTTTCTGTAATGGCAAGGGAATTGCTTGGGGCGACCATCACGAGTGCCTGTTTTGTGGAACCGAGAAATTCTTCCGTCCGTCGTACGCTTCGAACCTCGTCCAAACTTGGATTCCTTCGCTCGACGGCGTTCAGGCCAAGTTGCAGGCTGGCGCCACGGTGGCCGATGTGGGTTGCGGCCACGGGTGCTCAACCATCATCCTCGCCAAGGCGTTTCCCAACTCGCAGGTGATTGGTTTCGACAATCACGCTCCGTCGATTGCCCATGCCCGGCGAGCGGCAGACAGGGAAGGTTTGTCGAACGTTCGGTTCGAGGTTGCGACGGCCCAAGACTTTCCCGGATACGACGCTGGCGGGTATGACCTGGTGACCGTCTTCGACGCTTTGCACGACATGGGCGATCCGGTAGGCGCCGCACGCCGAGTTCGAAAAATGCTCAAGCAAGGAGGCGCCTGGATGATCGTCGAACCCGCCGCGGCCGATCAAGTGCATGAGAACCTGCACCCGGTAGGTCGCGTGTATTACGCTTTTTCGGCGGCGGTGTGCGTTCCCTCGGCCATGAGTCAGCCAGGCGGGCAGGCGCTTGGCGCACAAGCCGGACCCGCGGCGCTGGAGCGCGTCATCCGCAGCGGCGGGTTTTCTCGTGTTCGTGTTGCGGCGCGCAGTCCGTTCAATCTGGTCATGGAAGCAACCGTCTAAACCTTCTGTTAAGGAGCCATTGATGTTCCGTTCGCATGACGCCGCGCCATGGCGCGCCCGAGCCGACCGCCAAGACTGGTTCAAGCTTGAATTTTCTGGAGGTCCGCGCCAACCGAGGATTGTGACCGCGACGCACAAGGACCTGGACCTGTGCAGCGACATCATAACACTCGCGTTCGGCAATGACCCCGCAGCGCGATGGATGTATCCCGATCCGCACCAATATCTTCAATATTTTCCCAAGTTCGTACGCGCTTTCGGCGGCGGCGCCATCGAGCAAGGGTCGGCTCAAGTTTTGAACGATTGCGCCGCGGCTCTGTGGCTGCCGCCGGGAATCGGGCCTGACGAAACCGCGCTAAACGATCTGATCGAGCAGTCCATCGATGCAACGCGCCGCGACGCCGTAATCGCGCTATTTCAACAGATGGATGAATACCACCCGGAAACGCCGCATTGGCATCTTTCGCTCATCGGAGTCGATCCTTGTCGGCAGCGCCACGGCTACGGTTCCGCATTGCTTCGAGCAATGCTCCGCCAGTGTGATGAAGAGCGCACCCCCGCCTACCTGGAAGCCACCAGCCCGGAGAACGTTTCGCTGTATGAACGGCATGGTTTCGTCGTGGTCGGCGTCATCCAATCGCATGACTCGCCGCCGATCTTCCCAATGCGGCGTGAACCGCGCTAGCGGCCAACCAAGGTCACGAACGTTGGGCTGTTCGATTGACGGCGCCTTGGGTTCGCATGCAGGATAGGGCTATTCGCCTTCTATTCTTCGCAGTTGTTGGGGGATACGCGAAAGTAACTTGCTTTCGAGGCAGGAGGCGTCACGCCATCGTAAAGCATGCGTCCTACATCGACCGGCAGATCAGTCTCGATCAGATCGACGCCGCATTCCAAGAGCTTGCGATACTCCAACTCCCTACTCATCCGTTCCGGTTCGTTCGAGAACGCCAGCGTGCGATCAAGATTTCGTGAGGTTCCGGCAAGACAACATGCCCCTTTCGCGTGAATCATGCGCAAAAGTTCAATGTCTTGCGGCGGCGTATGGCCGACGAACGCAACAACGTTGCTCCAGGGAACTCCGGTTTGGTCAAACTCATGAAACTTTGCTCGATCGGGAATCATCACCTCCATCATGACGTTCGGGTTGAGTCGGTAACACTCTTGGGCGCCTTCGAAGCTATACACAATTAACATGGCGTAGGCTTCTGCGCGGTGCTCCTCAATTTTTCGCACGCGCTCCTCCACGCTGACGTCCTTTTGATCGAGTACGAGAATCGTTTTTCCTCGGGCCCATTCCAGCAGTTCATCGAGCGTCGGAATACGGTGGTCAGTTATACGGCCCTCAGGGTCCTTCAACCGTAATTTCATTAGCTCTTCCAAGGTGTGATCCGAAACCCGACCGGAGCCCGTCGTTGTTCGGTCGAGCGTGGCGTCATGATGCACCACAATCGCACCATCGCGCGACATGCGCGGATCAATCTCCATGATGGCGAACGTCGATTGCAAGGTGTTCTCAAACGTCGCCAGGCAGTTCTCAGGAAAGCCTGTCCGAGCGCCGCCACGGTGCGCACTAACGACCGGCAGTGTTTCTCCCGTATAGCGAAACAATTGCCGAAGCCTTTGCGGTGATTGCGCGTCCAATGCGTAACGAGGAGACACCGGCGCTTCGAGCGGCTGCTGCGCTTGACCAACGCTTACCAAGAGCAAACCCAGGAGAACCGACGTACTGTTTTGCACGATCATGGTGAAACCTCAGACCTGCGCGACGCGGCCAAAACGGCGATTTTTCGAAAGATATCCCAATCCACGAAATGCAAGGCGCGCGGCAATTATAGAGTCTAACGCCGCCGACGCGAAGCGCGCCGTCGCACCAGGCACGGACATTCAGCAGGCGTCGACGCATGTCAGCCGGTGGAAAAGTCGGGCCTAACGTGCGCCGCACCTCAGCATTTCGACATTAGATCTCGACATCGCTACAATCGTAGACATGTCCTGTTGTCGGTAATTCCTGGGAAACAACGCTTATGTCGCAGGCTGAGGATTGCAATGAGCAAGACGCCGCGCCGGTGGGGCTACCCTCCCTGACCACGTTGTCATTTTGCATTGCTTCGGACGACGGAACGTTGCTGGCGCCCTTACTTGCCGATGCGAAAGCTCCTCTCCTGGCGGCTCGCGTCCGTTTGCAGGATCGCTACGAGATTTTGCGAGAACTTGGCCGCGGCGGGATGGGTTGCGTGTATCTGGCGCGCGATGAGCGTCTCGATCGGCTGGTAGCAATCAAGGTCGTGGCGCGAAGCAAGAACTCGTCCCTGGAACAATTGGATGACGCACTGGCGTACGAGGCGCGGCTGGGAGCTGGCCTGAACCATCCTGCCATTGCCGCCGTGTACGACTTCGGTTTTCACGAGGGCCGAGCCTTTACGGTCTTTGAATACGTTGACGGCGAAGCGCTGCGCGATGTTCTGGAGCGCCGCCGACGTTTGGCGCTGGACGATGTTCGCGCGATTGTCGCCACGTTGGCTCGCGCGCTCGATTATGCGCACAGCCGTGGCATTGTGCATCGCGATCTAAAACCAGAAAACGTACGCGCCTCGCGGCAAGGACAGTTCAAAGTGCTCGACTTGGGACTGGCGCAGGAGTTTCGCAGCCACCGCCATTGGGCGACATTTGCAGGAACTCCGGCGTATGCTTCGCCGGAGCAAGCTTCGGGGCTTCCGTCGGATGGTCGGGCTGATCAGTATGCGCTGGCGATCATGACCTATGAAATGCTTGTGGGGGAGCGTCCTTTTAACCATGACGACCCGCGCCGGCTGCTGCACATGCATCGCGTGATGGCTCCTGTTCCGCCCAGCGACTTGGCGAATGATTTGCCCAAGGTGGTTTGCGCCTCGGTCGTGCGCGCCCTGGAGAAAGATCCCAACCGTCGATTCGCCAGTTGCGAGGAATTCGCCATGACGCTGGGAGCGGGTCCGTTCTTGGAAGACGGCGTGCGAGCGGCGATCGGGCTGCTGTCGGCGGATCGCCATAATTTTTACCTGTGCCATGCAGGGGAAGACTCGCCGCTTGCCAGACAACTTGCCCAAACCCTGGAGCAACGTGGGTATTCGAGCTGGCGTTACGGACACGACGCGCTGCCCGGAGTCTCGTTCTTCGCCCAAACCTCGGCGGCGATTCAGCAAGCCGACGCCGTCATTCTGTTCGTTTCAGGGGCCTCGCTCGGCTCTTCGGAAGTCGCGCGAGATGTGCACGAGGCGCAGCAACTTCGTCGTCCTTTCCTGCCCGTGCTGCTGGGTGTGAGCCGATCCGAGTTTCAGCGTCGTCAACCGGACTGGCAACCGATCATCGGCGCCGCGGCGACGATCGACTTGCATGCCGGAAATGTAACGTCCGTGGCGGAACGTTTGATTCAAACCTTGGACTTATGGCGCATTCCTGCTCGGCCGCGCCCCGAGCCGCAGCGTGCGCCCCACTCGATGGCGCGGCGGCGCGATCTCCATGCGCTGCAGGGGCCGTCGGAAGGATCGCGCCGGATTTGGGCCTCCGATGCGAATCAGATTGACATTGCCGATCTCGACTTCGTCGTGTTTCGCAATGAAGTGGTGGATGATTTTCTCGAACGTCGGAACAAGTTTTTTGTGTCCGCGGGGAAAGGGCTTGGCAAAACGCTGCTGCTTACGTTTAAGCGCTCGCTTCTTTGGCGATCATACCAAAACAACGCCGATGCGGCGAAAACCCCCGTGATTTTTGTGCCGCAGGGAAGGCCCTACCTCGACTTCATGAGCGATGTGCGCTCCTTGTCCAAACATCACGAGCAGCTTCTCTCTGACCTGGGCAGCGCGAAGCGGATGTGGAGCGTCGCGCTGAGCGTGTCGGCGTTATCTCATCACCCCCACTTGATGAAGCCCGAAGACGCCGAGGATTTAGCGCTATTTCCAAGGCGGATGGCGCACTGGGCGTCGGGCTCGCCCATTCCGCCGACGGTCGTATTCAAGGAGCTATTGCGTTTGTCGGTTGGCGAGATCAACCGGTTGATTGACGGAGTGGAAAACTTTCTGGATCACAAGCTGCGGCAGGTTCATAGCGCCACGTATTTCTTTATCGACAAAGTGGATCAAGCGCTGCGTCAGACTCCGCAACAAGCTTGGGTTCATGTGCAAGCCGGGCTGATCGAAGCCGCCTGGGACGCCATGAACGCAAACAGCCATTTGCGAATATACGCGTCGATTCGGCAAGAGGCGTTTTCGAACTACGATTCGGACATCAAAGCGAATCTCTTTGGCGCGGCGACAATGATTCGCTACTCGGAGGAAGAGCTTCATCAGATGCTCGACCAACTGGCGCGTTGTTACGAATCGTGCGAATCGTTTCAGGATTTCATCGGTGTGCATGTGGTCAAGCATCAACGTCGCCCTTTTCCGGAGGACAGTTTTCGTTATGTGCGCCGGCACACTTTGAACCGTCCGCGCGACCTGGTCATCGTTGCGTCGAAGCTTTCGGCCCACCGCAAGACGATGAACGAGACGCAGTTCTGCCGACTTGTGAATGAAACCAGTGCGGCGGGGCTTGTGTCGAACGTGTTCGACGAAATGAGCGTGTTTCTTAACTGCTTGCAAGAAAAACACGAGCGTCAACGGTTTTTCGGTATGCTGCCGCATAACGTGCTGACGCGTGAAGAAGCGATCCGGATCAGTTGTCGTTTTAACGGCCTGACTGAGAACGATTACCCGCTTTATCAAATGCACGCGGAAGGGTTGTATCACCCATTTTGTGATCTGCATCGCGTGGGATTGCTGGGCGTGATCGACCGAGAGCCCAACGGCGGAAAGATGCGGCAACGTTTTCAGCAACCGGATGACTTGATCGCCGATTTGGAGTGGACCGTTCCCGACTCGCCGTTTTACTTGCTCCATCCAGCGCTGGATGGGCATATTAGTCAATTGCATCGCGGACCGGGCTATCGGTTGTTTCAGCTTGTCACCCTGGGCGACGGGCTCGAATGGGAGGACTACTTCGGTCTGCTGTGTCAGTTGGAGCGATGCTTGTTTACGGTGCAGGATACTGCGGTCGCGGAGGCGGCGTATCGTTTGCTGAGCGAGGCCCGGGCCGTACTGGCGTCGGATCGACGGGTTCATTTGCGTTCGGTGCTCGAAGCCTCGTCCGAATATCTCTTGCTGAAAGGGCGTCGCCACGACCCTGCCTGTGAAGAACTCAATTACTGGTTGGATGATCTCGCCGAGTACGGCGATGCTTCTCCTGCTCCGGGGAGCGCCTCGATTCGTCCTCTCCTTTAAGCCCATTGCACGAACCAACCGGCGTAAAGAATGCTTACCTCCTCGAAAGGCAACTTCGATCCAACCTGGGCTCTCGGCCACCGTCGTGAAACGCTTGTTGCTGTTGCGTAGTGAGAGCGTGACGTTGAACGGTCCCGAACCGCCGTGAAGACGACTCGACCACTAGCTCTTCTGGGTGGAAAGCAGCGAAAAGGTTGACAATTGCGATTGAATTGCATTAGTATGGCGCTGGTCGTTCCGATCCCCTCGCGCCGTCGTCAGCGGAATGAGTCTTTTCCGTAGTTCATTTCCAACCCTTACCCCGTGCATTTGGCTCGTTGCTGCGTTTCTTGCATGGCTCGCCATCGCATCGCTCGATTCGCGCGCCGAGGCGAGTTGCGGCGACTGGTTGAATGATTCTCATGGGAAGTTGACGGTAGCGATTACATCGAGTTCGCTTACACCTTCCGATGAACGCCTCGCGCAGTCTCCGTTGCCGACTGAACCGATTCCTGGGAAACCGTGCGAAGGACCCTTATGCAAGGCGCGGGATTCGGCGCCTGTTCCGTCAGACTCCCCGAGTCAACTTACAACGAGTTCGGACAAAGGCGTGCTCTTTGGACTCGCGCTTTGCATGACCTCATGCAGATCGCCCTTTTGTATCGTTGCGACACGCGCAACCGTCGAACCGGGTTATCCCGAAACGATTCTTTACCCGCCGTAAACGAGGCGACGTCGCTTCTGCTGTGGGTGAGCATCGTCGGTTTTCAAAATCTGGGCGATGTTCCTGTTCCCGCGTGACTTGACGCATGTTGCGGAAGCTACGTTAGCAACCGTTCGGGATTCGATGCGTCGACCGAACCAATGCTAGCCGGAGAGGCGCCATTGCAAACTTGGCTCTGCGCGGTCATAGGAACCAACCTTCGCCGCGCTGCGTACCCATCTTCTTGACGGGTCAACCGCTGCGTCACGCATCCTTTATTGCGAACGTCCGTTGTGTCGCGTTTGCGCGAATGTCTTTGAAACGAATTTCGCTTGTTTTAGGAACGACTGCATGAGTACGGCAAATCCGGCTTCGAATGTCTGCGCCTACCAACCCGGCAAGCCATTATCGTTGTCTGACAAATTGAATCAGCAGTGGCATAAACCCGCCCTTTTGACGTACACCGCGATCGTGCTGGCGCACTGGTCCGAGCATTTGGCGCAAGCACTGCAAATCTACGTGTTGGGTTGGCCGATTCCCGAGTCGCGCGGAGTCTTAGGACTTTGGTTTCCCTGGCTCATTTCGTCCGAGGCGCTACATTACCTTTATGCGCTGGTCATGCTGGTTGCCTTTTGGGTTTTACGGAAGGGCTTTGTGGGCCGATCGTACACCTGGTGGATGATCGCGTTTTGGATTCAGTTTTGGCACCACATTGAGCACGGACTGCTCCAGGGCCAAGCGATACTCGGGCAAAATTTGTTTGGCTCGCCTGTACCGCTAAGCATGGCGCAGTTGGTGTTGCCGCGCGTTGAACTGCATTTGCTTTACAACACCGCCGTGACCATTCCCATGGGTATCGCGATGTTCTATCACATGTTCCCCTTGCCGGGGGAAGAACCGCACATGGGATGCACTTGCTCGTGGCATCCGCGAACGGCGAAAGCCTGAGTCGTCCATTTGCCGCGAATGTTCTGGCGTGGAAAATCGAACTTTGCTTGAAAACCCGAGTCATGAATCTCATTCGATCGTTAATGTCGTTTTTCTTACTGGCCGTTATAGGTTTATCGATTGCGGGTTGGATTTGGGCAGGCGAACAACCTTCGTCGAAGATGATCGGCGCGCGTGTCGCTCTTGCACTTTGCGGACTGATGGCCGTTGGCGCTATCGGTCTCCTGTGGAGCGCCAAGGAAACCCACGTGGTCGAGAAATGAGAGGAACTGGCGTGGGTCTAGGATATTCGCCTTCAAAGTTTCCGGGCGTTTCGCTTTTCTTACTGGGTTTGATGGGACTCGTCGGTGGTTGCCAGCGAGCCGAACAACCTGCCGTTAAGGCCGAGATTCAGGTAGAAATCGAGCCAAGCCCGCCCAAAGTCGGCCAAGCCGATCTGGCGATCAAGTTGACCGACGGCGCCGGACAACCACTTTCTGTGGGCGCGCTCGAAGTCGAGGGGAACATGAATCACGCCGGGATGAAGCCCGTGTTCACCACACTGCGTGAAGCAGAGCCAGGGCAGTATGTGGGGACAATTGAGTTCACCATGGGAGGCGATTGGTTCCTGCTGCTAACGGGTCAGTTGGCTGACGGTCGTCAGATCGACGAAAAGGTTGACGTGCCGGGAGTCCAGCGACCGTGAAAGGCTGCTCGTCACTACCGCCGGAAACCGCCTCGCAATTACCGCCCACAGATTCGGCGCACCGATTCGATTTGCTGCGTACGCCAATGATTGGGCCGTTTTTGCAGTGGCGAAAGTCGCGAATGACGCTGCAAGCGCTGGTATTTATCGTATCAGTCATCATGGCGGCGCACGCGTTTTGGGGACCTCAATTGGCCCCGAAAAACCTCGGCGCCTTGTTGACCTGGGTGCATTTTCGCGGCCTGGTTGTCTTGGCGGTGTTGTTAGCCGGTAATTTTTTCTGCATGGCGTGCCCCTTCATGTTGCCGCGAGAGATCGCCAGAAAGTTCTTTACCCCGCGTTGGAATTGGCCGCGCCGATTGCGCAACAAGTACCCCGCGATTGCGCTGTTTGTTGGGGTGTTGTTCGCCTATGAACTGTTCGATCTTTGGGGCGACCCCTGGTGGACGGGCGTGCTCATCGTCGCGTACTTTGCCGCGGCGTTGGCCGTCGACGCCGTATTTCGACGGGCGTCGTTCTGCAAATATGTTTGTCCCGTCGGTCAGTTTAATTTTCTAGGATCGACGATGTCGCCGCTCGAAGTGGCCGTACGCGATCCGGATACCTGCACGCGCTGTTCGACCAAAGACTGTATCCGCGGGCGTCGTTTTGATGTCGAATACGAACGACCGAGCACTGCCAACGCTGACGCTTTGCCGATCATCCAGCGCGGATGTGAACTGGCGTTATTTCAACCTCGTAAAGTCGGCAACCTGGATTGCACTTTTTGTCTCGATTGTGTCTATGCGTGTCCGCATGACAACGTCGGCCTGCTGGCGCGGCTTCCCGGAGAAACTCTGGCCGAAGGACGATCTCGCTCGGGCATCGGCAGTTTGAACGACCGTTCCGACTGGACGGTGCTAATAATTGTCTTTGTCTTCGGAGCGCTCCTCAATGCATTTGCAATGACCAGCCCGGTGTATGTGGTTGAGCAAACCATCGCCCAGTACACAGGCTTGACGGTGGAGTGGCCGATTCTGGGGATGCTGTTCTTTGCCGTGTTGATTGTTGAACCGTTTGTTTTGTTGGCGGCGGCAGCCGTGTGCGCCCGTCTCGCCAGTAAGCGAACCGACACGGTATGGTCGATTATCAACCGGTTCACACGTTCGTTAGTTCCCCTGGGGTTTGGCGTGTGGCTGGCGCACTACGGATTTCACTTCTTTACGGGTGCGCTCACGGTCGTCCCGGTGACGCAACATGCAGCCCGATCGCTGGTCGGATGGTCTGTGTTAGGCGCCCCGCAGTGGCAGTTAGGCGGCCTGCCTGAGTCGGTGGTGTATCCCATCGAGTTGGGCTTCCTCGGGCTTGGTTTGCTTGGTTCGCTCTTGGTTGCGTGGCGGCTTGCAGCCGATTTTGCGCCGCTTCGAACGTTACAGGCCTTCGCGCCCTGGGCGTGTTTGAACACCGTGCTTTTTGCAAGCGCCTGTTGGATATTGACTCAACCGATGGACATGCGCGGCACATTCCTAGGAGGGTAAGATGACCGCGTACCTACAACGCAACAATCAACCCCAAGCCGTGGCGATGCTGAGTGCGGCATTCTTGTTGTGTTGTTGCCATTGGGCGAGCGCCCATGAGGGGCCGCCGTTCCCCATCCTCGTCGATCAAGCAACGCCCGATTACGTTGTTTCGGTTTGGGCCGATCCCGACATTGGCGAAGCCACGTTCTACGTGATCACCGAACCGCGGTCGACGTCGCCAGGTGAGACCGCCTCATCCCTTGAGCCGCCACGGGTCGAGGTGTGGGTCGAACCGGCCAATGGGCGTCTCGCGAGGAAGACGTATCCCGCAACACAACAAGCCATGCGGAATCGAATCCAGTTCCTGGCCGAACCCTATTTCGACCAACAGGAAATGTGGTCGATTGGCATTGTCGTTCATTCGCCACAAGGGAAAACTAGCGAACTTATGACGGAGGTTGAAGCAACACCCCCCGGCGCCGGCGCTTGGGATGTACTGATTTATCTGTTCCCGTTCGTACTCTTCGGCGGTTTGTGGACCCTGGGAATGGTGCGTCGCTGGCGGACCATTCAAACTGAAACGAAGGTTCGCCCTAACCAAGAGTTGCAAGCAGTCATCGTCGGGAACCCGCAAGTCGTAGCCAAATGAGTAACGAAGATCCGAAGAGTTTGACAGCACACGGCATTTGGATCGCGTTAGCCGCGGTCTTGCTGATCGCTGGCGGCGCAATCATTTGGTTGGTGATGCGCCCTGATTTGAAACCAGATTTGAACGGTGTTGAAACGGCATCGGCCGACGATGTTGAAAAGTTTTATGTGGGCGTTGCGGCGCTCGATGTTGAAGCGAACCAACGCGCCATCGCGTCGTTCCAAGACCTCTCCACGACCATTCCGGATGAACCTGCCGTTTGGGCGAATCTCGCGATCGCTCACCTTCGACTCAACGAGACCCCCGCGGCGGTTGAAGCGCTCAAGAAGGCCGCTGCTTTAGCGCCCGAGAACCATCAAATCGTCATGCTTCAAGCGCTTGTGGAGGAACGATCCGGAGCGTTCGATCAGGCAATTCAACGCCTCAGGCAAATCTCGGAGCCCGACGCAGCGGCATTGTACATGCTCGCGTCGTTAGTCGAACGGACCGGTGGTGAATCCTCGCCTCGTGAACGGCTTGACCTCATCAACCGCATTCTCCAGCAGCATCCTCAGAACACGGCGGCGCAGTTCCAGAGAGCGCGCCTTGCCGCAAGACTTGAAGATGCATCGCAACTAAACGAAGCGTTGGACGTTCTCGAACAGCGACGCGCCGAGTGGAGCGAACTGGCAACGCAACAGTTTGCGTCGGCCAAGGCCGCAGCCGAATCGGGCCAATTCACCGAAGCGGCGAAATTTTTGACCTTCTTTGAGAACGTAAGTAAGTCGGCGCCCAGTTATCAAGAAAGTCTTTTAACGCTTGGCGTAACGGGAGGATCGGTCGGAACTCCGCTTCGCGAGTTCGTTGCGCTAGCCGAACCCAAGCCGGATGCGGCGGAAGCGGACTTAGCGCTTACGTTTCAAGACCAGCCTGACGCGAATCAAGCGAATCCGAACGAAGGGCGGTCAACCGCGTTGTTCTTGTCGGCCGTGCTTTCCGACGATCAGCCTCCCGCAGGTATAGCGCTTCGCGATAATGTGCTTCAGGTGGGAACGACGATAAAATTGCCATTCCCCCACGACGGTTCGACCGCGCCAGTCAGCGTCCATGCGGTTTTGCCGGTCGATCTGAACGCCGATTTTCGGCAAGACCTGGTGTTGGTCGGCTCAGCCGGAATCGCCATTCACTTTCAGAATGAACAAGGGCAATTCACGCAATGGACGCCAACCGGTGAACGTGCGAGTTTTGAACAACCTGGAGACGGCGTCTGGACGTTCGATTTTGAGGCCGATGGCGACCTGGATTTGCTCGTCGCTCAAGTCGATGGCTCGTCGCAACTTCTACGCAACAATGGCGACTCCAGCTTCACTCCCACCGACGCGCTCAACGCACTGCCCGCACCGTGTGAGCTGCATTGGATCGATTTGGACAACGATGGCGACGGCGATCTCGCTTTACTTGACCGCAACAATCAATTGCTCGTTTCCTGGAATGAACGAGCCGGGCTTTTTTCCCCTGCAGAGCCGCTTGCGGATGGCTCCGCGATGGCGGCAAGCGGCGTGGGCGACCTCAACCAGGATGGCTTATTTGACGTGGTAGGCCTCGATCTTGAAGGCGCCCTTCACCAGTTCACTTTTGACTCGAACCAGCGAGCCAGGTCACACCGTGAATTGACGCGATGGCCCAATGCGCCGGATCTCGCTAAGTTCGTCGATCAGCGCCAGACGTCGCTCAACTTGGCCGACCTGGATAACAACGGCGCGATCGACATAATCGCGTCGATCGGAGCCGACACAAGGATTTGGCTGAACGATTCCAACATGGCGTTCCATCACCTCGAACGCTCGCCGTCGTTTTTTGTGACTTCGGTGGCGGATGTCAATGGTGATGGTCAACTCGACTTGACCGGCATGTCGGGCGAAGGCGGACGAATATCGCTGGGCAAGGGAACAAAGGGATATCATTGGCAGGTCGTTCGCCCACGAGCCAATCCCAACGCGGGCGATCAGCGGATCAACGCATTTGGCTTGGGAGGCCGCATTGAAGTTCGAGCCGGTCGCTTAATCCAAGCCGCGCCGATCGGATCACCCGATGTTCATTTTGGACTCGGTATGCATGCCCGCGCCGCCGTCGCACGCATTGTGTGGCCGAATGGCTCCGTTCAAGCCGAGTTCGATCTGAAGGCGGATCAAACGGCCATCGCTCAACAACGGTTGAAAGGCTCGTGTCCCTTTGTGTTTGCTCGTAACCAAGACGGGCTGGCGTTCGTCAAAGATTTTATCTGGCGATCGCCTCTCGGATTGAAAATCAATTCGCAAGACACGGCGGGCGTCAACCAAACCGAGGATTGGATCAAGATTCCCGGCGAGCTTCTTACGCCACAGGACGGCGTCTATGAACTGCGTATCACCGCGGACCTCTGGGAGACGCACTTTTTCGACCACATCTCGCTCATGGCTGTCGATCATCCTGACACGGTCGAGGCGTTTGTCGACGAACGCTTTGTTGCATCGGCTCCGCCCGAACTGAACGTGAAAACCGTTACGCCTTCTCAACCCGTGATGGGCGCGCAGGACGAATCGGGGCGCGACGTTTTCGACGCGTTGCGCGCGATCGACGGCGTCTACGTTGACTCGTTCGAACTTGGAACGTTTCAAGGAGTCGC
This sequence comes from Planctomycetota bacterium, assembly GCA_963204915.1. Taxonomy (GTDB): domain Bacteria; phylum Planctomycetota; class Planctomycetia; order Pirellulales; family Pirellulaceae; genus JAHWKS01. The sequence continues at coordinate 270,891 of CAUJHS010000031.1, read as the reverse complement.
TGCCGATCATTGGGTTGCGTTCACATTGCCTGAGGACGTACCCACGAACCGAACGGTGTACCTGGTAGGTCATGGTTGGATCTACCCTACCGACAGCTCGCTCAATGTGGCCATGTCGCAGGGCGACTTTGCCCGGCCGTACGGCTTAATCTTGGAAGCCGCTCAGGCCGACGGCTCCTGGCGTACGGAGTCGCAGGATCTTGGTTTTCCGGCTGGGAAGAACAAAACCGTATTGATTGCGTTACCGCAAGATTTGCTGCAATCAGGCCAGAAACATTTCCGGCTGAGAACAAACCTAGAAGTATATTGGGATTATCTTGGCTGGGCTGTGGCGCCAGAAACGGAAATAATGGAGACCACACGCCTTGCCGCGCAATCGGCGGAGTTGCGTTATCGAGGTTTCTCCGAATTGACTCCGCTGGATCGGCGTAAGCCCGATCTTCCTTTGTACGACCGGCTCGCCGGTTTCGCGCAACGGTGGCGCGATTTGGAAGGGTATTACACGAGGTTCGGCGATGTGCGCGAATTGTTAAACGCCGTGGACGATCGTTACGTCATCATGAACGCGGGTGATGAGATGGTCTTGAAGTTCGCCGCGCCCCCTCCGCCGCGCCAAGGATGGAAGCGCAGCTTCGTGCTGATTGGCGACGGTTGGGTCAAAGACGGCGATTACAACACGACGCACTCGCGCACCGTGCATCCTTTGCCAACGCATAAAAACGGCGACTACAGCGTGCCCAGCGGCGAACTATACGACGATCCGGTCTATCAGACACATCAAGAAGATTGGCGGCGGTTTCACACCCGCTACGTGGCACCGCATCACTTTGGACGTGGCTTGTGGCCTGCCCAGGGCCGCAGCGCGTTGGGAGACGACTCATGACATTCAATCAAAAACGCGTTTTGCTAAGTCTTTGCTTCGTCAGCCTGATTGCCGGTCCGGCCATCTACCAGCGCGTCGCGCAAACCGATTCCGCGGCGCCAAGATCGACGAGTGAACCCGATCAGCAGGCGTTGTTGGATCGCTACGGGCTATGGCTTGAAGAATCCGCCAAGGCGGTCGGGCTCGACTTTCGACACACGCGGCCCGCCATCGATCCGCAGTTGGACCACATCGGCCCGCAAGTCGCCGCCATGGGGGCGGCGGTTTCTGTGGCCGACTTCGACGGCGACGGTTGGTCGGATGTCTACGTCACCAACAGCAGCCCTGGCAGCCTCAATCGCCTGTATCGAAACCAGCAGGACGGCACGTTTCGCGACGTGGCGGAAGCGCTCGGCGTCGCCGATCTCAATCAACCGGGGACTGGCGCATGTATGGGTTCGGTTTGGGCCGACTACGATAATGACGGTTACGAAGACCTGTTGGTTTACAAATGGGGAAGTCCCGAGTTGTTTCACAACGAAGCCGGTCGGGGGTTCAAGCGCGTCAGCGATACCGCCGGCCTTCCCGAATGGATCAACGCCGGTACGGCCACCTGGTTTGACTACGACCGGGATGGCTGGATCGATTTGTTCATCGCCGGTTACTGGCCGGACGACGTGCGACTGGAATCGCTGTCGCACACGCGGATCATGCCGGAAAGTTTTGAATACGCCAACAACGGCGGCCGCAAGTGGTTACTTCGCAATACCGGAAAGGGCGCGTTTGTCGACGTGACGAGCGACGTCGGCATTTCGAGTACGCGCTGGACTTTGGCCACCGTCGCGGCCGACTTTAACGGCGACAACGAGCCCGACCTGTACCTGGCGAATGATTACGGGGTGGCGGAGTTGTACATCAATCAGGTCGAAAACGGAAAACGCCGTTTTCGAGAAGTCGCCAAAGAAACCGGGATTGGCCTGGCGCCCAAAAGCGGTATGAATGCGGCCGTTGGCGACGTGCTCAATAACGGTTCGCTCGCGATTTATCAGACCAACATCTCGGAAGAAGGCGTGTTGATTCAAGGGAACAATCTGTGGCTTCCCCTGCAACCGGGCGCGCTCCAGTTTCAAAACATGGCGTCGGTCATGGGAATTGAACTGGGAGGTTGGAGTTTCGGAGCGCAGTTTGGCGACTTGAATAACGATGGCGCTCTCGATCTTTATCTCACGAATGGCTATGTCTCGGGCGATCCTGGCACGACGTACTGGTACGACTTCGCCGAAATCACCGGGGGGCACAGCCGCATTATTTCCGACGCGCGCAATTGGCCTGCCATGAATGGCCGTAGTCTGTCGGGTTACCAGCACAAACGAGTTTGGTTGAATAATGGCTCCGGCGGGTTCAACGAGGTGGCTCAGGCCCTCGGCGTGACCGACACCTTTGACGGCCGGGCGGTAGCGTTGGCGGATCTGCAAAACCGAGGCGCTTTGGATGTGCTCGTCGCCAATCAAGCAGGACCGTTGCTGCTCTATCGAAATCATGTCGATCCCAAACATCATTGGATTGCGTTCGAGCTAGAGGGCTCTCGCAGCAACCGAAGTGCGGTGGGAGCGCAGGTTCGCGTCCATTGGAACGGACAGCAACAATTGCAGGTTTTGACCGCCGCCAGCGGATACTCCGCCCAGAATCAAAGACGGCTCCATTTCGGACTCGGACCACACGCCGCCGTCGACAAGATTGAAATCCTTTGGCCTTCAGGCCGTGAGCAAGTCTTGGACTCGCCTACGGTCGATACGATTCATCGCATTCAAGAAAACCCATGAGCATTTCCACATCGCCTGCGTCAGTCGTTGACAATCCACCGACCGTCGTGCGAAAGCAAAGTCAGGGCTGGAAACGGTTCTTCAGTTTCGATAACCGGTTTCTCGCGCCCTTGCTGATTACCTGCATTTTGCTGGGCGGACAATTAACGTTCGGCATGCTCGAAAGCTGGACGAATACGTTCCTTGCCATTGGAACCTCCATCCTTTTGGAGGCGATGCTTTCGCGGTTCATGGTCGGCAAATGGCCGCACCTCGCGAGTGCGTATATTTCGGGAATTAGCGTGGGAATTCTGATTCGCTCTCCGTTTCTATGGCCTTTTGCGCTGTGCGCCGCGTTGTCGATCATGTCGAAGTACGTGCTGCGTTGGCAAGGCCGCCACTTATGGAACCCGTCGAATTTTGGCGTGAGTTGCATGCTGTTTTTGTACCCGTCGGCGGTCGCCTCACTGAGCATTCAATGGGGCAACTCCCTGTGGCCGATGGCGATCATCTGGACGTTAGGTTCGATTATCATCATGCGGCTTCGCCGCTTTCACATCACCCTAACGTATGTGTCGTGTTTTCTGCTGTTTTCGTTCCTACGCAGTCAAATCACGGGAAATCCCTTCGTCGCAAGCATTGCGCCGCTCACCGGGCCGATGTATCAGCTCTATGTGTTCTTTATGATCACCGATCCGAAAACGACCGTCAGTACGCGATGGGGACAATGTGTAGTCGTGGTGTTGGTGGCGGTCGTCGAAATGTTGCTCCGTTTGGCCGAGGTGATTCACGCCCCCTATTACGCACTGTTTCTCGTGGGACCGGTCGCACTTGCCATCGAACTCGCTTGGAGGAAATGGAAACCAGCTCCCATAAGGCAAAACTCAAACTGTGCGAAGGCCGACCAGCATGACGCCGCAAGCGGCGAATGTAATCCATGATCGGAAGCGGCGCTGCGTGGGCAAGCCTAACAATCCCTTAGCAAGGAAAACCCATAAGACAACGGGAAGTTTAGCGAGAAGTCCCAGGACAATACAGGAAGACAACCCTGCCTCACCGCTCTCAAACCAGCGCGCCTCGCTGACGGTTCGACGCCGAAAATGCGTTAGAGGGGTCGTCATCTGCGGTTGTGAGGTCGCGCCGCATAGCCTCCATCCCGCGGCTTCCGCCTTTCGCGCATGGCGGCCTCGTATCGCTCCAGTCGCCAACGGCGCGCCTCCGGCAGGCGGGCTTGGTCATAAGCATAGGCCCCGAGCCATCGCGCAGAATGGTGCGGAAGTCCTTGTCCATTTCGAATACAAGGCCTTTGGCGACTGCCAGCCGTCGCTTCGTATGGCTTTTATCACACGACGGCAGGTCTTGCATCAATTAAATGGCCTCGCATCAATTAGAGCGTATTTCATCGAAGTGTGATGACTTCTCCAGTGTGGTCCACTCGCTCCGCGAGTGGTTTCCGGCGATCGCGGAGCGATGGCGCCACATTGGGGGCGTCACACCTGCGTGAAACGCGCTCCAAAAGACTTTAGTCGAGTCCATACCAAAGGTCTCCGCTGTTGCCGGAAAGTTTGTCGTCATCCTTATCCAATTTGTCGAGGTCGGCAAAGAACAGATCGCGCGTCTTGTTGTCGCCTTGGAGTTTATCGGAATCGTCGTCATCGAACACGGCGCCCGCGTGCAAGTGCTGGCGCACCGCGGCGGCAATGGCGTTGTAATTGGGCGACGGCGCTTTCCAACCGTCAGTCCAGGTCCGCAGGATGTCCTTGAGCGCCGTTGCGTCCAAGTCGTAAATGGTGCGACCCGCGACGAGGATGCTTCCGGCCGTGGCGCCGCTGGCATTGGCTTTGAGGTCGTCCGCGCCGTCGCCGCCGATGAGCAGGTCCAGGCCCTGATTGCCGTCGAGCCTATCGTCGCCCGCGTTGCCGACGAGAATGTCGTTTCCGGCGCCGCCGTTGATGTCGTCATCGCCCGCGCCGCCGAAGAGCGTATCGTCTCCTTCCCGCCCGAACACTTTGTCTCGGCCGGGGCCGCCCAGCAGCGTATCGTTCCCGCTGCCGCCATGCAGGTGATCGTCGCCGTCGCCGCCTTCCATGTACGCGGGAATGGCCACATCCGCGCCGCTGTGCTGCCCACCGTTGCCGACCTGTCCGTGGTCGTCGCCGGCGCACAACACCATATAGATCGATCCCACGTCGGCGGCGTTGTAATAGGTAACCTCGGCGCCGTTGCCGTTGCCGCCCTGCGGGATGCCGAGATTCGCGATCAACTTGACCTGGCCGCCCGACACCGGGTGGACGTTGACGATGTCTTTAGACTCCGTGCCGACTACCTGCAATTGCCGCGTGGCGGGATCAAGTCGGTACCCGGCGATCCACGCCTGCGTGGTAGCGACGTTCGACACGCCGGTGTCGTCGTCGTACACGGTGATGGTCACTTGGAAGATGCCGCCCGTCGTGAAGCGGTGCTTGACCGTGAACGAGCCGGTCACGCCGCCCGTGCTGTCGGTGAATTGCGTGAAGTCGGCCGGGTGCAGGTGGCTGTCGCTCACCGTGCCGTCGTCCCAGCGAACCACCACGCGGTGACGGTCGAGCGTTCCCACGTCGGTGAAGTTCGCCACGCTCAGCGTCACCCATTCGCCGGGCAGGGTCACATGGCAAGTGACGCCTTCCTGGCACTTGGTGGCCGAAATGCTGACCGAGCTTTGCAGGATCACCGGCGCCACGTTGTTTACGCGCACCGCAACGGTTTCGTCATCCACGCCCGTGTCACGGTCGCGGACCGTGATCGTCACGTTGCTGATGTCGAATGGCGTGCCGTTGGCGCCGGGCCAACTTTTGCCGGCCAGGCCGTCATCCAGGTATTGGTGCGTCAGACGGAAGCCGACCGCGCCGGTCGCCGCGTCAATCGAGGTGATCGTCAATACCGTGGCGCTATCGCCAGCGGTGGTCGAGGCGAACGTATCGCCGACCGCCAGGCTTGGCGTGACGACGCCGTTGGCCGCGTCGATCGTGTAAATCGCCTTGAGGTTGAACGACGACACGCGTCCGTTGTTCGCATCGTTCCAGGCCACGGTCAAAACGTGCTCGTCGGTTAGGCCGATGTCGGTGTACACGCCGGTCAGCGTCGCCACACCGTGCTCGTCAATCACGGGCGTGATCGCCACATTGCTCAGCGCCGGCGCCACATTCTGCACCTGGACCGAGACGCCTTCGGTATCCAGCCCCGCATCGCGGTCGCTGACCGACACCGTCACGGCGCTGGTATCGAAGCTCGTTTCATTGCCCGGCGCCGCGCCGTCGTTGCGGTATTGATGCGTCAGCCGGAAACCGACTTTGCCCGTCTCCGCGTCGATCGAGGTGATGGTAAGAGTCGTGCCATCGCCCGCGGTGGTCGAAGCATACGTTTCATCCACGGTTAGGCTCGGCGTGACGACGCCGTTCTGTACGTCGATGACATAAATCGGCTTGAGGTCGAAGGACGATACGAGCGCGTTATTCACATCGCCCCAGTTAACCACCAGCTTGTGAGCGTCGGTCAGACCGATGTCGGTGAACGCGCCGGTTAGCGTCGCCACGCCGTTTTCGTTGATCGTCGGCGTGATGGCCAAGTCGCCCAGCGTTGGTTGCACGTTGTAGACCGTAACCGCGGTCGTCGCTTCGTGCTCGCCAAGATCCAGATCGCGGATGGTGACGCGCACCGTGCTGACATCAAAACCCGTGTCGTTGCCCGGCGCCGCGCCGTCGTTGTGATATTGATGAGACAGCGTGAAGCCCACGGCGCCCGTCGTGGGATTGATCGAAGTAATGGTCAGCGTTGTGCCGTCGCCCGCCGTCAAGGAAGCGTATGCCTGTCCCACGGCCAGGTCTGTGGTCAAGCCGCCGTTGTTGGCGTCGATCGTATAGATGGCGTTGAGATCGAACTCGGAAACGAGGCCATTGTTGGCGTCATCCCAGCGGACGGTCAGCGTGTGTTTGTCCGTCAAGCCGATATCGGTGAACACGCCGGTGAGCGTCTTTACGCCATTTTCGTCAATCGACTCGGTAATCTGTACGTCGCTCAGCGCGGGCGCCACGTTGTTCACCGTGATCGACGTGGTCGCTTCATCGGCGCCGAGGTCGAGGTCGCCGACCGTGACAGTGATGGTGCTCGCGTCGAAGCTCGTCGCGTTGCCGGGCGCAAGTCCGTCGTTGCGGTATTGGTGCGTAAGCTGGAAACCGACGGCGCCGGTGACGGCGTCAATCGACGTGATTTCCAGCACCGTCGCATCGCCGAGCGTCGTGGACGCGAACACGTCGCCGATGGCCAGGCTTGGCGTGAGCACGCCGTTGGTCGCGTCGATGGTGTAAATCGCTTTCAACGCAAACGCGGAAACCAGGCCGTTGTTGGCGTCGCTCCACTGAACCGACAGCGTGTGCCGATCGGCCAAGCCGATATCGGTGAACAAGCCGGTCAGCGTCGCCACGCCGTTTTCGAGAATCTCGTCCGTGATCGTCACGCCGCTTAACAACGGTTCCACGTTGTTCACCGTCACCTCGGTGGTGTCGAAGTGAGAGCCTTGATCGGGGTCGGTCACCATGACGGTGATCGCGTTCACGTCCACGTGGCTGGCGTTGCCCGGCGCGGCGCCGTCGTTGCGGTAGCGGTGGAAGGCGCGGAACTCGACGGCGCCGGTGTCGGTATCGATCAGCGTGATTTCCAGCGTCGTGCCGTCGCCCGCCGTGATCGACGCGAACGTGTCGCCTTCGGCCAGCACCAGCGCTCCGTCCACGAGCTTGTTGATCGCCGGCAGGTTGAAGTGCGACACGAGGCCATTGTTCGCATCGGCCCAGTCGATGGTCAGCACGTGCGTGTCGGCCAGGCCGATATCGGTGAAAACGCCAGTCAACTCGGCCACGCCGTCTTCGTCGATCGCCGCAATCTCGTTCAAAGTGACGACCGGCGCCACGTTGTTCACATCGACCGTCGTCTCGTGACTCGTCGCCTCAGGGGCGCTATCGGCAATGGTGAGGCCGATTGTGTATCGATTGGAAGGCGAGTCGCTGGGGTTGTCGTTCCAATAGCGATGGGTCAACGTGAAGTCGGTCGTGCCGGCCGGGAACTCATAGGTTTCGTCGTCGAGCGGCGAGAGCGGATCGCCCCAGTTCACGGTCAGCACGAAGTTGTCGAGCGTGCCCGGATCGACAATCTTGCCGGTCAGGGTCGTCACGCCGTTTTCGTCAATCTCGGTCGTAAGCAATTCGACGAGTTCCGGCGCCACGTTGTGCACCAAGGCGCTTGTGGCCGCGGTGGTGTAGTCGCCGTCGTTGTCGAGGATCCGCAAACTAATCGGATACCGACCGTTCGGTTGAGCCAGGCTGTCTTGCAGGTAGCGGTGTTCGACTTCGAATTCCCTCTCGTCGGTGTCATAGTCGTAATACTCCGCGGGCGATCCGTCGCCCCAGAGGATTTCCAAGCGGAAGCTGTCGAGCGTGCCCGGATCGGCGATCGTGCCGGTCAGCCGCGTGACGCCGTGCTCGTCGATTGTGGTCGTCGCAAGCTGATTGAGCACGGGCGCCACGTTGTTGACCACCACGGACGTGCTCGACTGCGTCGCGTCGTTGTCCTTGTCGCGCACGGTGACCGTAATCGCGTTCGCGCCGCGGTTGCTGTCGTCGAGGTACCGATGCGTCAGCGTAAAGTCTGTTGTGCCGGCAACGTAGTTGATGGTTTGCTCGTTGTCCGGCGAAGTCGGATCGCCCCAGTTGATCACCAGTGTTTGACCGTCGAGCACGCCCGGATCGGTGATGTGGCCCGTAAGCGTGGTCAGGCCGTTCTCGTCGATCGTCGTCGCCAACAACTCGCTGAGCGTCGGGGCGACGTTACTGACCGTGAGCTGGAACGTCGCTTGCACGTTGCCGGCGGAGGTCGTCGCGGTCACGGTGACGGTCACCGGGCCGGCGGTGTTGTCGGCGGCGGCGTAGCTCCAGACCCATTGGCCGTTCACCAGGCTGACGCTGCCGTGCGACGCCGACCAGCCTTGCAAGGCGCCTTCCAAATCGGTAACGATGAGCACATTCCGCGCGGTCTGGCCTTCCTGCACGGTCACGTGCGGCGCCTCGGCCGTGACCGTGGGAACGAGCGGCGTATCGCTGCCGAAGGCGTCGAACTCGATGGTGATGTCGTAATCGACCGTGGTGTTTCCCACCTGGTACCGGCCCACGCCCGGACTGAAGCGCGTGTGCGTGCTGCCGGGCGGAACTTCCGCGCGGTCGATGTTCGTCGGCGGCAGCGGGCCGGTGTCGTGCAGCACTACGCGCGTGCTGGTGGCGCCGCCGAACGTCTGGTGCCGGTCCGAACCGCCTTGGCCGTCCAGGTTCACCACCGCCGCCGTGCTGTTGTTCACCACGAAGCGGTCATTGCCGTCGCCGGCGCCGACGTTGATCACTTCCACATTCGCATGGGTGAGCGACTGCCCGGCGATGGTCACTTTATTGCCGGCGACCACAATCACCTCGGCGGCCGGTGTGCCCAGCACGCGGAGCGAATCGGATGAGCCGCTTTGGTCGTTGATCGTCACCGCCCCCAGCGCTGCGGCAGGTACGGTGAACGTATCATTATTCAAACCACCGTCGAGCGTGGTTGTGCCGTTCCAGCCCATCACCTCTAAATGATTCGACGACACGCCGCCGGTGAGCGCAGCATGCTGCACGTCGGTTAACGTCAACTGCCACCCGTCCGCCGCCGCCAGCGATGTGGGGCGGAGCGTCCAGTTGGTGTCGAACGTGGCTGCCACTGTGTTCGTGCCGGCGCCGCCTTGGTATTCGAAGTAGCCGTCGACGGTTTCTTCGTCGGCGGGGATTGTTTCGTTGACTTCGTAGTCGCCAACCACCTTGTCCTGCACCGGCGTGCTGAGGTTGTCGGTATTGACGTTCAAGAGGTCGTTGCCGGCGCCGGTTTGCAGGATGAACTTCTCCAGGCCGAAGGCGGTCAGACCTTCTTCGTCCAGCGTCACGCGGTCGTCGCGGTCGCCGGTGGTGAGCGTCACGTCGCGAATGTCGAAGAAGTTCAAGTCCGCGGTCTGGCGGCCATCGAGCAGGCCGGAAATCTTGTTCGCCTTGGCGCCGGTCTTTAACTCTTCGAGCAGTTCGAGCGTGATCACGGTGAGCGGCGGCGACACCTCGCGCGTGAACAGGTAGCCGTTGCCGTCGAGGTCGATCGGATCGTTGCCGGGGCCGATCGGGGGCCGCCCGTTCAACTGCGGCGCGCCGACGAGCGCTCGGCCCGCGTGGAGCGCCACGGCGAAACCGACCTGGTCGCCCGGCTGACTGCCGGGGCCTTCCAGCGGATCGATGGCCGATTCGGAAATCCACTGGCCGTCCTTGAAGCGATACGAGTACGCCGCGCCCTTGGAGCTGTTCTGGCCAGGAGCGCCGACGAGCAAGCCGGCGCCGTCGAGCGCCACCGCGGCGCCGAACTTGTCGCCCGCTACGCCCGTGGCCAGTGCGATTTGGGCCGGGTTGGTGAATTGGCTGCCCGAGCGCGTGTAGACATAGGTCGCGCCCTTGCCGCCATTGGCGTCCGAGGCGCCGACCGCCAATCGCTCGCCGTTCACGTCAACCGCGGCGCCGAAGTGATCGCCCACGGCATTGCCGAACAGGTCTTGTTGCAAGGTCCAGCTATTGCCCGACTTCGCATAGACCGACGCCGTGCCGCGTCCGAAATGCGAATCCCAAGCGCCGATCGCCGCCGCATCGGCGGAGAGCGACACGGCCGCGCCGAACTTGCCTCCCACGCCGCGTGGGCCGGCGTCGAGAATCGACTGCGACAGGCTCCAGCCGCCGTTCGAGTACGTGTAAAAGTGTGCTTCGTTGGCGTCCTCGGCGCCCACGAGCGCCGTGCCGCCGTACACGTCGACCGCGGAGCCGAAGCGACTACTGGCGGCGCCGCTGAACGACGACACCTGATTCCATCCGTCGCCGACGCGCTGGAACATATAAACCGCTCCCGCATTGCCGCGGCGGCCGGGGGCGCCTACCACCAGCGCGTCGCCGCTGAGCGACACACTGGCGCCGAACTGATCGTTCGATTCGATGTCGGCAGGCTGCAACCGCACGTCAGGCGTGTCCTTCCACGAGCCGTCGGCGTTCTGCAAGAAGACGAAGACCGCGCCGCGGCTGTCGTAGTCGCGAGCCGCCACCACGGCGGTGCCGCCGTCGATCACCACGCTTGACCCCAACTCGGCCAGGCGCGGCGCAGCGGGAATCAGTTCGCCGCCGGTCGCCGACCAGGCCGGGCCACGCTGCCGGAAGTTGTACAGGACATTCTCCAAGGCAGTCGCGTTGCGCGAGCCCACGACCACGAAGCCTTCGCTGATCAACTGGCCGCCCACGCCGAAGTTGACGTCGGTCCGCGTGTCCGTCAGCATTTGATTCGACTGCACGTCGTAAAAGAACGGCCGATAGGTCGGCACAAGGCTGCTGCCGCCCGACGTGTAAAGATACGCCACGCCGGTTCCCGCCGGGGCGCCGATCAACGCGCGGTTTCCGCGCAGGGCGATCGTGTCGGACTCGCCGAAACTGCCATTGCCGCCCGGCGCGCTCCAGGCATTGCCGATTTGGGCGCCGAAGTGGTTGTACAGCCGCAGTTCTCCATGCGATCCGGCGAGGAATTGATCGCCGCCGACGTAATAGACCTCGCGTCCCAGGCCGTCAGCAAACGGCTCGTCGATCCGGTTGCGCGACAGCAAGCCTTGGTTACTGCCCGAAATGGTCTGCGTGCTGCCGCCGATCCCCAGCGTGAACAGCGTGTTGATGGGGGCATTGAGATCGTACGTTGCCACGCGGCCAGTTCCGCCTGGCGCACCGACGACCACCGTGTTGTTGTCGGTAAAGGCGACGCGCGAGCCGTAAGCGCCGCTCGCGACCCCGAAATACTGGGTCAATCCGCCGTTGTACGGCACGCCATGCGTCTCGTTTACCCACCGCTTTCCGGGCCCCGCGCCAAACATATCCCACACGACGACCTCGGCGAACTCATAGTCGTCATTGTTAGGAACCTGGTTCACGTAGAGGAAATTCCAGTCGCCCGTTGACGGGTTGTCGAAGTACTGTTTGCCTTCGTGGTCGTCGAAGGCGCCCGAGCCGGTGTCGTCGCCGATCAGCATCGTGGAGGGGCCAACCGCCACCGAAGAGACCTTGTCGTCCAACTCTTGGAGATAGTGCCGGCCCGGCCCCAACTGCCGCCACCGACCGCCTTGGTTCTTGTGTTCGTAGACGTAGGCGGCGCCGGCGCCGGCAATCGGCTTGGCGACCTGGATTTGCGTGGTCGTGGGCAGGCTTCCGTCGTCGGGCATCAGCCGCCGTTCGAGGACCCAATTGCCTCCTTGCTCGCGATAAACCAGGGCGTTGCCCGGCGTAAACAGGTTGACGTAACCGCCGGTGTTGTCGGGAGTGCTGTAGCCGAGATTCATCCACGGCTCACCGACGACGATGCGGCCTCCTCGGCTGGCGACCGACGATCCGAACTGGGCGCCGACGCCGCCGGACAATTCCGCGCTGAACGCCCAAGTTTCGCCATTGCGATGGTAGATGTAGACTTTGCTCGCTCCCGGCGCGCCGATGACCAGCCGATTGCCGTCGACGGTCAAGTCGCTGCCGAAGCCGCTTCCGCCTGTAAGGGTCTGGACCTTGCGCCAGTGCAGCCCCTCGTTGATGTACACGTCCACCGTGTTGTCCGCCCCCGGGTCGGCGACGAACAACGTACGCGAGGGAGCGTCGTAGTAGGTCGAGGAGCCGTGGCGCGAACTGCCGGCGGCAGGATTCGATAGATCGGGCAAGATTTCCGCCTGCACGGCGGCGTCGTTAAAGTCGGGGATCGCGCCGCCCGTGGTGAAGGTGCGGACCGAGCCGACGTCGGGCCGGATGGCCACGTTATTAGCGTTCGTTTGGTTGTAGCCGGGGATGCCCGCCACGATCCGCCCTCCGCCCATCGCCACGCTCGCGCCAAAGTGATCGGCCGAGGCATAAGCCGAGGAGGACGGCAAATCCTGCGACGTGCCTGCGGGGCTAGTCGCTTGCAGCTTGCCGGGCCCACTTGCGCCGCTGGAGCGCGTCCAGCTCGCTCCCAGACCGCTGCCCGAGTCCTCCAGCCGGTAGAACACGTACGCGGCGCCGCTGTCTTGGACGCCTCCCACGTCGGCTTCCGGCGCGCCCACAACCACGTAGTCGCCATCCACTTGCACGGCGGCGCCGAACAGCGCGTCGTCTTGGCGCTCCAAGAGCGCTTCTTTCTCCGGCAAGCCGCCGTCCGCGGTGAGCCACGCGGTGCGGCTCCAACTGTTTCCGGCGCCTTCGAAGACGAACGCGCGGCCCTGGTTGGGCAACGAACCGTTATCCCATTGCGGGGCGCCAACTACGATCTTGCCGCCTTGCAGATCGACCGCGGCGCCGAAGTTCTCGTTCGCTTGCGGGACCGAGGCTTGCAGCGTAGCGACCTGAATCCAGGAATTGCCCCAGGCGGTCCAGACTTGTGCTTCGCCCGCTCCGCCGTTGGCGCCTGGCGCCCCGATGACCGCCGTCTCGCCCACCAGCGCGATCGAACTACCGAAGTCCGAGCCAAAGACCCACCACGGCTGGAGGTGCCACTGGTGCGACCATCGGCCCGGCGCGGTGCGTCGGAAGGCGTACACCGAATCGACGCTGCCGCCCGCGGCGCCGACCATCACCGTGTCGCCGCTGATGGCGACGGCCTGGCCGAAGTTCGCGCCGGCAAAACCGCCTTGCGCGGTCAGCTTCGCCTCTTGGGTCCAGACCGTGCCGGAGCGCGAGTAGACGTAGACCGCGCCGGCGTTCGAGCCAAGGCTGTTGTCCTGCGGCGCGCCCACGACCATTAAATCGCCGTCGATCGCCACCGCGCTGCCAAAGCCATGCGCCGCGCCGCTGTCGCGGTCGCTGGCGTAGAGCTTTGCCTGCTCAACCCACACCCCATTTTGCCAGGTGTAAACGAGCGCCACCCCCGGAACCGGCGTGCTGGTCGTGGCGCCTTGCTCTTCCAAATCGGCGCCGACCACCAGCGTATCGCCGCTGATGGCGGACGACTGCCCCGCGTGCTTCGTGTCGGGCGTGGGGTCGGCCAATCCGAGCGTGCGCTCCGGGTTCCAGCTCACCACGCCGTCCACGGTCACCGTGTGCAGCTTCAGGTCTTGCAGGTTCAAGTCCGCCACGCGCAGGCTGTCGATCGACAAGTCGGCGGGCGCCGCCGTGGGCGTAATCACATCGAAGCCCGACAGTCCATGGATCACCAGCGGCTCGACCCCCGTGAAGTCGAACACGTTGCTGGCGACGTTGACCGTGCCCGTGCGGGCTTCCGTGCTGCTGGGCGTGTACGTGCCGCTTGCCACGCCGTCGCCCGCCACGCGGAGCGTATCGCCGCCGCTGCCGTTAGCGCCGCCGTTGAACGTCACAAACGTCTTGCCCGAGGGAGCGCCCTCCGCAAAATCGGCGTACAACAGGTCGTCGCCCGCTTCACCGTTGAAAATGGCCAGGTGACCGCGATTGTCGATTGCGTTTTCTACGTTGAACGTGTCGTGGCCGGGACCACCGTAGACCGTCACATCGGTCCTATAAACGCCGTGCCCCACTTGGATGGGGTTGCCGGTAGTCGGATCGATCTTGGTGACGCTGTCTTCGAGCTTCACCACGTCGTTGCCGCTGCCGAGCGACACCTGGATGTGCTCCGCATCGCGGGCATTCGCATTCAGCGGCGTATCCAACCCATTCTGTTGAACGACCACCGTGGAATAATCGACCTGCGTCGGATCGTCGCCGAATGCTTCCTGGAAGAAGTCGAACCAAGGTCGTCCGTTCACATCCGGCGGGTTGGCCGGGAACAAGTGCTCGAACTCAAGGTTGGCGAAGGCCAGGTTGGTCGAGGTCGTCTGCGCGGTGTTGAGGAAATGGATCGTGTCGCTCCCGCCTTGGCCGTTGACCATCACGGGGATGCCGCGCACGCTGCCCGGCGTCGAGTCGCCGGGATCGATGGCGAACGAATCGAGACTATAACCGTCGGTCACGGCATGGCCGAGGTTGACCGTGTCGTTTCCGCCGCCCGCATTCACCACAAAGACCGAGTTCTTGCCGCGCGGCGATTGTTCGCGGTGCGTGGCGTCTACGTTGATCGTATCGAAGCCCGAACCGGCGTTCAAAACCGCTTGCTCGAAACGGCGGTAAGAAATCTCCGCCGCGCCCGTGGCTTGCACGGTGGTGGTGTCGAACCGCCACGTCGTGCCGTCGCTCAGCGTGACCGGGTCTTCCAACTCGTTAGTCACCTGGAAGGTGCGCCCATTCGAGTGGTTCTGATCGGCGAAGAACACAATGTCTTCCGCTTCCGGACCCTCACCGCTCAAGTGCAGTTCGCCTTGGATGCCCGACAGCGAGCCGGTCGTTTGTCCCAACGCAGCGCCGACGTACACCCGGTCCGGGCTGCGGCCGGTGTTCACGGTGCTCGTAACGCCGGTCGCGGTCGATGGGGCATAGAACGAATCGCGGCCGGCGCCCAGATTGACTTCGATCGCTTCCACCGCCTGCCCGTTCACCGTGCCCGTCATGCCCAACCCGCTGACGGTGAGGTTACTAAGCACGCCGCTGTTGGCCGTGTCGTCGCCGCTATCGTTCACGACGACCGTGTCGCGGTCGGCGCCGCCGAATACGTTCAGGCTGCCGACAATGTAATTGGCCCGGTCGGACTTATCCGGATACAGCCCCGTCGGAGTCGAGCCGACGAGGAACGTATCGTCGCCGTCGTTGCCGTAGACGTTCACGCTGCCGTTGTAGGAGCTATCGATGTGGAGCGTGTCATCGCCGTCGGCCAATTGAATGTTGACTTCCTCGATGTCGCTTTCGATCTGCTCAACGTTGCCGATGTTCGTCCTACGGGCGAAGTAGACCGCGCCGGGATACGAGGAATCGGTCAAGTTGTAACCGGCGCCGAACACGACATTGTGCACCGCCACTTGCTCGTTCGTTCCCATGCCGAAGCCGGTTACGCCGATGGCAGTTAGCTGGCCGGGTGTGACCGTCGTGTCGCCGCGGACGTTGACCGTGTCGTGGCCGGCGCCGCCGAAGAAACCGGCAATGCCCGCAATGCCCGACAGGCCGCCGTCGGCGTCGCCGGGATTGAATATGTCGTCGCCGTCGTTGCCGTAGACGAACAACGACACATCGTCATCGACCGACGTTACCTGCACCGTGTCGGCGTAGGCGCCAAGTTCCAGGTGGAAGGCCAGCCCTTCCGGAGCGAAGTAAGTGACCGGCCCATTCAGACCGAAGCCGGTAATTTCCGAACCGGTGGCCCCGCTCACGCCGTTGATCTCGCCGTTATAGCCTTGCGTCGCGCCGTCGGCGCTCAGGTAGAAGCCGTCTACCGTGCCCTGGTTGCCTTGCGCGCCGGTGTCCATCACCAGCCCGCCGAATCGGTCGAGCGTGCCAGAGAGCTTCGCCAGCGGGTCATCGTCGTCGTACACGCCTTCATTATCGAGGAACAGCGCTCGCTCGGCGTTGCTTGCCAAGAAGAAGCGGTCGGCGCCTACGTCTCCATAGAGCGTCGTTTCGCCGGTGGCCGGCATGGCGCGGATGAACAAGCGATCGTCGGCGCCGTGACCGTGGACGACCGTGTCGTTCCCCGCATTGACGCCCGCCGCGTTGTTTAGTTGCAGGAAGTCGATGTCGGCCCCGCCAGCGATGGTGACCGTCGGCGCTTGCAGGTCGCCCTTCACGTCGATGCTGGCGCCGATGCCGAGGTCGGGATCCGCCGGGTCGTTTTCCGGATCGGTGCTTAGCGCGTCGCCGCGGAGATAAATCGAAACGTCGCTGGCGACGAACGTACCGGAAGGGATCGTCACGTCATCGCCTACGAGCAGCGTCACCGCGCCCGGCGCGTCGATCAGGCCGGGCAGCAGGGAGGAGCCGGTCTGCGTCGTGCCCAGGACTTTCAGCGTCAGGTTCTCGTCGGGCCGAGCCGAGTCGTGGACGGTCAGGCTCACCAGGCCCGTTTCCGAGGTGACTTGCAGCACCTCGACGCCGCCGTTCACCTCGCGCAGCCGCACGTCGCCTTTCGCTTGCGCCACCAGCCAGCCGGCGCCGGGGACGGCCAGGTCGATGCCGGCCACCGTGTCTTGCCGCTGGCCGCTGCCGCCGCCAAAGATTTCCACGGCGTTGAAGTCTTGCGTCTCGTCATCCACTTGAATCACATTGCCGATGGCGCCAAAGGGAACCACCAGGTCGATCCGCGCGCCTTGCACATCCGCCTTGAGGTCGTTGTCGGCGTCGATCATCGAGCCGTTCACCACCCACAGCGCGACATTGCCGCTTTGCGAAGCCACGCCGCCGAGTCGCAGGTCGCCGACGACTTCCTTCAGGTAAACCGAGTTGCGGCCTACGGCATTCAATTGGCCGGTGGGTTCTTCCAAGGCGGGATGGTCCGAATCGACTTCCAAAAGGTCCGTCGCCGTGCCGATCGTCACGTCCGCGGCGCGCGTGCCGCGGGCGAACAGCGACACCACATCGCCCGCCACTTGCACGCCGCCGGCCAAGCCAGCGTCGAGAATCGAACCGTTCACCGTGCTCAGGGTCACGTCGTTCAAGGTCGAGCGGACCATGGCCAGCCGCAAGTCGCCCGCGGTTTCTTCAATGACGATGTCGCCGTTCGTGAGCGAATCGACATAGCCGCCGGCCAGCACGTCCGTCTTGGCGTCGAGATGCACGAGCGCGTCGCCGAGTTCGGTCTTGATGACGATGTTGCCTGTCACGCCGCTCGCCTGCGTGGCGTGGAAGACGTACGTGCTCTCCGGCGCGGGGTCCGTGCTGAGCTTGGGGAACAAACGGTAATCGAGCGGGTGCTTTTCGAGCGGGTCCGGGTCGGGACGGTATTTGCGATAGTACACGCTGGACGACGGCTCCTGCGGCGCGGCGACTCGCAAGCCCGACGCGCCGCCGTCCTGCGGTTCGTTCTCGACCACGCTCGGCTTGACGAGCACATCGACGTGCGTCCCTTGAATCGAATCGATGTCGAACACCGTGTTTGTCTCGGCGGTGTCGCGCAGCCGGCCTTGCAATTGGAGCCAGACTTGCCCCGTTGCCGTTACCTCGAGCGACGTCGTGAGATCCGACTGCGTGATGGGATCGACGGTGCGAATCAGTTCGACGTTCAGCCGAGGCTCCGGCGAGCCAATGTTTCCGTTATCGGCGATCAATTCCACGCGGTTGCCGCGGACGATGCCCGTGGACGTGCCCAGAATGCCGCCGGTGCTGTGGAGCACCGTGTCGCCCAAGGCGTTTTCGATGACGCCGTTCACGATCAAGTTCGACCCGTCCAGGTTCTCGACTTCAATCGACGACGGACCGGCTTCGTGCGCGATGGTGAAGTTAAGCGTCACCTTCTGCGCGTCGAGCGTGACGTCCGGCTCCATGTTCGGATTCGCGGTGGCGATGCCGTCTAGCCGCAAGTCACGGTTTGACAGATTCGTGATCTGCACACGCTTCAGCACGTCGCGCACGCGGGCCGTGCCCAACGAGCCGGTGATCTCGCTTTGCGGCGCTTGCTTGTCATCGAATTGCAGCGCGGCGCCGGTCACGAACTGCACTACGCCGCCGCTGAACGTGCTGTTGATCGGATCGACCGCGATTGGCGTTCCCGCGGGGACGGCGTAGCCCACGCCCTGGCCGCCGTTGACCGTCAGCCCGCGAGCGGTGACGACCGTGCCGTTTTGGCCGACCACCAGCTCAGGATTGGCGCTGGAGGAAAGCACCATGTCGCCATCGAAGTGGATCGCGCGCCGGGCGTTGAAGTCGCCCGACTCGGTTTCGTCTTCGCTGCCGATGAACGACACGTCGGCCCGCGCATCGCGGTCGTAGCGCGCGACGTTCTGCCGAGCATAGACGCGCAAGTCGCTGGTCACGAGCTGCGCGCCGTCGCCGACGGTGACGCGCGAAGCGCTTTCGTAATCGGTGTTGGAAGTCGAGTTGGCGCTGCCGCCGAAGCCATCGAAATCGGCATTCGAGCGGGTGCTCACATCAACGTTGTGGTGCGTCGCGTCGAGCGCGATCGTTTCGCCCACGATCGTGGCGCTGGGCGAAACCAGGACTTCCGTGAACTCCGGCCCGCTACGATGCTTCACTTGGACCGTGGCGTTCGCGTCGGTGGAGGCCGCGGCGGCGTCGGCGTTGGCAGTGGCGTCGGCGCGGGCTTTCAGTCCGGTCACCTTGGCGTTC
This sequence comes from Planctomycetota bacterium, assembly GCA_963204915.1. GTDB lineage: Bacteria > Planctomycetota > Planctomycetia > Pirellulales > Pirellulaceae > JAHWKS01. The sequence continues at coordinate 251,986 of CAUJHS010000031.1, read as the reverse complement.
ACCGCGGCGACGTTGACCGCCGTGAGCGAAGCGCCGGCGTCGATGGTGGTGTGCGTCGCGGCGGACGTACTGCCAATGATCACGTGCGCGGTGGCGCCGGCTCCGGCGCCCAGGCCGGCGGCGTTCGCGTCGGCCTTCGAGTTCACATCGAGCGCGGTGAGCGACTCCACCGTCAAATTGCGGCCCGCGGCGATCGCGGCGTTGCTGCCGACGACGACTTGCGAATCGTAGTCGATCGACGCGGATGCAACCGAGTTCGCGATGTCCACCAGGCCGCCGCCGCGGGTATACGCCAGGACATCGACCTTTTGCCCGATCGACGAGGCGATGGTAACGTCGCGGTCGGCATAGATCGTCGCGCCGCTGCCCAGGACGACGTGGCCGGTGGTGTTTACGTTTACGCCCGCGGTGGCCTTTTCGACCGACACCAACCCGCCGCCGCTGTTGGTGGACAAGCCGGTGGCGTTGCCGATCGAGTTGGCGTTCATCGCGACATCCAGCCCTTCAACCCGAACGTTCTCGCCTACGCCAACCGTGACCGTGGGGTTCGACGTGGCGAAGCTGTCGGACACGCCGACTTTCACCAGACCGCCGCTGGCGCCGCGGGCCGAAGAGGTGACGACTCCGTCGCCCGCCGGGGCGCCCGCCAGGCCCAGCGCTCCGCCGACGCCGTCCAAGCGATGCGCGCCCGTCGAAGCTGATGTCATGTTGAACACGAGTTGATGTTCGACCACGCTCGAGCCGCCACCTGCCGGCGCCGACAGGTCGATCCCTTCGGTCCCAAGCGTGCTTGTGCCCGTGAGCGACTGATCGGCTGCCGAGAACGTCAGGGCCGGGCCGGTGGCGTTCGCCGCCAGTTGGAATGCGCCGGCGGTGGCGTTCACCACATAGTACGTCACGCCGTCCACCAGGTCGCCCAGCGGCAGATTCTCCACGCGGCGCAGCTCGTGAACCACCCGGTTGTCGAGGTTGCTTGTCGCGGTCGTCAGTTCGATCGGCGTAATCGGCGTGTCGTCGCTTGTGTCGTCGGGCGTGTCATTATCGCTGCCGACCGCTTCATCGTACGTCTCGGCCAGTTGAATCTCGTTCGGCCGAGCTGGATCGAAGATGACAAAATACCGCACGCCGGGCGCCAGTCCGCCCAGGGTGCGCGTGGTGGGAGCGCCGTCGAGCGTGGGCGAATAAACGACTTCATCGCCCGCCGCCAGCCCGTGACCCGCGCCGAGGTAGATATTGTTTTTGGCAGCGTCCGGCTCGCGCGGGTTGGTGGCGCCCTCGCCTTTCACATCGGCATCTACGTTGCGGAAGGTGGTGGCCGCGGGGGCTCGGTACGTCACCGCTTGCCCTTCGGCGAATCCATGCCCTGCCAGATTGAATGTCGTAAAATCGTCATCCAAGTTGGCGCCGCTGAGCGACTTGGCCGACGCTGGCGCATTCGCGGGATCAATCAGCTTGATGGTCGTGGCGTCGACGACCTGAACGCGGTAGCTCTGGCCGTCGGCCAGACCGCCGAGTGGGCTGCCGCAGGCGCGATACGTGACTATGTCGCCGGTTTCCAGATAGTGCGGCCCGGCGAAGCGAATCGTATCTCGCGTGGCGTTCACATCGGTCGAGCTGCCGCCGGTGAAAAACGCCGCGCCTAATTGCAGCGAGCGGCCGCCGGTCACCAGCACGTTGTAGTTTCGTCCATCGGCCAGGCCGCCCACGGGCGTGTTGCCGTTCGCCCGGTACGTGACCGTGTCGCCGGTCGCCAAGCCGTGGTTGGCGCCGAGTGTAATCGTATCACTGGCGGGATCGACGGCCGTCGGTGCATGGAAAGTTCCATCGGAAAGCGGAGTGAACGGAGCGCCGTGCTCGGCCGTTACCGTCACCACGCCGGCAGCGTCGATGATCGCATTGTAATCGAGATCGGCAGAGACGGTCGGATTGCTGAACGAAGCGGCGTTGAGCGTGCTCACCGCAATCAAGCCGCCGGTGGCGCTGTTGGCCACGGTGTCGGCGTCGGCCTTGGATTTGGCTTGCACGGTCACATCGCCCGAGGCGATCACTTCGCCGCCGACCAGCGCCTTCACCGTCGGCTTGACTTTGGCTTTGACGATCGACGTATCCACCTGAATGATGCCGCCGCCCGCCACGCGCGAACCGGCCGTAGCCACATTGTTCGCCACGGCGCTAACCGTCACATTCCGCGCGCCGCTGGTTCCAGGGACGGCCGCCAGGCCGTTCAGAATCTTCGCCTCAGTCGTGGCGTCCACCTTGGCGCTCGGACTGCTATTTTGTGCGTTGATTAAGATGCCGACGCCAACACTCTCCAATTGCGCGTCGGCCTGGTTCTCGGACGCGGCCGACACGGTGACCGAGTCGGCGTGTACCGCCGTGGCGCCGTCGATGAAAGCCCGCGTCTGTCCAGAGATTTTCGCGTCAACGTCGGTCACCAACACGCTTACCAGGCCGCCGGTGAAACCGAGCATCGATGGAGCGGCGAACGTGTCGGACTCGGCGCGAACCGTAATCGCTTTGCCCGGCGCCGTGAGCACGCTCGAATCGATCGACGCGTTCGTCGCGTCGGCGATGGTGGTCGTGGCCGTCCCGCCCGCGCCCGTGGCGCTGAGGCCGAAGGCTGCGGCCCCCACCGTGTTCTCGGTCCGAATCGTGGGTTGCGAGCTGGACGTAATCGAAATCGCATCGGCGGCGGCGAGCGTCGAACCGACGACCGACGCGTCGGTGACGCCGTCGATCGTGTTTTCGGAAGTCATGGCGCTCACGGCGATGCTGAACAACCCTAGCGAAAGCGCCAGGTTGAGAATCTCCGCGTCGATGTCGGCCACGTTGTGCGCGGCAATCGAGACGCTTTGGGCCGAAGTGACGTCGCTGCCGTCGATCGAGGCCAACGTATCGCCCGACAAGCGGTTGCTGGCCGTGGTGACGCCCACGCTGACCGCGCCGCTGAGGGAAACGCCCGCGGCCGCCGAGGCAGCCCAAGTGTAGGCGTCCACCGCGGCGGTTTCGTCGGCGGTAAGCGAGACGCCGCCGGTTTCCGTGACTACATCGTTCGCGTTGCGAATGCGGGCTTCGACGCGGTTTTCGATTTCATTGTCCGCGATCGCCACGCCGACCGAGAGCGATCCTGTGACGATGCCGACCGACGCGGCGACGGACAGCGCGCCGGTGTAAGCGTTGATCTGGGAAGCGTCATCCGCATCGAGCGTGATCTGCGCGGCGTTGATGCCCATCGGGCCGCCGCCGTCGATGCCGGCCAGCACGTCGAAGGCGATCAGGTTCTTGGTGCGCGCGCCTGCGCCGCTGGCGGCGATGCCGATCAAACCGCCGGCCACCGCGCCGGAACCGGCGACGATGGTCGAATCAATCATCGCGTCCGAGGCCGCTTGCAGCGTCAAGGCGCCTTCGGCGTTGATGCTGGCGGCGCTCGTATACGCCTGCACCGGCGCGCCGACCAGCTCGCCATCATTGCGGTAGCCGATGAAGTTCTCGGCAATCGCCGCGCCGATCGCCACGCCGAGGCCGCCCAGTCCGACGCCCAAGCCAGCCGCCGTCGCCACCACGGTGGCGTCAATGTCTGACGTGTTCGACGCAGTCAAGGTCGTGTCGCCGTTGCTGGAGACGCTGCCGCTCGCAAGGAACGCCTTGGTTGAAGCCAGATTGACATTCCTGGCGAAGGCGCCGCCGCCAGCGATGCCGACTCCGGCGATTCCCCCGCCTAACGAAAGTGATGCCGCCACCGCCAGCGATTCAATGTCGCCACTCGACGTGGCGGTCACCAGAATCGCGCCGTCGCTGTCGAGGGTCGCATCCGTGTTCGCAATCGAGGCTTCGACTTCATTGGAGATTTCGTTGATGGCGATCGCCAGGCCGACGGCGATCGATACGCCTGCGACGCTGCTAATGCCCGCCGCGAGCGCACCGGCGCCGGCGTCGGCGGTGATGCTCGTCGCGTCGTCGGCCGCGATCGCTACGCTGCCGGCATCGATGCCCGCGTCGCCGTCGCCGTCGATACGGGCTTTGACGTTGCGATGGACTTTGTTCTCGGTATAGACGCCCGCGCCGCTGACGCCCACGCCTGTCGCGCCGCCGCCGGAGAGGGCGACCGTGGCGGCCACGACGACCGAGTCGATATTGCCCGTCGATTGCGCATCGACTGTGAGCGCGTCGGCGGCATTGATGCTGCTATCGACGATCGTCGCCTGAACTTCGCCGACCGACGACGTGACGTTCACTTGTTCCCACATCGTCTTATCGCCATAGTTTTGCGTACTCAGGTCGATGCCGTCATCATTGGAAGCCGCCGGCCCGACGTACCGATATACATCGCCGCTGAGGGCGCCGTCGGTCACCTTGACGCGCTTTCCGTTCGCGAGCGAAGTCGGGCGATCGCGCGAGGTAAGATCGTACGCCGCATCGGGAGTCACGTCGTAACCGATGAAGTTGCGAGCCACTCCGACGCCGATCGCGACGCCGACGCCGGTGCTGCCGGTCGCGGCGGCGACGGAAGCCGCGACGACGGTGGAATCAATCGACGCTTCGTTGAGCGCCTCAACGGTGACGCTGCCGACGGTGTCGCCGCTCGCGCCGAGCTGGCTGCCGACGATCGTGGCGTTGGTGGTGGTGAGAATTTCGTTTTGCGCCGCCGCGCCGCCGCCGCTGACTGAAACCCCCGTTCCGCCGCTGGCAAGCGCCACGGTGGCGGCCACCGCGACGCTGTCGATTTCGGCGGAATCGGTCGCACGCACCAGGACCGCGCCCGCCGTTCCGGCCACGTGCGAATTGGAGATCGTCGCAGCGATAGCGTTATCGATCTCATTCAACGCGATCGACACGCCAATGGCCACCGCGGTGTTGCTTTGGCCGGAGGCGATGGCTAAGGCGCCGCCGACCGCATTGGCCTCGATCGAAGAAGCATCTCGGGCTTGGACTTCGACGCCTCCGATCGCATCGACGGTCGAGCCGTCAATGCTGGCTTCGATCGGCCGCGCGATGGTGTTGACAGCGACGGCCCCGCCCAACGCAAAATTGCCGAGCGCTCCCGCGCCGCCCACGGTGAGCGTGGCGATGGAACCCGTCGCCGCGGAGTACACTTGGACCGAATCGCCCGAGGAGGCGATGTCCGAATCGTCGATGCGGGCCAGGATGCCGCCGGTAATGGTGTTGATCGCCACACCCGCTCCGATGGCGCCTCCGTCCAGATTGACCGCGGCCCCGCCGGCGAGCGATTTGATCGTCGAGGAGTCGCTGGCGAGGACAGAAATTTTGCCGCTGGCGTCTACGTCGGACCCAACGATGCCGGCATCGACGTCGCTGTTGATTTCGTTGAACGAAACCGCGCCGCCCGCGGAGGCAAAGCCTTGAGCCGTGAAGGCCAGGCCGATTGAGGCCGCGAGGATTTTGCCATCCAGGACGGTGTCGTGTTCCGAGGAAACGGCGGTGACCGCGACCGGTCCGGCAATGTCGGTCAACGAGGAATCCTCGACCTGCGCGACAACCTGCCCGGAAACCGAGTTCCAGCCAAACGAAGCGCCGAAGGCGAACGATTGCAGACCGACGCCCAGCGCTCCACCCAGCGCCTGCAGCGTCGAGTCATCTTCGGCGGCGACTTTCACCGACTTCGCGCCGGTCACTTCCGAGCCAACCACGAGCGCCAGGTTCTCGTTGTCGATCACGTTCATGCCGAAAGTGGCGCCGACGCCCACGTCTTTGCTGGCGCCGGCGGAAACCGCGACCGCGCGCAAGGTGTTGTTGTTGGCGGAGCGAAGGGAAAGGTCGCCGCCCACTTCGAGCGTTGAATCGTACATTGCGGCGATGGTATCTCCGGTGATGACGTTCACGCCGAACGCCAGGCCGAAACCTCGCGCGCCGCCGATCGCCGCGGCGCCGCCGATCGCCAGAATGCCCGCGGCGTCGGAAGCATCGATCTCGACGTCCTCGGCCACCGCGCCCTGAACGCCATCCACCAAGGCAGCGGTGTTGTTGTTCAGAATATTTACCGACACCGAGCCAGCGACCGTGTTGCCTTCGGCTCCCGCAACGCCCGCGGCGCCGGCGCTAACCGTAATCAATTCGCCGTCGCGCACGGAGTCAACTTTGAGCGACGAGGCCGTCACGTGCGCGTCGATGAGATAAGCGCGCGTGGTAATGTCCAGTTCGTTTAAGCTAAAGGCGCCAGCCAGCGACGAGGAACTGGTCGATCCCGAGCCCTTGGCGAAAGCCGCTCCGCCGGTCGCCGCCACGTGGTTCAAACGATTCTCGGCGGTGACGGAAATCTCGCCCGCGACGATGCTGCCCGGATCGACGATCGAAGCTTGCGTGTTGTCGCTCACGAGATTGACCGACGTGGCCGCGGCCAGACCGGTTGCCGGTTTGGCGGGAGCTTGCTGCGGAGACGTGGGAATCTTGGAGCCGGGTTCCGGCCAGGTGGGCGCATCGGGGGTTTGACTGGCGAGGACGCCCGCGACGGCGAACGACCAAAGTTGCCCACCCACCACGGCGCGGACGTTGACGGCGTCGGTAACATCGATGTTGTTGCCCGACTCGATGACTCCGTCGCCCTGGTCGAGGTCGGGATCGCCAATGGCCGCGCGGGTCTTTCGATTCACGCGGTTCACTACGGCGCCGATCCCAATGCCCACCGAGTCGCCCTTGGTGACGCCGCCGGCCCAAGTCGCCTGGGTCCCCAGGTTTTGTGCGTAGACGGTGAGACTGCGTCCGGTGACGATCGCTTGCGAGCTGAGGTACGCCAGCGTATCGCTGTTGCGCTCGTTGTACATGACCGTACCGCCAATGGCGAACTTGCCGCCGCTGGCGCCGGCCTGGCCGAGCGAGATATCGAAGAACGCCTCGTCGGCCTTAATATTAAAGCCGCCGTCGGCGCCGCTGTAAATCTCTACGCCGTCTTCAATGATTGAGTGGGTCGTGTTGTCGATGATGCTAGTGTAGAAGGCGCCGCCCACGCCTCCTTTCTCGCCTCCGCCGGCCGCGGGCTTGACCGATAGTTTGGGATCGAACTTGTTGCTGGTGGGGTCAACGATCTGGGGATCCAAATCCAGGCCAAAAATGCCCGTCATGTTGATGATCTCCATGTAGGTCGAAGCCTCAATGGAAACCGTCTGCTCGCCTTTGCCGTCGTCCCGGTTCGCGGCCTCGTTCGGATGCGGATCGACCGCCTTATTATGCCAATCGGCATCTTGATTGATCCGCACGCCCGACTCGACGGTGGCCAGCGTGTCGTTGTCGTAGACGCGCACGTTGACCGACCCTGCGATGCCGACGTTTTCCGCGTCGGCGGTGCTGCGGACCCAGGAATTGAACAGGCCAGACTGCAATCCGAGCGTGCCGCTGAGGTATTTGTTGAGCGCGTCGTAACCTTCGCTTTGGATCGAATCGACAAATTCGCTTAGCGTCGAGGGGAAGAACTCATCGGGCGAAGTCAGATAGCCGTACTCGGTGCGCGCGATCACGCGATTGGCTCGCAACGCGTCCAGCTCCGCGCCCGACTCAATGGTGGTCTGGGTCGAATTGTTGTAAACGCCGACGCCGACCGCAATGCTGACGGTGCTGGTGGTGGACGACGAGCCTTCTTCGGTCCCCGAGGAGCTTTCGGCGCTCGTTTGAACGGCCTGATTCGTGACCGACACCACCTCCAGGTCTTCGTTCGACTTCAGCCGCGCGTCGCCGCCGACGGTGGTGGTCACATCGTGGTCGGCGAACGAAAAGGCCACCGCCCCGGAAACGCTCAAAGAAAAGTCTTGCCCGATATTCGTGGCATAGGACGCAGTCAACTTTTTCAGGATGTTGTCCATGATGTTGACGTCGGGCAACTCCAGTGCGTCGAGGATGGGGTCGCCAGGCTCGGAGCTTTCCAAGCCGGCCGACGCCGAGGCGCTATCTTGCGCCTCGAGTTTGGAAATCACGCCGATGCCCGTGGCAAACCCCGAGTCGAGCAGGTGCATGGCCTCAAAGCTATAGCCGCTGGCGCCGTCGGGCACGTCGCCGATGTTGATCGCTACGCCGGCCCTCGCTTCGTTTTCTGTTTCGGCAAGCTGGATCACTTGCTCTTTGATGAAGCGGCTGTCGCCTTGTAAATCGAATTCGTTGATCCCGGTGATCACATAGTAGGAATTGCCATCGACCAGTCCTTCGATGGGCGCGCTTCCTTCGCGGTACACGACGGCCTGACCCAGCTCGAACGTCAATCCCAGCAAGCTGAAATCGACGCCCGATCCGGTGAAGGCAGGATTGGCAATCCTGATTTTGTTCTCCTTGCCGTCCACGTCAGAACCAACGAACCCCTTGGTGTTGTTGGTCGTGGTCAGTCCGTCATCGGTCAAATCGATCGCCACGCCGTCGATGGCGTCCTGGGCGTTCTCCGCAAGCTGAATGAAGTCGGCGTAGACTTCGGATTCATCGATGTCTTCCGTGCTTGGGTCGTCGCGCACGGCAAAAATATAGTACGACTGGTCATCGACCAGGCCGCCGATGCTGGTTCCACGCCGGTTGTCGTACGTGATCGTGTCTTCGTCCACCAGCGACACGCCGCCCACATTGATTCGATTATTGGCGTAATCGACGTAGCCCGGCTTGGTCGGATCAGTCACGGTCGGATCGATCTCGATCTTCACCGTGTAGCGTTCTTCCGCCAGGGCGGTGATGTCGCCGTGGATCGTCGTGTGAATGTCGGCGTTGGAAAACTCGATGCCGAAGGCCAGGCCCGCGGCGCCGTCCGAGTACGTGCCCGATTCCGCGCCAGCCTCGGAAGTAACCTCGCCGGTGGCCATCACATTGGCGGTCTTGCCTGCCGTGATCGAAGCGCCCTCGGCGAGCGTGGTCAACGAGGTGACGTCGGCGTTGGTCACGGCCATCGAGGCGGAAAACCCGCTGTCTCCTGCGCTCTCGCCAAGGCTCTGGGACGTTGCGGTGTTGATGCTGGCCGTGGCGTTGGCGGTCGAAGTCACGACGGCCGCGTCACCCGCGTTAATCACCACGCCGGTCTTAATATCGACAATGGCCGTGGACTTCGCTTCGCCATAACCCACGCTGAACAGCTTGCTGGAGGCGCTTCCCGACGCGTCGGAAGCGGCGGTCGCGTAGATGCCGACGGTTCCGGATCCGTCGATGGTCGCCCCTTCGTGCAAGATGATCGTCGCTTGGGCTTCCTTGGTGAGCACCTTCACCGGCAAGGCGACCAGGTCCGAAACCAAATCTTGCAGCGGGCCAATGAAAAATGTGTTCACCAGCCGAGGCACGCCCGCCTCCACCAGATCGCGGTCCTCGGCTTGCGCGATCAAGTAGATGCCGTCGCCCTCCAGGGTGGCGCCGGCGCCGATGTCGATGGCGACGATTTTGGTGTCCGCCACGACCGGCGACAGGTTGGCGATTTCGGCGGTATCCAACCGCCGCGCGCGGAATACGATGGAGTTTGATCCGTCGGGATCCGAGGGGTCCTTGGCCGAAAGCGTGACGCCGGCTTCGACGTTGATGGTGTCGGCAAACACCTCCAGGTAACCGCCGTTGGTTCGAACGTCTCCCGTGAACGTCACCGTGTCGTAGCCGGGATCGCCAATCAAATCCGGCGCGCCGCCGCGATTGCCGTAAATGTAAAGGTCGGCGGCGAAATCGGGGTCGAGCGATTCGATCGTAATGGTGTCGCTGCCCCGCAGCGCTTCGATGATCAGCTCCGTCGTGGGGTTGGCGAACTGAACGGTTTCGAAGGGCGTGCCGTCGAAGGTTCCCGAAAGCTCCATCATCACGCCGTCATCGTTGGGAATGTCGCGCAGCGTGATGACATCGTCGCCGTCGATAAACGGCAGATCGCCCGTCCCGGAGAAGACGAACGTCTCGGAAGGCTCCGTGAATTGGATCGGCTCCATCCCGTAAAAGTTGACGGTGCTGGCCTGCGCGGCGCCATCGTCGAGGCGGATGACGCCGTCTCTGGCGCCCGTCACGCGGTAATCGACGGACTGGTAGGCGCCGGTCAACACGACCGTGTCAAAGCCGCCGTCTCCGCCATCGACGCGGCCACTCATCGAGCCGCCTTGAGCAATGGTGAAGGTATCTTGGTTGTTCGCCGCGCCTTGCAGGTTTTCTACGCCGCGAAATTGCACGAACCCCGCATTGCCCAAGCTGCCCTCTCCCGGCCCGGTAATCCGCCACTGGGAATTTCCTGCGGGACCGACGAGGGTGTTGTCTCCACTGCCGCCTTCGAACAAGACACCCCCCGCGACTGGGGGAACGCTGGCGTCAATGGTCAATTGTAGATCGTGACCGTTGCCGGAGATTTGCACCCCGGTGGTGATTTCCAGGAGGGAGCGCGAGGCCAAAACTGTGTCGGAACCGACGATTTGCAGTTGGTTCCCCTCAAGCCGCAGCGTTAACGGCGTTGCTTCTGACGCTTCGTAAATGAGCCCGCTGGCATCCAACAAGAGCCTTCCCTCAAGTTGCTCTACCGCGCCGAAGCGGCGTGAACGAGATGACAGCCGACGCTTGCGAGGGGTGCGATTGCTTTTAGCCATAGAAAAGTTGAAAGAAAGCGACGGGGATGGGGGGTGACGCGATGCGGTATCATTTCCGGGGAGGCTTGATCCAGTCTTTCCGGTCGCGTTTTGCGCCGAGGAGGACTACGCGGTAGGAGCAAGAACGCCCGCCTAGGAAGGAGAAACCGGTTACGCGCGGAACTTAACGGTGAATTTTTGGTCAGGAGGGAAAATAGCGGCAGGAACAGGCTAAATCAGGGATCACAAGCCGGGTTTACCAGGGAGGGAGAAGGCTACGCCGCGGAGGAGTGGGAGCGCAGTAACCACGAGGGAACGCAAGGCGGCATATAGATATTATACTGAACAAATGTTCAATATCAAAAATTTTTTCTCCGAGAGCGTCACCGGCCGCCTTGCGGCAGCGTGCGGTTGTGCTTCGGGCGCCGGCGCTGCGAGAACCATGGACTAACGCTCAACGGCCGTTGTGTTTCTCGCTTCGCCGAACAGGCGGCGCTGGGACCAGCGGGTATAGGCGTCGGTGTCGGCTGACACGCGCAAGCGCTGCTGAAGTTCGAGGAAGCGATCGGCGGGAACCAGTTCAGGGCGGTCGGTCGCCACGTTGAGGCGCTGCCCGGCGATCGCTTCCAGCAGTTCGGGAAACCACTCGGGCGCGCCGGCGGGGGGTATCGAGAATCGCCAAACCCGCGCCCACTCGCCATCCATGCCGACCAGCGCCGATTGGCCGTCCGGCGAGAACGCCGGCCGGGTCGAGCTGTCCTGGAAGCCGGTGCCTCCAAAACTGATTTGCGGCAGGTGGACCGTCAGCGGGTGGCAGGTAGCCACGTCCCACAGCCGCAGCCCGCGGAAGTCAAGCGTCAGCAGTTGCGCGCCATCGGGGCTGAATTGAACGTTGCGCACGCCCTGCTCGTGGAGCAAACGCCGCTGGTGCGGCCGGCCCGTTGCAGCGTCCCAGATCACCGCGGTGCGATCGCGCGAGGCGGTGGCGATCCAGTGGCCGTCGGGACTAAAGCTCGCGTCAATCACTTCGCCCTGGTGAGGGAGGGCCCAAACCTCTTCGCCCGTGAGGGCGTCCCACACGCGGCCGGTAAAATCGAGACACGCGGTGACGAGCCGCCGGCTGTCGGGAGCGAAATTCACGACCATCACTTCGTTCTGGTGTCCGCGCAGCTCTCGCAGAGATTCTCCGGTGGCGGTGCTCCACAAACGCACCACACGGTCTTCGCCCGCGCTGGCCAGGATCGCGCCGTCCGGCGAGAAAGCTACGGAGTTGATTTCCGAGCCATGGCGCATCTCGTAAACGATTTGGCCGGTGGCGGTGTCCCACAAGCGGGCGTAACCGTCGGTGGAGCCGGTGGCGAAGTGCTTGCCGTCCACCGCCATTTCGGCCGGTTGAATGGTCGCCCCGATTTTGACGGGGGTTCCGATCGGCTGACCTTCGGGAATCGACCACAGGGAAACTTGCCCGGCGGAGGTTGCGACCACGAGCCGGCGTCCGTCGGGAGAAATAAGCACGCCCCAAGCGCCGCCCTCAATTTGTAACGGATCGCAAACCTGCTCACCGGTTTGGGCGTCGAGAATCACGACATGCGGAACGGTTTTCCCCAGGGCGATCAGGCGGCCGTCGGGTGTGAATCGTGCGCCATCGTGCGCGGCGGGATCGTAGCCGAGGTCCACGGCCGCAAAGTCGGCCAGATCGAGCACCTTCCAAAGCTGCGCGGCGCCGGTGCGCGTGTCGGCCGAGCGCGACTTGAGATGAGACAGGGTCGTCAAAAAAACCTCGCCCTGGTCCCGCAGACCATGCTCGGCGTAAACCACGCGGTTGGGGTGACGCATCGGTTCGCAATACGCACGGCCGGCGGCGATGTCCCAGACCTGCGCCAGCGCGTCGTCGCCCCATGTTAACAGGCGCTGCCCCTCCTCGACGAACGCGGCGCCGTTGAGGAGGTAGTAGTGAGACAGTTCGTCGGTGACGGGTTGGCCCGTGTCGGCACGCCAGACTTGGGCAAACTGATTCAGACTGACGCTATAGAAAAGGTCACTCGCGGCGTTGAACCCGACGTGCGTGACCAGGCCATTGTGTCCGGTCAGCCGCTGGCGATTTCGACCCGAAGGGAAATCGGCTATCCAGCCGCGGCTTTGGGCGTTCGACACAACCACACGACTGCCGTCGTCGCTAAGGTTGGCGGTTCGGAGCGGACCGGCCTTGAGGCTCGCGTGTTCGGCGCCGGTGGCGGCGTCCCAGACGCGCACCAGCGAGTTTTCACCCGCTTGCTGCGCCGTAAAGAATTTTTCGTCGCCAGCAAGAAAGCGCGCCGCCACGATGTTGCCTTCAGGGCGCAACGGGCCGATGAGCACCCGGCCGTCGTCGCCGTCGAGAATTGAGATGTGCCGATTGCCCCGCGCCAACAAGCGGCGTCCGTCGCTGCTGAACTGTAGGTGCTTGACGTCTGTCTCATAGACCGTTGGTTCGCCGATCGGCTTGCCGGTGGCGACTTCCCAGAAACGGACCGATTTGTCTTCGGAGCACGTGGCGAGGATTCTTCCGTCAGGGCGAAACTCGGCCCAAGTGACCGGCCCGTCGTGCTTCAGCGGAGGCGTGACTTCTTGCGAAGTAGCAGAGTCCCACAATCGTACGGTCGTGTCAAATGACGCGGTGACGATGCGCGTGCCGTCGGGGCTGAGGCGCGCGACCGTCAATTCGGCGCCGTCGGGATGGCGGATCGGCGGAGCGGCAGGCACGGGGAAACGCCGCTGTTCGAGAATCGACATGGCGAACATCGCCGCTTGCCAGTCGCCCGGATCCTGCCGCACCAGCGCTGCCACGCGGGCGAGCGCTTGCGACGACTCGCCCTGTTCGAGCATGGTGTCGATCGCGCCCCATTCCAGGTGCGCCACGTTCTCGGTCAGCGTCACGTTCGCCTGCTCGGCGCGCTGCCATTGCCAAAGCGCCGTGGCGCTGCCGGCCAAGATCGCGACCAATAGCGCCGCGGCCAGACCCGCCAGCCACGGATTCCGCTGCCGCCAGCGCCAGGCGTGCTCCCACACGCTCACCGGGCGAGCGCGGATCGGCTTGTGATGGAGAAACCGCTCCAATTCGTCGGCCACTTCGCCTGCCGAAGCGTAGCGGCGCTGCGGCTCTTTTTCCAAACAGCGCAGCGCGATCGTTTCCAAATCTCGATGCACCGCCGGGTTCAACTGCCGCGGCGGCGTGGGGGCGCGTTCGATCGCCATCCACATCGTTTCGAGCGCGGTCGATCCGACGAACGGCGGCTGGCCGGTGAGTAATTCGTACAGCGTGGCGCCCAGGCCGTACACATCTGCCGCCGTGGTGACTTCGTCGGGGCGTCCGGCGGCCTGCTCCGGCGCCAGGTAGCCGGGCGTTCCGAGCACTGCGGCCGAAAGCGTCAGGCCACTCGCTTCGCGCCCCGTCAATTTGGCCAGGCCGAAGTCGGTCAGGTGCGGCCGCCCTTGTTCGTCGATCAAAATGTTCGACGGCTTCAGGTCGCGATGCAGTACGCCGCGCTGGTGCGCGAAGTCGAGCGCCCGCGCCACGGCGCCCATCAACTCCGCAATGCACTTTTCCTGTTCGCGCTTTTCGGCCGCGGTCGATTGCTTTTGCAGCGTGAAGTCTTCGATGCACTCGGCCAGGCTGACGCCTTCGATCAGCTCCATGCTGAAGAAGTGCTGCGTCTCGTACTCGCCGACTTCGAAGATCCGCACGATGGCGGGATGGTGCAAGCGCGCTGCGGCTTCGGCTTCCAAGCGGAACCGCTGAACCGACTCCGGCGTGGCCAGTTGCCCGGCCAGGATCATCTTGATGGCCACCGTCCGATTCAGGCTTCGCTGCCGCGCGCGGTACACCACGCCCATGCCGCCGCGGGCGATTTCGGACTCCAGCTCATAGTCGCCAAACCGCGGCAGCACGCCTTGCCTTACAAAACTGGCCGCGATCGGCTTGGCGCCCCCCACGCTCGACAAGCGACCGCTGGCCGAACCCGCCAAAGAAACCGGCGCTCCCAGAGCCAGTTGCAATAGGCAATAGGCGCAGTCACCGCCATCCGTGCTGGCGGAGGCTGGCTTGCCGCAATTCGGACAGGATGAGGGAACGGCCTTCATGCACAGTGTCAATGAGCAATAGCGAAAACGCACGGTCTGCCGTAAGTCTAATTACGGTAGGGTGTTACATCTAGATCGCCGCATCCGGAAAAACACGGGCCCTTCACGACGCGGCCGATGGACGCAACCCAAGTTGCGCGCTATAGTTTATCGCCGCGTACCAAAGGTTTCGTGTCAGGTCGCCAGGCTGCATACCCCGGGAGAGTGTAATTTGCTTGTGTTTTAATGGGGAAAACATTACATTCCTCAGAATCGCGCAGCATACGGCTCCCGACGAATTCGTGCTTCAATCACAATAACGAACCCACGGCTCTGGCCGGGCTTGAACTGGGAGCAAAACCGTTCTGGAGTTCGTTCCGGGGTCGTTGATTTATCCGCACCACAACTTTCGCAGCCGTTGATGGCCGAGACCGCGCAATGAAACTGCCGCTGTCGCACACAGGCGCATGCAACGAGCACCGGCGGATGAATGCCTATCAGGTACAAACCGCTTTGCGGGCCATGATAACAGGTTGGTCGAAAGAATCGTGATGGTTTTTCGGGAGGGGAGTCCGGTCCAGCCGCCGAACGGTCGTTTCGCCACCACCCGGTGGAGCATGGTTTTGCGCGCGGGCGCGGAACGCTCGACCGAGAATCAACACGCGCTCAGCGAGTTGATCGAGTCGTACTGGTATCCTCTGTACGCCTTTTGTCGGCGGCAGGGCCACAACGATCACGACGCGATGGACCTGACCCAGGGGTTCTTTACCCATCTGTTGAGCGGAAACGGGCTTAGTAGCGTCTCGCCCGAAAAAGGGCGGTTTCGGTCGTTCCTGCTCGCCTCGTTCAAAAATTACATGGCCAACCAGCGCCGGGCCGCCGAGACGATTCGACGCGGCGGGGCCGTAGCCATGTTGTCACTCAATACCGAGGATTTTCAGGCCCGCTACGACCGCGAGCTGGCCGACCAACAATCGCCCGACCGGTTGTTCGAACGAAGTTGGGTCGAATCGCTTCTCCAGCGGGTGCGAACGTGCTTGGCCGACGACTACCATCAGGCGGGCAAGAGCGAACTGTACGCCCTGTTGGAGCCGCATTTGACCCACCGGGGTGACGCGCTGCCGCGGACCGAAATTGCACAGCAATTGAACCTGAGTTCGGCGGCGGTCGCCATGTCGATTCACCGCATGCGCCGCCGTTA
This sequence comes from Planctomycetota bacterium, assembly GCA_963204915.1. Classification (GTDB taxonomy): domain Bacteria; phylum Planctomycetota; class Planctomycetia; order Pirellulales; family Pirellulaceae; genus JAHWKS01. The sequence continues at coordinate 236,188 of CAUJHS010000031.1, read as the reverse complement.
CGGAGAACTGCTGCGTCAGGAAGTGGCCGCCACGGTGGACGATCCTGCCGATGTGGAAGACGAACTTCGTTATCTCATGGCGGTGGTTAGCGAAACGTCATGAGCCGTCGCGGCTTGCCGACAAAACGGCCGCCTCGGACCAATTGGCCCGGTGTTGAAAGCGGCTAGCACCTCCCGGCGGTTGATTCGCACCCCCGGTATCTCGGCGTTCAACGCGCCACGAGTTCAGCAAGCGGCGAACCGATCCTACTTCGTTTCGATGGTGATTGTTTTCTTAACGATGCGGGCGGGGTCGAACACGGGCGCAGCACTGCCGCTTGCCGCCGATAGAGAGTAAAAGTCGTGGACCACGCGGTCAGCCACGCCGGCGCCACGCAGCAGTTGACCCGCCGGGAACGGTTGTTCCGAGGCAAAAAGCGTGATTTGCTCTTTGCCGACCGTGGACTGAATCTTGATTGCGCCGGTGGGTGGAAAACGGAAGGTTTCGCCGGCATTTACTACCGTCGTGGCGGGCGCGAGAATCACTTTGCGGCCGCGGGCGCTTGTGCCAACTAGCTCGATGTGTACGTTGTGCTTGGAGCGGTTCGTCACGTTGATTACCAGTTCGTCGCCCGCGGCGAAGACATTGGTTTTGCTGGCCGTCGAAAGCTCGATTTCTAGCGGCGCCGGTTGGAGCGCATAATCGGCAATGCTTAGAGCGTCGAGCGGGATCACCGGGGCGCCAAGTCCCAATTGCCGCACGATGTCGTCAAAATAATCCTCCCACATATCACGCCGCACCAACCCGCCCGACGCAAGCGGCGTTAGCCCCAAGGCGACGAACTGCGGCGCCCGCGCTAACGCGGCCAAATTGGCGCCGTCGGGCAAACCGAGTTCGGCGGCGGCCGTCGAAAGATGCAAGGGGGCGTCGAGAAACCGCTGAGTCACGGGCGTGAGCGGCTCGCGCGTTTGCGGCTTGCCCAGCGCCTGCTCCATCGCTCGCAGAAACCGCGTTTCGTCTTCTTTGAGCAGTTCGTCCATTTCCTCCTGCGTGGGATAGAGGGCGAGCACGTCGCGTTTCTTGAAGCCGGGGCTTCCAGGCAGAGCTTCGACGGCCGGACGGATGTTATCACTAAACGTCTTGACGCCGCGTTCATGGCAGCGGATGCACGACAAACCGTTACGGACAGTTTTATCTTCTGCGAACTTGTCGGTGACGATGCTCGTCGGCGCTTCGGCCAAGCGACGGCCGGCGGCGTCGGCCACAAAGTAACCTTGCAGGCCATTGGGCAAATTGAAAATGAACTCGCCGCCGTCCTCGTTCAACTCCAGCGGGTTATGGAACATGTTTTGCCGGCCGCGGCTACTGGCGAAGTCGAAACTCTTCCAATACGCTCCGTGCCGATGCGGATGTCGCTCAACCACGCGGTTATTCCGCGACACGCCCGACACGGTCATGCCTGCCCGACGGGCCAGGAAGTTCGCCACGTTCGACTCACTCTCCACGCCGAGCATCGTTTCAAACTCGGAAAACTCAAACGGGAGTCGCAAGAAGTCTTCGTAAAGCGGCGGCAACGTGGCGACGCTCACAAACCAGTCGGCGCGGAGGTAGGGAATGGGGCGCACCATGCCCGACGGCGCCAGGTATTCCTGTGTCAATCGGTCGAGAGTTTCGGAATCTTCATAGAGGACCGCGTAGGGATATTCGAGCAGCGCCAAGTCATGCAGGGTCACGTTCGCCGTTCCCGCGGTGCGGCCATTCTCAACTCGTTGGAACGGCTTGACGTGCCAGCCAAGGCGGCGCAGGTCGACCGCGAACACGGTTCCCACTGGGTTATCAATGGCTTCCGGGCGAACCATCTGCGGTTGAAGCGACAGATGGTTGACCGCCTTGGCCAACGCGTCGCGGTGCAGGTCGAGTTCTTCGCGCGTGGCGCCGCCCGTTAGCAAGTGGTTGATGCTGAAGTAGCGTACGAACGGTCGATCGCGCACCGGCAGCGACTGCACGTGAGCGAGAATCTGCTTCAGAACGTAATCGACTCCCACGACGTCGCGCAGACCGGTGTCTTTCTCATCCTCGGCGGGGGCGGCGGCGTCGGCGGGAAACGCGAGAGCGCCGGCCACGATCCATGCCCGCACAGCCGCGATGTCATCGGCTGACAATCGCGGTTCGCCTTCCGGCGGCATCATCGAGTCGTCATCCGTGGTGATTTTCTGATAGAGCAGCGACTTATCCGGTTCGCCGGGCGCGACTTTATCTTTTTGAATCAAACTCTCGCGATCGAGCACATGAACTCCCGCGTTCGTCTCGACTCCGCCATGACACTCGAAACACCTGGTCCGGAAAATCTCCTTCACCCGTGCGGTCGTCTGGACAATCGCGTCATCGCCCTCCGCCGGCGCCGGCCGCGCAATTTGCACCAGCGCCAAACCTACGCTGACGATGGTCAGCGTGTGCAAAAACCACGAGGCGTAACGACCGAGGGCCTTTGCACGCCCCAATTGCTTTTCCCCTCGCACGTGCATGACCGAAGGACTCCTCACGAATGACCAAGTGCTAACGGGTAAATCCGTAAATCGGATCGAAAGCGGTCGGCGGAAAGCGCCATTTTCCGACTGCGGCAATTGGCCGGGACCCATGACAACGGAAGTCTTACACGGCCCGGCAGAACGTGAAGAAAGGAGAAAATGTGCTTTCCGGTGATAAGCGTTTCCGTTCCGCGAGAGCGTACGGCCGCGGACGCATGACCAATTGTGGGCAGTTTCCCTTCAGCGATGCAAGAACTCGCCAATTGAACTCCGGCCGGCCACAAGCGCTCTGGGAATGCGAAGTGCTTTAGAAATTTGGGCGTCAACGCCGGTTTCGCGGCTAATTTTTAGTCGAAGGAGTCAATCACGGGTGGACCGACAACCGCTTCGCGAGGGTCAAAGATTGGGCGTTGAGCGGCGCGCGATAGCGTTTGATGCGTCTCTACCGCGGGAGCAAATAAGCGCCATAACGGCGAAGTCCAAAGACGCACGTACGAAGTTAAGCGCTTGTGTTTTTGGGGGGTTGTCCTACACTTGATGGAGCTACAAAATTTGCACGTGTAATATTTGCGTCTTGCATTAATTCATTTGTGAGGTGGGGACGTAGACACCGCGAAGATCACGCGGCAAACATTCATCGAAGATCGGCAGGGACGAACATTTGCCGATGTGACGAACGACCCAGGGCAACCGATTGACGCGGTGTTGGAGTTTTCTGGTGATGCTGACCGACAACGCCGCATGGAGGAATCGGAGATCTATCACGATTGGGCTCCCCGGACTGGCGTCGTGCGAGAACTCGATTCTCAGCCCGACATCGAGCAGTTTCTCGCGGCTGCGGACGCGAAGCGCGCTATGCGGTTACGACAGGCCATTCACGTCTTGGTGCGGATCATGATGGAGCGTCGCGGGGGGCGCAGGACTGGCAAGAAGGGTTCTCTGGGGGTGCGGGCCGTACGCGACTTGGGGGCTCTAGCTCATAACACGGGCGGATTAGCGTTCTGGTCCTTCGCGGCGAGCGTTATGAAAGAAAACAAGGGACGCCCTTCCGATCGGTACGAGAATGCGGCCAGGAACGCGAAACCGCGCATTCTTGGCGTTCGTCGGCGAAATCGTGAGTTCTCAACCCGCGAGGACTCGATGTTTGTGGGGGCGTACCACCTTCGACAACAACGGCAAATATTAACGAATCTTCGGTGTTCAATGACCCGATCTCTGACAAATCTGAGGCGCCGGAAAAACTTTTTGGAAATGCCAATCAAGTGGAACGAGCGACCGGGGTCGTGCACTGGAGGTTGATGAAGTTCGATTGCGCCGCGGTGACTCGACCTTGATTCCGAACGAGCATTCGCTGCAGTTGAACGCATGTAACACTTTTTTCTAATCGGCGCTTTAACGCGAAGGTCTTGTTGAAGGTCCGATTCACGTGGGACGGGGACAAAACGTCCTCGGAGTGAGAAATTTGCATGATTACCGGACCGATGATCAAAAACCCCGCATCGCGCGATTTCGCAAGTTCCGCGCCGCCGTCGTCCGGGTTCGCCTCGACGGGCAACGCTAGTAACTTAATCGAGTTACTGATGTCTCAGGCCGAGCGCGCGGGCGAACAACGGGCGTTTACGTTTCTTGGCGATGACGACGTCGAAACGTCGATCACCTATGCCGAACTCGACCGCCGCGCCCGGAGCATTGCCGCGCGACTGTCCCGCATGGCCCGACCGGGCGATCGGGCGCTGTTGGTGTATCCAAGCGGTCTTGACTTCATTTCCGCGTTCTTCGGTTGCGTCTACGCCGGGGTGCTCGCCGTTCCGGCCACTTTTCCTAAACCGCGTCGACCGATGCCTCGGTTGATTTCGATCACGAAGGATTGCGGCGCGAAGTTAGCGCTGACGACCACCGCCTCGTTGGCGATGTTTGATCTTTCGCTCTCGCCCGAGCTCGCGCAACTCCACTGGATCGCAACCGACGAAACCGACGACGCGGTCAACGGTTGGGAGCGTCCGCCAATCAACGGCGATGACCTTTGCTTCCTGCAATACACTTCGGGCTCCACGAGCGAGCCGAAGGGCGTGATGGTGTCGCACGGCAATCTGCTGGCCAACATGGAATTGATTCTCGTCGGCAACGGTGTTGATCGTCAGCTTGGCGAGAACCCCGCGCGGCGCGGCGTGTTTTGGCTTCCCGCCTATCACGACATGGGGCTGATCTGCGGCATTTTAGGCGCCGTGTACGAAGGCGGCCACAGTGTGCTGATGTCGCCGACATCGTTTCTGCACCGGCCCATTCGCTGGCTACAAGCCATTTCGAAATATCAGGCGGAAGTCAGCGGCGCTCCGAACTTCGCGTTCGAGTTGTGCGTTCGCAAAACAAAACCGGAAGAACGAGCCCAGTTGGACCTCCAAAGTTGGCGCGTCGCTTTCTGCAGCGCTGAACCGGTTCGGCCGGAGACGCTGGAGCGCTTCACGCAGGCGTTCGCGCCTGCCGGTTTTTCGTCGGAGTCATTTTATCCCTGTTATGGACTGGCCGAAGCCACGCTGATGGCGGCTGGCAACCGAGGGCCCGGCGGCGTGGCGGTCAAGCGCGTGCTCCGCGCCGCGCTCGCGGAACACTGCTGGGCCGACGCCCAGGACGATCCTGAATCGCACGTGCAGCGGATGGTTGGTTGTGGGGGCGAACTGCTCGATCAACGACTGGCGATTGTCGATCCGCACACACGCCTGCGCACGAACCGCCATGCTATCGGGGAGATTTGGACCAAGGGCCCGTGCGTCGCGCAAGGCTACTGGGGACGCGAGGAAGAAACGCAGCACGTCTTCCGAGCCCGCCTGGCCGATACCGGCGACGGCCCGTATCTGCGCACGGGCGATCTCGGCTTTATGCATGAGGGGCAACTCTTCGTTACAGGCCGGGTCAAAGACGTAATCATTATTCGCGGACGTAACCATTACCCCCAAGACATCGAACACACCGCCGAAAAGGCCCATCCCGCCTTGGCCTACGGCGCGGGCGCTGCCTTCGCCATCGAGTCGAATAATCAAGAGCGGCTGATCGTGGTGCATGAGATCGACCGGCATCATCGGGACACGGATTTCGACGACGTCATCCGACGGATCCGGGCGGCCGTGGCCGACGAGCACGAATTGGAGGTCGCCGGAGTGGCCCTCATTCGTCAAGCTGGTCTTCCCCGCACGACCAGCGGCAAGAAACAACGCGTCCGCTGCCGCGAGCTTTATCTTGCGAGCGAGTTGAACCTGCTCTCGCACTGGACGGCCGCTGAGCCCGCGGCGCCTCGCGCGGCGAACGGTCGGGCGGTTCACGGTACGCCGATTCCCCTTCCGAGAACCAACCGTCCGCTGGGGGAAGATGAAATTGAACGCCTGGGCCAACAGATAGAAGACTGGTTGCTGCAATGGCTCACGAACCGCGCAGGAACTCCGCTTGGTGATACGGCCCGTGATCGGGCGTTTGCCGAGTACGGGTTGGACTCGTTAGCGGCGGTCGAACTGAGCCAGGAGTTAGAGCATTCGCTGGACGTGAAACTCTCCTCGGTGATTGCCTGGAAGTATCCCACGCCCGCGTCGATGGCTCGCTATCTGGCCGGCAAGGTTGGCGGCGCTGCCGCAACGTCCGGCGCTGGACCAACCGCGCTGCGAAAGCGAAACGCCGCTGGCTTCGCGCGATTGCTCGCCGAGATCGAAAGCCTCGGCGATGACGACGTGCGGCGGCAACTGGCGGAGTAAGACGCCGCGCTCCGTGGGACCTTTGCAGAAAGCAAGCCGCGCTCCGTCCCATGCGGCGCGTATAACGGCGAAACCTCGACGCGCATCGAAATGGCGCGGGATCGCCCAGCGCGACGGCGCGCAGCCCCTTCCATCTTCGATCGCTTCCTATACTTTTTAAGACTTCGGTGATGCAATGATTGAACTCACGCAACGCGTGGCGAACTTAAATCCTGCGAGGCGCGAGTTGCTGCGGCGGCGCGTGGCCGAACATCCCGAAGCGGCGGAGCCGATCGCCATTGTCGGCATGGGGTGCCGTTTTGCCGGCGCCCGCGATCTCGACTCCTTTTGGCGGATCATCCACGAAGGGCGCACCGCCACGGCCGAGGTGCCGCTCAGTCGTTGGAACGCCGACGAGTATTACGATGAAGATTACGACGCGGTCGGCAAGATGGCCACGCGGTGGGGCGGTTTCATCGATGACGTCGATCAGTTTGACCCGCAGTTTTTCGGCATCGCGCCCCGCGAGGCGGAGCGGATGGACCCGCAACAGCGGCTTCTCCTGGAGGTTTCCTGGGAAGCCCTGGAGCACGCGGGCGTCGCCCCCGAACGCCTGCGCGGCAGCGCGACGGGCGTGTTCGTCGGAATTGGGGGAACAGACTATTCCAAAGTCGCTTGCCAGCACGAAAACTACCTCAACTACATCGACGCCCATGTCGGCACGGGCAACGCGCTGAGCATCTCCGCGAACCGCGTGTCGTACCTGCTCGACTTCCACGGGCCGAGTCTCGCCATCGACACGGCGTGTTCATCGGGCCTGGTTGGCATTCATATGGCGGTTCAAAGCCTGCGCAACTGGGAGTGCGACGCGGCCTTGGCCGGCGGCGTGAATTTGATTCTCGCCCCGGACGTGACGATCGCCTTCTCCAAGGCTCGCATGCTCTCGTCCGATGGGAAGTGTCGGCCCTTCGACGCAGGGGCGAACGGATATGTCCGCGGCGAAGGCTGCGCGATGATCGTGCTCAAGCGACTTACGGACGCTCTCCGCGACGGCGACCATGTGCTCGCGGTGATCCGCGGCAGCGCGGTTAACCAAGACGGCGCCACCTCCGGCATCACCGCGCCGAATAGCCTCTATCAGCAGGCGGCGATTCGCGCCGCCTTAGACGAGGCCGATTTGACGCCTGACGATGTGTCGTACATCGAGGCCCACGGCACGGGCACGCCGCTGGGCGATCCAATCGAGGCGCAATCGTTGGGAGAAGTTTTCCCGCGGCGCGGCGACGATGAACCGCCCGTTTATGTTGCTAGCGTCAAGGCCAATATCGGTCATACCGAAACGGTCTCCGGCGTGGCCGGCGTCATCAAGACCGTGCTCTTGATGCAGCACGGCGTCATCGTGCCGCAGGCTCATTTGGAAAAGCTCAATCCGCACATCCAACTTGATGGCACGCGATTGGTGTTTCCCACCGAACCGGTCGCATGGAGCCCGAATCGACCGCGGATCGCGGGCGTCAGTTCCTTCGGTTTCGGCGGCACCAACGCGCATGTGGTTCTGGAGGCGGCCCCCACGGCGGAAGCGATCTTCACGCCCGTACGGCGCCGCGAAGGAGACGACGCTCTCGCGGATCGGCCTCTCCACATGCTCGCGATCTCGACGAAATCTAAGACCGCGATGCCCGCGTTAGCCGGTCGTTACGCGGAGTTTCTGCGAACGAATGAGCAGGTTTCTCTTGCCGATTTTTGCTATAGCGCCAACACGGGGAGGACGCATTTCAACCATCGCCTGGCCATCACGGCCGACCAGCGCGAAACGCTCATCGACAAGTTGACGGCTCTTGCCGAGGGGGCGCCAACCGGCGCGAAGATCAGCCACGTGAGTTTGGCGTCTCGGCCGAGGGTCGCCTTTCTCTTCACCGGGCAAGGATCGCAATACGCGGGCATGGGCCGCATGTTGTATGCGACGCAACCTACCTTCCGCGGCGCGCTCAACCAATGCGCTGAGCTTCTAGACAGCGTGCTCGAACGTCCGCTGCTTTCCGTTCTTTACGGAAACGACGACGAGTCGCCGATCGACCAGACCGTCTACACGCAACCGGCGCTATTCGCCATCGAGTATGCGCTTGCCGCGTTGTGGCGGAGTTGGGGCGTCGAGCCCGACTTGGTGTTAGGCCATAGCGTGGGCGAATATGTCGCCGCCGTGATCGCCGGCGTGATGCGTCTGGAAGACGCCGCGCGTTTGATCGCGCATCGCGCCCGGCTCATGCAGACCTTACCGGCCAACGGCTCCATGGCCGTCATCTTCGCGCCTTACGACGCGGTCACGCAAGCGATTCAAGGCCGCGAGCGCGACGTCGCGGTAGCAGCCGCGAATGGTCCTGAGAATACCGTTCTCTCGGGCAAGTCCGACGTGGTTCGCGAGATCGCCGGTGGGTTTGAGGAGCGCGGCGTACGCGTGCAAATGCTGGGAGTCTCACACGCCTTTCACTCGCCCCTCATGGAGCCCATGCTCGACGAGTTCGAGCGACTTGCCGCCGAAATCGAATACCATCGACCGACAACCCCGATTGTTTGCAACGTCACGGGCGAACTTGCTGCCGACGATACGTACAACGCCAGGTACTGGCGCGACCACATCCGCGGCACAGTCCGCTTCGAAGAAAGCGTCCGCCACCTCGAAACCCGCCCGATCCACGCCGTGCTCGAAGTCGGTCCCGCGCCCGTGTTGTTGGGCATGGCCCGCCGCTGTTTGACGCAATCGCAGGCCAAATGGCTTCCCTCGCTGCGCCCAGGGCAGGACGACTGGAAAAATCTGCTTGGCGCGCTCGAAGAATTGTATTGCACCGGCGTGAAGGTGAACTGGTTCGGTTTCGATCGCGATTGGCCGCGGCGCCGGTGGGCCTTGCCGACGTATCCCTTTGAGCGAACGCGGATGTGGTTGGAGATGGACCAAACGCCCCGACGGGCGGCCGGAGGCGCCGGACCGAAGGTGCATCCGCTGCTCGGCCGGCATGTCCCCAGCGCGCTCGAGTCGACGTTGTACGAAGTCGCACTGGAGCCTCGTTCGCCTAAGTATCTGATCGACCACCAGGTCCAAGGTTCGATCGTGACGCCAGCGGCCGCGTACCTGGAACAAGCGCTTGCGGCGGCGGAGCTGGCGTTCGGCCCCGGCCGTCACGCGGTGGACAATGTCTCGATCCAACAGGCCATGTTCCTCCCCGAACGGACGGGGCGCACCGTGCAAGTGACCGTGTCTCCCGAGTTGGGGGGACGTTGCACGTTTGAAACCTACAGCATGGCGGCCGACGGTGAGAAGACCAATTGGCGGATGCACGCCGCGGGCGCCCTGGTGCACGGTGTTGAAGGCGATGAGAATCCCCCGGCAACGATCGACCTGGAAGCGGTCCGAGCCGGGATCACGGAGACGCTCGATCGCGAGACGTTCTATGCCGGAATGGCGTCGCGCGGGCTTGTCTATGGCCCGGCGTTCCAAGTGCTCGCCGAGATGCAACGTTCGCCGCAAGCCGCCATCGCCCGCGTGGCGATGCCCGATGAGGTTGTAAAGGAGTCGGCGAAGTATCACGTGCATCCTGCTCTGCTCGACGGCTGCCTTCAAGCGATGGCCGGCGCCATTCCACCCGAAGCCGATGGTTCGCAGTCGCCATACGCGTACATGCCGGTCGCCATTGGTCGGATGCGTGTTTACGGCCCCATTGGCGGCGAGATGTACGTTTACCTTGCGCGAACTTCCGACGACAACAGCCCCAGTCCCGAAACGGTGGAAGCCGACGTGCTGCTGCTTGACGCTCAAGGCCGCGTGCTTGTCGGATTGGAGGGCGTGCGCGTTCAGCGTCTCGGCCGCGCCGTCAGCGAGAAGCCCGTCGATATGCGCGAATGGCTCTATGAACTTCAATGGCGGACGACGGACGTCGGCTCGGAAACCGCGGCGCCATCCACGACAGATTCCGCCGTTGGGCAAACCTCGGTTGCTCCCACGGAAGTCACAGCGCAACCTGGATCGACAACCTTGGCGGGCAACTGGATTTTATTGGCGGATCGCAAGGGTATCGCTGATGCGCTTGCGAAGCGGATCCAACACGACGGCGGACGTCCGATCTTCGTGCGGCCCGGCGAAGCGTTCGCCACGGCCAGCGAAGGCAACGGACACCGCGACCATTTCGTGGTCGATCCGCTTAGCGAGGACGACTTCCGCCGCCTGATCGAAGCCTCGCTGGGCGGTGAAAATGCCGAGTGTCGCGGCGTGATTCATTTGTGGAGTCTCGATCTGCCCCTTCCCCACGACGATGCGGCCGGAGCCTTCGCCGACTTTCGAAAATTGGGATGTGGCGGCGTATTACGGGTGGTGCAACAACTCGCCAAGTCGAAGATCGCCCGGCCGCCGCGGTTATGGCTCGTCACGCAGGGCGCACAAGCGGTCAATCAAGAAGACAACATCACGGTCGCGCAGTCTCCTTTGTGGGGCATGGGCCGTGTGGCGGCTTTGGAGCATCCGGAACTTCGTGCGCGCCTGATCGACCTCGATCCGGCGGCAAATGCCGAATCTTCGGTTGAGTTTTTCATCGCGGATCTTGCCGCTGAACCGGATGAAGACCAAATCGCGTATCGCGGCCCGAATCGCTTTGTGGCCCGACTGGCCGCTGCGCCCGAAGCCTTCCCCGACGGAGAGTCGGCCGGCATGACGGTTCCCCGCGAAGGGGCGTTCCGCATTCGCCTGGGCAAGCCGGGAAGCATGGACTCGCTCCAGGTCGAGTCATTCACCCGCCACACGCCCGAGCCGGGGCAGGTCGAACTCGAAGTTCGCGCCGCGGGGCTTAACTTTAGCGATGTGCTTAAAGCGATGGGGCTTTATCCCGGCATCAAAGACAAGCTCGTTCCTCTGGGGATTGAATGCTCGGGCGTCGTAACCGCTGTGGGCGAGGGAGTTGAACGCTTTCGGGTAGGCGACGCGGTAATGGGCGTGGCGCCGTACAGTTTCGCCAGTCATGCTCGCACCGCAGAGTACGCTTTGGTTCACAAACCCGCGTCGCTCGACGATAGCGAGGCCTGCACCGTTCCGATCGCCTTCTTGACCGCCTATTACGCCTTGGTCCGCCTGGCGCAGCTTCAACCGAACGAGCGAGTGCTGATTCACGCGGGCGCGGGCGGCGTTGGCCTGGCGGCCATTCAAATCGCGCAGCATATCGGGGCCGAAATTTTCGCGACCGCCGGGAGTGACGAAAAACGCGACTACCTCCGTTCCCTCGGCGTGCCGCACGTGTTGAACTCTCGTACGCTCGAATTCGCCGACGCGATTCGCCAGCTTACGCGAAACCAAGGCGTTGATGTGGTGCTCAACTCGCTTCCGGGCGAGGCGATCGACCGCAGCATCGGCGCGCTCGCCGCTTATGGCCGGTTCTGCGAAATCGGCAAGACGGACATTTACCAGAACCGCAAAATCGGCCTCTTGCCGTTCCAAGACAATCTCTCGTATTTCGCCATCGATCTGGATCGCATGTTACGGCAGCGCCCGGACTTTATGCGCTCCCTGTTCGCCGAAATGATGCGACACTTCGAGTCCGGCGCGTACCATCCGGTCATTCATACCGAATTTCCTTTGGAAGAGACGGTCGCGGCGTTTCGCTACATGGCGCAGCGAAAGAACATTGGCAAGGTGGTCGTCTCGTTGGAGAGTCGCCGCCGGGCTTCGGTCGACAAGCCGCACCACGAACTGATCCGTTCCGACGGCGCGTACTTGATCACCGGCGGCTTAGGCGCCCTGGGACTCAAGCTCGCCCGATGGCTCGCGGAGCAGGGCGCGGGTCGGATCGTCCTTCTCGCGCGCCGCGCTCCCGGTTCGGCGGAGCAGCTTGTTCTCGACGAGCTGAAGCAATCCGGCGTCGACGTCGTCGCTCTCCAGGGCGATGTCGCGGACTTACCCTCACTCCAAAATGCAATTGTCAACTCGCGCACCGAGGGGCTCGCGCTCCGCGGTGTCTTCCACGCGGCCGGCGTCCTGGACGACGGCGTGATGTTCGACATGGACTTGGAGCGCCTAGATCGGCCGATGTCTCCCAAGGTCCAAGGCGCTTGGAACTTGCACGTTGCTACCCAAGACGCCGACCTGGATTTGTTCGTATTGTTCTCGTCGGTCGCTTGCATCCTAGGCTCGCCTGGGCAAGCAAACTATGCAGCTGGCAACGCCTTCCTCGACGGACTGGCGGCGTACCGTAAGCGCCGCGGCCTGCCGGCCACGTGCATCAACTGGGGACCGTGGGCCGAAGGCGGCATGGCGGCGGAAGGCGGACGGAATACGCAACTTTCCAGCCGGGGCATGGACGCGCTTCCCGCTGACGCGTGCCTGCGAATCCTGGAGCAATTACTCCGCACCCAGCGCACGCAAACGGCCGTCATGAATGTCCGTTGGCGAGACATGGTCAAACAGACGACGGCGCTTCCGCCCCTCCTGCGCGATGTGGCGCCATCCGGCGACACGGCCGAGGAAGCGAATCCGGCGGACTCTGCTTTACGAGCCGAACTGGCGGCTGCGGATCCCGCGACGCGCATCGCTCGACTAATCGCCTATTTCACCGAGCAGCTGGCCACGATCATGGGACTTGAAGCGGATAAGATCGACGCCGCCGCCCCCCTTACCACAATCGGGCTGGACTCGCTGATGGCGATCGAGTTGAAAAACAAGATCGAAACTCGGCTGCAGGTCGTCGTACCGATGGCCCGCTTCATGGAAGGTCCCAGCGTCACGACGTTGGCCCAAGCTGTCGCGGAATTGATCAGCGACGGCGCTGCACCAACTTCCAACGACGGCGCTGCGTCTGCGAAGCGGGAAGAACGGGCAGAGGCGAAACCCGCCGCCGAAAGTCGTGCAGATCGCGTTCCATTAACCCACGGCCAACAAGCCTTATGGTTCATTCAGCAACTAGCCCCGGAAAGCACGGCGTATCATCTGGCCGATGCGGTGCGCATTGACGGTCCGCTGCAAATCGACGCCATGCACCAGGCGATGCAACAGCTGGTCAACCGTCACTCGATCTTTCGCACGACGATTCACGAAGAAGACGGCGAGCCCTACCAGGTCGTGCGCAACGAGGCGCCCGTCCCATTTGTTGTCGAAGACGCCGCCGGGTGGACTCCCGACGAAGTCCAGCAACGGCTCCGTCACGCGGCGGAATGTCCGTTCGATCTGGTAAATGGGCCGCTCGGCCGAATGGTCGTCTTGAAACTCGCCGAAAACCAGCATGTGATGGTTTTTGTCGTGCATCACCTCATCGCCGACATGTGGTCCATGGTCTCCTGCGCCGCAGAGATCAAGCAACTGTATGCGGCCGCCCTGGCGAATCAGGCGCCGTCGCTTCCCGCGCCAGAAATTGAGTTCGCCGACTTCGCGCGCCGTCATCGTGAAATGCTCGACGGCGCCCAGGGAGAACGCCTCTGGCAGTACTGGCGGCAGGAACTTGACGGCGAATTGCCCGTGCTCGAATTGCCTACCGACAAACCGCGACCCAAAGTGCAGACCTACGACGGCGAACTGGTGGTGCGTGTGGTCGATAAGTCGCTGGCCCAAGAGATCCAAGAGGTAGGACGTCGCCACGGCGCCACGCTCAACATGGTACTGCTGGGAGCATACGAAATGCTCCTGTCTCGCTACACCGGGCAGAACGAGGTGCTGGTGGGCATACCGGCCTCGGGCCGTACGCGATCCGAATTGAAGGGCGTGATGGGTTACTTCGTCAACCCGGTGGTCATTCGCGGCGACCTGACGCAGGATGCAACTGCGGGTGAATTCCTGGAGCAAATTCGTGATCGCATCATCGGCGCCTTGGAGCATCAGGATTATCCTTTCCCGCTGTTGGTCGAACGGTTGGCTCCGTCGCGGCATGCTGGCCGTCCGCCGGTGTTTCAAACGATGTTCGCAATGCAACAGTTCCACCTTGCCAAGCGGGAAGGTCTCACCCCGTTTTTGGCCGGCGCCAGCAACGAAGGGCTAGAGTTGCTCGGACTGCGATTTGAGCCGGCGGGACTCGAACAACGAGTCACTCCCTTCGATCTATCGTTGACCGCGTCGGAGGGCGACGACGAGGGGATCGCTCTGGTCATGCAGTACAACACCGATTTGTTCCGTCGCGAGACGGTCGAACGCATGTTGACGCACTTCGAGAACCTGTTAAGGGCGTTAGTCGAGAACGAGAATCGCCCCGTTGACGAACTGCCCATTCTCGCGGACAAGGAACGGCAGCAAGAGGTTAAGGCATGGAACGAAACGCGCCGCGATTACCCCAGGCGTCTCTGCTTGCATGACCTGATCGAGGCGCAAGTCGAGCGCACGCCCGAGGCTCCGGCGATCATTTGCCGCGCACACGTCGGTCTATCGCGGCAGATTTCAGAACCGATCCGTCCCGCCGCGCTGACGATGTCCTACCGCGCGCTGAACGAGCAAGCCAACCAACTGGCCCATCATCTGAACGAATGCGGCGTCGGCCCCGAATCAACCGTAGGACTTTGCATCGGCCGCGGCGCTCCGATGATTGTCGCCCTGTTGGGCATTCTCAAGGCGGGCGGTTCGTACGTACCGATCGACCCCGATCTTCCCGTCGACCGCAAGCTGTTCATGCTCGCCGACGCGGGCGTCGAAGTCGTCGTGACCGAGGAACAGCTCGCCTCCCGGTTTGGCGAGTTCGCCGGACAACTCGTGCGGCTCGATGCCGACGCCGACGTCATCGCCACGCGCGAATGTTCGAATCGACCACAGCGCGCCGCGCCGTCGAACCGGGCCTATGTGATTTACACCTCCGGTTCGACCGGCCAGCCCAAGGGAGTCGAAATCGAGCATGCCGCGATTGTGAATTACGTGCAGTCGGCCGTGGAGCAGTTCAAGCTCACGAAAACGGATCGCGTGCTCCAATTCGCCTCGATCAGCTTTGACGCCTCCGCCGAAGAGATCTTTCCCACGCTAGCCAGCGGAGGGGCGCTCGTCATCCGAGATGACACGATGAGCCTGGCGGCGGAGGACTTCCTGAACGAGTGCGATCAACTTGGCGTGACGGTGCTCGACCTGCCAACGGCTTACTGGCGACATCTTGTGCAGGAGATCGGGTCGCGGTCGTTCGCTGTACCGTCGTCGCTCCGATTGGTCGTCATCGGTGGTGAACGAGCGGAGCCCCAGCATCTCGCCTTGTGGCAAAGGACCACGGGCGGCCGCATTCGGTTGCTTAACACGTATGGTCCCACAGAAACGACGGTTGTTGCAACGTCATGGGAGGCGCCCGCGGACTGGTCGCCCTCCAGCGCGGAAATTCCCATTGGTCTGCCGGTCGCCAACGTCGAAGCGTTCGTGCTCGATCGGCGCGGCCAACTCGTCCCCACGGGCGTAGCAGGTGAGCTTCATATTGGTGGTACGGGCCTGGCCCGCGGCTATTTGAATCGGCCTGAATTGACTGCCGAGAAGTTTATTCCTCATCCGTTCCGTGCAGGAGCGCGAGTTTACAAAACGGGCGATCGGGTGCGACGCCTGCCCGACGGAAACCTCCAGTTCCTTGGTCGCCTCGATGATCAAGTGAAGATCCGCGGTTTCCGCGTCGAGCTTGGCGAAATCGAAGCGGCGCTGTGCGCCCACGACCGCGTCCGGCAATGCGTGGTTCGTGCGTGGCTCGACACGAGCGGTCAAAGTCGCCTGGCGGCGTATCTCGTACCGGACGGCCCAGCGCCGGAGCCGGACGAACTGCGCCGTTACCTCGGCCAGCGGCTGCCCGACCACATGATCCCCGCCGCCTTCGTTACGCTAGAGTCGCTGCCGCTGAACCGTAGTCACAAGGTCGACCGCAATGCGCTTCCCGAACCGATCGTCACTCGGTCGGACCGGAAGACCGGCTTTTTGGCGCCGCGCAACGAGATCGAATTGGAGTTAACCACCCTTTGGGAAGATGTGCTTGGTGTAGCGCCGATTGGCATGCACGATAACTTCTTTGACCTCGGCGGACATTCGATGTTGGCGGTGCAATTGGTCAGCCGCATCAGGAAGCACTTCCAGCGATCCGTGCCGCTGTCGGCCTTGCTTAGCGACGGAACCATCGAGCGCATGGCCGTGCTGATCGAGCAACTCGACGACGACCGCCCCTGGTCCCCGCTCGTCCCGATACGGCCGCATGGCGCGCTGGCGCCGCTGTTTTGTATTCATCCCGCCGGCGGTAATGTGCTGAGCTATTACGAGTTGGCGCATCACCTCGATCCCGATCGGCCGGTGTACGCGATTCAGGCCCGCGGCGTCGACGGCGCGCAGCCGCCGCACGCCAGGCTCGACGAAATGGTCGATGCGTACGTAACTGCGATCCGCTCGGTTCAACCCTCGGGCCCCTATCACCTGGTGGGTTGGTCGTCCGGCGGCGTGGTCGCTTACGCCATAGCGCTGCAACTTCGAGAAGCTGGCGAGGAGATCGGCTCGGTTGCGTTGATTGACTCGCGGGTCATGTCGTCGCTCGATTTCGACCCGGACGACGAAAGCCGGATCCTAGTGACGCTTGCCGACTTCCTGGAACGGTTCTACGGTTTCCCATTTCATGTTACCTATGAGGAGTTGGAGCCGCTTGAGCGCGAAGCCCGTCTGACGCACCTGCTGGAGAAAGCCAAGATCGTCGGTCAAGCGCCGATGGGTCTGGACGCCGACGACCTGCGCGCGCTCGTGGAAGTCGCCCGCGCGAATCTCAAGATTCTCAAAGATTACGCGCCGCCCGCCAGCGACTTGCCCGTGCGACTCTACCGCGCCGGCGAGCGGCGCGGCGAGCAGGATGGCGATCTGCGCGACGATCTAGGATGGAGGGCCGTTGTAGGCGACGCGCTCGTGGTCGCGGAGGTCACAGGCGACCACATCACGATGATGACCGGTGAGCACGCTCAGCGTTTGGCGTCGGCCATCGAGGCGGCGCTGCCGCTTTCGCATTGACGCAGTCGGGGGAAACGGCGCCGGGAAATGCGCCGTGGTCAAGCGGCTGGTCCAAACTCGGGGCTTCGATGGCCAGAAGCTACCGATGCTTGACCGCACGGGCGTATTGCACCGGCAAGAGCGAAGCGGCTTTCGCGTCGTCCAGTTTCAGGGCGGCGTGGTAAGGCCAATACGGGTCACGCAGCATCTCTCTCGCCAGCATCACGAGATCGGCCTGCTGGTCTCGAATGGCTTCCTCAGCCTGCTGGGGATCCGAAATCATCCAGCCTACAGCGGTCGGGAGGTCCGCCTCACGTCGAATGCGGCCGGCAATCGGGATCATAAAGCCCGGCCCCCACGGAACCTGGGAAATGTCCGGCGTGATGAACCCCTGGCTTATATCGACGAGATCGAGCCCGGCGATTTTGAGCCGTCTCAGCAGTTCGATGGACTCTTCGACAGTGACGCCGCCTTCGATCCAGTCCGTCACCGACAACCGGGCCGTCAGGGGAAACCGTTGCGGCCAAACCTCACGGACGGCGGCGAACGTCTCCAACAGGAATCGAATGCGGTTCTCGAAACTGCCGCCGTAGTTGTCGGTTCGCTGGTTGGCGAGCGGCGAGTAGAACTCGTGAGCGAGGTAGCCGTGGGCGAAGTGTAGCTCTAACCATTCGAAACCGGCCGCCAACGTCCGCTGCGCCGCGGCAACGAACGCGTTCTGAACGCGCGCGATATCTTCGACCGACATAGCCCGTGGAACTTTTGGGAGATTGCCGCCAAACGCCACGGCGGAAGGAGCTATTGTGTCCCAACCGCCCTTGTCGGTGTCGATGTGGTTGTCGCCCTCCCAGGGTTTGTTGGCGCTGGCTTTGCGGCCGGCGTGGGCAAGCTGCATACCGGGAACGGCCCCGTACTGCTTCAAGAAGCGTGCGATCTTAGCAAAGGGTTCAACGTGGTCATCGAGATAGATGCCGCTATCGGCGGGACTGATCCGGCCTTCCGGCGAAACCGCCGTCGCTTCCACGATGACGAGTCCCGCGCCGCCGACCGCTCGGGAGCCAAGATGGACAAAGTGCCAATCGTTCGGGAACCCGTTGTCCGACGAATACTGACACATCGGCGAGACGGCAATGCGGTTCCGCAGCACAACATCCTTCAGCCGAAACTCTTGGAACAAACTCGCCATTCTGCTTCTCCTCCGGCAGGTTCCTGATCAAGTCGATCCTCAATATGTTTTGCAGGAATGATAGAATGTCGTCGCGCACCGGCCAAGTACGCAGAAACTGGCAAGGTGCGCCCCGGCGAGTCCGCAGGGCGACCCACGCGGACCTCGCGGGGTGCGACAGCGCGGTTGAGGCCACGTTCAACAGGATCTGCGAAATAGGAATGACCCTACTTCTGGTCCGCCGGAGGCATGAAGCCACGTGATATTTTCGTCCACGCCTTCCGCATGTCGTTGCCGCGGGAAAGGTTGTCCACAGCCATGAATTCGCGAAAAGCATGAACGTAAGGTTGCATCCCGCCCAGCGATTTAGCGCGCCATCGACGATCCAACGCGGAGCGCCGCTCAAGGAACTGATGGGTCGCGAACTCGTGATGCTGATCGGTCAGTCGCTGGCTCAGGCGATGCCCGATTTCGATGTGCGGCGTTTTCGTGCCCGCGCAGTACGGAACCTGGACAAGCTCGAACTCAAGGAGCGAGCGTTGAGCATCGCCCATGCGATGGCCGAGCAAATGCCCGCGAACTTCGATGAACTGGCGCCGTTGCTTCTCCAATCATTCGGCCCGGAGCTTGAACAAACGGAAGGTAATGGACTGGCGCCGTTCTTCTATTTCCCGCATGTACACCTAATCGCCGTCTATGGGGAACCCTGTTTCGAAAGCGGTATGGCGGCCAACTACGAGATTACCAAGCGGTTCACCGCGGAATTCAGCATCCGGCCGTTCCTCATGCGGTGGCGTTCTCCGTGTCTCGCGGTTCTGAAGCGTTGGGCAAGCGATGCAAATCCCCACGTACGCCGTCTGGTAAGCGAGGGAACCCGACCACGGCTACCCTGGGCGATGCGCCTACCGGAGTTTCAGGCCGACCCCAATCTTTCGTTGCCGCTTCTTGAATTGCTCAAGAATGATTCAGAACTTTATGTGCGGCGGTCGGTCGCAAATCATCTGGGCGACATCGCCAAGGATCATCTAGAAGTGGTCCTGGACGTATGCGAGGCATGGCTTGATGAACTCGACGGAGCGGACGACGCCGCGGCCGACAATCGACGATGGATGATCCGACACGCCGTGCGGCATCCGGCAAAGAAGGCGAATCGCCGGGCCCTCACGATTCGAACCCGGGCGGCGCCGCGCGGGAAGCGAAACCGCGAACGCGGCCGTTGATCGTGATTCTTAGTTAACTCGGGCAAACGGCCGTCGAATGCGCGGCGCGCCGCAACTTCCTGCCCAGGGTGTCGCGTCCACATCAACTCGACTTGAAAGAGGGCCGCTTCACCGCGGGCCGTCGCAGCGTATCTCCCATGCAAACCAACGCAGACAACCACTAACCGCACTCCTCGTTTATCGTTGGGACACCCCCCCGCCCGGATTCCGATTTGAGTGCAAAAACGATTGTGCTAGCTTAAGTCGCTTACTAGAATACTGCTCACAATTCGTTACGCGCATCGCTTGGATTTTCTCCTTTCTCGATTTCGAGTCATATCGGTCCACACTTGCCTGCCTCTTTTCCTCCCCGGTGGTTAACCGATGCGCTACCAGCGCAAGAAGTACTACGGCGGTGGTTGTCGAAATGCGCCGGTTCGCGTGGTAAGTCGAACATTGCTGTATGGCCTTGAGGATTTGCACCTGTGAAAAAACATTCGCAGTCGTCTCGCGTCCGTGGATTTTTGAACGCTGTCCGTCGGACCAGTACCCGGCGTCGACGGCTTGGTTGGGAAGCACTTGAGGACCGCTGCCTGTTGGCGGTTGGACCGCAACTCGCTCGCGACTTTACCCTGAGCACGCTCTCACCCCAGCAGGAAGCGGAACAAGTTTTTACCGATGACACCGGGTGGGGCGTCAACTGGTTTGTCTCATCGAACTCAGGGCCCAACGCCTTTAGCGGTCTCAATATTAACGACTTCGTCGGCGCCGACCGTTTCTACTCCAACGGTTACACCGGCGCCAACGCGATTGTGGCGAATATCGAAGCGGGTCATATCTGGAATGGTCACGAGTCGCTCCAACACGTAACCACCCTCGTCCACGACACGGCCAATCCTGGCCCTCAAACCGGAGAGTTCGACCGGCACGCCACGTGGGCCGGCGCCGTGTTGGGCGGCCGTGTGACCGGCGCCGGTTTGGAGTACCAGCGCGGAATCGCTTACGGCGCTGATCTGTGGTCCGGCGCCATCGCCACAAACTGGAATGGATCTCCGTACTCGTTGAACTTCAATTTCAACACCAGCACCTTTCTCACGCCGTATGAAAACATCCTTGTCAACGGCGTCGGCGGCCAAACGGCCGACGTGGTGAACAGCAGTTGGGGGTTCACCGATCCCACCGCATCGGCCCAAGGCACGTTCTCACGCGGAATCGATGCGCTGGTGAACCTTGCGGGCAAGACGTTTGTGGCGTCGGCCGGGAATAGCGGCCCCGGAACCAACACGGTGGGCGCGCCGGCCTCGGGGTACAACGTGATTAGCGTCGCGGCGCTGGGCTCCGACATGACGACGCCGCCCTACGACTCGGTTTCGAGTTTTAGCAGTCGGGGACCGAACGACTTTTTCAATCCTGGCACAGGACAGACGATTACGGGAGCGCGGGCGGTTATTGACCTTGCCGCGCCGGGGCAAAACTTGACCCTGGCGGGTTACCGTGGCGCGACCGGCGGAAACATCAATGGTGTACATGAAGACGATACAAACTGGTATTTCTTCAACGTCGGGGGCACGAGCTTCGCAGCGCCGACCGTTGCGGGCGGCGCCACGCTGTTGGCAGGCGCGGCACGCACCGAGTTCGGCGGCTCCACGAAGGCGCTGGATGGGCGCGTCATTAAAGCCCTACTTCAGAACTCCGCCGACAAGATCCCCGGTTGGAGCAATGCGCAAACGGACGTTGCAGGCGTGCTGACCACGACCCAGTCGCTCGACTACGCTACCGGCGCCGGGCGAATGAACCTCGACCGCGCCTACGACCAACTCTTCGCCGCCACAACCGACGTGGCGGGCCTCACGGGCGGCGCCGTCGCCCCGCACGGTTGGGACTTCGGACAAGTCGCCCAAGGCGCCACGAACGATTATTTCATCAATGAGCCGCTGGAGGGCGGAACCAGCTTCACCGCCACCCTCACGTGGTATGTCGATCGGAGCATCAATCTTGCCGCGAACACCACAGCGGAAGTGAGTTTCGACGACCTCAATCTTCAAATCTGGCAGGCCACCAGCGCTGGCGCGCCAACGACGTTGATCGCAGAATCCAAGAGTCTTTACAACAATGTCGAGCACTTGAGTTTCAATGTGCCCACCACCGGTCACTACCTGATTCGCACGGTGTGGGCGGGCGAACATTGGGACCTGGCCAGCGACGCCAACAGTGAGTCGTACGGTCTGTCGTGGTCGGGCACGGGAACGGGCGGCGGCGGTGGCGTGGGCGATCTTGTCGGAGTCGATTTCGGCTTCAGCGGAAGCGCCACCCCCACGAACTGGAGCCTTTACAGCGGCGGCGCCACGCCTGCAATTCTGAACAACTTACCCGATGAAACCGGAGCGGCGACGGCCATCGACTTGACCATCACCGCCGCCGACAACACCCTGTCAGCCGACACGGCCACCATTCCCGCGGCGCAAGTTCCGATCCATACCCAGTCGCTCAGCAATCTGGAAGGAAATATCTGGGACGTTGGCGCCAGCAGCATTACGGCCGTGTGGAGCGACCTGACGCCTGGCCAAACCTATGAAGTATTTGTGTTCGGATTGGACACCGTCGACAACCAGCAAAGCGTCACCATCACGGGCGCCGGCGCGCCGGTCGCCTTTAATCAAAACTACAACGGCAATTCGTTGTTCGTGAACGACGAATTAGGCGACAGTAGCCGCAATCTGGGCGAGTTCGCCAAAGAAGTCGTCGCCGACTCGAATGGTCAGATCACGATCGTCGTGGACGACATCGGCGGTTCCTACCTGGGATTGGGAGCGCTCGCGATTCGCGCGGCAACCTCCAATAGTACCGGCGCTATTCAGGGCGTGAAGTGGAGCGATCTCGACGCCGATGGCGTCAAGGACGCTGGCGAACCGGGACTGCCCAATTGGATCATCTACGCCGATTTGGACAACGACGGCAATCGAGACGTGGGCGAACCCTACGCGACGACCGACGCCAATGGCGCCTACACGCTTACGGTCGACCCCGGCTCGTACAAGATTCGGGAAGAACAACAAGTTGGCTGGACTCAGACGAGCCCCCGGGAAGGATTGTTCGCCGTGCGCGGCTCCTCCGGCGCTCCGCCTACGATCTACGAACTCGATGGCGCCGGCGCGGTGCTCAACAGCTTCGCCGCGCCTGCGGCGACCGTAACCATTGGTCCCCAGGGGTTGGCGACGGGCCCCAGTAGTTTGTTCTATATCGATGGCGCCGGCTCTGGCGCCCATACGTTGTATGAACTGGATCTGCGTACGGGCGCCGTACTCGATTCGGACGTGTTGCCTCCAACGAATGAGATCGCCGGGCTTGGCTATCTGAACGGTTTGGTCTACGTCGAGCAACATCTGGATGATCAGATACTAGTCTTCGATCCTCAGACCGACACGGTCCTAACCACCCTTTCCGTTGCTGCCGACTTGATCGGCGGACTGACAGGCGCTAGCGACCTGGGGCTGCTGTTCGACAGCAATGCGGCAGGGCAGATTTTTGCAATCAACCCCACGACCGGCGCCGTCGTGAATACGCTCAGTCCGGGCGTGGGCGCGCTTCAGGGAGGCCTGGCGTATTACGGAGGCGAATTAATTGCGGCCGCGTATTCCCCTTCCCCTACCGCGTACCGTTTGAATCCCACGACAGGCGCCGTACTGGGGAATTTCCCGGTAGGAGGCGCTGGAAGCTTGAGCGCTCTCGGCGGAGATTCCGCCGACTATTACGCCGTGACCGTCGAAGTGGGACAAGTGCTCACAGGCTTCAACTTCGGCAACCACTCGTCCTCCGGTGAACAGGCGACGGGAGAAATCCGCGGGATGAAGTGGAATGATCTCGACGGCGACGGCGCGCGCGATGGCAACGAGCCTGGTCTGCCGAACTGGGAGATTTTCCTCGATACGAACGGCAACGGCGAATGGAACACCGGCGAACCCAAGACGACCACGAACGCCGACGGTTATTACACCTTTGCCGATCTGGCGCCCGGCGATTACACCGTGGTGGAGGTTGACAAACCTGCTTGGATTCAAACCTTTCCGACCGGCGCCGCGCCCCAATCGAACCAGGCGGAAAACCAGGTTGCCGAGGCGCTTGCCGCAATTACGACGACCGCCTCCGACACGCCGATTTATCTGACAGGCGAACCCGTCGAGCGCGGCGACATCACGTTGCAAACGGCCCAGTCGGGTCTGCTGATCAATATCGATGACTTCCGCGCCGATCCGCGCTTTGCGGGCATCAACGGAACCGGCTTTACGACGGTCATCCTCGATACGGGCATTGATCTGGACCATCCCTATTTCGGCCCGGATGCAAATAGCAATGGCGTGGCCGATCGCATTGTTTTCAACCAAGATTTTTCCAGCGACAGCGGGCCGAACGCACAAGACACGAACGGCCACGGATCGAACGTTGCAAGCATCGTCGCTTCACAAAACGCGACGAACACGGGCATGGCCCCCGGCGCGGGAATTATCGCTCTGAAGGTGTTCAGCAACGCAGGGGCGGGAAACTTCGGTTGGCTGGAGTCGGCCCTCCAGTGGGTTGTGGCGAACGCCGCGACCTATAACATCGCCAGCATTAACATGTCGCTGGGCGATAACCAAAACCATGCCACGGCGCAGCAGCTTTACGGCATTAGCGATGAACTCGCCGCGCTGGCGGCCATGAACGTCATCGTGGTTTCGGCGGCCGGCAACGCTTTCTTCCCCTTTAACAGCCAGCCCGGCGTGAGTTATCCGGCGGCGGACGCGAATTCGCTGGCGGTCAGTGCGGTGTGGGACGCCAACAACGGCCAGGTGGGTTGGGCGAGCGGAGCCATTGACAACACGTCGGCCGCGGATCGCGTGACCAGCTTCTCGCAGCGCCACTCCACTCTGACCGACATTATGGCGCCAGGCGCCTTTATCGCGGGCGCCGGCGCCAACGGCAACGTGGTTGCGTACGGGGGCACCAGTCAGGCGGCGCCGCATATTGCAGGCATCGCAACGCTGGCCCAGCAGTTGGCCGTGCAGGAACTCGGACGCCGACTGACGCTGGCGGAGTTCCGCACCGTGCTTC
Organism: Planctomycetota bacterium; assembly: GCA_963204915.1. GTDB lineage: Bacteria > Planctomycetota > Planctomycetia > Pirellulales > Pirellulaceae > JAHWKS01. The sequence continues at coordinate 211,579 of CAUJHS010000031.1, read as the reverse complement.
AGTCGTCCGCCGTAACCATTAACGACGGCGACGACGAAGACGATAACGTCATTAACACCGGTCTAAATTTCCCGCGGGTCGATGTCCTGGCCCTCGGTGAGGAAATTCTAGCGCTGGGCGCTGGCGGCGCGGGCGCCTCGGAACGCCTTTTCGCCGTGCCGCAGGACGGAACCCATCACATTGCCGAACTCGATCCGAACACGGGCGATGAGATTCGACGCTTCCCCGCGCCCGAGAATGTCAGCGCTGGCCCCGACGCCTTGGCTTATGACGGTCAAATCCTGTATTTCGTCAATGGTTCCGGAACCGACACGCTGTGGGAGCTCAATCCCGACACCGGCGCCGTGCTGGACTCCACCGCGCTCCCGGCAGGCGACTACGACGGTTTAGCCGCGCTTGGCGGTTTGCTTTACCTTGCGGCCTACAATCAAGACGACATTCTCGTCTTCGACCCCGTCGCCGATACGATTACCGCCGCGCTCGACATCAGTGCGAATATCGTGGGAGGGCTCGCGGCGATTCAGAACCCTGATCGCCTCGTGGCGACGGTTAACGGGGGGGCCAGCATTGTCGAAATTAATCCGACGACCGGAGCCATCACGAACTCGTTTAATCCCACGGGCCCTGGCGCCGGCGCGTATATCGGCGTTGCTGTCGTCGCCGGTCAACTCTATCTCGGTCGGATCAACGCGCCTAGCTTTGATGTTTATTCTCGCAGTGGTCAGTTCCGCGCAACGCAATCTACGCCCTCGGCGATCAGCGCGCTGGGCGGCGACGACGTTTCCGGCAGCACGGCCGTCGCAGGCAACTACGTGTGGACCGTCGATTTGAAATCGGGCGGCGTCGCCGCGAATATCAATTTTGGCAACCAGCAGGATCTCACCGCGCCCGTGATCGTCGCGTTGACGCCTCCGGACAACGCCCTGGACGTGCCGCTGAACTCGAATCTCTCGATCACCTTCAACGAGAATGTTCAAGCCGGCAGCGGCAACGTGTTGATCAAGAGGAGTAGCGACAACGCAATCGTACAAACGATAGACGTGACCAGCGGCGCCGTAACCGTGGCGGGCGCCGTCGCGACGATCAATCCGGCGAATTTCGCGTCGCAAACGGGGTACTACGTCGAGTTCCCCGCCGGCGCGTTCGAAGACCTGGCCGGCAATCCTGCGCCGGGCATCTCGGGCGCCACCACATGGAATTTCACAACGGGAGCCTTGCAAGACTGGGTTCCTCAAGGGCCGGGTCCGGCGACCGGCGGCCAGGTGGAGAATATCCTCAACAAGACCGTCGTGGGCGCTATTCACACCGTCGTGGCGCATCCCACCAACGCCGACATTCTGTACATCGGCAGCACCAACGGCGGCGTGTGGAAAACCACCAACGCTACCGCAGCAAGTCCCAGCTGGATTCCGTTGACCGATCAACTACCGTCGCTTTCCATCGGCGCCTTGGTCATGGATCCCAGCGATGCGACGCGCCAAACGCTCATCGCGGGCACGGGACGCTACAGCAGCTTCGCCCGGGAAGGCGGCGCTCGCGTGGGACTGTACCGCACGACCGATGGCGGCGCCAACTGGACGCTCCTCAACGGCGGCGGAACGTTGAACGGCAAAAATATCTCCGGCATCGCCGCCAGCGGCAATACGATTGTCGTCTCGGTGAACGTGGCCGATAGCTTCGTCTACAACAACATCGGAATCTTCCGCAGCACCAACGGCGGCGCGTCCTTTACGCAAATCTCTACCGGCAATGGCAGCGCGACCGGCTTGCCCGGGGGCGTGGCGTACGACTTGACCACCGATCCCCTCGATCCCAACGTGCTCTACACGAGCATCGTCTTCGCCGATGGCGTGGGAGGCGTCAACGGCGTTTACAAGTCGACCAATTTGGGCGCCACGTGGACCAAGGTCAGCAATGCGACCATGGACGCGCTGATCACGAACAATACCAGCAACATCGAGATCGCCGTGGGACGGCAGAACAACGTCTACGTCGGCATCATTAACAACGGCAACCCGGTCGGCTTCTTCCGCTCCGGAAACGGGGGCGGCGCGTGGACGCAAATGGACGCGCCCAAGACCAACGAGAATGGCGTCGACGTCGGGTTGAATCCCCGCGGCGTCAAAGGCCCAGGTCCTGGCGCGGCGCCCGATGAGATCGCGGGCGGCCAAGGCGCGATCCACTTCTCCATTCTGGCGGACCCCAACAACCCGAACCTCGTGTACGTGGGCGGAGATCGTCAGCCAACTTCCAATGGCGACACAGGCAGTTTCCCCAACTCGATCGGCGCGACCGACTACACCGGCCGGCTCTTCCGAGGCGACGCCACGCAGCCTACGGGCAGCCAGTGGGTGCATTTAACGCATTCCAACACGCTGGGCGCCCCCGGCGGCGGAACTGCCAGCAGCAGTTCGCCCCACGCCGACTCGCGCGAGATGACGTTTGACGCCAATGGCCACATCATCGAAGTCGACGACGGCGGAATCTATCGCCGCACCAATCCCACCAGTAACGCAGGCGACTGGTTCTCGGTCATCGGCAACTTGCAGACCACCGAAGCGCATGATGTGGCCTACGATCCGATTTCCAACATTGTCATGACCGGCAACCAGGACACCGGCACCACGGAACAAACCAGCACCGGCTCCTTCACGTGGCGCAGCGTATCCACTGCGGACGGCGGCGATGTGGCCGTCGACAGCACGACGCTCGCCTCACAAAACCGCTCGATCCGCTATTCGAGCTTCCAAAACCTGGGCGCCTTTCGCCGGCGCGTTGTGGACAGCAACAACAACGTCATCAGCACAGCCTTTCCCGCTCTAACCGTAACCAGTGGGCCGGCCTTTGTTAAGCAATTCAAAACTCCGTTGGAATTGAACGCCGTCAACCCCCAGCGGATCGTGTTCGTCGGGCGCGACAACATCTACGAATCCACCAATCAAGGCGACACCGTCGCGGCCATTGGCGCCGGGCTTGGCAGTGATAACCTCTCGGACGCCGTCGCTTATGGCGCCGTGGGCAACCCCGATGCGCTCTACGTCGGCGTGGGCGATGATCTTCGCATTCGCACTACGGCAGGCGGACCCCTGAACCTGGTCGATCCCAGCGCCACCAGCACCGACGTGATCCGCGACGTCGTGATGGACCCCAACAATTACCAACGGGCGTTCGTCGCCGATACGAACAATGTCTTCTTCACGACGGACGCGGGCGGCGCCTGGACGGACATCACCGGCAACTTGATGGCCCTGGCCGGCCGAGAACTACGCAGCATCGAATACGTTAGCGGAACGATCGGGGCGCTCGTCGTCGGCGCGAGCCAAGGCGTCTTCATGTCGCTCGTCAGTGCCTTGGGAACTTGGACCGAAGTCGGGTTCAGCCTGCCGAACGTCGCGGTCTATGATCTGGAGTACAACGCGCAAGACGACGTCCTCGTCGCCGGAACTTTAGGCCGCGGAGCCTGGACTTTGCCCAACGCGAGCGCGCTCGCCACCCCGCCCGACGTGACCGCCCCGACCATCATCAACTTGTCGCCGGCAGATAACGCGACCGGCGTGACCCTGACCACGAACCTGGTCATCACGTTCAACGAAAACGTCAAGAAGGGCGCTGGCGACATCATTATCAAGCGCACGATCGGGGACACCGTTGTGCAAACCATCCCGGTCACGAACGCCGCCGTCACCATCGCCGGAGCGGAAGTGACGGTCGATATCAGCGACCTCGGCGAGAGCACGGGGTACTACGTCGAAATCGCGGCGGGCGCTTTGGAGGATTTGGCCGGAAATGACTTCGCCGGAATAAGCTCGAAGACCACATGGAACTTTACCACCGTGGGCGTGGCCCCGGTGATCGCCACGTTGTCTCCGCCAGACAACGCGGTGGATGTCGCGATCGACGCAAATCTGGTCATCACGTTTAACGAAAACGTGCAAAAGGGCAGCGGAAACATCGTCGTCAAAAAGACGAGCGATAATTCCGTGGTGCAAACGATCGCGGTGGGCGACGCCGCCGTGACCGTGGCCGGCGCGGTGGCTACAATCAACCCCACCGACTGGGCCTTTGGCGTCGAACACTATGTCCAGATCGACGCCGGCGCGTTTGAAGACACCTTTGGCAATGATTTTGCAGGAATTTCCAGCACCACCGCCTGGAGCTTCACCACCGTGAACGCGCCCGGCGTACTGACGCTGGTCATTCAGGCCGCGTCGGTTTCCGAAGCCGCCGGTCCTGCCGCAACAACCGCCACCGTTACGCGCAATGCCGCCACATCAAGCCCGCTGACGGTGCAACTGCTCAGCAACGACACGACCGAGGCCGCAGTTCCTCTCTCCGTCGTAATTCCCGCGAATGAAACGTCCGCAACTTTCAACATCGACGCGGTCGACGACGCCCTGTTGGACGGCGTGCAAACGGTCACCATTACCGCCTCGGCCCCCGGGCATACCGCCGGCGCCGATACGCTCGACGTTACCGATTATGAGCAACTCACGCTCACCGTCGCCAAAGATTGGTCGATTCAAACGGTCGATTCGGTCGGTGATGTGGGCGCCTGGTCCTCGCTCAAGATCGGCTCGGATAACAAACCGCGAATCGCGTATGAAGATCGCGCATCGTCCCGCAACCTCAAGTATGCAAGTTTCGACGGCGCCACATGGAGCGTCGAAACCGCGCACGACACAGCGACCGGCGACGTAGGCCAAGGCGCTCGCCTCGCATTGGATTCGCTCAATCGTCCTCATATTGCTTACCAGCATTTCACCAATACTGATGTGCTCTACGCGCATCACAATGGGACGACCTGGATCCGCGAGACCGCGAACTCCGATTCCTACCTTTACGCCGCTGTGGCGGTCGACAGTCAAAACCGTCCGCTCATCAGCTCGTGGAATCACAACACGCATGACCTGAACCTGGCGCGTCGCATCGGAGCCGCCTGGAGCGTCGAGTCGCCCGACACCGCCGGCGCCACCGGTTATTACACGTCGCTGGCCGTCGATGCGAACGATCAGCCCTGGATCAGTTTTGTCGACTCGACCGATCAAACCCTCCGACTCGCGCGCTATGACGGCGCCGCCTGGCAGTTTCAAACGATCGATTCCGGCTCCGATTTTCGTGATACGTCACTCGCGCTCGATTCGCTGGGGCGGCCGCACGTCAGCTACTATGACTATGGCCCCAGCGGCTCGCGGACCGATCTAAAATACGCTTTTTACAACGGCGCCGCTTGGTCCATCACGACGGTGGACGCGGGGAATGCCGGCGAGCACAACTCCCTGGCGCTCGACTCGCTGAACCGTCCGAGAATCGCGTACATCGGATCGGGCGCCGCGCGCTTTGCCTCGTTTGACGGCAACGCTTGGTCAACGCAATTCGTAGCTCCGCAAGCCAATTACACGTCACTAGCGCTTGATCAGAACGACCTGGCCTCGATCTCCTATTACAGCACAGTCAATCGAGACCTGATGTTGGCTTCCCAGACCACCGCCTCGATGAGCGAGAATGGTGGAAGCGTGACCGCGACGGTTAGCCGCACCGACACCGCCGGCGCCCTCACCGTCAACTTGTTAAGTAATGATACGACCGAAGCAACCGTCGTCGCGTCGGTGGTGATACCCGACGGACAGGCCACGTCGGCCACATTCACCATCAATGCAGTCGATGATTTTCTCATTGACGGCACGCAAACCGCCGTTATCACCGCTTCGGCCACGGCGTACGTGAATGACGCCGACGCCGTCCACGTCACCGACAACGATGTCGCCGGGATTATCGTCAATCCAACGAGCGGCCTGACCACCACCGAAGCCGGCGGGACCGCTCAGTTCACCCTCGTCTTAGCGACCGAGCCGTCCGCCGATGTCACCATTGCCCTCTCCTCCAGCGACACCACCGAGGGAACCGTCTCGCCCGCGAGTGTGACATTCACGTCCACAAACTGGAACGTTCCGCAAACCGTAACCATTACCGGCGTCGACGATGCCATTGACGATGGCAATATCGCCTACACCATCGTGACCGACGCAGCCACCAGCGCCGACAGTAATTACAACGGGCTGAATCCGGCCAATGTCTCCGTCAACAACACCGACAACGACGACCCGCCGACGGTTACTTTATCCGTGGACAATGCGAACATCGCGGAAGCCGCAGGCGTGGCGACCTTCACCGCCACGCTCTCAGCAGTGTCCGGCTTGCCCGTCACGGTCGATCTGGCGTTCAGCGGTACGGCTACGCTCACAGATGACTATACGCGCTCGGGCGTCCAGATCACCATTCCGGCCGGCAGCACAACTGGAACGATCACGGTCACAGCTGTGCAGGACTTGCTGGACGAGAATGCGGAGACGGTGATTGTGGACATTTCCGGCGTGACCAACGCGACAGAAAACGGGGTCCAAGAGCAGTCGACGTCTATTACCGATGATGACGACCCGCCGACCGTCACGCTCACGGCGACGCCAAGCTCTATCGCCGAGGCCGCCGGAGTCGCCACCTTCACCGCCACGCTCTCGGCGGTCTCCGGCTTGCCAGTCACGGTCGATCTGGCCTTCAGCGGCACAGCTACGATGACGGAAGATTACACGCGCTCGGGCGTCCAGATCACCATTCCGGCCGGCAGCACCACTGGAACGATCACGGTGACGGCCGTGCAGGACTTGCTGGACGAGAATGCGGAGACGGTCATTGTGGACATCTCCGGCGTGACGAACGCGACGGAAAACGGGGTCGAGCAGGCGACAACGTCCATTACCGATGACGACGCCGCGCCGACCGTCACGCTTTCGGTCGATAACGCTACCATTGCCGAGGCCGCAGGCGTGGCGACGTTCACCGCGACGCTCTCAGCAGTGTCCGGCTTGCCGGTCACGGTCGATCTGGCCTTCAGCGGTACAGCGACGCTCACAAGTGATTACACGCGGTCGGGCGTGCAAATCACCATTCCTGCCGGCAGCACCACCGGCACGATCACGGTCACAGCCGTGCAAGATGCGTTGTACGAGGGCAATGAGACCGTGATTGTCGACATCTCCGGCGTGACCAACGGCACGGAAGACGGCGTGCAGCAGGCGATAACGTCCATTACCGATGACGACGTCGTGCCCACCGTCACTTTATCTGTGGACAATGCGAACATCCCGGAAGCGGCGGGAGTCGCCACCTTCACCGCCACGCTCTCAGCCGCATCCGGCCTGCCAGTCACGGTCGATCTGGCGTTCAGCGGCACAGCTACCTATCCGGACGATTATGCGCGTTCTGCGGTGCAAATCGTTATTCCCGCCGGCAGCATCACAGGCTTGGTGCTCGTCACGGGAACTCCTGACTTGCTTGACGAAGCGAATGAAACCGTGATTGTGGAAATCGCCACGGTAACCAACGCCACGGAAGACGGCGTCCAGCAACAGACTACGACGATCCTGGACGATAACGCCGCGCCAACCGATGTGATCTTGCAGCCCTCGACCGTCCGCGAAGACGCCAACACGTCGGCTGGCCCGGTCACGGTTGGCCAACTGATTGTTACGGATCCGGATACGTCCGCGGGCGGCCACACGTTTGAATTAAATGCTTTGGCCGCCGATAACGTCCGATTCCAAATTGATGGAGACACCTTACACGTACGGCAAGGAGTCGTTCTGGACTTTGAAAGCCGTCCCACGTTTAACGTGCTTGTCGTCGTCAGCGACGGCGCCAATAACCTCGAGAAAATGCTTACGGTGCACGTGGAAGATGTGCCAGAAAGTTTGTACCCATGGCAAAACCCACGCAACCGCCTCGATGTCAACGACGATGGCTTGGTCGACGTGCGGGATATGTTGGCAGTGGTTTCGGTGTTGCGCCAATATGGCGTTCCGCACATTCTGCCCATTCCTTCGCCTGGACGGCAGCCCCCGCCCTTCGTCGATGTGGACGGAAACAATATTTGCTCGCCGGGAGACCTATTGCCCATCACGCAATTCATTCGCGATCAAGTAAATCAAGGCCAAGGGGAAGCCGAGGAAGCAAATGCCGCATTCCCGGGGTTGAATCTCGCCGTTGACGGCGTGATCGGCGGTCTTGCCAACTCACGGCAGCATGGCGCTCCGGGACTTGTCGCAGAGCCAAGCCTTGCTCAAGCGGCGTTTCCAGCGCTGTATTGCGAACCCGTACAACACCTTCCCGTTTTTGAATCGAACAACAGCCCGGACGACGTCGATCCGACGCGTGACAGCTCGGACGATCACGATGAGTGGGAGTCGGTCCTTGACGTTCTCGCACAAGATCAACACCATTTGCAAGAGCGAAGGTTGTAAACCAACGCCTGAAAATTCACCTGCCCGGCGCAACCTTCTTCCCGAAAGATCCCGCGCCGGGCCGATGAATTGGGGCGTTCCGCGGTGCAAAAGAGCAAATTTTGCGATCGCAGCGCAGCGGTCGCGCGTCGCTAAGAAATCGCCATGAGTCGACTTCTGCGGTTCCCCAGTTCCGTCAAGCGGGATCCTGCCATTGAGGTTTGGTTCCAGACGCACTCCGGCGAATTGGGGGCGATCGCAGAGCGCTGGTTTACCGCTCTGCGCGCCTGCGGCGATGATGTTCGAGAGCTATTGCACGACGGCCACCCGACCGCCTGTGTCGGTGATGCGGCCTTCGGGTAGGTCAACGCTTTCCACGCTCACGTCAACGTGGGTTTCTTCCGCGGCGCCGAACTTCCCGATCCGGAACAGTTGTTGCAAGGCACGGGCAAATTCATGCGCCATGTGAAAATCAGGTCGGAAAACGGCGCGAATTCCACGGCGCTGACGAACCTCATTCAAACCGCATACTTGGATATCAAGCGTCGTTTGACAGCGGAATAGCGTGTGCGTTTTTCACTTACGCGACCGCAACACAAGCAGCGCCTGCCTGCCGTCCGCCGTCGCTTTCAACGTTTTCATCGTCCACGGCGCAAGCTGGCCCCCCGTAACGCCCTTCCGCCGTATTACACCGTTCGACGCATCGACAAATCGACAAAGTGATTGGCCCGAGGGCGCTGCTTTCCCCGCAATCTTTCGCGCCTACGCCGCGCCGTGTGGCCAAAAAGTTGCACAGGTGCGCACGAAGTAAGCGCGCACGGGAAAATTTTTCAACCAAACTTACGTTGATCGCTAATGACGATCACATCGTAAAATATCAAGCAATTTCCGATGAATTTGATCACTAGAGTGAGTATTGCAATTTACATAACTACGAACGACTGACGCTTCCGACGTGCGCGATCTTGTTGCGTTTGTACATTTGTTCAGTATAATAAAAGCGAGCACCAAGATCTTGTGGTGTGGTGGAGCGAACCGACCGATACGGCACTGTACGTCATCCCGTCCCTCGACAGCGTTCCTCTTCCGCCGCTCGCAATGGAATCCGGCGTTCGCGCGACGTCGGACCTCGCTTGTCTTCCCCCGCCGGCGCCTTTCCCGCGCTGGCGCCTTGCCCCCAATTAGGAAACTCCGGTTATGCAAAAACTTGGTTCAACCCCAACCCATCCTCTCCGCCATGGCAATTGTTTTTCTTGCAGTGGCGCCAGCTCGTCCTCCTGAAAATTTCGTGGAACACTCCTCCTGCGAGTGGTAAACTGACGTTCTCCAACCAAGCCAGTCACAACGCCGCCGGGCGCCGTAGCTGCCTGGCGTGACACGATCCGCGCGATCATCACGCCAATTGAGCCGTTCCCAATCGCCCCAACCAAACAGGCTGGGGGAAGGAGCATACCTTTGACGTGGTTGACCAGAATCGAGACGCTCGCAACTTCGCGATGGGCGATCCCACCCTCTACGGCGTGTGGGGAAGCCTCGGAACCATCGCAGGGCATGAAACCCAATAACTGAGTGAAACGGACCCGAGCGCGCTTCGCGCCAAGCGTTAACCAAGGAGGACCTCGCATGATCCGCCGAATTCCCCTTCTGCTGCTCTTGGCCTGGGCCGGCGCGGCCTTGGAAAGGGCGGCCGCGCAAAATCCGGCTGTCGACCAGGTTACCGCGCAACTGTTCGAGCAGTATGTGGCGCGGCAGGCCAAGATCGACTCCGAGTCGGTCATGGCCGCCACCCATCTTGTGGCCGCCCGCGGGCGCGAAACCGGCTTCTGGAAAGTCGTGCTGGCCGAACTCCAACAGGACAACCCCGGCAGCGAGATCGGGTGCCTTCGCGTGCTCGGCAAAATGCTGGCGACCGACGCCGCCGCCCGCGACGCGATTCAGCGACGAGAAGAAACCGGCGAAATCAGCGCCTGGATTCCCACGGTCTGTCTGGGGCCTGAAGTCGTCGCCGAGTTGTTGCAGCGCGGACGCAAGGCCGACCGTTTTCGCATCGATCATTACGTCATCGCGCTGGCGCGCGCAAGAACGCCGGCCGCCAAAGACTTTTTCCTTGCGGTGCTTCGCACGCCGGCCGAACCAGGCGATCCGTACGCGACGACTCCGCACTCCGTACGCCATTTAGACAGTACGTGCTTTCATGCGGCCGTGGGGTTGGCTCAACTTGGCGCGGCCGAGGGATTCGACTGGTTGATCGCCCATTGCGAATTCAGCCAGGGAAGCGTGACGAACGCCTGGCCGGGCGTTTCCCGCGGAGGCAACCTCAGCGACTGCTGCCAAGAGGCGCTTCGCCAACTTTCCGACCAGCGCCAGTCGTCAAGCGCCGCCGAGTGGGCTGCCTGGCGGCAATCGGTCGATTGGCAGCGCTTACCTCGGCGCGCCGTTGTTTTTCGCGATTCCTGAACCGACCCTGGCTCGATGGCGCCCGGCGTCATTACCACGACTCCTCCGGCGCGGCGAAACGATCCGCGCCTCGCCGGAAACATTGGCCAATTAGGACAAATGCTACAAATGGCAATTATAGTAATATCTCCAAGATCAATCAAGGCGATCATTGACACACAAGTCAATAAGATTAAACTTTAGGCAGTTTTAGGCAAAAACGATGACTCCCCCAGGTCGGATAGGGGCATAAGAAGTTTTGCCAGTACCGACCTGTGAGCATCTTGTAGGCAATTCTTGTTAGGCGGTAGTTATCGTGATCGGTCGAAATTCGATTTCGGCGTTCTTGCTACCATTGTTTGTCATCCTCGTAACAAGCGCGGGTTTGTACTTCGGTTGGCTGACGGATCATTATTCGTTTTTTCCACCTGGTGGTGGTGGCTGGCGGTGTTACGTCCACTGCGTTTTTGGGGTTTGGTGTGCCCTACTATTCCTCGGATCGCCGGTGCTCGTTCCGGCACTCGTCGCCAAGGTCTCGCGGTGGCTGGTGGCCAAGCTGCTTGCCTAACAACGGCACTCAAGTTGACACGGCCCGCCGCGCTGGAATAGTCTGGTCAATGCTGGTCACGGGCCGTGCAACTTAGTTTTGCGTTATTTGCGACACGAGGTCGCCTGTTGGATTGCTGGACGTGGGAATGGAAGCTTTGATCCAGACGTAGTGTCGTGTCACTGGTTTCCGCACCGAGGGGGCGTTTCTGGCAACGGGAAGGTCTCAAGCTCTCGGTCACAGGTGATGAGCCCCAGCCGCAGGGGTGAGTTGCTGCGGGAAGGACGGGACGGGATAAGTCAACTGAAGCCTCGACGTTACGGATCGTGAAGAGCGCGGAGCTTGAGCGGCCGATCGGCTCCAGAGCCAAAACGGCAACGAGGACCAGCCCCGAAAGGTCTCTAACGCTTTCCGGCACACGTGTCGCGTCCTCCGGTCTACAGAGGCGTCCCACCCCCGTCGGTGAAACGCGCGGAACGCGGTAAGCCTGTTGCACCCTCGTCACTCGCGCCAGCGACGGCGAGTATTCCGACCGTAAGGAAGGAGGACGGTTCAGCAGGTAAAGGATGCGGGAGAAAGCCAAGGCCGTGCGGTAATGGTGCGGATAGGGGCCATTGCCCTGATCCGAAAGGATGCCCACTTCCCGCAGGTGTTACGCCACGACAAGCCGAGACAAACCCGAACCGAGGGCATGTTTATAATGAGTAGCCACGTGCTACCAGCGGCCTCGGGCGTCTTCTTGTAAGATGCAAGGTCCCTATCGAATCCGATCGTGGAGGGGTTGCACTCGTCGTGCAACACCGCGTCCTTCACGGGGCGTTCGTAATGCTTGAGCGACGTGCGGTGAAAGTCGCATGCGTCGTTCTGAGGGAGCGGGGCGACGGCCACGCCGCCCTGCTACCCGGCGGTGCAAAAGTCGGGAACCAAGTCGGAATGTGGCGAGTCTCACTATTGTTGTGCCATGGCTGCAACCGCTGAGCAGCCGAGTTTGTCCCAGCTCTTACACCACCGAGGACGTCATGACCTGGAAAGTTCGTTCGCTGTCGGCTGTTTGCTGTCTCTTTCTGACCGCCGAGGCTTACGCCGTGTGGACATTTCATCCCGTCAAACCGAAGATCGACAAAATCGATGACGGCATGGTGCGGTTTGTTGCCGTTCGCACTCCTCCTTCAAACGACGCTCAGCTTGATCGAATCGCTCGTTTGACGATCTCTGATGGAGAACAGACCATCATCGAAATATCGGTTGAACCAACAAAGAACGATCGCGGCAATCTGATCTACGAATTCAAGGTCGCCGAGAAGTTCCTGCCGCATACCAAGCTGGAGATCTTCGAAAAGGAAAAAGACAAGAAGCGCGTCCTCGGTGGGGGCGACATCTACGGCTACTCGACCAACCACCCGTATCTGCACGATTCGAAAGAGCCGATCAAGATCGAATCTGACAAACCCGGCACCTAATCGGGTAGCCGGGCGGGTTGCCCTGCCCAGCCCCCACACCACCTAGCATGCGGGTCCGCACTAGGCGGTTCGACGAAGCGGAGCAAGGTGCGCCCAGAGGGTCTTCAGGCTGAGAAGTCCTTGCGCTTGCAGCCTCGCCTAAGACTTGGCCCTGCGGCAGGGTTGGGACTGAGTTTTGGTGGGCGAAGCCCACCCTACCTGACTGTTCTCCTTGAGGTTCCTAGCCTCGTACACAGGACTTTCACCCGATAAAATCACGCCCATGCCGGGCGTACACAACGGCACTCAAGTTGACACGGCGCATCGCGCGGGCTTGGTTTGGTCCAGTTCCCGCCGCGCCGTGCGGGGCAGCTCATTCGTTCAGCGACGAGGAGGGTTTTCCTATGGCCTTGTCGGAGAAGCGTCAGCAAGAGATTATTCGGCTCGTCGGCGAGGGCTCTGGCGACCTGGAGCGAGACGAAAAGCTGGCGCGCGACGAGCAACAGAAGCGGCGTCTTCAGGAACTCCACCGCGCGCGCGAGGACTTCTTGCGGACCTGCACCAGTGCGGAGGAACTCGACTTTTTCGCCGCAAACTGGGCACGGGACGGCCGGGAGAAGCCGATTCATATGCTGATCGAGAATCCGCACGTCGATGCCGGAACGCTGCTCCGGTTGTACTGGTACTCGGACCCGGAGTACTTTTACTCGGAGTACGGCTCCGACGACGAAGTGGACGACCCCACGGAACGCGACATCTTTACGACGCTGGAACGAATCGAACACCGGATGACCAGGGGCGAGTACAAAACTGCGTCTGTGCCGTTCGACCCTCAAGGGCACATCACGATGCCGGACCGCGCCTCGGAGTTCACAAAGCCCATCCCGGAGGCCATGTATCGGCCGATCACCGGATAGGACGGGCCAAGCATTCGCGGCGCCCGACGGCGGCCGCCGCGGGTGAGCTGTTTTCGTTCGGCGCCAGACTTGTTGGACGTGTATGAACTCGGCCTGGAGTCAATTGGCGAACGGCGCGCGTTGGCGTGGTGTCGTTTCCTTCATTCGCAATTGGGTGGGGCCATTTGACTCACAACAAGGAATGGCGCCCAAGGAACTCGACAACATCCTGCGCACAAAGTCTTTGCATTTACCGACGGCCGTCCGGGAGTGGTATGTGCTTGCGGCCAACTGGAATCAGGGAGGGTTAGGTGTTTGGATTCACCCTCGCGACCTAACTGCGTGCGCTGAGGATGGGATGGTCTGGATTCTTACGGACACGGAAGGAATCACCCAATGGGGCGTTCGCGTGGCGGATCTCGACGCCGAGGATCCGCCCGTCTACTCCCTTGCGGCTGGCATGGACGAAAGCGAGTTTCCGAATTTCACATCGTTCGTCGGAGCCATGATCGTCAATGATCTGCTTTTCGCCGATCATCGCGAGGAGCCTGTTGAATTGGATCCGAGTTCCGCCCGTGCCGCGTTGCATTGCCTTGTCTCGGCCCGCTGCGGAGACTTCTACACCGACGCTCCTCTCGAATCGGCGACCGTCGTGATGTTCCTTTATCCCGACGGCGCTCCTGCGTATGCGAAGTCGCGAACGCCTGCGGGCCGTGCGCTGCTAGAGCACTTGGAATGACAGACCGCGCGCCTCGCGAAGCCGAACAACGGCACTCAATTGACACGGCCCCTCGCGCCGGAATAGGTTTAGAGCGTATTTCATCGCGGTGTGATGACTTCTTCCGTGTGTGGTCTACTTGCTCCGCGAGTGGTTTCCGGCCTCGCGGAGCGATGGCGCCACATTGAGGGCGTCACACCTGCGTGAAACGCGTTCTAGCGCAGCGGGTTAGCTCACACCCTGACACTTCTACTAGGAGCCGCCGATGCATCGCTGGCTTTTGCTTGTGCCAATGCTTGTCTTTCCGATTGCGGAAACTTCTGCGCAACTCGTCGATTCGGGCGTGCGCGAACTATCGAAGCCCGAAGAACAACTCATTCACCTCTGCGAGGAGATGTCCGCGGCATTTGACAAGTACTACCGCGGCGCCGCCGAGTTGAAGGACGATGTCGAGCGAGAAAAGTACTACGCGGAACACGACCCCTTGGCGACGTATGTGGCAAGACTCACCACGTTTGAACGCGATAATCACGGCGCCCATGCAGGGTTGATGGCGGCACGGCGACTGGTGCTGCTTGGAGCAGGTGGAGGCGAATACGGCGGCCCTGGCGATGTTGGCCGCCAGCACGCCTTGAAGGTCTTACCCGATTACGCCAACGCGGACGTGTTGCCTGAAATCATCCGCTACCTGGATGGCGGAAATGTGGAGCCTGCTTCCGAACCGCTTCTGCGAACTCTGATCAACGCAACGGACATTAGCGATCAGAACAGGCAGTTCGCACGGCTCATGCTGGCCACTTGGGCGTTGAATGCGCGCGATGCGAGGGAATACCAAGAGCGGCGTCTTGCCGAAATTGCCGAAGGATCTCCGTTGCAGTATCCGAAGGAAAAGCAATGGCTGTTGGCTTCCATCGCCGCCGCGCCTTCGCAAGCGAGGATTTCTGAACTACGGCAGGAAGCCTTGGGAATTCTCGATTCGCTTTCCAAATCTGATTCGCCGGTCCGTCAGCCCGGAATTGCTGGTGTCGACAACAACTTCTCCATCATTGAAGTCGACCCCGATAAAACGAAGACGATGCCCCTGTTAAGCGAGCTTGCTTCGGGATTACTGTTCAAGGAGCAACGCCTACGCGTCGGCGCGGAGTCTCCGGAATTGAAACTTTCGCTTGTGTCAGGCGGCGAGTGGTCGCTTGCCGAGCAACGCGGCAAGGTGGTGGTGCTCCAGTTTTCCTTCAAAGGCTGTGGCCCCTGTGAGGCGATGTATCAAGATTTGCGTGAGCTGACCGCAAAATATCAGGGCCAGATTTCGATCGTCAGTATCATGGCCGACGAAATGCAGGCAGACACCGTCGATGCGGTCGATTCGGGAAAGATGTCCTGGAACGTCCACTGGGATGGGCCGAAGGGCCCAATTGCGACGAAGTGGGCAGTGCAGTCATTTCCAACGGTCTATGTAATCGGGCCGAATGGTCGTATCGTGGCGCGCAATCTGCGGGGTGAGAAGTTGAAATCCCAAATCGCTGAACTGACTCGTTAGCGCGGAATCGTGCGAACAAGGCGTTCAACCTGAGCGGCGGATCGCGCGTTTTCTGAAATCAAAATTGCTTGGCCGCTGGCGGGTTAACTTGGTCGTTCGTTGCGACGCGAGTTCGCGTGCGGGATTGCTGGACGCGGGAATGGAGACCGATTCGGATGTAGTGTCGGAGTGTCGTTGCACGCGTCGTGCAGCACCGCGACCTTCATGGGGCGTTTATAATACCTGAGCGACGCGCGGTGAAAGTCGCCAGCGTCGTTCTGAGGGGGCGGCGGCGACGCCGCCCTGCTACCCGGCGACCACCGTTGAGCGGAGGAATCAGGGATATGGCGGTACGAGCATCGATGCTTTTGGCACTGGCACTTTGCAGCTCGCTAGCACGGCTGCGAGCGGACGAACCTTCGAGCGATGCTCCGAGCCGGACCGTCGGCAGTGTGTACGGAAAGGCCGTTACTGCGTCCGAGATTGGCCTCACTGCGGCGATCGATCCGGCTGTCCAGTTCGACGCGCGCGACACGGCAGAATGGGCGTTGATGGGGCGGATCATGACGACGTTCGGCGGCCCCGTCATGGAGCGCTTCGTCAAACAACAAAAGCTCGAAGCCACGAGCGACGAAATTGCAAAATTTATGAGCAACTTTCGGAAAAGCAACGAGCGAAACCTGCGCCAAAGGGAAGAACGGCTGGCGGAACTGAACCAGGAGCTGGCAGCGCCCGACCTGGCGAATGAGCGCAAGGCGAAGCTGGAGGAAGAACGGGCGACATGCGAGACGGCCGTGGCTTCCCTGCGTGAACGGCGCACGGCCCAACCACCAGAGGAGTTCGCACGACGATTCATCGTTGCCTGGAAGACGGAACGCGAGTTGCACCGCATGTTCGGGGGTCGCGTTATATTTCAGCAGGCAGGAGCGGAGGCGCTTGACGCTCGCCGTCGATTATTCGAACAGGCCGAAAAGAATGGCGACCTACGGTTTGGCGACGCCGGCGTGCGCCACTTGTTCTATTACTATGCGAACATGAGGCATATCGTCGTCGACGAGAAGACTCTGGAGCGGCCGTGGTTCCTTGACGACGGGAACTGACCGCTTTCCCGAGACCGTCTAGTAGAGTGGGCTGTGCCCACCACGACCTCGCCTAAGATTTGGCCCTGCGGCAGGGTTGGGACTGAGTTTTGGTGGGCGAAGCCCACCCTACCTGACTGTTGCACGTTTGCAAGATTTGCACGGCTTAGATTTTGACGGTGTTGGCGGCGGCTTTCGAGAGCTTGAAGAATGGCCGCTCGGCGTCCTGTGGCCCGGCGGCCCGGCAGCTAACCACACGCTCAAGTTGACACCGCCGAGCGTCGCGGATTAGATTTGTTCAACGTCGATTGCGGCGGTGCAACTTAGCGTGCTCGTTCGGCGGAGGCGTAGTGGGCATGTTGGTTGGTGGTTTGGAATATCTGGACGAGGACGCCGAGTTGTTTCCCGACGGCTCCGTCCATGACGCGACCCTCGCCCGTAACGCCTACATTCAGGGACTGCCGTGCGCCGGCGACCGTAGCGTCGTGTATTTCCCAAGTGGCCGTCTTCGGCTCGCCTGGCTTTCCCGGCCAGCAGTTATAGACGAAGTGGCGTGCGCCATGGGCATTGTATATCTGCACGAGAACGGCAGATTGCTGAACGCCATGCTTTCGGCTGGGCACGAGTTCCATGGGGTTGTAGTCCCACCACATGAACGAGTCACACTCAACGACGAGGGTGGCCTGCTGGAGCGATCGCAGCGTCTGGCCACAGATCAGTCGGTCGGTGGACTCCCGTGCTCAGCGGAGTTCAGCGTCTGGCTCTATCCATGTGGACAGCCAAGTATGGCCGTGCTCGCCGCTCCAGCGCTGGTCGGCGAACGCGAGTACCCGCGGGGCGCCGTGTTGTTCCTCGATGAGGATGGATCGGTTCGCGACTTCCACGTATTGGACCTCGATTTGGGTCGGCGGTATAAGCAGCGGGTATTCGGGGTGTACGCGGCCCCGTTCGAGTAATCTGCCGAACCCGTCGCTCAACCTGAGACGGCCGAGCGACGGATTTCGGATTGTTCCAACTCCTGCGCGGCCGTCCAGGTTAGCTGTGGTGTTAGGCGAAGCGATCCAATGACACCGACAGATTTCATCCTCGCATCGCTTTGCTTGATAGTCGCAGTTGTCGCGCTTTTAGCGAATGGGCCGACGCTCAATGGCATTGGTCCTGCGTTGCTCTTGGTCGGCTCTGGCGGTTGGCAACTCTGGATGCAATGGCTCCGGCATAAGAGTTGGCTAAAACACCGCGAGTCAGGGTTTGCACCAGGCACTGGCCACCTTTCGCTCGCCGCAGCGATAGGGTTCAGTGCGGGGGTCGGCCTCGCTTTTTTCTGGCTCTTTATTGTTTCGTTTGCCGCATCATAACGCCAAACGAACCGATCAACCTGACACGGCGCATCGCGGCGATTTGTTGTGGTAAACTGGATTCGCGCCGTGCAGGTTAGCGGGAACGTTAGGCGGAAGTTTGGTTATTGACTGTGATCGCAATGGTGGCAGACACCGGTTCTGGCCTCGTGTTCGCTTTCGGGATGCTGCTCCTGGGAATTGTTGTCCTGATTTGGACCTTCGTTTGGCTGGTCCTAGGGTTTCGGTTGGAGCGATCGCGCAATGCGGGCAGAGTGCGAGTTGTTGCTTCTGTGGTACTTTTCATCGCGATAGCGGCGATGCTTGCATTTCCGCCAATGCGTCGCACGGGCCTATGGGTCGAGCCAGAAACAAATACCTCGATCCCAGAATCGTTGATGAACTCCTACGACCGCGCTTCGTTCGGCTACATTCCCACGTATGCTTGGGTCGAGCGTTGGGGTACAACCGAAGTTCCAGATTCATCGGGTACTTTGCGTCTTGGGTCCAATCCGGAGTATTATTTGGACGGCATACGTTGGGAGGTCGAATGGGTGTACCTATTCGGTCAGCTCGCAATCGCCGTGTTATTCGCGCTCCCATTCCTCATGGCGCGTAATAAGCAGTAACAATGGGCCGGCCGAACCCGGCATTCAACCCGATACGGCGCATCGCGCGGGTTCGGCTCGGTCAATGTTGTGTCGCGCCGTGCCGGTTAGTCTAGTAGGGTGGGCTGTGCCCACCACTGCCTCGCCTGAGATTTGGCCCTGCGGCAGGGTTGGGACTGAGTTTTGGTGGGCGAAGCCCACCCTACCTGACTTGGTTGTTAGGCATCAGGAATCATGTGGGATCTCGCCGAACCGTCCCCGAATGGTCCACTGACCGATGAGATGGTTGTCGAGGCAGAAACCATTCTTGGAGTCAGTCTCCCCGCGGACTACATTGCTGCTCTCAGGCAAAAGAACGGCGGTTTAGTCGTCGGCAACTATTTCAGGTTGCCGCACCAGCACATTCCGTCGCATCTTCGAGGCTTTGTTGACCATGGTTACATTTGCATCGCAGATATCAATGGCATTGGGCGCACTCATATTAGTGTATTGGAAACGCCGTACATGACCGAAGAGTGGCGCCTTCCCAAAGGTTTCGTTTTGCTGGACGGTGATGGCCACACATGGACGGCATTTGATTACCGTACCGCAAAATCAAACCCAACGGTTGTTTACTTGGATGCAGAGTCTGGTGACACGTTATTCGTCGCAGATAACTTTTCGCAATTCTTTGTCTCACTCGTTCGTCATGAGGCTCTGTTCGACGACAAAGGCGCATTCATCGGACCCTCCTCGCCAAGGAGGCCATGATGAGTATCC
The DNA here is from genome assembly GCA_963204915.1 of Planctomycetota bacterium. Lineage (GTDB taxonomy): Bacteria > Planctomycetota > Planctomycetia > Pirellulales > Pirellulaceae > JAHWKS01. The sequence goes on along the minus strand of CAUJHS010000031.1, from coordinate 191,974 downwards.
CGGCGTTCAACCCGACACGGCGCATCGCGCTGGGCCGGTCTGGTAACCACAACTCGCGCTGTGCGGGTTAATTTCGGCGTTCGGCGGAGAAGAGCATCGCCCTCACCCAGGAGACACTCCCTTGAACAAAGTGACGCCTTTCCTCATGTTCAACGACCAGCTCGAAGCGGCGATCGAGTTCTACACCGCGACGTTTCCGAACTCCGAAGTACGCAACGTCGCCCGCTCGGGCCAGGACGGTCCCATCAGCTCCGCCGAGTTCGTCGTTGGCGGTCAACTCTTCCTGGGCTACAACGGAGGTCCGTACTTCAGCTTTTCTGAGGGAGTCTCGCTCTACGTGGACTGTGCGGATCAGGATGAAGTGGACGAATACTGGGACAAGCTCGTGAAGGCAGGAGCGACGCCCACGGCATGCGGTTGGATCAAAGACCCCTTCGGTCTCTCCTGGCAAATTGTCCCGAGACGATTCACCGAGTTGATCCGTGATCGGGATCCCAGGAAGGTGAAGGCGGTGATGGACGCCATGATGACGATGGTGAAGCTCGACGTGGCTGAGCTCGAGAGAGCCTACCACGAGGCGTAGTCGTGCTCGTCTCGGCAGATGGGGCCGCTTGCGGCTTAACGCGTTGAAGCCGGCAAGCCATGGGAGCGTCGATTTCGAAGGCTGGAAACCGCGGCCCCGAGGGATGCCTTGATCCTGTGGAATCGCTATTTTTCATCAGCTGCGCCCGAGAGGCCGTTGAGCAGCCCCTGGTCTCCGGGCGAAAGCCTCTCCAGAGGCACCGTGATGATATCTTTGCTGTCGATCTTTTGCAGCCGCGCGTGACCGTTTCTGACATCGACGAAAAGGGCGTCGATGTTGTATTGTCTTGTGGCATCGGTCCAAGTTCGCCTCAGGCGCCAGTCTTCGCCATCGAGCGACGCCGACTTAGCAAGAAAGGCCATGATGTCGCTCGTCGGAATCGCGAACCCTGTCCCTTCCAGATGCGCCTTCGCGACAACCATGCCGACCACCAAGGCTCGGTCGTTGAAGACGGGACCGCCGCTTGAGCCCGCATTAATCGCAGCGGTAAACTGCAAGAACTCGGCGCCCTCGAATTGCCGCCGTGGATCGCTGATCACTCCCTGAGTAACCGTGTGGTTGAGCACGGCTTTACCCAGCCCGGGGTTGCCAATCACCGTGACGCCTTCGCCGCTCGAAGACGAGGCGCTTGCCAGTCGAACCGACCGCATTCGTCGTTCGGGATCGATCTTGAGCAAGGCAAGGTCGCGTTCGTCGTCGCTTCGAATCACCTTCGCTTGGGCCAAATGCTCGGTCGTTCCGGCATCGGTCGACGTCCGATACGCCACAGTGACGGGGCGCCCGGCGAACAAACAATGCGCGCAAGTGATGATCCAACCGTCGCTGCCCACGACAAATCCGGTGCCAGAACCGTCGCCGCTTTGAATGACGACGACCGCATCGGAAAACCGTTGGTTAATTTGTGCAGCGCTCATGGCGACGCCTGCTCCGCCACGCAGGGCGTCGAGGGAGGCCAACGGCGCTTTAGCCGCGGGTGCTGCTTCCTTCGCGGGAGCCGGAGCCGAGTTTTTTCGCGCCTCCTCGAGTTGGTTTCGCTCGGCCTCGGACAACGGCAATTCTAAAGGATAAAGATACGGAATCGCATTGACCGTCAAGAGCACCACCAGGTTGCGACCATCAGGCGAGAACCACAGTTGTTTCCGGTCAGCACGCACAAGCGTCTCCTGGTCGAAGGCAACGTTGTCCGATCTTGGAGCGCCGGTGCGACGATCAAACAAGCGAACGCCCCCTTGGCCGAACGCCGCGGCAAGCGGCAACAGCGGATGAAATGCGAGGTCATTCGCCTCGCTGTCTTCCACGCCTAAGTCATAGACAATCGGCAATTCGCTGAAATCTTCGCAGCTCCAGCCATGGAGTTTTCCCCACCCTTCCGCCGCGACATTGACAATCTGGCTGTTATCCGGCGCAATCCTCAAACCACGGCGGCTACTTCCCGGGTCAGTGTTTTCATCTTCCATCTTGGGGTTGCTTGGATCCAAGAGGCGATACCGGAATAGGCCTCCCACGGGTGCGAAGGCTGGCATTCCCAAAAAGTCGCGGCCCACGACAACGGCATCGTCAAACGCGGCAAACAAGTTTCGCCCCGTGGCGTCGACGGCGACGCGCGATCCGATGAACACTTCGCTTTGACGTCCTTTGCCGCTGGATTCATCAAAGATGATGAACCGCGCCGAGGGAAACACGTTGGGATTTTTCACCGCCACGTAGCTAATCGGCGCGGTGGGATGCAGGGCCAGGTCGAGCACAGGTCCCACCGGCAGCGTCATGCTTCGAATGACTTCTGCTGAACGTCGATCGATGATGTCGACGGAGGAGTCGGTTGCGCCCACGAGATACTTGTCCCGCAGACCGATGGCTAGGTACGGCTTGGACAGCGGAATGTTCTGCGCTATCGTGCATCCATCCTCGGCAAGTAATAAAATTCGGTTTCGCTGCAACAGCGCGTGGGACGGACCGCCCTTTGCGACGAGCGCGACGACATCGCCCCCGGTGATTTCCCACAGGCGCTGGTTGGCTTGAAGCAGCGGAGGCGCCTGCGGGTCAACCGTGGCGTTGCGTTCGACCTCAAGTTGAAATGCATGCGACGCCTGCTTCCCCGACGCATCGCGAACGGAAAGGACGATCTCGGCGACGCCTCCCATCGGACGCACCTGCGGCGTCCAGCGAACCACGCCATCTTCCGAGATCGTCATGCCCTTGGGGCCCGTTTCTAGCTGGTACTTTAGTCCGCCTGCTTTCGACAGCGTTTGGACCGCATACTCCATCGGTTCTCCGAGGCGCACAACGCTCGGCGCCTGGGAAGCGACGAACAAGTATTCCTGGCCCGACGCCTTGAGTTCTTTCTCCAGATCAAACGAGCGCAGCACGATCTGGTTGCTTTCCGGCAGAGTAATCAAGACCTTCGCTTCGGGAATCAAGAACATTCGCATATCGAGACTAACCGCCCCGCGCGCCTCTCGATCTTCAACGTCGCGCTCGCGCACGCGCACGTCGCTCAAGGCGGCAAGTTGCTCGTGCGTGTTTTCCAAGAACACACCCACGCTTCGCGCCTCGGGATTGGGATTCTGACGCGGCCCCTTGGTGTGACTCACTCCCAAGTAGAAGGGACCGCGAACCGCGGGAACCGCGCTGAACGGACTCGTCTTGCCGCTTTCTCCATTCCGCTCGGCCGGTTGGTAGGGTTCGAGATTCGTGTGAAAAACCCCATTCGCGGTATACACCCATCTGCCGGAGGCGTTGGGACGTACATAACCATTTGAATCGTGCTCATAACGAACCCGAGCCTTGCGATCCGTGAGGCGCAATACCTGCATTCCCGCCGGACTCGTCCTTCGCCTCCAAAAACCGAACGTTCGGCCGTCCGCCGACGCTCGGACCACGGTTTGTTTCTCGGGTTCGATACGCGGGGTCTGGTCCGTCTCAAGGTCCAACGGTTGGAGCGTCTCGGAATCCAGGAGCGCCATGCGCGCGGGAAGGTGAGAATCCCCGACCTGCTGCTTATCCCAACCTAGCAAAATGGGACCAGCCGAATCGTAGCCCATGGCGAGGAGCACCGGCGCGCCTGAAGATTCGAGTTTTACCGACTGACGTTTCTCTAGGGTCGCAAGGTCAAAAGTCTCGATTTGTCCACTCGTCTGTGCGATCACCAAGACTTCGCGTCCCGCGGCGAAGGGGGCGTCGGGCGCACCGGAAGGAATGAGGCCCGTCATTTTGGCTTGACTGACGTCGAACACGCCCAACTGCTGCAGCGAGGGAAAACGAAATACCAAGTAGCGTCCCCCGCCCCCCAGACAAACGCCATCGTAGTCCGCAGGCAACGGGTATTCGACTTGTGCTTGCGGTAGCTCGGGCGGGGCAACCCGCGGTGACTGGTGTTCTTCGGACGCGAGCGGCGACCGCGGCAAGGCAATCATGAGGATTGTCAAAACGATGGCTGCAATTGCGTCGACCCCGTATGGCTTCTGAAGGATGTTCATTCGACGTATCCCAGGATGAAGGTTGAGGAGAATTCACAAACGCGCAGATAGAAAAGAAAATGCTGCGCGAGTCAAAACGAAGACCGCGGGTCGTCGTAGGTCGTGTCGCGGGCGGACGTGCGAAGAAATCGCACTCAAGACTTACCGCCGTAAACGTAGGGAGACGCGATTGGCCGATTCGATACTTCGCCATTCCATATCTTCAGCACATCGGCCGAGCCTTGGGCGAAGATGCCGGCCTTACGATGGATTGCTTCCGAGGCGTCCATCACTTGCTGTCGGTCGAACACGAGTGATTCCGAATCCCGGTCGACAAAGCGAAAGACGATGTACCTGTCCTTGCTCGTATTGGCTGTTCGCAATACCGTCACCAGATGACGTAAATTGCGAATGGGAACATCATTCACATGACTGACGACTTGTCCGATGGGGCTGCGATATCCCCGCGATGTTTCATGCGGGTAAAGCAGAGTCGCCACGACCAGTTCCTCATCGGGAAACCGGCGCAGGTCGTACCGCCGGGAAAGTAAAGGACTATGACGCAGGCGCCGCGACTTCTCCAGCATGGGAGCGAAAGCATCGACGAGCTCTTTGCTCGCGGGGACCAGCGCGAGCGGCCCCCACACAAAATACGAAGGCGCTCCTTGCAGCTCCCGAACAAGAAAATCGTCGGGGCCGCTAACGGGAACATCCACCCGCTGTTCTTTACCGACGCGCAACACGGTCAACGGCGCCGAACCGCCCATCGCAACGTGGGGCGCCAAACGCCTGAAATCGACGTGAAGATCGCGGTCGGCCAAATGCACTCGACCCTGGTTGTCGATCGCATGTTCGGCGATTTTCGTAATCACATCATTGCACTGGAGTCGCGAAGGGGGCTCCTGCGGCCATGTTTCGGCAAATAAGACACCCGCGATGTGATCCGGAATATTGAGAGAGGTGCGCAACGCGGGGTTCTCCAGACGTTGGATATCCAAGCACAGGCGTGACGTACCGTCATACCGCCCATCCTTGACGTCGTCGAGGAACGTTTGAACTTCTTCGTTCGGGATAAAACGCGTCATGTTCTGATCGCCAACGCGTTCCACCGAGATCAGTCCGACCAAACTTTGATGGTTGACGGCTGATTCGCGGCCGTCGGCGAAGCTAGCGATCTGCGCGAGCCCTAGTTGCAACCGCGAGCCTCCGTATGGCCGTGGTTGCAATTCACTCCGAGAAACCGCGGCGGTAATTGAAGCAAGCGTGGTGGAGTCGCGGCCGAACTCAAGCAGGTTGACCTGACTTCCGACTTGGGGCGATTGCGTCGCCAAGGCGACGATACCGCGTCGATTCTCATAGTGCGGGTCGTTGATTCGAATGAGCGCAAGATCAAGGTCCGTCGCTAAAGCCACGATCTCGGCCGAAAATGGGCGTTCGTCGTCAGCGGTTTGGACGGAAATTCGTCTAGCATGTTTGACCACGCATGCACACGTCAGGATCTGATCGCCGCCAAGCATCAGGCCGGTTCCTCGCGATTCCCGCGGTGGGCGGACTAACCAAGGAGCCAAAGGGTCGGGCGGCTGTTGCGTGGCCGCAATACGAACAACCGAGCACGGAACATCGCTAACTCCGTGTACTGGGAACTGTGCGCGAAGTTCGGGAAGTGTCGCCTCCGCGACGCCCATGGCAAGCAAAATCGAGATCCATTTCATGCGAAGACTCCGGCAAGATGACAGGTTGACATGTCGTCCGTGTGGTCGGAATTGGCGTCCTGTTCTTATGCCGTCGCCGCGACGTATTTCCCCTAATGAATTTTTGAAATTTTTTTGAGGCCGCCAGAAATCCCCGCGCCGCTCGGTGCGAAGTCAGTCATCGCCGTCACTCGCCGGGGCGGCAAATCCTGCGGTGTGTACGCTTTGTGATCCAAGGCGCGAAAGCGGCGGCTTGAGCGCGTTCAAGAGATGGCTCAGTCCTGGGGCCAACGCAGAAACGGCTTTCCAGGCGCGTTCCGCGACTCTTTTGATCAGGACCGCTCGCTCGGAGCGAGGTTTCGCTGTCCACGCGCGTTCGCCAAGCTCAAATGTTCCCACGGCGTGGCGCTTGGAAGTGCGTTAGGGCGGATGTCGCCGCGCGATTAGGCCGCAGGGAACAGGTTAAGCAGAAGCGTTCTGATATTCGACGCGTCTGGAATTGTGCAGCAGCGTGGATCACTCAGCAGGCCACAGGCGAATTTCCTTGCGAAGCTTCTGAAAGTCGGGATGGTTTCGAAGTTCATCAAAAACGGGGTCCATTTCTAACCAAACTAACCACTCATCGCGCGCGTGCAGGCCTTCGTTAAGATGTTTCAAAGACTGCTCAAAATCTTTCAGGCCAAGTTGAATAATGGCAAACGAGGTTGGCGATACAAACAGGTCGCCGCGCTCATCAATTTGCTTCAGTTCTTGGGCGATTTGTTCGGCGCGCTCTCGATCGGCGGCGTCGCCGGTTCGCAGCAGACAAAACGCGAACTGAGCTTGGACTTCAGGACAATTTTCCAGCCGGTTCGCCTGTTCCAACTCGCGAATCGCTTGTCTCCAGTTTGCCTTGTGCAAGTACAGGACTCCCCGACCCCAGCGAACTCGAAAGTGATTGGAATCCAGGGCAATCGCCTCGCGAAAGTATCTTTCGGCTTTGACGTCATCGCCCATAAAGACGTACGCTAAAGCAAGATCCGTCGCGATTTGTGGTGAATACGGGTCTCGTCGCCGCGCCGCTTCGAGAAGTTCGATTCCCCTGTCGAACGATTTTTGAAGCACCAGCGAATAGCCGAACTTGTGGTTCGTCATGGCCGATTGCGGATCCCGCTTTAAGGCTGCTTCGAAGTGCGAACTCGCCTTCGTCCAGTCCCATTGGTATCGGTGTTCATACATTCCCATGAGTACGTGCGCGCCGATACAGTTCTCGTCCTCCTGAAGCGCCATTTCGGCATACCGCTTGACCTCAGGCATCACCTCGCGAGGGCTCGCGTAGGCGTTCGACAGCTGATAATAACATTCGGCCAACCCCGCATACGCCGCCGCACGCTCCGCGCCAGTTTGCGATGTGTCGGCGGCCGTGTTGAACCAGTCAATCGCCTGATTGAGGTCATCGCGCTTTCCGTGCTCAAGGTGCAGGTATCCGCGGACATAGGCCCTTCGTTGTTCCGAACCAATCGCCCCGTCGACCAGCGCATTGACGGTGCCCGGCGCCCAGTCGAGGTCAGCAGCCAAGCGGTGCAACTCTCGCACCGACAAAGGGAGATGGTTGAAATCATGACTCGATGAGAGCATCGTGACCGTTGCGGTAATCTCGTTAATGCGAGCCACCCGCAAGTCATCACGCATTTGGGCGCGGAGGGCTAGCACGAGTCCGACGCTGGCCAACGTGAGCAGCAACAGCGAAGCCACGATGACGCTCGCAAGCACAATCACGCGACGCCGAGCGCGACGTTCGGCTTCGGCGCGCGCCTTGGCTGCGATCAGTTGGTTTTCGGTCTCTTTTAGCCGCTCTTGCACCTGTCGAAAGTACTCTTGGAGCTGGTCGGCCAGCACTTGTGCATTCGCGGGACGTTCCTCCGGAGCAACCGAGAGACACGAACGCGCAAGCTGCTTGAGATCGGCGTCGGCGCCGCTTTCCTCCAGCGATTGAAGCGCGCCGGCGGTGTCGCCGTTCTTCGCCATCCGAATCACTTTGCTGCGGTCGGGATCGGTATAAACACGGCGGCCGGTAAGAATTTCACAGAGAATCGCGCCCAAGGCGAAGACATCCGCGCGTTCGTCGACTCGTTCTAATTCGCCGTTCGCCTGTTCGGGCGGTATGTACTCCGGCGTTCCAAACAACTGCCCTGGTTGCGTCCCGCACCGAGACTCGAAGAATTCCGTCGTGGCCGTGGTGAACTCCCCATTCGCATCCGCAAGGGAGTCGTCGCTCGATGTTTCGTCGCTCGCTGACGGGGAGGGCGAGCCTTCAAAACCGATTGGCGTTCCTGCGCTCAGCCGTTTCGCCAATCCCCAATCCATGACTTGCACTTCCCCGAACGCACCGACCATGATGTTGCGAGGCTTGAGGTCACGGTGAATGACGCCTTGCGAGTGAGCGTACGCCATCGTCTGGCAGACCTGATCGAAAATGCGCAATAACTGAGGCAGGTTATCTTGGGGCGTCGGCCGCTCGCGGAGGAGCTCCGCCAGTTCGCGTCCGTGGATGAATCTCATGCAGAAATAGGGAAGCCCGCTTTCTGTCGTACCACATCCATGGACCGGGGGAACGCCCGGATGCTGCAACTGGGCCGTAATCTGCGCTTCCGCACGAAAACGCTTCACAATGTCCGCACGATCGTGGTAACCATCATGAATGACCTTAAATGCGAGTTCTCGATTCAACGCCAGATCGCGGCCGCGCAGCACGCGCCCCATGCCGCCGCAACCGATCTCTTCATAGATTTCGTAGCCTTCGATACGCGCCCCCGCGCATTCGGGAGCTGTCATCATCACGGCGTCGATCACGGCCGCATCATGCGGAAAGCGGCGCATCAAATCGTCGCGCGAAGGCGTCGCGCTCGGGCGACCACACTCGATCTCGTATCGAAGAAGCCAATAGAGCAAGTGCGAACGAAAGCGTCCGGAAGCGTCCGAAAGGCGATCTTCCAAGCACGGGTTCTCGCCGGCTTGCCGGGCGCTTTCCCACGATTCATAGGCTTCGACGAGGCGTTCATTTTCGACGTCGCTTAAGACTTCGTGCGGATTGTATGACACGTTCTGGATCATTCGTTGCACCTCGCTTAGGCGTCCACTTATCGCGAACTTTCTTCAGATAAAGCTCGACGCTGCTGACCGATCGACCACACGTGTTTGCGATTTGCTTCACCTTATTGCCCGCCAGGCGCAATTCGACGATGCGCCGCTCATTCTCATTGAGCAAACTGAGTAAGCGACGAACTTCCTCCAACGAGGCGACAATCACACTTGGCGTCAAATCATCGCCCTCGACGCCTGGCAAACCCCATGCGTCGGTTGCGCCCGGCTCGCCCGCCAAATGCGATTCGCCAACTTCAGGCCGCCGCGCATTGTAGCGGATCGTGTCAATCGCTTTGTTGCGCGTCGTGGCGCACAACAGCCGCCATAGGTCGTTTTGATTTCTCAGCTGATCAAGCCGTCCTTGCCGGACAGCATCGAGAATGCTGTCGATCACGCTGAGGGCGACATCTTCACCCTCGCGCCAAGGCGGTTGCCCGCGAAGCCATTCTTCTGCGAGGCGCAAAAGTTCGGGGAAGTAACGCTCCCACATCGCATTCGCCGCGTCGTCGTCTCCCCGTTTGACGGCCAGAATCCAGGTGGTTATGGAATCGGAATCTTCAGTAGACATTGGCGCATCCCTCCCGGCCGAAATGAAAAGGAAACTGGGCCGAAAGTCCTGCCTCAATCTAACTTCAACCGATGGCGCTCACAAACGAAATATGCGGTGGGCAAAAGTGGCGGCCGAAACTAACTTCGCTGGCTTAGCGAATCTCGGGCGCCAACGAACTACGTATGACTTGGCCGAACCGCGCGCCTCGCTTGGCATGCCGCCGATATCCGCCCCTGGCGTGTCGGTCGCATTGGGCGCCGGTCGCCGCGAGCGAACCATGCTCATACGCACCGCTCACGTCGCGAAAGGACTTCGCGCTGGGTGCGGAGAACCATCGAGCGCGAACCGTCGCGCGTGGCGCCGATTCTCGTTCACGGGCGAGACGGCAATGCGGCTACGGGCAGTCAGTCGGTCAGCACCGCTGGGTTTTGCAGGAACTCCTCGGGCAGCGATTCCGGCCAGTCGCCCGTCATCACGACGTTACGCACTTCGACCGCCGATTGAGCCGCATTGCGATACAGGCCGAAGGTGAGATCGCCGCCGAAGTCCACAGGCCGCTCATAGATCAGCCCGCCGTTGAGGGTGACGGTCGCCTTACCTTTCGCCCGCGCGAGCACGACCTGGTTCCAGTCGTTCTCCTTGAGGGGCAAAGGCCGCGGCCCGCGGCGATTGAGCGGCTCCAACGTGGCGTTGTCGGCGGGGAGGCCGGTCCAATCGAGTTCGTCGCTGGTGATCCAGTGAATGCGAACGCCGTCAGGCTCGATCAGGAACGCGAGCCGCCCCAAGGCGGGATGCGTCTCGTACTGCCCTGGCTGGTAGCGAAACTCGTAACTCACCGATTCGCCGTCCAGCAGCGGTCGTTGATACTTCAAGAGGCTCTGCCGAGTTGTTCCTTCGGGCGCCGGTTGTTTGGCCACGCGAATGACGCCGCCTTGCATGCTCCAATCGAACACGGCCGGTGAAGCCGCGGTAATCTCGGGCGTAGCGGCTGAGGTTTGTTCTCCGAGCGGCAATGCGCCGCGAAAGGGCGGCTGAGTCTCACCGAAGAAACCGGCCTGCCAGCCGCGAAGCTGATCGCCTTCCGCGAGTTGCACTGTGCGCGGGATGACCGGATTGCCGGTGATGTTGAGATTGCGAAACAACGGCCGCCGTTCGCCGAAGCTGCGCAGGCCGAGCCAAGGGCTGGTTTTGCTCGAAGGACCATCGAACCAGACCGGATGCAGGTTGGCCGCGAATACGGCGCCCTCGTCGGTCAAGCGAATCGAAACCCGATTGAACAGGGGCCGCGACTCCTGCCGCACAAACACGCAAGGCCGTTGCACCTGGTGGGCCAAATCGCCATCCCAGGCGTTCAATACCTCCGGACTTCCGAGAGCCTCGAAGTGCAACCCGCCGTACACGAGGCCGCCTTCCGTGCCGATGTCGCCGCCGATTTGCGTTTCGCAGGTGAAATCGAAGGCGCCCGTCAGCGGATAACGGAAAAAGAGCACGTCGTTGCCGGGTCCCGCAAGGTGGAGAAGGTGATCTTCGTGCGTTAACCATAGCGCGCCGGAAGCGCCGGCCGATTCGGTGGCCGCCGTGGCGCCTGAAGTCGCAATCCAGTACTTCAGCCGGTTCTCGTACAGCACTTCGGGCCCCGACGCGCCGTGGCGAAGCTGTGCAGCCGTGGCGTGGGCGATGCGCACGAACGGGCGCAGCCGCACGGCGTTCTGGTTCGTGCCGTCGACCAGCAGCTTGAAAATTTCTTCGCTGATGGGCCGCAGCGACTCGTGCCGCAACGCGGCCGCGGCCAGCACGATGTCGGCAGGATCCACGGAAGGCGGTTCGTTCGCACCTTCACTTAGCCGCATGCGCAGCGCGGCGGCCCGCAGTTGGAGATCCTGGGCCAGCACTGCAGGATCGCCGCGGCGGTCGGCCAGCTTCGCCAGCAACAAAAGCACGTCGGCATGGGGGGTTTTCTTCTGGGCGAGTTGCTCCAGTTCCGACGTCAACCGCCGCAACCGGCCTACCTCCTCCGCCGCCTGCACCAAGGTCCAACCGGTGCTGAAGAGTCCGCGCACGCCGCCGATTTCCGAAATGGGAAACGAGGTATCCCGCGGCCGCTCGCCCAGCACGCGGGCAAACTCTTTGGGCGGCGCGTCATGCGGCGTTAGAGTCGTTAGCATACGAACCGCCGCGCGCGCCTCGGACGGCATCGACCAGGCATATAAGAGATCGTAACGTTCATCGCTGCTGCGTTGCACGAGCGCGCGATGGACCCCGCCCGCGGCCGCTGCGAGTCGATCGTTTTCTCGAGGATGAATTCCCGGAGACAGATCGGCGGCTTCGCCCAGCGCCTTCAAGGCCCCGTCGATGTCGTTGGATTGCAGCGCCCGCAGCGCTGCATCGCTCGAGGCGCGCGTCTCGGCAAGTCGAGAATCCGTCGCTTGCGCCACGGCGATCTCTTGCGCCGAGGCGGCGGCCAGGAGCGCTCCGAGCGTCAGCCCGAGAGCGGCAGCGAAGATTTGCACAAACGGCATGGTCTTGGTCAAGGCGAAAAGAAATCGAAAATGGAACGAAGCATCGACTTGGACGGCGGTTTGGGCGCCGCTTGCCGCGACGGAGCCGGTCGGGGAGGCGTGGTCTTGGGCGAGGCCGACCGGGGAGCGACGACGGCCGGAGCAGCAGCCAGTGGTTCGATGGCCTCGGCCTTCACGGCGATGCTCTTCCACAAAACGCGACTCTCTCGGCCCGCACCGCCGGCGTGCACGAGGAGCCGCGTTCCACCGGATTTCACTGGTCCGCGGCCGACCTCGACGCGGGCCAGGACCTTGGCTCCTGGCGACCCCTCGGACGAGACCAGGCAGTAGAGCTCGCCGCCTCGTCGGGCCAGGCGAAGTTCGCTGGCCGATCGCACACTCGCTCTTCCCACGGGGCGATATTCGTAGTCTCCTTTGCCGTCGGGCATGCGGAGTTGGGCGACGGCTTCCGTGTCGCCTTCCGAAGTTTTGTTGAGGACCAGGCTGACTTGCGTATCGTCCTTGTCGGCTAGCTCAAGCTGCAAGTACACCGAAGACCCCAGACCTTTGGCGGGCGTATCCAATCGTTGCGGGTCGAATGCGACGGAGATATCAAAGTCGCCTTCCATCGACTTTTTTAACGCCGCACCGGCCGAAGACCAGTGATCGGTTCCCGGCGCCACGATCAACAGCCCTCCGTCCCGAGCGCTCCAGGCACGCAGGTCGGTCCAGCGATTCAACAGCGCGTCGTCAGGCTTTTGCCGGGTAAAGTCGTGCGTGAACGATTTCGCCAAGGCGTTTCGTTCGCGGTTCAGCCTGGTCAGCAGCGAGTCGCCGTTCTGCGCCGCCGGCCCACTGAGTTTTTCCGCGCGGAGGGAAAGATTCTTCCAGACCACGCTGACTGAGCCGCTCGCGCCGTTGATTTGCGCCACCAGGCGCAAACCCTCCAGCGCTAGATCGTCTCGGGGAAACGATTCCTCGCCCAACAGCCGAAACTGCTGTGAGTCATTCTCGGCAAAAAGATAATAGACGCGGTCGCCCCGGCGAGCCAGGCGCAATTTTCCCGAGGCCGCTTCCATCGGTTGCAGTGCGAAATACTGGCGCCGCGGTTGCCCCTTGAGTTCGGTAACGCGGACGCATTGCACCACCTCGCGATTGTTTCCGCGGAACAAACTTCGTTGCCGAATCACGGAGCATTCATCCGCGGTTGGATTGCCAGCAAGCGCCAGCAGCATGATGGTGCTTGCCGTGTCTGGCTCGCGGGCGTCGGTGACAAGCTGCTCGAATTCCGCCGTCACATCGAAGTCGCCGCTCACGGTCAGGCCCGGCGCGATGGTGACGTTTCGATAGCCCTCCACCGCGGGCCGCTGCACGCGCAGCCCTTGAGCCTCGTGCAACACATGATTCTGAAGATCTCCTTTGATCAGCGAGAAGCGGTTCAGCGGCAGTCCGTCGGCGACGAAATCGTGAAAAAAGGCGTCGCTCAATTCCGGCAAGCGTTGATCCAGGAAACCGGTCTCGTCGACGGCCAAGACCTGCGCCTCGCGCGCAGGCAGCGCCGTTGCCCAGCGCCCCTTCCAGGTGACGTCGCGCACACGCAGTTCGCTCTGGTCGGCGAAGTGAAACAGTCCAAACGTGCGCTGATTCGTCGATTCCAGGCGCCGCTGATAAACCAGCCGGCCGTTCAACTCGAGACTCGCCGTATCGGCAGCCACCGAAAGGCGCACGCGGTTCCAGGCATTCGAGTTCAGAGGCAGCGAGCCGGCGCCGCGGCAGTTCTCCGGTTCGTCGAAGGCGTTGTCGGGCGGCAAACCGGTGCGGTCGTACTTGCCGTCGGTCAACCAATGGAGTTTGACGCCGTCGCCTTCCAGCAAAAAGCACAAGCGGTCCAAAGCGGGATGGGCGGCAAATCGGCCCGGCTCGTGCCAGAATTCGTATTCCATCGCGCCGTCTTCAAACATCGGTCGATGATACGCCAACAGGCTTTCCAAATACCGCCCCGGCGGAACCTCCGGCCGGCGGGCCCCGCAGATTTCTCCCCGGCCGTCCGGGCCGATGGAGTGCGACCAATCTTGCATGCCGCGGGGGATCGAGTCGCCGAAGTAGGGAATCCATCCCGCCAACTCGGGTGAATCGGACAGGCGCAGCACCTCAGGAATGTGCGGTTCTCCCGTGATGCGCAAGTTGCGTACGCCGCTGCGGTTCCGCGAGGGACTGCGAATCGCCAGCCACGGCTCATGCTCGGCGGGCAGCGGCTCCTCGTGAATCTTGCGGCCGTTGAACCAGGTGGTCGCCACGCCGGCTCGCACCGTGGTACGGTAGTGGATCGTATCGTTGGTCTTGGAGAGCGGCGGCGCGAACTTGATCCTCTTTTCGACCCCGCGAATGTCGCCCAGGTCATAGGATTGATGATCGTAGACCGGCCCCACCCACTTTCCGGCCACCAGCAGTTGGCATTCGCGCCAGTTGAAACCGGTCAAATCGCACTCCACGTCGTAGTTGCCGCGAAGCGGCAGGGGAAAGTACAAGAAGTCTTCATCGTGGCCGACAAAACGGTCCGCCTTGCCCGATTCGATTTTCCACTCGGGCCGCGGCGCTCCGGCGCCGCGAAGGCGAGCCAGCGGACGAACGGCGGCGCGCCACGGAGTAGACGGCGACGCCGATGCCGGCTGCGGGGCGGAAGCAGGCCCAACGCCGCTCGCCGCGGTTTGCTCCGCGCGAGCATAGGCGGCCGAAAACTGCCGATGCCATGCCTCCGGATCGCGCACTTCGCGGTAACTCATGGTGATTCGGTAGGCCGGACCGACAACCGCGGCGCTCGTCTTCGCGCGCCGCGCCGCTTCGTGGACGCACAGCAAGAGCGGACCGCGCAGGGCCTGTGGCGGGTCCACGTCGGCCGGAGCGAGAGCAAGCATCGCGTCCAACCGACCGGCCGCCGTTTCGACGTCACCCTCGGCCATATCGATCAAAGCCAACATCGCGAATTGTGCAATCTGATCTTCGATCGACCGAGCCGCGGCCGATGCCGCTTGTTCGCGTAAGCGGTTGAGCTTGTTGAGGCTTTTCGCAGCGGCGATCAAGTCCAACGCCGGGGAGATGATTTCTCCGCCACTTGCCGTTCGGCCTGAGCGAGCCAAGGCAGAACCGTCGGGCAGCGCCGGGTGCAACGGCGTAAAGTCCACTTGCAAGCGAAACGCGAGATGATCCTCACTCGGCAGCACCCAGCCGCGGAGGTAGTCGAAACGCGGTTCGACAGGCATCTTCAAGGCGCGGCGATGCACATCTCCGGCCGACTCCTCGGCATGTTGCTCATCGAAGAGAACGGCCCGCACGCGCGCATCGGACTTGTCTTCCGAGGCTGCGACCACAGGCGTCGCTCCGGCAAGGCAGAGCATGCTCAAGACCCACACCCAGCGTACGGGATGGGGGTGAACGAGATCAGTCGAACGTGGCAAATTGAATTCCCAGGTTGGCAACAAAAGGGCGGCATCGGCGCGCAGCACCAGACGGCTTCTATGTTGGTCGCCTCCGCCGCCGGTTTCACGCACGAAATTCTCAACCTTTCGGATGTTCCTGACTCGTCGCGGGGCGTTCGGGACGGTTTCCGTCGATCGTGGACGTGACCTAGCTCCTTGCCGCGCAGTGGGTTACGGCAGGGCGTCCACTTCAACAGGGGAAACTCCCGCGGCGCTGCTGCGTGAACGTCGCTGCGGAAGCGACCATTCTACAAAACCGACGCTACAAGGCCGACTCTACAAAACCGATTAGAGCGCGTTGCACGCAGGTGTGACGCCCCCAATGTGGCGCCATCGCTCCGCGAGGGCCGGAAACCACTCTTGGAGCGAGTGGACCACACGGAAGAAGTCAATACACCTCGATGAAATACGCTCTAAACAAAGGGCTGTCGGCGAAAAGACACGGCTGTTTTTGAATGGTGCGGACTTCGTCGACGGTGTGCGGCAAGTTACTCGCGAACGCCGGCAAGGTTAAAGCGGTCGTCATCCTCACAATTCTTTCTCGTCCCGATTGTGCGGAGTCGTACGGACGTCACCAGGTACGGAAAGCGTTCCCCACTAGCTCCTTCACGTTGCCGTAGAATCTTGCCGCACCGCCCAAGAGAATTCTTGCTTCTCAAGCGGTAGAATGTTCGCGGGGTCTGACCGCAACCTTTGGCGCCGTAAAAGGATTGGCCTTGATGGAGCACTTGTTCCCAGTCGCATTGGGCGTTCACGTTTTGTTTGGCGTGGTGGCGTTGGTGATTGCGCCGCTGGCTATGGCGACCGTGAAAGGCGGGCTTTGGCATCGCCGCTGGGGCCGAATTTACTTCTGGGCCATGGCCGTGGTGTCGCTCAGCGCGGTGGTCATGTGTTGGGTCAACCGCGGCGTCTTTCTGTTCCTGATCGCGGTGTTCAGCTTTTACCTGGCGTTGACGGGTTATACCGTTTTGCGACGCAAGCAGCCTGAAGACCGCGCCAGCCCGCTTGACTGGTTCGCCGCGGCGACGATGCTCCTCACCGCGGGCGCGTTGATCGTGTGGGGTTTGCAATCGGTCGATCGAGGCGAGGGAGTGGTATGCGTCGTGTTTGGCGCCATTGGGCTGTTTCTGGGCGGAAGCGATGTGCGGAGCTTCATTCACCCGCCCCAACGCGAGCGCGCTTGGTGGTTCGCCCACATGACGCGCTTTTTGGCGGCGTACATTGCTACGGTGACGGCGTTTTCCGTTCTGAACTTTGAGTTTCTCCCGTTTGTTTGGCGTTGGCTTTGGCCGACCCTGGTCGGCGCCGTGGGCATCTCCTTGTGGCGCCGCTACTACGCGCGAGAATTTAAACGAGCCGATGCGGCGACCGCACCGCCTTCGGCGTTAGCGCGGCGCGCGGCGGCGTCCTGCGACGGCCTCGCAGAATTCGCCCCCGATGAACCGGCGACTCTCAGGGCGCCATGACGCCCGCGGCGAGGGATTGCGAGCTTCGATCTCTCAGGATGTTTCCATCCCTGGCGGGTCGCCTTCGCAGCATGGCCCACGAAACCCAAGGACGCGCCACAGCCACGCCACAGGACGCGCGACGACGGGCGCCGAGATGTGCATCGTCGGTTGATCCGTCGGCGCGTCGAGCAAGGCGTGTTGCCAAAGCCGAATTTCGCAGGCGGGCGGCGCGCCATCCAAAAAGACTTCCAGAAATCGAGTCGCTTGCAGCGCGGGGTAGTTCGTCCAAAGCGTTCCGCCGACGGGAATGCGGTCCCAGGGCTCATCGCCCTGCAACACGCTTACCGTGAAATGAACGCGGTCGCCAGGCTGGAGCGAGGGTTGACCGCGAAATACACGCACCACTTCGGCGTCGACGCGAACCTGCGCCGGTGTCGCCGCAACGGCTTCCACGTGCAGCACCTTCACCTGGACGTGAAACTTCGCCTCGACACGGGCCAGTTGATAACGCCACGGCGGCAGCACAGCGATCATTCTCCGAACGAGGTCGCTTCGGCGCTGAGGTCGTTCACCGCGGCGTGAATGCAATCGGGGCAAAGGGTGTGGCGAATCTGCGGGACTTTCTCGCAGTTGAACAACCCCAGGCGCGCGGTGAAATCCTCCGCTTCCAGCCAGCCCGCCGATTCGAGCAACGCCCGTTTGCAGCAACTGCACATGGTGACGACCGACAAGGAGCGCGGCCGACGCGGGTTCAGCAGCGGTTGTTCGTCTTGCGGTACGACGCGCACGAGCATACTGTCGTATCGCAAGTGTCCCATCGTTTCCCGGGTGATGGTCAAACGCATGTGCCGCTGGAGCGTGGGCGAGTCGCAGCGGAAGGGAAGGACAACCGACTTCACGTGCGTGCGTACGCGGGCATGAATCGCGCGGTACAAGTGCCGCGTTTCCTCGCCCATGATGAACTCCCAGAGCGTTCGCCCGAGAACCGCCTGCTCGGTCAAATCGGCGGCGCCGTTCTCACGCGCGAAGGCCAACCACAGGTCATCCACCCAAATCAGGGCGTCGGCCGCATCGACGCGGTAACGGTAAATGGGAGTTGCGGTAACCACGTTGACGAGTCCAGGAGAAATGACCTGTTCGTGCGGTTAGCTCCCTTCAGCGTACCAGATTCCCGCCACATGGGCGAGAATTTCCGCAAGGAAGTCATGGGTGCGTAAGCGAACGGCAACCATCCGCCGCGGGCTGCTCGTCCAAGGTTGGCTTCGTCGAGGGAGCAAAAACCGCACCCTCGCGCGTGGCGGCTAATTCAAATGCTCCCAGTAACCGTAGGGGCGAGAGTCATCGCGCCCAGCCTTTGGTCAACCATTCCGCGGATTAAACGCAATGGGGACTTACACGATTGCGTTGCTGCGGCGCAGCCGATGAAGTAATGTTTGGGTCGGGCTGATTGGCGCTGGCCAGGTAGTTGGGTTTTTCGTTCCTCGTTCTTCACGGCCTTGGTTCCGGAGGCGCGCTCATGAGTTGGGATGTTCTTGTATTGAATCATGGGGGTCAAACGCCCACGCTCGACGCCGAGCCCGTCGGACCGCTTGGTGCGGCCGCCGACGTTCGAAAAAAAATCTCGGCGCATCTTCCCGGCGTCGACTGGTCCGGAGATCACAGCGGTATGTATGAAGGCGCGGGGTACTCGATTGAATTCAGCATGGGAACCGATGACCCCGTCGAGTCGATCATGCTTCATGTGCGCGGAAGCGGTGAGGCGCTCGCCGCGCTGTGGGCCTTCGCCCCTCCGAATGGCTGGTCGTTGTACGATCTTTCCGCAGACGAATTCCTCGATCCCCACGATTCTTCGTCCGCCGGTTGGGAAGGCTTCCAGGACTACCGCGACCGTACCGTGGGTGCGTCGCCACCAAAAAAGCGCGCCGCGAAAAAGGCTGCGACAAAGAACAAGGCTCCAGCCAAGAAGAAATCTGCAACCCATAAGAAACCTAAACCTCCCGGCAAAAAGGCGCCCAAGGGCAAGCGTTGAGGATCGGCCGCCGTGGGCGCTTTGGCAAACGGCGGCATGAGCCGCAGGTCGCTCGCCCCACGGTTACTCGCGTGAACCGCTCGCCAATGCGCGGCGGGCGATTAACAAGGCGTCCACGACAATTTCTGCGCAGCGCAAGAATCGACGGACCTGGGGCTGGCGAAGCGCCTCCCTTCGATTGACAATGGTGAAACTGGACATTTACACTTGTGAGGCTCGTGGTTGGACCCATCGGGGCTTTGCCCAGAAGATGTAGGGTGGGCTGTGTCCACCACATCCGCATGGGTTTGATGGGCACAGCCCATCCGACATCTTGCGGCGCCTTCGATCTTTTTGGGCAAAGCCGACCTAACGGCGTTTCTATTCTTCGTAAAGAAAGACCTGATCGTGACGATTCGCAGTCTCTTGGGGTTGGTTGGCGTGGTCGTGTTGGCGCTCGGTTCGCTGGCTTCAGCCGCCGGGGCGGACGACCTGGAAACGCTCAAGCGCGAGGTCGAACTCCTCCGCCGTGAAAATGAACTGCTCCGCAAAGAAAACGACCTGCTCAAGAAAGAAGTCGAGCAGCTCAAGGCCAATGCCAGCCCCAAAACCACACCTGGTTCAACTTCGGACAAGCCGAAGGACGAGATTGTGGGCGTCGTTTGGGAAATCTCCTTTTTCACCAAAGACGGGCAAGTGATTGGCTCAGGAAAATTCCTGGCGGCGGACGGATTTCTCTATGGTAATGAAAAACGGATCGGAACCTACACCGAAGACGGTCCTCGGGTGCGCGTCGATATCACCACCTCGCTCGCCGATCGCGCCAATGGCGTGTACAACCTCATCCAAATCGAAAAGAATCCGCCGACCTATCAAGGCAACATGCGAAACACCCGCGGCGAAGAGGCCAAAGTCAGGCTTCGCGTCCTGCGCGATTAGCAACGCGCGGCGACCAAACGCACACGACGCGCCAACCCCATGCGCTGGAGCAGCGCATGGTCTCCGGCTAAGTTTGCTCAAACTCTACCCGAACCTGCCAGCCGTTTTCGGACTGCCGGAGGATTAGCAGGGAATGGCTCCATCCTGGCAAGTATTGCTTGATCAAGGGAAGGTACTGCGATGCGGCGCGGTAGATCGCATCACTCAAAACGACCTTCTTCGCATCGGGGTGGCTTTCAAGCAACCCGACGTCGGCGCCGCCGTCGTCGGTCGCGACGAGCTCGAATTTGATTTCCGTCATCGATTCCGGGGTCAGGGCGATCAGCTCGTGGACGATGGCATTCGTCACGGCATGCAATTTCACTTCCACTTCGTTGCGCGTCATCATATCTTTGCTTTCTTTCGAAGAACGACCCCGGGGTTAACGCAAAGACTCCCATCAGCTCAGGCGAACAAAACAATCGTTACCGCGCCTAGAGTTCTGCGGCCAAGGCGGCCAGCTTTTGAACGGTGCGGTAGTTGCGCGCGGTCACGGCGACTCCAAGTTTCCTTTCGACGGCCGCGGCAAGTTTGGAGCGACCAATCCCGTCCGGCGCGAGAAGATAAAAGACGCGGCCGGAAAGTTCGTACGATTCCGACGAAGTTTTCAATGCGTCAAGCGCCGGCAGGTCAGGATCGACGGCAGGTTGTTCGAGAAAGCAAACGTGAACCGCCTTCGGATCCTCACGGGCTTCAGGAAACGGGACGTTTTGCAGTGCGGTTTGCAATTCGTTCACGCTGAGCAAGAGGAGCTTCGGCAAAAAGCCGTGTTCTTGCTCGATGCGCCGGGCGATCTTTTGGGTGAGCGAATCGGCATTCTTCGCCGACGCATCGAAAACCACATTGCCGCTTTGGATATATGTTTTGACGTTTTGGTACTTCAGCGCTTCCAGACTCGCAACAAGCTGCTTCATCGGTAACAGGTTGTTTCCACCCACGTTGATGGCGCGAAAAAGACCAATCCATCGCGGCATGGCTGCCTCTCGCAAAAAAAGTTCTTCGGCGAATGAATAGATGTCTGCGGTTCGAGCCTCGACAGCAAACAAAACGCATGGCGAAACCGAAACGTTGTTTTCATGGTTCGCCAAGTTTCGAAGTTATCGCAATTTCATTTTATGTTTTCTTTTCGCCGCGGGAGTCGGTCACTCGTCTGCGGAGCGGGCCTGAAGGCGGAACAACGGTTCGCCGTTCCTGAGCCGAGTTTTGAGTTTGATCAAAATACGCCGGCAATCGTGCAGGCGGCCCGCGCCGAGAATGTTGGGCGGCGGGAGAACCGAATTCGCCAACTCGTGCAGCGAGCGCTGGACCGACGCCGACGTGGCCAAGCCGCGCGTTTGTCGCTCTTGGGAAGTCCACGTGGCCTGGATCGCCTGGCAGGCGGCTTCGATCTGTTGCGGCCGCGGATTCGCATGGCGCGGCGCCGTGCGGCGAGCTTTGCGCGCCGCGCGACGTCGGCCGCGTTTGGCTTTCGTTCGAGACGCCGGACGCCGGGCCGCAGTTTTTGACGAGGGGGTCTTCATAAAAATCTCGCGATTACGAAGGAAAGACGCTTGGCTCTCCGGCCAGAACGGAGGAGGAGCCTACGTGCGAAGGGAGCGAGCCCGCTGGCGACTCACTCGATATTATACACATGTACAGTTAAAAATCAAGAGATCGTGCGGTGACCCGACTTGATCCGAGACAACTTACGGCGATGATGAGAAAGGCTTCTCGTGATGAATTGCCGTAAATTTGCTGATCAACTGCATTCGTTGTACGAGATGCTCGTGACGTAACTTTTTTGAAGATTTTTTTCGCCGCGGTATGATGGTCCGCTGGCTTCAAGTTAATAAACGCCTGTTGATGCGTTCCCGCCGTTGCGTCATACTGGCTTCGCGCCGCCAAGGGGGCCGCCTCGCCCTGCAAGCCGTTGGGCTCGCTAAGACGAACCCGCGTTGCCCCTACTGTCGAGCGGTCGCTCCAAAGCCGCTGTTGGACTTCGTGACCGAGCAATTTCCCTGCTGAGCAGATCAACCATGTTGCGAATTCTGGAGCGAGATGCGATGGGCCGTGGACCGCTGACCCGCCGGGAATGGCTTCGGGTGGGAGGGGTCGGTTTGGGTGGTTTGTCGCTGGCTGAATTCTTTCGGGCTCGCGCGGCAGCCGCGGAATCGCCGGCCGCGCCAACAGGCCGGGCGAAGGCGGTCATCGTCCTTTGGTTTTCCGGCGGCGTTCCGCAACATGAAACGTGGGATCCCAAGCCCGAAGCACCTGCGGAAATTCGCGGCGAATTCGGGGCGATTGCATCTCGCACGCCCGGCTTGTGCGTGGGCGAGCTGATGCCGCAAACTGCGCAGCTGACCGATAAAATCGCTGTCGTGCGCACCTTGGCCACGGGCGATAACGCTCATTCCAGCAGCGGGTATCAAATGCTCACCGGCGTACCGCATATTCCGTTGAGCCGTGAAAACGCCTTGCCGGGCAAACCCAATGACTCGCCCTCGATCAACGCTTTGGTTCGAACGCTGCGAACGAGCCGCGATGCGCTTCCCGCGGCAATTACACTTCCGCGCCGGCTGGCGAACGTGGGCGAAAAGGTCTGGCCGGGTCAAGACGCCGGTTTTTTGGGGCAGTCGTACAACCCATGGCTGTTGACGTGCGATCCTTCCTCCGAGAACTTCGACGTTCCCGGCTGTGCGTTGCCGGATGAAATTCCCCCCCTGCGGCTCGACCGGCGCCTCGCTTTGCGCGAGCAGTTCAATCGGCATTTGGATTTGCTGGCCCGCAGCGAACCGGCCCAGCGATTCGACTCTTACGCCGGACAGGCCCTGGAGCTACTCTCGGGCGGCCAGGCCCGCAACGCGTTTGATTTGCACCAGGAAACCGAAGCGACACGGGAACGCTATGGCCGTAACCCCTTTGGGCAAAGCGTTTTGCTCGCTCGACGGTTAGTCGAGGCGGGCGTGTCGCTCGTGCAAGTGAATTGGCCGCGCCTGGACGGAAAAGAGAACGGCGGCGGTTGGGACACGCATGAAGTCCATAGCAAATGTCTCAAAGGATGGCTCATGCCCATGATGGATCAAACCTATTCTGCGCTCATCGAAGATCTTGCCGTGCGCGGGTTATTGGAGGAAACCGTGGTTTGCTGGGTGGGCGAGTTTGGGCACACGCCGAAAATCAACGCCAAAGCGGGACGCGACCACTGGGGACGCGTGTTCTCCATTGCCCTGGCCGGCGGCGGAATTCGCGGCGGCGCCATCTACGGCGCGACCGATCGCCACGCGGGCGAAGCCCGTACCGACGTGGTGCGCCCCTGCGACTATTTAGCCACCGTGTTTCATTGTCTGGGGTATTCGCCGGACACGGCCGTCCATGATGTGACCGGCCGGCCCCTTCCGCTGACGCGCGGGCAAGTAATCGAACCGCTCGTGGCGTGAGTTTTTTCACGCGAAGCGCTTCTTAACCACCCTCCCGGCGACACCATCCCGCCCCACCACCCTCTCGTTGGGAAATCGCATCCCTTATCAGATGCGAGAATGCGGAAAATCTGCCCTCGTTTAACCACCTTTTTGGCTCGTTATTGCCTGCGATTTTAGTGGACTCGACGGGTTCAGAATGCGTTTTCTTTCCGCTCGAAGGGCAGGGCGAAACTCTTGTCACAGAGATGCGTATTGTTAAAAAACGGGAGAGATTTTGCGGTACGTGACTTCGCATCCTAGCGGAACAACGCCACGGATCGCCCACGTTTTCGTTGTCGCCACGCTGCAGTTGATTCGAACACCCATTTGCAACAACAAATTCGGCACGACATTTGCGAACGTTCCTGAGAAAAATTGTGGACCCTAAACGACTCAGGACTGGGATTTCGAGAATTTGTACTTTCCGCGGGGAAACATCGCCCCCCAGTTGAGAACATTTTCGGCTGATTGAATCGGTCACGTCATCGGTTCGCGACACTCGACCCGTGGCGTTTGGATGACCGAGATCGAGCTGCATTGGGAAAATTGAACATGGCCAAGCATGATGCCAAGGAATTTAATGACATTGAACGCGTTCCGACCGGGATTCAAGGGCTGGATGAGGTTCTGGGCGGCGGTTTGCCTAAGAATCACTTGTACTTGATCGAAGGCGAGTCCGGCGCCGGAAAGACCACCGTGGGGCTGCATTTCCTCCTGGAGGGGGCCAGGCGCGGCGAACGTACGTTGTGGATCACCATGTCGGAAACCGCGCGCGAGTTGCAACAGGCGGCCCGCTCGCACGGTTGGTCGCTTGAAGGCGTCGAGCTGTGCAACTTGCTGGTTTCGCAAGAAATGCTCAAGAACGACGGTGAGAAGTACTCCTTCTTTTCGCCCGCCGATGTCGAGCTGAACGACACGACCAAAACCATCCTGGAGACGGTGGAGCAAGCCAAGCCCGCGCGCGTGGTGTTCGATCCGTTCTCGGACATTCGCCATCTTGCGCGGGATGTGCTGCGGTATCGCCGGCAGCTTTTGGCGCTGCGCGAGTTCTTTACGGAAATGGACTGCACCGTCCTGCTCATGCAAGAGATGACGCGCGGCACGCCGGGCGACATTCAAGCCGAAGCGCTGGTGCATGGGTATTTGACGCTCCATCAAGACTCGCCCGAATACGGCGGCCAGCGCCGCCGGTTGCGCGTGCACAAGATGCGCGGAATTTCTTTTCGAGATGGTTACCATGACTTTGCGATCCAGACCGGCGGCATCCAAGTTTATCCTCGGCTGGTCGCCTCGGAATACTTCGAAGAGCGGGAAGAGGAAATGATCTCGAGCGGCCTGGAGCCGCTCGACAACTTGCTGGGCGGCGGACTCGATCGCGGGTCGAGCCTGCTCATTATGGGACCGGCCGGCGTAGGCAAGAGCACCTTGGCCACGCAATACGCCACCGCCGCGGCCGAACGACGCGAGAAGACCGCGCTGTTCATTTTTGATGAAACGGTGCGTGCGTTCTGTTCTCGCAGTGAAAAACTGGGCATGCCCGTGCGCAAGCATCTTCAAGAAGGGCTGCTGCGCATTCGCCAGATTGATAGCGCCGAGTTCAGCCCCGGCCAGTTTACGCATCTCGTGATGAACGCGGTGGATCAAGACCATTGCCAGCTGGTCGTGATCGATAGCCTTAGCGGTTATCTCAGCGCGATGCCCGAAGAGCGATTCCTCTCGACCCACATTCACGAGCTGCTGACGTTCTTATCGCACAGAAATATCGTAACGATCTTGACGCTTGCGCAGCACGGCGTTGTGGGCGATCGGGTGCAGTCGCCCGTGGACATTAGTTATTTGGCCGACAGTGTTCTGTTGCTCCGGTACTTTGAGTTGCAAGGCGCTGTGCGCCGCGCGCTTTCCGTGGTGAAGAAGCGCAGCGGCCGGCACGAAGTGTTCATTCGTGAATTGCAAATCGGTCCGGTCGGCCTGAACGTAGGCAAACCGCTTACCGAGTTTCATGGCGTGCTGACCGGACTGCCGCAGTTTTCCGGCGCCGCTTCCGAGTTGACGAAAACGGCGGTCAAGAACGGCCAGGAACGCGCGGGTCCCGCTCAGGAGTAAGTTATGGAAGACGCCGTTATCATTTGGGCGCTGGGCCGCGACGGCCCGTTGACTTGCGGCTTTCTCGGCGAGTTGGGTTTCCATTGCGAAGCGTACTCGACCTGGGACGAGTTTTACGCCGCGGTGCGCAGCGACGCCGGAGCCTTAATCATCGCCGCCGAGTTGTTAACTGCCGACTCGGTTGCGAACTTGCACCGCGTGTTGCACCATCAGCCGCCCTGGTCGGACTTGCCGCTGATCGTCGTGGCCAACACCGAAGCCGCTCAGGCCACGTTGGCCGAAGTGGCGGAGGAGTTAGGCAACGTGGCGCTGCTGCACCGTCCCGTGTCGCTTGACACGCTAGCCACCACCGTGCGCACGGCCTTGCGAGCCAGGCGCCGGCAGTACCAGGTGCGCGACTTGTTGCGGCAGCGCGAGGAGTCGGAGCGTCGTAAAGACGAATTCCTGGCCATGCTGGCGCATGAATTGCGCAACCCGCTGGCGACCGTCCGCACTGGTTTGGAATTGCTGCGCATTCGCCCCACGGAAGACGTCGCCACGCATGCCCGAATGCTGATGGAGCGGCAAGTCGTCCATCTGACGCGTCTGGTGGATGATCTGCTGGATGTGTCGCGCATCACGCGCGGCAAAATCGACTTGCAAATGCGCACGGTTAACCTGACCGAGCTTTTGCCGCAATCGGCGGAGTGCGTGAGCCGGGCCGCGTCGGAAAAATCGCACGACCTGGAAGTGATCACTCCCAAGGAGCCGCTGCTGGTTGAGGCCGACCTGACCCGGCTTGAGCAAATGCTGGGCAACGTGTTGAACAATGCAATCAAGTTCACCCCGCCGGGCGGACGGATCGTCCTCTCTGCAGTGCGCGAAGGGGACATGGCTTGCATTCGCGTCAAAGACAACGGCATCGGCGTGGCGCCGCAGGTGCTGGGCAAAGTGTTTGATTTGTTCGCGCAGTCCGAACGTACGCTGGACCGCAGCCAAGGCGGGCTGGGCATCGGTCTGACGGTGGTGCGCTCCCTGGCCGAACTGCATGGAGGCACAGCCGAGATTTTCAGCGAGGGCGAAGGTCAAGGGACCGAAGTGGTGATTTGTTTGCCATGCCTCACGAGCGCCCCCCCGGCGCCGCTGAGCCCGTCGCAGGACTTGGATGGACGCCAATTCCGACCGCGGCGCGTGCTGATTATCGAAGACAACCTCGACTCCGCCGAACTGCTTACCATCTATCTGGAAAGCCAGGGACATCACGTGGTGGTGGCGCACGACGGCCCTGCCGGCGTGGCGGCGGCCCAGCAACACTTGCCGCAAAGCGTGGTGTGCGACATCGGCTTGCCAGGATTGAATGGTTACGAAGTGGTCCAGTCGCTGCGGTCGTATCCGCCGTTGGCTTCGTGCCAGTTTATCGCGCTTACGGGTTACGGCGACGTGCTGGACCGGGAGCGCTCGCGCCGCGCGGGCTTTCACCGCCACTTGACCAAACCGCTCAATCCGCAAGAACTGGCTCAATTAATCGCCGAAGCCGATGAGTGCTACGACGAGCAATCGGCCTGAACGCCTCAAGGCAGCCGCGACGATTCCTCATCCTGCAACCCATCCGGGCGCCAGACCTCGCCCCCGGTTGCTCACGCTCTTGCGCCGTTCACGCGCGCCGCTCGGCGGCGTGGCGACTCTCGATCGCCTGCACGACGTTTTCGAAACGCCGGCGATATTCCTGTAACGAAACGTAGTGAACCAACAACACGGAGCCCCACAACCAGCCCGTGGCGGCTATGCCGAGCAATCCATTGATCAGAAATGGCGCGAGCTGTCCTTCACGCAAAGCGCCGGCCAGCCACAACACAAGACCGAGAAGAGCGATACTTCCCAGAAATGTGGGAATGGCCAACGCAAACCAAAAGAACAACGCAGGACGAATCGCCGCGCGAAGGACCGTCTTGCCATTGGACATTTCGACGGCGCCGGTGAGCACAGGAAACACCGCGCGATACTTGGCGCGAATGTTTCGATGCAGGCGGAAAGTCTTGCGGAACACATCGACGGCGCCGCAGAAGTAAAGGTCCCGTCGTACGACATTCCAACCGGCGCCGCACGGCGGAGCTTTCGCCAGGTCGTGGATCAAGGCCTCGGCCGAGAGCGGCGAAACGATCTCCCAGCAGCGCCACGGCGACAGGTTCATCATGGGATCGTTCCCTCTGCGGCAAATGCGTGGTCAACAGGAAGCATCGGGATCGCGACATCGCCCGCCAAGTGCTACCGCGCGGTTCTCGCTGGGAAACTGTGGGCAGCGTCCGGCGGCGGATCCCCAATACGAAGTCTTAACGAAGCGCGACAAGTCGGATGTCAAACGTTAGGAGTTGGAAGTTGGAAGTTGGAAGTCAGGGGATGGGAGCGCCGTTGATTGGTTGCGGAAAAACAAAGAGGAGACGCGTTAACCAGGAACATGCGCAAGACCCGCTTGCGCTGATTTTCGCTGACCTTGCGGATGCCGTCCAGCGCGGCAAGAGAATCGCTCCGCCCCTTGTGTCGGGGAAGGTGCTATTCCGAAGGTAACGGTGGCGCCGAACGCGCCGATCATTTTGTTTGCTCGCAAGATGTCGCTTTTAGCGCCGGATGCGCCACGAATGACGTTTGCGCCAAGGACGCCCGATCTAAGGAGTCAGGCCTCCGGCGTGATCGAACCACGGAATGGCGATCCAGGACGGCCCGACTGTTTGCTATCCCCCGACCTCAATTCCAACCTCCTGCCGCGCGGCGCGACGTTATGCACGGAGACAACCTATGACACGGATGTTGAGTAGCCTTCTGGCTACGACTTTAGCGGTGGCGACGATTGTAACAACAGCCGCCGGTCAGGACGGCTCCGTTGGATATTACACGCCCGCGTGGCGCTTTTCGGCCGACGCGCTCATCATGGGACGTTCGGACTCGAACTTCGCCACGGTGATTTTAGACACCGCCACCGGCACGCCGGTGTTCAACACCTCGCAAATCGATTTGGGCGCCGACATTGGCCCCATGTTGCAGTTGGTGCGCACGTTCGACAGCGGTTGGGGCCTGGATGTGCGCTACTTCGGGCTGGACAACTGGAATGATTCCTACATTCAAACGGCCGCTCCCGGCCAAACGTTTTTGGAAAACTTTAACGGCCTGACGTTCGGCGACATTGTCGAATTCGAAACCACCTACGGTTCCGACCTGCACAGCCTGGAAGCGAATCTTCGCCGCGAATGGGGCGAGTCCGTGACGGTATTCGCCGGCTACCGCATGCTCGAACTCGACGAGTACTTTCGTATTCAATCTCGAAACTTTGTGCCGCAAGATCCGTCGATCGAGGAAAGCCAAACGCGCTCCACGAATTACCTGTACGGCTTTCAACTGGGCGCCGAAACGCTCTTGATCGGCACAGATAACTTTCGCTTGGACATGACGGGCCGCGCCGGCGTGTTTGGCAACCATGTGAGCCAAACCATGTTCGTGCGCGACAACGGTTTGGAGTATCCGGTGCAAACGCTCTCGGACGATGAAGCCGCCTTCGTGGGCGACCTGGTCTTCACCGGAGCGCTGCGCTTGACGGATTATCTCTCGCTGCGCGGCGGCGCCCAGTTCATGTGGGTGAACGGCGTGGCTCTGGCGCCCGAGCAAACGCAAGTCAACGACTTCCGTGCGGGTACGTACGCGATCGACAACGACGACGACGTGTTCTACTACGGCGGCTTCGCGGGTTTGGAACTCGAGCTGTAATCGCCCGCTGGCAAACCATGCGGCTGCGGCGCGGCGACTGGCGCCGCAGCCAAACGACGAATCATTCGTAAAGAAATGCGTTCGTAGCGAACGAATTTGTTTCGATTCAAGAACGTTTTCAGATAGTTCGTAACGAGCGATATGCTTTACGTGGCCGAGCGCTCGCAGAAGGGGCAAATCTCAGGGTCGAAGCCGTCGGCCAGATCATCGGCGTCGGAGCGAAACGCCTGCGTCTCGCGGTAGCCGCAATCGGGGCACTTATGCTCCCACGAGTCGATCCGCAGCCCTTCGGTTTGGAAGTGATTGTAGCTGCACGTGTAGTTGTCTTGGCCGCAGCGCGGACATTCGCCCAGAATACGTCGATTGCGTGGCATGGAAGTCGCCTGGAAGTTCGAGCGCGAGCGTCGTTCCTAAGCGTAACATCTACCGCCCCCACGCACATCAGGCAACACCCCGCCGGCATGGGAAGATAATTTTGCGTGGTGTGACCGCGCCATTCGGCGCGTATTCTGGCGGGGAAGCGATAATCACCATTCCGGCGGCAGCGCCAATCAAGTGGCGCGTCGAACGAGTGTTTCATCAAGACTAAGTTTTGGAGATCAGCCCCCAGGGCGCAAGCCCAAGGTTCCTCAGCGAGAACCGCCCGCGTGCATGTGGCGGTTGGCTCCGCGGCGTCCACGACCGTCGAATTGTCCGACGTCCGGCATGAACGTATTCTTGCCCACGGCCGATTGCTCCTTCCCGGCGTTCGCCCCCATAATGATGGACGTCTTCGCAGCTCGTTCGAGTTGACCGTTGTTTTGCGATTGTCGCCAACTGCGCAGATCTGGGCGGCCAACGACCCCGTCCGCAGTTGAGCATTTCGTGGATCCCCAACCCCGTTTGGTCAAAGGCTTTGCCCATGCGCGCCGCCCCAATGTTCGCTGCCGTGCTGCTTCTCTTCGCTTCGCGAAACCTGGCCGCGGATGAGTCGAAACCAACCGATGATTTGACTCAACTCAAGGGTGTGTGGCGCGTCGTTTCGACCAGCGGTCATGGTACGACCATCACGGCCGAGGGCCAAACCGGGCATGACGGTCAACCGTTGTGGGGCGAAACCTCGTTCACGTTCGCGGGCGATCAATTGAAAACCACGCAAGAGCCGGTGGTGCTGCCCAAGATCAATCCCGCAGCAGGATTCATTTTCGCCATCCGATACGAACCGGCGAGCTATCGCGTGAAAATCACATCGCCGGAAGAAGGCCCAGCACAAATCGACTTGACGACGCCCGAGGGGATGGTGCTCAAAGGCATTTACGAGTTGAAGGGAGATTCGCTGAAGCTCGCGCTGGTCAACTGGCTTGCGTGCGACGGCGCCAATGACGCCGCTAAAGCCGCCGCAGCCGACGCGAAAGAACGTCCTGCGAAGTTCACGCCTCCCGCCGACGGCCAGTATGTTTTCTATGTTCTCCAACGTGCAAACCCGTAAATGAAGCACCCCCCTGCGAAAAACCACCTGTCGCCAGGCGGCGCCTTCCCCAACGGCCCTTTGCGTGGGCGAGGGTGCGCCTTATGCTGAAACCAGCGGGGAATCGGTATGGCTTTGGTCGTGGGGTCGCCTGTGATTGCATCTCGGCAGTATTTAGTGCGTGTGGGAGTGCTGGGGCACGTGGGCCGGTTTGCGCCCGTCGACGCGGCAAGTTATCGTCGCGGCGCTCGCGTGGTGTGCCGCACCGTGCGCGGGTTGGAAGTTGGCGAAGTGCTGGCCGAAGCGGCCGAAGAACGCGAAGCCGACGGCGCGCTGATGCGCCGCGTGACCGTCGAAGATGATTTACTGTTAGAGCGCCTGGCGCGCCATCGGGAAGAGGCGTTCGAGGCTTGCACGCAACTGCTGGCCGAGCGAGGGGTTCCAGCGATGCTCATGGAAGTCGAACATTTGCTGGACGGCGCATCGATCTACTTTTACTTCCTTGGCGACCCGCCCGCCGCAGCCGAGGCGATCACGGCGGAACTGGCCGAAGCGTATGAGGCCAAGGTGCAATTCCGCCGCTTTGCCGAGACTTTGACGGAAGGTTGCGGTCCCGGCTGCGGAACCGACGACGCCGAGAACGGCTGCGGCGCCACGTGCGGCTCGTGCGCCGTACTTTCCGCCTGCGGCGCGAAAGGCCACGCGGCCCGCTCTTAAAGGCTTCGCCCGTGAAGTAACCTGCGCCGCGTGCGCGTCGTTTAGAACAGCGTGTAAATGAACGGCGCGGCGCTGCTGCCGCTGATCATGGCGAGAAAACTGGCCAAGAGCAGGATGAGCAGAATCGGCGCCAGCCACCACTTCTTGTTCGAGCGCAGAAAGTCCCACAATTCGCGCAGCAGCCCCGGCTCGGGCAAATCCGCCTCGCGCGCAAACTCTTCCGCCGGATCGACCGGAGAGCGAGACGAATCCATGGTCATGTCGTTTGGTTGGGGCTTCCACGAATGTGTCTTACTTTAGCATAGCCGACCGCACGACTTCTTGCGCGGCGCTCGCATGCGGCGGGTGTTTCTGAAATTGCGGCGCAAGTTTTGACTTCTTGCCATTGTGCACTAGTGTTCTGATGTGGCGTGACGCCAAACCGTTCTGCTAGTCGCCCGCGTTCGCGGTCTTCGGTTCTTCACGGCTTGCTTGGCGTCCGTCGATTTTAGCTCGCGCCGTGGGGGCGTCGAGTTCTTCAAGAATCATGCGAGTTCGAACTCGCGGGGCCTATCTCATGATCGAAACGTACGCGGATTCGTCCGCGCTGGCGGTGCTTCCCCGACCACGTAAAACCTTGCCGTCGGCGTCGCCGGCCTTGCGAGCGAAACAACAAAGCGGTAGTGCGAGGAGCGTCCGGGAGCCGGATCCCATCGCCGCGTGCGTGTTGGCCGCGCTCACGCAACGCAGCGTCAGCCAGCGCGTGCAGGAGCGCCGCACCGAACAACGGTATCCGTATCCGCATCCCATCTATCTGACGCCCGTCGCTGACGACGGACCGCGCGTGGACGAAACGATCCAAGTTATGGGGAAGCATCTTTCGCAACATGGGCTCGATTTTTATCATCGCGAACCGGTGCCGTACCGGCGGATGATTGCGTCGCTGACGCTCGAAGGGGGCTGGGTGGGCCTGGTGCTCGATTTGAAATGGTGCCGCTTTACTTCCGACGGCTGGTACGACAACGGCGGCCGATTCGTCGCCGCGATTCGCTCGCCGTTGGCCGCTGAATAGGCGTCAAAGCGCCGCTCGCCCAGGCGCCGTGATCGAACAAGAACGCTTGGTTTGGTGTGGCGCCCTGCGCGGCCTGGATCGCGCCGCGCAGGGCGAACCGTGATGGTGCAACTCAGGCCTGCGTTGTGGGCCATGATGAAGATTATTTTTGTTGGTTGTTTTTTGCCGTACTTCGCGCCGCGTTCGCCGGCGGCGCGAAGCCTTGCCCTGACGGCGGGCTGCGGTCCGCCGATCCCATAACCTGCAAGCGGTTTCGGCCGCTTGTTGTTTGCGCCGGGTTGTTGTTGCGACCCGGCGTTCTTTGTTTCATCCCCGTGAGCGCGCCGGCGTTTGACGCCGGCCTCGCACGTGACCGGCGGCGCGGCGGAGTTCGCGCCGCCGGTCCTTTCGCGGGCTCTTGTTGTCTTGTACAACCAAGAGTGGTGTTCGAGTTGGCCCCAGCTCGCCGTCGCCCTTGATTTTTCTGTAGCGTTATGACGTTCGTTCGCCCTGAAGTCGCCGCGATGGCCGGGTATACGCCCGGCGAACAACCGCAAGGCGGTAAGTTTATCAAACTGAACACCAACGAGAACCCTTATCCGCCTTCGCCGGCGGTGCGCCGCGCGATTGAGGAAACGCTGGAGCGGGGGTTGGCGAAGTATCCCGATCCCCACGCGACCTCGTTTCGCCTCGTGGCGTCCGACGTGTTGGGAGTTCCGCCCGATTGGATTCTGTGCGGCAACGGCAGCGACGATATCCTGACCATTGTGACCCGGGCGTTTGTGGGTCAGGGGCAACTCCTTCGGTTGCCGTATCCTAGCTACGTGCTGTACCGCACGCTGGCGCAACTGCAAGGCGCCGCGGCCGAGGAGGTGCATTTTCAGCCCGACTGGACTTTGGACGACGCTTTCGCCGCGCCGCGACCCGGCTTGAAGTTGGCCTTTCTGCCGAACCCGAACAGCCCCAGCGGCACGATGCTCTCGCCCGACGCGGTGCTCCGCCTGGCCGAACAGCTGCCTTGTCCGCTCCTGGTGGATGAAGCGTACGCCGACTTCGCCGAGTGGAACTGCCTGTCGCTGGTGCGCGAAAGCGAGAAGATCATGGTCTCGCGCACCATGAGCAAGTCGTACGCCTTGGCGGGACTGCGGTTTGGGTTCCTCGTGGCTCAACCGCAGGTGATCGAGCAGTTGAACAAGGTCAAGGATTCGTACAACTGCGACGCGCTCTCCATCGCCGGCGCCACGGCGGCCGTTCACGACCAGCGTTGGCTGGCGGACAACCGCGGCAAGATTCTGGCCACGCGCGCCCGGCTCAGTGCAGGACTGCAAGCGTTGGGGTTTGAGGTGGTTCCCTCACAAGCGAACTTTGTGTGGTGCCAACACCGCAGTCACGCCGCCGAGCCGCTCTACCGGCAACTGAAAGAGCAGCGCATCCTGGTCCGGTACATGAATTACCCGGGTTGGGGCGATGGCTTGCGCATCACCGTGGGCGCTGACGAGCAAACCGACGCCTTGCTGACGACGCTCAAGCCTATGCTGTAACACGCCCATGTTGTCAAGCGCCGCCCGCACAAGGCGGGTTAGTCTTCGAACTCACTCTGTTCGAGCGACTTTTCTCGTTCGATGGCGGCGATGATCTGGCGCGCCTTCTTGGCGTACGATTCCGCGACCAACACGCGCGGCGACGCGCTCCAGCCCACCGGCAGCCCGCCGAGCGCTCCTTGGAGGAAGTCGCCATCCACGCGGGCCGGAATACCCTCTGCTTCCAGACGATCGCTCACGACATGCGCCTGAGGAGCGTTCTCGGCTCGATAAACTTCCACCAAACTTTCGTCGAGATCAAAACCTTCGTCCATGGGGGCTCCTTGCTGAGGGTTGCTTCCAATCTCCACCTTGGCACGCTCGGCAAGGCGCGTCAACGCCTCGCCCGAGAGCGAGTAGATATCTTCGTAGCCGTCCACGTCGTCTTCGTGGCCGCCGATGCGTTGGAATCCGAGCTTGGCCGCCAACTTGCGGGACGGCTCATTGTGCGGCGCCACCGAAATCACAAAGCACCGTACGTTATGTGTGTTGTGCGCCCAAGCCAGCAAACCGGCAATCGCTTCTTCGGCGTAGCCTTGGCGGCGATGTTTGGCGTAAATCGTGTAACCCAATTCCACCCCGTGCGGCGTATAGGGGCGTAGGTACTCGGGGTCGGGCCGCGTGTGAAAGCCGATGTGGCCAATCATTTCGCCCGATTCGCGCAGCCCCAACGCGCGCAATGACCAGGGCGCATACGCCGGGTCTTGAAGACAGTCGTTGCGCCGCAGTTCGATGAAGGGCCGCTCTTCTCGCCATTCGTCGGGAAGCTGTAAACCCAGAAGCGACTCCACACGCGGCTCATCCTGGGCTAACCACGCTTCGAGCACGGGAAGCGACAGCGAGCGTAATACCATTCGCGGCGTAAGAAGATCGTTTATGGGCTGCTGATTCATCCTGGCGCTCAATGAAGAAACGACCCCTTGCCCGCCGCGTCCGAGGGTTGGGATCATCGTAACAGAAATCAGGTCAAACGGTTCGGACCGCAGTCGAAATCGGCCGGCGCCGGCAAAGACGATAGATCCGGCACGTTGTGCTTTCGTGCGAAGCTGGAAAGCGTTTTCCTTGGGAATCAATCGCGGGCTTTGGGTCAAATGGCGATAATACACAGCAACGGAAAGACGTAGGGGATCGACTTTCCGTGGGTGGTGTGTCGCATTTCGCATGCGTGGGGTGTGCGGAATGCGAGCTCAGGGTGATGTTTGGCAGAATGTGGGATGGAACGGTTTCCTCGTTCCCAATACTGCGGTGCAGGGGCATGCTCAAACCGCAGGGGCGAGGGCGTCGCGACAAGCCGTTCGTCCCAATTCTGCCGAACACGCGTTCTGCGCCGCCTGGCGTTGTTCCGGCAACCGCACCGACGATGACCGACGTTCCGGCAGCGCAAGAAACTCGCACTTCGCATTCCCTGGCTGGTCGAACCTCAAGAAGAGCGGCCGAAGCGAACGGTTCATCGTCGGTGGTTCGGGGCGTCATCTTTTTCACAGTGGACCTTCCATGAGCAATGCGTACCTGGAGCGCGGCGTGATTGTGATCGTGGATCACGACCCCCTGATGCTCACGGGAGTGGCGGCGGTGTTACATCAGCAAGGGTTTGAATGCCACTGCGCTCGCGACACGGAAGCGGCTTGGAAAGCCGCCCGAACGTTGGCGCCCGACTTGATTCTGTGCGACACGCACCTCGGCGAAGAAAGCGGTTTGGACTTTTGCCGAGATTTGAAGGCCGACCCGGTCCTGCGCGACATTCCGGTGATGTTTGTTTCCGCCTCGCGCGATCCGCACATTGTCGCCCTGACGCAACAAGCGGGAGGCGCGTACTACCTGAGCAAGCCGTTTGATCCGAATGTATTGATCGAGACGGTCGATCGGGCCATGTGGATGCCGCACCTGATCCAAACGCGCATCGAGGCCGCACACGCTCTCCAGCGCGAAACCGCCGCCCGCGCTAAAACTTGGGCGTAACGCAGCGCCGCTGCGGCGTCACGCGGTTGTCATCAACGAGCGCGCGGGAATGGGGTAAGCCATCACATCGGTTCTTCGGGGCCAAGCCCTTTGAGCAAGTCGCCTCGGTGGCCGATCTTTTCGTCCACCTTGTTGACGCGCTCCATCAGTTCGGGGATCGTTTGCGACGGCGGCTCGGACGACTTCGGCAGCCGCTCGATGGCGTCGGCCAGATTGTCGACATCGTTCACAAGCGCTAAGTCGTGTTCGTAGACTTCTTCGAGCAGCTTCTCGTTCACTTGGACGTAATCAAACAGGCCGCTGTATCCGCGCACCGCGCCGCGTAGGCGAGAAATCGCGCCGTCCAGCCGCGTGCGCAAGCGTTCGCAGGTGGGCATGGCCTCCAAGTCGCCTTGGTCGACCAGATTGCGCATGTAGTCGTCCAACGAGCGTTTGCTTGCTTGAAGCCGGTCGGCCATCCAGGTGCGAGTGAGGTAGTCGCTGTCGCGGCGATATTCTTTGTCCAAATAACCTTTGAAGCCGGGAATGCGACGCAAAATCTGTTCGACAATTCCCCGCTCGCGGGCATGACGGCTCGGATCAGACATGGCGGCTCCTCAACGTAAAGTAGGGCGAAGCATGGTCGTCGCCGGGGCGAAGGGAAGCCCGAAATGGCGCTCCCTTCAGGTTTCGTCGCCAAGACGCGAATCTTGGTCTTTCATCATACCGCAGCGGCTTTGCCAAAAAATGGAGGGTGGGCGGTGCTCACCACAACCGCCTGTATGTTTGGTGGGCACACCCCACCCGACATCTTGCGGCGCCTTCCCTATTTTTGCGCCAAGCCATGCCGGGGTTGCACCGTCGCGGCACGAAGTTTCGTCATGGGAACGCAAATTGCTCTATGTACGGCGGCGATTTATCCTTCCGTTTCTGACGAGTGTTGCCCATGGCTTCCGAAGTACAACAAAAGGCCGCCGAGGTACAGCAAAAGACACAGGAAGTCGTAGCGCATCATGGAGAATGGATCGAATGGGCCGGACGCGCCGGCTTCGCCACTAAGGCCGTGGTGTATGGCATCATCGGCGTGATGGCGCTGGCCACCGGCTGGGGCGACGGCCGGGCGATGGGCTCGACCGATGCGATTGAAACGATCGGTCATCAACCGTTCGGGCACACCTTGTTATGGTTAACCGCCCTCGGTCTGGCGGGTTATGCCCTATGGCGATTTGTCGAAGCGGCGGTCGATCCGGAATATCGTGGTACGGAAACGAAAGATCTATTGCGCCGCGTCGGTTACGCCATCAACGGAGTCTTACATATGGCGCTGGCCGTCTATGCCGCGCCCGTTTCCCTGATCAATAAGTCCGGAAGTGGTGAAGACGGTCTGGTAGCGCGCGTCTTGGCTCTGCCCGGAGGCATGTTAATCGTCGCCGCGGTGGGACTCGGCATTCTAGGGTTCGCCTGCTATGAACTTTACAGCGCCTGGACCCAGCGCTTCATGAAAAAGTACCCCTACCATGCGATGAACGAGACCGAAGAAAAGACCGCGCGATACGCTGGCTCGGTGGGGTTGGCCGCCCGCGGTTTGACGTTTTTCATCATCGGGGCGTTTGTGGTGGTAGCGGCGGTGCGGCTCGACCCGAGTCAAACCAAGAACTCGCGCGAGGCGCTCGAACTTCTCGCACAACAGCCGTATGGCCCATGGCTATTGTCGCTTGTGGGCTTTGGCTTGGTGTGCTACGCCATCCATTGCGGCGCCCAAGCCTACTACCGCCGCTTCAACGTGTAACGCGTGGGAGCGTGTGACAACTTCGCACGCAGCGCGCCGTGGCGTCGCGCTGCTTCCTTGCGCTCGTTCCTTGGCCGCGGGCGGTTACTTTTGGCGATCAGGGCAAGGGTGCACAAACGGCGATTGCCCGCCGCGCCAGGCGCCTTTTGCGTCGTGTTTCAGTTCCACGTATTTCTTTGCCAGCTCGATTACGGCGTCAGCGCTTTCATCGACATGGAGTTCGAGCCAGTAACCTTCCACCCCGGTTTTCGCCAGACGCAGCCCTGCGCCTAACCGGCCGCGATGATCGCCGCCCACGCAATCGGCGGCAATCAAGGCCGCCATCAAACGATCGGCCAGGCTGCCCTCCGTGTCTTCGTAGGCGCGGGCCATTTCGGTAACGACTTCTCGACCCACCAGCGTGTTGCCTTGGCAGCAATAGAACCGGCCCGTCATGGCGGCCCAGTAGCGGCTGTCTTGCGGCGCTTGCGTGGGGTTATGGATGGCCGCACGGCCGGCCATGTCGATGATCGCCAGTTGCCGCTGTTCGCGCTGCGGGTCGTTTCGCAAGAGATCGGCAATCACTTGCTCGGGAGCGGCTCCTGCGGCCAGCGCCTCCAGCGCGGGTTCCCCCCAGCGCGGCACATGATAATGTTGCGTACAAAAGCCGCCGACGCCCGCTCGCAAATACGGCACCACGCGGCCGACCGCGGGAAACTTGCTCGCCACGGCCGCACCCACGACGCCGGTATCGGGATCGACCGCCACAATCGAGAATGTAGCCGTGATGCCCGAAGCCGGTTCTTTGGCAAACGCGAACCGAGCGCCAAAAATCCCCAGACAGCAGCAAACTCCCAACACAAAACAAACGCGGCGCATGGGCGAAGTCTCCTCCCGCGGCAGGAAGCCAAAGATGTGGACAGGAACGCCGACTATCATGGCTTGCCGAAGAGCGCCCTGGCAAGCGTCTGGCCTTTGACCCGTCCGTTTGCCGCGGGATTATTCGCGCTCCGGCGCAGGACGCAAGATGACGACGCGCGAATCGACGTTCAACACTTGGGCGCCGTTGGCGAGCGTCGCCAGAGGGTTGGACCAGTGCGCATGGCCGCGCACGATCAGCCCCGGCGGGTAGACTTCTACAATTTCGCGCACCGTGGGCGAACCAGCCTGCCCGCGCTCGGCGCCTTCTGGGCCATCGTGGCACAGCAACACATCGGGCCGATGGTCCAACACCGCGGCAAAAGCGTTCAGGTAGTCTTCTTCGCATCGACGTTGTAGACGTTTTGGATCGCCAATGACTCCACCAACCCCCGCCACGCGAAGTCCGGCGGTCTCAGCCACCTCTTCGTCGAGGAAAAAATAGCCCTGGCGTGGCGAAAGTCGGGGCCGCGGCGCGGCTTCGGGTCCAAAAGAATCGTGGTTGCCCGCAACTCCGGCGGTCCAGCCGAAGGCTTCGCGGAAACAGCGCCAGACATCGGTTACGTCGCCAATGCCTCCGCGCTTGTCGAGCGCGGGAACGGTGTAGAAGTCGCCGCAAAGCAGCGCGCCGACGCATTGCGGATTGTCGACCCCAAGTTGGGGGAGAATTTCCTCAGTCAGCCACTCCGGCACAGTCTCGCCAAGCAGGCGTAAACCATGGTGGTGCCTGCCGTTAGGTCGTTCGCGGAACTGTAAGTCGGCGGTCGCCACTAAGGCGTCAAGTCCCGTGGGCAGGCGGTCCACCAGCGCGTCGAAAACCGGCAATCGGTCTTCGAGGATCTCCCCCTTGCGACGCCCCGCGTTAAGGTAGGGGAGTTCTGCAAGAGGTTCGGTGCTGATCCATGTAACACGCATAGTAGGCGGCAATGGTATATCCCGAACGCGCAAGGTGCTATTTGTGGACAGTCGTGCGGGGGCGACGGTTCGCGCTCCACTTTTCCGCCGCCGCAGTCCGATTCTGATAGGACGAACGGAGACACTGCATCTGACGGAATGGAGGAGCCGAACCGCACCTATGAAGAAGATGCGTTCGCCGGTTGCGGGCATGTTAATAGGAGCAGGCTGCGGAATTTTCGCGTGGCTTGTGGATCCGCCCAATTCCCAAACGGCGCCCTCGGTGGCGTCAGCTCCTCCGGAAGCGTCGTCCTGGACTCCGCCACCGGCGCTGTCTTCGCCGTCGGCAAACTTGCCGTCCTGGGAGGAATTTGCCGTTCCTCGCCGGGAGGCCGAAGTGCTGCCGCTGGTGGCCAAGCGCGTTTCGTTGGACGCCGCGCCCGTAGAACCACCCACGGTCGAAGCCTCAGAGAACTGGATTCTTTCGCTCCCGCTGGCGCCGGAGTTTGACGCCCAAGAGGGCGCCTCCGACGCAAGCGACGAAGCGGCGCTGGATGTCTCGGCGCCGCCCTCCTCGCCTTGGCCCATGCCTGCGGCGTTGTGGACGCAACTGACGAACGTGGCGGCGTCTCCCGCGACCGAGAACTGGGCGAATCGCGCCCTGACGCAAATCGAACACCTGGCCCGATTGACCGCACTCGACGACGTCGAGGCGGCCCAAGCGCTGGACCGGCTAGCGCAACTTGCCGAGCAAGCCGAACCCCTGGCTGCCGGTTTGGAGACCGCCGAGGAGCAAAGCTTGGTCCGGGCGGCGGCCTACGCCATTTCGCGCCGCGTCACGCTCTGGCGACAAATTCACACCTTGGCAGGTCAGCCCGCAGCGCTAACGCAGCCCGTTGCCGCAACGACCGACGAGATGCTGACGCGGCTTGATGCGGCCGACGCCGTGTTAGGACAAAGCCGTCGCTCGAGCGATTGGCGGCGTTATTTACTCATCGGACCAACACGCCTTCTGGCGGAAGCCGGCTCCAAAGCCGATGTGCAGCTTCGCCGCCGTCACGCGCAGCGCGTGCTGCGCCGACTGGAGTGGCCGGGCTTAACGTCCGAACAACGCCGCTTTGTGGCGCGTCCCGAGTTCCAAGATATGGCGTCGGAACTGCGTGCGTGGACTCACGCGCCGCTGGATTATTCCGAGATGCTCGAAACCCTTGAGGCGTACGAACAACAACCCTCGGCGGCGCTGGCCCGCCAGGTGGTCGACTACCGCAATCGGTTGAGTTGGGCAAGTCATCGCTCGACCAACGATTTGGCGAACTACGTCGATGCGCACTACCGAAACGCCAACGTGCGCGTGGCGGTTTCGCAAGACTTGCTGCAATTGCTGGGTCCGCAAACGTCAACCTCGGTTGAAACCGTGACCGACCAGATCGTCGGCGCCCAGGTGAAAGGCCAGAGCCAAACAACGTCGGAAGTCGCGTTTCGCGTCCTGCCCGACCCGCATCGGCTGCGGCTGATGCTCGAAGCCAAGGGGCAAGTAACCACCGACACGCAGTCGTCCAAAAGCGGCGCGGTGTTTTACAGCCAAGGGCAAGCCTGGTTCACCGCCCAGAAAGAGATTGTGTTCGACGGCGGAGTCCTCCACATGGGCCCGGCCTCGGCCGAAGCACGCGTCTACGATAACCTGCAAGACGTGGCCACGGACTACGATAACGTACCTGTGGTCAATCTGCTGGCGCAGTCGATTGCGCGACGCGGCCACGCCGACGCCCGACTGGACGCTCGACGCGAAGCCGAACAAAAAGTTGCTCGGCGCGCCGCCGCACGCCTGGACGAGGAAGCGGGCAAACACTTGGACGAACTGAAGTCGCGCGTGCAGACCGTGGTGGGCAAACCGCTGGAGGATCTCTCCTTGTTCGCCTCGCCCATTAGCCTGCAAACCACCGAGTCTCGGCTTGTGGGACGATACCGCCTGGCGGGCGACCTGCAGCTCGGCGCGCACACCGCGCGGCCGCAAGCGCTGGCCGACAGCCTGCTGAGCGTGCAAGTGCACGACTCGGCGGTGAACAACGCACTTGGGCGTTTGCCGCTGGCGGACCGAGAGGCGAACTTGCCCACGATCTTCCGCGAAGTCGTGCAAGCCATAGGAGGCGATGGAGCAAATGTTCCGGACGACTTGCCGGAGAACGTCACGGTGCGTTTCGCCGCCGAAGATCCGGTGCGCGTCGAACTGAACGAAGGCCGTGCTCGGGTCACACTCCGATTGGCTGAACTTCAGACCGACGGCCACACCTGGCGGAACATTATGGCCGGGGCCACGTATCGCACCGAAGCGAACGGACTTTCCGCACGGATGGTGCGCGACGGCTATATCGAATTGACCGGCGACAAGCTCCGCTTCCGCGATCAACTCGCCCTCCGTGCGATCTTCGCCAAGGTGTTTAGCGAAAGTCGGGCGCTGGAGTTGATGCCGGCGCGAATCGCGCAGAACGAGAAACTTGCCAATCACGAAGTCACGCAACTCGTGATTCGCGACGGTTGGATCGCGCTAGCCGTGGGTCCCCAGCGCTCCGCCGCTCTGGCCCGCACCGCCAAGAAGTAACAACGCGGTTTCGCCCGTTTTCCTTGCGACTTTGCAAAGGCGCCACAGGAGCAGGCGCTTTTGCAAACTGCGGCCTGAAACCGTGGGGAGTTTGTCCACGGTTCGCTGCTCCGAGAAAGAAACAATCCCTTGCTGGCGCGGCGCGTGGCGTGTTACGAGTTGGCCGTCGGCTTGTCGGCGTGCAGACCGAGCAGTCCGTACTTCTTCATCTTCTTGTACAACCCCACGCGGCTGATTCCCAACGACTGTGCGGTTGCGGTGCGGTTGTAGCCGTGATCGCGCAGCGCCTGTTCGAGAATTTCGACTTCCGTGCACGCCATTTTCTCGTTGAGCGTTTCGGGCGAACCACCCGACATTTCGATAATTTCGGCATGTCGTTTGGCGTTGGCGATAACCGGCGCCAGGTCGAACGGCGTCAGTTCGCCGTTGCGGCAGAACAGCACCGCGCGGCGAATATGGTTTTTCAGCTCACGCACGTTGCCCGGCCAGTCGTACGCCACCAGGCACGACAAAAACTCGGGGTCGATGCGCCGGATCTCGACATCGTGCGAGGTGCGAAACTCGTCGATAAAGCTCAAGGTAAGCGGCACAATGTCCAGCCGCCGCTTGCGCAGCGGGGGGATGTGAAACTCGAGCATATTAAGACGATAGTACAAGTCGCTGCGGAAGTGCCCGCTTTCCATCAGGGAATTCAAGTCGACATTCGTGGCCACCACAAGTCGGGCCTGCGAGTGGTGTGTCTCGTTCGAACCGACCGGCTCGAACTCGCCCGACTCGATCACGCGCAGCAAGCTTGCTTGTTGCGAAGGCGTCAAAACGTCGATCTCATCCAGCAGCAGCGTGCCTTGGCCGGCGGCCTCGAACTTGCCAATTTTGTTGCGATCGGCGCCAGTGAACGCGCCTTTCACGTGACCAAACAATTCGCTTTCGACCAACTCGCTCGACAAGGCGCCGCAAGCGACCGTCAAGAGCGAATGGGAGGCCCGAGACGACATCAGGTGAATTTGCCGGGCCAGGGTGGTTTTCCCCGTGCCGGTCTCTCCGACTAACAGCATCGTCACATCGCGACGGGCCACATGGGCCACATTCGCCAGCGATTCGCGAAATTCGCGGCAGAACGTGCGATAGACGATCTGCCCAAAAGGAACTTCCCAAGGCGCCTGCGGTTCGCCGGCTTTGGCGAACAGCGCCGTGGCGATACGATGGCACAAGAGCGTCGAAAGCTCGCTCAGGCTGAACGGCGCGGCCAGGCTGGCGTGAAAACGATAGCCTTGGTTCGGCAACACCCGGTCGTCGGCGCCGGGATCGGTAATGGCGATGGTGGGAATGTCCGGCGGATAGTGCCCCAGGGCTTGCAGGAACACGGTGCGCATCCCGGCGTCGACGTGGCGCGTGTCAAAAAACACGGCCCCGAAGCCGTTGCGATCCAAAAGTTGTTGTGCTTGCTCTTGATTGTAAGCCAACGCGGTCTGGCAGCCGAAATCCCGCTCTAACCAGCCAGCCAGTTGCTGCGCCAGGACGGTGTCTGGCGAGACGACCAGATTGCGCCTGCCGATCACGGCCGGAGGCGCAGACGCCAACTCATCGCTGAACATCGCGGTACCCCTAAAATGGACCTTTCCAGAAAGCAAGTTGGCCGCCCCGGCCTTCTCGCTTGTCGAGCGATGCGTCACTGAGAATTGCCCGCCGCATGCCCGCGTCCTGAGAATCTGCTCCGTAGGACACGTCCTACATTGTTCTACGTTAGTTGCCGCTGGTTTACATTCAACTGTTAATTCGCGAAATCGATCTTGCGAGGTTGTGTTAAGGACGTTACAACCGGAACCTCGAAAGATCGTCGGAACTCGCCTCAAGGAGCGCCCTGGCGAACTCCTGTAACCTGGCGTTAACCCAGGCTTCACGGCGCCCATGTCTGACTGATTCCGAACGTCAACTCACCTCGAAGGCGTCATGGTCAAAAAAATTCTGATCGGAGCGGCGGTCGTCGTCGTGGCGTTGATCGGCATCGTGGCGATGCAGCCCTCCGAGTTCCGTGTGACGCGCTCCGCCCACGTAGAAGCGCCGGCCAAGACCGTGTTCGCCCAAGTGAACACGTTAAGGAACTGGGACGCCTGGTCGCCCTGGGCGAAACTCGATCCGAACGCGAAGAACACGTTTGAAGGTCCCGAGTCGGGCCCTGGCGCCGGTTTCGCGTGGTCGGGTAACGATGACGTCGGCGAAGGCCGCATGTTGATCTACGCGTCTAATCCTCCCACGTTGATTCGCATCAAGCTCGACTTCGTCCGGCCCATGGAAGACACCTGCACCACGGTGTTCACCTTCAGCGAAGCCGACGGCGAGACCGACGTGACTTGGTCGATGTCCGGCGAGCAATCGTTCGTCGAAAAAGCCGTCTGTATGTTCATGGATATGGATAAAATGGTCGGCGCCGACTTTGAAAAGGGCCTGGCCCAGCTCAAAGCCGTGGCCGAAGCTGCGCCGCCGGAAGCGCCCCAGGACGCCGCTTCCCCAGAAGAAGCCACGAACGCTGAGAAGCCCGAAGAAGCCGCCAGCCCCGAGGAAGCGCCAGAAGCTGAGAAGCCGGAAGAAGCGCCCGATGGCGCCACGCCCGAAGAAACATCGGACGCGCAACCGCCGGAATCCGCGCCCGCAGCCGCTTCGCCAGAGGAACCCGCCGACGGGGCGGATGACGCTTCCTGACCCGACCGCACGCCGCAGTCCTATCTCTTGTCACGCATCGAGGAACAGTGCATGAGCAAAGTTCGAGTTCTCGTCGGCACGAAAAAAGGCGCGTTCGTTCTCACTTCCGACGGAGCGCGCAAAAAATGGGAAGTGAGCGG
This sequence comes from Planctomycetota bacterium, assembly GCA_963204915.1. Taxonomy (GTDB): domain Bacteria; phylum Planctomycetota; class Planctomycetia; order Pirellulales; family Pirellulaceae; genus JAHWKS01. The sequence continues at coordinate 147,158 of CAUJHS010000031.1, read as the reverse complement.
ACCGCACTTCGCCGGCTGGGAAATCTATCACGTGAAAGGCTCGCCGGTGGACCCGGACCGGTTGTACGCCTCGCAGTCGAGCGGTTGGTTCGGACAGGTCATCCAACGATCCAACGACGGCGGTAAAACCTGGGAAGCCGCGGGAAATCAGTTTGCGTACGACGGCGATGTGGGCACACACCTGTGGTATGACGGCACGCCGCACCCTTGGGAGTTCAAACGGGTCTGGCATCTGGAGCCGTCGCTCACCGATCCGGACACGGTTTACGCCGGAGTCGAAGACGCCGCCATCTTCCGCACCACCGACGGCGGCCAAAGTTGGCATGAACTGCCTGGCTTGCGCGGGCACGGCGGCGGCAACTACTGGCAGCCGGGCGCAGGAGGAATGGGCTTGCACACCATCCTGCTCGACCCGAGCAACCCGCAGCGAATTTATATTGCCATCTCCGCGGCGGGAGCCTTCCGCACCGACGACGGCGGCAAAACGTGGAAACCGATCAACCAGGGGCTGCAATCGCCGTATGTGCTGCCCGATCCCGACGCCAAAGTCGGCCACTGCGTGCATCGCATCGCCTTGCACGGCTCGCGCCCCGAGGTGCTGTTCATGCAAAAACATTGGGACGTGATGCGCAGCGACGACGCAGGCGAGTCGTGGTACGAAATCAGCGGCAACTTGCCCACTGACTTTGGCTTCCCGATTGACGTGCACGCCCACGAACCCGACACCGTGTACGTGGTGCCCATCAAGAGCGACTCGGAACATTATCCGCCCGAGGGCAAGCTGCGCGTCTATCGTAGCCGCACCGGCGGAAATGACTGGGAGCCGCTCTCGCAAGGTTTGCCGCAACAGGACTGTTACGTGAACGTGCTGCGCGACGCGATGGCCGTCGACTCGCTGGAGGATTGCGGCGTGTACTTTGGCACCACGGGCGGGCAAGTGTACGGCTCGGCCGACGCGGGCGACACCTGGAACGCCATCGTACGCGACCTGCCGGCAGTGTTGTCGGTCGAAGTGCAAACTCTGGCTTAATCGCCGCCGCACCATGATCCGTGTGATTTTGCCTTATCATCTCTGCGTCCTCGCCCAACATGAAGGCGAGGTGCGGCTGGACGTCGCCGCTCCGGTGACGCAGCGCACGGTGCTCGACGCGCTCGAAGCGCGCTACCCCATGCTGCGCGGCACTATTCGCGATCATGACACCCCTCGGCGCCGGGCTTTCATCCGCTTCTTTGCCGAGGAGCAGGATCTTTCCAACCAAGACCCCGATGCGCCGTTGCCTGACTCGGTCCAGCGCGGCGACGAGCCGTTCTGCGTCATCGGCGCGCTCGCCGGCGGCTAACGACGTCTGCCGGCAAGAGGCCCTTTTTCACGCGGCGCTCGCCTCGCAGAACGTGCGCCGTGTTGTTATACAATGCGGCAAGAGCGCGGCTTGCGGTCCCTAGGAGTTTCGGTATAGGCAAGTCGTTGCGCGAGGATGGTTTTCCCTCATCGTACGAGGATTCGCTATGAAAGACGATGTAACGGCGTTTAACGAACGAACCGTGGTGCGTGATCGCACGGCCGTGGAAGTTTCCCTGCTGCTCGTGCGCGTGATTGTCGGCGTGATCTTTGCGGCGCACGGGGCGCAAAAGGTGTTCGGCGTCTGGGGCGGACAGGGCTTGAGCGCCATGGGCGAGATGATGGGCCCCGTCGGCTACCTCGTCGCCATTGGCGAGTGCTTTGGCGGAATCGGCATGATCTTCGGATTTCTGTCGCGGTTCTCGGCGGCGGCGAACATCGTCATTATGATTGGCGCTATTGTCCTGGTGCACGGCAAGAACGGGTTCTTTCTCGACAAGGAAGGATTTGAATACAACCTGGCTCTGATCGGGTTATTGTTGCCCGTGATGCTGGCCGGTCCCGGCGCTTTGGCCATCGGACGGTGGTTCCTGCCCAAGTCGGCCAAAACCGGCCGGCCGCTGATCGTCCTTGAGTAGCGAACGCGGTCGATTTTTGACGTAATGCGCCACGCGGTCGGGCGATTTTTTGAGGACGCTCTTCCCTCACCTGCCTGATTTGATTACAATCTCTCTCTACAACTGTCGAGAACGGCGACAGCCAATACCCTCTTACGGAATTTGTCCTTATTCTTTTGCGAGCGAGATACGACGATGACAATCCCTCTTAGGACGGCGTGCCGTCATGCGTGTTGGGTTGTACTCGTGCTGGGTTGTGCGACTTCCGTCCTCGCCGACGAATATCGCACCTGGTCCGATGCGACTGGACGATTCTCACTACGGGCCAAGGTGCTTTCGCGCGACGGCAACCGGGTGACCTTGGAGCGCGACAACGGTGCGAAAGTGATGATCGAAGTGGCCAAGCTCAGCAAGGCCGATCAAGATTATCTGTCGCAAATGGATTCGGCGAACCCGTTCGAAACCGTGGAGGAAAGCCCCTTCCAAAGCGTACCGTCGACGCCCTCCGTATCGATTCCCGCGCCTGTGGCGCCCGCGCCGGCCGCAAGTGAGCCGCGCACGGTTAAGGTCGACTGGTCGCAGTCGACGCCGGTGCTGCTCAATGCGTCGCAAGAGGAATGGAACCTGGCGCCGCCTTCGCCCGCCGCAAACTTTAAGGCCAAGACCGTTCCGCTTCCGGCGAAGACCGACTTTTGGGAGAAGTTCAGTGGTGCGGCCATCAATGCTCTGGCGCGCAAGGGGGTGGTCGGCTACACGCTGGGCGACAAAGAGAAGGCCACGACGCGCATCATCGTGTGCGACCTGGAGAAAGGCCGTCCCCTGGCCACGGGCTCCGGCCCTGGGCAAATGTCGCCGCTCGCCTTGCACGACAATGGCCAATATGTGCTGATGCGCCGCAACGAGTTCGGTTTTGGCAACCTCGACCGATTGGAAATTTGGTCGATTCGAGGGAAAGACATCAACCGCCACTTAATTTGGACGCCCTATGACGATGTCCGCGGCGGCGATCGCGACGTGATGTGGGCCGAATTCATTAACGCCACCACGCTGGCCACGTCCAGCCGCGGCGGACGCGTGGCGCTGTGGGAAGTAGGCACGGGCCGCCCGATCTGTCACTTCGAAACCACCGGCGGCGCCGTCCCCTGTTTGAGCGAAGACCGCAAGTGGATCGCCTTCGCGGCGCAAGAGAAGGTCGGCCTGTTTGACGTGGAAAAGCAAGAAGTCGCGGTGGTGGCGCAAACACCCGGTAAGTTGACCTGGCCGTATGTCGCGCTCAGCCCGATGGGTCAGAAGCTCGCGTGTATTGCGCAAGATCGCATCTTGGTTTGGGACGTCGCCACCGGCAAGTTGGAACGTGACTTTAAGACGCCCGGCTTGCACATTCACGGCGGAATTGACTTCCCCCACGAAAACTTCATTCTGGCGAACAACCAGTATTTGATCGCCTTGGATAACCAGATCAAACTTTGGCACTATCAGGGCGCCGAATTCGTGCGCACCACCGGCGGCAATACGTTTATGAGCGTGTCGGCGCACAACAAGCCCGGCGTGCTCGCGGCTGGGCAAATGCCGCACAAAGAAGCTTTGGCGATGTTGGAAAAAGCGCTCAAACAGCCCGACCTGTTCGTGCTTAAAGAGGGTACGTCGGTGCGCATCTTTGTCGATGGCATTCCGGCCGATCAACGCACCCGCGTGGGAGACGCCCTGGCCAAGAAGCTAACGGAAATGAACTGCAAAGTGGCCGCCAATGGAACGATCGACCTGGTGGCCAAAATTGAAGGTCCCCGTCAACGGGAAGTTTCCTACTTCCATTCGGGCGACTATCAGGTACAGGAATACACGACGAAGCTCTCCTTCATCTACCAGGGCAAGCCCGCCTGGGAAACCGCGGGCACGAACATTCCCGGCATGATTATGCTGCGCGACGGCGAGAACATCGAGGGCGTGCTGCGTAAGGCCAGCGCGCAGCCCGCTTACGCCTTCTACGACAACGTGGTGCTGCCGCGCTTCCTACAAAAACCAAGCGAGAACCAAGGGCCGGGAAGCGGCCAGACTCTGGGCGTCTCACGGGTCACGCCGGAAGGCTTGCAATAGTCCGATCCACCGTGAGCCGCTCTCTGCAAAAAAGCGGCAAACAAGAAACCACCTCGCTCATGACCGCTCCCCGACAGGGAGAGGTGGGCGAAACAACCTCTCAATTAGGGATGTTCCCCTAAGTGAAACACCAGCTTCGGCGCTCGCCTGCGCGTGATGGCGGCCGCCACCTCGCAACGCAACGCGCCGGTAATTCTGGCTAACTGCTGGCGAATGGCTTGCTGGGTTGCTTCGTCGCACGGCTCAACCGTGCGAAGGTTGACCGCCAGTTGCGAAGCATTCGGAGCAGGGACGACCGACTCGACGCGCAACCCCTGCAACAGGTCGTCGTCCAGCTCGCCGGCAAAGATCATCGACAACGTCTCGGCCACCTGGCTGCACAGTTGCAGCGTCTTGCGGCCATGCTGACTACGCGGCTTAGGCGGCTTGAAGAACTCGCGTGGGTCCACGCCGTCATCGTCCGCCAGTTCGCCGCAATGTGCTTGCAATTGCTCACGCACACGCTTATCCAAAACCATGAAAGACTTTCAAAAGTAGAATTGACTCTTGTTTAACCGCTCTCGGGCACACGCCCCCGGCGGGTCGGGGGAGCGCGTGACGAGGGTGAATAACTCGCCGTCGCCTGACGCGCTTCCCGTTGGGAAGCGGTTAATCGAAGAATAAGAATGGAATGGGTAGGATTGAAAAAACCTCCCTGGTTTGAGGGTTCAAACCAGGGAGGTTGGGTTTACAACTCAATCGCTTCGACCTCGGCGACGAAGCGGTTCGCGTCGTCCTCCAGGAACGCAGCAACCACCTGGAACACCGCGTCGGAGAAACCGCCGATGTTCAAAATATCGCCGCGCTCCGGCGCTTGCGTGGTGGTGTACGGCTGCAAGTTGATGCAGATCAACTTGGGATCCGTCACGCCATGCTCGCGCTGAGTCTTCACGAACTTCGTCCACTCGGTCATCGCGCCGGTCGCGCCCTGCGCGCCGTAAGCGAACGGATGGCCGGAGTAAATCCAGCTTTCCATGTCGCTGACCAGCACGCAGCCCGCAAAGCGGCGCTTCGCATATTGCTTGTTCGCCGTTTGCAGCGGCAACGAGCAGTCGGTTCCGCCGCCGCCGTACTTCGCCAGCCGCTCCGCCAGACTCAGAATCGAGTCGTTCGGATCGATCTTGACGTCGTACGCGCGCGTGTCGAACGGAATGATCACGCTGTCCGGGTTGCGGCGCAGGATGGCCGCGGCGAACAAAGCCGCGACGTCCACGCACCGCATCTTGCTCGTGGCGCCGCGACCACGGTGACCCGTAATCGCGCAGCTCATCGAGCCCGACGTATCCAGACCGATCACCACGGGGCCCGGCAGTTCCGGCACGTTGCCGCAAGCGATTTCGGCCGCGCGGTGCAGCGCGGTCTTGATCGCGTGCGGTAGTTCCGCCTCGGCGTTCAAGTACGCCGCGAGGAACTGGTACGGGAACTGGCGCGAGCGGCGAATCTCGTCGGCGTCCGACAAGCGGCCGGCGACGTACTCCACCATCTCGCGATCGTTGTTGCTCTTACCAAACACCTCATGACGCATGAGCGTGTTGAGGTTCATCCGCAGCGCCTGCGGTCCCATCTGGCGGGCAATCGCCTTCCACACGAGCGGACCTTGAGCCGCGTCGGCCAGCAAGTCCCACCGCACCGACAGATCGCCCAAAATGAGCGACTGCGCCTCAGGCGACGTCGCCTGACGGTACGCGATGAGCGCCTGTACCTGCGCCGGCAGGTCGGCCTCTCCGGCGGGCGCCCAGCGCTCCACTTCCTTGTCGGTCAACCAGCCGAACAGCGCGCGCCGCGCGTTGTCCTTCGGCGTGGGCCGCGCCATGCGCAGAATGTCGCGCAGGCTCGGATCGCTACCGATGGACGCCGACAGCAACTTGCCTACCGACGCCTCGTTCAGCCAGCGCTGGAACGCGCGCTGCAGCGACGACGACAGGCCCTTGCGGCCGAACTGGCCCGAACGCACCATCTGGAACACGGTGCGCAGCACGCGGCCGTTGTCGACCACGCGGTCGAACACGCGGTGCAACAGCGCCGGGTCGCGCGTCGAAAGCGCTACCACCAAAGCCGCCGGCATGTCCTTCATGGCCGCACGTTCGCGTGCGTACACCGCCAGCTTGGCCAGGAAGAGGTTATCGTCCACCTGGTCGAGCAAGGCGCGCAGCGTGTCCAACTGGCCCTCGGCGCTGGTGTAGTACGCGTTGCCGAAGCAGCCCGTCGCGGCCACTTGCGCCAGCGCCTGCTTGGGCGCCAAAGCGTACGCCGGACCGCCCGCTTCGTTGCGCGCGTCGGTGCGCGGCAGGTTGCTCTTCACGCTGGAGAACAAAGTCTTGTTGGCCATGGGCGGTCTCCTTCCATAATCGAACGGCGGAAATTCCGTTCTTCGAATAAAACGATCTGACGAAGGTTGGGCAGAGATTGCTCGCCAAACCGAGCTCCGGGGCCGTGGCTTGTGATTAAGTAGCCCCGGCAGGAATCGAACCTAGATGGACTCCACACCGGCAGTCAGATCGGTGTTTCCAGGTCTCATAAATTGTGTCCCTGTTCAGACACTTCGCCACGGTCTGGGTTCACCCTTCCGAGGCAAAGTTTTTTGACTCCACCCCAGGGGGCGGCGAAGGCGAAACACGGCGAGCCGGCGCACCGCAACGACGGCTCGTGCTGTACATCAGGAAGTCAAGCCGCAACCGGACAAAAGACGCCCTGCAATGTGAAAAACCGATCCGGCGAAGGGTAGGCAGAGGTCGGCGTTGCCGAACTTTCCATGCGGACATGCGGAAAGGATGTACTCCGCGCAGGCAGTCAGATCGGTTGTTTCAAAACGCTCGACGAAGGTTGGGCAGAGTACCCGCCCGAAGTTCTACAGCGGGCGGGGCGGGATTTGAACCCGCGCGACCTTGCGGTCGTTCGCCATGGACTCCGCACCGGCAGTCAAGCGTGTTTCACGAACCAACGAAGGGTTGCCGAGAGGTTGGGGTTACGGCCGTCCGTATCAACCGCGGAATTCTTGGTTGACCGTTGACTGGCCCCTTCGTCTGCAAGAGATTTTGTCTGCAAGAGATTTTGTCTGCAAGAGACTCTGGGGCCGTTCACTAGCTGGTCGCCCAGCATCGCTACCTTAGGACCGTCATGGACTCCCGACGGGCAGTTGGTTCCTTGAGCTTGAAAGACCCTCCAGCGAAGGTTGGGTTCGGCACATTTTCCTCTCGTACTGATGTAGTCCAAACCGGCAGTTGGAGGATCAAAGACGCCAGTCGAACTTTCGCAACCTTGAGTTAGCGCCGCGGATGAGGCGACGCAGGGCAAAAGGATCCCGACGAAGGATTGACTCAGAGCTTTTTCGGCGTCCTTCCTTTAGACGACGGCGCGGCAAGTTGCGCCGGCGGGACTCGAACCCGCATCTCCGGCTTGTGATGCATGGACTCCAAATCGGCAGTCGGGATATGTTTCCTAAGTATAAGGCGACCGACGAGGGGTTGAGCCAGAGTTTTTGCGGTGCTCTACCGATTGAGCTACGGCACGGAACACGCGTGCGCGTGGCGGCGCCCGGTCCTTCGGACCAGACCCCAAGTCGTGCCGGTGGGACTCGAACCCACAACCCCCGGATTACAATTCATGGACTCCGGTTCGGCAGTCGGTCATTGTTTCGAAATTTGTTGGAAATGACCCAACGAAGGTTTACCGAGACCGTCGCCTTGCGGCAACTGGTTCGCAGCCAGTGGATGTAGTCCCGGCAGGCAGTTGGGTCAAGGTTTATGACTCTCTCCACCCCGAAAAGGTTCGCAAAAAAGCCGTTGCCCCCAGCGCGTGCATTTTTTTACGTTGAACCGCTTCCGGACACACGCCGCAGGCGGGTCGGGGAAGCGTGTGGAAATGGCGGACAGCAGGGGTGCGCGCCGCGCTTCCCGGCGGGAAGCGGTTAAACGGTGGGGTCATGTTAGCGTCGAGGTTTACGATTGCTGTCACCATAGGGGCACAGAGCTTGCACGCTGGTCGGGGGGGAGTATGCTAAGGTTTCGAGTTTCCCCCTCGTTGGCCCTCGCGCTCGGCGTTTCATTTCGGGTTGGCGCTTATCATGGTGGTGCGGTTTTGTCTTGCAGCGGTATCGTTGCGTTGTTCGGAAACGTTCCTCAGTCAATTTTCCCAAAGCCGCGCGCGTTGGTGCGGGCCCGGCGCCGCCTGTCGCCTTTGGCTGCTTTGCGGCGTTTGGGTTCTATGGACAAGCGGAACGCGCGCCGACGACGCACCGCCGATCGACGCTTCGATTCACACGTACGTGACCGAATCGTCGCGACAAATCCAAGCCGCCGCCGAGCAAGGTTTTTATGAAGCCGCCGCCGCCCGACTGAACGCCTTGGCCGAAGCGGCGCCCGCTCAGGAGGCCAGCGACTTCCTGGCGGCGCTGGCCGCGGCGCCTCCGGTGGTGCAACAGCGCGTCGCGCAGGCGATGCATCGCGGCGTAGATGACTTGCGTCTCTCGGCGGCCGAAGCGGAGTTCGACGCCCAAGACACCGCCGAGCGCGCTCGGCAAACCTGGGCCAAGACGCGCTCGGAACTGGCGCAGCGCCAGGCCGAATGGGCCGCCTTGCCGCCGGGTCCCGCTCCTGCCGCCGTCGGCCCGCCGTGGCAGTTGGACGAGTGGCCCCTGTGGTGGGCGACCTTCGCCTGCGTCGGACTGTGGGCCGTGGCCGTGGCGTTCGTCGCGCGGCACGCGGCGCGACGTCACCTCGCAGGCGGCGAGTGGACCGCCATGGCGATCTTGCTGGCCGTGGTCGTGGCGGGGCTTGTCTGGGTGCGCCCTCGGGCCGAGGGGACGGCGCCGAACCCGACGGCGGCGAACGAAACCGCCGACGCTTCTCCGAAGGTCGATGCTCCGGAGTTGCTCGCAGCCCTTCGGAAAGAAGGCGTCAAAGCCGACCTGCGGCGAGAGGAGTCGCTGCGTCGCTATGAAGACGCCCTCGCCACGTGGCGCGGTCGCGTGGACGTGTTGCCCGAGCCGGCTCAACGCTTATTCGACAAGTGGCTCGCGGCGCAAGACAAGTTGCGCGCCACGTATGTCGCCGCGGCGACGATCGACGCCCTGCAGCAAAGGACGCAAGCCGATTTAGGGCAGCAACAAGCGCTGGAACAGCAAATGTCCGACCGGCAGGCGGCCCTTGCCCATGCAGCGACGCGTGCCGATCGACGCCGCTTCGCACAAGCGGGCGTCGTGCTTCTGGTCGGCGCGGGGTTGTGGAGCGTCCTGGCCCTGGCGCTGGGTTGGCGTCGTCTGGGAGTGGGAAATACGTGCGTCCGTTGCCAGAACAAAGGTCAATTCGAAGTCATGGCGGCCGACACGGGCGACGACCCGAACGAATACGAGCTGAAATGCCACGGCGAATGGCGCGGCACAATCGAACTGCCGGACGGCTCGTTTGAAGAGGTCAAAACCGAATGCGGCTTCGTGACCGAACGACGCGACCAGTTCGCCAAGAAGCTGGTGTTTCCCACGATTGGCGACGTGAGCGTGGGCAAGACCGTGTGGCTGTCCATGTGTTTCGATCAGATCGAGGTGCATTCGCCCGACCTGCCCACGGGCGCCGAACTCACGGTGTATCGCAATGACTACGTGAACCAGCTTCGCGGACACGTGCATCAAATTAAGACGGGCGAATGGCAAAAGGTGAAGCGCACGTTGTCCGACAAGCTGCCGCATCCGCTGGTGCTGCGCTGCACCGATCAGGATCGCCCCAAGCGCTCGCAAGTAGCGATCAACATTTTCGATTACGGCGGAGAAATCGCCTCGCCCGAGATCGCCAAAGGCGACTGGCGGTACCGGTTGCGGAAGCGGATGCTCCGCGCCGACGGCGTGTTCTTGTTTCTCGACGCCACGGCCACCGCCGAGAGCGCTCAAACACAGTTCAACTTGCTGGCCCGCTTCTTAGAGGACGCCAAGAGCCATCACTGGAAGGGACGTATCGGTTGGGAAAAACGCATCCCCGTGGCGGTGTGTCTCTCGAAACTGGACGACCTGCTTTACAACAACGAGCTACGGCGGCGGCTCGATCCCGATGCGTGGACCAGGTTCGAGGAAGGCGCCCAAGCGCTGCATCGTTCCCATGCGAGCCGCATGCAACAGATCGACGGTTGGTCCGATCTCGTGGCGGGCCTGGTTGCGAACTTGTGGAAGCAACATAGCTTCACACGCGACTTGACCAAGTACTGCGGCGCCAAGTACCGCTTCTTTCCCATCGCCTCGTTAGGATTAGCCTGGACGCGGGACCGTCCTTTTGTGCGGCCGTTCCGTGTCACGGAGCCGCTGGTATGGCTGCTCGAGGTGAACGGCTATCGGCCCTATTCGCTTTCCGAGCGCGTCGCCGCGCCTGGGGAAGTGGCGCCGTCGCCGCGCGCGTCGTTGTCATATTCGTAGGAGGGCCTTCGTGATCACCCAAGACGACTTCGACCTGCGAACCTGGCTTGCGCTGCAATGTAGCCACCGGAATAAGGTGGCGCTGCACCGCGCGGTGCTTGGCTGTCGGCAATTGCTGGGAGAACTCCAAGAGAACGGCAAGCTGGAAGGGCCGCTGCTGCCCGATCGCCTGCGCGTCAACACGCGCGGCGAGTTGCGCCTGGCCGACCCTGCGGCGCCAACCAACGGGCACGCGTGCTTGCACCCGGGGCGGCGTTCCGACGACGATCCTCAGGCCGTCGCCTTCTCGGGGTTATACATCCTCGTCGCGCTGCGGGCACTTTCGCTGCATCCGGAATGGTGGGACGAGCGCGTGCACGCGAGCAGCGATCACCAACTCCTCATCAGCCCGGGCGACTTGCGGCAGTCCTCGCTTTCGGAGCTAGGCGGCCGACTGGCCGAGAACGGGGACCCCGTGCTGCGCGACTGGTCGGTCAAGCTCTTTGGCTTGTACGAACAAGACCAGGAGCAAACGCCGCCCTTGACCGATCTGGCCGCGCTGCCCGACGAAGGCTTGCCGCCTCCGCCGCGCGCGGTCGATCCGCCGGTGGCCGACGCGCCGCTGGTGGAACGGCTGTCGTGGGCCATGGACCACGGCGAAGCTGGTTGGTTTCTCGAATGGTTCGACGCGCGTGAAATCCGCCGCCAAAAATTTCCCTACGAGCGCCATTCAAAACTGGGCGATTGGGTCAAGGATTACCTGGCCGACAACCGCACGGTCGACGAGTTCGTGAACAACGCCATTTGCGATCGGCGTGAATGGCTCAATGTGGCCCCGCGCAGCATTGAATTGGCCGGCTTTCTGCCGCCGCGCGGCGAGCGTACCGGGTACGATATTGCCTGGGCCTGGCCGCATCCGCGCTTCGCCGAAGAATGCCTGGTGGTGGTCAGTCGCGACCCGGCCGACCGGCCCAACTTAAGCCGGATTGATCTGAATCGTATCGAACCGCAAACGCTCGGGCCCGGCATTCTCGATGCGCGTTTGTGGCCGTGGGACAACGGTCAGCCCAGCACCACGTTTCACCCGCAACCGGCGCACGCCGATGCGTGGGTCACGGTGTGGTCGCTCATTGATCTTGGATTTCGGCGGTTTTGCAGTGGGCCGCTCGTCTTGGGCGTAATCGAACGTCCCGCCAGGCCGCAGCCGTGGCTTCGCAGGCTTTGGCGACGCCGTGCGCATCCCGGGAAACCCCAGTAAGGAACAAAGGACGAACCGCCATGAGGGACACCAAACCGGCGCCCGCCGTGGGGACCGCTTCGACTTCGCCGTCTTCGGCGTCGGCCGCTTCCGGCAAGACGGTTGGGTCCGGTGCGTCCGCGGGAAGTTCGGCCAACGCCGCACCGTCGCGGATCGAACAACTTTATGTCACGCATTGCACCTATGCCACGGCCGTATTGGCCGCACCCGGGGGGAAGCCGCAAGATCCCTACGGCGACCACGTGCGCGCCAGTTCGCTGCCCGACGAAGGCACGAAGCGGTACTACAACGTGCTTCAGAAATTGCTGGCGCACGGGTTGGAGCCGCCGTCCGACATTCAAGAGAATCGCCGCCAAAGCCTCACCGCGCGCGATGTGCCCGCCCGTCTGGCGTTTTATCCCAACCTGGCCAAGTGCTGGATTTTGGGGCACGTTTCGTATCGGCCGAAAGATTCGACCGGTCGCGTCGGCTGTTACTTCGCCCATTTCCTGATGGCGCTGCACAAGGACGGAGTCGCCAGCCCCACCGCCTTGCGCTGCTTGCCCCTGTGGGGCGCTCGTGGGTGGCGTTGCGAAGAAGGCGCCGACATCGAGAAAGCTCTGCCGCCGGTGCAAACGGTGGAAGGTTTACTGCTGGGCGACTCGCCGCGCCTTGACGAAGATCTGGTGCAAAGTTTTCTGACCGCGGAAAGCCCGCACGCGTTCGACGCGGTGCGCGACCTCGTTCCCCCGCGCTTAGACACCGGCGAAGCGGCCACGCGCCGCATGTTGGTCGAAAACTTGCTGCATGGTTTCTGGGATCGCGCCGGCGCCGACGACCGCCTGCTGTTGCTGGCCGAGCCAGGACTCGCGGCGCTGTTGTTCTTTGCCGTGTTGCGGCTGGTTCCGGCGCCCTTGCGGGAAAGCGTGGGTTTTTCCACCTATGAAACGGAACTGTCCTCGCTGGCCACCACGTTCACCGCCACCACGTATGACTCGCTCGATCGCTGCCGGCAAACACGGGTCGATGCGCCCGAGTTCCGAGCCGCGCAGTTCATATTGAACACGTATTCCTCCGGCGCGGCGCAACATACGCCGTTGCGTCACGGAGCGGGGCAGTATGCGCCGTTCGTGCTGGACTTGCTCGAGCGCGAAGGCTGGGGCGCGGTCGACGCTTTCCTGCGACGACTGGAGGAAACGCAAGTCACCCAGCGCGAAGCCGCCGAGCGCTGCGTGGCCATTGAACGCGCGGTGCGCGAATTGCTCGACCCGCAAGGACCGGCGGCCGACTCCGCTTCTCTGCTCGCCGATAAGGCGGCGCGCGCCTACGCCGAAGCCGTGCTGCGCGACGTGGTGCTCCCTCACGATCTGGAAGACGCCCTCGCCCAGCAATTGAGCGAGTCTTCCCATGCGATGACGCTGCTCGACTTGCTTTCCGCCGCCGACGCGCGCTGGCCGCAAAACGGCGATGCGAAAAAGGCGCCGCCCGGTCCGTGCCGTCCTGCCCAGAGCTTGTTGAACGCGCTGCCCGAGACGGAACTGGTGCGAATGATCGACGGTCAAGCGCTTCCCGTCCATTATCGGTCGCACGCATTGCGTCAGTTTGTCTCAACGCATCGCAATTTTCCCGCCGACCTGGAGCGGGACTTTTACGAAGACGCCAACGGCCAGCCCGACTGGAAGCCGCGCAAACACGTAACCGAGTTATTGCCCGATCTGCTGCCATCGCTCGATGGAACCGCCTTGAAAAACTTGTGCAAACTGGCGCAACAGCAGCAGCGACGTTTCATCGAAAAACTGCTGGCGTATGGCAGCTCCAACCGAGACGTGCGCAACGTCGCTTTGAATGAAGCGGTGAAGTCCGAACCATTGTTGTGCGAAATCGCGCAGGGACAACAGGCGTATACCTTGCTGCACTTGCTTTCGACCACGCGGGCCGACTCTCCCGAAACGAAGTTGCGCATGGAAGCATGCGCAACCCGTTTGAAAGAAAACTTATCGCCTGGCAATGTCGACGCGCTGGTCGATTTGGTCGCCAAAGACAAGCTCTCGGCCGATACCGCCTACGACATTCTGTTGTGTTGGCTGGCCCATCACCAGCAGCTTTCTCCACGGTTGGCGAACGAACTGTACGACTACGCGCGCGGCGAAGACGCCCCGGCGCGGCGAAAGTCGGCGGAATCGTTCCTGAACGACTTCCTGGTCCTGCAAACGCAGTTGTACGAATCCGCCAATGACGAAGCCTCAGGCGTGCCTGCACTCAAGCTGCTTTACCGCGCCGCGCCCGAGCCGCGCGAGGAATTCCTGGGGCGTTTGGTCCAAGTGTGCAGCAAGATGCCTAAGTCCAACGCGGAGGCCATCGCCCGCCTGTGCGCCGAGCTGTTTCGAGAGAAGCAGCCGCAACCTTTCACGGTCGAACGCAAGTTCGCCGGCTCGCGCCACGGCGCGCCGTTGGTAGAGTACCTGGCGCGCGCGGCGCCGCCGCCTTCGGAATTCGAAGCCGAACCAAGCCCCGCCAGTCCTTACGCCGTGGCGCGGCGTTTGACGCAGTTCCTCTCTCAAGACGACATGGTTCACATCTGCCAGAACGAAAATTTGCCGAAGGAATTCCGCATCACGGCGTTGGCGGCCTGGACGCAAACCAACGAGCAATTGCCTGGCCCCTTGGCGCCGTGGTTTTATGGCAACACGCCCTCGCCCCCGTCGCCGCAAATTGCGAACTGGGCCGCAATCGTTTTGTCTCGCGTGAAGCCGGCCGTGTTCGTGTCGCTATTCGAGCGAAGCCTGGCGGCGACCGACGGCCTCTATTTTCTGGAACGATTGCTCGCGGCGCATCACCTGCTCACCGAGACCGCACAAATTGACGACCAGCGCCCCTGGCGGGAAGCCATTGGCGCGATCCTGGGTCGAACGCCGTGGGAGCGTTTACCTGGGTATATCGATCGACTGCATTCGCAGTTGCTTGCACTTCAGGTGGATGTCGCCATTTGGGAACGCGTCAAACAATTGCTTGCGCAAATAACTTCCCCGCGCGGGCCGCTCGCCTGGGGTACGATTTTCGCCGTGCTGAACGCCGTCGAGCCGCGTTTACCGCCGGAGGAAGTCGAATTGCGCACGGCGGTCATGCGTTGGAAGAACGTGCGTATGGCGCTGCTCGGTCTGCAATGCAACGCCGATCCGAACGGTCCGCTGTCGACGTTGCGTATCGAAGCCGCGCGCGAACTGGCCCGCCACTGCCGCGCGCTGTGCGAAGCGGCGCCGACCAACTCGCTGGAAAGCACTTTCGATCGGTCCAGGCAATTCGTGCGCACCTTGCTCGATCCGGTGCTGCGTGCAGACGATGTCGCTCGTGATGTGGTTCGCGTAAATCTGGCGCTTCCCGATTTGGAACAGCTCGCTTCGCTTCTGATGTCTAAACCGCTCGACGCGCAACATCCCGCCACGCCGGTCAAGCTGGACGATGTTTCTGGTCCACGCGGCTCGAAAAACTGGTTCGGCTTCGGGAAGGGACGCCCACGTGACGCGGATGCGCCCGCACCCGTGGGCGGTCTTGCCTTGATGTTCGCCTTGGGCCAGCCGTTGCCGCACCCGAACACGGCCGCGGTAACGGTGGTGTGGCGCGTCGGCGGAGTTCAACACTGGCAAGAACTCCGTTTGGAAGGCGAAGCTCGGTCGGCGCCCGTGGCGACGCTCGTTCTCGACGAAACCAACCCCATTGAAGACTTGCACTGGCGCTGGAAGATTGAAACCCCCTACTTGGCTGCGCCGCTGTACGGCCCTTGGACGAACCTCCCGGCCGCGAACACAACCTGGGATCAACCCAAACGATGGCGCATTGAACTGTACGACTCGAACGGCCAGGCGGCCGGCAAGCCGCATTTTTTGAACGGTATGTTAGCGCCGCCGCGCGAAAAGTAGTCTTTAGCTCCGCACCGTGCGGAAGATGACGACGCCATGACTCAACCTTCGACCACGAACAAACCGCACACGCGCTCTCGCCGCGCCAACCTTCGCGGATTGCCCGGCTCCATGATTGCCGCGCTGGCGGAGAATCTCGGCGTAACGCTCGGTTTGGCGTTGCTGATCCTCTCGTTAGCGCCAGTTGCGGCGGTGGTCTGGAGTCGCTTCCAGGCTCAGGCGGCCGGGTGGCAAGACGAAGCGGCGACCGCTTCGGCCTCGGGCGGCGCGTCGCCCCAACTGGCGCCTCCGGCGCCAACGGCGGCGCTGGCGAACTCGGCGCGCGAGGCAATCGTGGGGCTGACTCCACTGTCGCGCGAACTTGCCCCCGGCGCCGCCACGTCCAGTACGGCGGGCGCCTCGTTGTTAAGCCGCTGGGGGATGTTGGCCGCGACGCATCAAACTGCGGCGGAATTGTTGCGAATTGAGGCCCAAGGGGGCCTCGACGCGCGCGTTGCGGCGCTAGAGCAACTGGAGAAGCAGGTTGCGGCCCAAGAGGCGGAAGGTCCCGAAGCGGCGGTTCGACTCCTTGTGGCCGAACGCTTGAAGTTGTGGCGCGACGTGCAAACGGCCGAGCAACAAGCCGCCGCTGCGGCCGCAGCGTTTGAAGCGGGCGATTACGCCGCATGCCGTGAGGCGTGCGCCCAGCATGAAGGGATTGCCGCCGCGCTGCAAAAGACCGAAGCCGCCTCGTTGCTGGAAGCGGGGCAAGCGCGCCTCCGGGCGCTGTTGCCCCGAGCTGTACTGCGGGCCGCCTACGCCGCCGTACCCCAGGAGCCGCCCGATGACCGTCGGCTCGGTTTGGAGCGGTTTCTGAGCGAGCACGAATCGGCGGCCCCTGCCGAAGAAGCCGAACTGATCGCCGCGGCCCGGCAAGAATGGCAAACGCTCGAACATCGCGCCGCCGCCAGCGCGTTCCTGGCTCAAACGAATTTGCCGCTGAGCGTTCGCTTGCCCCGCGCCGCCGAGTTGTACAACGCGAACGCCGACGCGCCAACCCGCGATCGCTTACGTGCGGCGGTCACGGAATGGCTGCACGAAGCGCTGGAGCCGCGGCCTTTGCCGGAAGTACCCGAGTACCTGCAAGAGACGCGCGGCGAGAAGTTCGGCAATATCATCTTGGGCATCTTCCGCGAACAGGCGTCTCGCCCGCAGGTATACCAGTATTGGGAGTCGCCCGAGGCGCGCAACAAGACCTTGCCGCGCCTCGTGACGGACAACCCCAAGCTGGTGGATCTTACGCCGTCGAATCCGCTTGATCGGGTGCAGGGAGTCAAGCACGCGCCAGCCGAGCCGCTGTGCGTCAAAAGCGTGCGATCGTATAACCAGTGGTCGAACTGGCTGTTGCAGCCGCAACAAATCTATTCCAAAGAACGTTGGCAAGAGTTTGTGAAGAAGTGTGAAGCCTTCGACGCCGCCTTGGCCGAAAGCCGCAATGTGGCGAGAAAGACCGTTCCCCGCGCCGGGCAGGATCAAACCATCGTCGATGTCGAAGGCGTTTACCCCAAAGAGTACGCGCGACTGTATCAAGACCTGACCTTCCGTAGCGAACGACAACAGGCCCAGACCGTGGTCGATCACTTTGACGCCATTGCCGAAATGCTCCTCGGCGCGGCTTCGACCCCTCAGCCGCCGCAAGCGCCATAGCAGGTAGAAAACGCATTGGCCGTACGGCGGCGCTGGGGCGAATTATCCTTAAGGACATCACAATCAGGGCATGGCCGAGTTTGAGCTATCCAACGACGAACGCGACTTGTTGGGACTCGCCCACGACGCGACGACGTACAGCCTCCCCACGATTCGCCGCCGTGTGGAGGAGAAGCGAGCCCAATGGACGCGTGATGCGTTGGACGTGTCGCGGCGGGCGGCCGCGGAAGCCAAGCTCGCACAGTTAAAAGTCATCCACCAGCGGTTGCAAAGCTACGAAGCGGCGCATCGCCGTCACACGCCCGATCCGGAGGCCGAAGAACAAACCCGCCGTTGGCAGGCGCAGCTTGACACGCTTTTCGCCGATGCGCTGGCCGGTCGGGAAACCCTGGCGCCCGCACAGCGGCGGCTGATTCGTTTTGAGGCGGAGCGGCTAGAAATACCGACAGAACTGCTCGAAGCGGCGCTGCGCGCGACTCCGGCCGGGGAAGGGCGAGTCGGCGCGACGCCTCCCGAAATGCCTTGGCGCGCCTCGGCGCTCGACCCCGCCGAGGTCGAGTTGTTGCATCGCGAACTGGCGAAATTGGGTCATGCTTCGCTCTATGCGTTGGTGGGCCTGCCGGAGAGCGCCCCTTGGCAAACCGTGCAAACCGCCGCCGAGCAACGGTTGAACCTGCTGCGTCTCGATCGCGCTCCGCAACACCACCGGCTAACGCAGTGTTTAACGGCCTGCCGCGAGTACTTCGACTCGGAGAATGGTCAGGCTCAGTATGACCTTGCCTTGTTTAACGAACGCGTCCGGCAGTTCGCCAAGTGCACGGAGTTGATTCTGGCGGGCGGTCGTATGGAGCAAGCCCAAGTCGATCACTTGCTGACCGTTGCAGCGCCGCGGCTGCATGTGCCGGGCGATGCGGCTGAGCAATGCCTGCGGCATTTGCTACATCAGCAGGGCGTGCTGCTGGCAATGCTCCCGGCTGAACCGCAAACAGCGGCGCCCCCGGCCGAAGCGGCGGTCTTCAAGGAAGTTCAGAACCTGGCCGACCTTCCCGCGACCGGGCGCCCCGGGCCGCAAGCGAGTCGGGAGCTTCCCGCCGCCGCGCCAGTTGCCGCGCCTGCAGTTCAGGTTGCCGCGGCGGCGGTTCCGGAACGTCCGCCGCTTGCGCCGCCGCAGCGATTGCGTTGGCGTTACACGGCGCCCGCGGCGTTGTGTCGCGGTAGGGCTTGGGGTTGTCCTGCGGTGCATTGGAACAGCAAGATTTTCGCCAATTTCGGTCCGCGGTTGGTGGTGCTTTCGCCCGAGGGACGACTGCTGGCCGAAGGCGACATGCATGCGTCGACTCCGGCGGCGCCAGTGCTGGGCGCGGACGGTTTGGTGCGATTTCACACAGAGGACGGTACGCTTCACGGCCTCGACGAGGACGGCCAGGTGCGTCTGCCGCCGGCTTCGGTAGGAACGCCGCTGGAGCGCGCCTTGCCGTTGACCGACGCGCACGGCGTTACGTGGGTGTGCGTCGAGGGCGGTCTGACCAAGGTTGACGCCGCAGGAGCCGCCGACGGTCGCATCGCCTTTAAGTCGCTGTCGCTGTTCGATTGCGCTGGCGTACTGTGCGGCGAAACATTGTACCTGGGCGTCGACAATTACGGCGTGTACGCGCTGGCGCTCGACGGCCGCAAGCCGGTCAACCGCTGGAATGTCAAGAAACAGCAAGGTTTTCTTGGCGCCACGGTTAGCGCGGCGCTGGCAAGCGACTCGCAGCAGCGGATTATCGCTTTAGCACAAAACCACTGGCTTTACGCCCTGGAGCCAAGCGGCGAGGTCGCCTGGAAGACGCCGCTTCCCGGCCGTGCGCAAGGTTCGCCCGTGGTGGACGGCGAAGATCGCATCTATGTGACCGTGAACACCGACGAAGGCGGCGGGCTGTTATGGTGTTTCGAGAGCCGCAAAGAGCGCGAAGCGTGGCGATACTCGTTCGACGCGACGACCGAGTCCACGCCGGTGCTGGGCGACGACGGTATCGCCTACTTTGGCGACAACGCGGGCCGGGTTCACGCCGTCGCTGCGGGGCAGGCGGCGTGGGTCGACCAACTTGACGGCCCCATCCGCAGCGCAGGTACGTTGCCGGCGCCAGGATGTGTGGCGTTCCTCATCGAGAACCACACGCTGGCGGTGTTGGAATGCTCGGCCACCGCACTCGCCCCGGGGTGGCCCAAACTGTTCGGCAATTTGGAGAACCGGCCGGTGCGTTAACGGTCGGGGGCGTCCGAAGCTTACCGCGCGAGCGCGCTCTTGCGTTCGGTCCATTCGAAATCGTCTTTGCGGGCGATAATCCGCTGTGCGATGAAGTCGGTCAAGGCGCGCTCCATGCCCAAGCGCCGCGCCGGGTCAATCAACTGCGTGCCGTGGCTGTTCGTGTCGGGCGCGACCATCCACAAACCTTGCTCGGCCTGCGGCTTCTCGTCTTGGCCCTTGGGGTACATGCCCTCCAACTGACGGTGCATACGCTTGGCGTCGGCAAAGCCGGTGCGGTCCTGTTCGCCCGCCATCACGAGCATCGAAAACCTGCCGCTGGCGATGGGTACGCGCAGCGCTTGCAGTGCCGGAGCGGCGGTGACGCGCTTCATGCGGTCGATGGGCGTTAACAAGGCGAGTCCTTTGACGTCTTGGCCTTGCTTACCTGTGGTCAAAATCGGCCAACTCCAATCGAGCGCGGCGAACTTCATGCCGATCATCGCGCCGTACTTGGCCCCGATGACACATAACATTTCGAGGTTCAGCTCGCCCTTGTTGTTCTCCTCTTGCAGGTATTTTTTGCACTCTTGCACGTCCAACACGGTGGCTTCCATGTCGGCCGGGGTCAAGTCGTCGGGGCTGAGGGTGCGCGGTTCGGTCATGCCGGGGACGTTTTGCGTCAGGCTTTGACCGTGGCCGCGCAAGTCGGGAACGATGACGGCATGGCCCAGCACGCGCTGGAAGTACGTGGCCAGCGGAGTCCACACGGCGCCGCGCTCTTCCCACCCATGCAGGAGGATTATGGGCACGGTTTCTTTGCCTTTGCCGCCAGGAAAGAACTCGGCCCGCAGCGCCACGCCATCCTTCGTGTTAAGCGTGATCGACCGCGGCTCTTTCTTCGGATCAGGCTTCTTGGCCGGAGCCGCCGGAGGACGCGTCGCGGGAGCCCGAGTCGCCGGAGCGCGAGGAGCCGGCTTGGGCGCTCCCGCCGGTGGTTTGGGAGCGCCCGGCTGCGCGAACAACTCGTGCGTGAACCATCCGGCGCCGCCTAACGCAGCCGCCGCCGAAATGCAGAAATCGCGTCGCCGCAACGTTCGTGGCTTATTCATAGTTTTCGTGAGGCAACGCAACGCACCGCTAGAAGAACGCGGCGCGTCGCCAAGGAATCCCGAACCGCAAACTCAATACGCCCAACGGGACGTTCCGGTTCCGCGTATGTTTATCCTAAGAACCCCACGCGGGAAATTCAACAAAACGCGGCGCCAACCTCGGTTATTCTTCTTGCGGAGCGGGCCGCAAGTAACCCAGGTCGACCAGGAACTCGTCCATCGCCTTTACCGTAATTCGGTACATCGAGCCGTCGTCACGACCAAAATTAAAGAAACTGTGCCCTTGGTTCTCGTAGCCGCAAAGTTTGCAGCGATTGCCTGCCTTCTCCATTTTCGCGGTAAACAGCTCAACCGTGCGATAAGGTACCGTTTCATCGGTCTTGCCGTGGAAAATAATCGTCGGCGGCGCTCCCGCTTTGATGTGGTGATACGGCGAGATTTCCGTCGGTTCGACGCCCATTCGCTCTCTCAGGTTGGCGATCCGGGCGGGGTTCAACGGCGGCGTTCCTTCGACCGGAGCCAGCACCACCGCCGGATTGAACAACACTAAGGCATTGGGAACCGAACTAACGGCGGCGTCTTCCGACGCTTCCTCCAGCCCCGGCACGATTCCCGTACATGCGGCCAGGTGGCCGCCGGCCGAGCCGCCCCCTGCGACGAGCCGCTGCGGATCGACGCCCAATTCCTGGGCGTGCTGCCGAATCCAACGCACCGCCGACTTCGCATCGGCCACGCAGGCATTCGCCTTCACGCCATGCCGGCTGGCGACGCGGTAGTCGGCCACCGCGGCCACCATGCCGCGCTTGGCCAGATGTTGGCAGTGTGGTTCGAACTGCCGGGGCGTGCCGCTTTGCCACCCGCCGCCAAAGAAAAACACCGCCACAGGGCGCGCGTCGCTCGGCTGGTGGTTTTCGGGCAGGTAGAACCACAACTTGAGCGATTCGTCGCCCACGGTTTTGTAGGTTTCGACCCGGTCGGCCATCAACGTGGGCGGGTAGCCGCGCTCGCGCGCCTTGGCGGCGCGCTGCGCGGGGGCGGCTGGTTCCGCCGTCTCGGGTGTTTGGGCGAGCGCCGCAGCGCCGCTAAGCAAAAGAACCAGAACTAGGGCCAGTGGGAATCGCATCGGTGATTTCTCGGGTAAGGCGCACCTTGACAGGGCATACAGGACGGCACAGGGCATACAGGACGGTCATCGGCGGCGCTTGCCTCCGGTGCGCCAGAACGGTTTGCGACGCATCTGACGCCGCCGCATCGCGGCGACACAAATCTCTTGCCGATTGTACGAAAGTTGCCGCGCCCGTACGTACTCGAATCCCCAGCCGCGTACGCGCTCCAGGTATTCGGGAATGTGGGCGGCCAACTCCCATTCGCTCAACTTGAGCGTCAAAATTAACCCGCGAAAATTCGTGGCGTGATGCGTGACAATACTTTCGACCGTGTCCAAAGTATAGTTGGGGGCCACGTTCAAGTCGGCCATGAGCCACTGGATTCCGGCGAATTCACGCCGTTTGATGTCTTGGCTTCGCGCACGCACGTGAATGAAGTTCTCGTGTTCGAGCAGTTCCGGCGCCATCTCGGCGGGATCAACGCCCACGACCTCGCAACCGCGGTCGAGCAGCGCTTGGCACGATCCGCCCGGTGAGCTGCCCAGTTCGACGCAGCAGTCTTCGCGCTCGATGGGTAAACGCGACCACGCCAAGGCTTCCGCCATTTTCAGGTAGGCGCGCGAGACCACCTCTTCGGGCAAGTCGACAGGATACACGCCGCCCGGCCAGCGTGAAGGAGCCGCTGCGGCGCGATGATAGCCGATCCACCATTCGTTCGGCTCGACGAGAACCACATCCAGCACGCGCTGGCCAGGCTTCGCCAGACGGTTCACGGGCGGCGCTTGCTCGCCCATTTCGGCGCGAATGAGCTGCCCCACTTCCTCGGCCAGCGGCGTAACGCCTGGCTCGAAGCCGTGGTGTCCCGGTTCGTCGATGTCGCGCTCCCAGGCATGAATGCGATGGTAATGCACCACCCAAGGTTTGCCGCCGTGCAGAGCGCCTGAAACATCTTCTTCTGCATCCTCAGATTCGGCGGGCTCTTCGGCGGCGAGTTGTTGCTCGATGTCCGAATCGTCGTCCGCGGGATGCTCCGCCGCAGGCGCCGGATGACTGGCCGGCGGCGGAGGGGTGTGCGACGGGTCAGCAGCATGATCAACTGGCTGGGGCGTCGAAGATTGCGCCGCCAGCCACCCTTCTGGGGCCGGCCCACCGGGCGCCGGTTTGCCGCCTTCGCCCGTTGACGGCGAGAAGAGCAACGCGGCGGAGCTGCGCTGGGGCGCGAACTCGCTTTCCGTCGCCAGGCGCCAAGCTTCGCGGGCCATGGCCTGAGCGTCGGTTCCCGTGACCTTCCCCAACGAGAAGCCATACGTGCGAGCAAACACGCTTTGCAGATCGAAGTCTTCCGGCAGATCGGCCCCGTCAGGCAATTTGAACGTGACGAACCCCGGCCGGGAATACGCGAAGCGGAAGTCAGGCCAATGTTTGGCTAATTCGGCTTTCAAAGCCGGTTCCGCCCCGCGTTGGCACACGGTGTAAAGAAATTGCGACATGCACCACTGCTACCGCAGCACGTGCGGTTCGTCAACGGCACGTAGGCGTTCGCGGTGAGAACGCCGCAGGAAAAGAGGAACGCAGGGCAGGTGTTGCTGGCTGCGTTCCCATGATTTTGCGCCGGCGAGGTGTCGGGCGAAGGCGGGTTCGCCCCCTATTCGCCCGCGGCGGCAGGCGCGCCTTCGGCCAGAAGCGTTTCAATCATGGCGTGAATGTCGTTGGCGTTCTTCTCGCCGCTGCCCACGCGGAACAGGCGGATCTTGCCTTCCCGGTCGATCAGCACCACGTGCGGAATGCCGGTCACCGCGTAATATTCCGAAAGTGTGCTGTCCTTCTGAATGGCGAAGCGGTGCTTCAACTCATGGTGCTCGGCGAACTTGGCCAACATTTCCAGCTCTTGCTCGGGGGTGACCTCGCCTTCGCCGCGTGTGGCGCGGCCGGCGGCTTCGTCCCATACGTATTGGTAGAAGCGCGTCAGGCCGATGATGACCAGGCCTTTGTCGGCGTACTTCTCTTGCCATTCGCGCAAGTGCGGGAACGTGGCGATGCACGGCCCGCACCAGATCGCCCAGAAGTCCAACAGCACCACTTTGCCTTTGAGGTCTTCGCTGGTGAGCGGTTCGCCGTTGGCCCAAGTTTCCACGTCCAGCGGCGCGGCCTCTTTGCCCACCAGTGCGGCCAGGTCGCGAGCGCGCTGGATGGCGCGTTCGACGGTTCCCACGATGCGCTCGCGCATTTGTTCGTAGCTTTTCTTCGCGCCTTCGTCGTCGACGGCTTCTTGGCGTTCTTTCAAAAAGGCGATCACCGCGTCGAGCTTCGCTTGGGCTTCATCGGGCTTGTCCGACGCCAGGCCGTAAATCTCACGCGCCGCCTTTTGGCTGTACAGTTGCAGCGTGTTGTTGTCGGCGGGGTTCTCTTTCAGCTTCGCCGCAAGTTCGTCGATGGAAACGCGGGCCAGCTTGATTTGTTGTTCGAGCAGGCCGAGGGTCGACTGCACCCGGCCCACCAGGGTCTTTGACTCTTCTGTGGTCGGTTCGAGCGAGTTGACGAACGTGCGGAGTTCGTCAATCTGTTTGTCCACTTGATCGGAGTTCCCGTTCGCCGCCGTGGCGATTTGTCGGAGTTTCAGCAACAAGTAGGTTTGCAGTGCGGTCGTATCGTCGGGGTTCGCTCTCACTTGCTCGGCGGCCGCATCGACTTTCGGCGGCGCGCCTTCTTGAACGGTTTCCGCAGCCGAAGCGTCGGCTTGAGGTTTTTCCTGCTCGTCAGCGCGAGCGTTCAACACAAATAGCGTGGTCGCCAATGCACACGCCAAGACACACAAGCGAGCCATGAACGAACTCCCTGATAAGAAAAGAAACCGCACTTACGAGACACATTTCCAGCGGCGGCGGTTCCCCTATTGGAGCGAGTTGCGTCGGGAAATGCAAATGGCCATCCGGCCGGAATTGTGCAACGTGCCCGGCTCCGGCTTAGCGCGGATAGCGGTCGAACAACTGCCGCAGCGACATGGAAAAGCCCGGCAGCACGTCGGCTCCCGTCAGCACGCCGTCTTCATCGAACGTGTGGCTGGGACCACCCAGCGTATACACGACGGCGGTGCGGCGGCGCGGGTCGATGTACCACACCAGCCGCACACCGGCCTGACGGTACTCGTTGAGCTTCATTTGCATTTCGTCTTCGGTGTTTCCTTCTGAGAGGATTTCAATCGCCAAATCCGGCGCGACGGTAAACACCGCCTCGCGCGGCAACCGCCGGTCAGGAAACCGCTCCCACAGGATGACGGAGACATCCGGAATGCGCACCCGATCGGGCAGGATGCGAAGCGGTCCGCCTTCTCCCAGAACAACGCCAATTGGGTTTTTCTCCAAGTATGTTTGGAGGGCAAACTGGAGCGCCACCGCCAATAGCGATTCGTAGGTATCCATCGTCTTCTCCACCAGCACGCCGTCGACCAGTTCGCATAGCCGGTTATCGCGGTCGTGCAGTTCCAGCACGTCGCGCTCTTTGGCCATGCCCGGCGGGGGATAGGAACGAATACGTTCCGCGGGAACGCCGCCCACGTGCCGTTGCACGTCGGCCAGCGACCATTGCACGGGCAGCACCGTGCGCGGAAAGACGATGGTGTCCGAAACCGTAGCCATAACAATGCCCAGCCGTAAGTAAATGCCTTATCGAACTTCGAATGGGAGATCGCGCGACCCCAGATTTCAGATGTGACCAGGCGCTAGCCGAAGGCGACGAACGGAAGACGCCTCAATTATCACCCGCGTCCTGCGATAGCACAACCTTCGCTCCCGCGGCGAGTTTGCGTTGAGATAGAATACAACGGGACTGCCCGGCGGGATCAGGACAACCTCTTCCTGCGACGGGCGGTGTTGGTTGGTGGGTCTTAGGCTCCTTGCGTAGTTTGTAGGTTCATGGCTGCCGAAAAATCGCTGGCGATTGTGGTGCGAATGGTCGAGTTCAGCGAGACCAGCCTGGTGGTGTCGTTGTTTACGCGGGACTTCGGCAAAATAGGGGCCTTAGCCAAGGGGGCCCGCCGTCCCAAAAGCGCTTTCGAGGGCGCTCTTGACTTGCTCTCGGTCTGTCGCGTAGTGTTCCTCCACAAATCGACCGATGCGCTCGACTTGTTGACCGAGGCCAAGCTGGTCCGCCGCTTCCGGGCGGGAGCCCGCGACTTGACGCGTCTGTACGCGGGCTATTACGTGGCCGAGTTACTCGACGAGTTGACGCACCCGGGCGATCCTCATCCCGACTTGTACGACGCGGCGGAGCAGGCCCTGGCGGAACTGGACGGTGCGGGGAGCGTCACGGCGGTCGCCTTGCGCTTCGAAATGACGGCGTTGCGCATCCTGGGGCACATGCCCTCGCTGAGCGAGTGCGTAGGATGCGGAAAGCCCGTGGAAGCGGTAGGCCGGGTCGCATTTGGAATGTTGGAAGGCGGCGTGCTTTGCCCCGACTGCCGACCGGGCAAACGACAGGTCGTCAGCATCTCGGCCGAAGGGGTGAAGACCTTGCAAGGTTTTGCCGATGCAACCACGGAGGCGTGGCGCGGCCAGACCGTACACCCGAAAATCTGGGGCGAGTTGCGCGGCGTATTGAATCATTACCTGGCCAACCTCCTGGGGAAAAAACCCAAGCTCCACGAATTCCTGGGAACATTGGCCGAATAACTCCGCGTATGGGCAAGGATGTCCCGAATGCGAGACAACCCGAACGGTTTTGACGCTTCCTGCGGGAAAACGCTCGATGTTGCGCCCCGGACTGCGCTGCGCGCATCCTGGCGGCGCGCCGTCAAACCTTGGGGGTGGGCCCTCGGCGTGGCCCTCCTGGGCGGTTGCACGCTGATGAACGGCCCGCGCAAGGACGAAGTTTCCTACGAAGCCGCCCAACGCGAAATTAACGGCCCGGAACAAAGCTACCGGAGCGGCGTCCAGCAGGCGTCCTACGAGCAAGAACAAGTGACGCAGGAAAAGCTGGACGACGAAGACGCCGGTTTCCAACTGAGCGACTTGAAGCCGTCGGAAATCAACGAAAAACTTAAAACGGCTCGTGGCAAAGGCCGCAATCCGGAAGCCGCCCGGCAACTGTATGATCAGGCCGAGGGAATTTACCAACAAGCGGTCAAAGCCCAAGGCAAAGAACGAGAGCGGCTCTTTTTACAGGCCGCGACACTGTTCCAGCAAGCCGCCGAGCGTTGGCCCGGCTCGACGTTGGAGCACGACGCCATGTTCCACCTTGGCGAGTGTTATTTCTTCGCCGACCATTACGTGAAAGCGAACGAGGCGTTCGAGGAGCTGTTGGCCAAGTATAAGAACTCGCGCTACATCGACACGATCGACGTGCGCCGCTTCGCCTTGGCCAAGTACTGGCTCGACTGGGAGCGCGCCAACGGCGAATCGTTCTACGAAGTCAACGTGGCCGACAACGAGCGCCCCTGGCGCGACACGAAAGGCCACGCCCTGCGGCTGTACGACCGGATTCGCTTGGACGACCCCACCGGCAAACTGGCCGACGACGCCACGATGGCCGCCGCCAACGCCTACTTTCTGGCCGGCGACTATCTGAAGGCCGACATGTTCTATACCGACTTGCGCCGCACCTATCCCAGCAGCGAACACCAGTTCAATGCGCACCTTTTAGGCATGCAGGCGAAAATGCAGTCGTATCAGGGGCAAGACTACAGCGTCACGCCTCTGGAGGAAGCCGGCAAACTGGTCGATCAATTGCGTCGCCAGTTTCCGCAAGAGTACAGCGAAAACCGAGAGGAAATCGACCGCGCCGGCGCCCAGGTGCGCAAACTCATGGCCGAGCGGCACTGGCGCATGGCTCAGTACTTTGAACGTCGGTGGGAGTACGGCAGCGCGCGTTACTACTACGAGTTGATCGTGAAAGATTTCAGCGGCACGCCCATTGCGTCGGAAGCGCGGAAACGCCTGGCCGACATCGCGGGCAAGCCCGCCCAACCGCCGCAGCACCTACAATTCCTGGCCGACGCCTTCGACGCGGGCAAAGACAAGCTCGACATTCCGACCAAAGCCGAAAAGGCTCAACAACCTGCGACGGTGCAACGCTAGGCATTGAATAACTTCCGACTCCTGATTTTTCCTACTTGACGAATGCGATTCCGGCTCCTGGTCCTGACGTGCCTCCTTACGCTGCTCACGGGCTGCGCGGGGTATCAGGTTGGGCCACAGGGGTTATATCCGGCGCATCTGCGCACCGTGCATGTGCCGATGTTTCAGTCCGACAGTTATCGTCGCGGGCTGGGCGAGTTGCTCACCGAAGCCGTGGTCAAGGAAATCGAGCGGCGCACGCCCTACAAAGTGGTGGGCCCCGACGCGGCCGATAGCGTGCTGATCGGCCGCATTCTTTCCGAGGACAAAAGCGTTCTTTCGGAAAATATCTTTGACGAGCCGCGCGAGTTGGAAGTCGAGCTGCGCGTCGAAATCGAGTGGATCGACAGCTCCGGCGGCGCCGTACTGGGGTGCGCTACCGTGCCGGTTGCTCCGCTGGCGGCGCAGTTGACGCAAACCGCCACGTTCGTGCCCGAGGGCGGCCAATCGATCGCCACCGCACAGCAGGAAGCCGTGCGCGACCTGGCTCGCGAAATCGTCAATCAAATGCAAGCCTGGTGGTAAATCCGCAGGCGCATCGCACCGGGGAGGCCGCGGTAATTCGTTCGCCGGTGATCACGTTTCGTGTTGATACGCCTTGTGCAATTTCAAACCGTGAGTCGCCACGGGCCACAGGAAGACGTCGATGAACTCCAGGCGGTTCAGCTCCTCGCGTGAGGGCATATCAGGCGAATACATCCCGTCAATTTCTTTCGCGTCCAGGCGCTGGTCGGTAAGTTTCAAGTTGCCGAAACAAACATACAGCCGATACATTCCCGCAGGGCCGACAGGAAACACGTTGCCGCAGGTTTCCCACGTGCTCCAATCGTAAATCGACTCGCCAATCACGTCGATTTCCAGTTCGCCGGTCGGCATCCACAAATTGCATTCCACAATGTGGTCCCAACGGTCCGCATTGAGCGGCGGACGATGCTCATGAACTTCGAAGCGGACGCGCGTGAAACCCGCCTCGCGAATTTGGTCAAAAGTCAGCAGTGTGCCATCGGGCGACTCCGCAACCTTCTCGCGCTGGAAGGATTCGGTAATCTCGACTTCGCCCACGTCGCCGACATCGCGAATCTGAATGATGCCCATGCTGAACGACACGACGAACTCGTGTTTGCGAATCAGTTGAGAATCGGATTCCGACATCGCGAAAACACCGCTTAGCTAGGGGCGTGTGGATCTTGCAACTTGGTGTTGCGGTGGACCTTACGGCGACGATGGATTGGCGGTGCGCCGCTCGGGTTAGTTCGCTGCTCGACCGTTTGGCCGATCTTGGTCAGCGTAGGTGACGCTGATTTCGCTAAACTCTGCCGAACTCATGCTTCGCGCTCCGCCGCCTTCGAGTGAAAACACGCGTTCTTCGACGCGTTTTGGGTTCGATGTTGCGATGTTGGCGCCATCAATCAACAACGTGGCGTGATCTCCTTGCATGCGGACTTCAATGTCATAGGTTTGTCCGAAGGCAAAGGGAAAGGGTTCGCCCGTCGCCTTAGGACCATGCAGAAAAAAACGCGGGTCGCGGCCTTCGTATCCAAAGTGGAACGAGCCAAAACGGATCCGAGGATTGGTGGGGCCGTTAACCTTCAACTTGCAGCGGAAGACAAAATCGTTGGGAAAGGTTGGTTTGCTGTTGACCCGCGAGTCCCCGCTCGCCACGATCGCTTCGCGATGCTTTTCCCACTTTCCGCGAACAATTTCCCACAGTGCAAGATCCGTAAGATCCAGCGTTGCACCCTGGTTTGGCGCGGGTGCTGGGCTTGCTTTGGCGCCAGCCGACCCGCCTAAGTTCCGCACTTGCCAGCGAATGACATCGTTGTTGATGAGCAGCTTTTCGTCAGGAGTCACCACAAGCGAATCGACCGACAGCGTCGACGCGGCGATCTCCTGTTTTTGTCGGCCGCTTTGGAAATCCCACAGACGAAGCTTTCCGTCGTTTCCGCCAGAGACGACGGTCTCGCCATCTTCCACAAAAGCTAAGCAGTTCACGCCATTCTCGTGGGCCAATAACGAGTGAATCGGAGCTGGCTTGTCGGCCTCCCACAAAACGATTTTGCCGTTGTTGCAACCGGTGGCGAATCGTTTTTTGTCCTTCGATAACGCAATGGCCTCAACGCTACTCCCATGGTCGGGAAGCACGCGAAGGGGCTGCAAGGTTTTGCTATTCAGCAAAACAGCCTGAAGGCCAGCGCCCGCGGCAATGACCGAACCGTCGGCGGAAATCGTTACGCAGGTAAGGCTCCAGTCCTCGGGAGAAGCCACTTCGCCGAGCAGTTTTCCGCTGCGCGCGTCCCAGCCGTAGAACTTGTCGCTGCCCGACACAAGGATTGGCCGGTCGCGGCGAAAAACAAGCCCCGTCACGGGGCTATCGCTCTCGGGCGTTCGGAATAATTGCCGGCCTGTTCGAACCTCCCAGCAGAGAACCGTTCCTTCGTCATCGCCGGCGGCCACGTAGTCGCCATCTGCGGAAAACGCCACCGCGTTGATACTGTCGCAATCGCAAACAATCATCCGGATCTGTTCCCGCCTGGCGATATCCCACAAGCGAACCGCGTGTCGGCCCGAATCGTCGCCGGGAACATCGTATCCGGCCGTTACAAGTTGTTTTCCATCCGGAGAAACCGCCATGGCGAGCACGCGGCCCTGTGCGCCTTCCACAATTTGAGCTTCGCCCAGAGGTTGACTCGGTGCTTGCGCTTCTGCGGACGTAACGCAAACGGCAACGGACAACACAATTGCGCTGAAACCATGGGGGCGGCAGTTCATCAATCCGTTTCCCGGTGGTAAATGAATTCGGTGTCGTACTCCGCGCGCATCGCATGTCGGAAAGCGGCGGCCTGGCGAGTTATGCCTCGGCGCTCTACCGAGCACTACTAAGTATACAAACGTGGTTGGTCCTACTGGCGCACAATCGTGGCTGGCTAGAGCGTATTTCATCGAGGTGTGATGGCTTCTTCCGTGTGGTCCATTCGCTCCGCGAGTGGTTTCGGGCACTCGCGGAGCGAGGGCGCTACATTGGGGGCGTCGCACCTGCGTGAAACACGCCCTAGCCCATGAAAGGTTTCCGCCTTGCCGAACTTTTCCATGATGCACGACGTCGCCGCTTGGCGTGGTGGCGCAGGAGCAAGCTGTTCCTCGCAGGGCCCTTTTTCTTCGGGCAACCTGCGTGAATTTCCCTCCTTCGATACTATTCAAGCCGGGCGCGATGCGTCACAATGCGTGCCAGCATCGTGGTTCGGGGCGGTTCTCGTCCCGGTGGCAGCTTCCCTTCGACTGGAAAGACATGCGATGAGTGCAGGCAATCCGTATGATCCCTCAGTAATTCCACCCGGCGGCCCCGGCGGTTATGACCCCAATGCGGCATCGAAAGTTTCGGGCCCCGCGACGGCCCTGATTGTGGTGGGCGTGTTGAACATTCTCTTGGCCTTATATGGCGTGGTCAGCAACGTGATGGCGCTGTCAAATCCAGCCCAAATTCAAGCCCAGATCGACCAAAATCCTGAGTTGCAAAACATCGAGGGCTTCGATCCCGCCATGATTACCAAATTCGCGCAAGCGGGCGGCGCGATGGGCGTGGTGTTGAACATCGTTGCCGTCGTCGTGGCTATTGTGATCATCATTGGCGCCTTGAAAATGAAGAAGCTGGAGTCGCGCGGCATGGCCATGACCGCTTCCATCTTGGCGATGATTCCTTGCTTGTCGGCTTGCTGCTTGCTGGGATTGCCCATTGGCATTTGGTCGATCGTGACGCTGAATGATCCGAATGTTCGCGCTTCGTTCCGCTCGTAAGCCGCGTTTTTCGACATTTTGAGCGAAGTTGGGTTCGCCGTTACGCCAGCCGCGTCGTACGATGTCGCTGGCGT
The DNA here is from genome assembly GCA_963204915.1 of Planctomycetota bacterium. Taxonomy (GTDB): domain Bacteria; phylum Planctomycetota; class Planctomycetia; order Pirellulales; family Pirellulaceae; genus JAHWKS01. The sequence goes on along the minus strand of CAUJHS010000031.1, from coordinate 115,432 downwards.
GTTTCATTTCCACCTTGGGAGAGTTTTCACATGGGCGCGTTGATCTCGCTGTTGGCCGTTGCTTGCGGCATTGGTTCACTCGTTTGCTTTGTGATTGTGATTATCAAAATGTTCCAACATGGCGATACGGCGCCCGCGATTGCCTCGCTGGTGTTGTTGCTATGCGGCATTGGCGGGTTGGTCGCCTTTGTGTTCGGATGGATGAAAGCGGGCGTCTACGGCATCCAGAACATCATGATGATTTGGACCGGTTGTTTGCTCGGAGCCATTGTGTTGAATGTGTTGGCCTACGCGATGCAGCAGAGCTAATTGTTTCGCTAAAGCCCGCTTGGGAATCGTGTGCCACTGCTGGCTTGTCCAGCAGTGCTTCGTTGAAATTTGACGCTGCTGGGCAATCCAACCGTGGCGTTTCGATTCTTAGCGTTGTCGAGATGCTCGTTACAACCCATGGACGTCAGTCAGTTGCCAAGTGCCTGGCGGTATCGCAAGATAAGGAGCGCCCGAGCGAATAACTCTTGGCCGGCGCCCCCGGCCAGCGATTTCTTTTCATGCAAGGCAAATTCGTATGATTCACGTCGCGTGTGGTTCGTGCGGCAAACAATACCAACTTCAAGATGAGCACGCCGGCAAACGCCTGCGCTGCAAGGCGTGCGGCAACGTGTTCGAGGCGACCGTGCCCCTGGCGGATCTGGCGCCGCTGGACGACGACGGCTATCACCTGGAGCCGTTGGCGGCTCCGACGCCTCGGCCGGCTCCCTCGGAAATGCGGTCGGGAGCCGCCATGGCCGCTCAAAGCGTCTCGGTCGGCATGGGGTCAGGGCCCGCTTCGGGGGGCGGTTTCGACTATCAAGTCTTCGGCGCCGAAATGCAGTACGTCGAAATCGCGCTGGCGCCCGGCGGAAAGGTCATCGCCGAAGCCGGAGCGATGATGTACATGACCTCGGGCGTGAAAATGGAGTCGGTGTTTGGCGACCCCGGCGCGCAAAACCAGGGCTTCTTCGGCAAACTGGCCTCCGCCGGCAAACGCATGATGACCGGCGAGTCGCTCTTTGTGACGGTCTTCTCAAACATCGCGCCGAAGCCGCAAACCGTGGCGTTTGCTTCGCCGTTTCCGGGAAAACTCATCCCACTGCATTTGGATGATCTCGGAGGCGAAGTGATTTGCCAAAAGGACTCGTTCATTTGCGGCTCGTACGGCGTGGAAGTGGGCATCGCGTTTCAGAAGAAAATCGGCACGGCGCTGTTCGGCGGCGAGGGTTTCATCATGCAGCGCTTGCGCGGAAGGGGCACGGTCATGGTTCATGCCGGCGGCACGCTGATGTACCGCGAACTGGGCCCCGGCGAAGTGATTAAGCTCGACACCGGCTGCCTCGTCGGCCTCACGTCCAGCGTGCAGTACGACATCGAAATGGTCGGCGGGCTGAAAAACGCTTTCTTCGGCGGCGAAGGACTGTTCCTGGCCACATTGACGGGACCGGGCAAAGTGTGGATTCAGTCATTGCCGTTCTCCCGCCTGGCGGGTCGCATCATCTCGGCGGCGCCGCAAAGCGGCGGCAGCAAGGGAGAAGGCTCGATCCTCGGCTCGCTGGGAAATATCGTCATGGGCGGCGACAGTTAAACCCGTCGCGCGTGCGGCGCGCTGCCAACTTGGAAACGCTTCATGACGCCACGCCGCAATGTGCTTTCGCTGCTCGGGCCGGGAATTCTGGTGGCCGCCACGGGCGTAGGCGCCGGCGATCTGGCCACCGGCGCCCTGACCGGCGAAAAACTCGGGGTGGCGGTTCTGTGGGCCGTGGTCGTAGGCGCCAGTTTGAAATTTCTCCTCAATGAAGGACTGGCCCGGTGGCAACTGGCCACCGGCGAAACGCTGCTGGAAGGCGTGGCCAATCACTTGGGCCGGTTTGCGATCGGCCTGTTTCTGGCGTACCTGCTGGTGTGGACGTTTCTCGTCGCTCTCGCGTTGATGAGCGCTTGCGGCGTGGTGTTGCATGCCGTGATTCCTTTGAGTTCGCGCGCCCAGGCGCCGCCGTTGGAAAATCTGTTCAACCTCTTGCCCCTTGCGGAACACGCGGCCCGAGACAAAGTTCTCTACGGCGCCCTTTCCAGCGCGGCGGCCGTGGCGCTAGTGCGCGTCGGCGGTTATCGGCTGTTTGAAAAGTTGATGAGCGTGTGCATCGCCGTCATGTTCGTCGTGGTGTTGGCTACAGCGGCGGCGCTGCGTCCCGCCTGGAGCGAAGTTCTCCAAGGGTTGTTTCTTCCGACGATTCCGCAACTGGCCGGCGAAGGACTGCAATGGACGGTGGCCCTCATGGGAGGCATCGGCGGAACCGTGACCATGCTGTGTTACGGTTACTGGATTCGCGAGGAAAACCGCCGCGGGGCCGACGATCTGGGAACCTGTCGCGTCGATCTGGCCGTGGGGTACCTCATGACGGCGTGTTTTGGCGTCGGAATGGTCATCATCGGCAGCCGGATTGACGTGGAAGGAAGTGGTTCCACGCTGATCGTGCAACTGGCCAGCCGCCTCGAAGCGACGCTTGGCCCCGTGGCGCGCTGGAGCTTTTTAGCCGGCGCCTGGGGGGCGGTCTTCAGCAGCCTGCTCGGCGTCTGGCAAAGCGTGCCGTACCTCTTTGCCGATGTCTGTTCGCTCCTCGCTCGGCGCGATCCCGCCGCGCCGCGCTTGCCAGTTGACACGACATCGCGCGCCTATCGCGGCTATCTCTACGCTTTGGCGATGTTGCCTGCCGTAGGATTGATCTTCATTGAGTTCCGTACGGTGCAGAAAACGTACGCCCTGCTGGGCGCCGCCTTTATGCCGATCGCGGCGGTCGCGCTTTTAGCGCTCAACAGCCAGGGTCGGCTCATCGGCGAGCGATGGAAAAACTCGTGGTGGGTGAACGCGCTCCTTGCCGCCGCCGTGCTCTTATTTCTCACGGCGACCGCGCTGGAAGTATGGCTGTAAAAGCCAACGCGTTCCGGCCCGAGATAGGACCAAAGGTGGTGAAGGGAAAACGCAACGGTGCCCCCGCCGTTTTCCGTTTATTATACTGAACAAATGTTCAAAATCAAGATACTTCGCTAATTTTTGACGACTCTCACAGGTCTTAGCGTCGATTTGCCAGAGAACTTTGTTCCTAACTGCTTGCTAATTCGTCATTTACGCTGTGACCTCGGGCGCGTTGCACGAAAAATTTTTCTCCGCGTTGCCGCGCCGCCGACTTGGCGCATCGGACGCCAAGCAGATTTCAGCCCTGCGACGGCGGCTGCGCCCGCGCCCCGCCGCGGCGTCCGGCTTTCTCGAACGGCCAGCGGCGGCTATGATTTGGACGATTACCCTTTCGGTTTGCCTGGAAAGTCATCGGCTCGTATGCACGCTCGCTACCACGTGGACGATACGTCGGACATTTTCTCCCCGGCGCTGGTCATCTTTCAAGAAGTTTTGGAAGAAAACTTGAGAAGTATGATCGCCATCGCAGGCGGCCCGCAGCGCTTGCGCCCGCACTGCAAGACGCACAAAATGCGGGAAGTCATCGAGCGAGAACTGGCCCTGGGAATTACCAAACACAAAGCCGCCACGCTGGCCGAGTGCGAGATGCTGGTTCAGGCCGGCGCGAAGGATATTTTCCTGGCGTACAACGTGGTGGGTCCGAATATTCGCCGCGTGGTGGCGTTTCTAGAAAAGTTTCCCGACGTATCGCTCCTGGTAACGGCCGATCATCCCCGGCCGCTGGCCGAGTTGGGCGCCGCGGTGCAATCCACCGGCCGGACCCTCGGCGTTTTATTGGACCTTGATACTGGTTTGCGCCGCACCGGAGTTCCCACCGGCCCGGAAGCCGAGGCGCTTTATCAGCGCATGGCGGAAACGCCCGGCATCGAACCAGCGGGATTTCACGTGTACGACGGGCAGAACCACCAGACCCCGCTCGAAGAACGCCGCCGCGCCGTCGACGCCGGTTGGAAACCCGTGTTGGAATTGCGCGAACGGCTCATGTCGCGCGGGTTGCCCGTGCCGCGCGTCGTGGCCGGCGGCACCGGGTCGTTCCCCGTGTATGCCGAGAAGAACTTACCCGGACTCGAACTCAGCCCCGGCACGTGCGTGTTTCATGACGTCGGTTACGGCGAGATGTTCCCCGATCTTCAGTTCAACCCCGCGGCGCTCTTACTGACACGAGTCATTAGTCGCCCGGCGCCGGACCGCGTCACCGTCGATCTTGGCTACAAAGCCGTCGCCGCCGATCAACCGGCGGGAAAGCGCGTGCGGTTTCCCGATTTGCCCGATGCGAAAGAAGTCCTGCACAACGAGGAGCATCTGGTGCTCGAAACGCCTCTCGCCGCGCAGCTGCAACCGGGCGACGAGCTGTGGGCCATCCCCCGGCATGTGTGTCCGACTTCGGCCTTGCACAAAGAAGCGTACGTGGTGTCGCAAGGCCGTGTCAGTGGACACTGGTCGGTCATTGCGCGCGACCGCTGTCTAAGCGTGTAGGCGCGTCACGCGCGTCACGCCTTGCCTGAGCCCGCGCCGCTCTCGAACACGGAGCGGGGCGCAGCGCTGGACGACAACGAACCGTACACACGAACCTTATTCGGCGGTTTGGGCTTCCTGGTTGATCTCGGCGGCCAGCTGCGAGAGCTTCTCGTCGGTCGCCTTCTCTTCTTCCAGCGTTTCTTCCAGCAGTTGAGCCACCTTGGTCATGCCAAGCTGTTCGGCCCAAGTGCGTAGCGTGCCGTAGGTGGCGATCTCGTAATGCTCCACCTTTTGGGCCGCGGCGATCAGCATGGCGTCAAGCACTTCGGGCTCGGCGTCTTCTTCCATGATTTCTTTGCCTTCTTCGATCAGGCCTTCCATCGCGGCGCAGTGCTTTGAGCGGGGCGCCTTGTCCAATTCGCCGAATACGTCCTGCAAACGTTCGATCTGGCCCTCGGTTTCTTCCAGGTGCGACTCGAACGCCGCCTTCAATTGTTCATTCGTCGACTTTTTTGCCATCTGTTTTAGGGCCCGGGTGATTTGCTTTTCTGCGCTCAGCACGTCACGCAGTTCTTCAATCAAGGCATCTTGTAAATTGTGAATCGCCATCGAACAAACTCTCCCTTTCGGTGTGTAAGAAATAAACTGCTAGCACTTGACAGAGCAACTACGGCGCCAAAACCGAGCTTTGCAACAACTCTCGTTTTCCCGCGGCGCCACTGCGGTTGAGCCAGGTCTCGCGCATTCGCCCCCTGGAGTGCACGTACGCAGAAGGCCATCGTTTGGAGCCGTTCTGACCATCGCTGCATCTTTCTTCGCAGCGGGCGGTGAGAAAATCGCGCCGCGCGGTTCGCTAATACTTCGCAAGCAAAACCGAAGCAGCTCGCGGCGATGAAACGCGCCGGTCCAATACGAGCGCCGCAACCTTTTCATCTGAAATTACTTGCGATGAAGGTTCATTGCCGTGCCCGTGTGATCCTCCGCCAAGCCCGGTCGCATCGCATGATGCTTCACACGTCGCCGTCAAATGAAGCGGATGTTTGCGCGGGTCAATTTTCATCGTGCGAAGAAATAGGTCTGGAACTTGCAGCGTTTAGTGAGAGTGCGCAACATTGCGCGACAACAAGACTTATTCTGAGAGGAGAGACACGATGACCGAAGAGGCAAGAAGATGGATGAGCCAACTGGGACTGAGCGTCAGTCTCGGCGTGGGAGCCGCACTGTTGAGCGCTGCCCCCGCGTGGAGCCAAGAGCCGACGAGTCCGGCGCCTGCGGCTGAAGCCGCCGATCAGGCCGTGGATAGCGCTGCCGATGCGGCCGCCGAAACCGTGCAAGACGCGGCACAGCAACCTGCCGCCGCAGCGCGAGAAGCGGCTCAAGACGCGCGAGACGCCGCATCGGACGCCGCGCAACCTGCCCGTGAAAACGCCGCCCCTGCCGGAGACGCCGCACGAGACGCGGCGCAGAACGCCCGAGACTCGGCCCGCGACGCGGTCGATTCCGCTCGGGACGCCGCTCGCTCCACGCGCGACGCCGCGCAAAACACGCGCGATGCGGCGCGAAACGCGGTTGACGCCGCAGGCGACGCCGCCCGCAACACCATTGATCGCGCCCGAAGCAGTGCTCGCGCCGCGATTGGTAGTGACGCCGGCCAAGAGTTCCGTGTGGAAGATACTCGCGCCGCCGACCTCGGACTATGGTTCGATAACGCCGCGCGGGCGAGTGTCGCCGGACAAGCGACTCCCGGCCAGGCTGCGGCGCAATCCGGTTTAGTCATTTCCGATGTGGCCACGACCGGGGCCATCGCGCGGCTTGGTTTCCGGGAAGGCGATCGGATTGTGTCGGTGAACGGCCAGCCGATTGCGCGGGAAGCCGACTTCATTAACTACCTGTTCGCCGACGACCTTCGCGATCAGCAAGTTCGCGTGATCGTGAATCGTGCGGGACGCGAAGAAGTCATCATGGTGCAGCCCGCCACCTTGGTGCGCGAGATCACCACGATCCAACACAGTCCGCTGGAAGAGCTCGGCATCATTTTGGATGACCGTTACGACGACAAGGCGCTCGTGTGGCGCGTCACGCGCCGTTCTCCAGCGTACTACGGCGGCGTGCGATCGGGCGACGTGATTACCGCCCTGAACGACCAGCGCGTGCAAACGCCTGAAGATCTCCAGCGCGCCATTGTGAAATTTGAAGGCGAACCGTTGCAGTTCGAAGTGAACCGCGGCGAACGCGTGCGGCAAGTTTCGGTTGAAGTGCAGCAGGCCGCCATTCCGGCGCCGCGCGAGCAACTGGAATACAACGAGCCGCTGCCGCAGGCGGTTCCGCCGGCGCAAGCCCTGCCGCCGGCCCAAGCTTTGCCGCCGGCTGATGGGCGCCCTGGTTTAGCTCCGGCGCCGCGAAATGTTGATCCGACCCCCGACCGGCCAGGCGTTCGTCCGCTGTTGCCGCGCCGTCGCGACTAACGCGAGAACCTAGCTCTGGCGCAGGAAGCGTAGGATGGTGTTGCACGCGTCGAAAGCAAGATGTCTTTCGACGCGTGTTTTTTTGCGATTTTCGGCGCGACGCCCTAAACGCCGATTGCGGCTACGGCGCCGCCTTGCGCGACTTAACTTCGTCGGCGTTGGGGAAGTCTTTGGGCAACTCTTGCGTCACCTTGCCTGTGGCGGCCCACTCGGTTCCGCGCTGGAGCGTGGCGATGAAGCCGGTGCATTCCATCGAGTATTCGGCGTGCCCCATCGGCGTATGGAACACCCGCCCTTTGCCGTAGTCGATGGTGAAGATCATCGGCTCATGTCGGCCGGTTCCGCCTTTTTCGGGCGAAGCAAACGCCGTGGCCAGCACGTGCATGTTTTCGCCGGGGCCGCGCAGCATGTCGTACAGCTCATCTTGCGCATGCATCCAGGCCGACGGCATGCCGCGCGTGATCGGATGCTCTTGGTCGCGCACGACAATCACAAAGGGATGTTGCGGTCCGTGGTGGCCGCCCGAACCGGGCTTCTCATCGCGCACCAGTTTGCCTTGCTCGTTGTAGTACACGTAGGGGCCGGTCTTCTCGGTGCGGCCGCCCCAGCCGCCCAGGCCGATCATGCGATTGTATTCGGCCCAGTCGCCAAAGGCGTTGTTCGCGGCATGCACGACCACGAAACCGCCGCCGCCTTGCACGTATTCGATGAGCGCGTCTTGGGTGGCTTGGGGCCATGGGGCGCCGTTGTAGTTCGACACGACGACGTCGTACTTGGCGAACTCGGGCTCGAAGTTCGCATCCGTGCCTTGCGGCGCCGTGCGGGCGACATCGACCGTGAACAAGCCGGTTTCCTCCAAGTACTTTTTCATCATCTCGGTGGTTTGGGGCCACACCGCATGATTGTTCTGGCCGTCCACAATCAACGCGCTCAATTTTTCCTCGGCGCCAACGCCCAGCGGCAAGAGCAGCAGCGCCCACGCCGTGATTAACGCGGTTCGTAACATCCGAGCATCTCCACAAAAGATCGAAACGTGAAATCGAAGGAATTCCGGCCCTAGTCTAACGACCCGCACACTGCGGCGAAAGCATTCCGCCGGTCAGGAAATCAACTTGGCTGCTGGCGGGGGAATTGGCGTTTTGAGTACAATCGGCCCTGCAAAATAGCCCTTTCCTTGTTGGGAGCCTTGGATCATGCGATGGCTGCATTGGGTGTTCGCGTGTGTCGTGTTAGCGGGCGGTTCGAGCTGCGCGGCGCGTGGCGGAGAAATCGTCGTGGAGGAAAACATCACCTACGGCCGCGCCGGCGATGTCGACTTGAAGCTCGACTTGGCCCGTCCTGCCGAAGGTGAAGGCCCGTTTCCGGCCATTGTGTATGTGCATGGCGGCGGCTGGTCGGGAGGCAACCGGCAAATGCATCGGGCCCACATCGAGGAAGCGGCCCGACGCGGCTATGTGGCGGCCACCATCAGCTACCGCCTGATGAAGTATGACGCCCAGAACCGCGACACCGCCACCGCCGAGTTGACTTTCCCCGTACAAATTCACGACGCCAAGACCGCCATTCGCTGGATGCGGGCCAACGCCAAGAAGTACCACGTGAACCCGGACCGCATTGGCGTGGGCGGGGCGTCGGCCGGCGGGCATCTGTCGCTGCTGGTTGGTCTTTCCGATGAGGACGACGGTCTGGAAGGCCAGGGCGACCACGCCGATCAATCCAGCCGCGTGCAAGCCGTGGTAAACATCTTCGGCCCGACCGAAATGGCCTCATGTTATGAGAAAAGCTCGGTGCAGTGGATCTTCCGTTTGTTCCTCGACGGCCCACCGGCCGAACAGGCCGAACGGTACAAGACCGCCAGCCCGGTCACCTACATCACTCAGGATGACCCGCCCGTGCTTACGCTGCATGGCGACAAAGACGAACTGGTGCCCGTCGAGCAAGCCCAACTCTTGGACGAGAAGCTCAAAGCCGCAGGCGTAAAGCACACGCTGGTGGTGCTGGAAGGCCAAGGCCACGGCTTCCAAGGCGAACACAACACCCGCGCCACCAACGCCATGTGGACCTTCCTGGACGAAAACCTGAAGAAGTAATACGGCCCACAAAATTCCAACGATGTTGAACAGCGGCTGACGAGCAGATCTTATGGTTCGCGCTGCTTACTTGTCCAGCAGCGCTCGTGGATATCACCAAGGGTTAACCGGTGTGTAACAGATGCGGGCAAACTGCGAATGAGTAAGGTTTTGTTCCAACAACTTAACAATTAAATCTGCAATGCTGCACAAGCCGACAATGGCGTCAGTCACAAAGCAGATGCGTGATGTGCTCTTTGCGATCTGGTAAATTCTTTATCACTTCGTCCTTGCATTAGTCAAAAACTTCGTTACCATGCTTTTCGGTGAAAACGCACCCCAATATGTGGTAGTCAGGGGGTGTTGTCGACGGCAAAAGCTCACTCCTCATACCTAAGGCATGGACGATGAAACGCGCGATTAGTCTGCTGCCAATCGCAACTTTATTCATCATCGGCGCATCGTCGGTAAAAGCCGCCGTGGTGACATCGATCGCAGGCGGGACTTTGGTGCCAATGCCCGCAGTCGATTATTTTGGCCCAGGTCCGCAAGCGTTCGGACCTGGCATCACTTGGAGTTCTACGAACAGCACGGACCAAGGCGGATCCGTGTTCGGTTACACGGGCGGATATGGATTCGTAGGTAACGGCGCTTGGGACGGTAGCCTCGGTCCTATGGCTGGAGTGAACAATTCCACAGACCTTTACGGCCCTCCACCCGATACGATGACATTCGCATTCAGCACACCCGTGGCGGCCGTCGGTGGTTTTATCAACTATCTTCCCGGAAGTTCAAACGCGACGACCATCGCGATTTATGACTCGGCCTTCAATCTCCTTGAGAGTTATGCCCTGACTTTCCTTACTGGCGGTGGGACTAACACTGGCCAATTCCTCGGTTTTGAGCAAGGCGCAGCGAATATCAGCTACTTTACGCTCACGGACAATTATATCGGCGTGACGCAACTTACGATTCGTAATGATCCCTTGGCGACAAATGGCGTTCCTGAACCCTCCAGCATCGCTCTTTTCGCAATGACATCACTGCTGTTTGGATGTGCCCGTTGGCGACGACGTAACAAATTGCCCACCGCGTAGACATTACACGTCACGTAACACTGACGAAGGACGGCTTTGGCGGCGCAGCGCCGGCGTCGCCCGGGAATTCTACCGTAAAGATGGGGCCATTCGCGCTGGGGCTTGGGACGCCGCCAGCCGACTTTACCGCCAGCGCGATGACTCGTCGACAGCTACAAGAACGCTTACGGCGTCAAGTTGGCGCCGTCATGGAAAGTGTTTGCGTGGCGTTCTGGGCCGATTCACCAAACTCACACAATCGCATCGTCGGCATGGGCGTCGGTTTTCGTGACGGACCCAGCTTCGTGCTATCGTGCGCTGGCCATGGCGGAATTGCTGTTCGCAAAGGCCGATTCGCCGAAAAACCCCCAGAAAATCTTGAGTTTCGTTGTCTTGATTGTCTCGCGGACGAAGTAGTCGAGTCCATTGAGTTTGACAATCACAGCTTGACGTTGACAACAGGCGCTCATCAGTTCCGTATCGTCAATAACGACGACGAGTTAGACATAATGTTGGACGGCGAGGCCGTCAGGATTTCCAGATCAACTGGCGGTTGAACCAACGAAGGGTTGGCGGGCGACGGAGCGAAAGCGACGCCCCAGCATGCGCCGCCCTGCCGGTATCACCCAATAAAACGCTTGGATTTGAATGTAAGGCGTGGAAACCATGATCGGCTTGATGTTGTGTGGCGCGTCGCTCTTGGTCGCTGGCGCGATTGTGATTATCGCCTCGCGCGTGAAGCCGAGTCTTCCCAAACTATGGTGTCTAATCTGGGCTTGGAATTACATCGCGTATTTTGTCGTGTTCCTGCCAGCAGGTGGAATGACCTTGGCGCTGTTGACCGGAATGCACGATCCCGTCCGCGACGACGGCAGTGACCCAAGTGATGTACCGAAACGCCTGCGGAACGCAATGGTGGCCATCGGCCTTTGGGGCATCGTTACAGGCGTCTTATACGTCCTGCAACGTTACGCGCATCGGAATCGAATAACTGCAGTTCTAAAATAGCACGGCGGCGACGCCCCGTTAGCCGCTGCTCAAGAGTCTTATCACGGCAAAGGGCGCCGACGGCCACCCCGTCGCAAGGAACGCACGTTGACGACCCCTGGCTCTTGGTTCGCCCGTCCGACAAGCAACGCGAGTGGATTCACCAAAACGATGTAGTTTGCTTGTCGGCGGTGGAAGGCGTTCGAGCCGCCACTTTCCAACCACGAAGTGGAGCGACAGGTACGCGCCCAAGTCCCGCATCGCGCACCCAAAGCGCTTGGTGAAGCGAGCAATTGCAGACCGCGCCCTCGCCGGCTGAAGGCTTTGCCGGCTAACACGGCGTGACGACTATTTCTCAGCGGTGGCTCCAACGCTCAATCGGCGCGCGCCACTTCGCCGTCCCAGGAAATTTTGCACGCGGGCAACTTGGCCTGTAATTCCTGCACGCCCGCCTCGGTCACGGCGGTTTCTTTCACGGAAAGGAACTGCAGGTTGGACAAGCCGTGCAAGTGGGCGAGGCCGGCGTCGCTCAACTCCTTGTTGGCGTCTAAACCGAGTTTTTGCAATGTCGCGATCTGGCCGAGATGAGCCAAGCTGGCGTCGGTCAGTTGCCCGTGGTCGGCATAGAGTTCGCGCAGGTGGGGCAGTTCGGTCAGGTGGCGGAACCCCTCGCCGGTCAACTTTCCCCAATGGAGGCGAAGTATTTGCAGGCCTTGCAATCGGGACAGGTGGCGCAGCCCCTCGTCGCTCATGTTTCCCGTGTTGGCCGCGAAATAGGAGAGATTCGGCAGCGGGGGGATGGCGGCCAAACCTTCATCGCTGATCGGCGTACTGTATCCAGTGGCCAAGGTCTTCAACTGATGCAGGTTGCCGAGATGCCGAAACCCCGTCCCCGTGACGGAGGTCGCCTCGAATCGCAGTTCTTGCAGGGCCGTCAAGCCGCCCAGGTGTTCCAGGCCCGCGTCGGTAATGTCGCGCCCTTTGAGCCGAAGATTTTGCAAGGCGGTCAGATCCTTGAATCGCGCCAGGTCTTCGTCGCGGGTCTCCGGCTGCTCCCTAAGGTCGATTTCGACCACCTGGAACGGCAAGGTGGGAAGTTGGTCTACCGAACCGACGGCCTTCCGTTCTCCCGCGACGAGAATCACGAGTTTGCCCATCTGCTCCAAGACCCACACGGCGGCGGTGCGTTCTTGCATTTCTCGGCGCCGCTCGTCGGCCAATGAAGCTAAGCCTACGTCAAAGTCGGTGGACCGCTGCGCGGCCGCTAGCGGCCCCGATTCGAGAGTGACCGCGGTCTCCGGGACGGCAATTTGAGGAGAGCCCCAGAAATAGAGACTACCGTCTTCACATGCGCAAGCAATTCGACGGCCGTCGGGGCTCCAATCCAAGGAACGTACGCGAACCCCGTCGCAGGACAAAGTGATCAGATTGATGCCCGTGGCGGCATCCCAAATCTTGACCTCGCCGTCGACGCTTGCCGACGCGATGCGGTCCTCCACGGGTGACCATTTAGCACGCGCCAGGGCCCCTTTGTGGCCGTGGGACGTGTGGATGAGCTCGCCATTGGTGGTGCGTACATAGTGCAGCAATCCTTCTTCGTTGGCCACGGCGATCAACTTGGAGTCGGCACTAAAGGAGAGCCCCCAGCCTACGAACCCGAGGTTTTTTTTTGTAAAGCAGTTTGTATTGAGCCATGTCCCAAAGGTAAACGCCATCGTGCATCCCGCCGGCCAGATAACGCCCGTTGGGACTCCACGCGATGCACCAGTACCAGGTGTTCCCAAGCGTGGCCAAAAGCTTCCCAGACTCGAAATCCCAAACGGTCGTCTTGGTGTTCCCGTAGCTGGCGATGGCCAGACGTTTTCCATCCGGACTCCACGCGATATCCGAATGCCCGCCATCCGCGGTATTCGTCGTCAAGTCTTTGATGCGGTCTCCGGTTTGGCTGTCCCACACAATGGCCAATCCGCGGTACTCGACTGAGACGAGCTTGCTCCCGTCCGGACTCCAAACGACCTTCTGCACGCGAGAGCGATGGCCCTTCAGATCGTGGAGCCGTCGTTTTGTAATCGCGTCGTAAATGTGAACCTGAGCTGCGTCATTGCTGCAAGCAAAATACTTGCCATTCGGGGACCAGGCGACATCCCAAAGCCTCCGCGACGAGACCTGCATTTTCTCTGCCGGACGGTTGAGATGCTCCAAGAAGGAAACTCGCACCGCCGCGGACGCGGAAACTATCTTGCTTCCGTCATCGTTCCAAGCCACGGTCTTGACGGGACTCTGGTGCAAGTTCAAGGAGTGCGTAAAAGCGCCAACAGAGAAGTCCCAGACACGGACCGTGTGGTCGTTGCCCCCCGACGCCAACCGCTGTCCGTCCGGACTCCATTGCAGCGACAAGGTTTGGGATGCATCTCCGGGGATCGAAGAAAGCTGGCGGCCGTCGAGGTCGCGAACGATAATGTTGGGCACGTGCCCCGCGGCAAGTTTTGTCCCATCGGGGCTCCAGGCCACGGCGGCCAAAGGCGAAGCTTCTGGACTCGGATTGGAAAACACCTTCACGAGTTCCCCCGTTTGCGAATTCCAAATTGCGCACCTGCTGCTTTCTTGCGCCGCGGCCAGGTAGACTCCGTCCGGGCTCCAATCCAAATCCACAACGTGGTTCGAACGAGTTTTTTCCTTGATCGGGATCGTGCGGAGGGGAGTCCCCTGGCTGTCCCAGATTCTGATTTGAACTTCGTTTCCTGCGGATGCAAGGCGTTTCCCGTCCGCGGACCAGGCCACCGCCCATACAGTCCCCGTATGGTCCGTGAGTTCAAAACGAGGTTCGTCGGACGCGGCATCCCAGACCGTTACGACATTATGGGCGCCGCACGCCAGCTGCCCGTCGGCGCTCCAAGCAAGTTGATATATCGGACGGTGCTTCGGCTTGAGCGTTCGCGTTTTCGCGCCGCCCTCGTCCCAAATTTCGATGGTTCCGTCGTTGGTGGCGATGGCAATCTCGCCCGTCTTGGCATTCCACGCGACACCGCCAGCACAGGGGCTACCTGGTTCGATCGCACGACTTGCCTGGCGGCACTGATCCTGAAAGTAGTGCCATTCCCAACCGCGAAAATCTGGCTCGCCTGCATGGGGCGTGGATTGCTCCAGCAAGTATTCCAATTGACCAAAATCGCGTTTCGTCCACGCGACCATCATGGGAAACATGCGGGCGACGTAGAGATGCCACAAGGCTTCCTTCTCTCGGAGTTCGGCTCGCTTCCGCTGGACCGACTCGTTGGCTTGTGCGGTCAAGGCGTCTCGTTCTCGCTTCTCGGCAAGTTGCCGGTGCCGCTCCTCCGCTTGTTTCGCCTGGGTGGCGTCCCGCTCCCGTGCTTTCGCCAGACCTTCTTGTTTTTTGGCGAACTCCTTTGCGGCGGACTCGGCTGCGGCGCGCTGGTTGGCTTCGATGGCGAGCAGCGTTGAGACCGTCGTGCCGATTACCAGCGACAGCGCGACCAACAGCAGCAGGCCGGCGATCACCGGGTAGCGGCGGACCCATTTGGCGGCCCGTTCGACCCGACCGACGGGCCTGGCGAGAATCGGCTCGCCTTGGAGATAGCGGCCGAGTTCGTCGGCCAAGGCTTTCACCGAGCCGTAGCGTTTTTGCCGGTCCTTTTGCAGGCACTTGAGGGCGATCGTCTCCAGGTCTTTGGGAGTTTGGGGGTTGAGGTCGCGCGGCGAAAGCGGCTCCTTCTGCAACACTTGCATCAGCGTGTCCATGACGTTGGCCGCTTGGAACGGCGGGCGACCGGTCAACAGGCAGTATAAGATCGCGCCCAGCGAGTAGACGTCGGCAAGGGGGCCGATTTGTTTCACCAAGCCGGCGGCCTGCTCGGGCGGCATGTAGGCCGGCGTGCCGAGGACCTGCCCCGTGCCGGTCAGCTCGCTGCCGCCTTCCGTCCGCTTGGCGAGGCCGAAGTCGGTAACCTTCGGCTCGTAGACGCCGCGGCGGTCGGGGTTGTCGGACGAGCCGCCAAGCGTCACGCCGTGGACGCTCCCGGCGTGCGTCCGGTTGTCGATGCGGGCCAACAGCACATTGGCCGGCTTGAGATCGCGGTGGACGACGCCCTTGGAGTGCGCATAGGCCATGGCCTCCGCCACGTGCTTGACGATGCCCGCGGCCTCTTTGGGCGGCAGCGGACCCTCGGCGACGATTTGAGCCAGGCTCGGGCCATCGACGAAGGCCATCGAGAAAAAGTGTTGGCCCGCGTGCTGCCCGACCTCGTAAATCGGCACGATGCCGGGATGTTCCAAGTTCGCTGCCGCCTCGGCTTCTTGATAGAACCTGCGCACGTCGGCCGGCGAGGCGAGTTGACCCGCGAGGATCATCTTCAGCGCCACTACGCGGTCGAGGTTCGCTTGCCGCGCCTTGTAGACCACGCCCATCCCGCCGCGGGCGATCTCAGCGAGGAGTTCGTAGTCGCCGAAGTAGCCGACGCGCTCCCGCGCGGGCCGCCCCCGCGCAGGGTTCGCCGGCTCGTATCCGCCAACGGTCGAGGCGCCGGCTTGCGAGTGGGACTCGCCGACCAAGGTTGGCGCATCACCGCTCGCGCTGGCAGACGCCAAACCCTCGGCTGCGGCCTGGGCAAGTTCGTCTTGCGTGAGAAGGAACTCTCGCAGTTCGTCCCGCACCTCGGGATGACGCGCGAGGAACTCCTCGCGGTTCACGGCCGCACCGGCATCCACGGCTTCCAGGTACTCGACCACGGCTCGTCGGAAGGCGTCGCTCGTCGACTTTGATTCGTCGGGCATGGTTTACTCCAGGCGGCTAAGGGGTGTCCGCAAGGTTTTCAAGGCGCGGGCCAACAGGTCGGCCACGGTGCTGGTCGGGCGTCCGAGCGCCGCGGCGATCTCCGACAACTTGGCGTCATGCCAGTAACGCATCACGACCGCCTCGCGCTGCTCCTCCGGCAAATGTTCGATCGCGTCGGCCACCGCCAGCACGCGCTCCTGCGACACGGCTTTCGCGCTGGGCGAGGAGTCATCGGCCGCCAACCACCGCTCCAAACGCGCCGAGGACGCGTCGACCGCCCGATCCAACGCGACTTCGCGCGCCACGTCCCGGCGCTCGCGCCGGAAGTCCCGCAGGGCGCCGGCCAGATTTCGAGACAGGATCTTGCGCAGCCACGCCGCACACTCGGCGTCCGTCGCACCGCGAAACGGCTCGGCTGCCTGATGAGCCTGCAGCAGCGACTGCTGCACGAGGTCCGATGGGTCGAGCTTCGCCCGCAGCCGTCGATCCAATTGGACCCGAGCCAGAAACCGCAGGTAATTGCGATACTTCTCGAATTGGACACACGCATCCTCGGCAAGGTCGTCCATCGGTCGTCCTAAGGGTAAAGAGTCCGTCGCGGCGCCGTTTTCCGGGAAAAACTTCCGCAAAGCAAACCAATTTCGCCAGAAACCGCGAAACTCAACGGTTGCTCGTCTTCGGCCACGACCAACGACGCGAACTTTCGTACTTCTGGCCCGTAGAGCAGAACGGTGCCGCGACGTTGCGACCGCTCCCTCTTGATCTTGGCGCCGTTGTGCTGGCGGCTTTCTACGTAACGCAGGATGAAGAACCTCGCTTCCACGCTCGGGTGTTCGTCGGGGGTACATCGCGTCGCGCTTCTCGAAGGGCCGTCTCGCAACGCGGGAACATTGCGTTGCAAGCGCCGCCTGAGGATTCTGTCGCGGCGAGGGATGCCCATCCTGCTGGGGCGTCGCAACTCCGCCCCAGCCATCCGCCGCCGAATAACACCAGAGGCATAAAAGGGCGAATTTCAGGTTGTTTGTCGAGCGTCGGCGAGGTATTGCGCGACGACTTTTTTCGCTTCGGCGAGAGATACGGAGTGTGCGTCGCGATATTCTTTGATGGCTTGGGAGACGTTGTTTCCCTCGGCCAGGCGCTCCCAACGTTCCTTGACGCGCGGCGCGTAGTCGATTTCCAGATGCGTGAGAAGCACGTTCAGTTTGTCCTCGATGCGACGAAGCCGCTCCTCGGTGGCCGCATTACCGGCGGACCGACGTGACACGAAGCCGGCGCCGCCCAGCAGGACGGTCATCAAAAGGGTCAATATCAGCAATCCCGCAAATTCCATGGCGGTTATCCGTATCGTTTCGTTAACAAGAAGGTCGAGCAGCGGCCGAGCTCTCCTGTGATGGTGTTTGCTCTTATGTGCTGGGCGTGTCGCCTTGCGCATAACCTCACGCCGAATTCGTCTCGTCTTCCTCCCAAGACCAGCCGCAACTGGGACAGGCGGAAGCGCCGTCGGGAATTAATCGCCCACATGAAAAACACGTGACCTCCTCCGCCAAGGGTTCGGCCTCAGTTCGTTTGTGGCCAGCAGAATCGACGGAGGCGAACCAGTGCAAAAAGCCGCAACGGACACAAACATAAAACGTAGCTCGTCGGCCCTTCCACGCGGGGAATAATACTTTAAACGGGTCTCGCTCCACATACGTTGATTCCTGGTGGAAAATCTCAGAATCACAATGATGGCATCGTAAGCGCTTGTGGGCAATTTCGACATGAAGTACTTCGCCCATCGTTCACCACCGCCGAAAGAAGAAAAGGGAGCGCCAAAGAATAGGACAAAAGCCGCCGCACTGCGGCTTGTTGGGGTGCGCCTTGTTCCCGCCTGTCACCAGCGTTCTCGCGAGGGACATTCTCGCGATCGACTTGCGACGAGTCAAATACTTTTCCTGCCGCATGGCGAGACCAACGCCAGAGACCAGTATCCAGCGGTTCAGGCTTCGTCGTTGTCGAGATCGTTCAAACCGAGGAGTTCGGCCAGCCGCTTGGGTTGGGCGGGTTGGCCGTTGCGGCCGAAGGCGAGTTCGCGCAGCAGGCGGTGCGCTTCGGACTCGGCGCCTTCTGCGGAATGCGTCAGGGTTTTCATCACCGCGGCGCGAATAAACGGATCGGGTTCTCCTTGCGGACCAAACAGCTCGAGCGCGACGGTTTTACGATCGGCATCGCGGCCGCGCCATGCACGCAGCGCTTGCGCAAGACGCGCGGCGTAAGCGTCGTACTTGGTTTGAATTTCCTGCACACGGGTGCGCAGCGAAGGAAAGTACGCCAAGATTTCGGGGCCTTCGCCCGCGAGTACGCGCGGCAGTAAGTTCTTGTACGACGCGACGCCGCCCAGGTGCGCGGCTTGCACGTACGCCGGGTCTTTCACCTTCACGCGGCGGCCGGTGGCTTTGTCACGAAACACAAAGCCTTCAAAGTCGGGCGTGTCTTGCGACATCTGCTGGAACAGGTGCAAGATTTCCTGCTCCGACGCGACGGCGTCCCAGCGGCGCGGCCGGCGCGCGCCAAGGCGCCGCGCGACCTCATCGAGCTGCGCCTCGTTGAACTCGCGATGGGTTTGCAGGTTCCGCGCGCCGATCAGGTAAAGGCCGTCTTGCTCGGGCCGGTATTTGGTGATGACGCGCGTCGTCAGATGGACCAGTTCGAAGATGAACGTGTAGCTCGCATCACCGTCGTCGAACCGCAACTGCCGCACCTGAGCGCCGGCGATGCGCAGGAGTTTGGCCGAGTTGGCCGGCGCCGGGTGAGAAATCAAGCGGCGCGTATGCCAATGCGGCTGCGCGGGGTCGCCATGCGGGAAGAACACGCCCAGCATGGCCCCGTCGAGCTTCTCCAACATTTCGGCGTTGCTCAGGTCCACGGGGTCGGCGTCTTCCTCGCCGCGGTTGAAGAACCGGATGAAAGGAAAACTGCGGATGAGCGATAACCCTTCGCCGCTCCAATGCGGCGCGGGCTTGGCGACGACCATGCCGCGCACGAAACGGTTGTAGTCCGTGCGCGGCTGGTCGGCGTAGTTGAGAATCCAGAACGCGTCGTTCTGGCCGACATCGATCGCTTGCTCGCGCAGCCAGGCATCGTCGCCCGCGACAAGTCGCAGGACAATCGTATTCAGCCGTTCTTTTTCTTCCGCCGTAGTTTCCATGCTTCGCGCCTTCGAGCGGCGAGGTTTCGAGATGCACAAAAGGACGAACGGCGGCCGAGCGCATGGAGTGTCAATCTTCCGCCTGGCTGCCGTCGTCGCACATTTTCACGAGGCGCGGGTCGAAGCGCGCGATCGTTTCGACCAGGTCGGCCTGGTCGCGCATTACGTCGTCAATGTTCTTGTACACGCCCGGAACTTCATCGGCCCCGGCCGAGAGAACATGCACGCCCTTTTTCTCCAGGTCATTCTTCACGGCGCGCCAGTTGTACTTTTCACGGGCCTGGTTGCGCGACATCCGCCGGCCGGCGCCGTGCGAGGCCGAGTGCAGGCTGTCGTCATTCCCTTTGCCGCGCACCACGTAGGCGGGCGAAGCCATCGAACCGGGAATCACGCCCAACACGCCGCGTCCGGCCGGAGTGGCGCCTTTGCGATGCACGATGACTTCCTTACCGCCGTGCGTTTCGCGCCAGGCGAAGTTGTGGTGGTTCTCCACGCCCGCGATGATCTTGGCGCCAAGCAGCTTGGACACCAGACGATGAATCACATCGTGGTTCGCGGCGGCGTAGTCGCCCATCAGGTTCATGGCGGCCCAGTACTCCTGCCCAGCTTCGGTATCCAACGACAGCCAAGCCAGGTACGCCAGGTCGGCGAACTTGCGCGGAAGTTGGCCGCGCGCGATGCCGCTATAGGTTGAGCAAACCGCCGCCCCGGCGCCGCGGGATCCGCTGTGGCTCATCAGCGCGACGTACTGCCCCGCCTCCAGGCCTAGGTCTTCGGATTTTTCCGACAGCGTGAGTACGCCGAACTCAACAAAGTGGTTGCCCGAGCCCGACGTGCCAAGCTGCTTCCAGGCGATGTCTTTCTTTTCGCGGGTGATGCGCGTGATGCTCCAGTCCTCGTCCATCACGGCGTGGTCTTGCGGTTTCTCATGCTCGCTACCCACGCCAAAGCGCGTGCCGCCTTCGAGCGCCTCTTTGTAGAGGTTGAAGCGGTGGTCGAGCGTGTCGGCCGGGAGGTCGAGGACCGAAAGCTTCATGCGGCAGGCGATATCGACCCCCACGGCGTACGGCACGACCGCGCCTTCCACGGCCAGCACGCCGCCAATGGGCAGACCGTAGCCGACGTGCGCATCGGGCATGAGGGCCGCGCCGGTCGCGCCAGGCACCTGGCAGGCTTGGCGCATTTGAGCGTGCGCGGCGCCGTCGATTTCGCTTCCCCAGGTGCGGTACTCGACCGGTTCAGGGCGCACGAACTGGCGGTCCTCGATTACGTCTTGGGCGAAGGCGCCAAAGTGCTCATCCGTGGTAAAGTTCTCTGGATTCTCCAGCACTTCCTGCAAGCGCTGCTTGAGCAGTTTGCCCCGGTAGGCGCCCGACTGCACCGCGCTATGAATGCCCGAGACCGCGCTGCCGATGCAGTCGTCCGGCACGCCAAGTTTTTTCAGTTGACGGCTATTCATACGAAGGTAATTCCGAAAAGACGTGGCAAGCGGTCATTATGGCGGCGCTGCGGTACGGTTCGCCATGGTGGACAACTCCGGCCGGAAGAAGGTTCGGGAAACGCCCCGCCAGATTGCCCTTGACGCGGCGCCGCAGGCATCGGCGATAATTGCCCACGAGCCGCGTGTACGCCAGGGACGAAGCGTTTCGCCGGGGCGCGGTTCACCACCTGTTTGGACTTGCGTTGTTTATGCCCGTGCTGATGAAAACGGCGCTGCTGTTGGCGGCGTCGAACGTGTTTATGACCTTCGCCTGGTACGCTCACCTGAAGGAGTTAAACCACAAGCCGTGGATGTGGGCGGTTATTTTCTCTTGGGGCATTGCGTTTTTTGAGTACTTGATTCAAGTGCCCGCCAATCGGATCGGCTTTACCGTTCTGACGTTGCCGCAACTGAAGATTTTGCAGGAAGCGATTACGCTATCGGTGTTTGTGCCGTTTGCACTGTTCTACATGAAGCAGCCGCTGCGGTGGGACTTTCTGTGGGCGGGGCTATGCTTGTGCGGCGCCGTGTATTTCTTGTTTCGCAATGCGCCCGCAGCGACGAGCACGTGACGCGCCGCGATGAGGTCGCCAAGGTTGAACGTGCGTCGTCATCGTTTTATCGCTCCCCAGCGGGGAGCGCGTCGGCGCAACGATCTCACCGTTTTCCGCGCTACGCGCTTCCCGTTGGGAAGCGGTTCAACGGGCGCGTTGGTGTTGGCTACGCTGAGGGCGATTCGGGCGGCCGGGGTGGAGGCGGCGGGTTCCAAAAGTAGCCGGGATCCTGCAAACCAAAGGCGTCGGCCACGCGGTTGAAAAAGGCGAACATCGCCGTGATGTACACCGCCTCGGCCACCTGCGGATCGGTCCAGCCCGCGTCGCGCAGCTTTTGCACGTCTTCCGCGGTGGTGCGGTACGCGTGCCGCGTGACCAACTCTACAAAGCGCAATAGCGCCTTCTCGGCGTCGGGCAGCGGAGCGTTCTCCACATCCCGCCGCGAAATCGCTTCGACAACCGCCCGGTCTTGATCCTGCAACTGCAGGAAGTACGCGTGCGAGCCCAGTCAGTAGGGGCACTGGTTCAACGCCGAGACATACGTGGCGATCATCTCCTTTTGCCGCCGCGTGAGGTGACCCTCGGAAAAATGCACCGTGTTGCTGAAGTCCATCACCTGCTGCAAAAAGTCCGGCCGCTGGCTAAAGCACTTCAGAATGCCCGGCATTTGCGGGCGGCCTGTCGCGACTTTGTACGCACGGTAAACTTCCTCCACGGCGCCGGTGGCTTCGTGATCGTCAATCCAGCGAATGTGTGGCTGCATGGTTGGATGAAGGCGTGAGAACCCAAGCGAAAGCGAACCGCAGCGTTGCTTACTTTCCCGTCGGCGACGCGGCCAGTTCGAACAACAGGGCCTGTTCCAGCGCCGCCGGCTGAAAGCCAAACGGACCGCGGCCGCTTTTGAAGGCGATGCGGCCCTCGCGGTCGATCAAGTACAAGCGGCTGGGCATGCCGCTGTAACGCGCGCCGACGGCGTCGTCGATCGTATCGACCAGGAGCGGAGTCTCTAAGGCGAGCCGTTCCTGGCACTGGCCTGCCACGGCTACACGCTCGTCATACGTGGCGGGCTGAACGATGTCCACGCCGCGGCGGTCGTTCGACTCCATCCGCCAGCCGTCGCGCGGGTGGGCTTCCCGCACGTAAATCATGAGAAACTCGGCCCGGTCGCGGTAGCGGCGGTACAGTTGTTCGATGTTGCCCGCCTGATTGCGAAATGGCCCGCACGTGAAGTTTCCAAAGATCAGCACGACCGGTCGCCGTCCAATCTTTTGCGAGAGCGTGACGGTCTCTTGGCCCTCGACCGTCGAGAGCGTAAAGTCGGGCGCCGCCTCCTCCAGCGCGGGGCCGGATTGGAGCGAACCGATTTCTTGTTGCGCCAGGCCGCGAATGAGCACTTCTTGGCTGGGGCCGTCATCGCGCTTGCGGCCGCGCGCGTCGGGAGGGTTCAAGCGCGGGCTCACCTCGTCCAGCGAGAGAAACTCCGCGCCGTTAGCGTTCCAGCGGTCGAACAAACCGACGAACTCGTCACGCGTCAGCTTGCCGTTGCCGTCGGCGTCGGCCTGATAGAACAGCATCGCGCCCGGAGTGCGCGGAATGCCGGAATCGGCGGTGGGAAAGTCGGCGTCAGTCAGGGTTTGATCGCAGTTCCGATCAAGACGCGCGAAGTCGCTCTCGGCGCCGGCAAACTCGGCTGGTTGAATGGCGCCGTCTTGGTTGGCGTCGTAGCGCTGCCGCACGGCGTCCCAGGTGTGGCGCGACTGGCAAACCGCGGTCTTGAACCAGCCTTCGCCGGGGCCAAGTTGGCTCCCTTGGAGTATGGCGTCCAACATCTGGCGCGCTTCCGAGTCGGCCGCGAGCGTTGCTTGGAGCCCTTCGACCAGTTGTTGCGCCTCGGCCGAAAGCTCCTGTTCCGGCGGAGCCTCAGGCGTCGCGGAGGCCACGGGTTGTGGCGCGGCGGTGGGTTGCGCTGCTGCGTCGGCAAGCGGGGCCTCGCGGGCAGGCGGTTCGTCGGCAAAGGCGAGGACCGCCGCGCCGACCAGGACGGCCCACAGGGCGAAAATGAGCCAGGTACGATCCACCAGCAGAGAGTTGTTCAAACGCATGAGATTTACTCGCGAAAGATCGTCACTTGCGGATCGGTGCCCACGATGTAGGTTACGCGCTGCTTGTTTTTGCGGCCCTGGGGATCGGTCAGTTCGAGATCGGCGGTCAAGTGCAGGTTCGTGCCGTCGTTGGACTCCTCCGGCGCCAGTTGAAACGCCGTTAACTTGTGGCCCGCCGCCCAGTCCGGATCGCGCGTGATGATCGGCGGATTGCCATCGCGCAGTTGCTCGGGTGTTTTGCCGTCGCGCCAGGCTTCAAGAAAAGTCTGGAAGGCGCTGTGCGCCGCGGCAGAGTCCAAGCTGAGGTCTTGCGCGCTTTGTTCGCAGCCGGCGAACGTCGCCAGGCACGCCGTTCCCAGCAGGAGCGAAGCCAAAAATTTCGTTAACGTGCGATCGTGCATCATTCTCTTGAACCTGTTGTTGCAGTTAGACGGTTTGTTGTCGTTACGCCACTTGTTGCAGTTACACCACATGCCGGACAAACGGGCGGTCGCCGTTCGTCTGCGGCTTGAAGGCCACAAGGGCGTTCGGCGAGAGGTTTCGGCGAAACGCCTGTTTGGGAGCCAAACAACCCTCCCTTACGTTGACGGGACGCGTGCCGAGGAATCAACCGGCGCCGCCGCTTGCTGAATGGTGTGCGGAGCATCGACCTCTGTGTTCTCGACGCGCTGCTTCGTGCCGTCGGGCCAGTGGATCGTAACACGTTGGATGCGGTCTTCGCCGTTCAGGCCGAAGGTAACAGGCAACTCGACTTGCGAAAGGTAACTGCGCGTCGGCATCACTTGCCGCCAGAGGGTCCGGTCGGCAAGTTGCACTTCGACCCAAGCGCCAATCGCATCGCGGTTATCTTGCCGGCCGATGAGTTTGAACCGTAGCCAATGATGGTTCAGTTGTTGATCGTTGCGGAACAGCCGCGGCGCCTGGCCTACGACCATGACCAGCACGTCGGTGTCGCCGTCGCTGTCGATGTCGGCGTACGAGGAGCCGCGGCCGACCATGGGCTGAAGTATTTCGGCGCCGCACTTCTCGGTCGGAACCGGCAGAAACTCGGCCCCGTGCTCCGGCCCGCAGTTCCAGAACAAATGCGGCGGCTGCGCATAGTGCTGGCTAGGCAACACGCGGTTGATGTCTTCCTCCAGATGCCCGTTGGCCGAGAACAAGTCGAGGCGGCCGTCCAGGTCGAAGTCGAGGAAGAACACGCCGAACTTCAGTTCGAGGCGCGACTCGGGGCCAAGGCCGGTCGAGACCGCTTCGTCAGTGAACTGCGGCTCGCCATCGTAGGAAACGTAGAGCGCGGTCATCTCGTTGGCGAAGTTGCCAATGGCCACGCCCAGGGCGTCATTGTTGCGGAAGCGGGCCGCGTCGATGCCCATGGCGCCTCGCGCGGCGCCGTCCATGTCGAAGGCAATGCCCACCAGGGCGCCAATCTCTTGAAACGAGCCATCTTTCTGGTTGTGAAACAGGAAGTTTTGCACGGTGTCGTTCGCCACGATCACATCGAGCCAGCCGTCGCGGTCAAAGTCGACGAATGTGACCCCCAGCGACTTGGCCATGGGCGTTTGCGTGGCGGGGTTGCGCACCTGCACGCCGGCCTCGGCCGAGACATCGGTGAACTTGCCGCCGTCGTTGCGATAGAGATAAGGGAACGTTCCCTCGAAATTCTGCGGCCGTCCGTAGGCGCGCCCGCCGCCAGTCAGTTGGAAGTTTTGCGCCACATCGTACTCGCGCGACCAGACCACGTAATTGCACACGAACAAGTCGAGGTCGCCATCGCGGTCGTAATCGAAGAAGCCGCTGCTGGTGCTCCAGGTTTTGCCGTCGCCAGCCACGCCTGCGATGTTCGTCACGTCTTCGAACTTACCGTCGCCCACGTTGCGAAAGAGCCGGTTGGCGCCCACGGCCGAGAGGAACACATCGACCCGGCCGTCACTATCGTAGTCGCCGGCGGCCACGCCCATGCCGTAGATGGATACATCCAGCCCCGAACCGGCGGTGACGTCTTCAAACTTTCCTTGACCGTCATTGCGATAAAGGGCGGCGGTGGCCGGTTCGGTTTTGGGGCGCGCGTCCCATGGCCAGCGCTGCGAGTTCACCAGAAGGATGTCTTGATCGCCGTCGCCGTCGAAGTCGAAGAAGGCGCAACCGCCGCCCATGGTTTCGGGAAGCAGCTTTTCACCGGCGGCGCCGTTTTCATGCACAAAGCGCAGGCCGGCGTCTGCGGTGATGTCGGTAAACGCGACTGCCGGAATTTCGAGCTTCGAGGCTTCGCGTACGGCGACTTGGGCAAGTTGCGTTTCTTTGACCTGCGGCGCCGGCTCCGGACGAGTCAGCCAGTACGCCACGCCAACGCCGACCAGCACGAGCACCGCCAGCACCGCCGCCGACCAACGCAAGGCTACGCCGATGACCGCGTCATCGCGTTCGGGTTCGCCGTCTTCTTCCGGCGGCTCGATCGGTTGTGTTTTTTCCTTCATCGTTGATCTGAACCGTTTATCGATGGCTCGTGAAACTACGGCGTTGCGTATGTGGGTGTTGTGATCTATTCCGCCGATGCGCCTTGGGCAGGTGAGGCGCTCTCGACGGCTATTTCCAGCCCCGGCGCGCCAGGACGCTGCAGCGGATACTTGACGACCGCTTCGGCGGCGTGGTTGGCCGCGGGGTACTTCTCGCGCGCCAGTCGCACGGCGCGGCCTTGGGCGTTATCATCCGGTTTGTACTTCAAATGCAATTGGCGATGCTCCTCGGCTTTGCCATCCTCGCCCAACTCTTGATAGAGCAGCGCCAGGTTGTAATGCGCCGAGACGTTCTCGGAATCGAGCGTTAGCGTCTTTTGGAATCGCTCAATCGCTTGCCGCCAGTACTGCTCAGCTTCCTCCAGGCGGCCTTGACGGTGGCGTTGACGCCCCAGATCGAACAGTGTTTGGCCGAGCAAGTTGATCACTTCATAGTCGAGGCTGAAGTCGAACCCCTTGGCGATCATCGCCGGTGTACGGTCTTCCAGCACGCTGCGCAGGTTGGTCACGGCTTCTTCCAAACGTCCCTCCTGCCGGTTGACCGCGCCGCTGAGCCAGGCCCACGTCCAACGGGGAAAGGCTTCGTCTTCGCGGAAGGCCTCGGCGCGGCGCAGCGCTTCTACGGCTTCACTCAACCGGCCTTCGGTGTTGTAAACGCGAGCGAGATTGAGCGGACCGTCGAAGCGATGCAGCTTCTCGACCTCCAGGAAGGCGGCTTCCGCTTGACGCAGTTCGGCCTTGCCTTTGAGCAAGAGGCCGATGCCGTAATCATTCCAGCGTTGCCATTCCGGAATTTCGACCTTGGCGTTCTCGACCTCCGCCTCGACTCCCGCCACGGGGAAGGTCACGCGATCGACCGCAAGCGTGGTGACGGGCAGGTTGTTCACATACGTTTCGCCCGGTTCGTGACCGCGCAAGATGCGGCCATGCTTTTCATTCGACTTGGCCACAAAGTCCATGAACTGCTGGTCGAACTTGCGATACAGCAGCTTCACCTCGACCGTGACCGGAGCGCTGGCGTCAGTTGGCACGGTCAACTCGTAATGCGCCGTTTGACCCGCGCCGGGCGGGATTTGGTTGTTATACAGCGGCGTGAAAATGTCTTGCGGGTTGCGACGGCTGATGCGGTTGCCGTCTTTGTCCAGCATGAACACGTTCACAAAGTGCGACCAAGGATCGACTTCGTTCGCCTTCGCGGGGTCGATCGCGCCGCTGCGCCCAATCACTTTGCCGCCGGACGTGACCGTTACGTCGAGCCACACTTCGTTCGAGTCGACCGTGCCTTGCGTGAAGGTGTGCCCCATTTTCAACGTGCGAATGACCGCTTCCAGCAAGTACTTTTTGCCCGGCTCCAGGGTAGGCACGTTGGGCCGCAGCGGCGCATGGAGCTTGCCGTCGATCTCGCCTTCTTCCCGCACGCCGAACAGGTCGACGCGCATCACGCCTTGCAAATAATCTTGATGGATTTGCACTACGTCGGGCTTGTCCAGCAGCCACGCCACACCCGTGTTGGCCGTGGGAAACAAGTGGTCGTGCACGCTCAACTCTTTGGCCCCATTGAAGTACTTGGCGCCAAAGTCGCTCGAGGCTTGCAGCGGCATGTGGCAGCCGTTGCAGTTCGTCTCGGCCTTGGGCGGATAGTAAAAACTCCGGGCGCCATGACCCGAAACGCCGCTCAGCAAGTAAGGGTCATAATGGTTCTGCCCGCGCAGGAACTCTTTGTAGTGATTCAGCGTGTGCGGCAGATGAACCTTATGACACGTGGAGCAGAACTCGGCCTCTTGGTGGAACGGCTTGAGGAACGTCTTCTTGTGGAACGAGGGCTTGGCCTTGATCAACTGGTTGTTGACCCACTGCAACAGCGTGTTGTCGCTATAGGTGAAGGGATAATGCAGCGGCTCTTCGATGGTGTAGTCGGCGTTGCCGCGCGTGCTGTTCACGTGCGTAATGGCGTGGCAACTGGTGCAAGTAATGCCCGAATGAGCCGTGGGGTGGTTCACCGTGTCGAACTTGGGATCATCAAACGCGCCGCTGAAGAACGGCACGGGATCGTGACATCCGGCGCACCAGCGCGAGGCTTGCACGTTGCCGTCGCGCTGAAGCGACACTTCGCGCGTCTCCATCACAGCGGCGAAGTACGGCGGATTGTTGAACGAGCTGAACCGATGCACGCTGCTGGACCAGGCGGCGTGAACGTCGGCATGGCACTTCTTGCAGTAGTTATCGTCCATCAGCGCGCGGGCCGGAATGAAATTGCCCGTGGCGGTGCGCGCCAGCGACGGCTCGAAATACTTCACGCCGGACTCGGGACCTTCGGCGAACCATTCGCGCGGGTCTTGAGTATGCAAGAGCGCAAACCCGGCGACCACCACGCCGACCGCCGCTGCGTAACTTACGCCCAGGCGCCATTTGATGCGCGGCCCGGCCAACCGATGCAGCCAGTACAGCCAAATGGCGGCCAACGGCGTGACCACGTGCAGCCAGTAGACCGTGGAACGCGCTAGCGGTTGTCGCAAGTCGAACCCGCCCACGCGCATCAGCAACACGCCGGTAATCAGCACCAACACGCCGATCGCAAACAACGCGTACCCAATGCGCACCGCGCGCCGGTTGCGGCGGTTGCGCGAGATCCACATGTGGACCGAACCGAACGCGAGGAAGGGAACAATCAGGAGCAGGCCCAGTCCCAGGTGTCCCAGGAACATGTACTGATAGAAATAATTTTGATAAGTGCGGCCTGTCGCCCATTCCAGCGCGGTAATGCTGCTCAAATACGCCGCGTTGGCGCCCAAGAGCGCCACCAGGGCAAAGATCACATACAAAAGTTTGCGCAACCGCGGCCCCACCGCCCGGACATATTTCTTGCCCGGCGGTGGCTGGAGCAAATCGGTGCGCGAGGAAGCGCCTGACATGGCGGTACAACCCAAGATGTGAAAAAAGACCGAACCTCACGTTTCCGCATCACGGCCGATACGGCGAACCACGAAGTTCATCGCAAGAGCGCGCCAACGAACCAGCGTTGGCGCAAAGAATCCGCTGACTCTCGCCCAGCGCGGGAAGATCCTCGTTTAGAGGCTTTCGTCGCAAAGGAAGTCGCCTCCGCGACTATTTCAGAACGCCGCCCTTTGATGTTACGTAACCACCGCCCGAGGAGGACGCTTAATACGTTGTGGATACCCCACTTGCGGCGTGATAGTCGCGGCGCCGAGCAAGCTCGTCCAATCGGACAGAAGGGCCGCGCCCGAAGCAGGGTTGGCGCATCCATGCTCGCGCGACGTGTCCGTCGTACGTGAAGGCGCCACGGGTGCGGCAGGTTGCGGAGCCTGTCGCTGGCAGGCCGGACCACGGCACGGCGCTTCGCCGGGAAACCGCAACTCGGCCGACGTAGGCACCAACCTGCCGTCCTGCACCCCGCTCAAAAGCGCGGCGCCATGCGGCGCGGACGATTCGAGCCAATCACCACAACTGGCGTGGCAGGAGCGGACCTCAAGCGATAACGGCAACAAAACGGCTGCCGCCAGCAAGAACCACCCCCGAACAGGGTGTATTACGTCAAGAAATCGACCAAGCATATCCACCCTAAGCAGTGCTTGCGATTTTAAGTCTCTCGGCGGAATGTGTCAAACAAAATGAACTTGCGGCGTTGTCCTCATGGGAGGTTCGATTTTCCCAGCGGCCGACAGCGGTGCAGGTTCGAGAGGCGAAATCTTGGCGCAACGGGCCGCGCCTTTTCAGAATCCCCTTCTATGACAGGCAAGCGGTTCGGCTCCAAGCATTGGCCGGTGGGCAGGTGCGCGGAATCGCTTGTACCGTCGGTGGTCGGAGAACACAATGAGCTGTCTTCTGCGTCGTTGCTCGCACTACGGCGACGATTTTGATTAAGCGGCAGAGGGCGCGGCACGGCTCAACTTTTTGGCAATTCGCTTGGCGACAAACCTGCGGCCTTCCTGATGACCGACCTGAAATCGAAATCTTGGATCGTGGCCAAGGGGGTGATGTTCCTTGTGATTGCGGCGACGACGGCCGTTCTCATCTTGTTGGAAGCGCCAAGGTTAAAGATTGGCGTTTTGTTGATACTGCTCATTTGGGCGTCTTGTCGCTTCTATTACTTCCTGTTTTACGTTCTTGAGCATTATGTGGATCCCACGATGCGATACGCCGGACTTCTTGATTTACTGATGGGAATGAAACGCCGGCGCGATACAATGCGACGCGATCGTTGACAGCCCTCGGGCGATGACCTGCGAACCCCCTTCGAACGCCTGCTTGCTGGCCACCAACCGACGCCGCTCCAAGACTCCTTGCCTCGTCGCGGGAAACTCTACCGTCCAGCCGGACGCATGCGGTATTCGTTACGCGTTCACGAAGTTCTCCAATATGAAAGGTCGGGCGAAGCAATGAACTGCAAGCCTTTGTTATTCATCATGATTGCGGCTTCCTTGTCGGAGGCGCACGCGGCCGATCCACCGCGCCGGCCCAATATCCTGATCATCTTGGGAGATGATATGGGCTACGCCGACGTGGGGTTTCATGGCGCCCAAGACATCCCCACGCCCCATCTCGATGCGCTCGCGGCCGATGGAGTGAAATTCACGAATGGGTACGTCACAGGGCCGTATTGCTCGCCGACGCGGGCGGGTTTGCTGACCGGTCGTTATCAGAACCGCTTTGGGCATGAGTTCAATCCGAGCGGAGGCGTTCAAGGGCTGCCGGTTCGCGAGAAGACGTTGGCCGACCGACTCCAGGCGGCGGGGTACAAAACAGGTCTCGTCGGCAAGTGGCATCTTGGCAACCTGTCGGAAATGCATCCCCAACGCCGTGGGTTCGATGAGTTCTTCGGTTTTCTGGGCGGGGCTCACAGTTACACCGCGGCCGGCGGAATCCTGCGCGGTACGGAACCTGTCACGGAAGTCGACTACACGACGGATGCTTTCGGACGCGAAGCCGTTTCGTTCATCGAACGAAACCGTGACCAGCCTTGGTTTTTGTTCCTTTCATTCAACGCGGTACACACGCCCATGCAGGCGACCGACGATCGGTTGTCGAAATTCGCCGACGTCGCCGATACCCGGCGCCGAACCTACAACGCCATGATGTTGGCGATGGATGAGGCGATCGGAAGCGTCCGCGCGGCATTGTCCAAGACCGGCCAATCAGAAAACACCTTGATCGCTTTTCTCAGCGATAACGGCGGGCCGACCATGGTCGGCGTCACTGTGAACGGTTCGCGCAACGAGCCGCTCCGCGGCAGCAAACGCACGACCCTCGAAGGAGGCGTTCGCGTGCCGTTCGTCGTCGCCTGGCCAGGAACTCTCCAACCCGGGGTCTTCGATCAGCCCGTCATTCAACTTGACCTGCATGCGACCGCACTGGCGGCGGCAGGAGTCAACGCGCCGCCGGACTGGAAAATTGACGGCGTGAACCTGCTGCCGTTCCTATCGGGTGAGAAGCGCGGCGCGCCGCATGACGCGCTGTATTGGCGGTTTGGCCAACAGATGGCGGTTCGCAGCGGCGATTGGAAACTCGTCCGCTATGACAGCAACGCCGATACGCAGACCGGCGGCTCCCAACCGGTCACTGCCGCAAAGCTTTATAACCTTGCCCGAGACATCCACGAAGATCATGACTTGGCCTCGGCGCATCCTGACAAAGTGCAGGAGCTTCAAGCCAAGTGGAACGCCTGGGACGAACACAACGTCGCCCCGCTGTGGGGAGGCCGAGGCGGCGATCGTGTTGGCGCCGAGTCCGGCAAACGGCCGACGAAGAAGAAAAAGAAACAAGTAATTGATGGCGTATGATCCCGCGTAGGGGCTCGTCTGCGTCATTCAGTACGGCCCGTAGTGAATTTTTGCGAATCGAAGTACGCTCCTTCAACGAATACAACCCTGCGAACTAGAGCAACAATAGCCTATGAAACTCTCTGCGTCTTTCTTCCTCGCGGCGTTGTTCGTCATCGCGATCGACATCGTAGCCACGGCGGCCGATCCGCCGAAGGCCGTCAAAGTGTTCGTGCTCGCCGGACAGTCCAATATGGAGGGCCACGGGATCATCACGGCGGATCCGAATCGCAATGGCGGCAAGGGCAGTCTGGAGTATCTCGTCCATGATCGAAACACCGCGGCGCGTTTCGCTCAGCTGGTCGACAAGGAGGGGAAGTGGATCGTGCGCGACGATGTGTTCATCTCCTATCTTGACCGCGAAGGACCGCTGACCGCGGGTTATGGCGTCAACGAGGACCGTATTGGCCCCGAACTTGGCTTTGGTTGGGTCATGGGAGACGCATGCGACGAGCCTGTGCTCATCATCAAGTGCGCCTGGGGCGGGAAAAGTCTGGCGGTCGATTTTCGCCCGCCCAGTTCCGGCGGAATTCCGTACTCGTTGGGCGCGTCGCAAGATGCCGCCATCGCTGCAGAGCCGGACCTCGTCGGCAAGTATTACCGTGAGACGCTCGCGCTTACGAAAACCTCGCTTGCCAAGGTGAAAGAACTCGTACCCGGCTCCGACGGCCGCTATGAAATTGCTGGATTCGGCTGGCATCAAGGCTGGAACGACCGCATTAACGACAAATTCAATGCCGAGTACGAAGCCAATTTGGCGAACTTCATTCGCGATATTCGTAAAGACCTGAACGTTCGCGACTTGCCGTTTGTCATCGCCGAGACCGGCATGAGCGGTCTGGAAGAGAAGCACCCGCGAGCGTTATCGCTCATGAAGGCGCAAGCCGCCGTTGCCGAGCGCCCAGAGTTCAACGGGAGCTTCGCCTTTGTCGGCACGAAGGCGTTCTGGCGTCCTGCGGAGGAATCTCCGAGCGATCAAGGGTATCATTGGAACACGAACGCCGAGACCTACTACCTCATTGGCGAAGCCATGGGGGAAGCCATGAAGGCGTTGCGCCGGCCAGCGCCGGCCGCCCCATAAACCTTGCTCGGGCGGTCTCGCGAGAATCCAGTCTTTCAACGCACCAGTCCTTGGACGCAGCGCGGCCATGTCATTCCGAGGCGAGGATAAGACGCTCGTCGTCATGATTAGCAGCACCGCGCTGGACTTGCCGGAGCATCGCGGGGGCGTCATGGATGCGTGCCTCAGGCAGTCCATGCTGCCGTCGATGATGGAGCACCTACCTGCCGATCACGCTCAAATTCTGGAAAAGTCGTTGACGCTGGTCCGCCAGGCTGACATCTACGTTGGCATCTTGGGCTATCGGTACGGCACGGTCATACCCTCGCAGGGCAAGTCGATTACCGAGTTAGAGTATGAATGCGCCGTGTCGCGCGGCATCCCGCGGCTGATCTTCGTGATGAGCGAAGACCACGATGTGAAGCCGGGACATGTCGAGACGGGGGCGGGCGCCGAACAACTCCAGCGCTTCAAACAACGACTGGCCGCGGAGCGCATTGTGGCGAAGTTCCGCTCGGCGGAAGATCTTCGCGCCCTGGCGATCGACGCGTTAGCCAAGGCCAAACTTGAGGTTCTCGGCGCACCTCCGCCGGGTCGGGAAGACCGCGTCCCCCTGGACACGCCGCTGCCGACTCCGCCCCAACCGTATATCGCCCATCCTTATAGCCTGCTGAAAACCTCTACGGGTTTGATCGGTCGTCAACAAGAGCTGGCCCAACTTGACGCATGGGCGGCCTTGCCGGCGTCGTCCCGTTCGGCGTCGGTTTTGAGTGTCGTCGCGATTGGCGGAGCAGGAAAATCTGCATTGACGTGGCATTGGCTTCAACGCTTAGCAGCGAACGCGGCGGCCAGCTCGTTTGATGGTTTTCTCTGGTGGAGTTTTTACGAATCGGAAGCCTCTTTCGAGAACTTCGTGAAAACGGCGCTAGCGTATGTCAGTGGAAGATCACGCCGATCTTTGAACGAATCGCCTGCCCTGCACTGTGAGCAGCAGTTGCTGGAAATTCTTGCACAACGCCGCTTTGTTGTCGTTCTCGACGGATTCGAGCGAATTCTCAAGGCCTATGCGGGCGCCCATCCGGCGTATGTGCATGACGAAGACGTCGCTTACGCAGAAACAGTACGTGCTCCTCGACAGGCCGTCGACGAACGCATTACGCGGTTCTTGTGGAAAGCCGCCGCGGGAATGAATTCGTATCTTGTGCTCAGCACGCGTCTGTTCCCGGCGGCGCTCGAAGGGCCGACCGGCCTGCCCGTTCACGGCGTGCATCGCTTCGACCTGGCGGGTCTTAACGACGATGACGCCCTACAGCTATGGCGGGCGCTTGGCGTCGATGGCGTTTCGGAACGGCTCTTGCCGCTGTTTCGAACTTTTCAGAACCATCCACTATTGATTCAGGCGCTCGCGTGTCGCATTGCGTACGACCGGCGGACGCCGGGAGACTTTGACGCTTGGCGCGCCAACCATCCTCACTTCGACCCGTTCTCTCTTCCGATGATCCAGGTCAAGTCACACGTGATGGACATCGCCCTAGAGGGGTTATCGGAACAAACTTGTTACGCGCTGCAAGTCGTTGCGGCGTTCGGCGGGGCCGCGCGCTACGGGTGGCTTACGTCGCTCTTGATTGGCGGCGGCCAACTTCAATGCGCCGAGGAAACCGAACTCATTTCCGTACTCGCGACATTGGAGAACCGCGGTCTGATCGGCTGGGATCATCGTCCTCACGTCAACAGTTATGATATGCACGCGGTGGTGCGAGGCGTCACGTTAAGTCGTATGGATGAGAAGCGGCGCAGTTTAATTTATCGAGCGCTGCGTCTTCATTTCGCCCACGCGCCGAAAGCGACTTCCTACCAACGCGTCGGCAGTCTTGAGGAATTGGAGCCGACCGTCGAGTTATTCAATAGCTATGTGATGCTAGGGGAGCTGGATCGCGCCTATGACCTGTACTTCACTCATCTGCACGCCCCGCTGTATAAACTCGGTGCAGTCCCTCAAGCTCTCAAGCTTCTCAAGCAAATGGCGCCAAGCGGGATCGACGAATTGCCGCGGCTTTCCACGTGGCCCGCTAAGTTCCAAACGCTTCGCGCGTACGCCGAGGCACTGCTACTGCATGGACGGCCCCATGAAGCCGCTCGGTTTTACCGCGGATTGTTCGAGCCGGCGTTCTACAACGCGAACGGCGAACAGATGACCACGGCGCTTTACGGCGTTTGCGACGCCATGAAGCTTTGCGGCGGGTTGCAAACGGCGCATCAATGCGCGCAGGCGGCCATTCGAGCGAACGAGTCCGATCGAACCGAGGCGCGCCGCGCCGCCGGTTTGCTGAGATTGGGCCAGATCCTCGCGTTACAAGGCGAGCCGCAGTCCGCGCGCGAGACCCTCTTGCACGCCCTTGGAATTGCGATTGAGAAGCAAGCGTCGGAGCTTCAATTCGACATTTATCAGGCCCTGGGCGAACTTGCGATTCATGTGGGCGACCTTGCCGCCGCACGCGCGCTCGCAGAACGTTGTCGGCGGTTGGCGATTGAATTGGAAGATGACGCCGTCGTGATTCGAACGGCTCGCTTGATCGGCGAAACCCAGCAGATGGACGGATCTCAGCTACAGGCCGCCGAGAATCATCTCTACCGAGCGATCAACCAGGCCCGGATGTGCGGCCTCGTGGGCGAGGAACTGGCGGCGGGCCTAGGTGCGGCTCGACTTAGTTTGCAACAGAACGATCTGAGCCACGCCGCGGAACTGCTCGATGATCTTGAGGCGCCGATCAACGAAGGAGGCTATCGTCTGCTCGCGGCGGACGCTCAGAACTTGTTAGCTCACCTGCGGCATGTGTTGCATGACGACCATGCGTCCTTGCGAGCCGCAGAGAAGGCATATCAACTATCTTGGTGCGATGGTCCGCCGCATGTCTACGCCTGGGGCCTGCGACGCGCCCATACACAGTTCACGGTACTGGGAGTTCGCGAAATGAACACGCTTGAGTGTGATTCGGCTCCTTCATCCTA
Source organism: Planctomycetota bacterium (assembly GCA_963204915.1). GTDB lineage: Bacteria > Planctomycetota > Planctomycetia > Pirellulales > Pirellulaceae > JAHWKS01. Next base: position 79,836 of record CAUJHS010000031.1, on the reverse strand, counting down.
CCAGGACTGGTCGCCGCCGCTGTCTTGAACGTCGGACGGCAATCGGCTCTGCGAAGTCAGACAACCTTACACGAATGACCGGCCGCCGACTCAACGCCCGCGCCCAAGCGATTCTCGATCGCGCGACTGCGCAAACGCAAGGCCTTGAACCCGAATTGCTGTTTGCGGGAGTCTTGGCGGCGCTGATCGACGAAGTTTGGTTGCGAAGCGTGCTGGAGAACCTGGACATGGATCCGGTTCGCTTACACCAAGCCCTGGGCCAACGTATCGCGTCGGGTCGGAAACCGTCTGCCGAAAACGAAGCGTCAACCACACTCGTCGAGCAATTGGTCGCCTCTTCGCAGGAAGAGGCGCGGGCCTTGGGCGAAGAAGACATTCACCCCCAGGCGTTGCTGCTCGGACTCTTGCGAGCGGTCGAAAATGCATGCCCACATCTGCTCGCCGAACTTTCGCTGAATGCCGCCGAGATCCGGCGCGAAACGCTGGCTCTCTCTGCAAGCTCGCACAAGGTGCATGATGTTAAGGATGACGTGAGTTCGCCGGCGCATTCTTTACCGCCGTCTTCGACTCCAGCCTTGGACGCGTTTGCGCGCAACCTGACGGAACTCGCCAAACAACACAAACTGGATCCGGTGATTGGCCGGGAACAAGAAGTCGAGCGATTGATCCAAATCCTCGGACGCCGAGAGAAGCGCCACGCCGTCTTAATCGGGGAAGAAGGAGTCGGGAAAACCGCGATCGTCGAGCGCCTGGCCCAGTACGTGGCCGAGGGCGACGTTCCCGAGTTTCTTTGCGATAAACGCATTGTGATCCTCGACATGGCGGCGATTGTCTCTGGCGCGAAATACCGCGGGCAGGTTGAGGAACGAATGAAGGCGGTCTTGCATGAGCTAGCGCGGGAGCGAAATGCGATTCTGTTCATCGACGACGTGGATAAGCTCATCCGAGGAACTAAAGAAGAGGCGGCCTTCGATGGCGGTTATCTTGTCGCGGCGGCGCTTCGACGCGGTGAATTGCAGTGCTTGCTCGCTGCAACGCCCGATGCATGGCGCGCTAATCAACCACGTTTAGGCGCGCTGGCAAGTCATTTTGATTCCATCGTTGTTGAGCCCACATCGCCAGAACAAACTTTGGAAGTTCTTCGTGGTCTGCGTTCGCTTTACGAACAGCACCATCAAGTTCGCATCACGGACGAAGCGATAGCGGCGGCCGTTGAACTCTCCTGCCAGTTTCTGCCGGAACGGTTTCTTCCCGATAAGGCGATTGACGTGATTGATGAAGCGTGCGCCCGAATCCGGCTACGCGCCGCGCGCGCCGAGGAAGCCAAGCGCCCCTTGTTGTCGCAAAGCGAACGAGAGACCTTGCGCGAACAACGCGAGGACGCCCTCGCCCGGTGCGACTTTGAAGCGGCGGCGCTTTTGCAACAACAGATCGAAACTCCTAGAGCGCAGGAAGCGCCGACGGAGCGCGAACTGGCGGGCGAGTCGCAGCTTTCCGACGCCGTGGTAAGCGATGACGCCATCCGGCAAACGATCGCGGAAATCTGCGGCATGACATGTGAGCCTATGACGTCGCACGAGCGTTCGCCCTTGGTTGAACTCGAAGACCGTCTTCGTGACCAGGTTATCGGTCATGCCGATGCAATTCAACGAATCGCCAAGGTGCTACGCCGGAACCGCATGGGACTTCGACATTCGGATCGACCCTTCGGCTCCTTCGTGTTCGCCGGAACGTGCGTGTCGGGAAAAACGCAAGTGACCGCCGCCTTGGCCGAACACCTCTTTGGAAAACTCGACGCCGTGATCCGCAGGGACATGACGGAATTCTCCGACGCGACCCCGGCGACCTCCTTATTTGCACCGTCCAACAACGACTACGTTGGGTACGAAACTCGCTTGACCGACGAACTGCGGCGTTGGAATGGCGGGGTGCTCCTGCTGAATCAAATCGAGCGAGCTCATCCGCTGATCTTTGACAAACTGCACCAGATCTTAACGACGGGCCGCCTGACTTGCCCGAACGGGCAAGAGATCGACTTTCGCAATATCGTTCTGATAATGACGACGGAGTGGACTTGGGAACATTTGGGATTTCCAAGTCAGGGCGACGGTCTCCCGGTCCTCTCTGACAACCGCGTTTTCCCGCAGCGTTTCCTCGCAGCCGTCGACCAACTGATCTACTTTGAATCTCCACACGCGGAGGACGTGCGACGTGCGATTTCTCGCTCTTTGGCCGCAATTCGAGAACGACTCAACCTCCGAGGGATTCAACTCGAAGTGACGGAGGATACGATCAATTCGTTCATTCACATGAACTCGAAGTCAGACCGCGGCGAAGTTCCATGGAAATGGTTGATCAAGAAACTCATTGAGGATCCTCTCGTTGAATACTTGTTCGTTAGTGCGGCGCACGGGGGGCGAACCGTTGTCGTCACGCCAACTCGCGGTTCGGACTTCGAGCCACGATTCCAATTTACGACCAAGGCGAACGATAAGAATCAGGATTCGTAGCCACGGAAGCTGAAGACATATGTTAACGATTCCATGGAGTCGACGAGCGTCCTTGGCTTCGTCGGTACATCGTTCGCGACCGCATGACGACGTGGACCGTGACTTGTCGAGCATTGGTCCATCGGAGAAACTTGGAGCACTCCGAGAGAAGTACGGCTTGGTGCAGCTTCGACTTTGGTGAGCGGGCGTGACCGTTGCTACTGCGACAACCTGGCGAATTCGCGGCCTCACGTTGCGCGATCCGTTGGCGTTGGTATCGCCTGCGGATTTTCGCGTTGCTCGTGAGGGGGTTCTGAACGCGCAGGATATCTGGAACGACCCTCGGTACTCGCTTTACTGTTTGAACTGGGACCGGCAGGAAGTTCTCTTGGTGGAGCTCCCTGATGCGGAAGCTCACGCGAACGCTCCGTTCTACTACCAGGCGCAACGGCTGGAGGCGCAGCGGGTTCTTACTTTGCCCTTCGAGGAGTTTCATCGCTTAGTCGAAGAAGCCAATCCGCCTTCCCCCAATCTGCTCTTGACCTATTCCGTCGGACGAAGCGGCTCAACATTGATCGCCCGCGCCTTAAGGCAATCGGGACACGGCGCCAGCTTCTCGGAACCTGACTTCTATACGCAGCTCGTCGAGAGTGATTGTGCGGCGGAGGACAAGCGCCGATGGCTTTTGAACTCGACGCGATTCCTTTGTCGAAACCTTAACGGGAAACAACTTGCGGCCCTAAAGTTTCGGAGTTTTGTCATCGAACTGTCGGGCGACTTTCAGCATGTTTTCCCGCAGGCGCGCACCTTGTTCTTGTATCGCGACGCGGACTCGTTCGTGCGTTCTGCGATGCAAGCCTACCGCTATCCTGGCGCGCCGCTCCGCCGGTTTGAAACGCTTTCCTCGTGGCCAATTCTTAAGGAATTGCTTGCGGTCTCGCTGCGTCTTCAGCGACGTCGGGTTGCGCGGTTCATTCCGAAAATTTGCGAATACTCTTCACGCCGAGTCATTCAGCGCGGCCCTGTTGGCCTGCTCGTATTGATGTGGTTGTCGGTCATGCGCGGATACGTTGCCTTCGAACCGTTCGCCGCGCACAGTGCAGCGCTAAGATACGACGATCTCGTGACGCACCACCAGGAAGCGATCGCGCGCGTGCTCGAATTTGCGGGTTTAACGGCTGAACTGTTGCCACGCGCGCTACAAGCGTATGGCGTGGACTCGCAGCGTGGATCGGTCTTGGCTCAAGATCAACGGCGCAACTGGACGCCGACAAGCTACGAGCAAGGCCTGGTGAAGACGATCGTTGGAGAAGACCCAGTGATCCGCACGACGAGTTTTGTCGCTCCAAGGACTATCGAGTTTTCCTGACGGCCTCACGTCGCCTGGCGAGACGGCGGCCGCTTAGCCGCGGCGGTCAATGTCCGCCGGTGCGACGGTCGCATGTCCGTTCGCTATGAGTTTTCGGTACAATTCCTCCAACTCGGCGGCAACCTGGGGCATCCTATGTTGATGCACGTCGAGACAGGCCGCGGAGCCAAGCCGCCCGCGCAATTCGTGATCGTTCAACAACTGCAAAAGGAGCGGCGCTAAGTCTTCCGGCGTTGATTGCGGCGCAAGCAAACCATTGCGGCCATGCGTGACGAGTTCGGGAATGCCCCCCTTGGCGACCGCCACAACAGGCAGTCCCATGCTCATGGCTTCGAGGACGCACAGTCCTTGCGTTTCTGTTTCGCTTGCGGTCACGAAGATCGACCCCAGGCCATAGAGACGCTCTCGAAGCAAAACTCGACGCTCGACCATACCAAGCCGCACGACCCGTCCTTCAAGTTGGTTTTGCTGAAGATACTGTGTCACGTCGGACATCGCGGCGCCATCGCCAATGAGAACCATATTCGTGTTAGGCGCCCGACTGGCGATACCGTGGAAACTCTCGAGCATCGTAAGAATGCTTTTTTCGTGCGAAATTCTTCCTGCGTGCACGAGGTGCGGCCCTGGGCCAAGCCCCTCCAAGCTTGGCATGCGCCACGGAGGCGCTTCGTCATCAAGTGGTGGGGGCGTTCCATTGGAAATGACCGATACGGTTCTTCGAACACCATGCATTGTGAGCAAACTGGCCGCGGCGCGGGAAGGAGCTAGCACATGATCGCACCGATTGTAAAAGGAGGTCGAGTAACTCCAAACAACTTTCTGGGCCCACGCCCCGCTTGGCAGTCCAGCCGCCTGCAGATACAGCGGATGGGCGAACATCGTATGGTAGTGCCCAATGACAGGGATACCGAAAAACTTGCCGCAGATGAGGCCCTCCCACGCCAGGGCCATTTCAGAATGGCAGTGGATCACGTCGGGACGCAATCGCTTGACCCATCGGTACCGCGGAACGACGCTCGGCAGCACGGCGCGTAGCCCCATAAAGCGACGAATCGGAATTGTGGGGCCCGCGTCGATTACGCGTACATTCGGATGCAAACCAGACAAGGAGCGTTCGGCCGCCGCCGGACAAACAATGAAGCACTGATGGCCACGACTGGCAAGAGCATTGGCTTGCTGAAAGATCGCGGAGCTGACGCCGCAGGTGAAGGGAAAAAACGCGTCGGTAAACAGGGCGATTTTCACATGCACGCTTTGGTCAGATAGACACGCATGAAGGTGCGGCGTTTCACGCGTCAAGGCGCGACGGAACGTGGTTCTTCCTGCAAAGGGTGGAGAAATCCAGAAAACAACTTCACCTTCGCAAGACGTGGAGTTATTATGCCAGTTTGGGCATGTTTTTTTAAGGCCGTCCCCAGGACTTCTCCCAACCCGGCCTTTATCTTTCCTTCCGGCTGGCAAGGACTATGCGAGAAAAACCCCTGTGCGCCGCGCGGCGCCGTTGTTGGCTTGGGCGTCGTCGGTCGCGCAAACTCCTGTGGGAAACCCTGGAGCCCCGGAGATTACTAACGTCGGATTGGCAAAATGCGGTGCTGCCCTTGGACGTGGACAACTCAGGGTTTGTCTCGCTTGCGGATCTCTTGCCCGTGGTCGCCGACCTACGGGAGCACGGCGGCCCGCGGGAGCTGACCGAACCGCGGCCGAGCGATCCGGCGTTACCGTTTGTCGATGTGAACGGAGATCAGTTCGTCAGTGTTTCCGATCTCATCGATGTCGTGACCGACCTGCGCGCCGGTATTGGACAGACAGCGCCGGCCATCGCGGCGGCATTAGCCAAAGACACCGCGCCCGAGGGTGTGAACGACGATGGCCTGACAAACGACGCATCGCTGCGCGGAGCGATTCTGGAGAATTTTTCCGAAGGCGCTCGAATTCTTGCGCAGATCGACGATGGCGTTTTTCAGCGTGTGACGATTTCCTCCACCGGCGAATTCCTTTGGGATCCGAATCTCGCGCGGAACGGTTCCGCCGATGGCGAGCACGTCGTCCGCTTGGTGGCGCAGAACTTTGGCGGCGCCGTAACAACGTCTGAAGTTCGATTGACGTTCGACAGCCAGGCGCCCACGGCTTCGCTGGCGCGGCCCGCCGCTCTGGGCGACCAGACGCTGGAGATTCAGTTGAATGAGCCGATCGGCCCGGCGCTGTTCGACGCCGGCAACTATTTGCTCTCCTTCAATCCGGCGAGCGGCTTCAGCATTCCCATTGGGGTCAATTCGGTCGTGCTGGTCAACGATCGTACTGCGCGGTTGAACCTCGGAGCGCCGCTGAACGAAGGCGCCTACACGCTACACTTTGCCGCCTTGGTAGCCGACGCGGCGGGCAACGCGGCCGGCGGCGGTCGCGTCGCGTTCGAGCTCATTATTCCGGTGGGAATCGAGTCGTTCTCGCCCGCCCATGGCGAGGATCATGTAAACGTGGTCCGCGAGACGATCGTGCGCTTCAACGACGCCATCGACCCCGCCACGCTCACCACCGAGGCTTTGCGATTGACCGCGGCGGGTAAAGCGATCGCCGGCCGGATTGTGGTTTCCAGTACCGAGCGATTCGCTACGTTCTTCCTTGACGAGCCGCTGCCCGCTTCGACCGAAGTGCAGGCGACGCTCGACGGCAATCGGGTCAAAGGCCGCGACGGTTTTCCCATCGACGCCGACGGCGACGGCCTGCCCGGCGGCGTATTCACCGCCAAGTTCCGCACACTGCCGCTAACTCGCATCCCCGGCACGAAGGTGTGGGGCTTTTTGAAAGACGCCTACACAGGCGAGCCCATTGTGGGCGCCACGATCCGTGTCGACGGATTTCCCGAAGCAAACGCTGTGACCGACGTCACGGGCCGCTACGACCTGATCGACATGCCGGCGCCGACGTTCTTTGTCCACATCGACGGCTCCACCGCCACCAGCGCACCGCCAGGGCGAGCCTATCCGGTGGTCGGAAAACCGTTTCCCAGTATCCCGGGCCAGACGATGCAGATGGGCATGAACGGCGTGCCCATGGACTTATTCCTGCCCACGATGGCGATGGCTGACATCACGCCGCTCTCGACGACGGAGCCAACCGAGGTCGGTTTCGGCGCGCAAGGCATCGCGCAACTCCAAGCGATGTTCCCCGAGGTGAACCCCAGCGTGTGGCAACGCACGCACGTCACGATCGCTCCCGCAGGCGCGACCGACGACCACGGTAACGCGGCCACGGAGGCGCTGATTATCCCCGTTCCGCCCGACCGCCTTCCCGGCCCGCTACCACCGGGCGTTAATCCGAGCCTGGTCATTTCCATCCAGCCGCTCGGCGCCACGAACTTTGATCCTCCGGCGCCGGTAGTTTTCCCCAACCTGGAAGGTCTGGAGCCGGGTGAGAAGTCGCTGATCTTCTCCTTCAACCACGACGCCGGCCGCTGGGACGTTGCCGGCTCGGGCACGGTCTCGGCCGATGGGCTGATGATTCACTCCGACCCCGGCGTAGGCATCTTCGCGCCCGGCTGGCACACCACGCAGCCCGGCACGCAGCCGAGCGAGCCGCAAGAGGAGACTTGCGAAGGGATCGGCTTTGGCGACGTGTGGGCGATTATCAAGGCGGCGTACAAGGGCTTCCGCGACCTGCTCACCTATGGGCCGGTCTTCTCGGCAATGTCGAACTTGCTGGAAGGCGGGAAGGAGATCGGCGACAGCGTGGCGACCATCAAGGCCCGCTTCGAGGCGGGGCAGCTCACGCGCGGCGAGCTGGGGCAAGAGGTGGTGCGCATCGTCGCGGCCAAAAAGCAGTTCATGGAAGCGTGGGACACGCTCACCGCGCAAAACCCCATCGACAAGAGCATCACTGCCATCAAGGGCGTCTTGGGCATGGCCGAGGCGATTATCAAACGCCTCAACAAGCGCGACGGCGCCTGTTATGGGACCATCGGACAATCCGCCATCGGCATTGCCGACGAGATTGTCACGCTCGCGCAGCGGCTGCTGGACCATGCCGATAAACTGAGCAAGGACATCCGCAGTATTCCGCTGGTCACCGCGTGTGTGCTCATCGACGAGCTGAAGCGCCGCGTCGTTCCGGAGGACGGAGAAGGCGAAGCCGGCGGTCAGGCGGAAGGTGAAGCGACCGACGCCGAGATCATCGAAGCCATGCAGCAGGTGATCGACGCTTGGAATGAGTTTCGCGCCGCAAAAGTCCCCGCGGCGGCCGGACTGACAGCCGACACGCCAGCGACCGAAGACGCCCTGGCCGAGCTAATCGAGGACGCGCTCACCCCGATCATGACCCTGGCCCGCGGCTACCGCAATGCGCCGTGGAAGCTCACCGTCGGCGGTAACACGCTCACCGGCAAAACGTCGCAGACGGGCCTGTTGAACCTGCCGGTGATGACGCCGAGCGCCAACTACTCCCTGCAAGTGTTTAGCCTGCCGCTGAACGCCATCGCTACTTCAGCCGGCGTCTCGGCGGCCAGCGGCGTGCGGACCGAGCTGGCGCCGTTCTCGCTCACCTTCCTCGACGATGCGCCCGACGCCGACGGCGATGGTCTGGCCGATGCGGCAGAAGCGGTCGTCGGCACGTTGCCAGGCAACGCCGACTCCGACGGCGATGGAATTCTCGACCGCGCCGAATTGGAGCAAGGCCTTAATCCGCTCGACAACTTGGGCTTCCCCACGGGCCTGATCGCCACACTTCCGCTGCCGGGCGTCGCCACCGCCGTTACCGTGGAAGGGTCGATCCTGGATGGTCAATCGCAAACGGCCTACGTCGCGACCGGTTTCCACGGCCTCACGGTCGTCGATGTCACTCGCTTTGACAATCCCATCTTGCTGGGGCAGCTTGACTTGCCGGGCGACAATCAGGACGTAGCGGCCGACGCACGCCTGGGCATCGCCGCCGTGGCGGCTGGCGCCAGCGGGTTGCACTTGATCGACGTGTCGGACCCGGCCGCGCCAACGCTAATGCGGACGGTCAACGTGCAGGCGGTGCAGGTCGAAGCGATCGACGGCGTGGCGTATGCGGCGGCCGGCGATCAATTGGTTTCCGTCGATCTACTTACCGGCGAGGTGCTGCAACGCATGACCCTGCCCGGCGGCGGAACCGCGACCGGCATGGCTCGCGAAGCCGACCGGCTGTACGTGTTCCACACAACAACGGACCGGTTCTTTTCGGTCGAGGCCGCTGGCGGCGGCATGACCATGCTGGGCGAGACCCTGATCGTGCAGCCTTCGTCACGTGTGGCCGTAGCCGCCGGCGGCGGCGTGGCGTACCTCGTGGGCAGCGGCCTTCGCACGATCGACGTTACTGACCCCGCCAACCCGCAGCTGATTGCTGATGCGCAAACCAACTTCGCGGGCCGCGGCCTGGCGCTGAACGGCTCGGGAGTGGCGCTGAATGCGGCCGGCGGCGACGGTCTTGGTCTATTCGACGTGAGTGATCCGACCGATACCGACAAGACCATTACCGTCATCGACACCCCAGGCGCCGCACAGGGAGTGACGGTTGGCATGGGGCTGGCCTTCGTCGCCGATGGCGCGGCCGGCCTGGAGGTGCTCAACTACTTGCCGTTTGATCGTCTCGGCCAGGCGCCGCAAGTGACGCTGGCCGCCGACGCCCTCGATGCCGATCCCGCCGCGCCTGGCGTGCAAGTAATCGTGGGAAATTCCATTCCGCTGCGCGTCACGGTGGCCGACGACGTGCAAGTACGCAACGTCGAGTTCCTGGTCAACGGGCAGGTGGTGCGGAACGATGTCTCATTCCCGTTCGACTTCGAGGCGATCGCGGCGGGCGAGCCGGGCGAGATGCTGACCATTCAGGTGCGCGCTATCGACACCGGCGGCAACATCGCCGCGTCCGATCCGGTGACCGTGGAATTGGTCCCCGACGCTGCGGCGCCGCAAATCGTGCAGATTACGCCCGCCGACGGCGAGCAAGGCGCGCATGGTCGGCGCCGGGTGACAGTGCAGTTCAATGAGCCAATGGCCGCCGATACGCTTACGGCCGGCAACTTGGTCCTACGCAACGAGCAAGGCGCCGTCGTCACGCCGCTCGAAGTGCAGGTGCGCAGCCGAGACCGCATCGTGCAGTTGACCTACGATCCGCTACCGCCTGGGGATTACACGCTCACTCTCGATGCCACGGCAGTGACCGATCGCGCGGGCAATCCGCTTGGCGCCGCGCCGGTGGTCAGTAGTTTCCATTTGAACCAGGTCGACAACTTCTGGATCGCCACGACGGACGGCAGTTGGCACAATCCGGCCAACTGGAGCACTGGCGCCGTGCCGGGGCCGATGGACGATGTGTTCATCGGCGGCGAAGCAACGCTGACCGTCACGCTGGCGTCTTCCGTCAGCGTGCGTTCGATCACCCTTGGCGGAGAAGCCGGCCGCCAAACGCTCGACACCAGCAGCCGGCAACTGACCCTGGGGGCCGGCATCGACGTGAAAACGAACGGTCGGCTCGTCCTGCGTAATTTCACTTTGCCGGTCGACGCCGAAATCCGCGGCCCCGGCGAAGTGGTGCTGAGCGGCGATAACACGATCAACGGCCTGTTCGCCGCCGAGAACCTAAGCGCCACATTCGGCGACACGGTATTCAATGGCGTAATCGGCCCCGAATTGCGTCACGTGCAACTCGCGTCGGGGCCGACCATCGACGTGAAGGGCCAATCGCTGTCGCTTGAGACCTTGTCAATCGACGGGACGCGGCTGTTCAGCACGGGTGAGATTGAAGTCAGTGAATCGTTCCGCTTGACCGGCGCGGGCGGACTCGGCGCCCGGATCGGCTCGATCATTGGCAGCGGCGTCACACGCATCCTGCCCGGCGCCACGATGCGCATCAGCGGCGCCACAGCGCTCGCCGGGGCGCGCACGCTGGAGAACCTCGGCGCGGTGATTGTCGAGAGCGGGGGGATCAGCATCGAGGGTGGGTCGCGCATCGTCAATCGGCCTGGCGCGACATTCGACTTTGCACAGGATGGGAACATCGGCGGCGGCAGCGGACCAAATTTCTTTGAAAACGAAGGAACGGTGCGCAAGACCGGCGGCGTCGGCAAGTCGACCATCAACTCCGAGATGGAGTTCTACAACCGCGGCCGCGTTGAAGCACAGTCCGGAACGCTGGCGCTGGCGGGCGGCGGAACGCAAACGGGCGAGTTCCATGCCGCCGCGAGCGCGGCGATTGAATTCTCCGGCTTCGGAGCGTCGGGTCGACTGCCTGGGCATCAACTGCAAGACGGCACGGAGTTATCGGGCGCCGGCTCCTTCCTTTTCACCAGCGGTACGCATCAGATTACCGCGCCGCTCGACGTGGAGGGCGCGTTCGGCGTGACCGCGGGGCTGTTGCAAGTGGACGCACCAGTTGAGACCGCGGGACTCATGATCGGCGGCGGCAGCCTCGCCGGGTCGGGCGATGTGGACGTCTCGGAGCAATTCACCTGGACCTTCGGCGCCATGCGCGGCGCGGGTACGACACGGCTGCTAGCCGGCGCGACCGGCGCGTGGAGCAATGGCCTGACGCTGCTCGAAGGGCGAATGTTCGAGAACTTCGGCACCATCGTGTTCGACGCGGCGCCGCCGAGCAGTCTCGGTTTCGGCGACGCCGCCCGGTTCATCAACCACGCCAGCGCTACGCTCGACGTGGGCATGTCGGTCGGATTCTACGGCAGCGGCGCGCTGCCGAACGTGCTGGAAAACGAGGGTTTGTTACGCAAGGTCAGCGGACCTGGTCGATCGGTGTTTGACTCCGCTTTGCAAGTCCATAACCGCGGCGTGATCGAAGCGCTGACCGGCTCGCTGGCGCTGGAAGGCGGCGGCGTTCATGCAGGCGCCTTTCGCGCGGCGGAGGGCGCCACAATAGAATTCGCAGCCCTAGGAGTGGGCGGCCTGCTATCGGGACATAATTTTGAAACCGCGACGAAGTTCGAAGGAGCAGGAACGCTCCGGTTCAACTCGGGCGCCAACACGATTGCGGCTGCACTCGATGCGCCGGGTACGCTCTTGGTTCGCGGCGGCGTAACGACCGTGACCACCGACGTGAAGATCGCGTCGCTGATGATCGAGGGTGGAACTTTGGCTGGCGCCGGCCTCGTGGAAGTTCTCGACACCTTCACTTGGACCGGCGGCGCCATGTCCGGCAGCGGCGTCACGCGGTTGGCTAGCGGCGCGACCGGCGCATGGACCGACCGTATCACGCTCGATCAAGGCCGCACCGCGGAGAACTTCGGCATGATTACCTTCGGTTCGGCGTTCGGACAGTTGAACGTCAATAATGGTTCGCGCATTGTGAACCGCGCCGGGGCGACGTTCGAGGTGATTCTCGATGCCGACCTTGCGGGCGCGGGAACGCAGCCGAACGTGTTTGAAAATGAAGGATTGTTCCGCAAGGCAAGCGGCGCCGGCCGAACCGCGCTCAACAACGAACTGCGCCTGAATAATAGCGGCGCGGTTGAATCGGCATCGGGCGTGTTTGGTTTCGATGGCGGCGGGACGCACTCCGGCGATTTTCAAGTGGCCGCGGGAGCGCGAATGGAGTTCAGCGCCTTTGGCGGCGGCGGCCGCGCCGCCGGGCACACTTTCGATGGCGGCTCAATCGGCGGCCTCGGCGATGTGTACTTTCTCGGCGGCGCCAATCGGCTTGCGGCCGATCTTCCCCTCACCGGCGAACTGCGCCTGACCGGCGGTACGTTGCACGTGCAAGGCGATGTCCACCTGGCTGGCGCCTATGTTCAAAACGGCGGCAAACTGCGGCTGGAGTTGCGCGGCCCGACGGCAGGCGTCGACTTTGACCGATTGACCATCGCCGGTCAGGCGTCCCTGGGCGGTACGCTTGAGATCGCCTTCACCGACGGGTTCACGCCGGTTGCCGGCAGCTCGTTTGATGTGCTCGTCTTCGGCTCGTTCACCAATCCGTTTACAACCGTCGTTTTCGTCGGCCAACCGGCGGCAACTCACGGCGAGACGGAGTATCTGTCAACCTTCGTCCGAGTCCATGTGATTGCCAATTGAAGGAATGGACCCTGGCTTTGCACTACGCCCTTTCAGCAGGCGTGATGAGGTGGCGGAGCTTGGCAGGCGATCGAAATACACCAGGGAGTGCAGCCTCCGATTTTGTGCTGTGCGAAGGCATCGGCGCACCTCTGTGCGGCGACCATGCTTCGTCGGCGGACCGCACGAAGTACCCGCCGCAACGAAACCTCGCGGTCGGGGGACAATTCCCCACGCAACTTCTTGTTTGTAGTTTGGCTCTGGTTCGGCTAGCTTTAGCAAAACGAAGACGTAATCCGAGTTGAGTTCTGCTGGCGCCCCGAGGACGAAATAAGACATGGTTGCATCATCGAAAGTAGCCGCAGGGCGTTTGTTGCTGGCCGCCTGGTTCGTGTTGCTAGCCTTGCCAATGCGGGCCGCCGAACCTCGGGTTTACCGTGATCTCGGCTATGGGGAGCCGAAGAACGAGCGACAAACGCTCGACCTGTACGCACCCGCGGAAGGCAGCGATCATCCGGTGATTGTTTGGATTCACGGAGGCGGTTGGCGGCAGGGCGACAAGGCCATGGTGCAGCACAAGCCACAGGCGTTTGTCGACAAAGGTTTTGTTTTCGTTTCAGTCAACTACCGCTTCGTGCCGCAGGCGACCGTCAAAGAAATTACGGGCGACATCGCCAAAGCTGTCAAATGGGTCTCTCAGCATGCGGCAGAGTATGGGGGTTCGCCCGACGCCCTCTTCGTTGCGGGCCATTCGGCCGGGGCGCACTTGGCGGCCCTGGTATGTACCGATGAGCGATACTTGAAGGCGGAGGGTTTGCCGCTTTCAAGCATCAAGGGTTGCATTCCCGTGGATACGGCGGCGTACGATGTGCCGGAGAGGGCGAAAGGCGCCGGACCCGTGCGCGCCGCCAGCGGGGCAAACGTGTTTGGCCCAGACGAGGCGATACAGAAGGAGCTATCGCCGATCGCGCACATTGCCAAAGGCAAAGGCATTCCACCATTCCTGATCCTCCATGTGGCGAGTCGGCCCGACTCACGCGCCCAGTCGCAGGCGTTCGCCAAGACGCTCCAGGAGTCGGGCGTCGACGTGAATGTCGTTCCCGCCGCAGGCAAAACCCATGGCACGATCAACCGCGATTTGGGGCTTCCCGAGGATGTGCCGACCAAGGCCGTATTTCAGTTTCTGGACCGTGTACGACAAAAGTAACCCGCCGTGGGACCAGCGTTCACGGCGCTGAAGCTTCGTTTTCCCGTCTTTGCGTTATTGGCGTGGAAGTTGCACTTCGTGATGGTTTCATTCGTAACCCGTGAACCATCGATTTGACGGAGGCGGCATTTATGGCCAAGCATAAGACGGCGACTCAGAAGAAACCCGCGGCAAAAAACATCGCGAAGGGGAAAAAGCTTCCCACCGCCAGCCAGCCGCGCAAGCAACCCAAGCCGCCGTTTCCGGCGCAGGATATTGAGCCGCCAGGCTTAGAGGCGGAAATGGATCCCCGTCCACGCTTCGAAGCGCCGCAGTATCGCGCGGCGGGCAAACTGGAAGGTCAAGTGGCGCTCATTACCGGCGGCGACTCAGGCATTGGGCGCGCCGTGGCGGTGCTGTTCGCGCGAGAAGGTGCGAAGGTGGCCATTGTTCATTTGCGTGAGGAGCAACGTGACGCCGATGAAACCGTCCGCGCCATCGTCAAGGAGGGCTCGGCGGGCCTTTCGATTCCCGGTGATGTGACCGACCCGTCATTCTGCAAGAAAGCAGTTGCGCAAACCGTGCGCAAGTTTGGACGATTGGACGTGCTGGTGAATAACGCCGCGTACCAACGCCATCAAGAAAGTCTGGACGACGTGGACCTGAAGCAATGGGACCGCACGTTCAAAACAAACATCTACGGCTACTTCTACATGGTCAAGGCTGCGCTCGAGTCCTTGCCGGAAGGCGGCGCGATCATCAACACCAGTTCGATCACCGGTTTGCAGGGCAACAAGAGTTTGATCGATTATTCTTCGACCAAGGGCGCCATTAATGCCTTCACCAAGTCGCTCGCGCAGAATTTGGTGGAGCGGCGCATTCGTGTGAACGCCGTTGCACCGGGTCCGGTTTGGACTCCGCTCAATCCTGCCGAGCGTTCGGACGAAGAAACGGCGGAGTTCGGCGCCAAGACACCCTACGGTCGACCTGCCCAACCGGAAGAGGTGGCGCCAGCGTACGTATTCTTCGCCTCCGCCGCCGATTCGCACTTCATCACAGGTGAAGTGCTCAGCGTCCTCGGCGGCGACACGACCAGCGCATGAATGAGAACTAAGGTTGGAGTCCCGCCTTAAGGCGATCTACTCTTGGTTCATCTGGCGCAAGAAAGAGAAGATAGGCTATGCCCGGACTCCAACAAGAGACTCCAGCGGTGACGGTGTGACGCTGGAGTTCTGGTGGGAAGTCGAATGGAAATCATGCGGGCGGGTGCCAGCCGGCGTCGGCCCACAGTTCGCCGCTTACCGCCGAGTTGGAAATCATAAAGCAAATCGCATCGGCGATTTCCTCCGTGCGAATCAAGCGGCGCAGTTGCGTGTACGGCAACACATACTTGGCGATGTGTTCCTCGCCCATGGCACGGACCATGGGGGTGTCGGTAAAACCGGGGTGAATGATGCCGCAACGCACGCCGTAGAAGATGGCTTCTTTCGTGAGCGTGGCGGCGGCGCCTTCTAACCCCGCCTTGGTCACGGCGTAGGAGATCTGGCCCTTATTGCCTTGCGAGGAAACCGAGCCAATGAAGATCACCGTGCCTTGCACTTCTTCTTGCGGCTCCCATCGCTTGAGTCCGCGCTTCGCGCGATCCTCGGCAATACGGGCCACCATTTCAATCGCCCAATAGATCGGGGCGATCAGATTGACATCCGCCACCAGACGGAACGTGGCGACGGGGTAAATCTCGGCTTTGCCCGTATCCTTGTTGATTTTGACCGCGAGCGAGTCGCGCGTAATGCCTGCCGCGGGCACGCAAATGCTAACTACGCCATGCCGGGCCACCACGTCGTCGAACGTGTTGGTGCGGAAGGCGTCGTCGGTGGTGTCGCCCACCTTCGCCTCGGCCACCTTGCGGCCCGCGGCGGCATTGATGGTTTCGGCGACTTCAAACGCCCGGTCGCTTCGGTCAACCAGCACCACAGCGCGCGCTTTGCGTTTGGCCAACTCTTGCGAGACCGCCTCGCCAATGCCGCTGCCGCCGCCTGTGACGATGGCGACTTTGTTCTCAATCTTCATGGAAGAATCCTCCGATTTCCTAAGGCGCGTAGCCGGGAACGTCGTGGCGGCGCATGCCGGCAGAGATGATGTAGGCGATAGTTGCCCAGCAACAAAGTCGCAAATTTTACGGCAAATGGAATACCAGATGAAGCTCTCGCGCCGAGCGCGCGGTCGCGCTAGGTCATTTTCCGTGGGATTCTTTCAATGCATGGTTTCGCGCGAATGCAATTGTGCGGAAATCAACGTGCGTTTCTGAGGCGTGTCGCGCGTTGATTCCGCACAGAGCGCGCCCTCCGACGTATGTGATCACCGCCTGGGCTGATCGCACAATGCTGGAAAACCTTGCGTTACTTCAGGTCGGTCACCCACGCTTGTCGCGCACGCATCAATTGCGCTGCATCGGAACAGCGCTTGCGTAGGAGATGAGGAAAAACCCTTTCTCGCCAACGGCGTCTC
Organism: Planctomycetota bacterium; assembly: GCA_963204915.1. Classification (GTDB taxonomy): domain Bacteria; phylum Planctomycetota; class Planctomycetia; order Pirellulales; family Pirellulaceae; genus JAHWKS01. The sequence goes on along the minus strand of CAUJHS010000031.1, from coordinate 63,276 downwards.
AAGACTTCGCGCGCCGGACGGTCGCATTGCGCAGGAGACATCGACCATGATGGAACAACGTCACGATCCGGAACGAACTATTGACCTGGACCTGGTACGCTGCACCGAGAACGCCGCCTTGGCTGCTTGGAAGTGGTTTGGCAAGGGTCAAAAAGAGCACGCGGATGAAGCCGCCTCGGACGCCATTCGCGGCATGTTTCAACTTATCGACTGCAAAGGCCTGGTGCGCATCGGCGAAGGCTACAAAGACAATGCACCGGGCGTGTTTACCGACGAACGCCTGGGCACCTGGACGGCCGGCGCCATTCCGATGGCCATTGCGGTCGATCCGATCGACGGCACGTCGCTCACGTCCAAAGGTTTGCCAGGGGCGATTTCCGTGCTCGCCGTCACTACCTGTGACAACCCCGATGACGACCCCCGCGGGCTGTTCCCGGCGATTCCGTCGCATTACATGGAAAAGATGGCGGTCGGGCCGCAGGTGGTCGCCAATGGCCGACTGATGCTTGATACGCCCATCGAAGCAACACTGGAGATCATCGCCGCGCGCTTGCGCAAGCGCGTTGAAGACGTCGTCGCCGTGGCGCTCGACCGGCCCCGGCATGAACGCTTGATCGCGGGATTGCGCCGCGCGGGTTGCCGCATTCGATTAATTTCCGACGGCGATGTCGCAGCGGCCATTGCGCCAAGTTTGCCCGACTCGGGCGTGGATCTTTACGTTGGCATTGGCGGAAGTCCTGAAGCGGTGCTCTCGGCCGCCGCCATTAAATGCCTGGGAGGGCAGCAGCTGTGCCGCATGTGGCCCAAGAACGCCGAAGAGCGCGCCAAACTGGTGAACGAAGACGGTTGCACGGAAGCGGACCTGACCAAGGTTTGGACCGTCGACGAAATGGCCCAAGGCGATCACCTGATTTTCGCCGCCACAGGGATTAGCGATTCGCCCATGCTACGCGGCATTTCCTACAAAGACCGCCATGTGATTACCGAATCGATCCTCATGCGTTACCGCAACCGCACGGTGCGCCACATCCAGGCATATCACGACATCGACCGCAAAACGATCCACCTCGCCTCGACCAGCCAGGAAGTGCGATTGTAAATAACCGCTCCGCCAAGCATGCTTCACCGGATGGCTCTATAATCCAGGCGACTCTCGCGGTTTGCAATTAACTCTCGGCGATGACTATGGAAGCGTTCTCGAATTGGGTTGTGTGGGCGATGTTGTCGGCGGTGTTTGCAGCGCTGACCGCCATTTTCGCCAAAGTGGGTCTGGAGGGAGTCAACTCGGACTACGCTACGCTGATTCGCACGGTGGTGATCCTGTTGGTGCTGGTCGCCTGGGTTGCATTCCAAGGCGTGTGGACCGATCCCTGGGGGTTGTCGTCCAAAACATGGTTCTTTCTCGCAGCTTCGGCCTTGGCGACCGGCGCCTCATGGGTGTGTTATTTTCGAGCTTTGCAAATGGGCCGCGCGTCGCAGGTTGCTCCGGTCGACAAACTCAGCGTCGTGCTCGTAGCGGTATTTGCGTTTCTGTTCTTAGGAGAACGGCCCGTCGCGCGAGAATGGCTGGGAATTGTCCTCGTGGGAGTCGGCGTGGTGGTGCTGGCGATGCGAAAATGAACTACGCGCCTGAGCGGCGAATCTTTGGTGTTGTTAGGACGCTCCCCAGCAACGCGGCGCCGCTTCACGCAGATCGCAGGATTTGATTTGGACGGTTTGGTACAATCGTTGCACCGCTAGAAAGTGTGTCACTCTGCGCAGGCGCGCAGCACCGTCTTGTTGCTTCACCCAGGAGTTCGTGATGACCCACCGACCGATGTTCGCCGCTCTCGTCGCTTTTACGGTTCTTGGCGGCTTGAGTTTGGCTGCCGCTCAGGAACGCGAAACGCAGAATCAATCGGCTCGCCCTCCGGCGAAAGACGCCGCGCATGAACATGCCGATCTCAAACACGAACTAGCCCTGCCGAAACATGGCGTGGCGGTGCTGCGGCCTACCGAGGGAAACAAGGTGCGCGGCGTGATTCGGCTCGACGAACGTGACGGCGGTTTGCACATTCAAGGCCGCGTGAACGGTCTTACCCCTGGCAAGCACGGCTTCCACATTCACGAGTTCGGCGACCTGCGCGATCCCAAAGGAGAGTCGGCCGGCGGCCACTTTGAAGGCGAGGGCCATAAACACGGAGCGCCCGGCGCCGACGAGCACCACGCAGGCGATCTGGGCAACATCGAAGCCAATGAAGACGGCGTGGCGATGGTGGACATTCGCGCTCCTTGGTTGAAGCTCCACTTTGTTCTTGGCCGCTCGATGGTGGTGCATGCCGATGCAGACGACCTGACTAGCCAACCCTCCGGCGCGGCCGGACCTCGCGTTTCCGTGGGAGTCATCGGCATTGCGCAGGCGCCGCAGCCCAAAGCCAAGAAGGCCCCCGCTGAGAAAAAGACGAACTAAAGGCTTCACGGCGCCGCGACTGCTCGGCGTACGCGGGCAGTCGCGTGGAAGGCGCCATTCACAGCGATTACGATAGGACCACGCGCCGCTCCGGAGTGGCCAGGAGCGGTTGCTTGGCTGGGAATTTGCTCCCTGAGCAACACACGGTGGTCCGATGAGTTATTCGCACATGTTTTACGGGCTGGACGTGAAACGCTTGCAAGCGGTTTACGGCTCGCGCGATCAAGCCCTGATCGCCGAAGTACGGGCGTCCCAGGCCGCCGAACTAGAAAACAACGACGGCTTCTTTGAAGACGCGATTGCCGAAGGGCAATGTCCCAACTCGGAAACCGCCCTGCGCGAAATCGTAGCTGGTTCGTTTGGCGACTACGAATACGCCAAACCGATGTACGGTTACGTGCTTAAGATTCTCTGCGAGCACTTGGGCGAATTGATGAGCGGCGACGTGTACTCCGTGGCCGACCATCCTTACACGTCGCAACTTGCGAACTCCGGCCCGCCGATTCCGATTCCCTACGACGGGGCCGACTTTCCCACAATTGGTTTCCTGTCTGCCGAAGACATTCCTGCCGAAATCAAACGGCTGGATGCCGCGCCCCCGCGAGCACGGCGCTACCTCATGTTGTGGTCGTTGCCCTGGTTAGGAAAAATCTTCGCCCTGTTCTCGCTCTTTCGCGGCAAGTTGTACGCACAATACATGAGCAATGAAGACGCCGTTGAAGATATGGCCGCGTATCGGGAAGTCCTGGTCGACGCCCAATCCCGCGGTTTGGGCCTCGTGTCGTTCCGGCACTAATCGGCGCACGGCAAACCGTGTTCGCTTTGCAAAGAACTGCGGCGCGGTAAGGGTTTTTGATCTCGGCGCTAATTAAGGACCTTGATGTCCTCTATTCATTCGGGTACACTACCGACGTGTCACGATGGAGTCCATCGGAGGGGCCTCGTCGTGTTTTCCCGCCTGCCCCTGCGCCGCCCGACCTGAGAAGGCCTTCTATGCTGCTGCACCGCAACGGCCCGCAAATCGCCCGATTTGTGGCATTCACGTGGATCGTGCTCATGAGTGGAGGAGCCTGGTCGGCTGAAACTTCCCAGCTTTGGGGCGAGCATGGCGAGTTATGGTCCCCCGATTCTCGCCTGCCCGACTTTTCTTACGCGGGTTACGCGCGCGGCGAGCGGCCCCTGCCCACGGTTACGCCGCAGGCAAGCGTCAAAGACTTTGGCGCCACCGGCGACGGCCAGACCGATGACACCGCCGCCTTCCAGCGCGCCGTCAAGGAAGCCGCGAGAAAGGTGATTCTCGTGCCCGCGGGCAAGTACGTCATTACCGACATCATAACAATCCGGGCCGCTGGCACGGTGCTGCAAGGCGAGGGGCCAGACCGCACGGTGCTGTACTTCCCTACGCCGCTGGAGGAAATCCATCCGAACCCCGGCGCGACCACGACGGGAAAACCGACTTCGAACTATTCCTGGTCGGGCGGTTTCCTCGAACTGCGCGGAAGTCTCTCAGAGCGTCGCCTGGCGGAAGTCACGGCTCCTGCCCGGCGCGGCGAGAACCAACTCTCCGTCCAATCGACCGACCGTATCCAAGTGGGCGACAACGTACGCTTGGTGCTTCGCGATACCTCGGATAACTCCCTCGCACGGCACTTGTATGCGGAAGACTCCGGCCCGGTCGACAATTTGGAAGGCAAGTTGACCGCCACATGGCTGGCGCGCGTCACCGCGGTCGAGGGCGGCGAGACGCGCATCACGCTTGATCGGCCGCTCCGCTGGGATGTGCGCCTGGACTGGAAGCCGCAACTTTACCCGGCGGCCAGCAGCGTCGAAGAAGCGGGCATCGAGAACCTGGCGTTCGAGTTTCCCAGCGGGCCTTATGAAGGGCATTTTACCGAGCTTGGTTACAACGCCATCGCTTTGCGCAGCGTGCGTAACTGCTGGGTGCGGAATGTGACCATTCGCCACGCCGATAGCGGAATCTTTGTAAACGGGTCTAACGTCACGTTGACCGGCGTGGTGATCGAGTCGGACCGCCGACCCGACGGAAAGCTCAATAGCACAGGACACCACGGAATTACTCTCGGTGGGACCGATTGCTTATTGACCAAGTTCGACCTCCGCACGCGCTTCATTCACGACATTACCGTCACGCGCGGCTCGGCGGGCCATGTGACGATGAACGGCCGAGCGGTCGACCTGGCGCTCGATCATCACCGCTACGGGCCCCATGCGAACTTGTACACGAACCTTGACGCTGGGGAAGGCAGCCGGCTGTTTCGATCGGGCGGCGGCGCCAAACTTGGCTGGCACTGCGCCGCTTGGGAAACCTTTTGGAACGTTCGCGCATCACAGCCGCAGCGCTGGCCCGGCGCCGGCTCGCGCGAGCCGTGGAGCTGCAACTTGATCAACCTGGTGGGCTTGACCACCGAACAGCCTTCGACGCTCGACCCCACGGGTCGCTGGTTCGAAACGATCAATCCCGAGAAGTTGACCCCCGCCAACTTATACGAAGCACAACTCGCCCGCCGTGTGCAAATCTCGCCTGCCTCCGAGTGATTCAAAGAGAATTAGAGACACGATTCATGTACCAGGGCGAATTGTCTGCCGATGGCGTCGCTTAGCGCGTTTCGAGAAACGCAAAATCTAGCGGCGCGCATTCAGCGCGTGCGTATGTAACGCCATAGTAAGAAGAACGGCAACACGATTAGTGACCACGTAAAGGGATCTAGCAAAACAGGAATAAAGCACCAACCAACCAGCGTGCTGCCCGCAAGACGAAATGCAAGGCATGACGCAAGGAAGGTGAGCATGGGTATGCAAGAGAACCCTCGATCAATGCCCTTCCACCTTCGCACCCATGCGGCGATGACTCCCGAAAGGTTCATCAGCGCGATGCAGCACGATAGCGCGAAGAAAACAATCCCCAGTAACGTCATGGCCAATCGAAATGCTTTTTCAAGACTGCCGCATCATCAAGCGGCATCTCTTTAGTTGGCCCGTCGATCCTCCAACGGAAGATCGCTGCGTGGTTCGGTTCCCAGCCACAGGATGTTGCCGTCGGGGTCTTCCAGCTTCATTTCATAGGCCCAGGAAAAATTGCGCGGCGGTTGTTTCACGGTGGCGCCGCGCTTGGCGAACTCGTCAAACAGCAACGCATTCTCCAGGCCGATCCACACCCATGCGGGTAGCGCCGCGCCAAAGTCTTGCGCCAGCATGATGCGGCAACCATCGCGCGAGACGGAACAGATCGTGTCTCCGGCGGCGCCTCCCCAGTCCAATTGAAAGCCAAGCGTTTGCGTATAAAACCGAATGCTGCGGGCCAGATCGCGCACCGGCAGCACCGGAATGATGCATTCCACCTGACGCGGGGAGGAGTTCATGCGTTTGCGCTCGACTGGCAAGTGGTCAAGTACGACACTCAAGCAGACTTCACCATTCCGCCGTTATGTCCCATGGGGCGCGGCCCAGTGGACGCGATACTTGCGGGAAAGGAGCGCGTTGGCTTCTTCGTCGCCAATCACTTGCTCGGATTGCGGATCGAAGTTGAGCGAGCGTCCCAGTTGCGTGGCGATGTTGCCCAAGTGGCACAGCGACGTGGAAAGATGCCCCGTAGCGGCATCGGCATTGAGCGCCGCGTTGCCGCGGATGGCGTCGCAAAAATTACGCACGTGCGCGGCGTCGTTTTGCGCTTCGGGCTTGATGTTCGTTTCGAGCAGTTTGTTCTGATCGGCGAAGACTTGGATCTTGCCGCGCCGGCTGAGGAACATCTGGCCCGCGGCGCCGTAAAACTCGGCCCCGCTGTCGCAGTTGTGCGGGTAGTTGGTGGACCACAGGCGCTGTTCGTAGATGAGCAGGCGCCGGTCGCCGGGCTTGCCGCTGCCGGGATATTCGAACGTGACTTGCTGCGTATCGGGAAACTCTTGGTCGTCGTCGAAGTGGAACTTGCCGCCCAGGGCCACAATCTTGCTGGGGTGCGTCTCGACACCCAGTCCCCAGCGCGTGTAGTCGATATCGTGCACGCCGTCATTGCCCATGTCGCCCGTGCCAAAGTGACGCCACCACGTCCAGCGGTTGTGCACGCGGTTGGTGCGATAAGGAATCATCGTGGCGGGGCCAACCCAGGCGTCGTAATCAAACCCCGCGGGCGGATCGGTGTCTTGGCCACGTCCAATCGAGCCGCGGCGCTGAATGTTCCAGCACTTCGCTACAAGGACTTTGCCAATGATTCCTTCGCGCAAGCGGCGAACCGCTTCGATCATCATGCTCGTGCTGCGGCTTTGCGTGCCGTGCTGCACGAGGGTCTTGTTCCGCTGCGACGCTTCGACCAGCAGCCGACCTTCCCGCACGTTGTGCGAGATCGGCTTCTCGACGTATACATGCTTGCCCGCGTCACAGGCGAGAATCGCCGCGGGCGAATGCCAATGGTCGGGCGTCGCAACGATGACGGCGTCGACGGTCTTATCGTCGAGCACGCGGCGCAGGTCCGCTACGGCCTTCGTATCGTTTACGCCCAACGAGCGGGCCGCCATACTTCGGCGATTGTCGTCCACATCGCACACGTAGGCCACTTCCACGCCGGGGGTGTTTTTGAACAATCCGGCGTCATGCAGTCCGCGACCGCCGCAGCCGATCAATCCGACGACGAGCTTGTCGCCTGCATCCTGCGCCGTCGCGGCGTGCGCGGCAAGGGCCGCCGTCGCCACAACGCCCGCGGAAGAAGTCTTCAAGAACTCCCGACGAGTTGCGCCATCCATCGTCAACACTCCAGGTAGGAAGAAAGGAACATCCAGAGACTTGGACGCGGCCTACGGCAGCTTGACCTTGGCCAGGTAAATGGCCGACTTCCCTTCGTGCGACGAGTAGTAACTCATCCACAACAGGTTGTCATGCCACACCAACCCGGGATAGCTCGTATCGCCGCCGCTGGGAAAGGTGAGCACCGGCGCGTAGTCGCCGTCGGCCGTCATGCGGGCCAGCACGGTTTTCGCGCCGCCGGGGTAGCTGCGGCCAGCGGCCCAAAGGTCGCCTGAGGGTAACTGAATGAAGTTCGGCCCGCCGAGGCGATGTTGCGTTTTATGCCATGTCCACTGAGTGTACGGCGCCGGGCTGCGGCCGATCCAACCGAAGGTGTCGCCCCCTTCGCGCCGCACCAGCGCGACCATTTCCCCGTCCGACAGAAAGCGGACGGTCGTTTCGTTCGGATGTCCCGGCACGTCTAAATGGGTGACGAGTTCGTAGTTCACCCCATCGGCGCTAGACACCAGCTTCAGCTTCCACTCGGCAGGGCCGGGCGAAACCTGCCCCGTTTTCGCCGCCTCCTTCGCGGCGGCGGTGCTGCGCAGTGCGGCGTTGTACGTCACGCCATAGGCGCGGCCCTTGTGCCATGTGACACGCCAAAGCCATTCGCCTTCGGTCAGCAGGCGTTGCGGAGCGGTCCAATGCCGACCATCTTCCGAGAACGCCACGCGCGGCTGACGACCGAGAAGGTTCGTTCCTTCGTACACCGAGCCCCCCGCGTTGATCATCAGGCGATCGTCGGGAGTGATCGAAAGTTTTGGATCGCGCAGGTCGATGCCTTCCTCCGTCACCAGCGCGACGGACTCCCATTGATCGCCGTCGGCCGACTCGAGCACGCGTAACCTTCCGTCGCCGCCCACGTGCGCGTCGGCCTCGCGAAAGGTGCAATACCATTTATCGCGCCAGCGAATCAGATCGGTAAAGGCGTTGTGCTTTCCGGCATCCCAGATTTTGCGCACCGAAACGATCTCCGGTTCGGCGGCGGTGATTGCCGGGGCTGCAAATCCAAGCAAACCCAGTATCGTGAAACAAACACAGCGTAGCATGAAGCGGTCCTCAGTCGTCGAAAGGAGAATGCAAGGTTCACTTGGCGTCTTGCCGTTGGCGCCAGGCCCAGCGGTAGAGGTTGCGCGTGTCGGCATAGCGGGCGTCGCCCGAGGTGGCGCCGAGCACGACGACGAACAGCCCGTCCCCCTCGCGCTCGCCGTGCGAAACCAGGCAAGCGCCGGCGGCGTTCGTGGTGCCGGTCTTCACGCCCGAGTACCCCTCGATGCCGAGCAACTCATTCGTGTTCTTCCACACCACGTTGCGGCGATATCCGCCCGGGCCAATCACCGTACAGCCGCGCTGCCGCGTTTGCACGTACTGGCGGAAAAGCTCGCTTTGCATCGCCGTGCGCGCTAGTTTGAACAGGTCGCGGGCGCTGGAGCGGTGCCCGTCGACGCTCAGACCGTGCGGGTTGACATAGTGCGTCTCTTGCAGTTCGAGCTTCGCGGCTTCGCGGTTCATTTGGGCGACAAACCGCGCGGCGGGGTCGGAGTCGCTCGCGTCGCCTCCTTCACTTTCGGCCGGTTCAAAACGATCGCCAAAATGCTCGGCCAGGGCGACACTCGCATCGTTGCCCGACGGGAGCATCAAGCCATACAGCAGCTCTCGCACGGAAACGCGCTCGCCGGCGCGCAATTCGGCGCTGCTGCCGTTAGTCTTGTCGGCTGCCTCAGAGAACGTGATTTCCTCATCGAGGATGCTGTCGTCTTTCTCGGCTAATTGCACAACCAGCCAGGCGGTCATGATCTTGGTGGTGCTGGCCATGGCGCGGGAGTCGCTCTCGTTGCGGCCCCATAGCACTTCGCCGGTGCGCGCGTCGCCAATGACCCAGGCCTTGCTGGTGACGATCGGCGGGCCGTCGAGGTCTTCCGCCGGGCGACGTTTGAGCGGTTCGTTGTTCACCGTCTCGGGGTCCGGCTGCGGCGCATCGCTGGTCACGAGCGGACCGAGCGCTTCCCATGTCTTTTGCCGCACCACGCCATCGACCTCGTGTTTCGAAACCTCCTGAAACCGCTGGACGGCGGCTTCCGTCACGGGGCCGAACTCGCCGTCAATCGAAAGTTCAGGCGAAGGCGAAAGCCGCGCATTGAGCGTCCGTTGCAGATCTTCGACCAATCGGCCCGACGCGCCAACCTTCAACTCTTGCGGTGGCGCCGCGGGCTGAACGGTTGCGGCGGCAGGTGTGAAGTAATCGAATACGGCTTTGCCGATGTTCGCGCACAACTCGTTGCCCGCGTTGTTCTCCTCCCAGCGGCGGTCGCGGTTATCGGCCGTCAGTACGCACACGGCCACCGGTCCGCCGGGCGTGTACAGGATGCCGGCATCGGTTCGCACGGTGGAAACTTCGCCGCTCTTATGCGCTGCCTTCGCGCTCGAGGGCAGGAGTTTCGTTAACTTGGTGCGGTCGGCGCAATGAGCCAGGTGGTCGAGCATCGCTTCGCAGGCGGCGGGGCTGGCTACTTCCTTCTTGTGCAGCCGTGCGAGCAAGCTCACCATTTCGCCGGCCGTGGTGCTGCCCAAGCCGTACTTCTTGCTGCGCTCGGGGAAGATCGACGTATCGCCGCGGAACACCTTGGCGTGAATCTTCGTGTGAGGGCATTCCAACTCCTCCATGGTTGTGGAGACCGACTCCAGACCGATCTGGTCGAGCACCAGGTTCGTGGCGGTGTTGTCCGACCAGACAATCATCAGACGAATAGCGTCGCGCACTGAAAGCTGCAAGCCGGGCGAGAAATGATCGCGCAGGATGCCCGAGCCGGGAACTTTGTCTTCCTCGCGCAGCGTGACGAGCTTTTCCAGATCAAGCTGGCCGCGATCGGCCTGCCGATACGCTTCGATCATCACGGCCACTTTGATCAGGCTGGCCGTGGGCATTGGCTCGTCGGGGTGATGGCTGAAACTTTCGCCATTCTCCAAATGCCGCACAACAACCGACACTTGCCCTGCGTGCCCTTCGACCAAAGTCCGCAGACGGCTTTCCAATTCCGAAGCGGCGCCGACGGGCGTCGCCGCGCAAACGCCCCACAACAGCGCGAAGGCGACAACCACCGCGCAACAACGTCCGTCCATCGTTCGCATCGTGAAAACCTTTCAGAATGTCTGGGACACAGTGTACCTTGCAGGCGAGCGAGGTGGTATCGTTGAAAACGACCAACCGCACAAATTCGCTAACGGCGAGGCGAACGCCAGACCAACGCAATGCGAAACGGCCGCGCGGAAGGCGCCGCCTAAGAACTCCGATGCGGTCTGACTTTTGTATTGGAGCGGCCGTGGATAGAATGCTTTCGCCTGATCAACGCACCTTGGGAGCCTAGCCATGAAGATCACTCGTCGTGAATTTACCGTGCAAACGGGCGCCGCCGCGGCGTGCGGACTCTGGGCGGTCCAAGCGGCGTCGGCTCAAACCCGCGACCGGAGATTCCCTTTGATCATCGACACGCACCAACATCTGTGGGACCTGGAGAAGTTCAAGCTGCCCTGGCTCGACGGCGCGCCCGAGGTGCTGCGGCAAAGTTACCGCACCCAGGAGTATCGCCAGGCGACCGAAGGGCTGAACGTGCGGGCCATTTACATGGAAGTCGATGTCGACCCTGCCCAACATGTGGCGGAAGCGGAGCATGTGGTCAACCTGTGCCGCAGCGATGAGCACCCAACCGTGGCGGCGGTGGTGGGCGGTCGTCCTGCTTCGCCCGATTTTGCCGACTACGTGCGGCGTTTGAAGCAGTTCCCCGAAGTGAAAGGCGTGCGGCAAGTGCTGCATGGCGCCACGCCGCAAGGCTACTGCTTGCAAGATGATTTCATGCGCGGGATCAAGTTACTCGGTGAGAACGGTCTGAGTTTTGATTTGTGTTTGCGGCCCATGGAGCTTTCCGACGGCGCCAAACTTGCCGAGCAATTGCCGGAGGTGCGGTTCATCGTCGATCATTGCGGCAATGCCGATCCGAAAGCGTTTAGCGCATCCCCCGGTGATGAAAAGCCCTGGCACGACGCCGACGCCTGGCGGCGCGATATGGAGTCGCTTGCCCGGCAGAAGAACACGATCTGCAAAATCTCGGGCATTGTGGCCCGCGCCCCCCAGGGCTGGACCGCCGACGACCTGGCGCCGATTGTGAATCATTGCCTCGACACGTTCGGCCCCGAGCGCGTGGTGTTTGGCGGCGACTGGCCGGTGTGCCTGCTAGGCGCGCCGTTGCGGCAATGGATCGACGCACTCGGCGAGATCATCGCCGAACGTCCCGCGGCGCAACAGAACCAACTCTGGCATGAGAATGCGCAGCGGTTGTACCTGAATGCGTGACGCGTAGGTGGAACTTCAACTGGGAGATGCATGATGCGAAACAACGTGTGGACGCGACGCGCTTGGTTGCAAGGGGCCGCAGGCGCCGCGTTAGGACTTGCGGGCGTGGCGCGCGCCGATGATCCGCCGCGCCGGCCGCGCGTGGCCGCGATCAACTCGATCTATCGCTTTCGGTCGCATGCGTATCACATTGCAGGGCGGTTCATTTACGGGTACTCGCGGGAGGGGAAGCACCATCAGCCCCCGTTCGAGTTGGCGCGCATGTACAACCATCAAACGCCGCCCGACGATATGGGACCGGCCGTGTGCGCCAAACATGGAATCGAACTTTCCAAGACCGTAGCCGAAGCGCTTGGCGGTGAAAAAGGGCTGGACGTGGACGCCGTGCTGCTCATCATCGAGCATGGCGACTACCCCGTGAACGAGTTCGGGCAAATCCAGTACCCGCGGTTTGAGCTGTTCGAGGAGATCGTGCGCGTGTTTCGCGCCAGCGGCAAAACGTGCCCCGTGTTTGTCGATAAGCACTTGTCGTACGACCATCGCAAGGCGGCGCAAATGGTGCAAACGGCGCGCGACCTGGGTTTTAGCCTAATGGCCGGCTCGTCGCTTCCCGTCACCTGGCGGCGGCCGGAGATCGATCCTGTGTTGGGAACGCGCTTTCAACAGGGGTTGGTCGCCTTTGGCTATGATCGCGGACCGGCCGAGATTTACCTGTTTCACGCACTTGAAGCGCTGCAAACGATGCTCGAACGCCGCACTGGCGGCGAAAGCGGCGTGAAAAGCGTTACCGGCTTGCGCGGCGAGGCGGTGTGGCGCGCCGGAGACGATGGCATGTGGAGTTGGGACCTGCTGGAAGCCGCCCTGCAAAGGAACCCCAGCCGCAACTATGGCGAAGTGCGCGACCAGGTGAAAGAGCCGATGGCGATCTTGATCGAATACCAGGACGGCACGCGCGGCGCCGTGCTTAACCTGGTCGAAGCGGTTTCCGAGTTGAGCTTTGCCGGAAGCGTGCAAGGTCGGGCGGAGCCGCTCGCTACGTGGTTCGTGCTGCCTCCACCGCCGGGCGCGCGGTTCTTCGACGCGCTCACCTGGAACATTGAGCGATTCTTTGCCGAAGGCAAACCGCCTTACCCCGTGGAGCGCACCTTGCTCACCAGCACGGTGCTCGACCTGGGCTTGCACTCGCTACGGGAGAACGGAGCGACGAAGTCGTCGCCCGCGCTGGCCATTCGCTACCAAGCGCCCAAGGATGATGGCCACCAGCGCGGCCGCTTCACCGACGCCGGCTGAACCGCCTCACGCATCGCACGGGCCGCATTCCCGATAATGAGAGGTTACGCGAGCCATTGCGTCATTCGCGTGCGAAGTTTCACGTCTGCGTCAGCAAGCCATTGAATGCACGCTTCGACATTAGTGACCATGCCACGCTCCGCGTCCATCAACAAGGGTTGTGGAACATACGCGAGCAGATAGCGACTATAGGCATGCGTTCGTGGCAACTGGTCGTCAAAATAGGACACCCAGGTGTCCCACGGCGGGATGTTAAAGCCGTCGAAAAATCCCTGCGACTCTAACTCCGCCGCGCCATCGGTCAGCGTCGCATCAGGAAAATAGACCATTAGTCGCCCTTCCAGCAAGTCTGGGAAGGTTTCGACCGGTTGGTGCGAGTTCTCACGAGCTCGCCAGCTTCGTCTGTTTCCAACTTCGCACACGGCGTCATCGATTCCGTCATGCAGCAGGCGGGGCTGAATCTCCGGAGAGCGCATCGATGCCTGCGGCTTTTCGGCCAGCACCTTGCTGCACCATGCAATGGTTTCGGCTAAGCGGGAAAAAAGAATCGCTTCCGGTATTTCAAGAGCGTTTGTCTGGCCGTGTATCCAAATACCACGCACAGTCCCACTCCCCCATTAGTCCGAGTCCGCACGCCATGCTCCCGTTTAACCGCTCCTCAACGAGGAGCGCGTTGGCGAGAACGCTCCAACATGCTTTCGCGATACGCGCTTCCCGTTGAGAAGCGGTTAAACAATCGACGCACCCATCTGGGAGTGATGAAACGGTAGTCGGGCAGCGCTTTACACGCGGGGGATTTCGTAGCCTTCGCGTTGTTTGCGGGCGAAGAAGGAGGCGGCTTGTTCGTCGTCCACAATCTTCTCGGCTTTGGGATCCCACTTGATGACGCGGCCCAGGCGTGCGGCGATGGCGGCCAGGTGGCAGGTGTTCATCATTTGCACGTGGCTGTACACATCCGAGACGGGCAGGCCCCCCTCGCGAATGCAAAGGTAGAAGTTGGCCTTGTGGTTGGCGTCGAACGGCTTGCCTTTGTACAGCCGCGCCATGTCTTCCGGAGTGTACTGGTCTTTGTCCCAGTTTTCTTCGATGGGTTGGCCCGTGATTTTGCCGCGGTTCACGAACATGCGGCCTTTGGTCCCTTCGAACAACACGCCGTTGTCGCTACGGCTGTCGATGATCATCTCCACGCCGCTGGCGAACTTGCACTTGATGGCGAAGTCATGCGCGGTGTTGTAGCTGTCGTCCACGGTGGGGTAGCCGTCGGAGTACGGCACGGGGTGCTTGGCGTCGGTTCCGTCAATTTCGACGGGGCCGGTTCCACGCTCGTTCTCATTGATGGCCCACTGGGCGATGTCCACGTGGTGCGCGCCCCAGTCGGTGAACTTGCCGCCGGAGTATTCATACCACCAGCGGAACTGATAGTGGCAGCGCTGCGGAATGTAATCGACCAGCGGCGCCTGGCCAAGCCAGAAGTCCCAGTTCAACTCGGCCGGCGGCTTGGTCTTTTGGAATGGCCCGCCGACTTCGGCGCCATTGATGCCCACGGTGATCTTTTGAATATCGCCCAAGAGGCCCTTTTGCACCAGGTTCACAGCCCGCAGGAATAGGTTGCCCTGCGCCCGTTGTTGGGTGCCGACGAAGAAGACTTTGTCTTTGTGTTTGTCGCACGCGGCGCGAATGATTTGGTTTTCTTCGAGCGTGAGCGTAAGCGGCTTTTGGCAGAACACGTGCTTGCCCGCCTCCAGCGCCTCGACCGCGATCTTAACGTGCCAGTGGTCGGGAGTGACGATGCTCACTACGTCGATGTCGTCGCGCTCCAGCACCTTGCGATAGTCTTCGTACCCATCGGCCTTGCCCTTGCCGATTTGCGGGTCCTGTTTGGCCTTTTCGACGCGCGAGGAATCCACATCGCACACGGCTACGATGTCGCCGAACTGATTGTGATTGTGGGCGTCGCCCGTGCCCATGCTGCCTACGCCGATGCAGCCGATCAAGGGCCGGTCGTTGGCTTCCTGGTTGGCGAACGACTTTTGCGTCCAAGCGAAATACGGCACAAAGGCGCCCGCGGCAGCCGCTGCGGCGGAAGTTTTGAGAAAGTCACGACGCTTCATCGCGAAATCCTTGAGAGATGATGGGAAACTGGGCAAGAAACCTAGTACGATAATACCACGCGAGCCAAGCCGCTGCATCCGTCGCCAATGCTCTTATCCAGAAGAAAGCATCCAACGGAGGACCACCAGAACGCGGAACTACTTCCGCGTGCGCGCTTCGCTGAGTTGGTGGATGACTTGTAAGCTTTTACGGGCGGCGTGGTCGAGATTGGCTTCACTACCGCCGCCGCGCAAGGGAGAGCACATTTCATAGGCCACGTAGCCGTTGAAGCCGCCTTCACGCAAACCGGCGAAGAACGCCTCCAGGTCGATGAAGCCTTCGCCCAGCGGAACCGCGCGTACGGCCGGAGGGTCGAGTCGCTCGTAGTTCACCAAGTCAGGCCGATATTGAAACCGCTCCAGCCGCACGTAGTCGGCCAGCGTGGTTTGCACCATTCGCGGCGCCAAGCGTTTGGCCGCCTGGTAAAGATCGGCGCCGTGCAGGGCCGGCGACCAGGGGTCGAACATCGCTTGCAAGTTGGGGTGACTCACATCGTCCAGCAGTTCTTCGAACGCCTCGACCGACACGCCCACGTCATGATGGTTTTGCAGTCCCAAGATGACGCCGTACTCAGCGGCCACGGCCGCCGCTTCGCGCAGGGCCGTGACGCACGTGGTCCAGTTGCGCTGGTAGTCGTTCGGCCCTGTGGAGTACCCGCTGAACACGCGCACGATCTTCGCGCCGAGCGTTTGCGCCATGCGCGCTAACTGAGCGACATACGCAATTTGCATTTCGATAAAGGGAACTTCCGCAGCTTGTTGGCCGGAGGTGAAATCGGTGTAGCCGGCAATCGTGGCGATCTCGACGCCGAGGCGCTCGGCCGCCTCGCGCACCGGAAGCAGCGTTTCGTCGTCACGATAGTCGAGCACCGAGAGGTGCGGCCGTTTGCCGCCGATTTCGACGGCCGGATAGCCAAGCGTTTTGGCTTTCGCCAGAAAGTCGAGCAGTCCCAAGCGATGTTGCCCCCACGCTCCGGCGTAACTGACGGAAAACAACACAGGCGTCACGGCGAAACCCTCATAGCAAGGACGAAGAGCTTAAGGCCTCGTCATCATAGAAGATTCTCGCTTCATGTCACGAAGGCCGCTTGATTGCGGAAATCCAACAACGCATTTTCGTAAACGTAGCCTCCTTGGCCAGGTCGTAACTCTCCAGACGTGAAACCTCTTCGGTTTTCCTTTTGGGCAACCTGGGCGCGAGCGAAATTGACAAAAGTGTGCGAAAATGATGCGCGCACCGCGCGCCCGACTGTCCTGTGTTGCCTCGCAGTGCGTTTGGACAACGCTCGAAATTTGCGCCTCGGTGGAAGTTATTTCGAGTGGCGTGAGATTTGCTTACCTACCGCCGCTTCTTTGCGGTCCGCGTCGTTTCTTGCTTTTCCCGTTTGTTCCGAAACTGCGGATCGCCGACAGTCGTTCGATTGTCGATTCCTCCTGTCCGTTGATGCTACTTCCCTTGGATCCAGGTACGTTTCATGTCGACTCGACGAGAATTTATCCAGTCTCTTCCCGCCATGGGCGCTGCGTTCGCGGCCGCCGGTCATGTGGTGTTCGAGGGAGGCCGAGCGCATGCTCAAGCCGCTGCTCCCTTGGCGGGGCATTTTCATCCGAAAGGCAAGGCGCCGTCCAAGTTCACCATCGAGGCGCTCAAGCGAGCCAAGGCGACATTGCCGTTTGACGACGAGAGAGATTTTGAAGAGCAAAAGCGCGGCTTCCTCGCGCCCATGAAGGACCTTCAAATCCAGGCCGACGCCGGACACGTGGCCTGGGACATGGAGCGGTTCCAATTCCTGGACCAGCAAGCCGAGTTCGATAGCATTCATCCCTCGCTGCTGCGGCAGTCTCGGTTGAATAACAACTACGGCCTGTACGAGGTGATTCCCGGCATTTACCAGGTGCGCGGGTTTGACCTGTCCGACATCACGTTCGTTAAGGGCAAGACCGGGTGGATCGTGTTCGACGTGATGGTGTCCGCGGAGACGGCGCGGGCGGCCTGGAAGCTGTTCCAGGAACACGTCGGCAAGGGGCTGCCCATCTCGGCGGTGATCTACTCGCACACGCACGGCGACCACTGGGGCGGGGTGCGCGGCATCCTCCAGGATGCTGACGTGAAGTCGGGGAAGGTCCCCATCATCGCGCCCCGAGATTTCATGGCGCATCTAATTTCCGAAAACGTCTACGCCGGCAACGCGATGAACCGGCGGCTGTTTTACCAGTACGGCCTGCTGCTGCCCGTCGCCCCGCACGGGTACGTGGGCCAGGGCCTCGGCCAGGCGGTGTCGGCCGGCGCGGTCGGACTGATCGCCCCGACCCGGATCGTCGAAAAGGACGTCGAAGAGCTCGAGGTCGATGGCGTCAAGATGGTCTTTCAGAACACGCCGAACACCGAAGCGCCCGCGGAAATGAACACCTACATCCCTGGGATGAAAGCGCTATGGATGGCGGAAAACGTCACCGCGACGCTGCACAACATCTACACGCTGCGGGGCACGCTGATCCGCGATGCGTTGATCTGGTCGAAATACATCGGCGAGGCGCTGTACCGGTTCGGCCTGGAGGCCGAGGTCATGTTCGCCTCGCACCACTGGCCGCGCTGGGGCAACCAGCGGATTCAGGAAGTGCTCCGCGCGCAGCGCGACCTCTACGCCCACGCGAACAACCAGGTGCTGCACCTCGCCAACCAAGGGGTCACGATCAACCAGATTCACAACGTCTACGAAGTACCGAAGAGCTTGCAGAGCAAATGGTACTGCCGCGGCTACCACGGCTCGCCGGAGCACAACAGCCGCGGGGTGATCCAACGCTACCTCGGGTTCTGGGATTGCAACCCCGCGACCCTGCTTCCGCTGTCACCGAGCGACTCCGCGCCCCTCTACGTGGAAATGATGGGCGGCGCGGAGAAGATTCTCGCGCGGGGTCGGGAACTCCACGACCAGGGCAAGTACCTGCTCGCCGTGGAAATCCTCAACAAACTCGTGCAGGCCGAACCGCAGAACCAAGTCGCGAAGGACCTGCTGGCGGACGTGTTCGAGCAGCTGGGCTACCAGCAGGAGAACCCCGGTCTACGGAACAGCTACCTCGCTGGCGCCTACGAACTCCGGACCGGGATTCCGCAAGGGGAAATCGGAGATTCGAGCAGCCCCGACGTGATCCGCGCCATGTCCACCGAATTGTTCCTCAACTTCCTCGGTATCCGCATGGACAGCCGCAAGACCGAAGGGATGCGATTCACCATCAACCTCATCACCCCGGACAACGGCGAGAAGTTCCTGATCGAGTTGGAGAACGCCACGCTCACGAACATCAAGGGCTTCCAGGCCGACAAGCCGGACCTGACCCTCACGATCAACCGCTCTGACCTGGAGCAAACAATGATGGGCGCGAAAACGCTCGAAGCGCAAATCGCCGAGGGAACCGCTCAGGTGCAAGGCAATGTAAACATCTTGAGGCAGCTGGCGACGACCATGGTCGACTTTGACCCACGCTTTGAGATCATGCCCGGTACGAAGTCCCCAACCGCCAGGCTCGCTAAGGAGGACCCCTACAAGGCTGTCCCGCGCGCGACGATCGCCGAGTAGAATGGCCCATACCCTGGGGAGTCGACTCCGGATACGTTTCCTTTCCAAGGATCGACTCCCCAGGGACCCTTAGCCTCGAGCCCCGGCTTGGACCCTATGGCGAAAACGCGTGCTCCCGCGCCGTTCGATCGTTTGCGCCGCGACAAGACCTACGGCGGATATGCGAAGAAGCTCGAACACCGAGGTCACACCATCGACGTTTGTTTCGACGCCGAAAATGACGACGAACTGCAAGCTTTGCTGCCTACGGCGCAAAAGTTTTGGAAAGCGCGCGTGCGCTGGTTCAAAGCGTTTCGCGAATTTTGCGCCATTGAACTGATTGCCGAATTGAACGGCATCTTGGACTGTGGCCAGGACAATTTTCAAAAGGTAACGGCGGCGCAACTTCGTAAGCTGTTGCCCGTCCCGTTTGGTGTGCGATTCACCTCCCAGTACGACGATTCCGGGGAGATCTACTTTCAAATGGATGGAGGTGAAGATAAGGCGACCTTGCAGGAGAATTGCTTCTGCGTGTGGGGGTCGCTCGATCAGGGAATCGTCGAAGGCGAGGTCGTCACCCTGTTGTAACACACGCCAGCGGGATTGCTTGCCATCGGAAGGCCCATTAAACGTCGACGCGACGCGGACCCGCGCTGCGCGCTTGGGCCGTATAATAGCGATGCGCGTCAAAGCCCTTGATCGATGGTTCTGGGAGCCGAAGCAGTCGGCGTGATTCATGTTTCGCATTCGCCGCGTGTACGACGATATTCTTCCGGTCAATCAAACGGCGATTCGTGAAGTGCGGCAAATCTTCACCGATCAGTTCCCCGGCGCCGGGCTGCGCGACATCGACAGTCTGACCGAGCGGCTGCGAAATCCCTTTCAGCAGCAGTTTCGCGCCATGTTGTATGTGGCCGAAAACGGGCGCGGACGCGTGCTAGGGTTCGCCATCGTGCTGCATGATCCGGTGGTGGGCTTCTGTTTTCTCGATTACCTGGCCGCGGGAAAAATGCTCAAGGGCCGCGGCGTGGGCGCCGCGCTGTACGAGCAAGTGCGCAGCGAAGCGGTTCGCCTGGGCGCTCGCGGGTTGTTCTTTGAAACGCCGCCCGACGAGAACGGCGAACCGAAGGACCCCGCCCTGCGGAAGCAAAGCGCCGCGCGGTTGCGGTTCTACGAACAATACGGCGCTCGACCCATTGTCGGCACGGCGTATCAAACGCCCGTTCCTGGCATGGGAGGCGGAGGGATGCCGTTCCTGGTGTATGACGATCTCGACCGCCCACAGCCGCTGCGAGTTGACTTTGTCCGGCAGGTGGTTCGTGCGGTGCTGGAGCAAAAGTACTCGTATCTCTGTCCGCCTGAGTATGTCGAAGCGGTGGTGGCGTCGTTTCGCGACGACCCCGTGCGGCTCCGCGAGTTTCGGTACGTCAAGGCGCCGGCGCCGCACCAACTGGCCGCGCCGCGCCCGGTTGAAGCCATCGCCATGTCGGTGAACGACAAGCACGACATTCACCACATTCATGAGCGGGGTTACGTCGAGTCGCCCGTGCGCATCAGCGTCATTCGCAGCGAACTTTCAGCCGCAGGCCTGGTCGAGCCGCTTGCCGTCAAGGAGTACGGCATGGAGCACATTACCGCGGTGCACGACGCGAATTTTGTCGACTATCTGCAACGCGCCTGTGAGAACGCGCCGCGGGGCAAGTCGGTATATCCGTATGTTTTTCCCATTCGCAACGCCGCTCGCCCGCCGCGCGAACTCTCGGTGCTGGCAGGATATTACTGCATCGACACTTTCACGCCCATCAACGCCAATGCGTTTCCCGCCGCCAAGCGCGCCGTCGATTGCGCCTTGACCGCCGCCGATGAAATTCTGTCCGGACGGCGGCTGGCCTACGCCTTAGTTCGCCCGCCGGGGCATCACGCCGAGCGCCGCACCTTTGGCGGGTTTTGCTATTTCAACAATGCGGCGGTCGCGGCGCATTACCTCACGCGGTACGGAACCGTGGCGATTCTCGATGTCGACTACCACCACGGCAACGGGCAACAAGAGATCTTTTACGAA
Source organism: Planctomycetota bacterium (assembly GCA_963204915.1). Taxonomy (GTDB): domain Bacteria; phylum Planctomycetota; class Planctomycetia; order Pirellulales; family Pirellulaceae; genus JAHWKS01. The sequence continues at coordinate 42,626 of CAUJHS010000031.1, read as the reverse complement.
CGGTCTGACGTACTGACCGTATCGATTCACGGCGACCCCGACTTCGCCTATCCGTACTTCACCGGTTTTGCCGACGAACGCGGGGCCGGCCCCGGAGAAGGCTTCAACCACAACTATCCTTTGCCCGAGGTTCAAGACGGTCCGCAATACCGCGAAACGCTGGCGAAGGCGCTGGACGCCGTTCGCGAATTTCGCCCGGCGTTCCTCATCGTTGCCCTGGGGTTAGACCCCGCCAAAGGCGACCCCACGGGAACGTGGCTGCTCCGCGCGAAAGACTTCGAGCAGAACGGCCAGATGATTGGCACCTTGCGCCTGCCCACCTTAGTGATTCAAGAGGGCGGCTATCGGACACGCACCCTGGGCGTCAATGCTCGCCATTTCTTCCAAGGACTGGCCCGCAGCGCCTACGCCGAATAACCCGCGCGCTGGTCTCGCGCCTAACTTGCGCGCCGGACGACGGATTACAAATCGCCGAGATCGAGCGGCTGGCCGTCGTGGCGGCCGCCCAGCGCTTGGTAGACAGCGACCGAGACGTTAAACGACACGCCGCGCACCGAACCGTCGCACAAGGCCGACATGCTCACGCCGGGGTGGGGCCCGCCGAATTGGAAGTCGCACAAACTGCCCAGTTCGAACTCGCGCCGCAGGTCGGGTTCGGGCGCTTCTTGCGCACGTCGGGTGTTATCGTCTTCCCAACCGTTGGTGAACATATCCTCGTTGTCCATATCGTACCCGGCCTGATGGCGATCCAAGAACGCCTGATGCAAGCGCGATTCGGCCGCCAACAACGTTTGTGAGGCTCCGTCGCGAATCGCGTTCAGGCCCACCACGCCGCGCCGGCTTTGCTGGACGGCGCCGTCCAGGCCCGTAGCCCCGCTGGAGGCGGCATAGTCCGACTTGCCGCCGCCTCGGTAAACGCGCACGTCGCGCCGGCTGGGGCAAAGGTAAACCTCGACCACACTTTGTCGAAACCGGTTGAAGTCGGCGCCGCCCAGGTCGTATACCGCTTGCTGTTCCAGATACGGCAGCAAATGATACGCCCAGGTGTAGTTATGAAAGGCGCCAAAGTCTGCACTGCTCGTTTGGACTGGGCCAAAGTCGCCGCCGTAGGGAAACGTGCGATGCGTGTCGTGATACAAATGAAACGCCAATGCGACCTGCTTGAGATGGTTCGAGCAAGTCATCCGCCGGGCTGCTTCACGCGCGGCTTGAACCGCCGGCAACAATAACGCCGCCAGTACGCCAATCACGGCGATCACCACCAGCAATTCAACCAGCGTGAACCCTCGCCGGTGGAGTGATGCGGTCGTCATGCGGTCAACTTCCCTCAAAAAACACCGCTACCAATACGCTGCTCTCAACCGTAGGTTATGATGCAGCGCCACGCAAAAGAGTTCCCCCGTCGTGGGGGCCAGCACGCGACGTCGCGAACTCGCACCACGGCGCGACCTGGCCACCGCTGTGGCGAATCGAATTCCCATCTCATGGCTTTTCAGAACACAACGCCGCAACGCCTCACTCGCTTCACGCTCCGCGAGGCGTTCCTGGCCCTGGCCGTGGTCGCGGTGTTCTGCTCGCTGCGATCTTGGAGCATTGCGGTCGAAGACGAACGTCTTATCGCAGTTGCTCCGCTGGTTGTCGCTTCGATGGTCGCCGCGCTGCTGGCGATGCGCGGCGCGGGCTACGCCGTACTTTTCGCCGGCGCGGGGCTGGCTTCGTTGGTCGCCGCAACTTCTTGGGCGCTGGAATGTGTGTTGGAATCCCCCGGGACGTCGTTCTTGCGACGTCACCCAATTCAGGCACAATACTCCGTCGATGCCGAGTTGAACGCCATCGGCGTCGTGGTCATCACGACCGCATCGACGCTTGTCGGCGGGGTCTCGGGCGTCGTCCTGCGGTTCATCACCCGGTGGTCAGGCCAGATTCACGAACGCCGCACATCCTAGGGGCGAGTTCGCTCGCCCGAAAGGGTGCAATGCCGCCGTTACATGCTGGATTCTTATCAACGACGGATGCGGCCGATGAGCGTCAAGTTGAATCGGCTCGGTTCGGTCGTCAGAATGGTTCGGGAATGGATCTTCGCCAGTCGGTCAGGAGGGCGACGCGAGAACATCTCGCGGCGTCGCGCAATTCCGGGCGGCCTGTATTCTCACGATCATCAACAATTAACGCATGAAACTTGACTTGCAAAAAGACGTGCGGAAGATCCGCCGCTTCCTGGAAAAACGCATTCACGATTACCCGGTGTATGAGAACCTGGGCCCGGGGGACGACGCAGACCCGATTGCGCTGATCACGCTTGGTTACTACGTCGAGCAATCCGGCTACGTGGCGCTGGTGTTCGACACCCGCCCGAAGGCCGACCACGACGGGCAATGGACGTTGCACCTGGAGAATGAGGTCAACGTGTTGCCGTTTCCCAAGTGGTGCGCCGCCTTCGAGACGTTGTGCGACGGTGGGACGGTTGCCGTCACGCTGCCCGAGGGCGCTACGCGCGTTCTTGACGACTCGGACGACAACGAAAGCGTGGCCGCCCTGTTTGGCGAAACCCTGCGCGACCTCATGCTCGCCGCGCGCGACGAAGGCGTGTTCGCATCGCTCCCCCTGGCGCCCAAGGCGTTTTTCGTGATCGAAGAATTCGGCGGCCAATGGGGCTGGCCCGACTATGACCAACGCAAAAAGTTAGGACGATTACGGCCGTCGTAACCCCTTGAAACGAACGCAAGGCGGCTTGCGACTTACAGTTGATCGCGAACGTCGCGCCACACCGCAATCGCGCCTTCGGCAAATCCGCGAAAGAACGAGGGAATATCCGCCATGCTGCGCGGGTCAAACAGATCTCTCCAGAACGCCCTTTCCCTGCCGCGACCGCCTGCGGCTCCCGGCGCGGTCGAGGGATCAATTCGCCGGATCAATTCGCGACAACCCTCCTTGGTTTCCAACCGACATTTCCAGTCGGCGCTCGACATTTCGTTGCGGAAGGCGTCGAGCCGTTCGAGCTGATCGGGCGTGGCGGTGTTCATGGCCCAGCGTCGTCCTTGGGCGGCGCCCTCGCGGTACGACGCATTCTCGGTGTCCGCACTCTTGAGCTTTCGCAACCGCTCGACCACGTCTTGCGTGCTTGTGCACTCCTCTTGCTTGGCTAACTCGGCGAGTTTGGCGGCGAACGCCTCGCACGCCACCGCCGACCAGTTCACCGCATCGCGCACGGCCTTCATGCGCCGCTTGAGTTGACGCGGTACGGTAATGGTCGTCCGACTGTAGGAGGGGTTATCGCTCGGAGGGTTCATGGCTGGATACTCCTGGTCTTGAAAGTCGGCGCTCGGATCGCCGTCGTTATGCAATGTTATGCATTGATGCATAACATTGTCAAGAGTATCGCTGTCCACGTACCGCCTAAGTAGGAGCGCTGCACGGCCATTCTCAACCGCCATGCGCCAAGCGGCGGTGTGGTACGTGAACCGCCGCTGGCATGGTCTTCCTCTGTGCGTCAAACTTCCATGCTTATGACGCTCGCGCATCGAACACTTCGCCGCTTGCCGCGCGGGAATGGTGACGAAAGTTACTCGGACTACTTCGGATCCTGATTTTGCATGACCATTCCGAACTTCAGTTTCGCGCCGCGGATCGTACCGTCCTTAGCGTCGACAATTCGCAGCGCATCGTCGTCGGTGACGAGAATATCCTGACCGTTTGGCGATACGCTCAGTTCACGCGGATTGCCATGGCCCAGTTTCGTCGACCATGCGGCACCCCAATCGCTGATACGGAAGGCTCGCACTTCCGCGCGGGGCTGTCCGCCTTCCGAGGAAACGGAGTACGCCCCGCTATAGAGAAACTTGGAGTCCGGGCTAAATTGCACCGAGCGAACGTAATCGGAGGGAAGCGTGTACAGTTCAGCAAGGAACGGCTTGCGAGTCCAGTCGAAAACGCGCAAGTGGCCGCTCAGGCTGCGCCCACCGCGGCGACCAACGGGAACCGCATCGCCGCCGCCTGTGGCCACCCAACGCCCATCGGCGGAAGCCGCAATGCGTATCGGAAAACCGCTGCCGTATTCGACTCGGCCGGTTTCTTCCTTTGACGCAAGATTCCAACTCACAATACCGGTGAAGCCGAGGTGTTTTTGATCCGTGGGATGACCAGCACACGCCAGCACTTGCTCGCCATCGGCCGTGAAGCAAAAATCGTTGATCCTTTCAGGAGTTTCAATTGCGCCTGCGATCGCCCAATCGTGTGTTCTCCAAAACACGATGGCGCTGGTCTCGCCTTCGCCGATGGAGGATAGGGCAGCGACCAGTTCGCCATCGGGAGACGAATATGCGCGTTTAAAGCCGCCTCGGTCGCTCTCAAGCTCCTTGGTTTTTGCGCCGCCGCCAAGGGTCCACACTTCGGGCTTTCCCGAAAAATAGAACACCGCAACGTCTCGACCGCCATTCGTGAGAACCACACTCGCGGGACTTTGCCGGAAGTCGTCGCCGACTTTCTCGCGCAGCATCGTGACGACGGGATTCTCGGCATTGTCTTTCCAGGCGAGCAGTTCGCCGCTCTGCGTGACGCCAATCAGTTGGCGCCCCGTTGGGTCGAAGCCAAAGCTGCGCGCATGCGCCAAGCTGACGGGGTTCGCCGGCGCCGAGATCCGCAGATCGCTGTCATCAGCGGCTGCGAAAGCAATCGTGACGAACGTCAGAAGTCCTGACCACATGGTGTTCCTCCTGTTGAAGGGCGGATGAGAGAAGAGCGGCTCACCCTTGAGCCGATGAAAGGATGATAAGGCATGGATGTATGCTGGGGCAATAGAATTCGCTCGCTCGCGCTATAACTCGCACACCATGCGGTAGTGGGTGTGAACGCCGGGAATGCCGGGAACTTCGGTTTTGACGAGGACCTGAAAACCCAGGTGCTGGTAGAAGTCGACCGCGGGAGTCGAACTGTCCACATCCAGGTGGAGGCTGGGGCAGCCGGCGGCGCGGCCCAGTTGGAAAGCGTGCTCCATGAGCCGCCGGCCCACGCTTAAGCCGCTGCCGCGCACGGAAGGATGCGTCACGAGGTTCTGCACATAGTAGACGTCTTTCGGAATGGCGGGGAACAAGAACGCGGCCTGGGAATACGTCGCCGCGATGCGCGACCACCGCTCCTCGGCCATATGAGCGCGCGAGGAGCCGAACGACCAGTCGGTATGCTCGATTTGCCGCCCGGAATAACTGATCAACAGCCCGAGAATCTCGCCATTCCGCCGCGCCACGTGGCTCAGCGTATGGCTATAAATGCCGCGCGCTGCACGCCACTCCCACTCGGTCAGTTCGACCCAAACACTCAGATCGCCGCCCCCGCAAAAGGTGAACAAGTCGCGGTCGGTCTCGGCAATCATCGCCGCGACAACCTCCGCGTCCTCCGTCCGTCCTGGTTCGATGGCGAACATGTCTATGGCCCTCGCAAGTGTTTCTGAAGTGGCTCAACCCGCCCATTATGCAGCAGAAACGCCACAACTGCTCACGCGGCTTTGCCAGATCCTCTCTTTGCGAAACTCGCTGTGGTGTTAAAACTCACGGTGCGGGGCGAAGACATTCGAAACCTTGCCCCCCGGCCGGGGTTCTTGCTGGGACGCCGTCTTTCTTTCCCCGGTACGGCCGACAAGTTCCAATTGCGGTAAACTAAGTCCTTCACTTGCCGCGCCGCCCGCCGCTGGGGAAGCGATGTTGTTCGCTGGGCGCAAGATTGACGAGGAACGGCTTACGACGGAGCACCCGTTTCGGCCAGGGGCATTCCCATGAGAAAACTGTTGGCGCTGGTGATGATTGCGGGCGCGGCCACCGCGTTAACGTGGCTGGCCGTCGATCAGTTCATGCGCGGCAACCCGGCCAATGTGGCCGACGCCGCTCGTCGCTACAGCAACATTCATCCGGAAGACTACGTGGGGCCGGAAACCTGCGCCAAGTGCCACGCTGAGTATTTTGAAACCTGGCGCGGGCACGCCCACAGCAAGATGAACCTCAACGCGACCGACGAAACCGTGCTTGGCGATTTTGCCGCGAAGACCGTCGAGTACGGCGACGGCCGCGTGGTGTTCGACCAGCGCGACGGCCAATTCCTGATGTCGTTCTACGAGAACGACCAACTCTCGCGCCAGTACCGGGTGACGCGAACCGTCGGCTCGCGTTTCACGCAAATGTACATCGGCCTGCAAACGGTTGGCCCCGAACCGGAGAACGACCAGGTATACCGCATCGAGGGGAAGCTTCCCTTCGGCTACTGGCTCGATCGCCAGCTTTGGACGCCGGTCAGCTACTTCGACAGCGCCTACGACCCCGAGCCGACCGACGGCGCCGCGAAGTTCCACGAGCTCAGCGCCTCGCAGCGCGACATCAAATGGGAACTGAACTGCCTGTACTGCCACAATACCTATGCGTATCAACATCGTGTTCACTTTGGGCACGGCATGGGGTTCCACCCGGAAGACTTTCGCTTTCCGGAAGGGGAGCAGTCAGTGGCGCGGTGGGGCGCCTTGACTCCCGACAAACTCGTGACGTTGGGCATCAGTTGCGAAAGCTGCCACTTCGGCGGACGCGAACATGTAGAGACCGGCGCCAAAACGCGCTACTACCCCAGCAGCCCGCAACTGACCGTGACCGGCCTTGCGGAAAACCCCCACGACGGCGCGCCCCCCGCGCACGTGGTCAACGCCATCTGCTCGCAATGCCACTGCGCCAACGTCACGCTCTATCCCAACGGAGCAGCCACGTGGAACTCGCGCGAGGCGTTCGACCTCCAGTCGGGCGCATGCAACAACTTGATCAAATGCACCGACTGCCACAACCCGCACGTAGCGGGACCGCAAGGCGGGCTTGCCTCGGAGGCGCACATGGTTCAAACCTGCGTGCGGTGTCATCCAACACTCGAAGACCCTGCCGAGCGAGCCAAACACACGCGGCACGCCGCCGAAAGCGTCACTTGCCTTGATTGTCACATGCCGCGCATCGTGCAGGGATTGGACTCGGTCGTTCGCACGCATCAGATTTCATCGCCCACGCAAGAGTCGATGCTCCGGCACGCTGGCCCCAACGCCTGCAACCTGTGTCATCTGGATCGCTCGATTCAATGGACGTTGGATGAACTTCAAAAGGGTTGGGGCGTGTCGATTCGTCCCGATCGCAACTGGGCTGCGGAGTACGGCGCCAACCTGGACCAACCCGTGGGCCAAGCCTGGCTGCACCACCGACAACCCGTGGGCCGCCTGATTGCCTCCGACGCCTACGCGCGTTCGACGCAGGAGCTTCACGAAGCTCCCGAACTGCTCGACCTGCTGAACGACCCCAACGCCGTGAACCGCATGTTCGGCCTCTTCGCCATCGAACAAATCTTAGGGCGCCGCCTGACTGATGAGGAATACGCCCCCCTCGCCCCGCACGCGAAGCGTAACAAGCAAGTCGAGACCCTGCGCGAACAACTCACCAAGCCGCACAAGCCCGAGTGAAGCGCACTCACCATCCCCTACACGCGGTTGCCATGAGTCCTGCCAGCGCCGGCCTGCAAGCATTCAAGACGTTTTCACGTGGGCGTCGGGGGCGTGATCGGCCACGAGGTTCAGTTCCACGCCGTGCTCCAGGTACGCCTTGCAACCGGCGATCGCGAGACTGAAGCCGCCCATCGAGTCGAGCGCTTGCGCCACTTTCGCGTCATCGTCGCCGGAAAAGCCCGACGCTGTAATGACGACGAGCGTGGCGTCCCCAGTTCGCTCGGTGAACACCCACTCCACCGGAGTCGGCCACTCGATCCGAATGCGCCGGTTCGGCTCCAACGCCTTGACCGTGACCTGCGCCGACACGCCGTACATGTCCCAATACCAAGTGACCACGGCGCCGGGCGAGAGCACGTCGCTGCCGCGCGTGAACCAGAACCGGCTTGTCACGGCCGGATCGACAAAAGCTCGATACACTTCCGCCACGGGGCGTCGAATCAACATCTCAACCCGCGCCACAGGTTCAACATGAAGCGTCATGGAATACCGTTTCGTTCGGCGTTGGCGTTTGCGTGCACAATCTATTCGCGTCTTGCGATTCCGCACCAATGAAAGAAGTTTCCCGCACAGGGCAAGGTAACACAAAAGACTAGCCAAGTGGCGACTGAAGGCGGAGTCTTCGACGCCGTGAGCAAGGTTGATTTCCCTCGCAGCAATACATTTTCTCGACCGCGCCGGCTGGGGCGTCGTTTCGCTCCGCCGCCCTCCACCCGCCGCCCCCATTTGCATGCTAGACTTGAGAGTCTGCGCTTTCGGGAGACCTTTCCTTACTTGGGAGCACCCGGTATGGGCATGTATTGCGAAGTGTCGGCGGTGGCGGTGGGCGATCACCAGCGATGGGCCGCAGGGCCGCACGCCCAAACAGCGCTCTTGCAAACCCTGACCAGCACGGGAAGCAGCGTTTCGCTCGAAAAAGCCTGGCATGGACTGCATTACCTGCTCACGGGCGACGTTTGGGAAGGACATGGTCCGCTGGCGTTCCTGCTGGCTGGCGGCGAACTACTTGGCAGCGACGACGAAGCGCCCGCCCGCTGGTTTACTCCCGAGGAAACCGCGCAAATTCACCAAGCGCTCTCTCAACTGTCGGATGACGAGCTGTGGGCCCGGTTTGATCCCGTCGCGATGGAGCAGAACGAAATCTATCCTGGCATCTGGGATGAGCCCGAGGAAGAATTGCAAGAAGAGTACCTGGGCTACTTCCAGCAACTAAAGCAAGTTGTGGAAGTCGCCGCGCGCAACGGACAGGGCCTGATCGTGACGCTTGGATAACCGTCGCTCAGGCCAAGCAACGACCTCACCCAGCCATGGCGCGCTTCGGTGCTTGCCTTCGCTTCCTGAGATGACGCTCCCTGGCAGAGGAGCACGAACCCACCTCTCCGGAGTTGAAACCCATTTCGCCCGAGCCATGGAAGTCGGATGCGTCGGCCCAGTGGCTGGCCAAGAACTACGGCATGCCGGTTCGGCGGAACTACCGCGCGGCGTCGGTGGCCGTGCCGTCGGGAACGTTGATCTTGGTTGATCCGACCGGGAACCACGGTGTGGAAGTTCCGGGCATCCTCGAACCCGCGGTCGCGGTCGACCCGAAAGTTTGGACTCTGGAAGACGGATCGACGCTGGTCGGAAGCATCTTCGTGAACTGCGTCCCCTTGGAACCGAATTTGACGTACGGGAGGAAGAAGATTCGCAACCTCGGCCGGGTGGAAGTGAACTCGGGCGTCCTGGCCATTCTGGATCGCGACCTGTGGAGTCAGCGACCGGAAGCTCTGCGCGGCGAACTCCTGCGCCAGCGCATCGAACGCCAAGAGTTCGGAGAAGTGGTGCTCGACGCCGCGACGCAAGCCAACGCGGTGCTGCTTCCCACCGGCTATGGACCCGGCCGCTACGCCATAGTCGCCCGCTTCGCCGACACGCGAGTCATCGACCTGGAAGTCTACCTGCTCAAAGGCAACACGCCTTAAAACAATATAAAAACGCCTTAAAACAAAGGGGTCAGGAGCATAGATGGGACGATGGTTAATTTGCTGGTTTTACGAATTATCACAGCTTTACGGTTCACGTTCCCGAGAGAGATATGCTCCTGACCCCTTTTCTAAAGCTGAGGGGCGGCTCTTGGGCAAGCGATAACTAGTGGGCTTCCTACGCGTCGGGCGGTACAAGCTGCATTGCGTCGGCGACTACATAAAAGCTTTTCGCACTGCGGCATCGCGGCATCGCGTACCAGCGGCCGTCTACCTGCGCCACAACAATCCGCGTTCGGTACTCACGGCCATCGTAACCGTCCGCTGCTACGTCAACACTAAGGAACTGTTCGCCGTAGTACGTGCTCATCATTTGGAACTGCAGTGCGGCAACCTGTTTGTCCTCCTTGTCGAAGGGAGCGCTTGCGAGAACGCGAAGAGGTTTCCTCGCGTTGATCCCCTTGGGTAAGTTGTAAAAGGTAAAAGATTCGTCACCGGCTAGAAATCGCGTTGTGTGCATGCACTCTGCGAACTTCTGAAGCGTGTCGATCGGTCCGTCACACACCCCGATGAGCAGATGCCGTACGAAGTCCTTAGGAGATTCCGTGGCGCAAGACTGAAACAGGCTTTTGGCTGCGTCGTCGGGACTCGCCGCCCCTTCACGGTGAAACTCAAACGGAGGCAGGAGAGTTGAAACCGTACGCGAACGCGGCAACGACGCCAGCTGCAATGAAGGTATAGGCGGCCAGGGAAATGCGTCTGTTCATGGCAATCCTCTCCGTGTTTGTTAGACCGAGCCCTACGATGATTCTACCGCACGAGCGGCTAAACTCGGCATACATCGAAAACCTGGGCGATAGAGGTCAGAAGTACCGAATCGCTTGATGTTATATTCGCCGATGCTTACTTTTTAAGCGATGGACGTCGCTCATGCGGCGAAGACGCGCTCGTGCCTCCTTCATTTGCTGCTGGCTTTCATTGCCAACCGAGCCAGGCGCCTGACGCCTTGGTTTTGCGGTGCGAGGGTGGGACGAGGGCTTACGCGTTGCGTAAGGCGCGGTGAAGTTCGTGAATGGATTCGAATCTGCCGATGATCGGCGGGCCCAGCATGGCCTTGTAAGCGATGAGCATTTGCGTTGCGCAGCGCGCCGCGCTCATGCCGCCCACGCCAGTGCCCAACCCGCAACACACCAGCGAGTCGATCGCGCGGCGGCCGAGCGTCTTGTGGTAGTTTTCGATCGCCACCAGCACGGCCCGAAACGCGAGATACGCGTTGATCGACGTGGCGACCGACTCGGGGATGCGCATCGTGGGAGCCGCCACCAGGAACTTCCAGCGCGGGTCGTTCGTTTCGACCACCTCGGCCGACCCCACCGGTAACTCGCCGTGATACCGCTCGACCAGGATTCGTTGCAGGCGTGTCTGAACGACATGCCCCAGTTGATCGCGAATGGCAAGATCGAGTCCGCCATCCATAATTCCAAAACTGTTCGCCGGGCTGACCATCGCGTCGGCCGGCTGCTGGAAATAGTCGCCCGCCCGGACTTCGACCTCAGGGAAAACCGCAAACGCCTTTTCCCATTCCTCGACCAGCCGCGCCGTTTGATCGATCAAATAGATTCTCGACGGCAACAGCTCTTCATCGTCCAAGAAATCAACCATGGTTCACCCAAACCAAGGCCCCGAAACAAAACCGCCAGAAGCATAGTCTGGTTCTAGCAAAGCATTATGCCTCGCGCATTATTTCCTTCAAAGTTTGAGTTTTGCATTCCATTAAACGCGCCTGGCACCATTTATACTCCCGTTCTGTTCTTCACCTTTTATATTTTCTTTTCCGATTCTTTCATTCAGCAACGCCGCCAACGCCGGGATTTCATCTGCGGGTATGCTACAACGCATGGGCCCAAACTGGTTCCCTCCCCGAACTTGCAAAATCAAATTACCGTCACCCTCCATTCGGTGCGCGAGCACATTATTCCAGATAAAGAATGAGCCGTAACATAAGATGCCTCCCTCACAGACCAGAAGCCGATCATGCGCCATGATCGTATGGAGCACCGCCTGCGTTGCGCCAAACGCTGGAACAGCAATGGCAAAAAACGGTAGGCGGAACGCGACGCCAAGCCCGCCAACGGCCAGTCCAACGAGTAGCCAAATTCCCGCCGCCCAAAGATATTTCTTCTTTGCATCGCGGCCGCCGCAATCATAAAGAACCTTACCCTTGATCGACCAAGCGTAAGCTCTAAGGGCCAGCAAAATCGCCAGACCGAGGCCAAGCATTACGGCCACGGCAATTCCTGCGGTCGCGCCCTCGGCAGGCTCAAACAGCCACGCCACGATTACCACGATACCCACAAAGGTCAAGCTCGCCATGGTTAACATCGCTATCGCTACGAAACCCCCGGCGCGAGAGCGTGAGCGATGGTCGTTTTTCATTGTGGTATGCGCCGCCAAACAAAACGATCAGGGGAATTTTCTGGTTCTAGAAATGCATCGTGCTCCATGCATTATTTCACTCAACGCTTGGGTTTTGCAATCCGTTAAATGCTCCTGACACCTTTTATACTCCCTTTTATACTCCCCTATGCCTATGGGGACATTCTACTTTGTCAAAAAGTGATATGTCTTCGTATTTACACGCTGCTGGTCCTCCCCTTCTGCACGCGTCGCAGGGCAGCGCCGCCGAATCCAACGGCGCTCAGGCTCATCAGGGTGAACGTGGAAGGCTCAGGCACTTGGGTGGAATTAGCGAACTCAAAGGTACCTACCAAGTCGACGCCGCGCAGGATGGTCCATGCGCCCGTATCCGGGTTGAGCGTTGTGCCCAAAACCAAGGCGGTGTTAACAGGTCCACTGTAGGGGTCGTCGTTATTCGCCGCCATAAAGCCATTGGTTCCGGCCAAGCCTACAACCGCAAAGAGGTATTGCTCGCCGGAATCAACCGCAATTCCGGGTGTGAAAGTGAAGGCTCCTGGGGAGGTGACTGTCTGTACCGCACTAGTAAAAACGCGCGGTCCCGCGGTCAACGTCATCGGATTCCATTCATAGACCCTGCTCTCGAAGGCAAAGACGGTTCCAGGAAAAAACGATGTCAGCGAAAGCGAATAGGAGACCAGCAGGTCGTCGCCGGTAGGGACGGTGACGACTTGCCCAATGGCTGGATTATCCAGGGTGGGATTGGCGCCAAACGGTCCCGCCGGAACAATGGGAGCCATCGTGTCAGGTGGTATGGTGATGATGCTTGCTTCAAGCGGTTGCGACAACGCGACACAATAAACGCCCGCCAACATTGCGATACAAAGCCATCTCATGACATGGATCTCCTTGCGTGGTGTTTGCGTGAGGAATCACAACCTGCAGCGATCGAGAGAACCGTGCCGACAACAAACGACAAGAAGTGTACGAAAAATGACGAGGAGACTATTGGGTGAACTTGCGTTGGTTCGCGCCTGGATTGGTATCGCAGTTCAACCTTTATTTACTTCCGACCGTTGGGCCTCGGAAGGCTAAGTGCGGGTGTTGGTCGACGACATCGTAAAGAAAGGGAGAGAAGCTCCCGTCCCCCACCCACGGTTGTGAATTTTAGCAATGGTGAGGATAATGTCAATGACGGCACTACATTTGCTAGTTATCTTATCGTTTTTATGATAATCACGGTTAGTTTATGGGCGTCACGCCCAATAACGTCGACCACTATTGCGCCCAGGGCAAAACATGCGGTGACGCCACGTACGCCAATTTTGGTCAGGTTGGGACGAGGGCGATTGCTTTTTTTGGGGCGGGCCACGACACTGCCGCTGGTGGTGGTGGGTTGGCGGTCTCTTTGGGTTTAGGCGGCCGATGGTAGATGAATTGACTCGATGGCGCGGAGCCCCCCGGCCGATGCTGCTGGGCAATTTGGTGCGCACCGCGTGTCTGGTGGTGATCGCCGTGTGCGTGGCGGGGGCGGCTCTGGCCATGCTCAAACATTTGCTCACGCCGCTGTTCGCCGCCATCTTCCTGTTTTTCTTGATGAAGCCGGCGGTCAATTACCTGGAGCGGGGCAAGGCGCCCCCCTGGGTCATCGTTTCCTTTTTCGTGCTGGTTTCCACGCTGGTGGTGGTGATTCTGGTCCAAGTGATTTACAGCAATGTGCGGGAATTTGAGGAACGAATTCCCGCCTACCGCCAGAAGGCGATCACCGTGATCGAGTCCTATTACCGCATGACTGGCACGGAGCGGCCCCCCGCGGAAGAGAAAGGGCAGGCGTCCGGCGTCGGGGGGCAAGAGCCGGGAATGGAGGAGGGCGCAACGGGAACAGAACCGCCCCAAGTGCGCGTGTATGGACCGCCGGTCGAAGGCGAGGAAACGCCCGTCTCCACCGAAGTGGAAAGTGAAATCGAAAGCGCTGACAAGTTGCGGGAGGTTCTGGCGCAAGACCCTCCGCCGCTAGTTGAGGAGCCAGCGACGCTTTCCGAGCTGATCAATATCCCTTGGCAAGATTTGGTCGAATACGCCTTCGGCACCGCCTTCGGGTTTTTGGAAGGGGCGCTCATGGCCCTGTTTTACCTGGTGTTCATGTTCATCGAGGCGTCGCGGCTACCGCGGCGCATTCAGCGCGGGTTTCCGCAAGAAGAAGTGGGCCATTATTTGAGCGTCGGGCGGAGCATTACGCAAAGTATTGAACGGTACGTGGCGCTCAAAACGTACATCAATCTGGGGCTGGCCGTGTCGACCGGGGCCTTATGCTTTTTCTTCCGCCTGGACTTTTGGTTTCTTTGGGCGGTGGTGATGTTCCTGGCCAATTACATCACGTACTTAGGAAGCGTGGCGGCCTTGATTCCGCCCATTGTGCTGGCGTATTTGCAGTTCAATCCGTGGGCGGCGACATTCTTGACGCTGCTGCTGCTGGCGAACCGGCTGTTCTGGATTGATTACGTGGAAATTCGCTTCCTGGGAAGACAGCTCAACGTCAGCCCGCTGATTTTGCTGTTCTCGATCGCCCTGTTTGGCTTTTTGTGGGGCGCGGCAGGCATGGTGCTGGCCGTGCCGCTGGTCACGTCGATCAAAATCATTCTCTCGCACTTCGAAAACACCCGCCGCTACGCCGTATTGATGAGCGAGGAATAATCGCAAGCCGATGATGCCCGGTCGGAAAGGGACGGCTCCAAGAATAGGTCCGCCCGCGGGATCGTCGCATCCCTTGCAAGGGATGCGATCATCCGCGGGTAGACCGGAGTTTCATTTCTCGCTTGAGTACTCCAATGGGCGTCGTTCTAGCTTTTGGTCCATCGGAACCGGCGGAAACCGTAACCGCCTCCAAAAATCGCCCCCAAGCTGAGCAATTGCAGGAAAGCGCCTGGTTCCGGCACGTCGGCAAGTGCCGCGTCATGGCTGAACCAGTACACCCCCGGCTGGAGGGTAATTGGCATGTCGAGTGTATAGGTCAGCCGCCAAATGGGATCAGTTGAATTGTCGGGAAGGACGCGATCAACACCCGTGTAGCTGGCGGCGAATGTGCCCGACGTGGTGTCACTCGTGAAGACATTGCCAAAGAAGCCTCCGGTATTCACGGGCAGCAAATCCATAGCGACGTTCGACCAGAGGTTCATCCGGTATTGAATGTAGGAACTGAGGGGATTGAATGGCACGGGGTCGGCCGCGCCACCGTTTCCGTCAAAATAGCCAATTAGCGTATCGAACGTTGTTTCGCTCTGAATCTCAACATATCCGGCATAAATCCAGTCGAAATTGTTCGACATGGAGTAACCGCGGTAGAGGCCTGCAAGATTCGGATTCGTCGCGGCTTCGTAAAAGCCGCCGTGAGTGCCGTCTTCAAGCCCGTTGTTGTCGTAAACGGTGCTGCCGCCGTTCTTTAAGGTCAGGGCGAAACCGGAGTTCTGGGTAAACCAGTCATCTTTCTGCCACGTTCCGAGCGGGTAGGGACCCCAGGCCGGATCGTCGACCAAGTAACGCATTGTGCCGCCGCTGGCATTGTCGCCGTTAACGGTCTGACCGGGTTGGAATTTGCCTCCCGAAATGATGTAGTAATACCCATGTTGGGCGGTCTGATTCTCACCCATGCCATTGAATACCACCGCGCCACTTGCGGTAGCGGCCAGGCAAACGGCGGCCACAAGCGTGGACGCAACCACTGTCGCTTTCATGACTCTTCTCCTGCTCCAAAAAATAAAGTTCCGAATGGGGGAATTTTTCCCACTGTGATTCGAGGTTAGTCACCCTAAACGTTAGTGTCAATAATTTTCGTGTAAACAACTGTAATCACTCTTTAGGGTGGTTCGATTGGAGATCATACTAACGAACGGGCTGGCGCGCGTTTGACGCCGGTGTGACGCCCCCAATGTGGTGCACTCGCTCCGCGAGTGCCGGAAACCACTCGCGGAGCGAGTGGACCACACTGAAGTAGTCATCACACCCCGATGAAGTACACTCTAAGTATCAGACGACGCGCTCAACCAGAATGCGACAGCAAGATACGACTCGGGTCTAATGGGCCAGGCGTCGTCGCCTATCGCAGCAGAAATGCCATGCCCGCGCTGCCCATTCGACGGGAAGAGAATGGCGTTTTGTAACGTGCGCCGCGTGGCGTCTCAAAAGATTAACGCGCGCATAAGGACGTTTCGGCGAGTTTCCAAACGGTCAGGGGCGCCGGAGCGATTAGCGGCTCGTTTTCGATAGCGCGTGGTGGCCTGGAGTCATCGGTTTCCCACACCCCAGGCGTTCAAGTCGTGATGACATCGCCCAACAGATAGTTTGAGCGGGACGGAAGTTTGTTCATCAGCGGCGGAATGCAACTCGAATGCGGTCCGGGGTTACACGCACGGGCTTCGCTATTCGTCCCAACTGGTCAATTGGGCCTTCTTGATTTCGTGCTCCAGGATGAGAGCGAAGTGGGCGACCAGGTCCAAGCCGCGGGTGACTTTATTGACGCCGTCGATTTGGATTTCATCGATGCCGAGCTTTTCCATCGCTTCGATTTGGGCCGCCAGGGTGCCGCGAATCTGGTCGATGCGTTGGAGGTAGCCGCGTACGTCGTCGGGGCTGCGGGTCGCTTTGCGCGGCTTGTTCGAGCGGCGTCCGTCCCCTTCACCCGACTCACCCAGAATTTTCTTTTTAATTTTCTTTGCGGCCATTTGCAACAACTCCTGTCGCCGTAAGTTGTGACCAATTCAAGACTACGAGAACGACCTCAAGACTAAGTCTATGTCAGAATATATCGCCAATCAAGAGGGAGAACGTGACGAACTCTTGAAAATGAACATTTGTTCAGTATAATAAGCGTGTGTGCAGTCGTGTTCTTCTCGTCCGGCCCTGCTTGGCCTTGGACGCGGCCTTTCCCCGCGACGTTCTCATGCGTGGGAGCGGCCTGCTTGGTTCCCTCTTACCCCTGGTGTGCGATGGCTTATGCAACGCGCGTCTTGTTGTGGCGCGACTTTTTCGATGACGAAGTGGTGTTGATCGCTACCGGCGCCGGCGTCGACATGATCCAACCCGATGTGGCGCCGCAAAGCGTGTGCGTGCTGGGATGCCTGCACCTTGATTCCCTGCTCGACCTGTTCGGGTTCGAAGCGTATACCCGCGTGGCCCAAGCCACCCGCGACCAATCGCTGTTGCCGGTGGAAATTTCGCTGCGGTTTTTCAACGAAGACGGCCGCTAAACGCTGCCTCTACCGCCTGCCCCCTGCGACCGTTGCTCTGCGCGGCCGCCCTGCCTGCCTGGTTGCTTCTCGGTTGGTTTCTCGTCGTTTTTTGCTTCTCTTCTTTTTGTTTCAGGACGTTGTTTATGCAACTGCAAACGGTGTTGGATCTCGCGCTGGAGTTGGCTCGGCTTCTGTCGCGCAAGACGCTCACGCGCGTCGATGACGAACTGGTCGAAGTTCTCGAAGCCCTGCGCGACGATCCCCTACTGCGGGCTTGGATTGGCGGCAAGCTGCTCCAGCCGCCCGGCGCACTGGCGGTCGAAACGCACCCTTCGGCTCCGATCGCCGCGGCGCTGGCCGGTCGCCGCATCGACTGGTCGAAGCTCTTGGCGTATTTGCCCCGCATTCTGGAGATCTTGCAGCTCGTGCGCGCCATCACCGGCAAATAAACGCCGCGCCCTGCAAGCGTTGAACCGCTTCCCCGCGGGAAGCGAGTTGCGGCAAGCGGCGCCCAAACCGGGTTCAACCCTGGGCGGGAGTGTCCTGCGCCGCGGCCAGTTTGTCCCGCCGTGCTGAATGGCCACATGGCCGACGAAGCCAAGACCGCCTCAAGGCGGGAATCCCGTTCGGCCGTTATCGTCGGATTTCGCTGTTCTTCATTTCCCTTCGATTTCTCCCTTGCTTTGTTATGCATGTGATTCCTCGTCAACAACTGGCCGATGGTCTTTGCGCTGCGGGTTATTTGCGGTCCGCGTCATCTGACACGGAGGCGCTTTCGCGAGCGGTTCGTGCGTTTCAAGCCGATCATGGCTTGACGGCCGACGGCTGGGCCGGGCCGCAAACCCGCCGCGCGCTGCTCGACCCGCATTCGCACTTTTGCGGCGTGGTCGAACGACTGGAGGAGACCGACCGACTGTGCCGCTGGCCGCACTCGGAAATCTCGTGGACCTTGGCGGGCCGATTGCCGCACCTTGCCGACCAGGACCAGAAAGACGTTTTCCACCAGGCGTGGGAACTGTGGGCTCAGGTATGCGGCGTGCAGCCGCGCTACACCGCCAACGCCCGCACCGCGCACGTCGTGATTGGCGCCGGCGGAATTGATCGGTCCGGCGGAACGCTCGCCTGGAGCGAACTTCCTTGCGGCCCGGTGCGGCAGCTACAGCAAAAGTACGACACGCAAGAAACGTGGGTGATTGCCGAGAATCCCGCACGGCACGAAATCGACTTGCTGCGGGTGGCGGCCCATGAAATTGGCCATGTGTTGGGCATACCGCACTTGCGGGAAGGCGCGCTGATGGCGCCGGCGTACAATCCCGCGGTTCGCCGTCCTCAGGCCGCAGACATTCACGAAGCGGTTCGCCGGTACGGTCCGCCGCTCGCGTCATCGCCCGAACCGCCGCCCAGGCCGCCGGTTGCTCGGCACGTGATCACGCTCGACATCAATGGACGTCGCTACGCCTGGGAAGCCGTACTCGCCCAAGACTCGCGCTAGCAACGCGCCGTCCCAACCGTCCATGAACCGGAGGCGAACTGCTTCCGGTCGAGTTGAAAAATTCGTAAACATTTTCTAAGCAATTCCTCAACCATGACTCCTGCCCTCCTGATGCTTTCCCTATTGGCGGCCGCTTCTTCCGACACAGCTGCTTCCGAGGCGGCCGTGGCGCGCGCCGATCGGGGGCGGTTCGCCCCGGCCGAATGGGGCTACTATTACTACCTGTCCACGTCGGCGGCGCCACCGTCGCTGCGGCCCGCGCTGGCCCGGACGGCGGCCTTCGTAGTCGCCTCGGCCAGTCGCGCCGTGGTCCTGGAGCCGCACCTTCCCGCGCGGGTTGAGAATGGCGATTTATACCGCATCGATTTACGCGCCCTGGAATGGGATTGGCGCGACTGGCGGCGGGTGTTGGCGCGCTATCCTTATGCGCCGCACACCGAACTGCCCTTGATTGTCCGGGCCGATTGGCTCCTCGTCGAACTGACCGACGCCTTCGCGGCCGATAGTTATTACCGTTTGCTGTACGGCGGGCAGAACATTCCCGCCACGCGCGACGACTTCCTGAAGTTCTGGGGCGTGTCGTCTGACACGGACTTCCGCATCGGCCTGATCGAAGGGCAAAGCGGCGTCGCGTTGGCCAAGATTCGCTGGATCGAGAACCGCCCTACGGTCAACCGCGGCTACGCCTGGGGCACGCGCGATTCGGCCCGCATCGACGCAGCGGCCGATCCGCTGGAGCGCCCCGACGGTCAGTTTCAGCATCAGGCCGAAGAGTGGATTGTGGGCATTCCCAAATGGTCGCAAACTGGAACGCGCGGAACGCTGCAAGCGTATCTGTTGGCTAACGGGCAGGGCGTGCGACAAGATCGCGCGCCGGCCGACATTGTCGCCGATCAAACGCGCTTCCGCGGCACGCCGGAAATTCGCACCTGCGGCAGTTGCATGCAATGCCACGTGGCCGGAATTAAGGGACCTAAAGTGAACGAACTCCGCGCGACGATTGCCACAGGCGTCGATCTGTACGCCGACCGTTCGACGCAAGAGGCGCTCGAACGGTTCCATCTGGCCGATGTGGAAAAAGAGGTGCGACGCAATCGGGAAGACTACGCCGCCGCGGTGCAGTTCATCACGGGTCAGCCGCCCGAGCAAAACGCCGCCGAGTTGAAACAATGCCTCGACTGGTACGACCGCGATGTGTCGCTTGAACAAGCCGCGCGGGAGCTGGGCGCCGCGCCAGACGAGTTGCGCCGCGCCCTCGCGTTGGCTTCGGCCCGCACCGGCGCGCTGGGCGCCCGACTCAGCGCCTTGGCCCATGACCGGCCCATGCCCCGCAGCGTCTGGGAAGGCGCCTTCGCCGAGGCGTACATCGCCTTGAGAGCGTGGCGAAAGTTGTGAGATCTCGGCGAAGAAAAACTTGTCTGCAAGCGGCTCAACGGCGGTAGTTCGCCGCCGTCGGTTCGCGCTGCGTGTGGTGTGGTCTCCGAACACTCGCCTCCTGAGTTCTCATGACGCTTGATCTTTCTTCCGACTACTTGTTCCTGGACGGCGTGCAAGACGTGGCGTTGCAGCGTCCGCCCGGAACGCCGATCGCCAGCGGCGTGAAAGCGCTGTGGCGTGCAGCCGACGATGACGAAATCGCCAACCTGGGGTTGTCGAACACGGCCAGCAAGTTCCAGCTTTGGAAAACAACGCTGGGCGGACAAACGCCGCAAGTAGGCGACCGAATCATCGACGCCGCGGCCAACGCTTATGACGTCGAGCTGGTCGAACTGCAATGCCTGGGTTCGCGCTACCGCTGTTATGTGACTCCCGCCTGATGGGCAAAGCCGCTTGGTGGAAGTTCAGGCGCTCGCCCGCGCCGGCGCTTTCGGTTTGCTTTTGGTTGGATCGTGATCTTCTTTCTTGGAGTGGTTGAAATGAACAGCATGAACAACAAGTCGTTGGCTCGCTTGATAATCGTGGTCGGGTTGGTCTTGGGCGGCGCGGCCTCGGCCTGTGCGGGCGGGTATGGGCGCGTTGTCAGTCCGGCCTTTTCGAAATACGGGGCGCCGGCGAAATTCTATGCGCCGGCGCCGCAGTTCTTTTTCTTTGTCGGTGCGCCGGTCCGCATCGAGGCGCTATTGGAAGCCGAGAAACGGCGCGATCCCGCGTACGAGCCATTGGGAAACTTGCGACCAGATGCGCCTTCCGCCGCGGTCTTTCCCACCGGCGACGCGGCAGCGTCCAAGGCCGCAGGTAGTTTCGCCAACGTCGTGCAGCGCTGCGCGGCATGCCACAGCGGCGCTGCGGCGGAAGGAGCCTTGTGGCTCGACGGAAGCCGGAGTCTCTCCGCGGCGCAAATCACGGCGGCGCAACGACGTGTGCTGCGCGGCGAGATGCCGCCGGCCGAACCGCTGCTTCCGCCGGAATCGCACCAAGTGCTGCAAGAGTTGCTTACGCTTGAGGCAACCGAGCGCTGAGGGCGCCCGTTTTCTCCGCAGGTGGTGCGGCCGCGCCTCCGGCGTTTTCGGAAAAAGCGCCACGGAGCCGTCCTTTTGTTTGTGCGCTGTAACGTGGTGCGGCGCAATGCGCTACGCACCATATGCGCGGCCCGCCGCCATCCCGCCTACGAATGGCCCACTGTTTGCATCTACGAATTTCGATCTGACGAACGACCTTTCCTTCAAACCTTTTGCGCGTGCTATGTGGACTGCTGTTGCTCTTGCCCTGTTTACCGTGCTTCCCACGAATGACGTGGCTTGCGACTGTGTGGACCTGGTCGAAGTCAATCATGTGTACGATTTGCAGGGAAACCCTGTGTTGGTGCAAGCCGTGTTTTACGATTGGCAAGCGGCGCGCGGGGAATATCAAGTGCGCGCGTGGCGATTGTTGAAGTCCAGCGATCAGCGACCGATGCGCGATTTTCAGCGCGGCGATTACGTCATGTTGTTTCACGATAGCGGCTTGATGCGCGAAGTCCGAGCGACTTCGTTCCGCGAAACCTGGACCCAGTACGATGTGGAGCGTCTTGAACGCGACCGCTTCCCGCAAGAGTACCGCACCGGCTTGCTGTACGAACGCCAACCCGGTTGGTGAGTGGTGAACGCAACGCGGCGCCACAACACCATTTTCCCCAGTTCGTTGGAATACCCTGAGTTGCGAATGCCCTGAGGCGAACGGTCTTGGGGTATGGCAGCCTGGTTCGCCCCACGTCCCGCGGCGGCTTGCCTCGGGCGATTGCCCTCCTTTTCTCCTCTTCTCTTTCCTGTCTTCTATGTTCATTCGTGATCGCATTGTCGAATTGCGCCGTGTGCGCGCCGCCGACTTGATTCCGCATCCGCTCAACTGGCGCGTGCATCCACGCCGCCAGCAAGATGCACTACGGGCGATTCTGGCCGAGGTCGGCTTCGCCGACGCCTTGTTGGCTCGTGAACTACCAGATGGTCGGCTGCAATTGATCGATGGCCACCTGCGAGCCGAAACCACGCCCGATCTGCACGTGCCGGTTCTGGTGCTCGACGTGACCGAAGCAGAAGCGGCCAAGCTTTTGGCTTCGCTCGACCCGCTGGCCGCGCTGGCGGAGGCCGACGCCGAAAAGTTGGAAGAACTTTTTCAAGAGTTTCAAACCGCAAATCCCGCCCTGACCGCGATGTTGGCCGACCTGGCCGAAGAAGCCGGTGCGGCGCCGCCGACCGCTCGTGAAAACGCGCCCGAGCCGGCGATTCCCGAAACGTGGCAAGTGGTGGTTCACTGCCCGGATGAATCCGCGCAGCACGCGCTGTATGACCGTCTCACCGGCGAAGGTTACCGCTGCCGAGTGCTGGCAATGTAGCGGGCGAAAAGCCCCACGCGCCGTTCCTTAACACGCCTTTCAAACGCTTCAGCCACCGCTGGCGACCAGCGACCAACGACCAACGGTCGCGGGAGTTTGACGCCGCGTCGTCACGTTGCGTTTCCGTTGGTGCTTTTGTTGGACTTTGCGCCGTCACGCGCCGCGGGCGGCGACCCGTGATGGTTGCGTCACTTCCTTTGTCTCTTCTCTTTTCTTTCGACGTGATATGCCTACCCTTTCTACGTTCGTGGAATGTCCCGTGCAGGATTCATTCCGGGTGCAGCAAGTTGCGGGAATGTTCGATCTGCCGGTGCGCGAAAACTCGCGCGAGACATTCACCGCCGAGTTTCCCGGCCTCGAGGAAGATTGGACCGTGGGGGCGATTGTCGGGCCGAGCGGAAGCGGCAAAACCACCCTGGCTCGGCACACCTTTGGCGATGCGCTCTGGCGGCCCGGCGCCTGGCCGGAAGATCAGGCGGTGATCGACGGCTTTGGCGACTTGTCGATCAAACAAATCACGCACCTGCTCACCGCCGTCGGCCTGAGCAGCCCGCCGACGTGGATCAAACCCTACCGCGTGCTTTCCAACGGCGAGAAGTTCCGCTGCAACCTGGCCCAGGCACTGGCCAGCGCGATCGGCGGTTCGCAACTCATCGTGTTCGATGAGTTCACTTCGGTGGTCGATCGCACCGTGGCGCGCATCGGCTCGGCGGCGGTGGCCAAGGCGATTCGCACGGGCCGCGTTCCGGCGCGGTTCGTGGCGGTCACATGCCATTACGACGTGCTCGATTGGCTCGAAGTCGATTGGCATGTCGATCTGGCGGACGGCCGGCTGCACCGGAGGCGGCTTCGGCGACCGGAAATCCGCGTGCGCGTCGTCCGTTGCGCTCCCGAATTATGGCCGCAGTTTGCCCGACATCATTATTTGAACCACGCCCTTCCGGCCGCGAGCGTGTGCTACGCCGCGTTGTGGGATGAGAATGCGCCGGCGGACTTCCACGCGAAGGGCGATCCACCTGACACGGCCGCCGCAGAGGGGCGACCCGTGGCGTTTTGCGCGGTGTCGGGGTTGTTCGGCGCGCGGGGCGTTCGCCGCATCAGCCGGATTGTGGTGCGGCCCGAGTATCAAGGCGTCGGCCTTGGCGCCCGATTGCTCAATACCGTGGCGGCGCATCATGCCGGTTTGGGCCACACGGTGCGCATCACCACGAGCCATCCCGCCATGCTCGCCTATTTGCAACGCGCTCCAGAGTGGCGCACGACGAATGTTTACCGCAACCGCCGCCCTCGCCGCCGCCTCGTCAACGGCCGCGAACTAAAAACCTCCGCCGGCCGCTGCGTAGCATCGTTTGAATATAGGAAGGAGCCATGAGTTATCATGCGGCAAGCCGCGTCGTCACAAGGCGTCGCGCAAGATCACCTGGTTCAGAACGCCACGAAAACAACGCGTTAAACAGAATTCGCCTAAAGCGCAATAGCTCCGGTACGCTGAAAGCGAACCATTCCCCAACCCAAGGTCGCGCAGCACCCAGGGCTGTGGAGTCGAACCCCTTCAGGGTTCTTTATGCCGACGCATCGAGCTTGTTCAGAATTCTCCCGTGCCGATGCGAACTGGGAACGATCCTGATAACTTGCGTTTGGCGCAAGATGCACGCCGTGGGCTTCGACGCGGCTTGGCCTTTGCGGGACGGAGAAACGTTATGTCCGAACATCGAACCGCTCGCGAGCCGAAACCATCACGGTCGGCGTGGGGGCGTTTCAGCGTGCGAACCTTGTTGATCCTGATGACCGTGTTCGCCGTGGTGTGCGCGTTTACCGCCAGCGTGCATCGCCAATTTCGGTTCGAGCAAAAGGTCCTGCAGCAAGTGGAAATGGCGGGCGGAAGCGGCTGGGAGGTTTACGCGCCGCCTTTTTGGTGGCCGCATTCCGATGAGGCCGCGAGCCGCTGGACGTGGTTTCGCCGCGTCAACAACATCAAGCTGGAAAGGCAAGATCTTCCCTCCGATTTGGTGCGCAACCTGGCGCGCCTGGATAACCTGCAAAACCTTGATCTGAGCGGAACCAACCTGGATGACGCCAGCCTGGCGCGGCTCGTGCGGCGCCACAAACTGGACACCCTCGACATTCAAACCACCCACGTGAGCGACCAGGGGTTAACGTACTTGCGGAACAACCCACAACTTCGTTCGCTGCTGCTGGGCTCGCCGAAGATCGACGATTCCGGCGTGACATCCCTCGCCGAATTGACCAACCTTGAGATTTTGATCCTTTCCCGAACTCGCATCACCGACGACGGCTTGCGGCAACTGAGCGGACTACGACGGATGTACTTCTTGGAGGTGTCGGGCGCGCCCGTCCAAGGCCATGGTTTTCAAGCGTTCTCGGCCCGCGGCGACTTGCTGTCGGTGCGGCTTCCTAACTGCCGGGTCAACAAGGCGGGCGTCGCGGGCTTGAGCCGCCTGATAAAGTTGACCGAACTTGACTTATGGGGAAATCCCCTGGACGACGAAAGTCTGACGCATTTGGCGCCGCTGACGAATCTTCAATCGCTATCGCTGGGATACACGCAAGTCACCGGGGCAGGACTGCGCCACCTTGAACCGTTTGCGCAACTGAACGACCTGGACCTGACCGGCCTGCCGATTACCGATGACGACTTGAAGCGGCTGGCGCCGTTGACGAACCTTTCCTCACTCACTTTGGAGAACACGAACATTACCGACGCCGGTTTGCCGCACCTGCACATACTGCCTTGCTTGTCGGCGCTCGACTTGGACGGAACCGCGGTGACAAGCCAAGGCAAAGACAACCTGCAAAAACGATTTCCCAATTTGTTCCTGGCTTTCAACTCGATTGCGCCCCGCGTGAAAACGCGCGACTGACCAACGCGTGCCGTGTCGACGCCAAAACATGGCTTTCCCTCCGACGATTGACGAAGCGCTGGCCTACTGAACTTCCCTTCCCTCGTCTCCTCCTCACTTCCTCTTTTCTCATGTCACGAAGCCTCACCCCGGCGGCGCGCCGGGAGCGGGACCGGGCGATTTATGCGCTCTTCCTGCGCGGCGCGCCGCTCCAAGCCATTGTCGAAGAACTGAAAACCTCGCCGCAAACCGCCAAGCGGGCGATTGCGCGCGGCGAGCAAGAAGCGGCGCTGCGATTCAGCTCGCCCGAACGCATGCGGCTGCTGCAAACCGAACAACTCGAACTGATTTTCCGCGAAGCGCTCGACGCCTGGGAGGAAAGCAAGAAGGGCAACGAAACCACCAAGGTTTCGACCGCCGCCGAAGGCGACGCCGGCCGGCGCCGCGCGGAAAAGACCACCACCAAGAAGGCCGGCGACCCGCGGTTCCTGAGCCAGGCCATGGGCGCCTTGTCCGACCTGCGACGACTGTGGCGGCTCGAAGCGCCGGCCTCCGCCGACGAAACCGATCATTCTGACACGCTCACCCTGGACGAGGATATTCATTGGTATGGCAACGACGCGCACGATCTGGCTGCCCAAACCGCTTCCGCATCAACTGCCGATTCTCCTTTCGCCGGCGAGGTATAAAGCCGCGGCCTGCGGACGACGCTGGGGCAAGACCGCCGTCGGGTTGCTGGCGGTGTTGCGCGGGCACGGGCCGCAGCGCGGCCTGCGGCGCGGCGCCTTGGACGGCGGCACGGTGTGGTGGGTCGCGCCCACGTACGGTGTGGCCGCCAAAATCTGGCGCGACTTGAAGCGGGCTTGCCGCGGCGGCTGGATCACGAAGAACGAAACCGAGCGGCGCATCGAACTGCCCGGCGGCGGCTGCGTGGAAGTTCACTCGGCCGACGCCCCCGATCATTTGCGCGGCGAAGGACTGGACGGCGTCGTGCTGGACGAAGCGGCGTTCATCCCTCCCGACCTATGGAAGAACGTGCTGCGCCCGGCGCTCTCCGATAAGCAAGGCTGGGCCCTGTTCCTTTCCACACCCAACGGCAAAAACTGGTTTTACGAACTGGTGCGCGACGCCGCCGAACCGTGGCAAGCATGGCGCCTGCCGACGGCCCAGAACCCGCTTATTCCGGCCAGCGAGTTGCTCGAAGCCAAACGGCAGCTCGGCCCGCGCGCGTTCGCGCAGGAGTATGAGGCGCAGTTCCTGGACCTGGACGGCGCCGAGTTCAGCGGCGCGTACTTTGATGAGTCGATCTGGTTCGACCATTGGCCCGACGAACGCGACGTGCGGCTGCGCGTGATGGCGCTGGATCCTTCGAAGGGGCGCAGCGACCGGGCCGATTACTCGGCCTTTGTGTTGCTGGTGCAGGACGTGCGCGGAACGATGTGGATCGACGCCGACCTGGCCCGGCGCGACGTGCGGCGGATCATCGACGACGGGCTGCTGCTGGCGCGCAAGTTCCGCCCCGACGCCTTCGGGGTCGAGGCGAATCAATTCCAGGAAGTGCTGGCCGACTTGTTCGCCGAGCGGTCGCAAGCGATGAACTTGTCGCTGCCGCTGTGGTGCGTGACGAACCACCTCAACAAGCAAACGCGAATTCGGGCCACCCTCACGCCGCACCTGGCGCGGGGCGAGTTCCGTTTTCGCCGCCACTCGCCCGGGGCGAAGCTCCTGGTCGATCAGCTTATCGCCTTCCCCGCGGGCGACCACGACGACGGACCCGACGCCTTGGAAATGGCGGTGCGGCTCATGAAACGCTTGACCGCCAGCGGAAGCGAACCGATGGAGGAGCGCGTCGTGGCGTGAGAAACCCCGCGCGGGCGGATTGGCCAAGGGTTATTGATACAAAGATTCCACTTCTTTCACATGGTGATGCTATGTCTGAGAACGATCAAATTCCCCTTCCTCACGCGACGCTATCGGAAGCTTGGGGCGATGTTGTTGATCCGTGGGAATGGATCGACGATGCGGCGTTCGGCCTCGCGCCGTCGCTGGCGCTGTTCGGCGGCAAGGAAGACGGAGCGCAGCGGCCGATCGTGCGCGATGAGAACGATCTGGCGGCCATCCGCCATGTCGGACGATGGCTGGCCGAGACCAGTCCTGCGGCCATCGGCGTGCTCAAGAATTTGACGAACTACATCGTCGGCTCTGGGTTTTCCTACAAGGCGGCGCTGCGCGACGAGGCGCCCTCCGGCACGCTTGCCAACCAATTGCTCGCGGCGGTGCAGCGTGTGATCGCCGAATTCCTCGAACACAACGACTGGCCCGGCGATCTGGAGCGCGAGGTGTTCCTCCGTTCGCGGCGCGACGGCGAGTATTTTCTCGCGCTTTACCCCGCCGCGAACGGCCGCGTGCAACTCCGCGTGATCGAACCAGAGCAAGTGACCGTGCCGCATGACCCGCGCTCTTTGGAGGAATGGCTCGGTGTGGCGACTCCGTCGAGTTGGTCGTTTGGCGTGCATACCGACGAAGCCGACGTGCAAACGGTTCACGGATATCACGTGGTGTGGAACAGCCGCGGGACCGACTGGGACTACCTGCCCGCGGCCCTGGTCGAGCATGTCAAATTGAACGTCGATCGAAACGTAAAGCGCGGCGTGTCCGACTTTTTCGCGGTGCGGAATCACCTGGAAGACGCCGAACGGCTGCTGCGCAACACGCGGCAAGGCGCCGCGGTGCAAGCCGCCATTGCCTTCGTGCGGGAACATGCGCCGGGCGCCTCGCCAGGGCAAATCGAGTCGATGCAGCAAACGCTCGCGTCGCGCACCGTGACCGAGATGAGCCCGACTGGGCCGCGTACGCGGCGCGTGCAGCGTTATGCGCCGGGCACGATTCTCGACATCAGCCGCGGCTTGCAATACAAGCCCGGTCCGCTGGGGTCGGCCCATGCGCCGAACTTTCTGGCCATTGAACAAGCGGTGCTGCGCATGGCCGGCGTGCGTTGGTGCTTGCCCGAACACATGATTTCCGGCGACGCGAGCAACAACAACCGCGCCAGCATTTTGGAAGCGGGCGCTCCCTTTGTGAAGAACGCACAGGCCGAGCAACAATTCTATGCGCGGCGATGGCGGCGGATGCTATGGAACGTGATTGAGCACGCGGCCCGCGCAGGGCGCTTCCCGGCCGACTTCGCCACGGTGCGCGATTTGATTGAACTATGCATCGAACCACCCGAGGTGGCTGCCCGCGATCGACTGGGAGAGACGCGGCGCTACCAACTGCTGTTCGATGCGGGACTGCTTTCGCCCCAAACCTGGGCCGCCAAAGAAGGCCTCGATTTTGATCGCGAAACGGCGCATCAATCGATGAAACGGGAAAACGAATAAACAAGCCAGACCTTCACACGCATCATTCCGTGGCCGACCGCGGTTCGCCTGCGGCAAGAGCGTCATCAACACTTCGTCGGAGATCAGCCGCTCGGCGCGAGCCCGCGGTTCCTCCGCGAGAGCCGCACACGCGCGTGGCGGCGGATGGCGCGATTCTTTTGTTTCAACTTGACCAAGCACTACGAGGCGGGTTGTGAAGATTCGGGCGAACGTTCATTCGCTTCACGCCAGAACACGTTGTACAGCAGTTGGCAAACGAGGCCCGCGATAAAACTGCTGATCACTTGAAAGATCGCGTGCAAGTAAAAGAAGTGGCGTTCGATCTCAAACCCTTCGACCAGAATGTAGGAATGCACTTCGCGGGGTTGGCCAAGTTGCCGATAAATTCCCGCTATTCCGTCGGCGAACGAGAGGTGCGCCAAGGTGTACGGCGGCGCTTCGGAAAAAATGCTGATCACGATGATGCTGAATGCTCCGAGGTAGAACGGCCGCGTCGGCTTCGGACCGTACATCAACCCCGCGGCATATACGCCTGGCAGAACGACCGGCAATGGCAACGTCGCCATGTTGGCCAGCCATGTGGGAAAGGCGAAGCACACGGCGGCCGCCCCAGCGACCAGGACCACCAACAGCAACAGCGTACGAAGTGTGAACTGCATGACCACGACCTTGAAAGTTCCCGCCGCCAAGTAGGAAACAAGACATTCTAATCCTAAGCACGATTTTCTCGAACGCCGATCTACGGCCAAACCCCCTCGGCGATGCCAATGAAAAACAACGTCCACGTTCGCGGCCCACCGCGATTTTCGACCCCTCATTTCTGACTCCCTCCTTTTCTCCCTCCTCTCTTGTCTCCTCTTCTTTATGCTTGTTCCATTGTTTGAATTTGTGGTGTCGCCGTGCGCGCGGGTCGACCGTGACGCGGGCGTGATTCGTGATGTGAAGGTGCTGGGCTATGCGTCGGCCAATGGCCGGCGGTATACGCCCGAGTCCGTCCGTCGGGCAGTCGCCTTGTATGAGGGCGTGCGGGTGAATGTCGATCATCCGCCGTCGACACGGCCTGAGGCCGAACGGCCGCTCGCGGCGCGCTTTGGCGTGCTGAAAAACGTGGCGGTGCGCGAGGAAGGTTTGTTCGCCGATTTGCATTACCTCCGGTCTCATCCATTGGCCGAGATGACCGCCGAAGCCGCCGAGCGTATGCCCGAGGCGCTCGGACTTTCGCACAACGCGGAAGGGCGCGTCGCCCAGCAAGCGGGGCAAACCGTGGTCGAAGAAATCGTCCGCGTGCGCAGCGTCGATCTGGTGGCCGACCCCGCCACGACGCGCAGTCTGTTTGAAGAGGCGCCGCCAAACCGCCAAGACGACACGACGCGCCAACGGCAGGAAGCACGGCGCAGGCTCGAATCGCTGGGCGTGCCATTTGACACGGAGTTGGTCGAAGCGGTGGCGTGCGTGTCGGATGAACTCCAGCGGCAAGCGCTCATCGAAGCGCTCGGCCGGTTGGCGGCGACCGCCTCGCGCCGACCGAGCTTCGCCCCGCGCAGCAGCGAGCCGTTCTGGGACGCCGCACGGCCGCGCGCCTTTCCCGCCGATGCCGCGGGGTTCGCGAAGTCGTTGCGCGGCGCCGCACGCGCGTGAGCCGCATCGTGCGGTCCTTCTCGGTTTTGTGAGTTGTCCGCTTTCCGGCGATCGTTCGTCGCTGGCGAACCGGTTCGTGTTTTGACTTCTGCCTTCAACCTTTGAAATCTCATGACCAAACTGCTTTCGCTTCCTGATCAGTATCACATCGGCCGGCGCGTGCATGGCTTCTTTGAGGACTTCTATGAGTTCGTCACCGGCGACCTGTGGACGAAAGTGACCGCCGTGGACGGCGCGGTCACGATTCTGGACGCAGCCGGCGGCAAGGCGGCCATTAGCTCGGCGGTCGACACCGCCGGGAACGAAGATTGTTATCTCAAGTCGAACAAGGAGTCGTTCAAGTTCGCGGCGGGCAAACCGTTGCACTTTGAGGCGTTGGTCGATTTCACCGAGTCGTCGACGAACCAGGCGAATGTGATGGCTGGGCTGATGGACGCCGTGGCCGCCAACGCGCTGCAAAACGACGGCGCCGGGCCCAAGGCGAGTTACTCTGGCGCCGTGTTTTACAAAGTGGACGGCGAAACGGTGTGGCGGTGCGAGTCGTCGATCGGCGCCTCGCAAGTCACCACGCAAACCAGCGTCACGGCGGGCGGTTCGACGGCGCAGCGCTTGACGATCGAGTTCCAGCCGATCACATCGAGCCTCGGCGAAGTGCGGTTTTTCATTGACGATGCCCTCGTCGCCAAACACGCCATCACTTTCAGTAGCGCCACGGAAATGCAAGTCGTGCTGGGCGTCAAAGACGGCGACGCCAGCGACGAAGAAACGCTCAACGTCGATTACGTCGCGTGCTACCAACTTCGCTGAGGCGCACGGCGACGTGAAGCGGCTCGTCGCGAAAGGTCTTGTCTGATGCGGCGCCAACCGTCTCGGGTCGCGCTGCGCCATTCGCCGGAGGCGAACCGCCTCCGGTCTTCGCACCATCGGTTAGGAAATGTTTGTTTTGTACGACTGCGTTGTTTGACTCTTTTCTCTTGAGGTCTTTTCATGCGTGCTTTGAATTATCGACAACTGAAACGGTTTTATCAGCTTGACCCGCGGCGAACTTGCGAAGACTTGCTGGAAGGCGTGCAGCAGGGACACTTGCACGCCGAGGAGTTCTCGCTGCGCGGCTTGTTTGAAGCGCTGGTCGAGGAGGGTTCGGAACTGGTCCGCTTGCTCGACCCGCGGCAGTCCGGCGGAACCAGCCTGGTCGAAGCCGCCGGGGCGGTCGATACCGCGGCCTTTTCGAACATCACCGGGCAAATCGTGTACTCCCACGCCTTGGCCGCCTTCCGTGACCCGGCGTTCTTGTGGCCGCATTTGGTCGAGACGATTCCCACGCAATTTTCCGGCGAGAAGATTCCCGGCATCGGCCGACTGGGCGATCAGGCCGAAACCGTGGCCGAGGGACAACCCTATCCGCTGGCCGGCTTGAGCGAGGAGTACATTCAAACGCCCGAGACCGCCAAACGCGGGTTCATTGTCCCCGTGACCAAAGAGGCGATTTTCTTTGACCGCACCGGGCTGGTGTTGCGGCGCGCCGCCGAGGTGGCCCGCTGGCTTGGCGTGAACAAAGAGAAACGTGTGCTCGATGTGGTGCTGGGATTGGAGAACCCCTACCAGCGCAACGGCGTAGCCAGCAGCACGTATCTTAACTCGGGCGACTGGGTGAACGTGAAAAGTTCGAACGAACTGGTCGATTGGACGAACATCGAAGCGGCCGAATTGTTATTCGACGCCATGACCGACCCCAACACCGGTGAACCGGTGGCGATCTTGCCCAACACGATTATCGTCCCTTCGGCGCTGAAGCATACGGCGCGGCGGATCGTGCGGGCGACCTCGGTCGCGCATGTCGATAACAGCGCCACGGCGGATACGGTTCGTACGATGTCGGCCAGCCCGCTGGACGATTACCGCATTCTGACCAGCCCTTATGTGAAGCAAGCCACCAATAGCGACTCGACCTGGTTCCTGGGCGAGCCGCAACGCGCCTTTGCTTACATGGAGAACTGGCCGCTCACGGTCATGCACGCGCCCGATAACAGCGAAGCGGACTTCACGCGCGACATTGTGGCTCGTTTCAAAGTAAGCGAGCGCGGCGCCGCGGCCGTGCTGGAGCCGCGCCGCATGGTCAAGTGCACCGAGTAACCAGGCAGCCGTGAATTGAGCGAACAGCCGGAGGTTGTGAGCCTCCGGCTCTTGCGATTGACGCGTTGATGCTTGTCTCCTGACCCCTGACTTCGAACACCTGACTTCGAACACCTGACTTCAAACCCCGCACTCCTATGATTGAGCTTGAAGCCCTTGAGAATCGTAAGACGACTTTGCTGGCGGAACTTGCGGCGCTGGCGTCGCAGCCGAGCTATTCGATTGATGGCCAGTGGGTCGATCACACAGCGTATCGGCAGGCCCTGCTGAACGAACTGCGCACGATCAACGAACTGCTCGCCCTGGCCGAAGGCCCTGTGGAACTTCCGATGCGGGCGGAATGACCCCGCGCGACGTCCTGCGCGGTTCACTTCGCGGGCCAGCGATCAAGACGCTTGACGCAGCGATTCCGGCGCGGGGCCGCCTAACTCCTCGCGCCGGCGGCGCAGGCGAACCGAGTTCGGCTGCTCGGCCAACGCTTCGTCCAGGGTGCGGCGCGCGTCGTCCGTCTTTCCGATCGTTTCCTGGCAGCGGCTCAAGCTGATGGCGGCGATCTCGCGAATGTCGCCCAGGTGCCACACTTCGGGGTGAATTTGTCCGTACCGCCAGGCGGTTTCGAGCGAGCGAATGGCCAGGTCGGCGTGTCCGTGGGCTTGCAGGTAGCCCCCCATGGCGCACAACAAATGGGCGTCCAGCGGGAACTCGTCGAGCGCTTCCAGGCATACGCCAATTTGCATCGCGCGGCTGTTTTCGCGCCCTTCCAGCGCCACGAGCAATCCGTAGTACGCTTCGAGCCGCTCGGCCAATTGGGGCTGAGCATTCAAGGCGTTGCGGTACAGTTCCTCGGCCTTGCGTTGTTCGCCCAGCGTTTGATAGGCGTCGGCCAAACAATTAAGCAATCGCGGCTGAGGGCCCGTTTCATTCATTTCGTAAATCGCCAGTTGAATGTTGCGTTCAGCGCGTTGCCGGCGGCGCGGCTCATCGTTCTCAACGGCGTTACGGCGAATGCGGTAGGGAAGTCCCTCGATCGTGAAACCCAGTTCGGCCAGCGCCGGCGCCAGAGATTCCCGCACCCGGCCAGTGAAGTGCAAGTCAGGATGATTCGGCGCCAAACGAATGCGCCCCACTTGCTCGCCCGAAAGATCTTTCGGACCGGGGGCCGCGGCCACCAGCAGCATGTAGGCGGTGGTCAGGTTCGATTCGCGCGCCACGAACTGTTTAAGTGCGGCGGCGTCTTCCGGCGAAAGCGTTTCGCCCGCATCCAGCCACAGCACCCATTGGCCGTGACAGTGCGACCAACACTCGTTGCGCGCGGCGGCGAAGTCGTGATCCCAAGGCCGGGTGTGGACGACGGCGTCAAATTCTTCGGCCACGGCGCGCGAGGCGTCGTTCGAGCCGGTGTCCAGCACCACGATTTCGTCGGCCACGCCCCGGATCGACTTGAGCGTTTCGGCCAAAGGTCCGGCAGCGTCGCGCACCAGGACCGCCACCGTCAGACATGACATTTTTGACGACATAGCCGCGCCTTCCTTGGCCCAGAAACATCGAAAAATCCACCCTCGCGTGGTCTGTCCACGTCGAGAATTGAGATGCTACTGCTGGGCAAGCCAGCAGTGGCACGCAACCTCAAAACCCCGCATGGACAGAGCACGCGCAACACCGCGACCGGATGCCGCGGGGCGGGAGTGTACCGGAAACGGCGCCCCGGCGGTAGATCATCTTCGCAAAATGATCCAAATCGCGTGAATCAACCCCGGCACGTAGCCGCACAGGGTAAGCAAAATGTTCAGCCAGAAGTGCAGCCCCAGCCCCACCTCAAAGAACACGCCCAAGGGGGGCAGAATAATGGCCAGGATGATGCGCACCACATCAAACTTTTCGCCGCGCGGCTGGAGTTCGTTCATAAACGCGATTGCTCCGGAGAGTTGAAACGGGACGCCGATTCGCCTCGCTCCAACATATCCCACACGCCCTCGCGGCCCAAGTCCGCAGCCAGAACGGCGACAGAAAGGGAAAGTCCATCAACCCCGCCCGCACGGGACATTCCCAAGGTACGTCGGCGCGGGCCACTGCGCCTCGCCGCTGCAAGGCGCCAGGCGCCGCCGAACGAAGCACCCGCGCGGCGCGGAAAGAAATCGAGGAACGCCCCAGCCGATGAAGACAGGATTCTTCGGTGCGAATCGAATCATGCCCAGCGCAGAGCTTTTCGCATACGCGGTCGATGCGCTTCTTGCCCATTTCATTTTTTTGTGGGCTTTCTGCGCGGCTTGCTTCTTGCCTCTGATCGTCGTAACTTGAATCCATAAAAGGGCCTCCAGCGTGGAGACGGCCGCCCCTTCCGGAGTAATACACAGAAATACACCGGCAATAGGCTGCGCCGGCACGCAAAAAGGCCGAAATTTTTCAAGCTAGTAAATAGTTAGCGGTGCGAGGGACGGAATGGAACGCGAGTTTGTCAGCTATGCCTTCCAAGATCTTCCTCGCAAGGAGATAAAGAAGTACGCTGCACAGTACGAAGGCGTTGACATGGCTGCGCTGATCGGGGCCGATGAGGACAACTTTCCGTTTCTCATTCGCAACGACCCGAATAGTCGCGATGATGAACCAAGCGCGTTTCACGTGATGGTCTGGAATGCGTACAACGGCATGATGGCATGTTTGGATGAGGATTCAGTCAGGCATTACGCGACCGTACTGTATCTCCGCGAACATGCCTACCCAAACTTCGCCAATTTCCGCGAGGCAGAAAAGTGGGCAGCGGAGCACGACTGGCCGCGGAAACCGCGAGGGTAACGCGGCAGCGGCGGCTGAACTCATCCGCTAACGCGTTCAACCGGAGCCGCGGGTCGCGCGGTAACTTGAGGTCAACGTCGTTAACCGCGGCCCGGTTAACGCGAACGTTATGCCCGTGACCGCCCCTCGTGGGTTTGGTGTGCTGGCTTGTCGGGAAGTGGCGCCCCCGGTCCGAGCGCGCCACAGGATCGAGCGTTCCCTCCTGGCGCACGATTGACACAGAAGGAGCTAAGCGGGTCAGGCGATCCTGGCGATGGCGCGCTCGGCCCTCCTCTCCGGCGTTAACGGCGCACGAGAAGGGCCGGGGCGGCACGGGCATAACGGGGAGCTAATCTGCCCCACGGGATCGTCCGGGGCGCGGCATAACCAGTCGCTCAAGCAGATCAGCCGCTCGTCAGTCGCTCGTGCAGAGTATAATCCTTCGATCGCATCCCCTTGCCTGTCAGAGGAGAAGCGCCTCGTGCGCGGCTGACCGCTTAGCTCCCCGTTAGCGGGTCAAAAGCGTTTGCATGGTTCGCGTATGTCGCAAGGCCTCAGGAAGCACCGATGCAAACTTCCAACTCAGATATCACTGCGCACATTCCTTGTTCTGATCGCCGCCGCATGTCTTTACTTGGCTGCCTGGAGCGCCACGCGGAGCTGTGAGCGGAATAGACTGCCACGGACATCGTTTGAGTGGTCTGTTGAAGAATCGCATGTGCCTATTCCGTTCTTAATTGTCAACACAGAAGTTGATATGCGGTTCTTGTCGGGAGCCGAAAGAAGATTTTATTGTTGGTTTGGCGGGAAAAAACATTTGGTTTACAGCTATGCCGTGGATCCTATACCCTATTCGCCGTTTAAATTCACTCGCGAGGAACTCGAAAAATTCAGGCTGCGCAAAGAACCGATGCGCTCCACAAGCCCATTGGCGACGCCCGATAATCAAGCTGTGAATCGCAACGGCCCATGATATGGAGTTTGAAATCGGGAGAGGTTAAAGGGGACATTTTAGAATGGCATGAACTTAGTCGTAAGTTGAAGCATGTCAGACGGGATGTCAAAGGAGACATTCTGATTTTTAGAAAGCAGAACGGCCCCTTCAATCTTCGGTTTGATTTTTACGCTATCACTTCAGAGAATTCGCCATGCCGTGGGAAATCACGATCATCAACGGCACAATTGACAACAGAAAACCGCTTGGGACGCGCGAAGATGTGATCGCTGTATTGGCTGGAGCGGCGCCGCGTGTCGAATTGCAGCGCCCACCAAGGCCACCCGAAGAAATGCTCGCAATGATGCCGCCGGCCGTCCGCGACGCCATGACGCGACCAAAGCTGGAAGCGGATTTTGAATGTGATGACCTGTCAATCCAGTTCTACACATTAGACACTCCGACGATTGACTGGATCAATGCCGAAGTACGTGGAAACGGAGACCCTCTGCCACTGTTTCGTTCGATCTGCTCGAAAACGGGTTGGTCGGTCATTGATGTCGCTGAAAACGTGGTCGTCGATCTGACGAAAGCCAATGCTGAATCGTAGGAGAACTTTCGTAGATGGAGAGACTAAGCGCTCCGTCAATTCGCGGCCGGACAGGAAAAGACGTGATAACGTCAATACGCCGCCAGCCACTCCTGGGTAGGAATTTTGTATTGCCCTTGCCACCCGCCCGCGCAGGTGAGCCCCTGCGGATGGGCGTTGCGCACCTGCTCCTGTGGACGTCCGGAATTGCCGCTGGGATCCGTGCGTATCAAGCCCTGATACCGGACTTACAGGTATGGGTTGCGCCAGTCGGCGTGGCTTACACATTCGTGATGGGCGCCGCCGCGGGTACGTTCGTCTCAGGCGCCGCGGTCATGGCCTATGGTCGATATCGTCATGGCTACCTTGAACCGCGCTTGCCGGGACATTGGCTCCTGGTCATTGGTTTCGCTGCGGTGCTGGCAAACACTGTGGCGATTGCGCACGACCAGATGTGGTGGCTCTCTTACGCCGGCAACGACTGCGGGAAACCACAAACGTTCTGGGGGCAGTTCACCTTGCGTTGGGATGCAAATGGCCTCAGTCTCATGCATCAAACGATTGTGTGGGGCCTGGGGACGGCCATTGCATTTGCGTTTTTTCGGCTCCTGCGAGATCGCTTTTCTCGATTCTGGCGTTTGTTTTTCTGTCTCCTGTTTCTGTGTAGCGCGAGTCTTTTCGGCGGATACTTGCTTGCACTTTTCCGTCACCTTTACACCGTCGGCGTTCCTCATTTGGACGCCTGGTTGTACGATGTGTGGTATCGCGAGTGGCTTACGCGCTCGGGCCAAGTATGTGCCGCATCCATGGCGCTGTGCGGTCTGGTAATGTTCCTCGCCGTAGCCCACGACTGCTGGCGCCGCGCCGATACGGACTGGCTGCATTGGGCAGGAATCTGCGCCTGGATTGCCGTCGCAATGATGCAGACCGCCACCTTCACTGTCATTACCATGCACAATTGAGTCGGCGGCGGGGTGGCTGGTGGCGGAGTGATCGCGACACCCCAGCGAGCAACGGCAGCGAACGCAATCGCAGCGAAAGAACCCGGCCCTACTGGAAAATTAAAAAGGACGTTCTACTTTTTAAAAAATAGAACGTCCCTTTTGAGATCAGAAAATGAGAACTTAGACTTGGCGGAAGATGTCGACTATCACATTCTTCTAGATTGGTCGCACCCCAATCCGCAATTCGCCGTGACCATCCGCGACGGAATCTTCGTGTGTAACGGTTACTTTATTTGGAACCGTTTACGTGAGGTCGTGGCGAAATTCATTACTGGCATTGGCTCTTTCATCGCGTTTGCCAATAATGCAGCATCGTTCTCCGTCTCGTGTCGTCCCGAGTTAGGATCAATTGCACCGGATCGTAGGCCCCGAGGATCATGACACGTGCAGGGCTAACGAATCGCTCAACTTGACAGGCCCGCCAATTGCGGCTTTGCTATAGGTCGTTGTCTCGCGTGGCGAGGGCTGCAAGTTAGCTTACTGTGAGCAGCTTGATCCTGATTGGTCTTTGTTCGGCGTCGGAAGGTGAAATGGCCAACTTTCGATGTGAGCGAGCGTTCGTGATGCTTGACGAACCCGTGCCTGGCCTGAACCATCTCAAAGCCGTTGACCCCGAGGCGTTTGCCTGCTTGCTCAGCGATGAGATCTCCTGCTGGATGGTAGACGCCGGATACACGCCGCTCGTCGACTTCTTGTATGCGCCGTTTGACCGTCCCAAGTGGCGACCGGCTGGCAAAGGGTTGCAGTCGGTACGTGGGGCGATGGAACTGTACCAGAAGTGGCTCGACGCCGGAGCGAACCCGCTCGGCTGGTCGCGAGAACAAATGGAAAAGGAACTCGTCGTGTTAGGCCAAGTCGCAGAAGTGTTGGACTTGGCTGACGCCCGCGACCGCCGGTTTTATTTCGCGGCCAAAGATCTTGGCTGACGTTATGGGTAAAAAGGGGACATTCAACTTTTTAAAAAGTAGAATGTCCCCTTTAATCTTGAGAAAAATGGGTAGGATGGGGCATGGCGATCGTCGGGTCTGTGGGGGCTGTTGGCGTTTACGCGTGTGGAGGGGGCGGGATCGTAGTTTTCGGAGGAGGAGCAGCTGGGGGTGGCACAGCGACACAATGCGCCGCCACGCCAGTTATTCTGACTCGTGCGCAGGCTATAACTTATTACAAAAGCTTGCAGAAGGCTTACACCGCTGACCCCACCAATACCGCCATATATAATGAAATGCTGCGAATGGCAAACGTTATACGTGGCCTCGGTGGAATGCCGTAATTCGTTTTTCGCCCCTATTCTGATTGGTATGTCGTAGTTGAGCAAGGCGAGTATGAGTACACATGATATCGAAGATATATGGAGATCGCTTTCCGAGAATACGCGGTTGCTGGTCGCGCATAACGCCGGCGCCCATGCGAACGCGATACTGTCGTCCGCAGACCAAGCTTGTGATTTAATTAACCATGATGATGCGCGAATTCGCCTTTGCTCGCTAGAGGCTTGTCATCGAATCTGGAGTCTCGGTTCTGACCCACTTTTTGTCCAAAAATGTATTGGCCTGATTGAAAGCGAGTCTGATCGTGATGTTCGTTTTTCGGCAGTTATAATCATTAACGAATTGCTGTCGGGAAGTAAGAACAGAGCAGCACAGCGAGCATTGGCGGAGCTCGTGACTGATCCGACCTGCTCGAACGACTTGCGATGTTTTGCGTTTTACGCACTAAGGCGTTTAGAGTTTGGCGATGCGGTTCCGATGAACGATCATCTAAATTCCGAGTTGGAAGCAATTGTTCACAAAATTCCTCCGTCTCTCAACACAATTGACTGGAAGTTCGTCAAGGACTTTAGATAGGTTGGTTGCCCATCCGTCCACGGCGGGTGGCTTCTATGAAAGTTCGTTTTGAGTCACGAGGTGGGTCGGTGGTTTTCCATTCTTCTATCCGAGCTTGGGCGTTGGCCCTGCCCATGTGGGTAGTATCGAAGGGGAGCGCTGCCCCATCTGGCGACGAGCGTTGAAGCCGAAGCCACCCTTGAGCGCGCGGCTCCCGGGGAATCACCGAGGTTCGTCTTTTCTCTGGAAATCGCCTTTCGTCGAGCCTCCCTTTCGCTTTCGCCCTCGCATCGGCCTCACCCTTCCCGGCGGGTGGTACTGCAATTCTTGTTGCCGACGACGCAGCTGTGATCGGTGTCGTTGACGATCCGCTAATGATATTCACTGGCGGCGCTGGCCTGCCCCCACGAAGCTAAACCATGA
Organism: Planctomycetota bacterium; assembly: GCA_963204915.1. Classification (GTDB taxonomy): domain Bacteria; phylum Planctomycetota; class Planctomycetia; order Pirellulales; family Pirellulaceae; genus JAHWKS01. The sequence continues at coordinate 2,652 of CAUJHS010000031.1, read as the reverse complement.
GCTATGAGAGTCATAGAGGCCGAAATGGCCAGGAGGACTCTCGATGAAGAAGCGTACACGACACAATCCGGAGCAGATCATTCGCAAGTTGCGCGAGGCGGATGGGATGCTTTCGGCAGGGAAAGAGTTGGGTCAGGTGCTTCAGGCGTTGGAGGTTTCGGAGGCGACGTTCCATCGCTGGCGGAACCAGTATGGCGGGATGAAGGCGGAGGAAGCCAAGCGGCTGAAGGAACTGCAAGAGGAGAATCAGCGGCTGAAGAAGCTGTTGGCGGAGGCGGAGTTGGACAAGGCGATCTTGAAGGAAGCCTTGGAGGGAAACTACTAAGCCCGGCGCGTCGGCGGGCGGGGTGGCTGGTGGCGGAGCGTTCGCGACGCCCCAGCGAGCGCCATCGCAGCGCAAGAACCCGGCCCGGCTGGGGAGTCGCGTACCGCTCCGCCGCCAGGCATCCCTTTGTGTCGTCAGCGCGATGCGTCTCACTCACCCGTCGCGCGTTGGTTACTCGTCGGGGCGCAACGTTTCCTGATTGAAGGGGGTTTCGCCGGCAGACCAGGCCGGGTCCGAGACCGAAGCGGTTGCGCTGCGCACGCTGCCGTCGGCCATGGCCATGTGAATGACGCCCGCCGAAAGGCTTTGCGACTTGAGCGGATGCGCGTTGGTCGGCGGAATGTTGAACTCCGGCCGGAGCATGCAGCGGCAGAGCCAGGGGGTGGCGCCCGTCCAGGCTGTGGGAACCGGCCCGCCGCGATTGACGAACCCGCTCCGCGCCCAAAAGGCCGTCACGTAAAGCGACGTCGTCGGCAGCGTCACCGAGTAATCGTACGGGCGCGACGGCGGGTAAACGCCATAGCCCCACAAGTTGGCGCCGTTGAGCGGATCGCCCACCGGCCGCGACGACACCGCGTACTTCTCGTTGAAGGCGATGGTGTTCGAAAGCCCGTCGCCGATGTCGGCGAAGTTAGCGCCCTCGTCGCCGAACAACTGCCAGTTGGCCGAGTAGCTGCTTAGTCCCCATTCCGAATGGTTCGCATCGGCCCACGGCGGGACCGAGGTGGTCAGGTTGTAAGTCCCTGGTCCGTAGGAAGGGTCCGCAGGCGCCCGGAGAACTTCCAAACGGGAAGACCGCGAAGCGTCGGGTCCCCGGTCGTGGAGGCCGGGCTGCTCCAGGAAGGGCAACAGGTGATAGAACACCGTACCCAGCGGCGGACTGTTCGTGCTGGCCGGATTCGAACCGTACATGGGCGGCGTCACCTGGTGGGCGTCGTGGGCCATGTGCATCGCGATTCCCAATTGCTTCAAGTTGTTCTTCGACTGGGCGCGGCGGGCCGAATCTCGGGCGGCTTGAACCGCGGGCAACAACAACGCCACCAAAACGCCAATCACCGCGATCACCACCAGCAACTCGATGAGCGTAAAGCCGGGTCGGCGTCGTTCGGAAAGGTGCATCTCGCTCTCCTATCTGTGAAAAGGAAGGATGAAGGGGAAACTCCTCGCAGCATTCCGCGTGCGTCGCACGAGGGGGAGTCAGCTTTTCTCCGCAGGGTGGCGCGGTTCTCAGGACATGGGATCGCGGGCGACAACCACCTTGGGATTCGTGTTCACCTGGTACGTCTCTTGAATCTGCTCGGGCGGCGCCTGGCCGCGCTGAAGCGTCAGCGTAACCGCGCATCGCGGCCCGCCGTCGGTATCGCGGTAAACCTGCACGATCGTGTAATCCACTAACCGCGCGGCGAGCTGCCAATCGTCGTCGTGGAATTCAATCGGCGTTTCGTGCGAGAGGAGCGAATCCGCCGACTCGCCGCGCTTCCAAGCGTCGAGCGCGGTCGCGACTACTTGCCCCGCGAAATCGAGTTCTCGCTGGGATTCGTCGTCGCCGCACCCGCAGACCGCGAAAACCGCGGCGAGCCAAACCCACCGCGTGCTCTGTATGCCCGTCGCGCCGTTCACGCTAAGTTCCTTTCGAAATACCGTGTCGAGAACTGAGGCTTCGCCGCCAGCGACAAGCACCCGCATTGCGGGCGCAGGCGCCTACAAGGCTAGCGCGAGCATGGAGGGAGCCGACTGGGGAAAGAAGGTCTACGGCCACGCCGCGACTAGCAGCGCGGCCGTCAGCCAAAGCCCAGGCCAGGAGAAACACGAACTCCCATGCCGCGAGCACCTGCGGCGGCGAGTTGGTTCGGGAATGGCCCAGCACATTGCGACACGAAGATCACCCTCGGGGAAGAGGGTTGAATTCTACCGACCGCTCGGCGCCGGCGCCACAAGGGGTTCAAAGTGCCCCTGCGCGGCGGCTGGTTGCGGAGCGATCGCGACGCCCCAGCAAGCAACGGCAGCGAGCGCCATCGCAGCGAAAGAACCCGGCCCGGCTGGGGCGTCGAAGACTCCGCCGCCAGCCACCCCGACTCGTTGGTACGACTCACTCCGGCCACCCTGCCGCCTGCACGTTTCGCTGAAAAAGCAAGGCTAAATGGGCATAGGAGCAAAAGCCGCGGTCGCCCACCAGCACGTCGCCTGCTTGCAGTTCCGGATGCACCTGGGCGGCTTGCGAGGCGTCGTGCGTGCGCAGCGGGGCGGCCAGGACTTGCAGCAAAAAACCCGCGCCTGCATGCATCAGCACCAGCGCGTGCGCCACCGGAAAGCCACAGCCCTCGGGC